>NZ_BMNT01000024.1:62164-90123 GCF_014646695.1 Sphaerisporangium melleum
CGCGTGCTCCAGCGAGCAGTAGAAGTCGACGTAGTCGCCGATCTCGACCGGCAGGTGGAGGCGCACCTGGCGCAGCGGGATCAGGTGCGGTTCGAGCGCCGCCCGGTTGGCCGAGACCTCCCTGGTGTCGGCGGCCAGCAGCCGCTGGAGCAGCCGCCGCGTGTCCCGCCAGGCCGTACGCCCGCGGGCCAGGAAGCCGTTCAGGCTCCCGGTCGCGAACACCTCGTCGTGCAGGACGGGCGCGAGGTCGAGCACGTGGTCGCCGATGCGCACCCCGGCCCGCGCGGGCTCGCCGGGCCGGGAGAAGATGCCGTACGGCAGGTTGGCCACGGTGTAAGGGGTGGCGTCCGCGCCGGGCACCCAGGTGGAAGTCACGATGTCCTCTCTGACGTGCTCTGTGACGGCGGCCGTCTCCCGCGCGACGCTCTGCGGCGTGCCGGGCAGCAGGCCGAGCTCGCGCAGGTCGTCCGCCGGGGTGGCGGTGTTGCAGGAGCCGTAGGCGACCAGCAGCTCCCTGGCCCGCCGTGCCACCCCCAGGGGGATGGCCCGCGCCAGCGCGACCAGCTCCGCCTTGTCCATGCTCTCCAGCACCGGCACCGGGTCACGTCCCTGGACCGCCACGCACACGGCCAGCAGCAGGTTGAGGAACCCGTGCCGGTAGACGCCCAGCATGGGATCGGGGTGGCGGACGGCGTGGTGCAGGCCGGCGGTCGCCTTGAACGGCGTGCCCTGCTCGACGCAGGTGCGGATGAACGCGCCCAGCTCGTGCGGGGAGGGGAACAGGTCGGGGGTGGCGCCGCCGCAGCGGACCTTCAGCCCCACCCCCTCCGGCACCTGGTGCGCCCCGTCCGGAGCCACCTCGACGAACAACCGCACCGGCACCCGCGACGTCCCGGCCGTTCCCGGCCCGCTCCCGGCCATCACGCCGGGAGCCGTGGAGCGGTTGTCGCGGTTGTCGCGCAGGAGCCGGTCGGCGACGGCGACGACGGTGGACTCCGGCGGCAATGGCGCCTCGAACCAGTCGACCTCGATCGCCGGATCGGCGGAGGCCAGAGCGGCGAGGTCCGGCGGCTCGGGCGTGTCGACGATGACACCCAGCCTGATCGGGCGGGTCAGCGAGGCGCGCAGCTCGGCCAGGCGGCTCGCGGGGCACAGCAGGCGGTGCGTGAGCAGCGGCTCGGCCGTGTCCTCATCGGCGTAGTGCCGCTCCAGCGCTCGCGACATGTGCAGCGACGTCGGAGGGTACAGCCCGGCGTCGTCCACGAGCGCGCGCAGCAACGTCTCCATCGCGCTCGGCGCATCGCCGGGCCCGGGGGCCGGGACGGGACGGTCCGGCTCGGTCATCGGGCCCACGTCCAGGCGTAACCGGGATCCTCGCAGGCCAGGGCCGCGTCGCCCAGGTCGAGCGGCCGGAAGGTGTCGACCATGACGGCCAGTTCGCTGGTCACCGTCCCGCCCTTGCGCATCGCCTCGACGGCGGCCTCCACCGCGCCCGGCTGCGGCCCGTGGGTGAAGCCGGCCGGGTGCAGCGAGATGGAGCCGAGGTCGATGCCCGACCCCTTGCGGGCCGTGTAGTCGCCGCCCACGTAGAACATGAACTCGTCGGAGTCCACGTTGTGGTGGTTGTAGGGGATCGGCACGGCCTCGGGGTGGAAGTCCAGCGGGCGCGGGCAGAACGAGCAGACGACGAAGCCCGGCCCTTCGAAGGTCTGGTGCACCGGCGGCGGCGCGTGCGTACGCTTCACGACCGGCTCGAAGTCGGCGATGTTGAACGCGTAGGGGTACAGGCAGCCGTCCCAGCCGACCACGTCGAACGGGTGGTGGGCGTAGGTGAGCCGGGTCAGGCCGCCCCGGGTCCGCACCAGGACGGGCGTCTCGCCCTCCTCCACGACCAGCGGCTCGGCCGGGGCGCGCAGGTCGCGCTCGCAGTACGGCGCGTGCTCCAGGAACTGCCCGTACTGCGACAGGTAGCGCTTGGGCGGCCGGATGTGCCCCGCGGCCTCGATCACCAGCGCCCGCACCGTGGTGCTGTCCAATGGGACCCAGCGGTGGATGGTGCCGGTGGGAATGACCACGTAGTCGCCCTCGCCGGCCTCGATCACCCCGTACGTGGACTCGAAGCGCACCCGCCCGCTCGCGATGTAGACGCACTCGTCGCCCTTGGAGTCGCGGTACAGCTCGCTCGGCCGGTCGGCGGCGGCGTACGACATGCGGACGTCGGCGTTGCCGGCCAGCGGCTGCCGCCCGCTCACCAGGTCACCGCCCACCGGGAGGTTCTGTGTGCGGAAATGCCGGGGAGACAGGGGGAGGTTCGGCGACAGCGCCGTGCGCACCACATCGGGCACGGCCTCGGCCTTGACGATGGCCGTGGGCAGATGGCGGTGGTAGAGCAGCGAGGAGTCGGAGGAGAAGCCCTCTTCGCCCATCAGTTCCTCGGCGTACAGCCCGCCGTCCGGCCTGCGGAACTGGATGTGACGTTTGCGCGGCACCTCGCCGACGGTGCGGTAGTACGGCATCGCCCCTCCTGGTGTACGCATATCGGACAACGTTGTCCTCTATACGAACGACGATCCGCCATCCTCCTCCCGATGTCAACTGACACCACGCCCCTGCCTGGCCCGACGCATAGCGGAGCCCAAGCGGAGGGCTGGGTGGGCATCTCCCGCCGCCGATGAGAGCGCCGAAACAGTGCGCTGCCTACGGGTGCCAAGTGCACCTCTTTCGATGGCGTGTGCGCAGACCCAGGTGACCGCATCAGGCGGTGGGGGAAGCGCTATGTTGTGCGATGAGGATCGGAGGACCCATTGAGTACGGCGGTTCCGGCAGGCTCGCGAGAACGTGGCATCACCAGAATCTCGGTAGAAGGGTACAAGTCTCTCCGTCAGCCGCAAAGCATAGCAATCAAGCCTCTCACCATCATTGCCGGCGTCAACAGCGCCGGAAAGTCGAGCATCATTCAGCCGCTCTTGTTGTTGAAGCAGACGATGGAGGCGCCGTACGATCCGGGTCCGCTTCAGCTGGACGGGCCGAACGTCAGCATAACCAAGATCGAGCAAGTTCTCTCGAGAGGGCCGATGCCGAGTGAAAAATTCTCCGTCGGCATCATGGTCGGCGACAAAGAAACCCGGCTGACTTTCGGGAAGGACCCTGAAGGGGACATCCGGGTGCTCGAAGTGTCCGGTTGGTTCGTCCCGGAGCAGCAAGCACCCGTGACCCTCACCGAGCACATGACCCATGCGGAGATAGCGAACGTTCTCCCCGCCGCCACGACCGGGCGAGGAGAAGAGAATCCGCTTGATATTCGCCGGTTCGGCGGGGAGCTCGCCGTCATACGTGATCGCTCTTTCTTGACCCTGGCAGTCGTACTCGACAGAGAGACCGACGAGCTTGTTCTCAACTTGCCCAGGACATCTCCTGCGCTACTCGAGTCTGCTGCCCTGCGGATTATTCACCTCCCAGCCCTTCGCGGGAATCCGCGCAGAACGTATCGAACAACGGCAATAGACGGCCGTTACCCAGGCACTTTTGAAGCCTATACTGCGGGGATGGTCGCGGCCTGGCAGGCCAGGGACGCCAAGGAAAAGATCAGAGGCCTGCAGAGGGATCTCGAGGAGTTGGGGCTCACCTGGACGGTCGAGGCGCGGCGATTGGATGACACGCAGGTCGAACTTCTGGTCGGACGTCTTCCCCGTGTCACCCGAGACGGCCATCTGGATGTGGTGAACATTGCGGATGTGGGGTTCGGGGTTTCCCAGACATTGCCGGTGGTCGTCGCCCTACTGGCCGCCGAAAGTGACCAGTTGGTCTATCTCGAACAGCCTGAGATTCACCTGCACCCGCGAGCGCAGGTGGCTTTCGCGCAACTTGTGAAACGCGCGGTCATGCGTGGTGTACGTGTCATCATTGAAACGCACAGTGCCATGTTCGTCCGTGCCGTGCAGACGCTCGTGGCGCTACACGAGATCGACCAGGATGATGTCGTACTTCATTGGTTCAGCAGAGACAGTGAGACGGGCTACACCACCGTGGCGTCCGCTGAGTTGGACCAGGCCGGATCCTTCGGTGACTGGCCGGAAGACTTCGATGAAGTGCTTCTCGATGTCGAGTCGAGATATCTCGATGCCGCCGGCGGAGGCGCCGAGTGACGAAGATGTCCCGCCGTCTCGTCGTTGACGCCTCCGTCGCGAGGGCGGCGGGTACGACGGAGAATCCCACGTCCGTGCTCTGCCGGGAGTTTCTGCTGGCGATTTCCAAGGTCGGTCATAAGTTGGTCATGACCAGAGAGATCGGCGCGGAATGGCGTAAGCACAGGTCGAACTTCGCCGTCATCTGGTTCGCCTCCATGCAGCGCCGCAACAAGATCCTTCGGCTTACACCTGAAGGTGACCTCCTTGCTGCGCTGCTCGCCGCGTTGGATGACATGGAGTTGAGCGAGAAGAACAAGTCTGCTATTCGGAAGGATCTGCTGCTGGTGGTGGCCGCTGAAGCCGCCGATGGCTCGATCGCTTCGTTGGATGACAGGATGCGGAAGCTGTTGGGGCACTTCGCAGATGAGGCGAAAGTGGTCGGATCCATGGTTTGGGTCAATCCGGCAAGACCGGAGGAGGAAGCCTGCCGCTGGCTCGAAGCCGGGGCCCGCACCGAGGATTCCAGAAAGATCGAGAACTATAAAGCCGCTGTGGACGGCGTCGGCGCGGATCTACGGTCGGGTGTTGAGCAGAGTCAGAGGTAACTCGTGGCTCCGGTCGACCAGGCCAGATCAGCGAGCCGCTGGGACGGTGGCGCCGGAGAAGACGAGCAGCGGGAACCACCCGACGTGGTACAACTCGGCCGCCGGACCTGCGACCCCCAGATCATGGCTGCCCAGGGCAATGGCCACATCACAGCGACGCAGGTCGTGGTGCATCTGGTGGTAGTCCCAGATGGTGCGGACATGAGGCCACTGCTCGTCGGTGATGACGTACTGCTTGACGCTCACCCGGCTGCTCCCTGATCGCCGTGGCAGATGCTGGTGCCATTTCACCGCCTACCTGTTCGCCCGGCCACTGGACACACCCAGGCAGTGTTCTGCCACCTGGATGATGGGCGCTGGTCGGGAGGTGGAGGACGGCCAGGACCTGGACTCGGCCGATCAGCGGCGGATCGCTGCTTTCACGGCGTTCGTTCAGGTGGGGATCGGGGTGTTGAGGGCGGTGCGGTAGTCGGGGAGGGCGGCCCGCTTGTCGAGGGGGACGGTGTCGAGGACTCTGCGGGCGGTGTGGGTGATCATGCGGCTGCGGTAGGCGGGGTCGAGATCGGTGAGCACCTGGGTGACGAGTTGGAGCGCTTCGTTGTGACCGCCGCTGCGGGCGACGCTGATCGCCTCGTGCAGGCGGACGTTCGTGGCGTTCTGGTAGCACGGCGACTGCGCGAACGTGCTGTCGCGTGCCTCCCGCGCGGCCTCGGAGTCCCCGCCGAAGGAGTGCACCCAGGAGGAGACGAAGAAGGCTTGGTCGCCCGACCAGCCGAAACGTCCCTTCAACTGTGCACGTTCGACGAGGTCGTGCAGTCGCTGGACGGAATCGCAGGCCTCCTGGTTCTTGCCCATCACGGCCAAGGTCTGGGCTTCCGCGCTGACGGCCTGAAGTAGGCCGGGGGTGAGGCGCTCGGTTGCGAGGGACTGGGCGCTGCGGGCGAGGGTGAGCACCGAGTCGAGGGAGCGGGGGGAGTAGAGGCCGAACACGGCCTCGCTGCCGCGAACCCAGACGCGCATGTCGATGTCCTGGGAGGCATCGGCGGCCTGGCGGGCGGTGCGCCACCAGCGCAGGGCCTGGCCGTACTCGCCGAGCCTGGTGAGCAGGTTGGCGTGCATCTGCGACATCCAGGCCGCGATGCGTTGCAAGCGGGTGATCTGGTCGGCGGGCGCGACGGACATCTGCTGGTACAGCAGGGCGAGGTCGACCACCAGGTCGTCGAGCGCCTGGCGGGGTGGCTGGTTGAGCAGGGCGCGCAGGTGGTCGGCACAGACGGCCTCCCAGTGATCTTCGGAGCCGCCGCTGGGCACGCCGAGGGAGCGTTCGAGCATCTGCCTGACGTGCTCGCCGGTGTTGAAGATCGGAGATTGGGCGAGCAGCCCCAAACTGGCCAATTGCAGCAAATGGCGGCGTTCCATGTCATCTCCTCCGGTGAGGGCGCAGGTTCCGTTTTCACGGTAACCCCGAGTAATGCGATTTGTCGCGGCGGCGAGGTCGTTGATGGGGTGGTTTCCGAGGCGTTGCACCACCGGCCACAACAATGTCAGCTGCCCATCCGCCCGTAGCGCGTCGTCCAGCGCGCGCACACGCTTGCCGGTCTCAGGGAGGGCCTCGCCGCGCTCGATCTGGCCGATCACCGAGGCGGAGTAGCCCGCGCGGGACGCCAACTCCGCCATGGTCAGCCGCTCGCCGACCCGCGCCTCGTACGAATCGCGAAGATCGCGAATAAGCGCGCCGAAATAGTGTGCCATCGACCGATAACGGTCACTGTCTTTCCGGGGGGCGGGCATGCCGTTTCTCCTTCCCGCAGGGCCAGCCGATCGTCAATGGATCAGCAATTCCGATCGGCTCTTGCCGGACTCCTGGCCGCGTACGAACGTACTGATGACTCTAAATGATGAGTCGACTACAGAACGTCAGTTCGCCGAGTTGTCCACAGGTCGATCAGGAGTACGACATGGCCCTCCTCGATGCGCGCCGCCGTCCCGGCCGCGGCCGCCTCCCGTTCTCGCGACGTCCCCCTACCGGCCGGCACCGCCTCGGAGGGCGCGCGGCGGTGCCCGAGTCTCCGGCCAGGGGCGATGGGCAGGTGTGGGACGAGAAGCAGCAGGCCAGGGCCGGGCAGCTCGGCCTGCTGGAACCCGGGTGGCTGGTGATCTACGGGGTCTACTCGCGCCGCTTCTACGCCATCGCCCGCATGGCCGAGGTCGCGGAGCCGCTGATCGAGGCCACCACCTGCGGGGAGCTGCGCGCCCTCATGCGCGACTCCGAGAGCAGGCGCCTGGTCCCTCTCCCGCGGACCCCGGAGGCGTCGACGCCGCGCCGCGGGATGCGGGCGGGGAGCCGGGGATGACGAGCACGCTGATGTACGGCATGCCGGAAGAGCGAGCGGAGGAGCACCGCCGGGCGCTGCGCGAGCTGGCCAAGCACATGGAGCCCTACGATCTGCGCTGCCGCCACGTCGAGCGCGTCCATCTGCCCATGCGCTGGGGCTTCGACAAGGGCTTCCTGCTGCCGCCCGAAATGGACGTGTACGGGGGCGGCCGGTTCGTGGTCACCGTCGCGGTGGTCGACGTACCCGGCGGCGGAGCCTGGTACCTGGTCAAGCGCCCCGACGGCCTGCCCGTTCAGGCGTACACGGTGGGTGACCCGGCCCACGCCGCCGAGGCCATCGCCGCGGACACGGCAGGGTGAGCGGATAATCGGGAGGGTGGATCAGAAGGGGAGGCCGGAGTCGGCCCAGACCCTGGAGCGGGGGCTGCGGCTGCTGCGGCTGCTCGCCGACGGCCATCGCGGCCGGACGCCGACCGAGCTCGCGCAGGAGCTCGGGTTGAGCCGGCCGGTCGTCTACCGGTTGCTCACCACGCTGCAGAACGAGGGCTTCGCCCGGCGGGACGCCGAAGGGCGCGCTCATCTCGGCTTCGGCGTCCTGGCACTGGCGCGGGCCGTCCAGCCCCTGCTGCGGGCCGCGGCCTTGCCCGCGCTGCGCCGGCTCGCCGAGTACACCGGGGCCACCGCCCACCTGACCGTGGCGGAGGGCGACGAAGGGCTCGCCATCGCGGTGGTCGAGCCCACCTGGACCGACATGCACGTGGCCTATCGCGAGGGCGCCCGCCATCCGCTGTCGCGCGGCGCGGCCGGGCTGGCGATCCTGGCCCGGCGCGAGGGCCGTACCGACTACACCGTCACAGAGGGGCAACTGCAGGAGGGGGCCAGGGGCATCGCCGCGCCGCTGCCCCACCTGTCGTGGCTGGAGGCGTCGGTGGGTGTGGTGACCTTCGGCGCCCTCGACGCCGCCGCCGTCGGCCCGCGCGTGGCCGCCGCCGCCGCCGAACTCGGCGAAGCCCTCGCCTGAGCCGCCGTGGCGCCGGACGGCCGACAGGGCGCGGGGTGCTCGGCGATCCGAGTTCACCGGATTCGCGGTCGATGGGGTGGCGCTGATCCGTCCGCGGCACTCCGTCAGCGCCGGCCCGCTCGCTCGGCGTCCGGCAGGCGCCGTGCCGTGTTCGCGGCGGGTGGGGACGCGAGTGGTGTGAGGTCGGGGTGGCCGGTGAAAAGTGATCGAAGGTCGCTGGAACGGGCGGTGATGCGGGGCGGACCGGACGGCGAAATCCAGGGACGGGGTCGCCTGTCCCGGTGCCGCCGCCCGTGCGTGCGCATGGATATCGACGGGGTGGGCAGTGGGCGTGGGCTGGGCGTCTTCGGGGATCATGCGAGGTGAGGAGGGGGGCGGGATGCATCCTGTGAGGTTGCTGCGAACGCGAGTAAATCCCGTGGTTCCTCTGGTCGTGTAGAGATGTGCCCGATACAGTCGTTTCGATCGTTTATGGGACGATCAACGGTGATATCGCCCCCCGCCCAAGGAGCCGCTTGATGCGAATCAGGAGAGCACTCGCCCTCAGCGCCGCCCTCACCGTTCTCGCGGTGGGGCTGCCGGCCGCGTCGGCGTTCTCCGCGGACGGCAAGGAAGACTGCAAGAACGTCACCAACGGCGGCTCCCAGTCCGACCCGCAGTGCTTCTGGATGGCCGACCCGGCCGAGGCGCTGGACATCGTCCGGTTCTGGGCCAAGGACGACGGCGCCAAGCTCAAGGAGGCGGGCGAGTACCCGGTCGGCTGGATCGACTGCACGGTCGAGGCGTGCTCCGCCGAGGGCGAGGGTGACGGCGAGGCCCACGGCGAAGGCGACCCGGCCCCCGAGGGGTACCAGGACGACAACACCCCGCCCACCTGCCAGACCGCGGGCGAGACCTGCTCGGTGTCCCCCGAGGAGATCGCCGCCGCGGCCAAGACCGCGGCAGGCCAGGCCATCGCCGCCGCCGCGGCCAGCAAGATGCGCGTGTGGGTGGACACCGAGCTACTGGACGACTACCAGGCCGGTACGGCGGCGTTCGCCGCGGCCGTCCGGAAGGTCGCCGCGCTCGCCGCGCAGCCGGGCGTCGTCGGCATCCGGTTCACCTCCCAGCTCGGCTACAACGGCGCGGTCAAGACGGCCGAGGAGATGAACGCGTTCGTCACCGCCGCCGCGACGGCGCTGCACACGGCCGCTCCGGGCAAGAAGCTCGGCGTCCACACGGTGGTCCCGTCCTTCGGCTGCGGCGCGAACGACCCGTGCGCCGCCGAGATGGCCAAGAAGTACCCGCTGCTCAGCCCCGAGCACATCGAGCCGCTGCTCACCTCGGGATCGGTCGACCAGCTCGCCCTGGACTCCGGACTGCTCCAGTCGGCCTACGCCACCTGGAAGATCACCCCGGAGCAGGCTCAGCGCAACCAGTGGAGCAAGGTGAAGTCCCTGGCGTGGGACACGCTCGCGCAGATCGCCGCCGAGGACGCCGGGCTGGCCGGCAAGGACGCCTCGCCGCTGACCGCCGAGCAGGCCGCCGCCGCGACGCAGGCCCGCATCGCCACTCCGCTCAAGGACGGGGCGGCGACCGTCAACCTGTGGACCCGCTGGCAGGACACCTCGGGCGCGACCTACCGGGTCATGGGTGCGGGCCTCGCCGCGACGCCCACCTGGGACCAGCTCACCAAGCTGCAGCCGCTCCAGCGGCGCCTGTCCACCATGTACAGCCCGGCGTCTCCCGAGGTCGGCATCGCCCAGGACGTCAAGAAGCTGTCCGAGGTCTTCAGCCAGGTCTACGTGACCGACTGATTCATCGCCGCGCCGACCGGGTTCTCCTCCCTCCCGGCCGGGCCGGCCTTCACCCCCGTCGCCCACACCCCCGGGCGGCGGGGGTTCTCGTTGGCGGGGCGGCCTTGTCTCCCGGTCCCTGGAGGCCGGGAACGCAAGGCCCGGTCCTGGCCGGTCGCCACCGGGGCGGCGGAAGGCGCCGCCAGCGGGGTGCGATCGCCGTCCTGCGCGCCCCAGGCTTCGATCACTCGGGTCGCCGTGCCCGGCTCCGGAACTGTGCGGGCGATGAGCCGACCACGCGGCGGAACGCGGTGCTGAACGCGCTCTCGGACAGGTAGCCCGTGGCCCGTGCGAGCTCGGAGATCGACAGAGTGTCGCGGGCGAGGGCGTCGCGCGCGAGGCTCATGCGCCATTGGATCAGGTACTCCAGCGGCGGGACCCCGACGTGGCTCTTGAAGGCCTGGGCGAACGCGGAACGCGACATGTGGCTGATCTCGGCGAGCTCCTTGAGGCTCCAGGAGTGGGCCATGTCCGCGTGCAGGGCGCGCAGGGCGGCACCGATGCCGTCCTCGTTCAGGGCGCCCAGCCAGCCGGTGGGCCGGTCCGTCCGACCGGCGTGAACACGCAGCATGTGCACGAGCAGGATCTGTGCGAGGTGGTTCTGCACCAGCGGGCCGCCGGCGGCGGCGATCCCGATCTCGGTGGCCAGGAGATCGATCAGCGGCGCGAGCCGCCTGCCCTGAGGATCGCCCGCGCGGACGATCACGAGCGGCGGCAGCAGATCGGTCAGGAGGGCCGCGTTGCCGTCGTCGAACGCGATGTGCCCGACGCAGAGGTAGAGATCCTCCTCGGACTCCGGGCCGATCCGCACGAGCCCGTCCTCGGCACCCGCCCACACCGGCTCCGCAGGGCGCGGGCTCGCGTCGAGCGTGCCGGCCAGCACGTAGGGCGGCGGGTTGCCCAGCATGAAGGTGTCACCCTCGTTCAGGAGCACCGGCTCGTGTCCGTCGAGGATCAACCAGCACGTGCCGCGTACGAGGCCCCCGATCCGCACGTGCAAGAACGTGTCGAAGCGCAATGCCCACTCTCCCGCGGCCCGGAGGCTGGGCCCGATCACCGTGCGGGGCCTGAGCAGGCCGATCGCGTCGGCCACTGGATCCCGAAATCCGAGCACTGACGGCACCTCCTGGACGATACATAAAGAACCCCGGACTCTGCATCATGGATCGTACGTCCGTTCTCCCGCAGTATCGATGTCGAACGGATCGGCATCGAGAGCGATGGAGACACAGATATGGGACAGCTGGCAGGCAAGACGTCGGTGGTCACCGGGGGGAGCAGCGGGATCGGCCTGGCCGCCGCCGTACGGCTGGCGGACGAGGGTGCGTACGTGTTCGTCACCGGCCGGCGCGAGGCCGAGCTGGAGACCGCCGTCAAGACCATCGGAGCGGACCGGGCCGCCGCGGTCGCCGGCGACATCGCGAAGCCGCAGGACCTGGACCGGCTCTACGAGACGGTTCGTGCGCGAGGCAAGGGTCTGGACGTGCTCGTGGCGAACGCGGCGATCGGTGCGTTCATGACGCTGGAACAGACCACCGAGGAGCACTTCGACCAGACCTTCGCGGTCAACGTCCGAGGCACGCTGTTCACCGTGCAGAAGGCGTTGCCGCTGCTCAACGACGGAGCCTCGATCGTCCTGGTCGGTTCGACGGCCGGCGAGCGTGGAGTGGAGGCGTTCGGCGCGTACGCGGCGTCGAAGGCGGCCATCCGGTCCTTCGCGCGGACGTGGTCCAACGAGCTCAAGGATCGTGGCATCCGGGTCAACGTGGTCTCGCCGGCATGGATCGAGACTCCCGGGGGCACCGCCGTTTTCGGCGACGAGGAGACCGCCCGGGCCGTCAAGGAGAATGTCGCCGCGACCGTGGCCAAGGGTCGCATGGGCCGGCCCGAGGAGGCCGCCGCGGTCGTGGCCTTCCTGGCCTCGGAACAGAGCAGCTACGTCGTCGGCGCGAACATCGACGTCGACGGTGGCGCGAACCAGATCTGAGCAGGCACCACACGGCGGGGGGAACAGAACCGTGGCCGGCGAACGTCACGGTACACACAGGCCTCGACTTGGATTTTGTCCTCCAAGTCGACATAACTGTCATGTTTCCCTTTAACATCGCCATGTGGCATATCGGGGACAGGGACCGGAGATCGCTCCACGGCATCCACTGACAAGGCGGCCGCACGGAGCGGCCTCGCACGCCCCGCGGTGGCCGGCCCCACCGCATGCGCAGTGGCCGCCACCGCCCGCGTGGCCGGGCGAGCCGGATCGGCCGGACGCCGCGGCGTCCGAGACCTCCCAGCCGTCCGGGACGCCGTTCGTCCAGTCGCCGGCGCATCGCCTCGTGCCGGGTGGCCGGCCGCCCGCTCATCCCCGGCCCGGGGCGCAACCGGTGGTCGTCGACCTGGGCGCGGGCAGCAAGGGCAGAGCCGTGGCGAGCGGCGTGGCCGCAGGCGTGGTCGGGCTGATCTCGCTGGTGTCCGCGCTGACCGGCCAGGTGGCGGGCGGTACGGGCGTCGTCGTCGCGGCCGGCGTCCTCGGCGTGGTCTTCATCGCCGTGGGGCTGATCCCGCTGGTCGCCTGGCGGGCGATCACCCGGCCGCGCAGGCTGGTCATCGAGCAGCCCGGCATCCGCTGGGACGACCCGCGCGGCACCTCCTGGGCCGTCGCCTGGACCGAACTGTCCGGGGTCGCCATCTCGCGTACCGTCCAGCGCAGGTTCGGCCCGGCCGACTACCTGCTGCCGCGCAAGGTGCGGGTGCGGCTCGACCTGTTCCCGGCCGACCCCGGCTTCCGCACCCGCCATCCGGAGATGGAGCACCTGTGGAAGGCGCACCGCGTCGGGTACCGCCTCCCACTGGGCTCCGCGCCCCGGCACATCGACCCCATCGACCAGGCGATGCGGGCCCACCGGCCGAACATCTATCTCGCGATCCGCGACGAGGACTTCGTGAGCGGTCTCACCTGACCCGGTCTCCCGCAGGCCGGGCGCGGCGGGTCACCCGGTGGTGGCGGCGAGGTAGCGGGAGAACTCCTCCAGCGAGATGCGGCCGTCGCCGTCCAGGTCGAGCTTCTGTACGGCCGCCTGGGCGGCCTCGGGGGAGACCGGCTGGCCGAGGACGTCCATCAGCCGCTGCAGCTCTCCGGCCGAGATCAGCCCGTCCTTGTCGGCGTCGACCAGGTCGAAGGTCACCGCGTAATCGCTCATTGCCCACTCCTCGAGTGATCGGTCGTCCAGAACCCTAGTGGGCTCACTGCCACCGTTCCGGGGTTTCATTCACTTACGTCACTCTTGGCAGGCTTCACGACGCCGGTATCGCTCCCGGCCCGGCGAGGGCGGCCGGCTTCGGCCTACGACCCGGGATCCGGGGTAGGCGGGGAGGAGACGGCGCGCGGGGTCGCGGACCGGCCTGGGGGTATGTCTTTCGTGTCGGTTAAGATCGGCCAGCGTGAACACCGGGTCGCGAGTGGCGGACGTGCCGGCGTGACGAGGCAGGCCGTGCCCCGGCAGGACGCCGGGACTCGCCGGTGACCGGCGGGGAGCGGCGACGACTGGCAGGAAGAGGTGAGCGGCGATGGCCGCCGGAAGCGACGAGGCCGACCTGCGCGAAGAGCTGCGCACAGTAGAGGAAGACCTGGCCAAACTGCGTGAGACGCTGGCCGATCTGCGCGGGAGCGTCGGCGACCGCTCGGAGGGCCCGACCGACGCCGTCGAGACCTCCATGCTGATCAACATGGCCGACGAGCAGGAGCAGCTCATCACGACTCTGGAAGCCAGGCGCGACGACCTGCGCCGCCGCGTCGGCGAAGCCTGACCGATTCGCGGGGGAGACCACCCTTCGTCGATCAGGCAGGGGTTCGGCCGCCGCGGCGCAGGCGGTGCAGGGCCAGCGCCAGCGCCGTACCGTAGACGACGTGCCCAGCGGCCATGATCGCCTGTCGTCCCGGCCGGTCGCGGTGGACGGGCGGCATGATGCCGAGCCCCGGCACCCATCCCTGGTAGCTCACCGCCCAGATCGCCAGCCCGTACGCGACGCCCGCGGCCACGCGCGGCTCGCGGCGGGCCAGGGCCAGCGCGAACAGGCCGCCGCAGCCCGCTCCGAACGCGAAGTGCGCCAGTGCCCCGAGCACGCCCTCACCGGTTTCGGCCGGTGCTTCGGCCCGGGAAGCGCCGCGCGGGCGATGCGCTTCGGCGGGTGTTCTCCGACCAGGCCGGCCCGGCGGCCCGCGACCATCACGGCGCTCATGGCCCCGGTCGCGATCACTCCGCTGGCGGCGCCTTTGACGAGGTTGTCCAGCATTGCGGCTACCTGCCCGCGGCGCCGGGGGTGGAAACGACGGCCTCGGCGAGAGCGGCGGCGAGCACCGTACGCGCCTCGGCCAGCGACGGGCCGTACCAGGTGAGGTGCCGGCCGCTGATCAGCGCCGCCGGGACGCCGGGGAAGAACCCCGGCCCGTCGTCCTCGGTGAAGCGGTACGGCTCGTCGGGCAGGACGACGAGATCGGGACCCGCGGCCAGCAGTTCGGTGAGCGGGACGCGCGGGTAGCGCTCGGCGTGGCCGGCGTAGAGGTTGCGCACGCCGAGACGCAGCAGCAGGTCACCGGCGAAGGTGTCCCGCCCCGCCACCATCCACGGCTTCCGCCACACCGGCACCACCGCCCGCCGCATCTCCCTCTCCGGGACGGGCGTAGCCGGGACGCCGTTGCCTGCGGTCTCTTCATCCGGCGAGGGCGAGGGCGAGGGCGAGGTGGCCGTCGCGCCGGTACCTGATACAGCCTGCGCCGGGGCGCCCGTGTCGTACCAGGCGTGTTCGGCGGCGGTCAGCCATGGCGGCTCCGGCAGGCCCATCGCCGTGACCAGCAGCCGGCGCAGCGACGTCAGCGCGTCGTCCAGCGTGCGGACCACCGTGACCCAGACCGGCACTCCGGCGGCGCGCAGCGCGTCCAGATCGGGGACGCGGTTCTCCTCCTCATTGGCGATCACCAGGTCCGGGCGCAGCGCCACGATCGCGTCGATGTCCGGATTCTTGGTGCCGCGCACCCTCGGCACGTCCAGATCGGCGGGATGCGAGCACCAGTCCGTCGCCCCGACCAGCAGCTCCGGCGCGGTGGCCGCGACCGACTCGGTCAGCGACGGCACCAGGGACACCACCCGGCGCACCTCGCCCGGCACCGGCACCGTGAGCCCCAGATCGTCACGCCGCACCCTCACGTCCCGTCCTCCCCTCAGCCGTACCGCCGCCATATCGTCCCGGCCTGCCCGGCCTGGGTGCCGCCGCCGTATCGTCCCGGCCTGCCGGCCGTTGCCCTATGCGGGCCTGTCCGATGACGCGGCGTCGTAGGCCCGGCGCCCGTCGGCCGTGCCGTTGGGTTCGCGGTCTTCGCCGGCAGGACGTCATGTGCCGGCCCCTCGCGCCTGCCGCACCGTTCGGGCCCACTGCCGGTCGCGGACGGGCGGGGCGAGCAGCGCGCAGTCGTCGCACATGCCGCCGCCGGGGACGCGGTAGTAGAGGCAGCAACTCGACCGGACGAAGAAGTGGTGCCCGGCAGCGGGCTCCGCGAGCCGCCCCGTCCCGGCGAGCACACCCAGGCCGAGCACGTCGCGCACCAGCCGGGCCGCGCGGGGCGCGAGGTCCGGGCGCGTGGCCGGAAGCGTGCGCAGGGTCCCGGCCAGCGATGACGCGGCGTTGCCCCACAACAGTCCGGCCGAGATCTTGGTGATGCCGCGTACGGCGTCCACCAGCGGCTCCAGCAGATCCGCCACCACCACCCGATAGACCACCGCCGCCACCTCCTCGTCCGCGGTTTCGCGTCCAGGAGCTCTCTGATCTGGGGAATCCTGGTCCGCCCTTGCGTCGTTCGTCGGCTTCTCGGCCGGCGAGTCATCGCTCGCATGGGTTGTGCGAAGGCTCGCCGGCGGCTGGCTCGTTCGGAGGATCGGTTCGCCGGGCCACTCCTTCCCGAGTTCCGGGACGACGTGCCAGCCGGATACGGGCGAGGTCCACAGGGGCAGCGGGCCGGTCGGGGCCGGGCGCCAGCGGAGATCGGCCGGCGCCCGCGCCGGGACCAGGCCGTACGTGGTGACGGTGCCGATGACCGGGGACCACAGCCGCGCGGCCAGCCCTTGGAACAGGATCGAGGCCGCGACCCGGCTCTCCTCGGTGCCGAGCCGCCGCCGGAAGTCGTCGATCCTCGCCCGCAGCGCGGCGGTGTCGGCGGCCAGTTCGCTCAACGGCCGCCACTGCCCGTCGGAGCGGGAGGCGCCGAGGTCGCCCGTGCCGGGGACGCCGGGGTCGGTGGAGATCGCGAAGTACGGCCCGATGGCCGCCACCTCCGCCAGCGCGGCCCGTACCAGATCCGGATGCGCTCGCAATGTCCCACCCTCCGGCCACTCGGGCTCTGCCGGCCGCCCGGCCACGTCGTCGCGGGCCGTTGCGACGCACCTGAGGCCCGGGTGAGCGCCCGGTCCCGCTTGCCGCGTCCATCTTCTCAGTCGGCAGGGAAGGCCGCCGTACCCGCCATTGCGTAGGCCATCCTCCCCGAGACGCCGAAGGCCGCGAATGCCTGCCGCGCCGGGCAGGGAAGGCGGCAGAAAGTCCTCGCCGGATTCGACGCCCCGGCTCTGATCCCCTGCCGTCAGGTCTTCGTAGCGTCGGCGAAACCCCGCTCCGCAGGCAGCGCACATGAGGGCGTGACCGATGCCTGGTGGACGGCCGTAGGGGCGGGCCAGATGTTACCAACAGGTCAGTAACCTGTCATGTGAGCTTGTCAAGCACGCCAAGTGGGCTGAAAGTCTGAGCAAACGCCGTTCGGGGGATCACCCCAGGAGTCAGCTTGGACATCCGCCGCCGCACCCTCGTCCTCCTCGTCTCACTGTTCTCAGCAGCGTCCGTACTCCTCTCCATCTCTGCCGTCGTCCTGCCGTCCGCCGCGGCCGCCCAGGCCGTCGCGGTTCCCGATTCGATGGCCTCCATGGGCGACTCCATCACCCGTGGGTTCAATGCCTGCGGCTTCTACGTGGACTGCCCGTCCCGGTCGTGGTCCACCGGGTCCTACAGCTCGGTGAACAGCCACTACCTGCGGCTGCGCGCCGCCAACCCCTCCCTCGTGGCCTACAACGACGCGAAGTCCGGCGCCACGGTGTCCGACATGCCGGGGCAGGCCGCGCAGGCGGTGGCCCAGGACGTCGACTACGTGACGATCCTGGTCGGGGCCAACGACGCCTGTGCCTCGTCGGAGTCCGGCATGACCTCGGTCGGCGACTTCGAGGCGAGGTTCCGCGCGACCATGGAGACTCTCGCCGCCCTGCCCGAAGCGACGATCTTCGTGGCGAGCATTCCCGACCTCAAGCGCCTGTGGCAGGTCGGCAAGGACAATCTCTCGGCCCGTACGGCGTGGGCGGCGCTCAACATCTGCCAGTCGATGCTCGCCCGGCCCCGCTCCACCGACACGGCCGACGTCGCCCGCCGTGACCGGGTGCGGCAGCGCGTCGCCGACTACAACACCGTCCTGGCGGCGGTCTGCGCCGAGCGGCCCACCTGCCGGTACGACGGCGGCGCCGTCTTCGGGTACCCGTTCGCGCTCTCCGAGCTCAGCACCTGGGACTACTTCCACCCCAACGCGACGGGACAGCGCCTGCTCGCCGAGATGACCTACTCCGCGGCCTTCGACGGGGTGCTCACCGACGACCGGTGATCCACCTGGTGGCCGTCAGGGCAGCACCAGGTAGGCGGTGTCGCGGGCGTCGGTGATCGCCATGTGACCGGGGGCGTGGCCGATGGCGAACGGCGGCCGGGAACGCATCACGACGGCCTGCGGGGTCACCCCGCAGGCCCAGAAGACCGGGGTCTCGCCGGCGCGCACCTCGACCGGCTCGCCGAAGTCCGGCCGGTCGAGGTCGGCGATGCCGAGGGCCCGTGGGTCGCCGACATGGACGGGGGCGCCGTGCACCGCGGGGTAGCGGGAGGTGACCCGCACCGCCGTCGCCACCAGGTCCTCCGGGATCGGGCGCATGGACACCACCATCGGCCCGGCCAGTGCGCCCGCCGGCCGGCACTCCTGCTTCGTGCGGTACATCGGCACGTTCGTCCCGGTCTCCAGGTGCCGTACCGGGACCCCGGCCGCGAGCAGCGCGGCCTCGAAGGTGAAGCTGCAGCCGATGAGGAAGCAGACCAGGTCGTCCCGCCAGTACGCCATGACCTCGGCGGCCTCGGCGACCTGTTCGCCGTTCTCGTACACCCGGTAGGCCGGCAGGTCGGTGCGCAGGTCACCCGCGAAGATCGAGGCGCTGATCTCGCCTGGCTCGGTCACGTCGAGCACGGGGCAGGCGCGGGGGTTGCGCTGCGCGAACAGCAGGAAGTCATAGGCGCGGTCCTTGGGCAGGGCCAGCAGGTTGGCCTGGGTCCAGCCGGACGACCAGCCGGAGGTCTGGGTGACCAGTCCCTCCCGGAACAGGGAGCGCGCCTCCGCGGGCGACAGCCGGGTACGGTCCGCCACGACGTTCGCCGTCTTCTCTTCGCTCACGTACGTTCCCTTCTCTACGGGCGGGCCGCTCATGCGCGGACCAGGCGGAAGCGGACGCGCTGGCCCGGTCTGACCTGTGCCGCGCGATCGACGTCCGGTGTGCGCACCACGGCGATCACCGGATAGCCCCCGGTGACCGGATGGTCGGCCAGAAAGAGCGTCGGCTGCCCGGACGGCGGCACCTGCAGTGCCCCCGGGACCATCCCCTCGGGCGGCAGTTCGCCGTCCCGGGCCCGCGCGAGGCCGGGGCCGCGCAACCGCATGCCCACCCGGTTGCTGTCGACGGTCACCTCGTACGGCTCGGAGCACAGCAGTTCGAGCGCCCCGGGTACGAACCAGTCGTCCCGCGGCCCGGCGAGGACGTCCAGCACGGGCTCCCCGGCGTAGAACGGGGTCACCGGGGCGAGGTCGACGTGCGGGAACCTCGCGGGCGGCGGGCCGACGGGCAGCATCGCGCCGCGCGCCGGGCGCTCCGGCCCGAGCCCGGCCATGACGTCGGTGGCCCGCGACCCCAGCACCATCGGCACGTCCAGCCCTCCGCGCACCGCGACGTACGTGCGCAGGCCACGCCTCGGCACGCCCAGTCGCAGCGTCGCCCCGTCCGGCAGCACCTCGACGGCCTGGTGGCCCGCGCCCCGGGTTCGCCCGGCGGAGTCGGCCACCGTCGCCGGGCACGGCGCCCCGCTCAGCGCGACCAGCAGATCGCCGCGGGCGCGCACCTGGAGCCCGCCCAGTGTGACCTCCAGCGCGGCGGCGTCCTCGGGATTGGCCAGCAGCCGGTTCGCCAGCCGGAACGCCGCCTGGTCCGCCGCCCCGGAACGGCCGACGCCGAGGTCGCCCCGCCCTGGACGCCCGAGGTCCTGCACCGTCACCATCGGCCCGGTGGCCAGCACCTCCAGCCACCGCGTCGCACTCCGCTCAGCCATGGCGGCCCTCCCCGGGGGCGGCCTCGACGAATCGCACCCGCATGCCGGGCCGCAGCAGGGCCGGCGGGTCGGCCGCGAGGTTCCACACGGCCAGCTCGGTGCGGCCGATGATCTGCCAGCCGCCGGGGGACTCGCGCGGGTAGACCGCGGTGTACCCGGCCGCCAGCGCGACCGCCCCGGCCGGCACCCGCACCCGCGACTCCGTACGCCGCGGGACGTGCAGCCGTGGGTCGCCGCCGATCAGATACCCGAAGCCGGGGGCGAAGCCGGAGAAGGCCACCGTCCACGTCGCCCTGGTATGCGTGTCGATCACCTCCCGTGGCGAGAGCCCGGTCAGGGCCGCCACGTCGGCGAGATCGGCGCCCTGGTAGACGACGGGGATGACGATCTCGCCGCCGGCTGCCCGCCGCGAGCCGGACGGCCGTGCCCGGGTGACCGCCGAGATGATCGCTTCGCGGCGGGCCGGCCGGTCGAACCGGACCAGCAGCGTCCTGGCGGCCGGCAGCAGGTCGGTGACGCCCGGCGGCGGGTCGGCGGCGAGCGCTTCGTACAGGGCGAGGACCCCCTCGACTCCGTCCAGTTCGACCAGGAGCGCGGTGTCCCCGCACGGCCGCACCCGCGGTCGCCCGCCGCTCCGGACGTCCGCGCCACCGGCCGTGCTGGACTCGTCGATCGGCAGGGTCACGGGGGCGTCGCCCGCGCCACCGACCCTGTTCGATGGACCGCCACCGTCAACGACCGGGCCCGTGAGCTCGCCTCCATCGACGATCGGGCGGTGGCCGGTGCTCACGACGTCGCCTTTCCCGCGTCCGGAGCCCGCACATCGTGCTTGCCCGGCAGCGTTGACGGCCTCTCCCCGAGCGTTGAGACGCTGTCTCCTGACGTTGAGGGCAGCGCCGGCTTCGCTGTGAACGGTGCCAGCGCCACGCCGCCCTCGGAGAGCGCGGCCCGCACCCGCCGGGCCATGGCCACCGCCCCCGGACTGTCGCCGTGGACGCAGATCGACGCGGCCCGGACGAGCAGCGGCGTCCCGTCGACCGCCGCGATGGGCTCGCCGCGCGCCATGCGCAGGCACCGCTCGGCCACCTGTTCCGGGTCGTGCAGAACGGCACCAGGCTGCTTCCTCGGCACCAGCGTGCCCTGCGGGGTGTACGCGCGGTCGGCGAAGTACTCCGGGATCGTCGCCAGACCGGCCGCCTCGGCCTGGCGCAACCACTCGGAGCCGGGCAGGCCGAGGACCGGCAGCGCCGGATCATAGGCGAGGACGGCCGCGACGACCGCCGCCGCCTGCTCCTCGTGGTGCACGATCGCGTTGTACAGGGCGCCGTGCGGCTTGACGTAGCTGACCCGCGTCCCGGACAGCCGGGCGAACGCGTCCAGGGCGCCGATCTGGTACACGACCTCGTCGGCGAGCGTGTCGGGCGGCACGTCGATGAAGCGCCGCCCGAAACCGGCCAGGTCGCGGTAGCCCACCTGGGCGCCGATCGCCACCCCGCGTCCGGCCGCCGTCTCGCACGTACGGCGCATGATCGTGGGGTCGCCGGCGTGGAAGCCGCACGCCACGTTGGCGCTGGTGACGACGGACAGCAGCGCCTCGTCCTCGCCGAGGCTCCACTGCCCGAACCCCTCTCCGAGGTCGGAGTTGAGGTCCACCGTCCTGATCAGCCCGGACACGATGAGCTCCCAAGTGGTTCGATAGCGGTTTCAGGAAAGGCGCCGGGCCCGGGTCTCGGGCAGGCCGAGCAGGGCCACCAGCGCCAGCCCGTAGGCCAGGGCGCCGAAGGCCATGGCGCCGCCCACGCTGTAGGTGGCGGCGAGGTACCCGATGATCGTAGGAAAGAAGGCGCCGAGGCCGCGACCCACGTTGTAGGTGAACCCCTGGCCGGTGCCCCTGATGTGGCTCGGGTAGAGCTCGGCCAGGAAGGCGCCGAAACCGGAGAAGATCGCGGAGGAGCAGAAGCCGAGCGGGAAGCCGAGAAACATCACGTACCCACCGGCCGAGCTCGGCAACTGCGTGTACAGCAGGATGAGCGTCCCGCTGAGCACCGAGAAGATGGCGAAGGTGCGCTTGCGGCCGATGCGGTCGGTGAGATGGCCGCCGGTCAGGTAGCCGCAGAACGCGCCGGTGATGAGGAAGAGCAGGTAGCCGCCCGTGCCGATCACCGACAGGCCCCGCTCGGTCTTCAGGTAGGTGGGCACCCAGGTGGCGAGGGTGTAGTAGCCGCCCTGCACGCCGGTGGCCAGCATCGTCGCGAAGACCGTGGTGCGCAGCAGGCCGCCGTGGAACACCTCGGCCGGCGACACCCGTCCGGCCTTCGCCCGCCGCTCGGTGAAGACCGGGGCGTCGGTGACGGCGCGCCGTACGTAGATGACCAGCAGCGCGGGCAGCGCGCCGGTGAGGAACAGCACCCGCCAGGCGAGGCCGGGGTCGAGGAACTGGAACACCAGCGTGTACACCAGCACGGCCAGGCCCCACCCCACGGCCCAGGAGCTCTGGATCACGGCGACGGCGCGCCCGCGGTGGCGCGCCTGGGCGTACTCGGCGACCAGGATCGCCCCGGCCGCCCACTCGCCGCCGAACCCGACGCCCTGCAGCGCGCGGAAGACCAGGAGCGTCTCGTAGCTCGGCGCCAGGCCGCACAGCGCGGTGAACACCGCGTAGACCGAGACCGTGATCATGAGGGTCCGCGCGCGGCCGACCCGGTCGGCGAGCACGCCGGCGAGGATGCCGCCGAACGCGGAGCAGACCAGGGTGGTGGTGGCGAGCAGGCCGGTCTGTGCGGTGCCGAGCCCGAAGCTCGCCGCGATCGCGGCCAGGCCGAGCGGCAGCACCCAGAAGTCGTAGGAGTCGAGGCCGTATCCGAGGAAGGCGCCGGTGAACGCCTTGCGGCCCTTGGCGCCGAGCGTGGAGTACCAGGCGAGCGCGCCCTCGTGGGGCGGCCCCTCCTGGGCGTCGCTGGAGTCCTGCGAGAGATGTGGGGCTGGTTCCGGTCTGGACGGTGTCGTCATGGCGCACCTCGCTGCCACTCTGCCGGACGGGAGACGACACCGGTCCTCGCGGTGCGGATGCGGTGTCCCCGAGCGTCTCATGACTCTGGTCGAGCCAACGTATTCAACATAAGGATTGTTCAACGATCTGGCAATAGCCTTGTGCTAGGATCGCCCGCACAACCTGGTAAGACGAAAGGTGCTGAGCGTCGTGACCGATGAGGCCGCGCAGGTCACCGAGCGCCTCACCGAAGACCGCGTCCGGCTCGGGCGCACCAGCACGGCCGAGCGGGTGGCCGGCATCCTGCGCGAGCGCATCACCGAGGGCATGTTCACGCCCGGCACCCGCCTCTCCGAAGAGGCCATCGGCACAGCCCTCGGCGTGTCCCGCAACACGCTGCGCGAGGCGTTCCGCCTGCTCTCCCACGAGCGGCTGCTCGTCCACGAGCTCAACCGGGGAGTCTTCGTCCGCCGCCTCACCACCGAGGACGTCATCGACCTCTATCACGTCCGGCGTCTGCTGGAGTGCTGGGCGATCCGCCAGGCCGGCCCCCTGTCCGAGGAGTCGCTCGCCGGGCTGCGCGAGGCGGTGGCCGTGGCCGAGAGCGCCGCCGGCGAGCAGCGCTGGGAGGACGTCGGCACCGCGAACATGCGCTTCCACGCGGCCATCGTCCGGCTCGCCGGCAGCCCGCGCCTGGACGAGACCATGGGCCGGCTGCTCGCCGAGCTGCGCCTGGCCTTCCTGGAGATGGACAACCCCCACGCGTTCCACGAGCCGTACCTCGTGCGCAACCGCGAGATCCTCCGGCTGATCGAGGCCGGCGACACCACGGGCGCCGAGCGGCTCCTCGACGACTACCTCGCCGACGCCGAACGCCAGCTCGTCCAGGCTCACACTTCCAGCACCTGACCGGTACGTGAGCGCCTCCCAATCGCTCCATGTCCGTCCTGGCGGGGGATCGGAACCCGCGCGGGTGGACGGGTGCCCGAGTTGAGGCGGGAAGGCGCGAGAGCGAGCCGGAAGCGCGGCCACGGGTGAGATGAGCCGATCGGGGCACCGGAGTCGGTAGGCGAACCAAAGCGAACCGGAGTCATCTGCGATGAGAGTCGTCGTGCTGTCCGACACCCACGCGCCGCGCCGCTGGAAGTCCTGCCCGCCGCGGGTGGCCGAGCACCTGCGCGGCGCCGACGCCATCCTGCACGCGGGTGACGTGTGCACGGGGGCGGTGCTGGAGGAACTGGCGGCCTACGCGCCGGTCCACGCGGTGAAGGGCAACAACGACGGCCCGGACGTGCGTGCGCCCGAGACCTTGGAGCTGGACCTGGACGGCCTGCGGGTGGCCATGATCCACGACAGCGGTGCGGCGAAGGGCCGCTGGGCCCGCATGCGGCGCCGTTTCCCCTCCGCCGACCTGGTGGTCTTCGGCCACTCGCACATCCCGCTCGACCACGCCGAGCAGGGCCTGCGCATCTTCAATCCCGGCTCGCCCACCGACCGCCGCCGCCAGCCGCACGGCACCATCGGCATCCTGTACATAGAAAACGGCGCCCTCCACACCACCGAAATCATCCCGGTCACCTGAGAGGCCGCACCTACCGGGCGACGAGCGCACAGTGCCGGCCGGGGACACCGATCCCGTACGCCCGAAGCCAGGACGGAATCGATCCGGTTCGAAGAGTCCGAAGAGAAGGTGGTGCCGCCGCCGTGGGAATGGGGACTGCAGTCGCCATGCAAGCGACGGCTGATTCACTACCGGCATCGGAACGGACAAGGCCGGCCCGCCGGGCCACGCCTTCAGCGTGAGGGAAGAACGATGGCATCGACCGTCTTCGGGGTGTTCGCCGTGCTCGCCGCGATCGTGGGCGTGGTGCTGTTCCTCGTGTTGAGGCGGCGGCCGCACACCCGGGCCGGGGCGTACGTCACGGGGTTCTGCTTGCTCTTGGCCGCGGGGATGCTCGCCATGGGCCACTTCTCGTTCGCGGCCCTGGAATCCGCCGCGCTGAACACCTTCACCCCGGCGGAGCGCGCGGCGGCGCTGCCGTGCGACGCGATGGTCCTGAAGGCCGACAAGACGGACAACAAGCTCAACGGACGCTACGTCTGGTGGTTGCGGCTACGGGTGACCCCTCGAACCGGCGGCCCGTACGAGATCGAGCGTACGGCTCGGCTCACCTCGTCCATGGGGGAACGCTTAGTGCCGGGGAACGTCGTGCTTCCTTGCCTGGTGACCCGCACCGACCGCACTCGGATCGAGATCGCCGCCCTCGCCTGAGCCCCTGCGGTGCCGCTCCCCGGCCCCGCTTCGCGAAAGGCTCCTGTGCCATCGGCAAGGCACTCTGCCCGGTATGAATGACGCGCCTCCCGTGGAGCCGGACGACCCATGACGAGAACGCGACCCCGGCCGGCTCGCGGGCGAAAGCGCGTCCGTGGCCCCGGTGCTCCCGCAGTGGACATCACGCCTGCCACATGGCGGCGAGCCGCCGGGTGGCGAGCCGGTCCGGGACCGCGCGCAGCAGGGCGTCGCGTACCCAGGCGACAGCGCCGGTCCGGGTCATCAGCCACGACTGCCGGGACGACGCCAGCATCAGGCGGGTGGTACGGGGCCGGCGCTCGGCGTCGTAGCGGCGCAGCCGCTCCGCGACATCCGCCGGCCCGGCGTCGGCCAGATGCCGGGTCACCGCGGCGGCGTCCTCGAACGCCTGGCTGGCGCCCTGCCCGAGGTCGGGGGTCATGGCGTGCGCTGCGTCGCCGAGCAGCGCGACCCTGCCGATCGCGAACGACGACAGCGGTTCGGCCAGGCAGGCGATCGCATCGACGTAGATGTCGGCGGGCGGGGTGGCCCCGATCAGTGCCGGCACCGCCGGATGCCAGTCGGCCATCAGGGCCAGCACCTGCCGGCGCGCCTCGTCGGCTCCGGGCGGCGCTCCGTGCAGCGCGGAGTCGGTGAACCAGTACAGATCGTGCTCGCCGACCGGGAACAGGCCGAACATCGACCCGGTACGCCGGTCGACCATGATGCTCGTCAGCAGCTCGGACACGTCCAGGCTCGCGGGTCTGGGCAGCATGCCGCGCAGGTCCAGACGCCCGACCCGCCGCGGCCCGGGGTGGTGCGGGTACAGCCGGCCGCGGATCGCGCTGCCGATGCCGTCGGCCACGATGACCGCGTCGGCCGTGGTCACGGCCCGGCCGTCACTGATCACCGTCACCTCGTCGTCGCCGGGTTCCAGTCGTTCGACCGGCGTCGCGGTACGCACCAGCTCGGCGGGCAGCGGGGCGCGCAGCGCCCGGTGCAGCTCCGCCCGGCGCACGGTCACCGTCCTGCCGACCGTCCGCTGCGCCTGTGCCGCGTTGGTCACCAGCAACGGCCGTCCGCGCCAGTCACGCAAGCCGCCGCTGACGGTGGGCGTGGCCTGGTCGTCGGGCAGGGAGTCGCCCAGTCCGAGCTCGTCCAGCGCCCGCAGACCGTTGGGCATGACGACGACCGCGGTGCCCGCCTCCCGGAGCTCGGCCCCGCGTTCGAACAGCGTCACCGCGTGCCCCCGCCGGTGCAGCCCCACCGCCGCCGTCACCCCGCCCAGTCCGGCACCGATCACCGCGATCCGCATGACGCTCCTCCATCTCGTCCCTGTCGGCCCTCTGCGGAGGACGTTACCACTACGATCGTTGTAGTACGGATGCCGCTATAACATTGCCGGGTGCCACCGACCAACCCGGCCCGCCGCCGAGCCTTGGCCGATGCCGCCATAGATCTCCTCGCGGCCTGCGGAGTGCACGGGCTGACCCACCGTGCGGTCGAGAAGGCCGCCGGCCTTCCGCCCGGAACGGCCTCGAACTACTTCCGCAGCCGAGAAGCACTGCTGGTGGCAGCCGCGGAGCGCATCGTCGAGCTGCACCACGCCGACATGGACCGCGCCGCCGGGCGGCACCAGGCCGCGATCACCACGGACTTCACCGCACAGGTCGTCGATCTGCTGACCGAGTCATTGCTCGGCGCGGCGACCGTTCTCCGCAACCGCTATCTGGCGATCTTCGAGCTCCAGATGGAGGCGGTGCGGCGGCCGGTGCTGTCGTCGGCCCTCGCGGGCCTGCAGGACGTCTCGACGCGGTTCACCGCCGGCCACCACGCCGAGCTCGGCCTCCCCATCCCCCGCAAGGCGATTCCCGGCCTGATCGCGCTCTATGGCGGTGCGCTGTTCACGTTGGTGACCGCTCCGCCCGAGACCGTCACCGAGGATGCCGTCCGGCATATCGTCCGCACCATCGTGTACGGTGCCCTACCCGAATCGAACGGCGTTCCTGACGCGCTCCGCGCATCGGATGACGCGCCGCTCGCGGAGCCGGACGGCCGCTGACGAGAACGCGGACCGGTGGATTTCGGAGCCGAAACGCGTTCCGTTCTTTAGATTCCTTTCTCCGTCCGACTTCGGTGATCAGTGCAGGTGGACGGCTGTCTCCTTGTGTCCGCCGAACCGTTCCGCCCTCGGCAGAATATCTGCCGACCTTGCAGACATTCGACCCATTTATCGCTATCCGCATTCGGCATTGAGTCATCAATACGTAGGTGCCGGGTTTAGCATTGATCTCGAATCGGCGCGTGTTACCACGGTCTTGCTCGTGGCTTGGTGTATCGCCGCAAATATCGCCAACTCCAGTCAGGTAGGTGAAATTTGCCCTCCGATTGTGAAATCGACCCATATGAGTCACCTCGTGCCCTGTTCGCCTTCGAGCTGCGCCGTCATCGGCAGGCAGCGGGCCTGTCGATGCGCCAGCTCGGCGAGCGCATCGGGTACTCCGACTCTCTGGTGAACCTGGTCGAGCTGTGCAAGCGAGCGCCCTCACGGCAGTTCGCCGAGTTGTGCGATCGAGCTTTGGGGCTGGACGGCACCATGGCGCGGTTGCACGCCGCGACCACCTGGAGGAGGGCTCCGGAATATCTCCGGCCCTGGCTGGAGGAGGAAGAGGACGCCACGAGCCTGCGCACGTGGCAGCCCACGCTGGTTCCCGGGCTGCTGCAGACCGAGGAGTACGCGCGGGAGATCCTGGCGACGTGGCCGGGCATCAGCACGGAGCGAGTGGAGGAACGCCTGGTGGGGCGCATGGAACGCCAGGCGATCTTCCAGCGCGAGACGCCGCCCGACTTCACGGTCATCATCGACGAGGACGTGATCACCCACGTCATCGGCAGTCCAAAGATCATGCGTGACCAGCTCGCGCATCTACTGGAGATGGCTCAGCATCCCCAGGTGACGATCCAGATCGTCCCCTACGCGGCCCGGCCGCACTGCGGTCAGGCAGGAGGCTTCGTCATCGCGGAACGCCACGGCCACCCCTACGCCGCCTTCGCCGATGCCCAGCCGCTCGGACGCACTTTCGACGAGCGGAAGCTCATGGCCGAGTTGATTCGGAGGTATGACGCGATTCGGGCGGACGCCGTACCGTTCAAGGAGTCCCTCCGTCTCATAGAGGAAGCGGTGAGCCGAATTGGTGCCTGACCTTCGGAACGCGCGGTGGCGGAAGAGCAGTTTCAGCAGTGACTCGGGTGAGTGTGTCGAGGTCG
Organism: Sphaerisporangium melleum; assembly: GCF_014646695.1. Lineage (GTDB taxonomy): Bacteria > Actinomycetota > Actinomycetes > Streptosporangiales > Streptosporangiaceae > Sphaerisporangium > Sphaerisporangium melleum. The sequence continues at coordinate 90,072 of NZ_BMNT01000024.1, forward strand.
CCTCGGGCATCCCGGGTCTGGTCGGGGTGCGTGACAGTAAGAACCCCGGCGG
>NZ_BMNT01000024.1:90189-90405 GCF_014646695.1 Sphaerisporangium melleum
TCGGGTGAGTGGTCCCGGTTCCTGTCCGGCCTCAAGGCGGGTCACTTCGGCACCTGAGCCCGAAGCGAGGAGGAGGCGGTGAGCCGCATTGGTACGTGACCTTCGGAACGCGCGGTGGCGGAAGAGCAGTTTCAGCGGCGACTCGGGTGAGTGTGTCGAGGTCGCCTCGGGCATCCCGGGTCTGGTCGGGGTGCGTGACAGTAAGAACCCCGGCGG
>NZ_BMNT01000024.1:90463-140954 GCF_014646695.1 Sphaerisporangium melleum
CCTGGCGAGTGGTCCCGGTTCCTGTCCGGCCTCAAGGCGGGTCGCTTCGGCACCTGAGCCCGAAGCGAGCTCGTTTCCCTCGCTCAGCGACCTGTTGACCGTGTGAGCCCTCCCCACCGAGGGCTCACGCGGGGCCAAGTCCTCGGCACCGGCTACGTCGTGCCCTTCCGGCTGCTGTCGTGAGTGGCCGTTACGCGTCCGGGGGCGATCCCCTGACGGCGGACGGGTCGCTGTGGCGGAAGCGGATTAGTTCACGGCGGCGGGGGTGAAGGTGACTTCGGTGGTGTCGACGGTGCCTGCGGTGCGGCCGGGGGCGGTCTGGAACTTCCAGTAGAGGTTGGTGTGCGCGATCACCTGGTCGGGGGAGGGCGCGCCGTACGCGGTGAGGTCCTCGGTGGTGTGCGCGTCCCCGACCAGGGTCACGTCGTACCCGCGGACCAGGGCGCCGTGCAGGGTCGAGCGGACGCACGCGTCGGTCTGGGCGCCGGTGACGACGAGCCGGCCGACCCCACGCTCGGCGAGCACGGCTTCCAGCTCGGTGTCCTCGAAGGAGTCGCCGTAGAGCTTGTGCACGAGGGGCTCCGCGTCGGCGCGCACCAGCTCGGGCACGTACTGCCACTCTTCGCTGCCCTGCTTGAGACCGTCGTCGGAGTGCTGCACCCAGATCACCGGCACGTCCTCGGCGCGCGCCTTGTCGATCAGCGTGTTGATGTTGGCGATCACGCCGTCGCGGTGCGGCGCACCGGCCATCACGCCGTTCTGGACGTCGATGACCAGCAACGCAGTGTTCGGCCGCTCGGGCAGAGTCGTCATAGGGGAGCCTCCTGTGTCGGCACGGTCGTGTGCCGCTCACAGTAGAAGCCGGCACCGACAATGCGACCTCGTACGGGCCCAGGCATCGGACACCGCGCTGCTCCTGTGCTCGCAGGTCTGACCGTGGCTGCAGTGAGCATGGTGGGGCAGGTGGTGGAAACCGGGACTACCACGGCACCTGGCATTCGCGGCCACGGCTGGGCGGCGGAGTGGTGGTCCGGCTCAGGCGGGAGTTCCGTGACTCATAGCAAGGGTGCTCGGGTGATCGAGATGTACTGATCGCGGGCATGTACTCGGGATATCCGTTTGCGGTGGCGGCCGGTTCGGAAGGGGAAGGGGGCCGCGGGGAGGAGGGCGGCGGTGGGCGAGGTGGCGACGCTGGCCGTACGAGGGCTCTGCGGCGGCCTGCTGGTCATGGCCTTCGCCCTGGTCGGTGAGATCGTCAGTCCGAAGCGGTTCGCCGGGATCTTCGCCGCCGGGCCTGCCGTGGCGCTCGCGGGGATGGCCGTGACCCTGGTCACCCTCGGCCCGGCGGACGTCGCGAAGGCGGCGTACGGGATGATCATCGGAGCGGTGGCGCTGGTCGCCTACTGCGCCTCGGCGGTGTCGCTGGTGCGGCGGCTGGGAGCGGTCGCGGGGACCGTGCTCGCGGTGCTGGTCTGGGCGGCCGTCGCGGGCCTCGGCTGGGTGCTGCTCGGATGAACGGCCGAGCGGGGAGCACTACGACGGGGCGAAGGCGGCGTGGACGCGGGCCGGGTGCGAGCGGGATGGGCCGGCGAGGATGAACAGGCCCGGGGGCATTCGCATTCGGCCTGGGAAGATCCGCGAGGTCTCGCCGGTAGGGCTCGCCCTGCGGTTCGCCTTCGGCCTGGCCGTCTCCGTCGTCGCCGGCCTGGTGGGCACCGTCTGGGGCGAGCAGGCGGGCGGGGTCTTCCTCGCCTTCCCCGCGGTGATGGCGGCGACGCTGACGCTGATCGAGGACGAAGAACGCAGTCGCGTCCCGGTCGTGCAGGACGCCCGCGGGGCGGTGCTCGGCGCGGTCGGCATGATCGCTTTCGCCGCCTGCGTCTGGTTGCTCGTCCTTCTCATCCCCGCGCCGCTGGCGATGGTGGTCGCGACCGTCGTCTGGGGTGCCGTCTCCATCGCCCTTTATCTGATCGTCCATAACCGTCGCGCGAGTCGCTGAGCGGGGCGGCGGCGTACGGGGAGCGTTCGTGAGGCGGTCCGGGACGGACGAACCAGGACGCGGATGGGGGTGGTGCGCTGGAAATCGCCTGGAGATCGTGTACGGGGCGGCCGGGCTGGGGTGGCAGGGGAGGGGTCCTGGGATAGGGGACCTGATAACAGATTAGGGGTGGCCGGCGGTGAATGTTATTCCGTCGTTCCGCCAGATCACCGGAATGACGATTGTGAAAACCCTCGGAAAACGACGAACGCGGCCGGAGAATGATTCTCCGGCCGCTGGCCGCCGTTCAGCCGCTGAGAGGGGCGATCAGGCCCAGGGAGGCCCGGACTGGGTCTGAGCCGGGGTCACTGTGAGGTTCGAGGTCGGAGCGATCGAGCTAGGAGAGCCGTCGGCTTGCGCCATGCCGGCGATGGTGACGCTCGCCCCGAAGGCGACGGTGGTGACGATGGCGATCCGGATGGCGGCGGACTTCAGGTTCTTCGTCATTTCGGCGGCCCTTCTCAGTGGCTCCGGTTCGCTTCCCGGTGCCGTTTCCCTGCTGGCAATTACGAAGGTATGAGGGGGCGCTATCCGGACGTTATCGACCGGCTTCCGTCTCACCACCGAAAAGTTAGGGGTGGACGATAGGGGCTATCGGCGTTCCGCTCGTGGACGATAGGCGCGGGTCCGGGAGGCGATGGTGCGCGCTCCACGACACGCCCCTGGGCCAGGAGGGCGGTGGACTCGCCGCAGGTCAGGCGGTGTCCAGCGGATGTGCAGCCGTGTGACCGATGGTCGTGCCCCCCATCCTGGGCGCTTTTCCCTGTCGCGCGCGTGGACGTACTCCGCACCGGGTGGGCGCGGGAGCCGGATAAGGAGCATCGATAGGGAGGCCGGACCGGTCGGACGCCGTAGGCGGCGCTGGCATCGCCGTACCACGACCCGCCGATCCGGCGCCGATCACCTCCAGCACGTGGCCGGAGTGTGGAGCCGCGCCCGGTGAACGTATGCGGTCACCGAACTACGACTGTCACCAACCTAATGACCCGGTACAACCAGGCGGGAAGCGTGACGCTCGGGGGAGCCGGGTTCCGTTGCCTTTCTCGGGGCTCCGGGGCCGCTCGTCCGGGTTTGTGGTTCTGCGAGCTGTACCCCGCTGGGGCAGCGCTTCGGGGGACCGGGCCGCGCCCCGGTCCCCCGAAGTGGTCCCACCGGGGTAACGGGCCCGGCGGGACGTGATCGCGTGGTCGTGCTATCCGGCCGAGAAGCCGCTGAACAGCAGGGCGGCCAGGACGAGGGCGACCACGACGTTGACGACGGTGGCCGCGGCGAACACGCCCACCGGACGCCAGCCGGCGTCCTTGAGGGAGGCGACCCGGAACTCCAGGCCGATGCTGACGAAGGCCAGGATGAGGAACCAGGTGCGCAGGTCGTTGGCGACGCCGATGACGGCCTTGCCCTCGGCGGCCGGCACGGTGGTGAGCCACCAGGTCGCGATGACCGAGGCGGCCACGAAGCCGAGGACGAACTTCGGGAAGCGCCGCCACAGCTCGGCCACACTCGGCCGGGGGCTGCCGGCGGTGCGTTCGACGCGGAAGGCGAACCAGGCGGTCAGCGCGACGACCACGACGCCGATGAGAGCGTTCTGCGTGACCTTCACGATGGTGGCGATGGCCAGCGCGTTCTCGCCGACGAGGGTGCCTGCGGCGGTGACCGCGGCGGTGGTGTCGATGTTGCCGCCGATCCAGGCGCCGGCCACCTCAGGGCTGAGCCCCAGGGCGGAGGCGAGCGCGGGCAGGATGAAGATGGACGGCAGCGCGAAGGCGATCACCAGGCTGGCGCTGTAGGCGAGCTGCTCGCGTCTGGCCTGGACGGCCCCGGCGGCGGCGATGGCGGCGCTGACCCCGCAGATCGACACCGCGGCCGACAGCAGCGCCCGGAGCCTGTCGTCCAGGCCGAGCTTTCCGCCCAGCCACCAGGTGAACAGGAAGACCGTGCTGATCAGCACGATGGCCTGCACGATGGCCGGTCCGGCCGCCGTCACGATCAGTTTGAGGTTGATCGACGCGCCGAGCAGGACCAGGCCGGTCTTGATGAAGAACTCGGTGCGGAACCCCCCGGACAGCCGGTCGCGTACCCCGGCCGCGGTGAGCACGGCGTTGCCCAGCAGGCCGAGGATGATCGCGTAGACCGGGAACTCGATCGCCTTGGCCAGACCGGACCCGGCGAACCAGGCGGCGACGTTCTTGTCCAGAAGGCGGGTGGCCGCGCCGAGCAGCAGCACGACCAGCACGCCGGCGACCGGCCAGTGCCAGGCGGCGGGGGTACGGGACTCGGCCCGGGTGCTCTGTTCGGTGCTCATCTAGGGCACCAGCCCGGTGGGGATGACGCCGGTGATGACCAGCACGAGGAGCACGAGGCCGACGATGGTCGCCGCCCAGTCCTCGTTGAGGGCGGTACGGCTTTCGCCACTGGTGGGAGGTTCCTGCGTGCTCATGACGTGGCCTCCGGCGATCGCAGCGCGCTCATGGGGGGTGCCTTTCCGCGGCCGGTGGGCCGCCTTCGGGAGTGAGGCCGTCACTCACAGCCACGTCCTAAGGTTCTGGCAGATTAACCTATAAGTCAATAGGTAATACATGGAATACTGTGCGTCGCCAGGGACGCCCCCCGTGCCCGCTCGGCCCGCCGCGGCCGGCTTCCGTCCCTCCGCACAGGGGGCCCAGTACGAGATGTGCGACCTCTCGCCGGGCGCGTGCCGTGATGCTTTCATCACGGCGGTCCGCCCGGCGAGTGCATTTACTGGGAAAACAACAGCCGCCGTCGTTGTATTGTCATTCCAATATTGCCCGGGGCGTGACCGAGTCGTTAGGATCTCTCGGGTGTGCGGTCGTAGCTGGACGGGTGCGGTCGAGCGGCGTGCGGGTTTGCCCGCCACCGAGGTGTCGTCCGCTGCCTTTCCAGCCGGCGCCACGCCATTGACCGGAGTCAATCGTGTTTCCTCGCCTACCGGGCTTTGACCCGGTGAATATCGCGCCGCGCTCGCGCGGAAGCAGCTTTACGGTGGTGCCCGCCCGCATTTTCCGGCCCCGCCGCCCTCGCTGCGCCCGGGCGGGAATGGGCGGCCGGGCGTGACCCGGCCCGCTACCCTGTGCGTGATCTCCCGCGTGCCGCGGGCCCGCGGTGGCCGAGAACGCCGACGTCCGGCGGGCGCCGGTCGTACGGGACGACGACCCCGAAGCGCTGATCGGACCACCGCGCGACCGCGACCGCCGCCACCGGCCCGCCGCCCAGGTGCGCACGGACGCCGCGAGCCCGCCCAGGTGGGGCGAGGCGGCCCGGCGACCGTGGGCGATCTGGTCGGAGGCCATGCTCGGCAGCGAACTGCCGGCGATGGACGGTCGCCCGGCGGGGCGTCCGGACGGTGGCGGCGCGGCACGGTGAGGCGGCGGCCGCCCGGTGGAAGGGACGTGACATGTGGGTCCTCGGACTCAACGCGCCGCCGATGGGCTGGCACGACGTGGCCGCCTGCCTGGTCGACGGCGACGGGGTGGTCCACGCGATGGTCGAACAGGAGCGCGCCGGCCGCGCCAAGCACGGGTTGCGCGAGCATCCCGCGCGGGCGGCCCAGGCGTGCCTGGACATCGCGGGCATCACTCCGGCGGACGTGGACGTCGTCGCGGTGGGCTGGGACATGCCGCGGCACGCCACGCGCACCGATTTCGCCCTCGACCCGCCCGTGCCCGGCCGTGCCTGGCGGTTCGGTGACTCCCGTGACCTGCTGACCAACGGGCTCGGCTGGCGGGTGGACGCCCTGCGCCACCCCGAGGTGGTCTTCGTCCAGCACCACCTGGCCCACGCCTGCGCGTCCTTCTACGCCTCCGGCCACGCCGAGGCGGCCGTGCTGGTGGTGGACGGCAACGGCGACGACGAGAGCATCTCGATCTACGACGCCCGCCACGGCCGCATGCTGGTGCGCCGCGAGCGCTGGCCGCTTCCGCACTCGCTCGGCTACATGTACGACGCCGTCTCCACCATCCTCGGGATGACCTTCCTGGAGGCCGGCAAGACCATGGGCCTCGCGGCGTACGGCAAGGCCCGCGGCGTCGAGCCGTGGCCGATCTTCGACGTGCGGGCCGGCGGGTTCGACCCGCCCTTCGACCTGCCGCCGTACGCTCTGCACCGGCAGGTCATCGACGCCTGGTGGGCGCACTTCGCCCGGCTCGGCTTCCGCCCGCCGCGCGGCGGATCGTTCGGCTTGGACGCGGAGCCGGACGCCGTCCGGCTGGCCTGGAGCGCCCAGGCGAGCCTGCAGGAGGTCATGGCGCTGCTCGCCCGGCGGGCCAGAGACCTCACCGGGCACGACGCTTTGTGCCTGTCCGGCGGCGTCGCGCTCAACTGCTCCGCCAACGGGTTGCTGCCCCCGCCGGTGTACGTCCCGCCGGTGCCGCACGACGCCGGCGTCTCCCTTGGCGCGGCGTGGGCGGTCGTGCCCCCGCCCCGGCCCCGCGCGCCGCTCAGCCCGTATCTGGGCCGCCGGCTGCCGGCCCGCGAGATCGATCGGGCGCTCGGACGGCACGGGCTCGCGGCGGTGGACGCCACGCCCGGCGGCATCGCGCGGCGGCTGCTGGAGGGGCGCATCGGCGCGGTGGTGACCGGGCGGGCCGAGGTCGGGCCGCGCGCGCTGTGCCATCGGTCGATCATCGCGGCGGCGACGGACGAGCACATGCGCGACCGGGTCAACAGCGCCAAGGGCCGCGAGCCGTGGCGTCCGCTCGGCCCGGTGGGCCTGCCCGAGAGCGAGGGCCGCCACTGGGAGGCCAGCACCCTGCATCGCTACATGGTGGGGGCGAGCCTGATGACCGATCTCGGCGCCAAGGAGGTCCCGGCCGCCGTCCATGTGGACGGCACCGCCCGCCCGCAGGTCATCAACCGGGAGGACGGTGTCATGTGGGACGTCCTTGAGCGGTTCAAGGCCGAGGGCGCCCCGCCGGTGGCGATCAACACCTCGTTCAACCAGCGGGGTGAGCCGATCGTCGACGACGCCGAGGGCGCGCTGCGCTCCGCGCGGGCGATCGGCCTGGACTTCGTCGTGCTCGAAGACCGCCTGGCCGACCTGCGCGACCGCTGATCATGCCGTGACCGGTCCGGTCACGGCCGCTCCTCCAGTTCCGCCGCCCGCTCGTACAGGCGGGCGGCCTGCAGCGGCTGGTTGTTGCGGTTGTGCAGTTCGGCCGCGCGGCGCAGATCACCGGCCTGCTCCAGTGCCCACGCCTCCTCCTGCCAGCCCGGGCGGTTGATCGACGTGGGCGTGTTCGCGCCGCGGCGGGTCCTGAACGGCCGGGGCGGGGTGAACCTGGGGAGGAACGACGACCTGCGCGCCGTCTGCCGTTCGCCGCCGCCGGTCTCCGGCATGAGCTCGTGGTCCACCAGGCGCAGCGTCCGCTCCACCCCGGGGGGAAGCTGCACGTCGATCTCGGGCGGCTCGCCGGCCCACAGGTACCACGCGGGGACGGCCTGCGACAGCGCGAAGGCGTGGCCGCCGGTGGCGGTCAGCACGATGGCGTCGCCGCCGAGCGCGGGGAACAGCTCGCGCCGCGCCGCCGGGGGCAGCAGGGGCCGCAGGCGGTGACCGAGGGGCAGGTAGAGCTGGCCGGGGCCGAGGCAGTGCAGGGGCTCGCCGACCGGCAGGTCCTCCAGCAGCCCGCCGGGCGCAATCAGCAGGTGCCGGTCGCGGCCTCGCACCAGGCGCGCGGTCTCGGCGAGCGTCCGGCCCTCCAGCACCAGGGGAAGACAGGCCAGCGCCTCGTCGCTCAGCAGCACCGCGTCGACCCGCTGCCCGTGGCCCCGGGCGGGCACCACGGTCACCTCGGGCGGTTCGGGCAGGGTGTCCGGCCATTCGGCGCCGGGGTCCATCGGCGTGAGCGGCACGTCGCGGCCGAGCCGTACGAACGCGGTGCCCGGCAGGCGCTCGCCGTGCGCGGTGAGCCGGGCGCACCCGTGCCCGCCGGTGGCGAGCACCCACACGCCGTGGTCCACCAGCGCGGCGAGCGCGCGGTCGGGCAGCGGCGACGCCTGCCGGTGCTGCACCAGCAGGTCGTCCGCGGCGCGGCGGCACACCAGGACGAACGGGTCCCGTTCCAGCGCGGCGATCAGCGAGGGCGGTACGTCCCCCGGGGCGGCCGCAAGGTCCACCGCGTACGCCGGGCGGGCCGGGCCGTCGGCGAACAGCGGAGTCAGCTCCACCCGCTGATAGGCGACGGTCAGTCGCAGGTCGAGGGCCCGGCGGATCAGGTCGGCCAGCCGCGTGCCGGACGCCAGCACGGTCACCTGGGCGACGGCGGCGGGCGGTGTCGCGGTCAGTCCCGCCGTGCGCACGACCTCGGCGAGCGGCACCGGGGCGAGCGAGGCCCGCTCGGGCCCGGTGCCCCGCGCCGGAGCCTCGCCCCAGCCCCGGTCGCGCACGAGCAGGCCGTCGTGCTCGGCGTACAGCGCGCCGCCGCAGCTCGGCACCGAGTCCCTGGCGGCCCGCAGGGACAGGTGGACCGGCAGCCACCAGGCGCCCTCGCCGCGCAGGCAGCGCGCCGTGCCGAGCTCCTCGGCGCGGTGCACCTGCCCGGCGTACACCAGGGCCGCGCTCGCGGTGGAGAACCGCGCGTAGAACGGCGGCGAGTCGCCGGCCCGGGGCGAGCCGTCGCCGTCGCCATCGCCCAAGGAGGCGGAACCGGGGAAGGGGATCGTCATACCCGCCACCATTCCTCCATCACGGCGGAACCTGTCCGTTCCCCCTGCACGGGATCGGGGAGCACGAGTGAGGTGCGCAGGACGCGCCGCGCCCATTCGGCCCAGCGTTCCCGGGCCTCGGGCCGCCCGCCGGTCACCGCGGCCGCGAAGATCAACGCCACCTGGTCGAACCGGCCGGCCAGCTCGGCGACGGTGACCGCCCAGCGTTCCAGGTCGCGATGCGGGAACGGCACACCGTCGGCGTCGGCCAGCTCGGCGCACGCCCGTGCCAGCGCGGGCAGCACCAGAGCGGCCGGGCGTCCCTCGGCCAGGTCGCAGCGGGCCAGCACCAGCGCACGCCGCGAGTCGCCCGCGTCGTCGCGCACGACCTCGCGGGCGCGGGCGGGCAGGTCCAGGTGGTGGACGAGCAGCCAGCCGGCGATCTCGTCCTCCCCGGCTTCGGCGTAGTCGTCCACGGCCTCGTCGATGCGGCCGATCCGCTCGTGCAGGGCGGCCGCGCGCAGCGGTATGCCGGCCCGCCGGTAGCAGCGCGCCGCGTCCGCCCAGTGCCCGGCCTGCTCGTAACAGGTGGCGGCCTGCCGGTAGAGCACCGCGTCAGCCATCGCGACTCCGGTCGCGCTCGTGTTCGGCCTCTCCGGTCGCATGCGTCCGCCGGATCGGGGCGGGCGCCGTGCCCGGCGGGACCTCGTCGATCCGCGCGTCGCGCTCCACCACGCCGGCGATCTCGGCGCTGACGCGGTCGTGCGTCTCGTCGTGCCCGGCCTCCCGCGGCCCGGTGGAGACGTCGTCCACCTGGAAGAACTCGACCTGACCCGTGGCGGGGTCGTACCGGAAGCGCACCTTGACCCGCACCGTCAGACCTCCAGCTCGAACTCGATGTCCAGCACGCCGCCGTCGCTCTCGGAGCAGGTGATGCCGGTCGCGCGGCGGGTGCGCGCGTAGGCCAGGATCGCGTCGCGGTACGCCTCGGCCAGCGCCCGGTGGAACAGCGCGCGTCCCTCGGCCCCGATGACGGCCAGCACGCGCGCCGCCTGCTCGTCGAGCCGCCGCCCGCGGGCGCCGCGTACGGCGTCCAGCGAGTCACGGGCCCGGCGGCGCGCCTCCTCGGCCACCCCCGCGCCCGCCTGCTCCTCGGCCCGGCGTCGCCGCTGCTCGCGGACCTGCTCCGCCTGCCGGTCCAGCTCCTCCTCGGCGGCCCGGCCGGCCTGCGCGGTGGCGTCGCGCCGGGTGATCCCGCCCCAGCCGTCGTCGTAGTAGGTGCCCGTGCCGGTGACGTCCAGCACGTCGTCGAGCTCGGCACGGACGGTGGCGGTGGCCGTGCCGGTGGCCCGCACCCGCTCGCTGACCCGGGCCGTGATCTCCAGCTCGCGCGTCGCCGGATCGTAGGAGATCGTCCCGCCGTCCAGCGGGTGCCGGAAGACGCCGTCGTCGTCCTCCTCCCAGCCCGGCGTGCGGGCCAGCACGCGGGCCAGCGCCGCCAGGGTGGGCGCGCCGACCGACGCGGCCAGCCGTTCGCCGACCCTGGCCTCGCCCACGGCCTCGCCGGTCAGCTCGACGGCCCGGCGCACCTCGTGGTCCCACGACTCGGCCAGCCGCCGGGTCGCCCGCACCTGGATCCTGCGCGGGTTGCACATCAGCCCAGCCACCTCTCCGGGTCGAGCTCTCTTAGCTTGGTCAGCAGCGCGGCCTGCTCCTGTTCGATCTCGCTCAGCAGCTCGCGCTCGGCCGGATGGTGGCGGCGGGCCTCGTTGGCGAGCCGCTTGTTGTCCTGGGCGAGCTGCCGCAGCTCGGCCCCGGTGCCGGCCAGCTCGCGCAGCCGGGCGATCTCCCGCAGGTCCAGCCGGACCAGCAGCGGGTCCCGGGCGCCGCTGCGCGGGTCGTCCACCGGCACGCCGTGGTCGGCGATGATCCTGCGCAGCGTGGCCTCGTCCCGCGGGTCGGTCCACAGGTGCACCAGCCGGGCGAGGTCGGCCTCGTCGGCCGCCGTCCTGCCCCGCAGCAGCGCCGAGGCGGCGAACACCTTCTGCGCCTTGACCGCCCTGCGGTCGGAGAAGGTCACGCCCTCGGCGCGCAGCGCCCGCAGGATCTTGCCGTACGCCGGGCGGACCGGCGACAGGTCGACGGCGGCCACGGCCTGCTGCAGCTCGGTGAGCTCGGTCTCGTGCAGCGGCACCAGGTCGCGGTCGAGCGGTCCGTCGCCATCGGCTGATTTGTTCGCTCTGATGCGGGCCTGCTCGTCCCGCCAGCCCTGGTCCAGCACGTCGTCCAGGTCGTCGTCGCCCACGTAGTCGACCGTGCAGCGCAGCAGGAACCGGTCACTGAACGCCGCGAGCTCGGGGTCGTCGGGGATGTCGTTGGCCGAGCCGACCAGTGTGACCAGCGGGCTGCGCATCACGGTCTGCCCGGCGTGGAAGGTGCGCTCGTTGATCAGGCTGAGCAGGGTGTTCAGGATGGCCGAGCTGCCCCGGAACACCTCGTCCAGATGGGCGATGCGCGCTTCGGGCAGCATGCCCCTGGTATTGATCTTGTAGGTGCTGTTGTTCTGGAACTCCTTGACGTCGATCGAGCCGAAGATCTCGGCGGGCTCGGTGAACCGGGTGAGCAGATAGCTGAACGGCTCGGTCTCCAGCAGGCGGCAGAACCGCTCCAGCAGCCGCGACTTGGCGGTGCCCGGCGGGCCGATGAGCAGCACGTGCTCGCCGCACATGGCGCCGAGCGCGAGGACGTCCACGGCCTCGTCCCGGTCGACGAAGACGTCCTTGACGTCGCGGAGACGGCCCGCGAGGGCCAGCCCGAGCTGTTGGGGGGTTCGGCTCACTCGTCCTCCTGGGCAGCGCCGCGGCCGGAGTCGTCCGGCACCGTCAGCTCCGTGAAGATCGGCGGCGGCCGGTGCCCCCGCGCGTGTGCGTGCTCCGGCCGCTGCGCGCGGGGGCCGCCGTCCTGCGAACGCGTGTGGTCGCCCCGTACGCCGGCGCCGTCGCGGACCAGCGCGAGGTAGCCGGTGGTCTCGGCGGGCCGGCCCACCGGGCGGCGCTGGTCGATCTCCCGCTGCTGCTGCGCCAGGCGCAGCGCGCCGATCAGCTCGCCCAGCCGCCGCGGGCTCGGCCTCGCCTCCGGCCCGCCCACCAGCTCGTCCGCCCGCGCGTCCCGGAAGATGGACCTGATCTCGTCGCCGTTCATGCCCTCGGTCACCCGGGCGATCATCCGGAACAGCTCGTCGCCGGGCTGCTCGCGCAGGAACGCCTCGGCGTGCACCCGGGCGATCGCCTCCCTGGCCTCCTCGTCCGGCAGGTCGATCTTGATGGCCCGGAACCGGCTCGGCCGCAGCAGCGCGTCGTCGATGATGTCGATGCGGTTGGTCGTGCCGATGATGAGCACCGGCACCTCCGGCCGGAACCCGTCCAGCTCGGTCAGCAACTGGGCCACCACCGCGTTGCCCGCGCGGCTGCCGCCGTCCTCGCGGCCGGTCCGCTTGGCGGCGATCGAGTCGAACTCGTCGAACACCAGCACCGACGGCGCGTTCCTGCGCGCCTCGGCGAACAGCTCGCGGACCTTGCGCTCGCTCTCCCCGACGTACATGTCGGTGACCTCGGGACCCGAGACGACCATGATCGTCGCGTCCAGCTCGGTCGCCACGGCCTTGGCGAACAGCGTCTTGCCGGTGCCGGGCGGCCCGTGGAAGATGAACCCGCGCGGCACCAGGTCCTGGCGCACCTGCTCGGGCAGGTCGGCGAGCCCCGCCGCGCCCGAGATGATGGTCAGGGCGCGCGTCAGCTCGTCCTTGACCGGCTGGTAGCCGCCGATCCTGCGGAACGGCACGTTCGGCACCTCGAAGGAGTTGGAGGTGCGCGCCTTGAACAGCGCCAGCTCCTGCAACAGGTCGGTGAAGTGCGGCTGCGCGGGCCGCCCCTGGTGCTCGTGGTAGGCGAACCGCATGCCGTGCCGCAGCCGCACGGCGTTCATGCCGGCGATGTTCTTGTACAGCGAGATCGGGTCGAAGCCGCGGAACAGCTCGGCCTCCTCCCGCCGCACCAGCGCCTGCCCGACCGGCACCCTGCGCCCGTCGGCGGCCAGCACCTCGCGCGGCAGCACGTCCAGCGCCAGGCGCACCGAGAACCGGTCCGCCAGCACCTCCGGCAGCACCAGGGACGGGTCGGTGAACGCCAGCAGCACCCGCGTGCTCCGGTCGTACAGCACGTCGGTCAGCTCGCGCGCCTCCGAGCTGATCGCCGTGTTGTTGCCGCCGGCCAGCAGGTCCAGGTGGGGGATGACGACCAGCCGCTCCTCGTCGGCGTCGTTGACCTCTTTCTCCAGCGCGGCGAGCTGCGCGCTGCGCCGGCCGGCCGAGGGCAGCCCGAGCGGCGACTCCTCGGCCTCGGCCTCGGCCCTGATCACCGTACGGGTGCGGCCCGACTGGTCGACGATCGCGTCGATCAGGTGCTCGACCAGCAGCTTCTCGCACTGGATCAGCGCCGAGAAGCCGCGCCGCAGGTACGAGCCCGCCCGGTCGATCTCGTCCTGGTGGGCGATGAGCACCGCCGCCCGCTCGCCGAGGTTCTCCGGATGCCCGGACGGCTCGGCGCGCTCGCGCTCCGGCCCGCCGGCCGGGGTGGCCACCTCCACCACCAGCTCGGCGGGGGCCGTGGGCGCGGCGTCGCCGCCGGTGTCCGCGGCCGGAGCGAGCGCCGCGAGCGAGACGCCCGGCGGGAGGTACAGCGGAGCGCCGCCGGCGTCGCCGGTGACCGTGAGCCGCAGCGACCGCAGGGTCACCTCCAGGTAGTCCGGGGCGAACGGCGGGTCGAGCAGCAGCGCCGGCGCCTCCTGGAGCAGCCGTCCCAGCGTCCACTCGTCGTTGTGCAGCAGGCTCAGGTCTTCGAAGCGCTGCGGGTCGGCGCTCACGAACCGGAAATGCGGGCGTCGCGACACCATCAGCGGGCACCTCCCGTCCAGTCGCGATAACGGCGCACCAGCCCGAGCGCGGGCTCGTGGCCGCGCGCGACCGGCCGCGTCCTGCGCAGGTCCACCCGGCCGGCCGGCGCCCAGTAGTCCGCCGTGGCCCTCATCTGCGCGCTCGGCGCCCCGTACCAGCGCAGGGCCCGCCCGATCTGCTCGTCCCAGCGCCGGGCGTGCCGCAGCCGCGCCATGGTGTAGACGTCCCGCACCAGGTCGAGCCGGCCGTGCCGCAGCCACTGGTTCAGCAGGTACGCCCGCCAGGCCAGCACGGCGGCGTCCGGGCTGCACGACGCCAGCCCCGCGACCAGCACCTCGCGCCCGCGCGGACGCTCCAGCAGCAGCTCCGCCGTCCGCTCGGCGTCCCGGCCCTCGGCGGAGTCGGGGTCGCCGGACGGGTGGTGCAGCAGCGCGGTCAGCGGCGAGGCGCGCAGCAACCGCTCGGTGAGCCGGCCGTCGCCCTGACCTTCGCCCAGCGGCGCGAGCGCGGGAGCGACCACCGCGTGCCGGGCCAGCGCGTCCGCCGGGCCGGTCCGCCCGCCGAGCGAGGTGGCGATCAGCACCGCCTGGTCGCGCTGGTCGCGCCCGCCGATCGCCGCCGCCAGCAGCACCGCGCCGACCCCGACCGGCGAGCGGTCGCCGAACGGCGGATCGCCCGCGCCGTGCAGCGCGACACTCCTGCGGGTGATCTCCCGCAGCCGGTCCAGCGCCGCGGAGGGCGGGGCGGCCAGTGCCGACGCCTGCCACAGCGTGCCGTTGGGTAGCGACCCCGCCGGGCGGGCCACCCAGTCCAGCACCCGCTGCGCCGTCTCGACCGCCCCCATCAGGGCGCCGTCCAGTACGGGGCCGGCGCCATGCCGCCGTCCGACCTGCGGTAGAAACGCAGCACCCGGCGGTCCCCCGAGATGTTGACCAGGGCCGCGACCTGCCAGGGACGCTGGAACGTCGTCCGGTGCAGCCGCACGTCCACCGAGGACAGGCCGAGGCCGCCCCCGGGTGCGAACAGGTGGGTGTGGTACCAGCCGACGAGCTGCTCGCCCTCGCGGCGCGCGGCCAGCGACTCCCCGACCCGCAGGAAACTCTCCCCGGTGAAGGTGAAGCTCAGCATGGAGGCCCCGGTGCGCTGCGCGGGGATGATCGCGGTCAGCTCGATCAGGTGCCGTTCCGGCCCCGAGATGTCCCGGAAGACCCGCCCGGCCAGGAAGCCGCCCTCCTCCACCTCCGACGAGAACGGATGCGTCGCCACGAACGACTCGTACAGGCTCTGCGGGAGCACCACCGAGACCGGCGCGGCCGGCGCCGGCCCGTCGCCGGGGACGTCGGCGCCCAGCTCGGCCAGCGTGCGCAGCGGTGGGTCCGGCGGGGGCAGCTCCTCGAGCTGGAAGACGCGGCCGCGCGGGTGCGCCCCGACCTCGATCTGCACGCCGTGCTCCATTTGCGGCGCCGGCCGCACCAGCGGGCCGCGTTCGAAGTTCGGCCCGTGCAGCCCGAACCCCCAGCGCCGCTCGTCCGGCGCGAGCTCGGCGAGCGTGTCCCGCAGGGCACGGCCCAGCAGCTCGCTCACCGGGTGCGGATGCTGGTACAGCACCTCGCCGTCCAGCTTGACCCGCACCTGCACGTGCCCGTACCGGGGGCGCAGGTTGGCGATGGAGAACTCCCCGGTGGTCTCGAACGACCCCGACGGGCTCGGCTCCCGTTCCGGCAGGAACAGCAGCTGGATGCGCGCCCCGCTCAGCGTCTGGTCGAGCTGGCTCTCGAAGAAGCGCCGCAGCACCGGCTCCAGTGGCACCCGGCCGGCCGGCACCAGGTCGGCGCCGCGGAACAACTCCACCTCATAGCTCATGCGTCCCCGGCCCCGAGCCACTCGATGACGTTCACGTAGCTGCCCCGGCGCTGCGGCCGGGCGTGCGCGTCGGTGCCGCCGATCTCCCTGATCCGCCGGCGGCCCTCCTCGGACTCCACCCACGCGGCGGCCTCCCCGTCGTAGAAGTCGACGCCGCCGTCGGGCTTCCACACGCTGTAGTTGCGGTAGGCCGCGATCTCGCGCAGCATCGCGCACAGGTCGCCGAAGTCCAGCGACGCGTCGTACGACTCGTCCAGCGCCCCGAGGCACACCAGCCCGGCGGCCTGACGGTTCTCCCGCATCCGCGGGCCGTCGTAGTTCGGCCAGACGTTGGGATGGTAGAAGGGCGTCATCCAGAACACCTTCGGCGCGACCACCGGGAACTCCGGGCCCAGCATGATCACCACCACGTGCTCGCTGATCCGGACCGGCTCGCCGCCCGGTGTGGCGGGCGGTCCGAAGCTCGGCTGGGTGAACTCCAGGCGGTACTCCGTGGGGGCGAGCGGCGAGTCGCCCAGCACCCGCACGTCGGGGTGGGCCGCCCCGTAGTCCAGGAGCTGGTTCTTCACCCGGAACAGCGCGTCCTCGCGGACCACCGGGTGCACCGCGGCGGCGACCGCGTGGAAGCCGACCCGCAGCTCGTCGCCGTCGCGCACCCCCTCGTCGTGCAGGGTGCCGTCCGGATCCAGCCGCCGTCCCGAGCCGTCCGGGTTGACGTGGTCCACGACGGTCGGCCGCTTCGCGCCCGGGAAGTTCGGCCCGTACGCGCCCACGACCTCGGCCGCGACGTGCCCCACCGTCTGCTGCGCCGGCGCGTCCGAGATGCGGAACCGGCGGCCGTCCGGGCCCTCGATGTAGATCTGCCGGAACAGGTAGTCGGGCGCGCCGGGCGGGACGACCGTCCAGCCGAAGTCGGTGCGGTCGAGGATGCCGCGCACCATGACGGTGTCGGCGGTGTCGATGCGGAACGACACCGACGAGGGGGTGGACCACACTTCGGCGGGGGACAGGCCCGCCGCCTCCAGCAGATTGCGGGCCGCCGTCCGCTCCTCCTCGGTGTCCGCCCGGAAGATCACATGACAGGTGGGGCGGTCCTCCCGCCCGGCCTGCGGCTCCCGCTGTGCGCCGGGGCGCGTACCCTGCTCCGCCCCGGGGTGTTCGGCCCGCTGTGCTCGTTCGGCCTGCCGGGCCTGGTCGTGCTGACCGCCGTGTACGCGCTGCCCGCTCGGTTCGGGCCGTCCGGCCTGCTCGGGGTGCCCGGGATGGACGGTGCCCGCCTGCCGGGACGGTTCGGCGGGCACGGTCAGGTACCGGTCTTGCAGGGCCAGCAGCGCCGAATTGCTGGTGTACACCCGCAGCGCGTGCTCCAGCAGCCGGCGGTACCCGGCGGGCGCGATACCGTTGTGGATCTCCCGGAAGATGTCGTTCCAGGCGACCTCCGGGGTGTCGTTGAACGGCGGGCGGCGCTGGGCGGGGAAGTCGATGGCGTCCAGGATCGGATCGGCCCGGCTCGCGGTGTTGTAGATCCGGGCGAGCGTGGAGAGCAGGTCGGCCCGGTCTGCGGGGGTCAGCCGGATGTCCTCCGGCGCTCCGCCGCTGCCGCCCGGCTCGTCCCGCGGGCCTAACCGCGACTCAAACGCACACATCGGTGCTCTCCCTGGGGTCCGCGTACCGGCAGGATCTCCTCTGGTGCGACGCCCAGTGCCCGCAGCCGGTTGCCCGGCGCCGCCTCGCGCAGGCGCACGCTCGTCACCGGCCGCACCAGCGCCCCGCACCCCCCGCACCGGTCGGCCCCACCGGCGACGCTTCGCCCGCAGACACGGCAGTGCGCGGCCAGCGGGAACTCCGCCCACGTCTCCGGCTCGTCGCCCGGCGACAGCTCGGCCAGCAGCTCGGCCACCGTGGCCGCCGCGGACGCGCGGACCCGCTCCGGCGGCCCCTGCCACGGATGGTGGTACGGGCAGGCCGGATCCCGGGTGAGCTCCACCGGCGCGCTCCGGCCGCCGAGGTCGGCCGACAGCACCCGCCATCCGGGCGGGCGGCCCATCAGCACACCGAGCAGCGCCGCGGTCGCCCAGGCCCCGGCCAGCGCCGTGGCGGCGATGCTGGACGGCTCCGGACCGGTGTCCCGCGGCTCGGCGCAACTCCACGGCAGGTCGCTGTGCGAGCGCTGGTGCTCGGTCAGCGCGCACGCGTGGCAGGGCTCCTCCGCCGACAGGCGCACGCGCACCTCGCAGCCCCACGGCTGCGTCCCCGCGTCCACCAGCGGCGCGCCGACCAGCGCGCAGCGGCCGAGCAACTGCATCCGGGCGCGCACCGTGTCCACACAGCCCGCCACCGCCGCCGCGTCCGCCAGCTCGCCGAGGCCCGCTCCGCTCACCAGCGGCGCGACCCTGGCGTCCACCTCGACGTCCGGGGCCAGCCTGCGCAGCGCCGCGGCCGCCGCCCGGGCCTTGGGACGTCCGAGGTCGCCGGGGGAGAACAGCGTCGTGCGGCTGAGATTGGTCACCGCGACCACGTCCGGATCGCACAGCACCAACCGGCCGACTCCCGCGAGCGCGAGGTTCTTCGCCACCTCGTTGCCGACCGCGCCCACCCCGGCGACCACCACCGTCGCCCGGGCCAGCCGCTGCTGGTCCCACCCCGGGATCAGCCGCTGCCGGTCGTACGCCGTCCCCGGCCCGGCGGCCCGCGTGGCCTCGGCGGCGCCGTCCCGGTCGTATCCGCTCGCCGCGCGGGGCGGCATCGCGGCCGCGAACCGCCGGGTGTACGCCGTCCCCGGTCCGGCGGCCCGCGCCGCCTCGGCGGCGGCGTCCCGGTCGCCCCTGCTCGTCGCGCGGGACGGCCTCGCGGCCGCGAACCGCCGGGTGTACGCCGTCCCGGTCGTGGCTCCAGGCTCAGTCATTTTCGGCCGCCCGTGCCTTGGCGACCGGGCAGATCTCCACCCGGCCGTCCGGCCGCCACCGCTCCCAGCACGACAGCCCGCGCGCGGGGTCGCGGTGCACGGCGGCGCCGCACACCGGCCGCGCCACCTGGCACGGGCAGACCACGACCTGCTCGCCCGGCCGGAAGGTGTGCGCGCAGTAACGGCACTTGGGCGCGGCGGTGCGCAGTCCCGGCCGCGGGATGCGCCAGTCGTCCGCGGCGAGCCGCACCACCGGCACGTTCGCCGGCCACCCGGCCAGCAGCCCATCGGTGAACTCGGCCGCCTCGCCGGACTCCTCGGAGGCGGGCCCGCCCGCGCAGCCCAGGCCCGGCTCCAGGTGCTCGGCCGTGCGCGCGGTCAGGTCGTACCGGACCCGGTCCCCCCGCCGGAACGTGTGCCCGCACGTCCGGCAGACCAGGTGGAACCACCAGTGCGCCGGTACGGTCACCGCCGTGCCGCGCCGCTCGGCGGGCGCGCCGCGCCGGGGCGCGAGACCCGCCGCGAGGCCCAGCGCGAACTCCTCTTGCATGTCGTTCAACCGCACAGCATCTGCTCCATCTCCGGCCCCTCCTCGCCGGGGCCGTTCAGGCTCGCGAGGACCGCTTCGATCTGCTCGGGACGCATGCCGTCACCGAGCACCTCGACCCCGGTCTCGGTGACGGTGATCCGCAGCCGGACCAACCGGCCCTCCGGGTGCTCGGTGTACTCGGCGGGGTCGATCAGGTCGGGCAGGGACGGGACGAACCTGTGCTCGGTCATCTGGGCGGCCTCCTCACGGACGCGGACGAACGGCCCGCCGCGCGCTCCGTCTCCTGCAGGAGAAGGGCCGTGACGAGCGCGGTGAGGTCACCCGTGCCCGGTTCGGGGCGGACCTCGTGGTGGTACGGGCTGAGCGGCCGGGGGCCTGCGGGCTCGGCCGGATGCCGGGTGGTGACCAGGAGCAGAGCCGGCCCGATGGCCTTGTGGTCGACGGGCGCGTGCTGGTGGGTGAGCAGCACGGTGACCCGGGAGGTGTCCGCCGCCGTGGCGAGCGCGGCCCGCAGGGCAGGGCGCGGCGGGCGGAGGGTGCGGCTGGTCCACATGCGCAGCAGCCCTTCCACACCGGTGAGCGGATAGGCCACGTCCGGGTCGGTCAGCGTGATCAGGTGCGGCTGCAACCCGAACTCCCACGAGGCCACCACGAGCGCATGCCCGACCAGCCGCAGCGTCTGCTCGACCGGCCCGAACGTCGGCGGCGTCGTGTCCAGCACGAGGGTGAGCGGGCGGGGGACCGGCGGCTGCGGCGTGGTGTGCCGCCGGTAGAGAAGCTGGCTCTGCAAGGCGCGCAGGTTGAACAGGTCCACCGGCAGCGCCAGATCGGTGTGCAGCAGGTGCGTCGGCCTGCCGTGCCGGACGATGCCGGCGGTGCCGGGCGTATGCCGCGGCGTCCCGCCGTCCGAGCGGCGCGCCCGCCGCTGCGGCAGGTGGGCGTGCGCGGCGAGCAGCCGCAGCCGGCGCTCGGAGAGCGGGGGCAGCGCGGGCGCGTGGTGACCCATGCGCAGCGCGAGCATCGGATCGTCGGCGGACCGCTCCGGCCCGATCAGCGACAGCAGGGTGACCGTCTGCGCGGTGATGGCGTTCGCGGCCCGGTTGAGCCCGTCGAGGTCGGTGTGCGCCGGCGCGGCCTGCCGAGCCGGGCCGGTGGCCATCGCCCTGCCCAGCGCGTCCGCCAGGCCCGGAGTGGCCTCGGACGGCGGGGTGAACACCGGGTCGTGGCCGAGCGGAGCGGCCAGCAGCGCGGCGAACGCCGCCCGCGCCGCCTCCGGCCAGGACAGGCCGCGCAGCCGGACGATGCCCGGATGGGACGCGAACGCAGCGAGCCGCTCGTCGTGTAATCGTCCGGAGCCTCCGCCGGTCAGGGTGACCAGGTCGTCGACCAGGCCGAGCGGCGGCCACAACCCGCCCTCGCCGAGCCGCAGCAACGCCCGCCCGGCCATGCCCACATCCCCGGCCGGAGCGGACGCCGGGGCCGATGGCGTGGCCGCGCCCACCGGAGGCCTCACCACGAGCTCGTAGCGCCGAGCGCCCCGCTCATGCGTGGCCCACAGCTCCACCCGGCCCCCCGGGTGGACCACCCAGCTCACCGACAGCAGGGGGCCCGCACCAGTGGCCCGCCAGTCCAGCAGGTCGCCCGTACGGCCGTCGTGGAAGTGCAGGGTGCCCACGGCATCCCCGGTGACCAGCAGCAACCGCCTGTCCGGGAGCGGTATCCAGGTGATCGCGGTGACCGCGCCGGTGGTGTGCGAACCGAGTTCCTTCACCTGCCGCCCTTGCCTGTCCCAGACGCGCACGACGCCGATGCTGTCGCCGCTCGCCACCAGCGCGAGCCCGTCCCCGCGCACGATGTAGCCGATCGCGGTGACCGTGACGGAGTGCCGGCCCGCGGCGGATCGCCACTGGTGGCTCTCATCCTCCCGCGTCATGACGCCGCCGAATGCGCTCCCGGTCGCCATCCATATGCGCGCCTGGTCGACCACCGCCCATGCGGCCGCCGTGGGAGTCCTGGCCGAGACGTTCTCGGCGGCGATGGCGAGGGTCCTGAACGCGGCCGGTTCCACCTGAGCCACCATGCCTGAGCTCTTCGCGGCGGCTAGGGCGTGCCGTTCGTGCTCCTCCACCACCCACGTCACCTGCCGGGTGGGACGTTGCTCGACGGGTGCGTAGGGGTCCTTCGCGAGGCTGAGACGGTCACCCGTCTCCGCGTTCCAGACGCCCACCTGACCGTCGGGCGCGGCCGTGGCGAGCAGCAGTTGCCCGGCCGCGTCCAGATGCCCGGCGACCGACCTCACAGGTTTCTCGTGTCCCTGGAGACGGCAGACCACACGTCCGGTCTCCTGTTCCATGACGAGCACGCGGCCGTCTGTGAGAGGAACCGCGAGCAGATCGGCCGGCAGCGGAAAGACCAACGCACCGAACGGCGCGCCCAATGATCTCTCGACCGGAACGGGGAGGTCGCTCAGTTGCCGGGGGACACGCAGTTCGAGGTCGTGCAGTTCGAGGTGCCGGATCGGTGGTACAGCTCCGCCGCCCACGTCCCCAGGCTCTTCTCCGGCCGCGCCCCCCGGTGCGGAGGTGGCGGATTCGGCCGGGACAGAAGGACGAGATGGAGCCGGTCCCGGCGGGCCGCCGGGCGGTGTGGTCATGCCGCCGGGACCGGCAGAGGCGGTCGCAGGTGCGGGAGGGGGAGGCGTGACGTCTCTTGGCGGCCCGCTGAGTGGGGTGCTCGGGTCGGCGGGGCCGGGCGGGGTGGTCGCCGGTGGCGTGGGCCCGCCGGGGGGAGAGGTGGGTGCGGGGGCGGCGGCGGGGAGCACGGTGAAGACGTCGAGGCCGCCGGCGGCGCCGCCGGTGATGACGCGGAGCCGGCCGTCGCGGGTGTGCCCGATGGCGACCGCGTGCAGGATGCCACCCCGGTGGGTGCTCTCGGCGAGCCGCGCGCCGCTGTATCCATCCCAGACCCGGACGATTCCGTCGTACCCGCAGGAGGCGAGCAGCGGCCGTCCGTTGGGCAGCATCGTCCACGCCACGCCCGAGGCCTCCATCGAGTGGCCCTTGAGCGTGTGGCGCAGCTCGCCGGTGCGCGGGTCCCAGATCCGGACGTCGCCGTCGTTGGCGGCGGTGGCCAGCAGAAGGTTGCCGTGCGGCAGGTTGACGAACGCCAGGTGCGATACCCAGGCGCCGTGCTGCAGGGTGTGGAGTGCATCCGGCAGTGCATCAGGGCCGTTCATCTGCCACACCCGCGCCGTCCCGTCCGCGCTCCCGCTGGCCAGCAGGTCGTTGCCGCTCATGGCCAGGCTCAGCACCCAGTCGCGGTGCCCCCTGAGCTCACCGTTGCCGACGGACCTGAGCCAGGGATTCGGCGGCGCTATCAGCCCAGGCCAGGTGTCGCCGTCGTCATGCGGAGCCAGCGTGGTGACACTGATGGCCTCGGTCAACCCGGCGGCGGCGAGCAGGTGGCGGGGCCGGTGCGCCGTCTCCAGCAGCCCGCCCGCCTTGAGCACGCGGTCGCACTGTCGTGCCAGTTCCCTGGTCGGCGGCTGCTCGCCACGCTCGACCCGGTCGAGTTCGCCGGCCTCGTGGACCACCAACAGCGCGGCGAGTTGCTGGAGAGAGAGCCCGCGATCGGTGCGCCGCCGCCGGAGCGCGGCGCCGAACCGCACCCGGTCGATGAGTGGCGGGGACATGGCCACCGCCCGGATCTGGAATCCCAGGTCCCCCCCATAAGGCGTGCGGGCAGGCGGCCGATGTGTCCTGGGTCCGGACGTCGCCACCAGGAACTGGGCGGCGAGGTCGCGTCCGAAGATGGTCTCGGCGGCCGAGCCGTCGTCGATGCCGAGGTTGAGCACCGCCGGCTCGGTGCCGTCGGCGATCAGCAGCAGGTCGGTGCCCTCGGCCCGCGTCCAGCGCGCGGCCGAGGTCGCCAGGCCCCACGACCCGATCACTTCTCCGGTCGCCATGTCCAGCACATGGACCTCCGCGCCGTCGGCGCACACCACGGCGGGGCGGCCGTCGCGCAGGACGGTGTAGTCGAGACTGCGGACGGCGCCGGTCTGCGGCAGCCAGGTCTCGACATCGGCGAGGGCGATGCCGCCGCCGGGCGGGATGGGCGCGGCGGCGGGCATGCCGGAACGGCCGGCGGAGCGGGCGTGGGCGGTGGCCCAGGCACGCAGGAGCGTGTCGGTCACGGGCCTCCCTCCCAGCGCCCCGGCACCGGGGTGCCGCACGCGGGGCAGGCGCCGCGGACCAGACAGTTGTCCAGCGTCTCCCAGATCCCGCGATCGACCAGCGTGCCCCCGCAGGCCGGACACGTCGTCCGCCGCCCGTCCACGCCGAGCGCCCGCTCCACGTACACGAACCGCAGGCCCGCCCGGTGCCCGATCTCGCGCGCCTGCGCCAGCGCGGCGGGCGGCGTCGGGGCCTCGGCGCGCATCCGGAAGTCGGGAGTGAACCGCAGCAGGTGCCAGGGCAGGTCGGGGGAGATCGCGGCCAGGTGCCGGGCGATGGTCGTGAGCTGGTCCGGCGCGGCCGACACCCCGGGGATGAGCGGCGTGCTCGCCTCGACCCAGACGCCGGCCGCGTGGAACCGGGCGACCGCGTCCAGCACCGGTTCGAGCGGCGCCCCGGTCAGTTCCCGGTGCCGGGCGGATTCGGCGGCCTTGACGTCGATGTTCACCGCGGTCAGCACCGGGGCGACCAGGTCGATCGCCTCGGCGGTGAGGAAGCCGTTGGTCTTCCACACGATCGGCAGGCCGTGGTCGGCGAGCGCCAGGGTCAGCTCGGGGGCGAGGCCCGGCTCGCTGTAGGACAGCCCGAGCAGCGCGCCGTCCGCCCTCGCCCGCTCCGCGAGCTCCGCCAGGCCGGCGGACCCCGCGGGGGAGCCGGTCCACGGCGCGCTGGTCTCGCGGCCGTACTGGGACAGGCGGTGGTTGACGCAGTAGGAGCAGGAGAAGGTGCAGCCGGGCGCGGCGAGCGTGAGCACCTTCGCGCCGGGCCACAGGTGGTAGAACGGTTTGCGTTCGACGGCGTCCAGGTGCGCGACCGCCACCGCGTACGTCGCGGTCTCCAGCACGCCCGAGTGGTTCCTGCGCACCTGGCACGGCCCGGTGCGTCCTTCGGCGAGCGAGCAGGCGAACGGGCACAGCCGGCACCGCACCCTGCCGCCGGCCATCGCCTCGCCCAGCACCCCCGCCCGCCACCCCGGCCTGCTCGCACCCGTCCGGGCCATGTCAGCCGCTCCCGGACAGGACGATCAGGTCGGCGAGCATGCCCGCGCACTCCGGGTCGGCGCGGGCGACGTCCTCGGCGGCCTGCCGGGCGGCAGGGGCCAGCTCGGGGGTGTCCAGCAGTTCCTCGTACAGCCGCCGGGTGAACAGCACGGCGCAGGCGTCGTCCAGCGGGCCGCGGTGCGCGATGACGACCTCGGCCACGTCCAGGAAGCGCGCCGCCACGGCCGCACCCTCGCAGGACTGCAGGATCAGGCCCGCCATCTTGACCTGGTCGGTGTCGCGGTAACGGGCGAGGGCGCCGGCCACCTCGCTGGCCTCGACCCGCTGGCCGTCGCCGATCCGCGTCTCGAAGTACAGGTGCGTCCCGTCGCCGTGCGTGGACAGGTGCAGCAGGTCGGGGCGCTCCCGCAGCACCGCCCGCAGGTCGGCGAGCTCGGCGGCCAGCACGGCGGACACCTCCAGGTGGCCGAGGCGCGCGGCGGCGCGGATCTCCCGCAGCTCGCGGTCGGCCCGCAGCGGGTCGTCCTCGTCCGGGCTCGCGCCGACGAGCAGCACCCGGCGCAGCCGTCCGGCCGAGAAGGCGCCGTTGGCGGGGAAGTCGCGGTGCGCCCTGGCCAGCAGCCTGCGCCGTCCGCCGGGCAGCGCCCCGTTGGCCAGCGCGCGGGACACCTCGGCCCAGAAGTCGCCGGAGTTCAGTGTGGTGCTCGGGATCAGCGCGTCTGGGAAGCCCGCGTGCCAGAGCAGCTTGTCGGCCCGCATCGTGGGGTACGCGGCGGCGAACGCGGCCAGTTCGTTCTCGCTCAACCGGTCGGTCATCGGGCGTCCCGCCGGCAGGCGCTCATCGGGCCCGCCTCACCGTGTTCCGGCAGGTCGGGAAGCGGCAGTCGGGGCATCTGCTTCCTTGCGGGAGGTCGGCGACGTTGAGTGATCACATTCTCACTCATCGGACCATCGTTTTCTGGTGATTATCCGGAAACGAAGCCCTATCTACTTTGTGCTCACGGGCCGGTGCGGGGCAGTCGGGTCGGTGAGGGCCGTGTGACGGCGAGCCATCAGAGAGCGCGGGTCGGCTGGGGTTAACGAGAGTTTCACATGGCGTTCGGGGACTCTGGACGGGGCCGATCGGTGTCCGATCATGTGGAGAGCGAGGCCAGTTGGGTCGTCTGCCGGGTTAAGGGCGATATGTAATGAATGTCAGCGCCTTGAGTAATGGAAAGCTGACATTTCATGACGTGTCGGATTTAGCGACTCTCCGAGCTGTCTGACTTCTCCGTCCGAGTCCAGGAGCCCCACCTGGCCGGAGAGCAGGCAGAAGGGGAGACTCGTGAGACGGGTTCTCGCCGGCGCCCTCGCCGCCCTCACCGCCACCGTCCTCACCCTCACGCTGACCACCGGGCCGGCCGCCGCCACCCCGCCCAACATCCCCTCGGCCGGCACCGCCGCCTCCCGCCTGGCCGCGCTCACCGTGGCCGCCGAGTCCCACCAGTCCACCTACAGCCGCGACCTGTTCCCGCACTGGATCACCATCTCCGGCGCCTGCAACACCCGGGAGACCGTGCTCAAGCGCGACGGCTCGAACGTCGTGACCGACTCCTCCTGCGCCGCCGTCTCGGGAAGCTGGTACAGCCCGTACGACGGGGCAACCTGGAGCGCGGCCGCGGACGTCGACATCGACCACATGGTCCCGCTCGCCGAGGCGTGGCGGTCCGGCGCGTGGGCCTGGACCACTGCCCAGCGGCAGGCGTACGCCAACGACCTCGGCGGCCCCGAGCTGTGGGCGGTCACCGACAACGTCAACCAGGCCAAGGGCGACCAGGACCCGAGCACCTGGAAGCCGTCGCGCACGGCGTTCTGGTGCACCTACGCCCGCGCCTGGATCCAGGTGAAGTGGTACTACAACCTCACCCTGCAGAGCTCGGAGAAGTCGGCGCTCAGCAGCATGCTCGGCTCCTGCTGACCCCTCCCGGCGGCGCGCGGGCCACCGCGCCTCGGATGTGCGGTGAGCGGGCCGCCGGGGGTGTGCCCGGACGGCGAGACGGCGCCGTCCCGGCCCGGTGACGGGCGGGGGCGGCGCCGTACGCCGAACCGCGGTGGTCAGCCGGTGGCGGCGGTCACCCCGGCGACGGCGTCCGCGTCGCCGGGCGTCGCGGTGGCCGCGCCGGTGCCGCCGGTCCTGCCGTAGTAGGCGTCGCGCATGAGCTCCTGCATGTCGTCCAGCATCGGCATCCGGGGGTTCGCCGGGGCGCACTGGTCCTCGTAGGCGTTGCGCGCCTGCTGCGGCAGCGCGGCCAGGAAGGCCTGCTCGTCGACCCCGAGGGCCTGGAACGACGGCTCGATCAGCGCCGCGTCCCGCAGCCGCTCGACCGCCGAGGCGAGCGACTCGACGCCCTCCTCCGGCGTGGCGGCCGGCAGCCCGAGCGCCTGGGCGATCTCCTGGAACCGCTCGGGGGCGCGGTAGCTCTCGTACTTCGGCCAGCCGGACAGCTTGGCCGGCACCGTGCCGTTGTAGCGGATCACGTGCGGCAGCAGCACCGCGTTCGTCCGGCCGTGCGCGACGTGGAAGGTCGCGCCGAGCGTGTGCGACATGGCGTGCACGATGCCGAGGAACGCGTTGCCGAACGCCATTCCCGCGATCGTGCCCGCGTTGTGCATCCGCTCCCGCGCCTGCGGGTCGGCGCCGCCGCGCCGGACCGCCCGCTCCAGGTTCGCGAAGATCAGCTTGATGGCGTGCAGCGCCGGGCCGTCGGTGAAGTCGCTGGCGTACACCGACACGTACGCCTCGATCGCGTGGGTGAGCGCGTCGAAGCCGCTGTCGGCGGTGATGGCCCGCGGCAGGTCGGCGGTCAGCGCCGGGTCGACGATCGCGACGGTCGGGGTCAGCGCGTAGTCGGCCAGCGGGTACTTCTTGCCGGTCGCCGTGTCGGTGATCACCGCGAACGGCGTGACCTCCGCGCCCGTGCCCGAGGTGGTCGGCACGCAGACCAGGCGGGCCAGGTCGCCCAGCGGCGGGAACTTGAACGCGCGCTTGCGGATGTCGAAGAACTTCTGCCGCATGTCGGCGAAGACGACCTCGGGGTGCTCGTACCGCAGCCACATCACCTTGGCCGCGTCCATCGCCGACCCGCCGCCGAGCGCGATGATGGTGTCCGGCCGGAAGTGGCGCATCAACTCGGCGCCGCGGTCCACCGTGGCCACGCTCGGCTCGGGCTCCACGTCGTCGATGATCTGCAGCGCCACCCGTTCCGGACGCCGGCCGAGGATCGTGATGATCCGGTCGACGTAGCCGAGCCGGGTCATCGTCGGGTCGGTGACCACGGTCACCCGGTGGACGTCCGGCATGTCGGCCAGGTAGCGGATCGCGTGCGGCTCGAAGTAGACCTTCGCCGGCACCTTGAACCACTGCAGGTTGTTGGTGCGCCGTCCGATGCGCTTGATGTTGAGCAGGTCGACCGCCGAGACGTTGTGCGACACCGAGTTGCGGCCGTAGCTGCCGCAGCCCAGGGTCAGCGACGGGATGAACGCGTTGTACATGTCGCCGATGCCGCCCTGGGAGGACGGGGCGTTCCAGATGATCCGGACCGCCTTCACCCGCTGCCCGAACCGCTCGGCCAACCGCTCGTCGCGCGTGTGGATCGCGGCGCTGTGGCCGAGCCCGCCGAACTCCACCATCCGCTCGGCCAGGCCGATGCCCTCCTCATGGCCGCCGGCACGCAGCACGGCCAGCACCGGGCACAGCTTCTCCCTGGTCAGCGGCTCCGCCGGGCCGACCGACCCCACCTCGGCGAGGATCACCGAGGTGTCCGCGGGGACGGTGAACCCGGCCCGTTCCGCGATCCAGGCCGCCGTACGCCCGACGGCGTCGGGGTTGATCCGGGTCTCGTCGCACGACCGGCCGTCCGCGGCGCCGCCGAACAGGAACTCCTCCAGCTTGCGCTTGTCCTCCTCGGTCGCCCGGTAGGCGTGCAGCCGGGCGAACTCGGCGAGCACCGTCTCGTACACCTGCCCGTCGATGATCACCGCCTGCTCGGAGGCGCAGATCATGCCGTTGTCGAACGACTTGGACAGCACGATGTCGTTGACCGCGCGACGCAGGTCGGCGCTGCCCTCGATGTACGCGGGCACGTTGCCGGCTCCGACGCCGAGGGCGGGCTTGCCGGCGGAGTACGCGGCGCGGACCATGCCGTTGCCACCGGTGGCGAGGATCGTGGACACGCCGTCGTGGTGCATGAGCGCGGTGGTGGCGTCGAGCGACGGCCGGTCGATCCACTGCACGCAGTGCTCGGGCGCGCCCGCGGCGACCGCCGCGTCCCGTACGGCGCGGGCGGCCGCGGCGCTGCACTCCTGCGCGGCCGGGTGGAAGGCGAACACGATGGGGTTGCGGGTCTTCAGCGCGATCAGCGCCTTGAAGATCGTGGTGGAGGTCGGGTTGGTCACCGGAGTGACGCCGCAGATGACGCCGACCGGCTCGGCGATCTCCACGATGCCGCTGATCTCGTCCCGGGCTATCACCCCGACGGTCCTGAGCGACGCCATGCTGTTGGTGACGTGCTCACAGGCGAAGATGTTCTTGACCGCCTTGTCCTCGAACACGCCGCGCCCGGTCTCCCGTACGGCGAACTCCGCCAGGGACGCGTGTTCGTCGAGGGCCGCGACCGACGCCTTCCTGACGATCTGGTCGATGTCCTCCTGCCCGAAGGCGGCGTACTCCTCCAGCGCCTTGAGCGCGTTCCCCACCAGGGTGTCGATCATCTGGGCGATGGGCGCGGGAACGCCGGCGGCCTGGTCGGCCATGGTCTCACCTCGTGGCTGTCGTCGGCTTGCGATCACCTCAAGCATCGCGACGACGCGCCTGCGGCGCCGGAGCGTTCCGGCCCCGGACCGCGGGCCCAAAGGCACATCCGCGGCGGGACCTTCGGCGGCCCCGGGAGCTCAGGGAGACGCCGGGACGGCGAACGCCCCCGCACCGCCTCGCCTGTGACGGCGTGGCGCTGCGAGGGCGCGGTGGTGCGCGGGCGGACGGGCTCCGCCGTGCCGGTCAGTCGGTCGCCGGCGGGATGTTCTGGTTGACGCGGAACAGGTTGGCCGGGTCGTACTTGGCCTTGATCTGGCGGAGCCGGTTCCAGGTCTCGCCGGGGTAGGCGTCGCGGACGCGGTCGGGGCCCTCGTCGCTCAGGAAGTTGACGTAGGCTCCGCCGTCGCTCTGCCGGAGGGCCTGCCGGAAGTCGGAGATCCAGGCGTCGCGGACGACCTTCTCCTCGGCGCTCTCGTAGAAGGTCGCGAGGTTCACCAGGATCTTGCTGTCGCGGTGCGCGAACGCGGTGGCGTCGGCCGCCACGCGGGACATCGCCCCGCCGAGCACCCGCAGCTGGACGGCGCGCATCGAGGAGTCGGACGACTCCAGGAAGTGCAGGATCGTCTCGGCCGCGGGGGTGTCGACGCGGTCGATGAACATCGTGGTGGCCGCCGCCGACGGCTGCTCGGCCTCCTCCTCGTGCGGGAACATCCCGGAGTAGGGCATCGGCTGGATGAAGTCGGCCAGCGGGGTGGCCAGCGCCCGGAACGGCGCGAGGACCTCGTCGGCGGCCTCGGGCGCGCCGGACCAGACCACCAGCGCCAGCACGATCAGCTTGCCGTGCACTTCCTCGGGCAGGAACGGCATCGGCGGCGCGTTCATGACGTTGACGATCGTCGAGAGCTCCTCCGGCGCGGCGTCGGCCGCGGCGATGAAGCCGGTGACGGTCTCGGGGGTCGCGGGCAGGGTGATCATGCCGCCGACGATGCCGTCCAGCGGGAACAGCCGGAACTTCAGCCGCGTGACCACCCCGAAGTTGCCGCCACCGCCGCGGATGGCCCAGAACAGGTCGGGGTGATTCTCCTCGTCCACGTACCGGATCTCGCCGTCGGCGGTCACGACCTCGGCCGCCAGCAGGTTGTCGATGGTGAGGCCGTGCTTGCGGACCAGGTAGCCGATGCCGCCGCCGGTGGTGATGCCGCCGATGCCCACCGAGCCGGTGTCACCGAAGCCGGTGGCCACATTGTGCTCGACCGCGGCCTCGGTGTACGCGCCGGCGGTCGCGCCGCCCTGGGCCCACGCGGTGCCGTTCTCCAGGTCGAGGTCGACCGCGGACAGGTCCCGCAGGTCGAGCACGAGGCCGCCCTCGATGACGTTGTGACCGGCATTGCTGTGGCCGCCACTGCGGACGGACAGTTCGGTCCCCGTCTCGCGGGCGAAGTTCACGACCTTCACGACGTCGTCGACGTCGGCGACGCGGACGACGGCCGCCGGCCGGCGATCGAATCCGCCGTAGACCCAGCGCGCCTTGTCGTACCCGTCGTCCTGCGGCTCGATCACCGTGCCGCTGAGGGTTGAGCGCAGGCTCGCGATCGTGGCGGGATAGACATTCACAGACATAAGGGAACTCCTCCGCGGCACCTTTTCCTGCCGCTCGTGGCTGACAGAGAATGCCGTGCTCATGTTCCGCGATGACTCAGTCATCCAATCAGCAATAGCTTCTCCGATCATTGCCTGTGCGGTGGCCGGTTTTCAACTCGAATAGGGGTGGGGTAGGGGTGGCCCGGCGGATGGTCACAGGGGTCGCGACCTGCCCCGGAAGGTCATCGAAGGTGAATATCGAAAATCGGCCGCCATGGCCCGGCTATCGCGTATCCGGCCGGTCGCCGCGCAGCCGGCCGTGCCCCTGGTGGCCGGCGGCACGGCCGCGACGCGGAGAGGGCGGCAGGCGGGCGGGGAGGCGGCCCGGCGACGACGGGCCGCTTGCGATCTTCGATCGCCGAGTCGCGATGGCGGGCTCGCCTGGCGGGCGGTTAGGGTCGCAGATGATGACTCCGCCGGTGGCCCGAGGAGGTCGTGTGCGCAATCCGTCGCCGCCCCTGCACATGCAGCGGGACGGGTTCGATCCCGTTCCAGAGCTCTCCGCGTTACGGGACGAGGAAGGCGTCGCCAAGATCCGCACGGTGTTCGGCACCGATGCGTGGCTGGTCACGCGGTTCGAGGACGTTCGCGCTCTGCTGAGCCGGCCCGACCTCTACAGCAACGCGCTGGTGCCACCGCTGCGGCCGCCCGGCGCGCCGCCGCCGAGTGAGAAGGAGGCCGCCGAGATGCGGGCCGGCAACCTGCTCGGCGCCGACCCGCCCCACCACACCCGCCTGCGGCGCATGCTCACACCGGAGTTCACCGTCCGCCGGATGCGCCGGCTGGAGCCCAGGGTCCAGCAGATCATCGATGATCACCTGGACGCGATGGAACGCGGCGGGCCGCCCGCCGACCTGGTGGCGGACTTCGCGCTCCCGGTCCCGTCCCTGGTGATCTGCGAACTGCTGGGCGTGCCGTACGCCGACCGGGCCGGCTTCCAGCGGACGACCCACCAGATCCTGGACGTCTCGCTGCCGCCGGACGAGCGCGCCGCCGCGGCGGCGGAGGCCCGCGCGTACATCACCGGACTCATCCCCGGGGTCAGGAGCGACCCCGGCGACGACCTGTTCGGCATGCTCGTACGCGAGCACGGCGACGACCTCGGCGACGCCGAGCTCGCCGGCATCGGCAGCCTGCTGCTGATCGCCGGGCACGAGACCACGGCGAACATGCTGGCCCTGGGCACCCTGGCCCTGCTGCGGCACCCCGACCAGCTCAAGCTGCTGCGCGACGAGCCGGACCGCGTGGACACCGCCGTCGAGGAGCTGCTGCGCTGGCTGAGCATCGTGCACAGCGGAACCGCCAAGATCGCCACCACCGAGTCGCGGCTCGGCGGCCGGACCATCGCCGCCGGCGACATGCTGCTCGTCTCGCTTCCCGCCGCCAACCGCGATCCGGCGCTCGTCTCACATCCGGACGAGCTGGACATCCGCCGGGACGCCCTGGGGCACGTGGCGTTCGGGCACGGCATCCACCACTGCCTCGGCGCGCCCCTGGCCCGCATGGAGCTGCGGCTCGGGTTCCCCGCTCTGCTGCGGCGCTTCCCCGAGCTGCGCCTGGCGGGCGAGCCGGTGTTCCGGTCCTACACCGTCGTCCACGGCCTGACCACCATGCCGGTGGCCTGGTAGGCGCGGGTCGCGGCCGGGCCGCGACCCGCGGCAGGTGCGGCGCCGTGGTCAGCGGCGGACTTCGCGTCCCGCCCCCTGGGCGACGTCCAGCACCTCCTGGGCGCTGAAGCGGCACTGGTCACCGTGCACGCTCATCGCCAGGGAGGCCATCGCCGTCCCCCGGCGGAGCGCGTCGCCGGGGGAACCGTCGAGCACCCCCCACAGCACACCGGCCGCGAAGGCGTCCCCGGCGCCGATCCGATCGACCGCGACGGTGGGCAGCGCGGGGGCCGCGAAGGACGCGCCGTCCCACCAGGCGACCGCGCCGTCGGCGCCCGACGTCACCACGACGCGGGTGATGTCCAGCTTCCCCGCCAGATCGCGTGCCAGCGTGACGGGATCGCCCGTCAGGCCGAAAAGGTCGCGAGCGTCCTCGGCCCGGCAGATCAGCACGTCGATGTCCGGCGCCGCCGCGACGGTGACGGCGGCGGCCGTCTCGGTGGCGGACAGCGCCGCCCGGTAGTTGACGTCGTAGACGACGAGCGCGCCGCGCTCGCGCCCCTCCCGCGCCGCGCGCAGCACCAGCGCGTCGGACCCCGGTGCCACGGCGGCGGTGATGCCGGTCAGATGGAGGATCTCCGAGTCGCAGACGGCGGCCCAGTCGAGGTCGTCGGCGGTGAGCGAACCGAACGCGGTGCGGGCCCGGTCGTAGACGACGCTCGTGGGACGCGGCGGGGAGCCGATCTCGGCGAAGTAGAGGCCGAGGCGCTCGCCGGCCGTCCACCGCACCGTGTCGAGGACGACGCCGGCGCTGGACAGCGAGTCGGTGACCCGCCGGCCGAGGACCGTGTCGGGCAGCGCGGAGGTCCAGCGGGTGGAGACGCCGACCGAGGCCAGGGCCACGGCGACGTTCGCCTCGGCGCCGGCGACGTGCACCCGCAGTTCCCCGCACTCGCGCAGCCGCTCGCCAGGCGCGGGTGACAGCCGTAGCATGGCCTCACCCAGTGTGGAGACCTGGACACGCCGTCCGCTCGCCGGACCTTCGCCCTGATGTCCGCTCATGTCCGGAGATCACTCCCTTGACGGATATGTCGCCCTAGGCGCATTCATCATACATATGAGTAACGTCGCTCGCACCAGACGCGCGACGCCCCAGCTCATCGCCGGCCGCGGGGCGGGGAGCTGGTGGCTCCCCGCCCCGCGCGGTGCGAGATCACGGGCGGTTCAGCGCCCCAGCCACCCGCCGTCCACTGGAATGATCGCACCCGAGACGTAGTCGGACGCCGCCGAGCAGAGGAAGACCGTCGCCCCCGCGATGTCGTCGCCGTGCCCCCAGCGTCCCGCCGGGATCCGCTCCAGGATCGACCGGGACCGGTCGGGGTCGTCGCGCAGCGCCGCGGTGTTGTCGGTCGCGATGTAGCCCGGCGCGATCGCGTTGACGTTGACCCCCCGTCCGGCCCACTCGTTGGCGAGCGCGCGGGTGAGGCCGGCGATGCCCGACTTCGCGGCGGCGTAGCCGGGCACGTTGATCCCGCCCTGGAAGCTCAGCAGGCTCGCCGTGAAGACGACCTTGCCGTGGCCGCGCTCCAGCATCGGACGGGCGACCAGCTGGGTCAGGGCGAACTGGCTCGACAGGTCCACCTCGAGCACCCGGTCCCACCATTCGAGCGGATGCTCCGCGGCGGGAGCCCGTTCGATCGTGCCCGCGTTGTTGACGAGGATGTCGGGAGCCCGCTCCGCGAGCTCGGCGCCGAGCGCCAGCACGGCGTCCCGGTCGGCGAAGTCGACCGTGCGGCTCTCGAACGACCGGCCTAGCTTGCGGATGGACGTGGCGACCTCGTCGTCCTCCCGCATCTGGGCGCTCACCCCGATGATGTCGGCGCCGGCCGCCGCGAGGGCCTCGGCCATGGCGCGGCCGATGCCCCGCCGTGCGCCGGTGACGACCGCGACACGACCCTGGAGATCGAACAGGCCGCTCATGCCCGGCCCTCCCCTGCGACGTCCACGAGGATCTTCATGGCCCGGCCCGCCGACAGGTCGGCGACGGCGGAGGCGGTCTCCTCGATCGGGACGACCCCGGAGATGAGGGCGTCCGCCGGGATGACGCCCCGGCCGAGCAGCTCGACGGCACGCTCGAAGTCGGACCGCTGGTAGACCCGGGCGCCCAGCAGGCGGAGCTCCCGCCAGAACACGCGCTGCAGGTCGATCTCGCGCGGTGCGGAGTGGATGGCCACCACGACGATCGTCCCGCGCACCTTGGCCAGCGCGGTGGTGGCGCGGACCGCGGCGGCGGCCCCCGACACCTCGAACACCACGTCGGCGCCGACGCCGCCGGTCCAGCGCTCGACCTCGGCGACCATGTCGGCGGAGGAGGGGTCGATCACCTCGAACCCGAGCTCGGCGATGCGGCTCCGGCGGGAGGCGTCGACCTCGGCGACCATGACATGGGCGCCGGCCTCGCGGGCGACGGCGGCGATGAGCACTCCGATGGGGCCGCCGCCGAGCACGACCGCGCGGTCGCCGACCTGCAGCTCCGAGCGCCGGACGTCGTGCACCGCGACGGCGGCGGGCTCGACGAGCGCCGCCGTACGCAGGTCGAGGCCGGCGGGGAGCGGCACCGCGATCGACGCGGGGACGTTCCACCGCTGCTGCAGGCCGCCGGGGGAGTCGATGCCGACGAAGACGAGGTTCTGGCAGATGTGCTGATGACCGGCCAGGCAGGCGGCGCAGGTGCCGTCCCAGATGAGCGGCATGACGGTCAGCGGGTCGCCGACCTTCCAGCCCTCAACGCCCGCGCCGACCGCCGCCACCGTGCCCGACGTCTCGTGGCCGAAGACCAGAGGTGTCCGTACTCTGGCGTCCATGTTCCCGTGCACGATGTGGAGATCCGTCCCGCACAGTCCGCAGTAGGCCACGGCGATCTGGAGCTCCCCGGGACCTGGTGGCTCGACGTCCACCGAGACCGTCTCCAGGCGGCCTCCACCCATGTACGCAGTACCTCTCATCGGGCGTCCTCACTCTCCGCTGACCCTCATGTAGCAACTCTTGCACACGTCATACGTATGCCATTACTTTTATCACCATCGCTCGTCGCCGACTGTGGGCGACAGAACAAAGGACTCCAACATGTTCCGATTCATACGAGCCGGACGCAAAGGACCATGGTTGCGGGTGATCGGCGGTGTGGGGGCATCGGCCGTCGCCCTCACGTTGGCCGGTTGCGGAGGCGGTGGCGGCGCCTCGGTCGGTTCCTACGGCTTTGCGCAGGTCGAGCAGGATGACAAGGCGCCGATCACGGTCTGGGTGGACTCGGACCGGGTGGGCGCGGCCGACGCCTTCAAGAAGGCCAACGCCGACGTGAAGATCAATGTCGTCACCTACGACGGCTCGGCCAACGGCTCCAACTCGTTCCGGACGAAGGTCCAGCTTTTCGACCGGGCGGGCAGCGGCTGGCCCGACGTGGTGTTCTCGACGCAGAACAACGACGCGGCATGGGCGAGCCAGAAGACCAACGGCAAGGAGCCGTTCGCGGCAGTGCTGAACGGCGGCCTCGTCCCCAAGGCCACGCTCGACGCCTTCACCGAGGGCTCGCTGGCTCCGTGCACCGTCGAGGGCAAGGTCTACTGCCTGCGCAACGACCTCGCCCAGGCAGTGCTCTGGTACGACAAGAGCCTGCTCGACAAGTTCGGCTACGCGGTGCCCACCACCTGGGAGGAGTACCAGGCGCTCGGTGAGAAGGTCGCCAAGGAGCACCCCGGCTACATCGTCGGCACCGTCGGAGACCCCTGGACCCCCGAGGTCTACTTCTGGGGCAGCAAGTGCCAGGCGAACGGCATCACCGGTCCCAAGACGGTTACGGTCAACGTCGAGACCACCGAGTGCAAGCGGGCCGCGACGATGCTCGACACCCTGATCAAGAACGGCACCACGCCCAACATCAGCGTCTTCACCCCGGAGTTCCTGAAGAAGTACTCCGGCAAGGTGCTCATGATGCCGGGTCCGGCGTGGTACGCGGGCGCCATCTTCAACAACCCGCAGTCGCTGAACGTCCCCAAGGGCCAGCTCGGCGTCGGCGCGCCGCCGGCCTGGCAGGGCGACACCGCCGTGACCGGCAACGTCGGCGGCGGCACCTGGTTCGTCAGCAGCCACTCCAAGAACCTCAAGGCGGCCGAGAAGTTCGTCGAGTTCGTCACGACGGCCGACGACTACCAGGTGAACGTGGCGCCCGGCTTCCCGGCCTACGCCCCCGCCGCGGAGAAGTGGATCAAGAAGCAGGAGTCGAGCGGCTACTACGCCACCGACCTGCAGGCGCTGGTCAAGGCCGGATCGCAGATCTGGACCGGCTGGGGCTCTGGTGTCTTCAGCCAGGAGGCGATCTGGGCGAAGACCATGACCCCCGCGATCGCCGGCGGCAAGAGCATCGCCGATCTGCTCCCGGAGTGGGGCACCGCGATCAAGAACCAGGCTCAGGTCAACGGGTACACGGTCAAGTGATATGACGCTCACGGACAAGGCCGCCCGGGCGGCGGTGACATCGCACGGGCGGCCATCGGGGGGCCGGAGTGGCGATGACAAGAGCGCGATGAGCTACGGCTTCGTCGCCCTCTACACGGTGCTGGTGGTGGCGTTCGGGGTCCTTCCCGCCCTGTACGCCGTCTACCTGGCGTTCACCGACGGCGACGGCGGCTTCGCGGGAATCACCAACTTCACCAAGGTGATGAGCGACTTCCGCTTCCTGCCCGCCGTGGCGCACGTCGCGCTCTACCTGGTGATCTGGCTGGTGGCGCTGGTCGTGCTCGTCGCGTTCCTGGCCATCGTCGTGCACGCCGTACGGGTGCGGTGGCTGAGCAAGACGCTCCGGCTCGTCTTCTACCTGCCGGGAGCGCTGGCCGGCGCCTCCAGCGTGCTGCTGTGGCTGTTCGTGCTCGACCCGACCGCGAGCCCGGTCAGCGGCCTGCTGCACCTGTTCGGCTTCACCAGCTTCGTGCAGGTCATCGTGCCGGCGAACCTGCCGCCGATCTTCGCCATCATCGCGTTCTGGACCGGCGCCGGCGGCTGGATCGTCATCATGTACGGCGCGCTCAACAACATCAGCGCCGACGTGATCGAGGCCGCGCGCATCGACGGAGCCACGACCGTGCAGATCGCCTGGCGCGTCCAGCTGCCGCTGCTGCGCAAGTGGATCTCCTACATGGGGATCATGTCGCTCGCCGCCGGCACGCAGCTGTTCGTCGAGCCGCAGTTGCTCTCCCAGGCCAGCAACGCGGTCGTGCCCAACGACTACTCGCTCAACCAGCTCGCCTACCAGTACGCCTTCCAGCAGAACGACTTCAACGGAGCGGCGGCGATCTCCCTGCTGCTGCTCGTCATCGCCCTCGCGCTGTCGGCCGTCTTCGTGACGCGCGGCGGCCTGTTCGAGAGGGGCTGAGCCATGACGACACTGGACATCGGCCGCCACGCCAAGAGCCGGGGCCGTCTCGACGGCTGGAGCGGCCGGACGATCATCGGGGTCGTCCTCGCGGTCTTCGTGCTGTTCTTCGCCATCCCGATCGTCTGGCTGCTGCTGGCGACCACCAAGTCAGCCCGCGGGCTGATCGTCGACCACCCGTTCCTGCCCGGCGGCCTCGGCGACCTGGCCGCCAACTGGGACCAGCTCTTCGGCTTCCAGGACGGCGCGGTGACCGCCTGGGTGGGCAACTCGGCGCTGTACGCCGTGGGCGCGCTCGTCATCACGCTCGTCGCGAGCATCCCGGCGGGTTACGCGATGGCCCTGACGGAGTTCAGGTTCCGGCGGCTGCTGCTGGTGGTGACGCTGATCGTCATGCTGATCCCGAACACCGCGCTGGTGCTGCCGATCTTCCTGGAGCTGAACGTCGTGGGGCTGATCGGCAGCCCGCTGTCGGTGATCCTGCCGATGTCGTTCTTCCCGTTC
Organism: Sphaerisporangium melleum; assembly: GCF_014646695.1. GTDB lineage: Bacteria > Actinomycetota > Actinomycetes > Streptosporangiales > Streptosporangiaceae > Sphaerisporangium > Sphaerisporangium melleum. The sequence goes on from NZ_BMNT01000024.1 coordinate 128,636, forward strand.
GGCGTGTACCTCACCTACATCTACTTCTCCACCAGCGTCCCGCGTGACCTGCTCGCCGCGGCACGCCTGGACGGATGCACGGAGTTCCAGGTGTTCACCCGGGTCGCGCTGCCGCTGGCCGCGCCGATCGTGGCCCTCGTCGCGTTCTTCAGCTTCGTGCAGAACTGGAACAACTTCTTCCTCCCCTTCGTGATGCTGCCCTCCAGCGAGGGGTATCCGATCCAGGTCGGCCTGACCTCGCTGCTCGCCTCGACCCCGGCCTTCAACCCCAGCTCCGCCGGGGCCCAGTCCGTGCAACTGCCGACGCTCGCCCTCGCGACCGTCATCTCGGTGCTGCCGGTACTGATCGTCTTTCTGTTCGCGCAGCGTTTCCTGGTCGCGGGCATGACGGCCGGAGGAACGAAGGAGTGAGTCGAATCATCGCCACAAAGGAGCAATCGTGAAGGTCACCGGCTACCGCAGCCTGACGACGGGGCACGACTGGGGCCGGCTGATCGGCGACGCCAACGGTGTCATGCCCGAGCAGCGCACTGACGTGCACGTGCTGATCCTGGAGACCGACAGCGGTCTCGAGGGCGTCGGGCTCGGGGCGCACGGCGATGTCGACCGCGTCTTCGGCGCCATCGAGGGCGAGGACCCGCGTGCCGTCTCGGCGCTCTACGACCGGATGATCGACCGGGTCTTCAAGACCGGCCACGCCGGTGCGGCCTTCGGCGCGATCGGCGCGATCGACATGGCGCTCTGGGACCTCAAGGCGAAGGCGGCCGACGAGCCGCTCTGGCGCACTCTCGGGGGCCGTGACCGGTTCGTCCAGGGGTATGCGTCCGGGCTGGACATCGCGCTCGACGACGACGCTCTCGTGCGCCTGTACGAGCGCTTCGCGGAGCGGGGCTTCAGCTCCGCCAAGCTCAAGGGCGGCCGCGACCTCGAGCACGACCTGCGCCGCCTGACCGCGCTGCGGGACGTCCTGCGGCGCAACTCGGCGCAGCCCGCGCTGATGTTCGACGCCAACGAGTCGTGGAACCGTTCGCAGGCCGTGCGGTTCATCTCGGCGCTGGAGCAGGTGGTGGACCTCACCTGGGTCGAGGAGCCGGTGCGCAGATGGGACGCGGCCGGGCTCGCCTCGGTCCGGCAGAGCATCCGCGCGGGCGTGGCGACCGGGGAGAACCTCACCGGCCTTGAGCAGTACCGGCCGCTCCTGGACGCCGACGCCATCGACATCGTCCAGGTGGGCAACGTGTGGGGCATCACGCACTTCCTGCGGGTGGCCGCGGTGGCGCACAGCCGTGACCTGCCCGTGAGCCCGGTGGCCTACCACACCAACCCGCTCGCGCACGCGGCCGTGGCCGTGCCGAACCACCTGGCCTTCGAGGTCCAGGACCTGTCGGCTCCGATCGGGCTGGACGTCGACCAGGAGTTCCAGGACGGCGGCATCGTGCTGGGCGACGAGCCGGGCCTCGGCATCCGGGTCGACGAGAAGCAGATCAACGCCGCGCGCGCCGTCGACCCGCCGGCCGCGACCACCGGGCCCCATGTCCGTCCCAGCCGGGCGGGCCTGCGCCTGGTCCCCGATTCCCAGCGGGACGGCGACCGCATCGGCGCGGCCGGAGAGAGGATGGTGCACCAGTGAGCGCGGACCGTCGCGTGGAGCGGCACGCCCTCGTCGTCGGCCTGCGGCCCGAGCACCGGGAGCGGTACCTCGAACTGCACAGCCAGGTGTGGCCGCAGGTCGAGCAGACCCTGCGCGAGGCGAACGTCACCAACTACTCGATCTACGTCTTCGGCGACATGCTGTTCGCCTACTACGAGTACGTCGGTGACGATCACGCGGCCGACATGGCCCGTATCGCCGAGGACCCGGTGACCCGCGAGTGGTGGACGCACACCGACCCGTGCCAGGTGCGCATCGGCGAGGAACGCGAGCCCGGAGCCCTGTGGCAGCCGATCGACGAAGTCTGGCACCTGTCGTGACCGGCTCCGCCGGCGCGCCGGTGGTGGACCTGCTCAACCGAGGCCGGTCGGCACATGGTGTCATCGGCTTCGGTGGAGCCCCCCTCGGCAACCTGGCCCGCGCCTTGAGCGACGACGAAGCCGCCCGGACGATGCGCCGGGCGTGGGACCAGGGCGTGCGCTACTACGACACGGCGCCGCACTATGGTCTCGGGCTCTCCGAGCGCCGCGTCGGGGCCGAGCTGCGCCACCACCCTCGTGACCAGTACGTGGTGTCCACCAAGGTCGGCCGCCTGATCGTGCCCAACCCGCGGCCCCGCGAGTGGGACGACGACGGGTTCGCGGTCCCGGGTGATCTCACCCGGCGGTGGGACTTCTCGGCCGCGGGCGTCGAACGCTCGCTGCACGAGAGCCTCGCGCGTCTCGGGATCGACTCGGTCGACATCCTCTACGCGCACGACCCCGACCAGGCGTGGGAGGGCGCGGCCCGGGAGGGCCTGGCGTCCCTGGCACGGCTGAAGGCCGAAGGCGTCGTGCGGGCCATCGGCGTCGGGACGAACTCGACCGCGGGGCTCGCCGGGCTCATCGAGGAGGGCCTCGTCGATGTGATCATGCTGGCCAACCGCTACTCGCTGCTCGACCACAGCGCGCTCGACTCGGTGCTCGCGCCGGCCCACCGCGCCGGCGTCGCCGTGGTCGCGGTCGGTGTCTTCGCGACCGGTCTGCTGTCCACCCCCCGGCCCGCCCCCGGTCTCACCTACGAGTACCGTGCCGCCGACGCCGAGGTGATCGAGCGTGCCCGCCGCATCGCGGCGATATGCGAGGACCACGGGGTGGAGCTGCCGGACGCCGCGCTGGCCTTCCCGCTGTTGCATCCCGCCGTCACGGCGATCGCCGTCGGCATGCGCTCGCCCGATGAGGTGGACGAGGACCTGCGGCGGTTTCGGGCCGACGTCCCGGCCGGACTCTGGGAGGACCTGGTCGCCGAAGGACTGATCCCGGCCGGGGCGGTGCGCGTGGTGGAAGACCACCGCGGTGCCGCTCTCGGCGAGGGAGGACAGGCCTGACCAGAGGTGGCGGGTGGAGTGCGCCCTCCTCAGCGCTCCGCCCGCCATCGGCGAACCGGCGGGGACGGCGTCCCGCGCGCCGGCTCAGCCTTCGGCGTCTCCGCCCAGGGCTCCCCGTACGCCGGGACGGCGCCTGGCCCATGAGCCGAGGATGTGGACGCGCATCGCGGCGGCGGCCCCCTGGGCGTCGCCTTGCAGGATCATCGACTCGATCTGCCGGTGCTCGGCGAGCGACTGGGCGAGTTCGTCCTTGTTCGGCTCGCCGTTGTACCGGCTCGACAGCCGGGCCTTGGCGTGGATGCCGTGGATGATCGCGTGACCGAGACGGTTGCCGGAGGCAAGCATGATCATCTCGTGGAAGGTGACGTCCTCCCGGGCGTAGCGCTCCGGATCGGGCAGGCTCTCGGCGAGGATGTTCGCCTGCTTCGCCAGCGCCTCCGACTGCGCCGGTGTGATCACGCGCGCGCACTGTGCCGCCATGTCGCACTCGAGCGCCGCCCGGACGTTGATGAGGTCGTCGAGGATCGACAGTTCGCTGTCGTGCCGGATCTGCGCCTCGAGGACCAGGGGGTCGAGCAGGTTCCAGCCGATGGGCTCAAGGACCCGGGTGCCCCGGCCCGGAGTGGCCTTGACCAGGCCCTTCGCTTCGAGAAGCTTGATCGACTCGCGGATGACCGTACGGGAGACCGCGAACTCCTGGCACAGCTCGGGCTCGGTGGGGAGCGCGCTGTCCACGGGATAGGCGCCCGACACGATGCGGTCGACCAGATAGGTGACAACGGTGTCGCCCAGCCGCCGGGGGCGCTGGAATCTGGATGGCTCCGGCGAGCCGGAGGAACCGCTCGCGTTCAGATCGGGCTGAGAGAAAGCGGCGGTCACTGGGCCTCCAGGATGATGGTCACACCGTGAGTGTACCCCTTAGCTGCATACGTAATTCATATGATGGGACGCTGTTTCAGCGAGTTTCGTCTCATGGTCACTCCGCGGATACAGAAGGACCGCCTGCGCGCCGGAAGCGGGCAGGCGGTCGAAAGTATGGCCCCGGTGTTCCCCGCGGCCGAAGGGGGGCAATGCGGACGACTGCCGGTGTCAGCGGGCGCGACGTTGCCACTGCTGGTTGGTGCCGCCGTTGCAGCTCCACTGGATGAGGCGGGCGCCGTCGGCGGTGGAGCCGTCGGTGACGTCCAGGCACCTGCCGCTGTGCCGGGCGACGAGGCGGTAGTACCCGCCGCCCGCGTCCTGGAACTGCCACTGCTGGTTCGTCCCGCTGCCACAGGTGTACTGGACCACCTTCGCGCCGTCGGCGGTGGAGACGTTCGCCACGTCCAGGCACAGGCCGCTGTGCTGCGCGACGAGTTGCACGTAACCGCCGCCGGCGTCCCGGGGTGACCACTGCTGGTTGGCGCCGCTGCCACAGGTGTACTGGATCACCTCGGCGCTCAGCGCCGCGCTGCCGTTGACCACGTCCGCGCACTTGCCCGAGTGCCGGGCGACGAGGTTGACGGCCGACGAGGCGACGCCGGCCACCACGCCGGTCTCGGTGTCCACCGTGATCTGCGGGTACCAGTCCAGGGCCAGGCTGGTGGCGCTGGGGAAGCGCAGCGGCAGCCAGACGTACTGCGAGTCGGCGTACGCCGCGCCGAACCCCGGCCCCCAGCGGTCGCCCATGTAGAGGTAGGAAGTGGTCTGGGTGCCCTGCACCGGCAGCACGAACATGGTCTGGGAGCCGTAGGTCGTGGAGTCTCCGGCGTTCTGCCACGCGCTCCAGGGCCCGGCGAGGCTGGTGGCGGTGGAGTACTTCTGCTGGTTGGGGTTCCAGCCGGTGGCGCCGGAGGTGAGCATGAAGTAGACGCCGCCCCGCTTGAACAGCGCCGGAGCCTCCCGGGTGTCCCCCTGCCACACCCGCACGAGCGACGCCACGTTCGTGTAGTCGGCGGTCAGCCGGTAGATGTGCAGGTCGGCGTTCTCCCGGGCGGCGGAGACCATGTAGCCGGCGCCGTCGTCGTCCACGAACGCCGTGATGTCCCGCGACATGTGCTGGTTGAACGGGCGGAAGCTGCCCCGGTAGGTGTAGGTGCCGTCGACCGTGCTCGACGTGGCGACCGCGGCCCGCGCCTCGCCGTAGTCCCGCCCGTTCTCCTTGTGCATCCACATCACGAACTGCCGCGTCGAGGCGTTGTAGATGACCTTGGGGCGCTCGATGTTGGCGACGCCCAGCTCCGACGCCGACGCCTGGGTCAGCGCGTTGTTGCGGAACTCCCAGGTCCGCAGGTCCTGGGAGCGGTAGACGGTCACCGCGCGGAAGGTCGAGTCGGCGTTGCGGCTCTCGCCGAACCAGTAGTAGTAGTCGCCGACCTTGATGACGCCGCCCCCGTGAGCGTGGACGACGTTGCCGGAGGTGTCGCGGAACTGCGTCCGGTTGGTCACCGTGACGGTCGCGGCCCCGGCCTCCGGCACGACGCCCGGTCCGAGCATGGCGGCCACGAGGGCCAGCGCGAGGGCGACCATGCGGCCGGTGGTCCGGCGGCTGAGCAGGGCCTGCAATCGGGACACGAGGGCTTCCTTCCGGTCGGCGTTCGCCGATGGCGCTGCCGCGACGCGGCCGGGGACGGCACGTGGGCCCGCGTGAAAAGGAACACCCGGCCCGGTGCGCCCCGGCGTCCGGGTGCGGCGACAGCTGCAATGTAAGACGCTCACTTTCCCCTGTAAACAGCGGTGGAACGAAGGCGGGACGCCGCGTCGGCGCCCCGAATCGTCCAGCCGGTAAAGCCAGCGGCCATGCGTCATGCTGCCTTCGAGAATGGATATCCGGCGGCCACGACATCGGTGATCCCCGCGGCGGCGGCCAGCACGGGGGAGCTGAAACTTTCATATTCCATCCGCTTTACCGGAAACCCTCCGCCGAGCCGCCGAATGAGAACGACCACGCGGTCTTCCCGGACCGCACGGTGGAGGAGCGGCAGCTCACCTTGACGCACGACCGGGCCGGGCTCATAGTGATGCCGTCGCCCGCTCAGGTGTCGCCTCCCGGCATTGGAGGTCCGCACAGGCCGCATCGCTTCCCGGAATCGTCCGCGCCGGCAGGTCGTACAACAGCCGGTGTTCCGCGTGCTCCCGTACCCGTCGCCTGTTCTTCCGGCGCGGTACAACGCGGTCGTCCGCGCCGGGGCGGGCGAAATGCGGGTTCGGATCCGAGGCGATGTCACCTGGCGGAGAAACACGAGACCTGCGACGGTCGTTGCGGAAGCGGTTTCCCTCTCTGATGGCGTTACCGCGGACGCCGGACAGGTTTGTTAACGTTAACAAGCGAGGTATCCGTGCAGAGACCTTCCCGCCTCCTTCCCCGGGCGGACCGCCGCCGGGCCACGACCATCACCGTGATCGCCGTCGCGCTGCTCGCGTTGTTCCAGTCCCTGCCGGCCGTCACGCCCGCCGCCGCGGCGACCATCGACACGAGCGCCTCGTACGTGCTGGTCAACCGCAACAGCGGCAAGGCGCTGGACGTCTACGAGTGGGCCACGACCGACGGCGCGCCGCTGGTGCAGTGGTCCCGCAACGACGGCGCCTGGCAGCAGTGGCAGTTCGTCGACTCCGGCGGCGGCTACTACCGCCTCAGGTCGCGGCACAGCGGAAAGGTCGTGGACATCTCCGGCCGCTCGACCGCCGACGGCGCCAACGTGGTCCAGTGGGCCGACAACAACGGCACCAACCAGCAGTTCCGCCTCGTCGACACCGACAACGGGTACGTCAAGCTGATCAACCGCAACAGCGGCAAGGCCCTGGAAGTATGGGAGCGGTCCACCGCCGACGGCGCCCGGATCTCGCAGTACACCGATCTGAGCGGCGCCAACCAGCAGTGGCAGCTCGTCAAGCTCGACAGCACCCCGCCGCCCGCCTACCCAGGCCCCGGGTACGTGACCGGTGACATCGGCGTGCACGACCCGGAGGTCGCCAAACGACCCGACGGGAGCTACCTGCTGGCCCACACCGGCGACAACATCGTGCTCAAGACCTCCACCGACCGCACCACCTGGCGCAACGCCGGAGTGGCGTTCCCCGGCGGAGTCTCCTGGGCGCACACCTACACCAACGGCAGCAACACCCTGTGGGCCCCGGACATCACGTACGTCAACGGCAGGTACTACATGTACTACTCGGCCTCGACCTTCGGCTCCAACCGGTCGGGCATCTTCCTCGCGACCAGCACCAGTGGGGCGTCCGGGTCGTGGACCAACCAGGGCCTGGTCATCGAGTCACGGTCGTCCGACGACTGGAACGCCATCGACCCCAACCTCGTCATCGACGACCAGGGCCGCTGGTGGCTCGACTTCGGCTCGTTCTGGTCGGGCATCAAGATGGTCCAGCTCGACCCCGCCACCGGCAAGCGTCTGGACACCACCATCCGTGCCATCGCCGGGCGGGGCGGCGGCGCGATCGAGGCGCCGTTCATCTACCGGCGCGGCGGCTACTACTACCAGTTCGTGTCGTTCGACGCCTGCTGCCGCGGCGCGTCCAGCACCTATCGCATCATGGTCGGCCGCTCGACCTCGATCACCGGCCCGTACACCGACCGCAACGGAACGGCGATGACCTCCGGCGGCGGCACGCAGCTCCTGGCCGGCCATGGGAGCATCCACGGGCCCGGCCACCAGGCGGTCCTGGCCGACACCGACGGCGACATCCTCTTCTACCACTACTACGCCGACAACGGGTCCTCCCTGCTCGGCATCAACAAGCTCGGCTGGGACAGCGCGGGCTGGCCCTACGTCTACTGACGCGGATCCACCCGGCCACGGTTCTCGGCTGCCCGGCAGGAACACAGCGACAGCGCGGTCATCGGCCGGCCGCGGCGTAGCGGCGCCGGTCACGCGGTCGCGACCGAACCGGGACCAGGCCGGTCTGCGGGACCTTCGGCCCTGGCCGCATCGCCGTGCGCGGCGAGGATGGGGACAGGCGCACGACGACCCGGGGAGCGAGATGAGTGGACCGGTGGTCATGTCGCGGTTCGGGTTGTCGTCGGCGGAGGCCGCCAAGCGGTTGGAGCGGGATGGCCGGAATCTGCTGCCCGCCAAGCCGCCGCTTCCGTTGTGGCGGCGGATGGCCGGGCAGCTCCGCGATCCGCTGATCGTCGTGCTGCTGGTGGCCGCGGTGCTGACCGCGGTCACCGGCGACTGGACGGACATGGTCGTGATCCTGCTGGTGATCGTGGTCAACACGACCGTCGGCGTGGTCCAGGAGGTGCGCGCCGACCGTGCCATCACCGCGTTGTCCGCGCTCACCGCGCCAGCCGCCCGGGTCGTACGGGACGGCGCGCAGCAGGAGGTTCCCGCGGCCGAGGTGGTGCGCGGCGACCTGCTCGTACTGGCCGAAGGGGACATCGTTCCGGCCGACGCCCGGGTGGAGGCGGCGGCCGCGCTGCTGGTCGACGAGTCCGCACTGACCGGCGAGTCCGTGCCGGTGGACAAGAACCCCGGCGACGAGGTCGCCTCGGGCACCGTCGTGGTGCGTGGGCGCGGCCGGGCCGAGGTGTACGCGACCGGGGCGGCCGGCGCGGCCGGGCGGATCGCGGCGCTGATGACGACCGGGTCCGCGATCACGCCGCTGCAGCGCCGCCTGGTCGGGGTAGGACGGCTGCTGGCCGGGGTCACGGTGTTCCTGTGCGTGGTGGTCGGGGCGCTGGGGCTGCTGCGCGGGCAGCCGGCGGAGCTGATGGTGGTGACCGCGATCAGCCTGGTGGTGGCGGCCGTACCGGAGTCGTTGCCGGCCGTGGTCACCCTCAGCCTGGCCCTCGGGGCACGGCGGATGGCCGCGCGGCGCGCTCTCGTACGGCGGTTGCACGCGGTCGAGACGCTCGGCTCGGTCACCGTGCTGGCCACCGACAAGACCGGAACCCTCACCGAGGGCGAGATGGTCGTGCGGCGGCTGTGGACGCCCGCCGCACAGGCGGCGCTCACCGGCTCTGGCTACGGCCCGGAGGGGCGGCTCGACGGGGATGCCCCGGCCGAGGCGTTCGCCGGCCTGCTGACCGCCGCCGCGCTCTGCAACGACGCCCGGTTGCTGTACGGCGAGGGCAAGGAGTGGCGGGCGCTGGGAGATCCGACCGAGGCCGCGCTGCTGGCCGCCGCGGCCAAACTCGGCCTGGATCGGCATGATCTGAACATTCGCCTGCCGCGGCTGGCCGAGCGGCCCTTCGACAGCGTGCGCAAGCGGATGAGCACCGTGCACCGGCTGCCCGGCGGGCGGGTGCGGGTGATCTGCAAGGGCGCGCCGGAGGTGCTGCTGCGCGACCAGGTGCTGGCCGACGGCCCCGCGCTGTCGGCCCGGGCCGCCGCGGAGGCAGAACGCCTCGCGGACGCGGGTTACCGGGTGCTGGCCGTCGCCCAGGCCGATCTGGCCAGGCTTCCGGAGGACACACCGGAAGCGGTGCCGGAGACGGGATTGCGGCTGCTCGGGCTGATCGCCATCCTCGACCCGCCCCGTGCGGCCGCTTCCGGGGCCGTCGCCGCGTGCCGCGGCGCCGGGATCCGGCCGGTGCTCATCACCGGCGACCACCCAGGGACGGCCCGCGCCATCGCCATCGAGTTGGGCATCATCCCACCTGAGGGGGAGGTCGTCGACTGCCGTGACGTCCTCCACGGCCAGGCCCGGTCCACCGACCCAGTGGCCGAGTCCGGCCGCTGCGCCGCCACCGGGCTCGCCCCGGAGTCGGCCGTACTGCCCGTCGCCGGACTCACCGTCACGGCCGCCGTCTACGCCCGCGCCACCCCCGAGCAGAAGCTCGCCCTCATCGAAGGCATGCGCGCCGGTGGCGAGGTGGTCGCGATGACCGGCGACGGTGTCAACGACGGGCCCGCCCTGCTCCACGCCGACATCGGCGTCGCCATGGGCGGGCGCGGCACCGAGGTCGCTCGCCAGGCCGCCGACCTGGTGCTCGCCGACGACGACCTGGACACGGTGGTGGCCGCCGTCGAGGAGGGCCGCCGCGTCTACGCCAACATCCGCCGCTTCCTGGTCTACGCTCTGTCCGGCGGCGCCACCGAGATCGCCGTCATGCTGTTCGGCCCGCTGTTCGGCCTGGCGTTGCCGCTGTTGCCCGCCCAGATCCTCTGGGTGAACCTGCTCACCCACGGCCTGCCCGGCGTCGCGCTCGGCGGCGAGCCCGCCGACCCGGCCGAGATGCGCCGCCCGCCCCGCCCGCCCGGCCAGAGCATCCTCGGCGGAGGGCTGTGGCAGCGGGTGATCCGCATCGCGATCGTCCTGACCGCCGTCACGCTCGGCGTCGCCGTCTGGGCCCTGTACACCGGACGCCCCTGGCAGAGCATGGCCTTCTTCGCCCTTGGTGCGGCCCAACTCGGTGTGGCGGTGGGCTCCCGCGCCCGCCCTGGCACGCGGGCCAACCCCGCCCTGCTGCTCGCCGTGGCAGGAGCGCTGCTGCTGCAACTCGCCGGCCTGTACGTGCCGCTGCTGCGCGACCTGCTCGGCACCGTCCCTCTGTCCGCAGGGGACCTGCTGATCGTGGCCGTACTGTCGGTCCTCGGCTACGCCGCCGCCCGCCTGGACCGTGTCCTGCACCAGGAGCCCGTCCCGGTGATCTCCGAGGCCGGGTGACAGTACTGCGCGGGCACCCGGGAGAGCGACGGACTCGGATCGGCTTGTGAAGTATCGCGAACGGTACGCAGATCCAGGTCGATGTGGCCGTTCTGGCGGCCGTGGACCACGGACGCCCGCGACGGGTTCTCTCGCTGGGTGAGGTCAAGTGGGACAGGGTCATGGGGGCCGAGCATGTGGCCCGGCTCCGGCGTGCGCGCGATCTGCTCACGGCCAGGGGGTACGACACTCGTGACACGGTGCTCACGTGCTATTCGGGCGCCGGATTCACCCGGGAACTCGGTGCCGAAGCGGGAAGCGGCGTGCGCTTGGTGACACTTGACGACCTTTACACCTGATCGCTCGCTCTCCAGGTGTCCTGGCTTGGGCTAGGTTGTCGCCGGCGGCAGCGTACAAACGGATGAACGTTTCATCACACGTCTCATCACCCGCAGTGCGGATCGGTCCGGTAATGCCAGTTGGGGGCATTCGAGAAGGTCGAAACGTCCCCGACCTCTCGATCTTCCTCTTGACGCGACCCGATGTGTCCTAGTTTGCTCCGCCCATATCACCGGTATCGAGCCCCGTGGGCGGGACCTCTCGCGTCACGGACCAGTTGTTAGCGCTAACACGCCTGGCCCCGGAAGGAGGGTCTCCATGATCGGAGGCGGTCCGTGGCCGCGCGCCACCCGGAAGGCGTCCCAGGCGTGGGCCGGCTTCGGGAAGGGGCGCACCGAACGCCCCTGGCCCGGAACGGTCGCCGGCGGCAGGACACCGGAGCCTGCGGACCGGCGAGTCATCGGTCCCCCGGACCGGGAGACTCCAGGCGACCACGACTGTTTCGCCCGCTGCTCCGGCCACCACCGGGCAGCGGCGAATGGCTCGGCCGGACGTACCGCCCCCGTAGTCCAGGCCCCCCTGCCTCGTACCGACCCCCAGGAGTAGACCATGGATTCACCCCCCATCCGCTCGATCGCCGATCGATGGCGTTCGCCGGCCGCGAAGGCGGTCCGGACGACCGCCGCGCTGGTGACGGTGCTGGCCGCGGCGCTGGTATGGACGACGCCCGCATCGGCGGCAGCGGCTCCGCTGGTGAGCGCGCAATCGGGCCGGTGTCTCGATGTGTCGGGCAACACCGACGTGCAGGGCACCAACCTGCAGATCTGGGACTGCAACGGGCAGGCCAACCAGGCGTTCGAGTTCACCTCGGCCGGTGAGCTGCGGACGTTCAACGGCACGCGCTGCGTGGACGCGTACGGTGCGGGCACCTCGCCCGGCACCAGGGTGATCATCTGGGCCTGCAACGGGCAGAACAACCAGAAGTGGCGCCAGAACGCCGACGGCTCGATCACCGGCGTGCAGTCGAATCTGTGCCTGAACGTGAACAACTCCGGCACGGCCAACGGGACGCTCGTCAACCTGGGGACCTGCAACGGCCAGGCCAACCAGAAGTGGAGCACCTCCGGGGGCAACCCGAGTCCGACGCCGACCCCGACGCCGACCGGCACCTGCAACCTTCCTTCGACCTACCGCTGGACCTCGACCGGTTCGCTGGCGAATCCGAAGTCGGGCTGGGTGTCGCTGAAGGACTTCACCCACGTCAACTACAACGGCAAGCACCTGGTCTACGGCACGACGCACGACTTCGGGTCGAGCTGGGGTTCGATGAACTTCGGCACGTTCACCAACTGGTCGGACATGGCCTCGGCCAGCCA
>NZ_BMNT01000024.1:140991-141243 GCF_014646695.1 Sphaerisporangium melleum
CGATGAACCAGGGCACGGTGGCGCCGACGCTGCTGTACTTCGCGCCCAAGAACATCTGGGTGCTGGCCTACCAGTGGGGCGGTGGCGCGTTCACGTACAAGACCTCCTCCGACCCGACCAACGCCAACGGCTGGTCCTCGGCGCAGACCTTGTCGACCGCGAGCATCTCCGGTTCGGGTACCGGGCCGATCGACCAGACGCTCATCGGTGACAGCCAGAACATGTACCTGTTCTTCGCCGGTGACAACGGCA
>NZ_BMNT01000025.1:0-19893 GCF_014646695.1 Sphaerisporangium melleum
CGATCGGCAAGGCGCACCCGGTGGGTGTGTTCGTGGAGACCTTCGGCACCGAGAAGGTCGCGGTGGAGAAGATCCAGGAGGCCGTCCTGGCGGTGTTCGACCTGCGTCCGGCGGCGATCATCCGTGATCTGGACCTGCTGCGGCCGATCTACTCGCCGACCGCGGCCTACGGTCACTTCGGCCGTGAGGAGCCGAACTTCTCCTGGGAGCGCACCGACCGCGCCGACCAGCTCCGCCAGGCCGCCGGTCTCTAGCCCAGGCCTCGGCATGACCCACCGCGCGGCCGCCGGCCGCGCGGTGGCTCGGCGTCGGCCGCGCCACGGTCACCTGACCAGCGCAGCCGGTCCACCCGGGTGACGCCTCTGACCGGTGCGACCGCCGCCCGGCCCGCCCGCGGGGCGGGCGGCTGCGCCCAGAGCCCGGCTTTCCCGCCGTCTCTGTCCCTTGGCCTGGCCGGGGCGGTTCGTCCGGCGACCGGCGCGGTGGGACGCGCTGCGGCGAAGCCCACGCCGCCGTACGACCAGCAACGCGGTCACCTCACACCAAGGGCCCGCGCAGCACACTTCCCCACGGGTCAGGGGGCCTTCATCCCGGCGCCGGGTCGGCGGGATGTGGTGCCGGCGAAATCGGCGCCGCGTACGGCGGCGCGCCGGGGCGTCCCGGCACGTTGATCGGCCAGGGCCGGCGTTCCGGCTTGCCGGGCCGAGGTCGCGCGGGTTGGGTCCGAGGCGGTGGGCGACGTCTGGTAGGACCTATGGGTGACCGCAGCCAGCCCCGCCGAGGAGACTCTCGCAGTGCCGTCGTCGCTCGTCGCCGCCGGTGAGCCGGAGCCGCCGGGAGGCGCGGTGACGCAAGGGGCGCCGCATGCCGTCCCTCGCCCCGCCGAGCCCGAGGGCTTGTGGGGTGACGCGGCGGGGAAGGGCGCCGGCGTCGCCAAGGGGGCGATCGTCCCAGCGGACGAGCTGCCGATCGCCCAGGTGCTCGTGGACGTGCCGCTGCCCCATCTCGACCGGCCCTTCGACTACGTGGTGCCCGAGGCCATGGCCGCCGACGCGGTGCCCGGCTGCCGGGTCAGGGTGCGCTTCGCCGGCAAGCTCGTCGACGGCTTCCTGCTCGAACGGGTGGCCGAGAGCGAGCACGAGGGCAAGCTCGCCGCCCTGGAACGGGTGGTCTCCGCCGAGCCGGTGCTGACCCCGCAGATCGCGGCCCTGTGCCGCGCCGTGGCCGACCGTTACGCCGGGACCATGTCGGATGTCGTGCGCCTCGCCGTACCCCCGCGACACGCCAGAGCAGAGGCGGAGAGAGCCAAGCAGGACGCCGCGTCGAGGGCCGCCGAGCAGGAGACCGCCGCCGTACCGCCCGGCCGTGTCGCGGAACCCGCCGCTCGCCGGACGGAGCCTCCGGGAACGCCGGGGGTCCCCGATGCCCTTGGCGAGGCGGAAACGCCTGCCGCCCCCTGTACGGAGACCGAGGGAACGTCGCCGGCGTCCGATGCTCTCAGCGAGACCGAAGCGCCTGCCGCCCTCCGGACGCAGACCGCGGGAACGCCGGTGGCGTCCGGGGGCCCCGGCAAGGCCGAGACGCTCGCTGCTCGCGGGGCGCAGATCCCGGGCACGCCGCAGGCGCCCGAAAGAGCCGGAGCGCCCGCCGTGCCGGGGCCGAGAGACGCATCGGATCAGCGGCACCTGCGGGAGGCGGGAGAGGACCTGCCGGGCGTGGCGGGCTCATCGGGTGCGCGCGGTCCGCAAGGGGCGGGGCGACCGGACGCGGCGGATCTGCCGGGCCGGAAGGACGCGCCGGATTCGATGGACCGGTCGGCTCCGCGCAGCCTGTCAGGCCGGCGGGATGTGCCAGGGCCCCGGGACGCGTCGCGGCGGCCGAGCGTGCCGGAGCGGGAAGGTGTCCCGAGCGTGCCGGAGCGGGAGGGCGTTCCGAGCGTGGGGGAGTGGGCCGCCTATCCGCTGGGCGAGTCGTTCCTCCAGGCGCTCACCGCCGGGCGCTCCCCACGGGCGGTGTGGAACGTGCTGCCGGGTGCGGAGGCCGGCCCCAGATGGGCCGCCGGGCTCGCGGAGGCCGTCCTCGCCACCTGGCGCGGCGGCCGGGGCGCCGTGGTCGTGCTGCCCGACGGCAAGGACGTCACCCTGCTGGACGCCGCGCTGCGGCGCGTCCTCGGCGAGGGCGCGCACGTGGCGCTCACCGCCGACCTCGGGCCCGCCGAGCGCTACCGCCGGTGGCTGCGGGTGCTGCGCGGCCAGGTGCGCATCGTCGTCGGAACGCGGGCCGCCGCGTTCGCCCCGGTAGGCGATCTCGGCCTGGCCGCGATTTGGGACGACGGGGACGACCTGCACGCCGAGCGGCTCGCGCCGTACCCGCACGCGCGCGAGGTGCTGGCCCTGCGCGCCCACCAGACCGGTGCCGCCATGCTGATCGCCGGCTACGCCCGCACCGCCGAGGCGACCCGGCTCATCGCGACCGGCTGGGCGCGCCCGATCGCCGCGCCGCGCGAGACCCTGCGCAGGCACGCCCCCCGGGTCCGCCCCGCGGGCGACGACGCCGAGCTGGCCCGGGACGAGGCGGCCCGCGCCGCCCGGCTGCCCAGCTCGGCCTGGGCGGCGCTCAAGCATGGCCTGGCGAGCGGGCCGGTGCTGGTGCAGGTGCCCCGCCGCGGCTACCTGCCCGCGCTGGCCTGCCAGTCCTGCCGGGCCCAGGCCCGCTGCCGCCAGCCTCCGTATGCAGGGGCCGCGCCGCACCCGGAAGTGCCGGCCGGAGTGGACGCGCCGGCGTGCGGCGGTCCGCTCGCGCTGCGCGGCGGGCACGCAGCGCCGTACTGCCGCTGGTGCGGGCGCATCGCGGGCATGTGGCGATGCCCGTCGTGCGGGAGCAATCGCATGCGGGCCGTCGTGGTGGGCGCGCGCCGCACGGCCGAGGAGCTCGGGCGCGCCTTCCCCTCGGTCCCGGTCAAGACCTCCGGCCGGGACGGCGTGCTCGCCGAGGTCGGGCCGGCCCCCGCGCTGGTGGTGGCCACCCCGGGCGCCGAGCCGGTGGCCGAGAGAGGGTACGCGGCGGGCGTCCTGCTGGACGGGTGGGCCCTGCTCGGCCGGCCCGACCTGCGCGCCGCCGAGGAGACCCTGCGGCGCTGGATGAACGCCGCCGCCCTGCTGCGCCCGGCCGCCGAACTGGTCGTGCTCGCCGACTCGGCCGTGCTCGCCGTGCAGGCGCTGCTCCGCTGGGACCCCGTGACCCATGCCGAGCGCGAGCTGGCCGAACGCACGGTCCTCGGTTTCCCCCCGGCCGTGCGGGTGGCCACGCTCACCGGTTCGGTGAACGGGCTGCGGGAGATGCTCGCCGACCTGCGGCTGCCCGAGGGCGCTCAGGTGCTCGGCCCGGTCCCCGTCGAGCCCGCGCGGGGCGCGGCGCCGGAGGAGCCGCAGGAACGGCTGGTCGTGCGGGTGCCGCCCGCCGCGGGGGCCGCGCTCGCCCGGGCGCTGAAGGGGGCGGCCGGGGTGCGCTCGGCGCGCAAGGCCCCCGACCTGGTCCGCATCTGCGTGGACCCCATCGACCTCCTGTGACCTGGCCGTCGCTCCCTGTTCCCGCGAGGCTCTCCTTCTGCCGGACCCGCAGGTCGCGGTGCCATGATCGACGGGTCGTCGCCCGGTGGTCCGGCAGGTCGCCGGCACCGTTGCCGCCATCGGGCGCGGTGGTGTGATCAGGGGGTGCGGGCCCGTGCGGGCCGCCGATTCGCGGGAGGGGAAAGTAAGCCGTTAGTTTCTCCCTGTGTCGATCGAATGGGTGAACGGGGCCATAGAGGAGATCCGGGCCTGGGGGCGCTCCAAGGACATCGTGGTGGACGCCGACGAGGTTCGGCTCCTGTGCGACTACGCCAGCGACTATCTCGACGTCGGTGAGCTGGCGGACTTCACGCCGGGCACGTTCGAGCAGCTCCTGCTCGACATCTATCCCCGCAAGGTCATCGCGCCGCCGGAGAGCGCGGCGGAGACGGTGGCCGCCGCGCGCACGCTGGTCGACTTCCTGCTGGACAGCGGGGAGATCGGTACCAAGATGGCGGCCCGCATGCGGGCCAAGATCGACGAGATCGCGCCGCTCATGCCGGCCGCCCTCGCCGACACCACCAAGTTCGGCATGGCCAAGAGCATCTTCGGGGCGATGGGCGCCGACCGCCCCGACCCCACCGCCCTCGACGCCGGCCCGACCGGCTCCGGGGACGATCCGCTCGGCCTGTCGCCGCACCGGCTGCGCGGCGTGACCGCCGACGACGGGTGCGAGTGCCCGGGGTGCGCTCCGCTGCCCGCCGTGCGGCTCCCGCCGCCCGAGGAGGTCGCGCGGGCGGTCCGGCGGGCGGGCCTGCTGGCCGACGCGCACCGCCTCACGACCTGGATGCTCGACGGCGCGCGCACGCCCACCGTACGCGGCGCTCTGCGGGTCAGGGACGCCACGCGGGCCGCCAAGGAGCTCGGTGTCGCCGCTCCCGCCGCCGCGTGGCGGCTGGCGGTCGACCTCGGCCTGGTGGAGGTCGCCGGGACGGCGGTGTCCGCGGCCGGCGGGTTCCGCCCGCTGGAGGCCCGGGACGACCAGGAGGTGCTCGACCTGTGGGCGGCGACCGTCGCGTTCGTCACCGACGGGCCCGCCGGCGTCACCGGCGCGGCGGAGTTCGACCAGGAGCTGTACGCCGTCCACGACATGCTGTACCGCCTGCGGGCTCCGATGACCCTCGACGAGCTGCGCGAGCACCTGGAAGAGACCTGGCCGGGGGGCGAGGACCCCGGTGAGCTGGACTCCGCGCTCGCCGTCCTGGCGTCCTGCGGCACCGTCGAGCGGGTCGAGGACGCGATCCGGCTCACCCCGCAGGGCCTGTGGGGCATGCGCGAGACCTTCATCCGCATGGGCATGCCCGCGCCGGTCGCGCCCGACCCCGCCGAGGGCGACGCCGCGGGCCTGGTGGACGGGCTGCTGAGCGGGGTGGCCGCCGAGCAGGCCGAGCTCGACATCGCGGCCTGGCTCGCCCGCCGCTCCCCGCCGGAGGCCGCCCGCGAGCTGCTCGACGCGGTGCGCGGGCAGTCCGCGGCGCGTCGCGGCGTGGCCGTCACGATCATCGACCGGCTGGGGGCCGAGGCCGGGGACGCCGTACGGCCGTTCCTGGACGAGCCCGAGCTGCGCCCGCACGCCGCCGGGTGGCTGGCCGCCCGCGGCCTGGACGCGCCGCCGTTGACGCCCGAAGAGGTGCTGTGGCTGAGCGTCGACACACTGGCGCACGCCATGCCGGCGGCCGAGCACGATCCGGGGCGCTTCGCCGAGAGTCTCACGACGGCCGGGCCGGCCGCCCACACCATCGAGGAGATGTGGCAGGTCGAGCACCCGGACGTGGCCGAGGTGCTCGACCTGCTCGGCCGTCACCTGCCCGACCGCGAGGTCGCCAAGGCGGCGCGGAAGGCCGCCTTCAAGGCGCGCTCCCGCGGCATCCGCTGATCTGGCCGGCTCGCGTGAGGCGGGTCCTCGCGCGGGGCCGGTGGCGGGCCGCGTACCGTGTGATGGAGCGGCTCGTCCTTCCGGAAAGCCTGCGATGAACGTCCGATGTCACATCCGCGTGAACCTCCGGGCGAACGTCCGGAGTCGGTCATCCTGTGTGGCTGGTGTGGAGTAAGTTTCCTGAATGGCCAACAGCGGGAACGGCGGCGTCTTCGATCTTGGGGAGCTGCACAATCTCATCGATGAGCTGGGAAGCGTGTCCGGCGAGGAGCGGGAGGCGCTGCTCGCCGCGATGGCGGGGGAGAACGAGGAATGCGACTGCGGTGAATGCGAGAGCGAGGTGCTGAGCTTCCCGCCGGTCGAGCTCGCGCCCACGGCCGAGCTCGCCGAGGCCGTTCTGTCCGTGCCTCTGGTACGGGACGCGCGGCGGCTGGCCGAGTGGACCGGCATCCGGCGCGTCACTCCTGAGGGGTTCCTCTGGCCGGCCGACGCGCACGAGGCCGCCGCGCTGCTCGGGGTGGACGACGAGCGGCTGCGCCTGGTGTGGATCGTCGCGGTGAACACCGGGCTGCTGCGCATCACCCAGACGGGCGCGGCCCCGGGGCCGGCGCTGCCCGGCGACCTGATGGAGTTCTGGGACGGGGTCGTCATGGACGTCCTGGACCGCACCGACGAGGGCCTGACCGGCTCGGCGGTGACCGACGAGCACCTCACCGAGATGCTCGCCACGATCTACGCCACCAGCGACGGCATCACCTACACCGCCCTGATCGAGGGCATGCTCCAGGCCCACGAGATCGGCTGTGAGGCGCGCGCCCACGAGATGCGCCGGCTGCGCGAGGCGCTGCCCGCCGAGCTGGACGCCGCCCTCGACCTGCTCGCCTACTGCGGCCTGTTCGAGCGCACCGCCGACGGCGTACGCCTCACTCCGCTCGGCGTGTGGGCCGTCCGGCAGGACCTTCTGCGCGAGGGGCACGACGCGCCCCTGCTGTCGGAGGTCGCCTCCTACGCCGAGCTGAGCGCCGCCGAGCTGGTCGAGGCCATGCTGTCCGGGGAGGCGCCCTCCAGCGCGCCCACCCTGTGGGTGGAGCGCCGTCTCGCCGAGGACGCCGCCCGCGAGCTGATCAAGGTGGCCTCGTCCGGCACGCCGGGGCAGCGTGGCGTGATCGGCACCGTCCTCGAGGAGATGGGGCCGGAGGCCGAGCCCGCCGTGCGCGAGGCGCTGGCCGAGCCCGCCATGTGGCGGCACGCCGCCGTCTGGCTGGGCGTGCGCGAGCTGCCGGCGCCGGCGCTGACCGAGGAGGACGGCACCTGGCTCGCGGTCGACACCCTGGCCACCCTGCTGCACATCCCCGACGCCAGGGAGGCGATGGGCGAGTTCGAGGCGCTGGAGGCGGGGGAGGAGCTGCTGCGCCTGGTCGAGGACATCAGCCGCAGCACCCATCCGGACGCCATCGCCGTCCTTGAGCTGCTCGGCGCCCACCATCCCGAGGCCGCCGTGGCCAAGGCCGCCCGCAAGGCCGCCATGAAGGCCCGCTCCCGCTGACCACCGCCCCTCCCGCTCTCGGCTCGGGCCATGGCATCGAGCCGGCGCCACGGGCCGAACAAGACGGCCGTACCGGCTCAAGGCCCCGCCGGCCGGCATCCGGACGAGCGGCCGGCCCCGGCCTGGGGCCCGCCAGGCCAGGGCCCCGGTCGAGGATGTCCCCCAGCGATCGTCCGGACCGCCGGGACCCGCCCGCTACTCGCACCGGTCCGGGTTCGTGCCTCCCGTGGGCCCGGGCCGGCCGTGCCCATGGGCCCGGCAGTGCCGCTGCGACCAGGCGCACGAATGGGAGCGCGGCCGGGCCGGGCGTGCGCCGGGACGAGCCGTACGCCCTGGGGCGGTCCCTTCGGCCGACGACCGGGGGTGCGGCCCGGTTCCGGGACGGGCTTTCGCGCCGCGATTCGATCGCAGGCGGGGGCGGGCGCGGCGCGCCCATAAACTAGAGAGACCTTCAATTCAGGACGTGAAACGGAGTCTTCCGTGGCCATACAGCCGATCCGCCTGTTCGGCGATCCGGTGCTGCGCACCCCCGCGGAGCCGGTCAAGGATTTCGACAAGGAGCTCCGCAAGCTCGTCAAGGACCTCACCGACACGATGATGGACGCGCCCGGCGCGGGCCTGGCCGCGCCGCAGATCGGCGTGGGCCTGCGCGTGTTCACCTAC
The DNA here is from genome assembly GCF_014646695.1 of Sphaerisporangium melleum. Lineage (GTDB taxonomy): Bacteria > Actinomycetota > Actinomycetes > Streptosporangiales > Streptosporangiaceae > Sphaerisporangium > Sphaerisporangium melleum. Next base: position 7,694 of record NZ_BMNT01000025.1, read on the forward strand.
TACGTGGACGAGACGCTGGGCCACCTGATCAACCCCACCCTCGACCTGTCGGACGATAAGGACGAAGAGGGCGAAGAGGGCTGTCTGTCCTTCCCCGGCCTCACCTTCCCGACGCCGCGCGCCATCCGGGCCGTCGCCAAGGGCTTCGACATGCACGGCGAGCCGGTCACCATCGAGGGCACCGACCTGCTCGCCCGGTGCGTCCAGCACGAGACCGACCACCTCGACGGCGTGCTGTTCATCGACCGGCTGGACGCCAAGCAGCGCAAGCTCGCGATGAAGGCCATCCGCGAGGCCGAGTGGAGCGGCCTGGCCGCGCCCGCCGTCAAGTTCTCGCCGCACGCCACTCAAGGGAAGGCCATCTAGCACCGTGCGTCTCGTCTTCGCCGGAACCCCGCAGACCGCCCTGCCGCCGCTGCGGGCGCTGCTCGACTCGCCGCGGCACGAGGTGGTGGCCGTCGTCACCAGGCCGGACGCCCAGTCCGGCCGGGGGCGCAAGGTCCACCCCAGCCCGGTGGCCGAGCTGGCCGAGGCGGCCGGCATCGAGGTCCTGCGCCCGGTCAAGGCGGGCGATCCGGAGTTTCTGGCCCGGCTCAAGGAGCTCGACCCCGACTGCTGCCCGGTCGTCGCCTACGGCGCGCTTCTTCCGCAGTCCGCGCTGGACATTCCGCGCCGCGGCTGGATCAACCTGCACTTCTCGCTGCTGCCCGCCTGGCGGGGCGCGGCTCCGGTGCAGCACGCCGTCCTGCACGGCGACCCGATCACCGGCGCCGCCACGTTCCAGATCGTCAAGGAGCTCGACGCCGGCCCGGTGTACGGGGTGGTGACCGAGGAGATCAGGCCCGCCGACACCAGCGGCGAGCTGCTGGCCCGCCTGGCGGAGTCCGGCGCGGGGCTGCTGGCGGCCACTCTGGACGGGGTGGAGGACGGCACACTGGAGGCGCGCCCGCAGCCCGCCGAGGGGGTCAGCTACGCACCGAAGATCGAGGTGACCGACGCCAGGGTCGACTGGTCCGCGCCCGCGATGCGCGTCGACCGGCTGGTGCGCGCCTGCACGCCGAGCCCCGGGGCGTGGACCGAGTTCCGTGGCGCCCGGCTCAAGCTCGGCCCGGTGCGTCCGGTGCCCGACCCGTCCGCCGAGATCACCGGCCTGGGCGCGCTCGCCCCCGGCGAGATCGCCGTCGCCAAGGACATCGTGCTGGTGGGCACCGCCAGCCACCCGGTGCGGCTCGGCGAGGTCCAGCCGCAGGGCAAGCGCCAGATGACCGCGGGCGAGTGGGCGCGCGGCGTGCGTCCCTCGGCCGCCGATCGGCTCGCCTGATGGCCCCGCCCACCCGGCGCGGCGGCCGTCCCGGCGGTCGCAGGCCGCGCGCCACCCCGGTGCGCGACGAGGCCCGCAACGCCGCCTACGACCTGCTGCGCGCCGTCGACGAGCGTGACGCGTACGCCAACCTGCTGATGCCCACGCTGTTGCGCGAGCGCGGCCTGTCCGGCCGCGACGCCGCCCTGGCCACCGAGCTGGCGTACGGCACCCTGCGCGGGCTCGGCACCTACGACGAGATCGTCGCCGCGTGCAGCGACCGGCCGCCCGAGGACATCGACCCGCCGCTGCTGGACGCCATCCGGCTCGGCGTCCACCAGCTCCTCAAGACGAGGGTGCCCCCGCACGCCGCCGTCAGCGCGACCGTCGACCTGGTGCGCCTGCGCGTCGGCACCGGCGCCTCGCGGTTCGCCAACGCCATCCTGCGCAAGGTCGCCACCCGCGACTTCGACGCGTGGGTGGCCATCGTCGCGCCCGACGCGGAGCAGGACCCGGTCGGCCACCTCGCCGTCGCCTACAGCCATCCGCGGTGGATCACCTCGGCGCTGCGCGACGCCGTCGGTGGCGGCACCGGCGAGACCGCCGCGCTGCTGGCCGCCGACAACGAGCGCCCGGTCGTCACCCTGGTCGCCTGGCCGGGCCGCAGCACCGTGGGCGAGCTGCTGGACGCGGGCGCCGTCGCGGGTCGCTACTCGCCCTACGCCGCCTACCTGCCCGAGGGCGACCCCGGTGCCATCGAGGCCGTGGCGCAGGGCCGCGCGGCCGTCCAGGACGAGGCCAGCCAGCTCGTCGCGCTCGCCCTGACCCGCGTGCCGATCGACGGCCCCGACGACCTGTGGCTGGACATGTGCGCCGGCCCGGGCGGCAAGGCAGGGCTGCTCGACGCGCTCGCCGTCCAGAACGACCGCCGGCTGCTCGCCGCCGACCAGCGGTTCCACCGGGCCCGGCTGGTCTGGCGGGCGACCCGCCGGGCCGGGGTCATCACCGCCGACGGCACCGCTCCCGCCTGGCGCGAGGGCGTGTTCGACCGCGTGCTGGTCGACGCGCCGTGCACCGGCCTCGGTGCGCTGCGCCGCCGTCCCGAGGCACGCTGGCGGCGGTCGGCCGACAGCGTGCGCGAGCTCGGCGGCCTGCAGCGGCGGTTGCTCGGCTCGGCACTGGACGCCGTCCGCCCCGGCGGCGTGGTCGCGTACGTGACGTGTTCGCCGCACCTGGCCGAGACCCAGGCCGTGGTCGGCGACGTGGTCAAGCGCCATGGCGGCGTCGAGGTGCTGGACGCCCCCGCGTTCCTGCGCGAGGTGGACGACCTCGGCGAGGGCCCCTACGCGCAGTTCTGGCCGCACCGCCACCACACCGACGCCATGTTCCTCGCCCTGCTCCGCAGGCATTCCACCGGCTGACCCGCGCACCTTCCCCCGAAGCGTCCCACCGCCGGACCGGCCGGTGTCCTGGCCGCCACCAGGCCCGATCCGGCGGCGGTGGCGCGCGAGCATGAACCGGCGCCGGCGTTCCGGAGCATCGCCGGTATCCACCGAACCCACCCAGCCCTCTCGCGGTGCGCCGCGAGAGGGCGTATCTTTGACCGCGTGACCCGATTTGAGAATCCGGTCAACGGGTCATGAGGAGAGCCGATGAGCGACGAGCGGGCCGACTGGATCCTGGACGCCGCCGGGGAGCTGCTGGTCGCCTGGGGGTACCGGCGGGTGACGATCGAAGATGTCGCGCGCCGCGCCGGGATCGGCAAGGGAACGGTCTACCTGCACTTCAAGACCAAGGAGATGCTGTTCCTCACCGTGGTGATGCGTGAGCAGGTACGGCTGATCGACCGGTTCGTCGCCGCGTTCGGCGCGGATCCGTCCCTCGCGCTGCCGAGCCAGCTGGCCAGGCTGGCGTACCTGTGGGTGCACGAGGACCCGATCATCCACGTGATCGTCACCGGGGACCCGGAGACGCTCGGTGCGCTCGTCCGCAGCGGCGCCGACCAGCTCGGCCCGCTGATGAAGACGCGCCGGCGGACGATCGCCGGCTACTTCGCGGTCATGCGCGAGCACGGTGTCGTCCGCGACGACCTGGCCCCCGAGGCGCTCCTGCACGCCTACACCGCGATCCTCACCGGCTTCCTGACCGTGGACCCCTACCACGTGGACGGCGAGATGCCGCTTGAGGCCAAGGCCGAGCTGCTCGCCTACACCGTCCGGTCGTCCTTCGAGGACCCGGACGCGGCCGGACGCGTGGGCCGGGCCGTGCCGCAGGTGATCGAGCTCTACCGGAACCTGCGCGAACTGCTGATCGAGGAGATCAGCCGTCGGAAACTCCCCTGAACCTCACCTGAGTGGAGGCATCGTGAACGCCGTCAACCTGATGGACCCGGCACTCATGCAGGACCCCTTCGGCGGCTTCGCCCGCATCCGGGAGGAGGGGCCGCTGGTCAAGGGCTCCTTGGCCAGAGGCACCGACCCGGTGTGGCTGGTCACCCGCTACGAGGACGTGAAGCAGGTGCTCGGCGACACCCGGTTCGTCAACGACCCGGCGAGCGTGCCCGGCAAGGAGGTGGGCGACATCCGCGAGCAGGTCATCGCGGCCAGGGGCATCGACCCCGACCTCGCCCCGTACATCCTGGACAGCATCCTCGACGCGGACGGCGCCGACCACCTCCGGCTACGGCGCCTGGTCTCCCGCGAGTTCACCGCCCGCCGGGTGCTCGACCTGCGCCCCCGGATGGCCGAGATCACCGAGTCGCTGCTCGACCGGCTGGACCACGAGACCGACCTGATCGAGAACTTCGCCTACCCGCTGCCGATCACGGTCATCTGCGAGCTGGTCGGCGTGCCCGAGGAGGACCGTCCCACCTGGCGCGAGCAGGGCAAGGCCATGATGACCATGGCTCCGGGCGCGATGAACGCACCGCTGCGGGAGATCATCGAGCTGACCCGGAGCCTGATCGGACGGCGGCGCGCGGAACCGGGAGGCGACCTGCTGTCGGCCTTGATCCGCACCCACGACGAGGACGGCGACAGGCTGAGCGACCTCGAACTGATCACCATGGTCCTCACCCTGATCCTGGCCGGGCACGAGACGACCGCGCATCTGATCGGCAACGGCACCCTGGCGCTCCTCACCCACCCCGACCAGCTCGACCTGGTGAAGAAGGACCCGGGGCTGTGGCCGCGCGCCGTACACGAGCTGATGCGCTGGTGCGGGCCGGTGCACGGCACCCGGATGCGGTACGCCGCCGAGGACGTCGAGATCGGCGGACAGACGATCAAGAAGGGCGAGAGCGTCGTCGCGATCCTGGTGAGCGCCAACCTCGACCCGCGCCGCTTCGACGACGCCGAACGGCTCGACGTGACCCGCGAGCAGGACTCCCGGCGTGAGGTGCACGTGGGCTTCGGCCACGGCCTGCACTACTGCCTGGGCGCGGCGCTGGCCCGCACCGAGGCGGAGATCGCGTTCAACGCGCTGTTCCGCCGGTTCCCCGGCCTCGCCCTGGCCGGTGAACCGGAGCGGCAGTACATGCCGATGTCCTGGCGCCTCGCCAAGCTCCCTGTCCGGCTGTCCTGACGCAGGTCCCGGCCCGCCGCCGCCCCGGGCTCGCCGGCGGCGGGCCGGCACCGCGAGCGCTCGGCGGTCGATGGGGACGGCGGGGCGCCGCGCCTGATCTCGGGCCGCACCGCCACCACACCGGCGCCATCTGCCTCGCCTCCCCTGCACCGCACTGAGCCGGGAACGGCATTCCGCCGTGCTTTCCGGATATCGTCCGGGCGCGCTTTGGAACTCGATGGAAAGGCTGGGAAAGACCGGCCGAAACGGTGGCGACGGCTGCGATTCCGGATTTCCCGGCGCCCGGAAATCCGGTGCGGAAGGGAAAGCCGGAGTCGCGGTCGACGAAGGTACAACGGCCCTGTTGTGCCGGGTGGAACGCCGCGCAGCATGTCCCCGGAGGCGAGGGGCGTGATGCGACGATATACGGCGTCGAGCTGGCCGGTGCTGGTCGGCGTCGCGCTGGTCATGGCGATCGTGTCGACCGTGGCGGGCAGGGATCCCAGTTTCTGGGCCTCGGTGGTGGCCGCTGTGGCGGGGACGATCGCCGGCATGCTGGCGGAGAGCCCGGGGGCCGCGCCCTCGGAGCCTGCGGCCCGTCCTGGGGCCGACGACTTGTACCGCGACGACGCCGGCAGGCTGCCGGTGGTGCGCGAGCTCGCGGACGCGGTGGCGCTGGGCGTCCACCCGGCCGCGGTCCCGCGTGCCGGCGGTGGCCAGGTGCCTCCGTTCGTCCGCCGCGATCTCAGTGGCACCATCGAGCGGGCGATCGGCGAGAGCGGTTTCGTACTGATCGTCGGCGACTCGACCGCGGGGAAGTCTCGTGCCGCGTACGAGGCGGTCCACGCCTGCCTTCCCGGCCATCGGCTCGTCTATCCGCTGAACCGGGCCGCCTTCCCCGCGGCGGTGCGCGCGGCCGGGCGGGAACGGTGCGCGTTGCTGTGGCTGGACGACCTCGAGCGTTACGTCGACGCCGACGAGTTCACGGCGCAGACGTTCCGGGTGCTGCTGTCCAGGCGCCGGGGCGCGGTACGGATCGTGGCCACGTTGCGGGCCAGGGAGCGGGCCGCGTTCAGTCCGCAGTGCGACAACGCCGTGCAGGGCGGGGCCGAGATCCGGCGCAAGGTGCGTGAGGTCCTGGCCCTGGCCCACGAGGTGCACCTGCCCCGCCGCTGGTCCGCCGAGGAGGTCCGGCAGGCCGCCGAGAGCCGGGACGAGCGGCTGAGCACCGCCTCCGCCCATGCGGGGAGGTTCGGCGTGGCAGAGTACCTCGCCTCCGGTCCCCGGCTCTACCAGGACTGGCAGGACGCCCTGTCGGGCAGCGGCGTCCCGGTACGGCCGGGCGTCGGAGGACCACGGGCCGCCGCCCTGGTCGCGGCGGCGGTCGACGCGCGCCGCGCCGGCTACCACGCGCCGCTCCCGCTCCCCGTGCTGCGGCGTCTGCACGAGCACTACCTCGCCACGATCGGCGGGCCGTCCGTCCGTCCCGAGCCCTGGGAGCGGGCCCTGGAGTGGGCCACCGAGCCGCTGTACGGCACCAGCAGCCTGCTCATGCCCGGCGACGGCGCCCAGGAGGACGAACAGGAGGCTTACCTGGCGTTCGACTACCTGCCGGACGCCGTGGACGCCGGGACCCACCCATCCCCGATCCCTCGCGGGACCTGGGACATCCTGGTGGAACACGGCGAACCGCGCGACTGCCTCGGCATCGGGCGCTCCGCCTTCGACCGCGGTCTGTACGAGGTCGCCGAGGCGGCCTTCCGCAAGGGCTGGACGGTGGCGAACCTCGACGCCGCGGCGGAACTGGCCAACTGCCTCGGCTGGACCGGCCGGCACAGGGCGGCGCTGGACGTTCTGGAGGCGGCGGCCGACCTCGCGGAGGTCCTGCCCGGCGCCGATCCCGACCGCCTTCGCAGCCTCGAACTCGACATGGCGTTCTGGATGGCGGTGAACGGCGACGGTGTCGGTGCCCTGCCGCTCGTCCGCCGGCTCACCGAGGAGATCGCGGCGCTGCGTGGAGAACACGACCCGCAGGCCCTCTTCGCGCGGGTCGGGCTTTCGCGGTGCCTCGGGTTGACCGGCCGGGGGCAGGACGCTCTGCTTCTGGCGCGCGACACGGCGGCGACCGCCCGGAGCGTCCTCGGTGAGGCGCACGAGGTCACGGCGAGCGCCGTCTTCGAGGTCGCCGTGGCGACGGCGCGGCTCGGCGACTTCGCCGGCGCGCTGGAGCTGTGGCGGGCCGCGCTCGACGAGCGGATCAGGCTGGACGGGCCGGACTCGCAGTGGCACATCGACTACTACTGGGCCATCGCCGACATGCTCGGCGAATGCGGTGATCCCCACGCCGCCAAGGCGGCCGCCGAGCGCGCGGTGGAGCTGGCCGGTAGGTACGTCGCCCCCGGCCACACGCGCCACTGGTCCACCCAATGCTGCCTGGCCCGCTGGACCGCCCTGGCGGGCGACCCGGAAGCCGGGCTCGGACTGGCCGACGGCCTGCTCACCGAGGCCACCCGGATGCACGGATTCCGGCATCCGGAGACCCTGCAGTGCCGGCACGTCCGCGCTCAGATCATGTACGAACTCGGCCGTTTCCTGCAGGCATGCCTGGAGTGGGAGCGGCTCATCGAGGACGCGCGGGCCGTAGCGGCGGCGGAGGCGGAACTGCTCCTGGACTGCCGGGCGGAGGTCGCCCGGTGCATGTACCGGCTCGGCGCCCACACCCAGGCCGTCGCGCGGCTGCGCGCCGTGATCGTGGATTACGCGCTGATCTTCGGACCCCAGAACCGGGGCACGGCCTCCTGGACCAGAAAGCTCGCCGCCCTCAGCGGGGAACCCGGCGACGCATCCGCCGCCACGGCCTCCCCGCCCGCCCGCCTCGACCATCGCTGACCCGGCGCCGCTGATCCGCCGCCTACGTCGGGCGCGGGCGCCGCGACGAACCTGCGCCGCCGCCTCAGCGGGCGCGGTCCATCATGGTGACCCGTCTTCGCCGGACGTCACGCGTGTCCCGCCGTCATGTACTGCACGGCGAAGGCCCCGATCGCGTGCTGGTTGTGGCGGAGAAACCCGATCACCCCGGCGAGGGCCTGGGCGAGGCTGTCGGCGCGCACACCTGCGGCGAGGTGGTACAGGTTCGGTGTGCCGACGTCGCCGATGGGGCCGGCGATGGTGATCTGCGTTCTCCTCTCCAGCTCACGGATCTGGCGCAGGGTGGTGTCCGGGATCGGGCGAGCCGTGGTGAAGTGCACCAGGGCGACCATCAGTGACCCCGCCGGCTGCCTCGACAGCGAATACGGCGGCTCGGTCCGCTGCGTGGCCTCGATGACGTCCTGATGGCAATCGACGCACCCTGCCATGGCGTGGATGCGGTGCGGGCACGCCCAGAACCCGCCGAGTTCGCCGGCGTCGGGCACGTGCGGGTCTTCCTCGCGGCGTGCCCGCTCGGGGAAGCCGTCGACGCTGAGCGCCGGACGGCCGGGATGACTGTTCACCAAGACCTTTCGAACTGCGGAGGGATCGGTACTACGACTTTATTCAGCTCTCCGACACCCACGACCACCGGAGGTGAGTAGGTGAAGACCCAGACCCGGCTGCGATGACGTTCGGCGGCAAGGAGCACCCGGTGCAAAGCACTCATGGGGCGCTCGGGCAGGACGAAGTGGACCGGATCGTCGGCACGGCACGCGACGCCGGGACGACTTCATCGACACGGCCGACCTCTACGCCGACGGCGAGAGCGAGCGGTTGCCCGGAGGGCGATCGGGCTGCGCCGGCGGGACGTGCTGATCGCCACCAAGCTGTGGGCTTGGGCCGAACTGCTCACCCGGCGCGCCGTCCCGGGCCGGCGATGTACGGCTCGGCGACGTTCGGCGTCAACGCGTTCAGCGAGCCCCCGAGTGCGTGCGGATCAGCGCTCGGACCGGGCGGCGCGGACGTGCGTCTACAGCACGCGGACGATGGCGATCATCCTGGCCACCAACCCGCTCGCCCGGGCGCTGTACACCGACTTCGAGGCGCTGCCCCGGCGCGAGCGGAACATGGCCCGCTACATCTTCCTCGACGAGGGCGCCCGCGACCTGTACGCCGACTGGGCGGGCGTCGCGCGCACCAGCGTCGCCGCGCTGCGGCAGTACGCCGGACGGCACCCGCACGACCCGCGACTCGCCGAACTCGTCGGCGAGCTGTCGGCGCGCGACCCGGACTTCCGCACCTGGTGGGCCGACCACGACATCGCGCGGCGCACGTACGGCCGCAAGACCTTCCACCATCCGCTGGTCGGCGACCTCACTCTCGACTACGAGGCCCTGGCCGTCACCGGCGACCCCGACCAGACCCTCGGCATCTACACCGCCGAACCAGGCACCCCCTCCGATCAGGCCCTCCGCCTCCTCACCACCCTGACCAGCCCTTCGCTCCGGAAGCGGGCCGGTCCTGAGACACCGCGCGTGATCTAGCCTTCCGGGTAGAAGAGGAACAGTGTGCAGCCCGTCGTGGTCTGCGGGACGTGCGAAGAACCCGCGGGGGCATGGATGAACGTACCGGCCGGGTAGTCCCGGTCGCCGTCGTTGAAGGTGCCGGAGACCACGAACACCTCCTCGGGCCCCGGTTCGTGAACGTCGACCCCCTGCCAGCAGGTATTCGGGTCCATCTCCAGGACGAACGCCTTCGCGCCGTCGTCCCCGGCCCACAACGGGCGCAGCCGGATGCCGGGGAAGACGTCGCGGACCGGGGCGTCCTGTACGGCGGACCACACATACGCCGACGTGTTCTGCTCTGTCGTCATGGGCTCAGCCTGGCGGCCGATCACCGGCTGCGCCGAGTGTCAGAAAAGACGTCATGCGGTACTTTCCTGCCATGCATCGCGTGATGGCCCTCGTCCGCCCACGGCAGTCGACCTTCGAACTCGCCTGCGCCGCCCAGGTGTTCGGGATCGAGCGGCCGGAACTTCCGACGCGGTACGCCTTCGGCGTGTGCACCGAGCGCCCCGGCCAGGTCGCGACGCGCGCCGGGTACGACATGCTGGTGGCCGACGGGCTGGACGCACTCGACCGGGCGGACACCGTGATCATCCCGGGCTGGCCGCCCACCGAGGAGCCGCCCTCACCCGCGATCGTCCGCGCCCTGGTCCGCGCGCACGCCGGCGGGTCCCGCGTGGTCGGCATCTGCTCCGGCGCCTTCGCGCTGGCGCACGCCGGCCTGCTGGACGGACGCCGGGCGACGACGCATTGGGCGCTGGCGGACGAGCTCAGCGCGCGCTTCCCGAACGTCCAGGTCGACCCGCACGTGCTGTACGTGGACAACGGTGACGTGGCCACCAGCGGCGGCGCCGCGGCCGGCATCGACCTGTGCATGCACCTGGTGCGCCGTGACCAGGGCGCCCGGTACGCCGCGCACATCGCACGGACCATGGTCATGCCGCCGCACCGCGAGGGCGGCCAGTCGCAGTACTCCGCGCCACCGCACCCCGCACAGTTCGACGGCACGCTCGCCCCGTTGCTGGAGTGGGTCACCGGGAGACTCGGCGAACCGGTGACCGTCGGGAGCATGGCCGCGCACGCGGGCATCTCGGTACGTACCCTCGCCCGGCGGTTCGCCGATCAGCTCGGCGTCAGCCCGGGGCAGTGGCTGCTCGCTCAGCGGATCGCCACGGCCCGGGACCTGCTGGAATCCTCCGACCTCCCCGTGGACGCCGTCGCCCGCCGCGCCGGTCTCTCCTCGGCCACCAACCTCCGCCGGCGCTTCCTCGCCACCCTCGGCACCACCCCAGGCGCCTACCGCCGAGCCTTCCGCACCGAACCACGATGACCCCGCGTGCCGCCCTTCGCCGGGCTAGGCTTGGATGCGTGACGGCTGACCAGATGCGCGATGCCGTTCACGACCCGGCGGAGATCCTGCGCATCCTGCCCGAGGCGTGGCACGAGCCGTTCCTCAGCGATCACCGCAGCGCCTTGGACGCCGCGCACGAGGTCTGGCGGTTTCGGCAGCTTCGCGACCTCCTGCACACCTGGCGGCTGCGCGCCTTGGCCCTTGCCGACCCCGGTTTCGAGCGGGCGGCGCAGGCCGCCCGCGAGGGCCGCTCGAAGGAGTTCGTTCCGGCGGGGCAGATCATCCCAGGCTGGCACGAATAGACCATGAGCGGTTCGGCGGGCTTCAGGATTTCGGCGGACTTCGTCTCGGCACGAGTCGCGCTCACCTGGGCGGAGCTGGTCTGCGGGTACCGGAAGGGATGGCTCGCTCTGGACGCGCTGACCGAACTCACCGAAGCCGGATCTGCGGCAGCGCCGGGCCTGCCCACCGAGGAGGAGCGGCTGTACCTCTTCTCCAGCGAGATCGAAGACAGGGTGAACGCCGCCGTCGCGGCGGCGGACGTCGACTGCGATGATCCAGAGCCGAACAAGGTCTGGATGTACCTGGCACTCGCGAGGCTCTACGAACGCCGTGACACCGTGTCCGGATTCTGGGAGGTCATCGAGATGATCTGGTCGGATCACGGTTACCCGGACGAAGCCTCGGCGTTCATCTACTACATGCCCCCGCCTCCGGGGGAGGAGTACGGGAAGCCGGCCATGCTCCGCAGACTGGAGACGTACCTGGAAGAGCAGGCGCGGCGCTACCGCAGTCGGCGTACCCCCGATTAGTGCCGGACGCGGCCGGTGGCCCGCTGGAAGCCGTTCGGAGAATCTCACTGATCCTCGTTCCTGCTTCGTTGGCATCTGCCTCGATGGCTCGGGGTCTCACGTCGCCTCCACAGGCGTTTTGCGTCTCCGGGGAACTGCCCGGCGACGTGGAGCTAGGCGGCTTGCCGCTCGAGTCGCATGGCGGCGAGCAGGTTGCGGGCGGCGTTGACGTCCCGGTCGTGCTCAAGACCGCACCTGCATGTCCACGTCCGGTCGGCGAGCGTGAGGTCTCCATTGACAGCTCCGCAGCCGCTGCACAGTCTCGAGGACGGGAACCAGCGGTCAGCCGCCCACAGGCTCGAGCCGTACCACCGGGTCTTGTACTCGAGCCGGCGGAAGAACTCGCCGAACCCGAGGTCGCAGATCGCTCGGGCGAGCCGCCGGTTCTTCACCATCCCGGCGACGTTGAGTGTTTCCACGGCGATGGCCCGCTTGGTTCTCGCGAGCATCGTCGTGGTCTTGTGCAGGAAGTCCGCCCGCTGGTTTGCCACCTGGAGGTGAACCCTGCCGAGCCGCTTTGCCGCTTTGGCCCGGTTGCTCGAGCCGGGCTGTTTCCTCGCGACCGCCTTGTTCGCCTTCCGCAGCTTGCGGAGTGCGCCCTTGAGTGGCTTGGGGGCGTGGACCTCGGTGATGGTGCCGTCGTCGTCCACGATCGTGGCGAA
>NZ_BMNT01000025.1:19931-136185 GCF_014646695.1 Sphaerisporangium melleum
CACGTCGATCCCACACCAGGGCGCGCCGCCCGAGACCGCGCGCCGCTCGTTGACCTCGGACCGGTCGATCTGGAGCTGAAACGACAGCCACCAGCGCCCGGCCTGTTCCCGGACCGTCGAGCCGATGACTCGAGCACGACCGTCAGCGATGCGGCCGGTCAGCCAGGACATGTCCTCGAGCACGCGCACGGTTCCCACGCCCGGAAGCCTGACCGCTCGAGTGGTCACGGGCCGGGCACGGTCGGCGTCGTAGCGGAACCTCGATCCGTGCTTGCGCTTACGCCAGTCCGGGAAGCCGACCTTGCGGCCCTTGCGTTTGCCGGACCGGGAGTCGAAGAAGTTCTTGAACCCGGCCGCCCGGACCCGGCACGCCTCCTTCGGCACTCTGGAGGACAAGCCGTCCTCGCTGAACCACGGATATCGCCCTCGGTGCTCGAGCCTCCACATACGCTCGAGCGCCGGAGCCGACCAGGGAACCGGAGTCAGGTCCTTGCCGGCGATGCCATAGGTCTTCTCCGCCTCCCGCTGCTCGAACGCGGCCTTCACCTTCTCGAGGCAGAAATTCTCCACCACACGCGAGAGCCCTGCGTGCCGGCCGAGCCGGGCGCGCTGCTCGAGCGTCGGCGCAAGTTCAACACGGTAGCCCTGCCGATCGGTCACGCCGCCTCCCACGCGGCACGCACAGCGGCCCTGGCCCGGCGCGCAACCGAACGGCGGCCGTACAGGCGAGCACCCCACGAGATGAGGACCCCGGTCGCATCCGCCGCCAGATCATCGTCAACCTGCGCATCATCGATGATGACGATCCGGCGACCGGCCGCCTCCAGCGCGGCCGTCAGATGTTCCAGCCCGAACCTGGCCAGCCGGTCGCGGTGCTCGACCACGATCGAGCTCACCTGCGCATCGCCCAGCAGACGGGCCGGCTTCGGCCTCGTGCCGTTCAGCCCGGAGCCGACCTCGGCCACGACTTCGGCAAACGACGATCCCATACCGGTGGCGGCAGTGACCACCCGTCCCGCCTGCCGCTCGAGGTCGCCCTCTTGGCCGGCACTCCAGACCCGGCAGTACGCCACCGTCCGGCCCGGCATCTCAGCGGTCTGCCCGAGCACCGGACACCGGCCCGCGGCGGTCTTGACGACAGGTACCGGCATCTTCCCATCCCGCGCCCACTGCCAAGCCGTCTGATAACGCATGCCGCTCCGCCGCGCCCAATCGGAGAGCCTCACACACCGATGCTCCCAAAGGAGAACCGAGTAAGGCTGATGATTAAGCTGACAGCTAAGACCCCAGCGGGTGGCAAGGGCGTCGACCATGGCGAGGCCGCGTCCGGAGGTGTCGTCGTCATCGGCGGCACGGGGGCGCGGGATCGTGGTGGAGCCCCGGTCGCCCACCGTGATCTTCACCCCGCCGGGCAGCAGCGCCACCGAGACGGCGAACTCGCCGTGGAGCGCGTGCCGGATGACGTTGCCGGCCAGCTCGCTGGTGAGCAGGATCGCGTCGTCGTGGCAGGGGTGCTCGGGCCCGAGGAGCGCCGTGACGAAGGCCCGCGCGGCCCGCACCTCGGAGGGAACGGCCGAGAACGGCTGACTGAACGTGGGGAAGTCCAGCGGGTCAGTTGGCGTCACAGGTGAGATCGGCGTGGGAGCCCCGTCTCCCTGCCCCTTTCCGCGCCACTTCGAGCGCAGGCTCCCGGTGAGCCGGTCGCGCCACGAAGCCGTCAACCGTAGCCGCATCGCGGTCATTCAGTGCCATCCTTTTGCTTATGCCTTATGTCGGGATTTGTAGGGCATCGGTGATTAAGGAACGAAGGCAGTTTGATGCGACGTTCCTTGCTTCCGCCGGACCGGAAGGATCATCGTCCGGTTCCGATGTATCGGCCCCACCTGGCCGAAGTAGCGGAAAGCTATTGGTCGACCGCTTTCCGTAATCGCCATGTGCGTTTATAGTGAGCCCTGGGCTTGCCGGGTGCAAGCTGGTTGAGCGAAATGGTTACGGCGAGCGGAGCTTGCTGTGTTATTCGTCCGAATTATCCATTGAGAGGTGCGCATTGATCTCGGATAACCCGTCGCTTCGGCAGCGATGGCTCGGTGCCAAGCTGGCGGAGCTTCGCCTGGCGGCGGGCATCTCGTCGCTCGCCGTGGCGGCGGAGGCGTGCAGGCGTTCGACGGCTTCGCTCAGTCGGATCGAGAACGGGCTGGTCGGCATCCCGCCCCGCGACATACCGCCGATTCTGGACGCATATCGCGTCACCGACCCTGCGGTGCGCGAGAGGTTGATGGTGGTCGCGGCGGAGGTGCAACAGGAGCGGCGCGGCTGGTGGGTCGAGCATGGAGACGTGCTGGCGCCTTCCTACGTCGACCGGATCCGGCTCGAAGCGACCGCGAACGCGATCTGGACGTACGAGACCTGCCTCGTGCCGGGTCTGCTGCAGACCGAGGCGTACGCCCGGACATTCGTGTCCGCCTTGGCCGATCTGGGCAGTGTCGCCGAACCCGACGAGTTCGTCGCCGTGCGGATGAACCGCAGGAACATCCTCGAAGGCGACGAACCGGTGACCATGAAAGCCGTGATCAACCAGGCCGTGCTCCACCATCCCATCGGCGGGCCGGAGGTGTTCCGCGAGCAGCTCGACCACCTGAGGAAGCTGGCCGCCTGGCCCAACGTGTCCCTGCGGATGGTTCCGTTCATGAGCGAACCCAATCCCGGATTCTTCGGAGCCTTCACGCTGCTGCGCCTGCCGAGCCTGGACGTCGTGCATGTGGAGGCCATGAACAACGACGCGTACTTCGAGGATGAGCGGAGCGTCGCCCAGTATCTGGCCGGCTTTGATCGTCTTTGCGACCTTGCGCTCACGCCAGAAGAAACTATCGCGATACTCGCAGAGAGTGCGGCTAGCCTGTAATCGGCACATTCCTGATGGAAAGGGCGCCGATTCACAATGCGCGAGCAGCGGCACGATGGTGTCTGGCGTAAGAGTGCTCGAAGTGGTGTCCAGAGCAACTGCGTGGAGGCCTGGTTCGACGGGGGGACGGTGTGGGTGCGCAACTCGAACGACGTCGCGCCGGACCATCCGGTGATCG
This sequence comes from Sphaerisporangium melleum, assembly GCF_014646695.1. Classification (GTDB taxonomy): domain Bacteria; phylum Actinomycetota; class Actinomycetes; order Streptosporangiales; family Streptosporangiaceae; genus Sphaerisporangium; species Sphaerisporangium melleum. The sequence continues at coordinate 23,012 of NZ_BMNT01000025.1, forward strand.
GAGTCGGGGCCGAGCGATGGGTGGCGTTCCTCGCGCGGGTGCGGGCGGGTGAGCTGGCCCTGGAGCGGCTGGGCGCGCTCGCGCCGGCGGGGGAGTGGCTTCCGGTCCCGGGTCTCCTGGTGTCCTGCGACGGGCGGCGGGTGGCCGTGCGAGCAGACGGCGGTGGCCCGGAGGTGGCGTTCACCCTGGACGAGTGGCGGGCCTTCGAGGCGGGCGCACGCCACGACGGGGAGTTCACCCTCGACTGGCTGAGCGCCCCCGCGACCGCGTGACCGTCCCCGCGTCAGGGGATCTCCGCAAGGAGCGTCCGAAGGCCGGCCCGGACGGTGGGCGGCCGCGCCGCGGATACGGACGGCGAACGCGGTGACCCGAGGAGGCGGGTCACCGCGTTCGTACGCGAACATCCGCGAGGGTCGCGAGAAGGGGGAGGTCAGGCCGCCGTGGGGGCGGGGGCGCGTTCGGCCTTCGGTGCGCGGAAGGCGCCCGCGAGGGCGTAGAGGGTGAGCGCCAGCACCAGGGTCACGACGCTGAAGCCGGCCACGCCGAGGAAGCCGTCGAACCTGACGAGCAGCACGCCGCCCACCAGGCCGCCGATGGTGGTGCCCGCGTACAGCGCGGTGGTGGCCAGCGAGGAGACCGTTCCCCGCGCGGCCGTGGTGTGGGCGATGAGGCCGGACATCAGCAGCGGGTAGTTGATGCCCAGGAACGCCGAGCCGAGTGCCAGCAGGCCGACCGCGACGGCCACGTTCGGGGCGAACGGGGTCGCCCCGTAGGCGATGATCAGGCCGATGATGCCGATGGCGAGCGTGCGGCGCTCACCGAGGCGCCTGATGACGTGGCTGCCGAAGATCGAGGTGAGGGCCATGGCGAGGCCGAGCGCTGCGACGCAGGCGCCGATGGCCGCGACGCCGAGCCCGAAGTCGCGCGACAGCCAGGTGCCGATGAAGGAGAACGCCTCGAACACGCCGGTCTGGTACACGAGGTAGGCCAGGATGTAGAGCCGGAAGGTGGCCGAGGAGAACAGGTCGCTGTAGATGGAGAAGAAGCCATTGCCGGCGGCGCGGGTGCCCGGCACCGACGGGAAGACGCGGAACAGGACGAGCCAGGCCAGGGCGGACAGGCCGCCGATGCACCAGAACGGGGTGTGCCACGACACGGCGGCCAGCCAGCCGCCGAGCGGAACGCCCACCACCTGCGACACCGACATGCCCGCGCCCGCGAACCCCATCGTCCGGACGACCTGGTCCGGCTTGACCAGCACCGGGATGGACGCCCAGATCTGCGGGGTGACGAACGCCGCGAACACCCCGGCCAGCAGCCGGAAGGCGATCATCATCCAGAAGTTCTGGGCGACGCCGCACAGCGCGGTCGCGATGGCGAACCCCGCGAATCCGGTGAGCAGTACGGTACGGCGGTCGCGGCCGTCGGAGAACGGGCCGACGATCAGGCCGAACAAGGCGAAGCCGAGGGCGTAGGCGCTGACCATCCAGCCGGAGACGCCGGTGGAGACGTCGAAGGTGGCGGCGAGGGTGGGGAGCATCGGCGCGACGAGGAACGTGTCGGTGCCGATCACGAACATGGTGGCGAACGACATCCAGGCGATCACCGTGCCTGACGTCCTTTCGCTGCTGACCTGGGTCATCCATATCCTCTCTGGCAGGAAACGCGTCTGGCGGAGAACGCGTCAACCGGGCGCCGGCCTTCGGTCCCGGAGGGGCAGGCGGACGCCGGGATGGCCGGGGGCGTGAGCTGCCGGGCCGGGACGTGGCCCGGTGCGGGCCGTGCTCGTCCGGCGACCCGACGTGGATCGGCCGCCGGTCGTCGTCGCGGGCGCGGGCCCGATATTTCGAATTTCTTTCGAAATGGCGATCCCGGTCGCGGGCATCCTTTATGACAAGTCGTGGAATGTCCGGCTAAAAGCTAGCCGTGCCGTTTACCGGAAGCGCTGCGGCGGAGCACGGCCGGCGGAATCCGCCGGAAATTCCGAGGAAAAGTCTGCTCGGATGCCGAGAGACGCGGCAATGGGCGTCGGACGACTATGTCAGGTCCGGTGCGTCGCCCGCGGCCTCGCCCAGGTCACGCGGAGCGAGGCCGGTGGCCGGCGGCGGCCGCGCCCGTCAGGGCGGCCACGGCGTACGCCGCCGAGGCCATGGTCACGTGCCGGTGCCAGCCGCGGAACGAGCGGCCCTCGAAGTCTTTGAGGCCGACCGCCTCGCCGAGCCCTCTGAGCGAGGCCTCGGTGAGCGTGGCGTGCCTGGTCAGCCGGAGCAGGGTCCCGAGCGGCGCGGTGTCCATGGTGGTGATCCACATCGACCGGGGAGGGCCCAGCGGATCGTCCCACTCGCCGAGCAGCACCAGCCCCTGCTCGGCCGCGGGCGAGCGGCTCGGCGCACCGGCGAGCCCGACGCGGACGGCGGCCACCAGGGGCGCGGAGCCGGTGGCCGGGGCGGGCGACTCGGCCGGACGGCGCAGGTCCCTGGCCGAGCCCAAGATCTGCAGGGCGCTGAGCGTGCCCTCGCCGTACCCGGGCAGGGCGGGATCGCGGACGGTCAGCCGGGCGGCGCGGCACACTCTGGCGACCACCTGCAGGCCCGCGTCGCGGAACCGGCCGATGGTGGAGGCGACGTCACAGACGTGGGTGTTCAGCACGACGGGGCGGCTCGGCAGGTGCCACGAGCGCACCGATTCCAGGGCCGCGATGGCGCACTCCTCCATCGTCTCCTTGGTCACCGACTCGGGGACCTCCGCCCGGCGTCTGCGCGAGCCGTCGCGTACCCAGGTGTCGGGCAGGAACAGGCGCCACTCGATCGGGGAGGCGAGCCGCTGCGACGACGACCAGACGCCGAAGGCGCGCTGCCCGCGGAAGGGACGCCCCAGATAGGCGTCGAAGGACTGGTCGACACCGACCGACCGGTGTCCCGCCTTGGGGATGGTCATCGGCTGGACGACCCACACCTCCGGCGGGCTGAGCTGCGCCAGGTGCCCGGCCAGCGCCGCACGGACCGGTTTCCAGTCCCATGTCGAACTGCTGATGAAGTGGTGCAGGCTCTGCTCGGCGCCCGGTCCGCCCACCTGCGCGGCGATGTTGCGGATCGATTTGCGCCCTCGTGCGCTCAGCAGTCCCCGGAGGTACCGCATGCCCTTGGTCCGCTGGTCGCGGCGGGGGAACGACGCGAACACCACCTCGGCGAGTTCCTCGGTCACCGCCTCGATCGCATCGGCCGTCTTCGGCCGGGCCGGTCCTGAAGCGTCCACCACCGGCACTGCGCCTCCGAACCCTGTCGCCGTATCACCCGAGAACATCGCACCGTCAAGCTTGCCCGCCGGCTCGCCCGAGGTCGAGGTGGGCGTTCCGACTCAGGACCAGCGCCGGCCACACGGCTGCACCGGGCGGCCGTCGTACCCGGCCTTCCGGGCGGATCGCGCCTGCGATTCGCGTGGCCGGGCCGTGGTGCCGGTCCACCGGTGCCGAGCGGACGGTGTCGTGGCCTCCCACCAGGGGAGGGGCCGCCCCGGCGCCGGCGCCGAGGGGCGCGCAGATGGCCCATGACGGTTATCACAGGTGGCTGGTGTGAGTTGTCTCTACCGTCCGGCGGCGTCACGGGCGAGGCTTGAGCTGCACAAAGGGGCAGCGAGCAGTCCAGATGCCCGCTGCCACTCCCGTCGGATCCCGGCCCGCGTAGCCGGGGCGGAAGGAGAGTGGCCCGATGGCCGAAAGCGTCTACATTCTCGGTGACGATGACCGCAAGAAGTTCGCCCGGCTGGTCGCCGCCGCGTGGTCGGAGGGTGAGGTCAAGAGCCGCTACGGCCGCGAGCCGCGCCTGATGCTCGCCGAGTACGGCATCGCCTACCCCGAGGGGATCGCCACCCCGCCGCTCCCCCCGAAGCCGGCCGGCGAGTTCAGCGTCGAGGAGCTCGAGGTCGCGGCCGGTGTGGAGGCCCCGGCCGACGGCTGCCTCGGTTCGGCCAGCTCCATCAGCACCATCGGCGGCTGCCTGGGCACCGCGTCCACCTACGGCTGCGGCGTCGCCGAGACCTCCCGCTGACCCGTCCTGGGGGCGTGGTCCCGCCCGTGAGCGCCCCCAGGACGTACGACGTGGCATCCGGCAGGCCCGCCGCCTGCCGGATGCCGCCGTCCGCTGATCTCGGCGGATCGCGCGAGGCCGTCCGCGGGCCGCGAGGGTGCCCGCGGACGGCCGCCGCGTATCGGGGTGGCTAAATACGTCATATGACGATCTGGGTGGGAAGACTGGCCGGAATGGCATGATGCGTTGCCTTACCCGGAATGGGTTGCCATGATCCGTTTGTGACCCAGACTGGGGTTCCCGGAACGAACCGGCCCGCCCGTGCACCTGTGGAGGTGCGGGTCGGCCGCGCGGCGATCGTGACGTTCGCCCTGTACCTGATCAGTCCCACCCTCTTCCACTACATCGAACAGGCACGCCTCGCCAGCGTGCCGGCCGTCGTGCTGGCGACGGCCGTCGTCGCCCTCTACATCGCCGCCGGTTGCACCGGCCCGCGCCGGTCCTGGCATCGCTGGTCGGTGGGGGTGATGGCGCTCCTCGTCTACCTGCCGCTGCCTCTGCTGGGCGAGTGGTGGGCGGCGTCCGGCGTCTTCCTCGTCGCCATGGTGCTGGGCCTGTTGCCCTGGCGGCTGTCCCTGCCCGTCTTCGTGCTGGTGTGCGCCGCGGAGACGCTGAAATCGATGGCGCTCGGCGACGGACTGCCGGGGGGTGTGACCTGGACGCTGACCGTTCTGGTGGCCGCCGTCCCGCTCGCCGGTCTCACCCACTTCGCCGAGACGGCCCGGGAGTTGTACGCCACCAGGGCCGAACTCGTGACGGTGGAGGTGGCGGCTCAGCGCGCGCGGGCGATGCGCGAGCTGGAGGGCATCCTCGGCAACCGGCTGGACGCCATCGCCGACCAGGGCCGCAGGGTCGTCGCCGGTGTGGACGGCGACGCCGAGACCGTCAAGAAAGAGCTGGCCCACATGCTCGACATGGCCCGCGAGGCGCAGAAGGAGATGCGCGGGTTCGCGCATCGCGAGCAGCGGCTCCCATCGGGAACGACGGACCGGTACCCATGACGAACATCATGGTCCGCCGGTGTTAGTCGGCTCTGGTGACGCAGGTCACCGATGGCGAATCTGGACCTCGTAGGCGGCAGACCCCCTGACCTCCCCGGAAATCGCGGACGGCCCCCCCGACCGTTGACCCGGAGCCTCACCAACGAGGTGACCTCATGCCGGAAGATCCCACCCTTACCCCCGAACTGCGTACGCGATTCGCCCGATTCGTCGCCCTGGCGTGGGCCGACGACTCGATCAGGCGGGCGTTCGAGAACGACCCGCGCGCCGCGCTGGCCGAGGCCGGCGTCGAATGGCCGAACGAGCTGCCGCCGCCCGGCCTGCCCATCCAGCCCGGCCAGGCCATCGACCTGGAAAGCCTGGAATCGTCCGCGGGTGGCGCCCTCGGCACGATCGGCACCGTGAGCTGCCCCACCGGCTGCTTCTCCGGCGGCCAGACCGCCTGACGTAAACCCCTCGATCCAAGGCGGGATGGTGGGCAGTCCAGATGCCCACCACCCCGTCCGCAAAAAAGCATCTCATAAACCGTGGCGGGAGGACTTGTGATGACTGTGGACACGATCGGCTGGGACACCGCTCAGCGCAGAGCGTTCGGTGAGCTGACGGCGAAGGCCTGGTTCGACGCCGGGCTGCGGCTGCGCTACGAGCGCGAGCCTCGTTCGGTGCTGGCCGAGTACGACATCCGGCTCGCGGACGGCGCCTGTCCGCCGGTGCTGCCGCCGGAGCCCCGCGGCGAGCTGGAGGTCGAGCTCCTCACCGGGACCGAGGCCCCGCCGCCGCCTCCGTGCATGCTCAGCCTCTGCTTCTGCCTGGCAGTCCAATAGGGAGAGATCGACGATGACGATGACCGCGGTGGAGGCACCCGGCGCCGAGCGGATCGACGAGCTCGTCGCCACGGTCCGGACCAAGGCGTGGCTCGCCGCGGTCGCGCTCATCCTGGTGGCGGCCTGCGCGGCCGGATGGGCCTGGTTCGGGCAGGTACGCGACGTGGTCGTGGCCACGGGCGTGCTGGTCGCGGGCGGCGGGCCGGTGCCGGTCGCCGCCCCCGTCTCCGGCAGTGTGGCGGAGGTCCTGGTCCGGCCCGGCCAGGACGTCGCCCCGGCGGCGCCGCTGGCGGTGCTCGCCGACGCGAAGGGCCGCAGGCAGGTCGTCACCGCCCCGGCGGCCGGCCGGGTGCTGCGTACGGCGGCCCCCGGCGCCACCCTGGCCGCCGGCGGGGCCGTCGCGGCCCTCGGCCCGGGCGCCGGGCCGCTGCGCGCGGTGCTCGCGGTCGGCCGGGAACGGGCCGGCGCGCTCAGACCCGGCCAGCCCGTGGCGTTCGGCCCCGGCGGCACGGTGACCGGACGGGTCCTCGCCGTCGATCCCTACCCCGCCTCCGCCGACCTGCTGCGGCCGGCGTTCGGCGACGCGCTGCAGGCCGGCGGGCGTCACCTGGTGACCGTGGACCTCGACCGGCCGGCCTGGCCCGGCGCCACGCTCACCTCGGTCACCGGGGAGATCACCGTCGCGGTCGTCCGCCCGGTCGACGTCCTGCTGAGCCGGGGTGGCGGCCGTGGCTGACCGGACCGCGACACGGGAGCAGACCCCGGCGGCGAAGCGGCCGCGCCCGGTGCGCACCGAGCGCCGCCCGCAGATGGAGGACGCGGACTGCGGTCCCGCCTGCCTCAGCATGATCTTCGCCCACCACGGCCTGCGCGTCCCGCTGCACGAGATCAGGGAACGCACCGGAGTCGGCCGGGACGGGCTGACCGGCGTCGGGATCAAGCGGGCGGCCGAGGAGTACGGCTTCACCGTCGCGGCCTTCCGGGTGGAGGCCGACGACCTGGAAACCTACCCCGTCCCCTCGATGATCTTCGTGGACCGCCGGCACTACGTGGTGCTGGAGGGCATGCGCAAGCGCTGGGCGTACATCAACGACCCCGCCGTGGGCCGCATCCGGCTGAGCCGGGAGGAGTTCCGGCGGCGCTACAGCGGGATCGCGCTGGTGCCCCGCCCGGGCGAGGACTTCACCCCGGGAGGCGCGCGCTTCCCCATCGCCCGCTCGGCGCTGGCGAAGGTGCGGCCGTACCTGACCGCGCTGCTGGCCATCGCCGTCATGGCCTTCATGCTGGCCCTGCCCGCCGCGGCCACCGCACTGCTCACCCGGCTGCTGCTGGGCAGGGTGCTGGTGGCGGGGGACACCGCCTGGTCGGCGCCCGCCCTGCTCGGGCTGCTCGGCTGCGTCGGGTTCACCCTGGCCGGCACATGGGCCCAGCAACGGCTGCTCACGGCCGTGCAGATGGCCATGGCCGCCGACCTGTCCGGCCGGTACGTGTGGCGGCTGCTGCGGCTGCCGGGCGACCACTTCCACCGGCGGGGGATCGGCGGCCTGGTGACCCGGACGTCCTTCGGCGCGGGCCTGGCCCTGCTGCTGTCGGACCGGGTGACCGCGGTCATCGCGGCCGTGCTCACCATGGTGGTGCACTCCTCGATCCTGTTCGCCTTCCACCCGGCCTTCGCCGCGGTCGCCGCGCTGCTGGCGGCGGTCAACCTGCTGGCGATGCGCGCGGTCGCCCGCCGCGCGGCCCCGCACCAGCAGCGCCTGCTGTTCGACGAGCACCGCCGCGACAACATGGCCTTCAACGGCGTCTCGATGGCCGAGTCGCTGAAGGCCGACGGCGCGGAGAACTGGTTCTTCGCCAAATGGGCGGGCCTGTCGGCCCGCGCCATGTCGGCCGCCCAGGACCTGATGCGGGTCACCCAGGCGCTCATGGTGGTGCCGGCCGCGCTCGGCTCGCTCGCCGGTACCGCCATGGTGATCACCGGCGGGGTGCTGGTCGCCCGCGGCGAGGTGAGCATGGAGACCGTCATCGCGGCCCAGCTCCTGGTCGGCGCCTTCCTGGTGCCGGTGTCCTCGCTGGTCGGCATCGGCGCCGAGTCCCAGGTCGTGGTCGCGCAGACCAGCATGCTGGACGACACCCTGTGCGCCGCGGTCGACCCCCGGCACGCCGAGCCGCCCGCCGCCCCCTCCGGCGCGGGCGGCCTGCGCGGCGAGGTGGAGTTCCGCGAGGTCACCTTCGGCTACGACCTGCAGCGCGGGCCGGTCATCGAAGGGCTGTCCTTCCGGGCCGAGCCGGGCCAGCGTGTGGCCATCGTCGGCCGCACCGGCAGCGGCAAGTCGACTGTCGCCCGCCTGCTCACCGGGGCCGTGCGGCCGTGGTCCGGCGAGGTCAGGCTCGACGGCACGGCCAGAGACGAGACCCCCAGGGAGACCCTCACCACCTCCGTCGGCTACGTCGAGCAGAACCTGCAGGTCTTCGAGGGGACGGTGGCCGACAACCTCACCCTGTGGGACCCCACCGTCCCGGGGTACCGGCTGCACCGGGCGATGGCCGACGCCGGCATCGCCGAGGTCGTCCACCACCGGGGCGGGCTGTCCGGCGGCTGGATCCAGGAACGCGGCCGCAACCTGTCGGGCGGGGAGCGGCAGCGCCTGGAGATCGCGCGGGCGCTCGCGCTGTCGCCCTCGGTGCTCGTGCTGGACGAGGCCACCAGCGCGCTGGACGCCGATACCGAGGCCCTGGTGGACGCCAACCTCAAGGCCAGGGGCTGCACGTGCGTGGTGATCGCGCACCGCCTCAGCACCGTGCGCGACAGCGACCTGATCCTGGTGCTCGACCGGGGCAAGGTCGTCCAGCGCGGTACGCACGCCGAGCTCATCGCCGAAGACGGCCATTACCGCACGCTCGTCGAGGAAGCCGCATGAACGGACATCCCCCTGAGAACGGCGCGAACCCGCGCCTCGCCGGCGACCGGGACGGCGGCGCGTCGCGCCGGACCGGAGTCCAGGACGTCAGTACGCACGGGACCGGGGTCCAGGACGGCGGTACGCGCCGGACCGGGGTTCAGGACGACGGCGGGCACGGGGCCGGGGCCGGGGAGAACCGTCCCTCAGAGCACGGTGCCCGGGAGGGGGGTACCGGCGGGCGCGGGGCCGGTGCGGCCGAGCCCGGTTACCCGGTCAGCGAGATCGAGCTGATCGACCCCTACGCCTGCTGGCGGGTGGTCAGCGGCTCGGTGGACGTGCTGCTCACCCCCCTCGACGGCCGGGGGCCGCGCCGCCGGGTGCTGCGGGTGGAGAGCGGGCAGCTCATGCACGGGTTCGCCGCGACCGACCCGCCGCGCGGTTACACCGTGACCGCCTCCCCGGCCGAGGGCACCTCGGTGCGCCGCGTCCGCAGGGACGCCGCCGCGCTGACGGCCTGGGCGCGCCGCCTGCGCCCGCACGGCACCCGCCAGGAGCTCCTGGCCGGCGGCACGGGGTGGCACCCCCACGACGGCACGGGCGAGAACGGCCCCGCCGGAGGCGCGGGACCGGATGCCCTGGCCGGTGGCGTGGGACGGGTCGCCCTGGCCGGGGGCGCGGGACGCGGCGCCGTCCCGCCGGGCCGTACCGGCACGGGGGAGCAGGCGCCGGGCCACCGGGAGCTGCGCGCCCTGCACCGCGAGGCGCTGTCGCGCACGCTGCTGCTGGCCGAGGCCGAGGAGGCCGACCGGGACAACTGGCGCGCGGCCCGGGTCGCCGCCACCACCGAGACGCTGCGCCGGTCGTTCGCCGACGTCGCGGTGGCGGGCGGGGCGATCCCGTCCCCCGACCGGCCGCGCACGAGCGCCGAGCACGCCGTCAAGGTCGTCAGGCTGCTCGGCGAGCACTGCGGCTTCCAGGCCCGGGACACCGGCGCCGACACCGCCGAAACCGAGGCCGGCGAAGGCGAGACGCCCGCCGACCCGCTCGGCGCGGCACTGGACGCCGCCCGGGTCAGGCACCGCCGCGTCCGCCTGTCCGGCCGCTGGTGGCGCACGGCCACCGTTCCCATGATCGGCTTCACCCGGGACGGCGGCCGCCCGGTCGCGCTGCTGCCGCGCCGCGGCGGCTACCGCCTGGCCGACCCGGCCGCCGAGCCCCGCCCGGTGACCGAGGCCGTGGCCGCCGGCCTCGCCGCCGACGCCTGGCAGGTCTACCCGCCGCTCCCCGAGGGCGCCGGCTCCCCGCTCGCCCTGCTGCGGTTCGGCCTGCGCGGCGCCGGCCGGGAGATGGCCTGGCTGCTGGCGTCCGGCGCCGGCGCGGCCCTGCTCGCACTCGCCGTCCCCCTGGCGACCTTCGGGCTGCTCAACGCCGCCACCAACCCCGCCGACCGGCCGGGCATGATCTGGACCGCGATGTTCGTCGCGGGCGTGGTGTGCGCGGGCGCGCTGCTGCTGGCCGTGCGCAACGCGGTGCTCGTCCGCGTGCACGGCCGGCTGCAGGAACGGCTCGAACCCGCCGTCTGGAGCCATCTGGTCTCCCTGGACCTGCCGTTCTTCGCGCAGTACTCCACCGGCGAGCTGGTCCAGCGGGCCAACGCCATCTCCGACATGCGCAAGTCGCTGGGCGAGGCCGCGGTCAACTCGCTGTTCGGCGGCCTGTTCTCCCTGCTCGGCCTGCTGGTGCTGCTCGCGGTGGACTGGCGGGTGGCGCTGGCCGCGCTCGGAGGCGTCGCCCTGCTGCTCGCCGTGCTGGCCGGGCGCGCGGTCCGCCAGCAACGGCATGAGCTGGTCATGCACGAGCAGTACGGCAAGGTCTACTCGCTGCTGTACGCCTGCCTCGGCGCGATCGACAAGATCCATGTGGCCGGCCGGGAGGCCCAGGTGTTCGGCCTGTGGTCACGGCTGTTCGCCACCCAGCAGCGCGCCGCCGCGGCGGCGCAGCGCGAGCGGGCGGTCTCGGCGGCGATCGGCGCGTCCGCGCAGCCCGCGCTGCTGCTGGTCGTGGCGGTCACCGGGCTCGCCCTCCAGGTGCCCGCCGCGTCGTTCGTGGCCGCCGCCGTCGCGCTCGGCCAGTTCGTGCTCGCGCTCGGCCAGATGAACCGCGCGGTCGAGGCGGGTTTCGCCCTGCTGCCCCGGTTCGAGCGGCTGCGCCCGGTACTGGAGCGCCCCGCCGAGACCCCGCCGGGCGCCAAGGACCCCGGCGAGCTGACCGGCCTGGTGCGGCTCAGTGGGGTCTCCTTCGCCTACCCCGGCACCGCGACGCGCATCCTCGACGACGTGTCCATGGTGTTCCGGCCGGGCGAGTTCGTCGCCGTCGTCGGCCCGTCGGGCGCCGGCAAGTCCACCCTGGTGCGGCTGCTGCTGGGCTTCGAACCGCCCCGCACCGGCCAGGTGCTCTACGACGGCGGCGACCTGCGCGACCTCGACCTGCGCCGGGTGCGCTCCCAGGTGGGCGTCGTCATGCAGCAGGCCAGGGTGCTGCACGGCTCGATCCTGGAGAACATCGTCGGAGACGTCCCCGGCGCGACCGAGCAGGACGCCTGGCGGGCGGCCCGCCTGGCCGACCTGGACGGCGACATCGCCGCGATGCCCATGGGCATGCACACCATCGTCGGAGAGGACAACGCCTCCTTCTCCGGGGGCCAGCTCCAGCGGCTGCTCATCGCCAGGGCGCTGGTGAAGCGCCCGCGCATCCTCATCCTGGACGAGGCGACCAGCGCGCTGGACAACCACACGCAGGCGCTGGTCAGCCGGCGGATCGCCGAGCTGGACATCACCCGGATCGTGATCGCGCACCGGCTCAGCACCATCAGGTCGGCGGATCGGATCTACGTACTCGACCAGGGCGGGGTCGTCGCCGACGGCCCGTTCGAGGAGCTGATGGAGACGAACGCGCTCTTCGCCCGCATGGTCCGCCGACAGGAGGTCTAGATGACGATCCCGATCCAATTCGCCGAGGCGCAGGGCGAAGGGCTGCTCGCCGTGCCCGGCGGGGACGAGCGGCTGATCGCGGTGCTGGCCGCCGCCGCGCCCTTCCCCGAGCGCGTTTCGGGCGAGTACTTCGTCCCGGTGACCGGGCGCGGCCCGCGCCAGGCGTCCGAGCGCACCAAACGCTGGCTCAAGGCGGCCGTGGGTGACGACGAGGACACCAAGCGCTCCCTGCTGCACCACCGCAGGCGCCACGGCCGCGACCTCGGCGCCGGGCTGGTCGACGTCCGGCTGGCCGACCCGCGCCGGCTGCCCGACTGGGGATACGCCCTGGTGGACTTCCTGCTCGCCCAGCCGCCCACGGCCGCCGCCGACCCCGCCTCCGGGCGGCCCGGCTCGCCGTTCGTGGCCTTCCGGCGCGCGGTGAACCGGCTGGTCGACATCAAGGACGGGACGGTGCGCGGCGTGCCCGTCACCCCCGAGGCGTGCGAGGACATCGCCGGGCAGCTCGTCGAGCGGCTCACCCAGGTGTGCTTCTCCGGCTTCGCCTTCGAGGCCCAGCTCGCCGGCACCGCCAACGACGTGTCCGCCTGGCTGGCCAGTCCAGGCCTGGACGTCAGCCAGGCGGGCTGGCTGGACCGGCTGGAGACGCTGCCCGGCCTGGCGTACGTGATGGGCGTGACCTGCCTGCAGTGGCGGCGGGTGGTGCACGAGCTGTTCGACCGGCTGGGCGCCGACCTGCCCGAGCTGCGCAGGACGCTGTGGGGCTGGGCCTCACCCGGGCCGGTGACCGGCTACTCCGGCGACTCCGGCGACCCGCACAACCACGGCAGGGTCGTCACGCTGCTCACCTTCGCCTCCGGCGAGCGGGTGGTCTACAAGCCCAAGGACCTGCGCTCGGTGGTCGGCCTGATGGACGTGTGCACCCTGCTCAACAACCACGGGCTCTCCCTGCCGCTGCACACCCGCAAGGTCGTCCTGCGCGACGACTACGGCTGGGAGGAGTACGTCACCGCCGAGCCCGGCACCGACGAGGACAGCGTCCGCCGCTACTACACGCGCCTGGGGATGCTGGCCCGCCTCGCCCAGTTCCTGGAGTGCCGCGACCTGTGGGCCGACAACCTGGTCGCCCGCGGGGACACGCCGGTCTTCATCGACCTGGAGAACGTCCTGCAGGCCCGCATCGGCAAGCCCGCCCTCATCGGCGACCGGATCAAGGCGCTGTGGGGCAAGGTCGAGGAGACCGTCGTCAAGACCGCCGTCATCAGCTTCCCCCGGCTGATCGCGGGCGGCGTCCAGTCGCAGGACATCGGCTGCATGGCCGGGCTGCAGGAGCAGATCGCCGAGAACCCGCAGGGCTACCCGGTCGGCTGGGAGGCGCCCCCGTACCGTCCCACCTGGGGCGCGGGCGAGCTGGCCAAGCCCAGCCGGTACGCCGACGAGGTCACCGAGGGCTACCGGCAGATGCAGGAGTGCCTGGCGCGCAACCAGGAACTTCTGGCCGACCCGCGCGGCCCGCTGGCCCTGCTCAAGGACGCCCCCGTCCGCTACATCTGGCGCAGCACCTGGGACTGCGTGGACCTGCTCACCAAGAGCCTCACCCCCGGCGCGCTGATCGACGGGGTGGCCAGAGAGGTCTGCCTGGCCCACCTGTTCCGTAGCGCCAGGGAGACCCTGCGGGCCGACCCCGCGCGCGAGGACATCCTGGAACTCGTCGAGCAGGAGATCGACGCCTTCCGCCGCATGGACGTGCCGCTGTTCCTCTCCAGGCCCGGGTCGGACTCGGTGTTCACCCCCGACGGCGTGGAGATCCCCGGGCACTTCACCGGCACCGCCTGGCAGCGCCTGCAGGACCGCATCGCCGACCTGGCCGGATTCCCGGTCGAGGAGCACCTGGCCGTGCTGGAGACCTGCCTGGACTTCACCGGCGCCGGCGAACTGCCCACCGCCTTCCCCGGCGCGGGCCCCCGCCCGCGCACCATCCGCGAGATCGGCCTGCACGCGTTCGACGTGTCCGGTCGGCGGGAGGAGCCGCAGACCGAGGTGCTGCTCGCCCGCGCCGGCGAGCTGGCCGACCAGGTGCTCGCCACCGCCGTGCCGCTCGGTGCGCCCCCGGACGGCGCCCTCGGCGAGCGGTCCGGATGGATCGGCGTGGTGACCTATCCGGCGCACGGCCTGGACCAGGTCGAGCCGCTGCACGGCGACCTGCTGACCGGCACCGCGGGTCTGGCCGTCTTCCTCGCCGAGCTGTACGCCAACACCGGAGCCCCCGGCCACTGGACGGCCGCGCAGGACGCCCTGGATGCCTCGGAGGAGTTCGTCACGCTGTCCACCAAGTCGGGTCTGTACCGCCGCATGTGCGGGACCCCCGCCCCGGTCGGCGCCTTCGTCGGGATCGGCGCGGCCATCTACGCGCTCAGCCGCTGCGGCGCCACCCTCGGCGACGCCCGGCTGGCCGAGCGGGCGGCCGCGCTGCTGCCGCTGGCCGAGTCGGAGCTGGCACTGGCCACCTCGGCCGAGCCCGTGCTCGGCCGCGCGGGGCTGCTGCTCGCCCTGTGCAAGCTCCGCGAGGCGTCCCCCGTCGCGGTCCCGGCGGCCGACGCGCTCACCGCGCGGCTGCACGCCGACCTGATGGCCGAGTTCACCGGGGGAGCCGCCGCCCGGCCACCGCACCCGCCCGGCGTGCCCATCCTGGAAGGGCTGCCCACCGGTACGGACGGGCTGGTGTGGGCGCTGGCCACCGGCGCCGCCGCGCTCGGCGAGACCGGCCCGGCCGCCGCCCCGCTGCTGGCCCACCGGTTCGCCCTGGACACCCCGGGCTCGCTGCTGGCCGCCGTCGGCACCGCGCACCTGCTCACCGGCGAGGTCCCCGCCGAACTGCGCGAGCGGGTCACCCGCTACTGCGCACCCGACGCGGGACGCTCCTGCGCGCGGCTGGTCGTGGACGCCGAGGTGGCGCTGCACACCGCCCGGCTGACCGGCGACCAGGCACTGGACCGCTCCGCCCGCGCCCTGGCCGCCGAGCTGCTGCGCCGCCGCGACCACACCGGGCGCTGGTTCGCCGACCGGCGGCGCGCCGACCGCCTCACCCTGTCGGCGGTCGACGGGCTCGCCGCGGCCGGGCTCACCCTGCTGCGGCTCGCCGACGACCAGGTCGCCTCGCTCCGCCTCGTCCACTGACCCACCCCCTGCCCGCACCCCGCCGCCCGTCTCCCCTCGACCCGTTCCGGCCCCGGCGAACGCCCGGCGCCGGGCCTCACCTCCCTCCCGCTCCGCGCACCGACCCGAGAGGAACGCCATGGACGCCCGACCAGCATTTCGCCGTCACTTCAGGGTGGAGGTCATCGAGAGGGAAGGGGTCTACCTGATCTCCGAGCGGGACACGCACGTCCTGACCGGGCGGTCGATCGAGGCGGTGGCGAGCCTGCTCGACGGCAAGCACACCGTCGAGGACATCCTCGTCGCGGTGGAGCCGGACATCGCGCCGGAGAACGTCTACTACGTCCTGCACACCCTCCGGCAGCGCGACCTGCTGGTCGACGTCACCGAGGACCTGGAGCGCAGGTCGGCGGCCTACTGGGAGATGGCCGGGCGCAACGGGCAGGAGGCGGCGGGCGCGGTACGGGGCGGGCGGGCCGAGCTGCTGACCGCCGGCGACGTACCGGGCGAGGAGCTGCGGCGGCTGCTGGCCGCCGAGGGCGTCACGGTCACCGGCCCGGCGGAGGGCGCGGACGCCGGCACGCTCACCGTCGTACTGACCGACGACTACCTGCGGGGCGAGCTGGCCGAGATCAACCGGCGGCACCTGGCCGACGGCCGGCCGTGGCTGCTGGCCCGCACGGCCGGCCCCGTCCTGTGGCTCGGCCCCGTCTTCCAGCCCGGCCAGGACGACGCCGGCTGCTGGCGCTGCCTGACCCAGCGGCTGGAGGGGCACCGCCAGTCGCTGACCTACCTGGAGAACCGGCTGCGCGGCACCAGGCCGCTGGTCCTGCCGCACGCCGACCTGGCGCTCACCCGCGACGCCGGGGCCCGCCTGGTGGCCGCCGAGGCCGTCAAGTGGCTGGCCGGGGTGCGTACCGGCCAGCAGCGCGACGTCGTCACCATCGACACCCTGAACCTCGGCGCCACCCGCCACCCGGTGCGCCGCAGACCGCAGTGCCCCGACTGCGGCGACGCCGGCCTGATGGCGGCCCGGGCCGCCGCGCCGGTCGAGCTCACCTCGCGGCCCAAGACCTTCACCGCCGACGGCGGCCACCGCTCCCGCCACCCCGAGGACACCGCCGAGCGGTACGCCCACCTGGTCAGCCCGGTCACCGGCGTGGTCCGCGAGCTCACCCGCCTGGACACCGGCGTGCCGTTCGTCAAGACGTACGTGGCCGGGCACAACTTCGCCCGGCAGGTCCGCGACCTGGGCTCGCTGCGCAAGGGACTGCGCAGCCAGAGCGCCGGCAAGGGCATGACCGACCTGCAGGCCAAGGTCAGCGCCATGTGCGAGGCCATGGAACGCTACTCGGGCATCTTCCAGGGCGACGAGGCCAAGCGCAGGGCGACCTACCGCGAGCTGGGCGCCGACGCCGTCCACCCGAACGCCTGCTCGCTGTACAGCGAGGAGCAATATCGCACCCGCCGCGAGGTCACCGCCACCTCCAGCTACTCCTTCGTCAACGACCCGCTGGACCCGGACGCCGCCATCGAGTGGACGCCCGTGTGGTCGATGACCGAGCGGCGGCACAAGTACGTCCCCACCGGATACCTGTACTACTACTACAACGACCCGCAGGTCACCGGCGCGCTCTACACCTGGTCCGACTCCAACGGCAACGCCGCCGGCTCCTCGATGGAGGACGCCGTGCTGCAGGGCTTCATGGAACTCGCCGAGCGCGACGCCGTGGCCGTGTGGTGGTACAACCGCGTGCGCCGCCCGGCCTTCGACCTCGGCGCCTTCGCCGACCCGTGGATGGACGAGTTCCAGGAGGTCTACGCCGGTCTCGGCCGCGACCTGCACGTGCTGGACCTGACCAACGACCTCGGCGTCCCGGTCGCCGCCGCGGTCAGCCGCCGCACGTCCGGGCCGACCGAGGACATCCTCATGGCCTTCGGCGCCCACTTCGACCCGCGCATCGCCGTCCAGCGCGCCCTGGCCGAGATGAACCAGTTCATCCCCGCGGTCATCGACGTCGATCCGAACGGCCACACCCGCTACCGCTTCCCCGACAGCGACCAGATCAACTGGTGGTCCACCGCCCGCGTCGCCGACCACCCCTACCTGCTGCCCGCCGGGCCGCCCGTGCCCGCCGGCGCCTACGACCGGCCGGCCACCACCGACCTGCGCGACGACGTCGAGGCCGCTCGCACGCTGGTCGAGGAGCACGGCATGGAGATGCTCGTGCTCGACCAGACCCGCCCCGACATCGGCCTGCCGGTCGTCAAGGTCATCGTCCCGGGGATGCGCCACTTCTGGCGCCGCCTGGCCCCCGGCCGCCTGTACGACGTGCCCGTCCGGCTCGGCTGGCTCGCCGAGCCCACCCCGGAGGAGCGGATGAACCCCATCACGATGTTCCTGTGAACGGCCCGGACGCGCCCCGCCCTCTGACCATGGTCGGCCTGCGCGAGGACGCCGTCGTCACGGTCGCGGACGGCGTGCTGACCATCACCCACCCGTTCGGCAGGACGGCCGTACGCGGCCTGCCGCCCGGCGTCCAGACCGTGCTGGGCGAGCTGCCCGGCACGCTGGCCGGCGAGGACGAGCTCGCCGGGCGGGTGCTCGCCGCGGGCGGGACCAGCCGGGACGTCGCCGTGCTCTACCTGGCCCTCGCCAAGCTGGCCCCGGTGCTGGTGCACGCGGTCGAGCCGCTGCTGCGGGTCGTCCCCATCGCCCGCGACGCCGTGTTCCACCAGCCCGCCCTGGCCCCCGACGACACCGTGCGCCTGTCGCGGTTCGCCCTGCTGCGCAGGTCCGATGACGGGCTGATCCTGGAGTCCCCGCTGTCCCGGCACGTGGTCACCCTCACCGAGGAGGCCGTGCCGCTGATCGCGGCGCTCGGCCGCCCTGTCATGGTCAAACAGGCCCCCGAGGTGCTCGGCCACCTGGTCGCCGCCGGCCTGGCCCGCACCGACGACACCGAGGAACGCGACCCCGCGCTGCGCGCCTGGGACTTCCACGACCTGCTCTTCCACGCCCGCAGCAGGGCGGGACGGCACGACCGGCCGTTCGGCGCGACCTTCCGCTTCCTGTCGGAGCTGCCGCCCGAGCCGGTGGTCAAACGGCCGCCCGACGGGCCCGCCGTGGAGCTGTACCGCCCCTCGCTGGAGGAGGCCGCCGCGGCCGACCCGCCGTTCACCACCGTCCTGGAGACCCGCAGGTCCGTCCGCGAGTACGCCGGGCCGCCGACCCTGCGCCAGCTCGGCGAGCTGCTCTACCGGGCCGCCCGGGTCAGGAAGGTCGTCCCGCCGGCCCCCGGCATGCCCTACGAGGCCAGCAGCAGGCCCTACCCGGGCGGCGGCGCGGTCTACGAGCTGGAGCTGTACCTCACCGTCGCCCGGTGCGAGGGGCTGGCGGCCGGCGTCTACCACTACGACCCGCTCGGCCACCGGCTCCACGCGCTGCCCGCCCGGCCCGAGGACGCCCAGGGGATGCTCTCGGTGGCGCGCCTGGCCACCGGCGGGCTGGCCGAGCCCGACGTGCTCATCACCATGACCTCCCGCTTCCAGCGGATGTCGTGGAAGTACTCCGGCCTGGCCTACGGCGCCACGCTGAAGAACGTCGGCGCGCTCTACCAGACCCTCTACCTGGTGGCCACCGCGATGGGCCTGTCGCCCTGCGGCCTGGGCAGCGGCGACGCCGACCTGGCCGCCCGCACCTTCGGCCTCGACTGGGAACGCGAGTCGTCGGTCGGCGACTTCCTCATCGGCGGCCCCCCGCGCGCCGCGGCGTCCGGTTCGTGATGTCCGTCATGCCCGGCCGGTGTCGTCTGCATCTGCCGGTGGCCGCCCCCGTTCGGGATCGTGGCGGACAGGGGGCCCAGTGGAACGGAGAGGCAGGGAGCGCCTGATGGCGGAGAGCATCTACATCCTCGGAGATCAGGACCGCAAGAAGTTCGCCCGGCTGATCGCCGCCGCCTGGGGCGACGGCGCGCTCAGGGACCGGTACCAGAGCGACCCGCGGACGGTGCTCGACCAGTACGGCATCGTCTATCCCGACGGCGTCCCCACCCCGCCGCTGCCGCCGAGGCCGGACGGCGAGTTCGACGTCGCCGACCTGGAGTCGGCCGCCGGGAGCGTGGTCGCCAGCGTCAGCAGCGTCTCCGCCGGGGACGAGCCGGCCTGTTCCGGCAGCGGCGGCCTGCCCTGCTGGGGGGTGACGGGATGAGCGGCGCGGTGATCGAGGTCGAGGGGCTGCGCAAGCGCTACGGCGCCTTCACCGCCGTGGACGGCATCTCCTTCGACGTCCGCCACGGCGAGGTGTTCGCCCTCCTCGGCACCAACGGCGCGGGCAAGACCACCACCATCGAGATCCTGGAAGGCTACCTGCGGGCCACCGAGGGCACCGTACGGGTGTTCGGCCACGACCCGGCCGAGCGTGGCGCGCTGCGCTCGCGCATGGGAGTGGTGCTGCAGGAGTCCGGCCTGTACGGGGAGCTGTCGGCGGCCGAGACGGTGACCGCCTGGCGCAGGTTCACCTCCGATGCCCGGCCGGTCGCCGAGGCGCTGGAGATGGTCGGCCTGACCGGCCAGGCCGGCACCCGGGTCAAGCGGATGTCCGGCGGCGAGCGGCGCAAGCTCGACATCGCGCTGGCCACGCTCGGCCGCCCCGACCTGCTGTTCCTGGACGAGCCCACCACCGGGCTGGACGCCGAGGCCAGGCGCAGGGTCCGCGACCTGGTACGCGAGCTGTCGGCCCAGGGCATGACCGTGGTCCTCACCACCCACTACCTGGAGGAGGCCCAGGAGTTGGCCGCCCGGGTGGCCATCATGGACAAGGGCCGGATCGTCACCCAGGGCACGATGGCCGAGGTGCTCGGCCGCGGCTCGGGCCGGGTCGCGTTCGAACTGCCGGCCGGCGCCGGCCCCGAGGGGCTGCCGGTGGGCGGGGACGACACGCTCACCGTGACCGGGCGGCGGTGCGTCATCGTCACCGCCGAGCCCGAGGCCGTGGCGCACGCCGTGCTCGGCTGGGCGCACACCAAGGGCCTGCGGCTCAGCGGACTGGACGTCCGCCAGGCCACCCTCGAAGAGGTCTTCCTCGACATCGCCGACCGCGGCGCGCGGGAGGTCCGGACGTGACCGCCTACACGCTCTCGCACTTCCGGCTCACCCAGACGCTCTTCTGGCGCACCCCGGTGTCGGTGGGCATCGCCCTGTGCTTCCCCATCGTGTTCGGCGGGCTCATGCCAGCGGTACTGCCCGGCGGGGTCAGGGACGGCGCCCCGGTCGAGGTCGCCGTCATGACCGGCGTCATCGTCATGGGCATGGCCACCCTGGGCTTCATGACGCTGGTGGAGTCCTTCGTCATGCGGCGCCAGATGCTCGTCCTCAAGCGGCTGCGCGGCACCGAGCTGCCCGACCTGGCGATCTTCGGCGGCGAGATCCTCACCGTCGCGGCGATCGGGCTGTTCCAGCTCGCGGCCATCGTCGCCCTGGCCAGGTTCGTGCACGGCGTCGCCCTGCCGGCCAACCCCGCGCTGCTGGTGGTCACCGTCCTGCTCGGGCTCGCGGTGTTCGCCGCGATGGCCATCGCGGTCAGCGGGCGGATCCCCGCGCAGGGCGCCACCGTCGTGGTGAGCCTGCCGTTCCTGCTGCTGGCCATCGGCCTGTCCGGCTTCGCCTACCCGGTCTCGGAGTTCCCCGGCTGGCTGCGCGCCGTCTCCGCCGTCCTGCCCTTCGGCCGGGTGGCCGAAGGGGTCACCACGGCCTACCTCGGACGCGACTACGTCGGCCACGCGGGCGCCGGCGTGCCGCCGGAGATCGGGACGCTGGACGGCTTCCTGGTCATGTGGCCCGGCTGGCTGGTCCTGCTGGCCTGGCTCGCCCTGTCCCTGCTCGCCGCGAAGAGGTGGTTCAAGTGGGAACCTCGCAGAGGCTGAGGGGCGTCGGGCCGGGAGTGGTGCGGCTGGCCCGCGCCGGGGCCGGTGTCTTCCTGGTCGGCATGGCGGCCTTCGCCGCCGTGCCGCTGGCCGAGGCGCTCGGCGCCTATCCTCCGCTGCGGGCGGCGGCCGCGGTGCTGCTCATCATCGGCCTCACCGGCTGCTACCTGTGGCTGGCGGTGCGGGCGGTGCTCGACCGCGGCGGCAGGCGCGACCTCGCGGTGCTGGCCGCGATGTCCGCCGTGGCGGTGGCCGTCCCGTTCGCCGCCGGCCCCACCTGGCTGAGCGTGGGGTTCATGCTGCCGCTGGCGTTCGCGGTCACCCTGCACGGCCGGTGGGCGGTGACCGGGTTCTTCGCCTCGCTGGCCGCCGGTCTGGTCCTGTCGGCCGGGCAGGAGCTGAGCTGGGTACTGTTCGGCTCGCTGCAGAACCTGCTCACGGCCGGCGCCCTGGCGGGCCTGACCATCTTCGCCACACTGCTCGCCGAACTGCAGCGCACCCGCGAGGAGGCGGCCAAGCTGGCCGTCACCGAGGAGCGGCTCCGGTTCGCCCGCGAGCTGCACGACGTGCTCGGGCACAACCTGTCGGTCATCGCGATGCGCACCGAGCTGGCCACCCGCATCCCCGCCGAGGAGATCGGGAGGCTGCGCCGGGAGCTGACCGAGGTCAACGAGATCGCCAGGCGCTCACTGCACGACGTGCGGGCGGTGGTCAAGGGCTACCGCGAGATGTCCCTGGAGAGAGAGCTGAGCGGGGTGCGCCGGGTGCTGGAGACCGCCGGCGTGCGCTGCGACTTCGCCGAACTGCCGCCCTCGCTGTCGCCGGAGGTCCGCGTGGCGCTGGCCTGGGCGGTGCGCGAGGCGGCCACCAATCTGCTGCGGCACAGCGACGCCACGGTCTGCCTGCTCGGCGTCGAGACCGAGGACGACCGGATCACGGTCACCGTCGCCAACGACGGCGTGCGCCAGGGCAACGGCCTGGCCGGTCAGGGGGCCGCCGAGACCAGCGTGGGCGGAAGCGGCCTGGCCGGCCTCGACGAGCGCCTGGCGCAGGTCGGCGGGCGCAGCGAGCGGCACATCGAAGACGGCTGGTTCACGTTGTCGCTGGACGTTCCCGGCCGCCCGCAGGCGGCCGCACTGACCTCTGCCACAGGAGACCGGAGATGATCAAAGTACTGATCGCCGAGGACCACGACCTCATCAGAGGCGCGCTGATCGCCCTGCTGTCGGAGGAGCGGGACATCCGCGTGGTCGAAGAGGTGTCCAGGGGCGACGAGATCGTGCCCGCCGTCGTCGGCAGCAGGCCGGACGTGGCCCTGCTCGACATCGGGCTGCCCGGCATCGACGGCCTGGAGGCGGCCGGGCTGATCAAGGAGCTGGAGGAGCCGCCGCCGGTGCTCATCCTCACCAGCGTGGGCTCGCCGGGGAACTTCGAGCGGGCCATGGCCGCCGGCGTACGCGGCTTCCTGGTCAAGGACGCACCCGCGCACCGGCTCACCGACGCCATCCGCGTGGTGGCCAGGGGTGAAAGATACATCGATCTCGACGTCGCCGCCGACGGCGGCGAGCAGAAGATCGACGGCAACCCGCTGACCACGCGGGAGGTCACCGTGCTGTCGGCCCTCGCGGCCGGCGGGAGCGGCAACGACCTGCGCAGCACCCTTGGCCTGTCGGTCCACACCATCAGGAACTATCTGGCCGCCGCCCGGCTGAAGACCGGCGCCCGCAGTGACGAGGAGGCGGTGCGCATCGCGCGGGCCAACGGATGGCTGGCGGAAGGGCCGATCGCGGCCGGCGGTTGATTCCCGGGGCCGGAAGGCGTCACGATCTGTACGGAATCTGATGCTTTTCCGATGTGCGGGAGACCACCGTTGGCCCAGGAAAGCGAAGCGCAGGTCAGGTGGCTGACCACGGCGGTCGTCGCCGCGACCGGAGCCCTGTGGGCGCTGACCCCGCTCGCCTTCCTGCTCGCCGGCGACCCCGGCCGGGCCCTGCTGGCGCTCGTCCTGCTCGGCGGGCTGCTCGTGGTGTACGCGCGCATCGTCGCGCGGCACATCGCGGGCACGAGCCAGGGGCCGTACCGGGCGCGCATCTTCCTGACGTTCGTGGTCGTCGTCTATGGAGCGATCCCGTTCCTCGGCTCGGTCTGGATCTACACGCCGCTCATCGTCGCCACCGCCGCGCTGCTCCTGCTGCGCTTCAGGTACGGGGTCGGCGTGCTGCTGGCCGTTGCCGTCGCCGAGTACCCGCTCTCGCTCGCCGAGTGGGAGCCGGTGACGGTGACCGCGCTCCAGCGCAGCGCCGGAGTGCTCGTCGCCTCGGTGGTCGCCGCGGGCATCGCGCACTACGCCCGGTTCGTCCGGGAGCTGCGCGCGCTGCGGGTCGCCCTCGCCGAGATGGCCGTGGACCAGGACCGGCTGCGCCTCGCCGGCGAACTGCACGACCTGCTCGGCCAGACGCTCACCTCGATCACCCTGAAGACCGAGCTGGCCATGGCCCTGGTCGGCGTGGACCGCAGGCGGGCCGCCACCGAGGTCGAGGCCACCGTCGCCATCGCCACCGACGCCCGCGAGCAGATCGGCGACGTCGTGGCGGCCCGGCGCTCGCTCGACCTCGGCGCGGAGCTGTCGGCGGCCGTCGCGCTGATCGAGCTGACCGGCGCGCGCTGCGACCTGCGCCTGGGGATCAAGGAGATCGACGAGGAGACCGGCGACGCGCTCGCCTGGATGGTGCGGGAGGCGGCCACCAACATCGTCAGGCACGGCGACGCCCGGCACTGCCTGATCGAACTGGACGAGTCGGACGGGACCGTCCGCCTGCTGGTCCGCAACGACGGCGCCCGCCGCCGGGCGGACCTCACGCTCGGCTCCGGGCTCACCGGGCTGCGCCAGCGGGCCGACAAGCTCGGCGGCTCCTTGGAGGCGGGCGGCACGGGAGAAGGCGGGTTCGAAGTGCGGGTTCACCTGCCCGCCGTACACGACCGGGAAAGTGGGCACCTATGATTCGCGTCCTGCTGGCAGAGGACCACGGCGTCGTCCGCGGCGCCCTGATCGCCCTGCTCAACCTGACCGGCGACATCGAGGTGGTGGCCGAGACCGACCGCGGGGACAAGGTCGTCCCGCACGCCCTGGCCTCGGCCCCCGACGTGGCCGTCATCGACATCGAGATGCCGGGCGTGGACGGCATCGACGCCACCACCCGGCTCAAGCGCGCCATGCCCGCCTGCCGGGTGCTCATCCTCACCGGCCTCGCCAGCACGGGGCTGCTGCGGCGGGCGATGGACGCGGGCGCGACCGGATTCCTGCTCAAGGACGCCCCCACCGAGCGGCTGGCCGAGAGCATCCGCCGCGTCGCCCAGGGCGAGTGCGTGATCGACGCCTCCCTCGCCCTGGCGGCCATGCACGCCACCGTCACCCCGCTCACCGACCGCGAGTCGGCCGTGCTCGGCCTGGTCGGCTCGGGCGCCACCACCGGGGAGATCGCCGCCGAGCTGCACCTGTCGGCGGCGACCGTGCGCAACTACATCTCCAGCGTCATCACCAAGACCGGCGCCCGCAACCGCACCGACGCCGTCCGCATCGCCGTCGAATCCGGCTGGATAGAAGCCCTCCGCCACCCCTGACACCCACGCCCCCACACCGAGCCCCGGCCCGCCACGCCCGGCGAGAGCGGGCGGCCGATGCCGTACGGCGTCGCCTGCGCAGGTGAACAGAGCGGTCACCGCCGGATGGCCCACGCCGTCGGCATGCCGGGGCAGGTGTCCCCTGGACACTAGGATCGACCTGGCGAAGCGCGCTCCGTCGAAGGAGTCCTGTATGCCCCTGCCGGCCTGGGCCACCGATCCGTCGAGCCTGCTCATCACCGAGGAGGAGTACGAGGCGCTGCCCGAGGAGATCTGCAAGACGATCGAGGTCGTGGACGGGCGGGTCGTGTTCTGCGAGTCCCCGACCCCCGGGCACCAGCGGGTCTCGCGCAACCTGACCTTCGCCCTGCTGGCCGCGCGCCCCTCGCATCCGTGCATCGATGTCCTGCAGAACACCGACATGCGGTACCGGCACCGCAATCCGCATGTCAGCCGTACCGGGAAGAGGTTCACCCTCAGGAGGCCGGACATCAGTGTGCTGCACTGTCTGGATCCCGGAGCGCGGCTGTGGTCCGGTGACGTTCTGGTGGCCATCGAGATCACCTCTTCCGACGACGAGGTTGATTTCAACGACAAGCGTGCCGAGTACGCAGCCCAGGGCATACCGGTCTATCTCATCGTCGTCATGGAGGACGACCGCATCGGCTCGGTCGAGGAGTATCGCCTCGACTGGAGCGGGCGCAACTACCAGCTGGCCGCCGTGCACAGGGGGATGCTGGTCACCGAGCTCCCCGAAGGCATGAAGATCGAGACATCGTTCACCGACCTCGAACGCATCTGACCCGCCCCTCAAGCCGTGCCGGGCGTTGCGAAAGCGGGCCGGAGATCGGCCGGGCCCGGTGTTCCCGGAGCGAGTTCCGGGCCCGGGAGCGTTCTAGACTTGCGGCATCATGGCCGTACAGATCTCACCCAGCATCCTGAACGCCGACTTCGCCCGGCTCGCCGACGTGGCCGCGCAGGTCGAGGGCGCCGCCGACTGGCTGCACGTCGACGTCATGGACAACCACTTCGTGCCGAACCTCACCATCGGCGTGCCGGTGGTGGAGTCGCTGGCCAAGGCGACCACGCTGCCGCTCGACTGCCACCTGATGATCGAGGACCCCGACCGGTGGGCGCCCGCGTTCGTCGAGGCGGGGGCGGGCAGCGTCACCATCCACGCCGAGGCGGCCAGGGCCCCGGTGCGCACGCTGCGCGAGATCCGCAAGGCGGGCGCCCGCGCGGGCTTCGCGCTCAACCCGGCCACGCCCGTGCAGGACTACGAGGACCTGCTCGGCGAGATCGACATGCTGCTGGTGATGACCGTGGAGCCCGGTTTCGGCGGCCAGTCGTTCCTGGAGATCATGCTGCCCAAGATCCGCAGGGCTCGTGAGCTGATCCGCAAGAACGGCGGCGAGATATGGCTCCAGGTGGACGGCGGCGTCTCGGCGGCGACCATCGAGCGCTGCGCCGAGGCCGGAGCGGACGTCTTCGTCGCCGGCAACGCGGTCTACGGCTCCGGCGACCCCGCCCAGGCCGTGCGTGACCTGCGCGACGTGGCCGGCCGGGCCACCCCGGCTCCCTGACTCTGCGCGGAATGCGGGGACGGGCTCAAGGCCCGCCCCCGCACCCGCCGGACGGCGCGGACAGCCGCGTGCCGCTGCCAACGAGACACGTGGCGGTCCGCCGCAGAAGGACCGGGCCGCGGTGGGCGGCCGGGCCGGCGCGTCAGCCGCGCAGGGCGGCCATGTTGGCGTAGCTCACATCGGCGTACTGCAGCGACTGCGCCGGGTTGGCGGTGCCGCCGGGCGCGTTGTCCTGCTCGTACATCGGGTTGTGCGAGCCCTTGGCGCCGACGCCGCGGAAGAACGCCGCGTAGTCGATGTCGCCGGTGCCGAACGGCACCATGTCGTAGCCGTTGCCGGTCGCGGGGTTGGACCGGCCGTCCTTGGCGTGGAACAGCGGGAAGCGCTTGGTGTCGGGCCGAACCACCGCGAGCGGGTCGAAGACGTCGGTCGCCACCGAGCCGTCGGGGGCGGTGTAGGTACGGTGCTTGAACTGGGCGACGTGCGCCCAGAAGATGTCCATCTCCAGGTAGACGAGCTTGGGGTCGCTGATCGACAGGAAGTACTCCAGCCGGCGGACCCCGGACGAGCGGGTGGGGCGGCCTTGGGCGTCCAGCGGGCCGCTGTCCAGCAGGAAGCTGTAGGCCACGTCGTGGTTGTGGGTGTAGAGCTTGATCCCCGCGTCCCGGGCGATCGCGCCGAGGGCGTTCCACTTCTCGGCGGCCACGTCCCAGTCGGCCTTGTACGGGCTGCTGGTCGGGTCGTTGCCGGTGCCCATGTGGTCCATGCCCAGGATGTTCGCGATCTCCAGGTGCCGCTTGAAGCGGTCCAGATCGGCCTGGGTGAACGGCCATGAGCCCGGGATGAAGCCGTGGTTGCCCTGTGCCCGCAGCCCGTTGTCGTCGAGCCAGCCGCGCAGCAGCCGGGCCCCCTCGACGCTCTCCAGGCTCGCCCCGCCCTCGGCGTTGGCGTGCTGGCCGTACCCGGCGAACTCGATCTGCCGGTAGCCGATGCGGCCGAGTTCCTCGAAGACGCGGCGGAACCCGGAGGGCAGGCTGGTGGAGTTCGGGTCGCGGGAGACCGCGTCCCGGACGGTGTAGAGGATGATGCCGCGCCTGGGCGGCGGGATGAGGACGCCGTTCGGGGTGGTGGCCGCGTGGGCGGCCCGCCCCGTACCGCCGGTCACGGCCACGGCGGTCGCGGCGGCGATCCCGGTGGTGGCGGCGAGGAACTGGCGCCGGTTCAGGCCCAGTCCGCGGCGCAGGGCACCGGTGATCTCGATCTCTTCTTCGTGTGCGTTCATTGGCGTTGTGCTCCCGGCTTGCCTGGGTGGTGAACGTGCTGATCCCCCGAGTGCTGTCGCCTCTGGTGCGCTCCTTTCCGCCGCGGCGGCGTGCGGGCCGCCGCGGTACCGCGGCTCCGCGGGGCGCCTCAGGGCATGAGCCGTCGCACGGCTCACCCCGCCCCTCTGGCGCTGTGCGGAGATCCTTTCGAGGAAGTTACGCGGCTTTTGATGCTTTTGGAAGAACTTTCGGCGCTTGATGCGAAATAGCCCTCTATCGGAGACAAAGTCGTCAGTCGCGTAGATCGAGCCCTGTGGGCGGAGCGATGTCCGGCCGGCCACCGGAGGCGGCGGTGCGGCCTGGGCGCACGCCAAAAGGCCGCCCTCGCGAAGAGGGCGGCCGGAGGTCTCAGGGCGCCGAAGGGGGTGGCCCGGTATCCGCACGGACCACTCCGACGCCGCCGTGGGCCGGTCGGCGCCGGCACGGCCGGGCGCTGCGGGATCAGGCGAGGGCGGGATCGAGGATGACGTCGCGGCCGTGGGTGGTCGGGTCCTCCGGGTGGTGGCAGGCGGTGAGGTGACCATCCCGGTTGCCACCGATCTGCAGCAGCGGCGGCTCCTCGGCCGCGCACTTGTCGGTGGCCTTCCAGCAGCGGGTGCGGAACCGGCAGCCCGACGGCGGGTCGATCGGCGAGGGGACGTCCCCGGCCAGCCGGATGCGCTCGGGCGGCGCGGCGCCCTCCTCGGGCAGCTCGACCTCGGGCACGGCCGACAGCAGCGCGTGCGTGTACGGGTGCCGGGGCCGCTCGTAGATCGACTCCCGGTCGCCCACCTCGACGATCTTGCCGAGGTACATCACGGCCACCCGCTGCGAGACGTGGCGGACCACCGCGAGGTCGTGGGCGATGAACAGGAACGCGATGCCGAGGTCGCGCTGCAGTTGCTGCAGCAGGTTGACCACCTGGGCCTGGATGGACACGTCCAGCGCGGAGACCGGCTCGTCGGCGACGATCAGCTTGGGGGACAGCGCGAGCGCGCGGGCGATGCCGATGCGCTGGCGCTGGCCGCCGGAGAACTCGTGCGGGAACCGGTTGTAGTGCTCGGGGTTCAGCCCGACGATCTCCAGCAGCTCCTGGACCCGCTTCTGCACCCCGCCCTCGGGCCGGATGTCGTTGATCTCCATCGGCCCGCCGACGATCGTCCCCACGGTCTGGCGCGGGTTGAGCGAGCTGTAGGGGTCCTGGAAGATCATCTGGATGTCCCTGCGGATCGGCTTGAGCTCGCGCCGCGAGCTGTGGCCGATGTCGCGCCCCTCGTACAGCACCCGGCCCCCGGTCGGCTCGTGCAGCCGGGCGACCAGCCTGCCCAGCGTCGACTTGCCGCACCCGGACTCGCCGACCAGGCCCACGGTCCGCCCGGCCTCCACCGACAGGTCCACGCCGTCCACGGCGTGCACCTTGCCGACCTGGTGCTTGAGGATGAAGCCGCCCATGACCGGGAAGTACTTGGTCAGCCCTTCGAGTTGCAGCAGCGGCGTCGTCACTGTCGTCCCTTGATCTGTCCGAGGAATTCCTGCTTCTGCGCCCGGGTGAGGTAGCACGCGTCGCCGTGCCCGGTCGCGGGCGACAGGTCCGGCCGCTCGCCGGTGCACAACTGCGGCCCTGCGGCGGCCACGTAGTCGCAGCGCGGGTGGAACGGGCAGCCGGGCGGCGGGGCGAGCATGCTCGGCGGGGTCCCCCTGATCGGCGTGAGCGGCACGTCCACCGGCGCGCCGAGCCGGGGGATCGACGACAGCAGACCCCAGGTGTACGGGTGGCGCGGCTCGGTCAGCACCTCCCGGACGGTTCCCCGCTCGGCGGCCCGCCCGGCGTACATCACCAGCACCTGGTGCGCCGCTCTGGCGATCACCCCGAGATCGTGGGTGATCAGGATGATCGCGGTACCGGTCTGCTGCTGCAGGTCCTTGAGCAGGTCGAGCACCTGCGCCTGCACCGTGACGTCCAGCGCGGTGGTGGGCTCGTCGGCGATGAGCAGGTCGGGGTCGCACACCAGCGCCATGGCGATCATGACGCGCTGGCGCATGCCGCCGGAGAAGTGGTGCGGGTAATCGTCCACGCGGGTGCGGGCGTGCGGGATGCCGACCCGCTCCAGCATCTCGATGGCCCGGTCGCGGGCCTCCTTCTTGCTCGCGCCCTTGTGCTTGCGGTACACCTCGCCGATCTGGCGGCCCACGGTGTGGTACGGCGACAGCGAGGTCAGCGGATCCTGGAAGATCATCGCGATGCGGTCGCCGCGCAGCCGCTCCATGGCCGTGCGGCTCGCGCCGATCAGCTCCTGGTCCTCGAACCAGATCTCGCCGCCGAGCTCGGTGCGATCGGGGTCGTGCAGGCCGAGGATGGCGAGATTGGTCACCGACTTGCCCGAGCCCGACTCGCCCACGATGCCGAGTGTCGTGCCCTTCTCCACCTCGAAGGACAGCCCGTCGACGGCCCGTACCACGCCGTCCTCGGTCTGGAACGAGACGCGCAGGTCCTGCACGGACAGGAAGGAGTCGCCCCGGCGGCCGGGACGTGCGTCGGAGAGTGTGACGGCGGTCAAGCGGTGGCTCCTAGCTGAGGCGGACGCGCGGGTCGATCACGGCGTAGAGCGCGTCCACGATGACGTTGAACACGACGATCGCGGCGGCGGCGAGCAGCACCGTCGCCATGAGCATGGGCAGATCGGAGTTGAGCACCGCCTGGATGGACAGCCGGCCGATGCCCTGGAGGCTGAACGTCGTCTCGGTGATGATCGCCCCGCCGATGAGGCTCGCCACGTCGACGCCGAAGATCGTCGCGATCGGGGTGAGCGTGCCGCGAAGCGCGAAGCGCAGGATCACCGTGCGGGAGGACATGCCCTTGGCCCGCGCCGTGCGCACGTAGTCCTCCGAGAGCTGCTCGACCATGGTGGAGCGCGCCATGCGGGTGTAGTTGGCGGTGAAGATGATCGCCAGCACCACCCAGGGCAGCAGCAGGCCGTACGCCCACTGCAGCGGGTTGTCGGTGAACGGCACGTACCTCGGGCGCTCGATGACGTTCCACTGGTAGACCAGGAAGTACATGGCCAGGGTGCCGACGAAGTAGATCTGCACCGAGGCGCCGATCAGCGAGGCGACGCTGGCGATCTTGTCCAGCGGCCGGCCCTGGTTGAGCGCGGCGATGATGCCGGCGCCCACGCCGAACAGCAGGAAGATGACCGACGAGCCGATGGTCAGCGAGATCGTGACCGGCATGCGGTCGACGATGGTGTCGAACACCGGGGCGTGGTTCACGAACGAGAACCCCAGGCACGGCGCCGGGCAGTGCCCGAGCCCTTCGTAGTCGCGCCCGGCGAAGATGCCCGCCAGCCAGGTCACGAACTGCACGAAGAGCGGCTGGTCCAAGCCGAGATTGTGCCGCGCCTGCGCGAGCGTCTCGGGTGGGCACACCTTTCCGCAGGCCAGCCGGGCGGGGTCGGCGGGTACGGCGAAGAAGAGGAAGAACGTCACTGCAGCGATGATCACAAGGATGACCGCTGCGCCGAGGGTCCGGCGAGTCAGGAATCGCAGCATGGCCTGTCGATCTCGGAGGCGGTGCCCCCGGGGCGCCGCGCGGGCGCCCCGGGGACGGGAGGTGCGGAGGTCAGGAGGACTTCACGAAGATGGTGTTCGGCGAGACGACCCAGCTGACCGGGTCGATCTCCGCGCCGCCCACCAGCGAGCCGTGCAGCTGGAGACCGACGTTGTTCAGCGCCGGCACCAGCGGGGTGACCGTCTCCATGATCTTCTTGTCGAGCTCGCCCCACGCCTTGTTGGCCTCGGCGGCGTCCGCGAGGCCCTCGATGCGCTTGATCTCGGCGGTGATCGCCGGGTCCTTCAGGTGGGACTGGTTGTAGCCGCCGTCGCGCACCGCGCCGAAGATGACCGGGAACACGGTGGCCGCGGTCGGCCAGTCGGCGCCCCAGCCGCTCCAGTACATGTCCAGCCCGTTGTCCACCTTGCCGGTCGCGTCGTACCAGGTCTTGGTGTTCATCGGCTTGGCCACGACCTTGATGCCGGCCTTGGCGAGCTGGTTCTTGATGGCGACCGTGATGCGCTCTTCGGTCGGGGTGTCGTTGTAGCCGTACACGATGGTCGGCGTCGGGTTCCCGGACTGGGCGAGCAGCTCCTTGGCCTTGGCGATGTCGCCCTCGGGGTGCTGCTTCATGCCGAACACGTCGTAGTCGAGCCAGCCCGACACGCTCGGGTTGAGGATCGTCGTGTTGATCACCGAGCTGGCGGGGCCGCCGCTGATCTGCATGATCTGCTTGGTCGGCCAGGCGTAGTTGATCGCCTGGCGGACCTTGATGTCCTTCACCCGGTCGAGGTTGAAGTAGTAGTAGTCACCGTAGGGCGAGGGCTGCTTGAGCAGGCGCGACTGCAGGTCGGGGTTCTCGACCACCTGCTGGGTGCGCTCGGCGGCGACGTGGCTGTAGAAGCTGAAGGTCTTCTTGTCGTCCCCGGTGTCGGCGACGAGCCGGTCGGTGACCTGCAGCGACTGGTAGCCGAACTCCAGGTGCCACTTGTCGGGGTAGGCGCCGCGGATCGGGTCGGTCGCCGGGTCCCAGTTGGGGTTGCGCTCCAGGTCCATCGACTTGTCGACGACGTGCTTGGCGATGATGTACGGGCCGCTGGAGAACGGCTCCTTGTCGTACTTCTCCTTGGTGTCCTTGGCCTTGGGGACGATGCCGTAGCCGGTCATCGCGAGCGCGTAGTTGGCGTCGGCGTGCGGGGAGGTGAAGTGGAAGACGACCGTCTTGTCGTCGGGGGTCTCGACGGCGTCGAGCTCCTTGCCGCCGTAGGGGCCTCCGTAGGCCTTCTTGAAGTCGTCCTGCGTGAGCCACTGCTGGATGTAGGGCGGGCCTTCGGTGATGAACGGGGCGAACAGCCGCTCCATCGACCACTTCACGTCGGCGGAGGTGATCGGGCTGCCGTCCTGCCACTTCACCCCGTCCTTGAGGGTGAACGTCCAGGTCTTGCCGCCGTCGGACACCTGCCCGGCGTCGGTGGCGAGGTCGCCGACCACCTTGTAGTCGCCCTTGCCGACCCGCTTGTAGCCGGTGAGGCCGCGGGTGATCATCAGGTGGAAGTTGGCGGTGACGTTGTCGTACACCCGGCCCGGGTCCAGGTGCGGGTAGTCGTCGCGGTCGATCATGTTGACCGTGCCGCCCTTGACGACGCCCTCCGGCGCGACGGCCGGGCCGGCGGAGTCCTGGGCCGTGCCGATCGTCACCTTCGGCGGGGCGAACAGGTCGGTCAGGCTGGTGGCCGAGGCGGTGGCGGAGGGGCCGGCGCCGGCGGGCGGGGCGCCGGCGTTCCCCTTGGAGCACGCCGCGGTGAGCGCGAGGGATCCGATGGCGAAGACGGCCAGAGCGGACCGCGTTCGTGCTGACATGTCACTCCTGGTGCTAGAGCCTGGTGCTAAAGAGGGGGCAGGGTGCGTGGCCGGGTCTAGCGCCTGATCCGTGGATCGAACGCGTCCCGGACCGAGTCACCCAGGAGGTTGAAGGCGACGACGAAGACGAGCAGGGCCACCCCGGGGAACATCAGGTAGGTGATGTCGGACTGGTAGACCTCGGTGCCGCGCAGGAACATGCGGCCCCAGTCGGGCACCGGCTCGATCATGCCGACCCCGAGGAACGACAGCGCCGCCTCGGAGGTCACCAGCGCCGGCAGCAGCAGCGTCGACTGGATGAGGATCGGGGTCCACAGGTTGGGCAGCAGCTCCTTGAAGATGATCCGGGCCGGGGAGGCGCCGGTCACCCGGGCGGCCTCGACGAACTCCCGCTCGCGCAGCGACAGCACGTTGCCGCGCAGCAGGCGGGCCAGCCCGGCCCAGCCGAAGACGGTCAGGAAGGTGATCAGCGCCGCCGCCCGCAGCCAGACCGGGGTCTCCTCGTCCGGCTTCACCAGCAGGTTCTCCAGCACGGGCATGAACGCGATGATGAACAGCGTCGAGGGGAACGACAGCAGGACGTCGATGGCACGGCCGATGAAGTAGTCGGTGCGCCCGCCGGTGTACCCGGCGACGATGCCGACCACGATGCCGATCACCGTGGTCACCGCCGTCGCCGCGAGCGCGATCAGCAGCGAGGTGCGGATGCCGTACACGAGCTGTGTGAACACGTCGCGGCCGAGCCCGGGTTCGATGCCGAACCAGAACTCCGAGCTGATGCCGCCGTTGGGCAGGATGGGGAACCCGTAGGCGTTGAGCAGCCCCGGGTCGTCCAGGCCGTAGGTCGTGTAGGGGTCCTTGCCGTACACCGCCGAGATCAGCGGCGCCGCGAGGGCCACCAGGACGAAGAACAGCACGATGACGGCGGAGATCACCCCGGTGCGGTCGCGGCGGAAGCGCCGCCACATCAGCTGTGCCGGGGAGCGGCCCACCAGAGCGGGCTCGCCGGTGCCCGCGGTCGCCGCCTGGGCGGCGGCCACAGGGTCGGAGCCTTCGGTGGTGGCCGGAGATGGAAGAGCCATTGTGCGGGTGCCACCCGATAGATCGTTTCGCGGTGAACGTGACAACGGGAACTTTGGCAATTAATCAGCCGTTGGTCAATGCGTCTTGCGGCTTTCACGACCAATTGCGGCAGTTGTTGCGGAAAGTCGATCAGGTTGTGTCCGGTAACCCATTGACCTGCGGCGATGCCGTACGGAACGATGGGGCGTCTCTCTGCCGTTGTGTCACGAAATCGAGACACGACCATGACATGACCATGACACCACCCGGCGGCTCCCAGCTTTTGGGTCCACCCCTCGATGATGGCGGTGCGCGCGCGCGAATGCCCGGGTAACGCATTATTAACCAGGGCAATGCCGCGGTAACACGCGGGACCGCTCCGCCGCCGCGGGGCCGTGTCCCCGCTGATGCGCGTGGCGGCCGTTTCAGGGGTTCCCCCGACGAGCAAGCGCTAGGTAGTAGTAGGGGTCTTCGCGGGTTACGTCCGCTTTGCCGGGCATGGCACACTGAGAGGCAGAGCAGCGTGCTCCGGGGTCGGTGAAATTCCGAACCGGCGGTGACAGTCCGCGACCCGGCCGAGTCCATCGGCCGGTTGACCTGGTGGAACTCCAGGACCGACGGTGAAAGTCCGGATGGGAGGAAGCGCGCGGGCGTACGGCGACCAGTCGCCGTGCGCCGGTCGTGGTGCGTCGCCGCACCCGAACACCCCGGGGCCCGCCGTGGCAGCAAGAGCTACTGGCGAGTAGGAGGGGCCGGGTGGGCCGACCGTCGCTTCACACGCGCCGCGCCGCCGAGCGTGTCGCGTCATCTTCGTCATCTCCCGCCGTGTGCCGTCCGGCGTGGACCTCCTGTGCTGTGCGGAAGACGGGAGCGCCCTTACGGGTTGCTCCCTCTCGCAGGTCACCGAACTTCCCGCGCACCGGCTTCGCGCCGGCCGCGTCGCACAAGGAGCGTTGATGTTCACAGGAATCGTCGAGGAACTCGGCGAGATCGCCGCGGTCGAGGCACTGGCCGACGCCGCGCGCTTCTCCGTCCGCGGCCCGGCCGTCGCCCCGGGCGCCCGCCACGGCGAGTCGATCGCGGTCAACGGCGTCTGCCTGACCGTCGTCGAGGCCGACGGCGACACCTTCACCGCCGACGTGATGAAGGAGACCCTCGACCGCAGCTCGCTCGGCGCCCTCGCCCCCGGTGACCGGGTCAACCTCGAACGCGCCGTCCGTGCCGACCAGCGGCTCGGCGGCCACATCGTCCAGGGCCACGTCGACGGCACCGGCGTCCTGATCTCGCGCGAGCCCGCCGAGCACTGGGAGGTCGTCACCATCTCACTGCCGCCCGCGCTGGAGCGCTACGTGGTCGAGAAGGGCTCGATCGCCGTCGACGGCGTCAGCCTCACCGTCACCGCCGTGCGGTCCGGGGAGTTCGCCGTCAGCCTGATCCCGACCACCCTCGGCCTCACCACGCTCGGCCACAAGCGCCCGGGCGACCCGGTGAACCTCGAGGTCGATGTGATCGCCAAGTACGTCGAGAAGCTCCTCGCCGGCCGCGGACAGGGCATCTCATCATGAACTGGACCCAGGCGGGCTTCACGCTGCTCGGCCAGCGGGTGCTGTGGACCGACCTGATCGGCAACATCTGCGCGCTGTCCACCGTCGTGCTGGCCATGAGACGCACCATCTGGACCTGGCCGGTGCAGCTGGTCGGCTCGGTGCTGCTGTTCGTCGCCAGCGTCGAGGCGCACATCACCGGCAACGCGCTCAAGCAGGCGATGTTCGGCCTGCTCGCGGTCTACGGCTGGGTCCGCTGGGTGCGCGGCACCCGGCACGGCGAGACGCTGCCGGTGCGTCCTGGCAGCGGCCGCGAGCGTGGCGCGCTGCTCGCCGTCATGGTGGCGGGCACGGCGCTGGTCGCCCTGTTCTTCGTCGCCACCGGATGGTCGTGGGCGCCGCTCCCGGACGCCTACATCTTCGTGGGCAGCGCCGTCGCCACCTACGCCCAGGGCAAGGCGCTGATCGACTTCTGGTGGATCTGGATCGCCGTCGACCTGGTCGGCGTCCCCCTCGCGTTCAGCTCGGGTCTCGTCGTCTCCGGTGTGGTGTACGGGATCTTCTTCGTCATGGTCCTGCTCGGCATCCGCGAATGGCGGCGGCAGTACCGCAACACCCGCCGGCTGGAGGTGGCCCCCATATGACCGAGACCCACGACCTGACCGGCTTGGAGCACACCGTGGACATCGCACGCGCGTCCGGTACCAACGACATGGCCGGCACCGGGACGGGCGTCGCGAACGGCGTCCCCGGGGAGATCAAGCTCGACCCGATCGAGCGGGCCATCGAGGACATCCGCCTAGGCCGCCCCGTGGTCGTCGTCGACGACGAGAACCGCGAGAACGAGGGCGACATCATCTTCGCCGCGGCCAAGGCGACCCCCGAGCTGCTGGCCTTCACCATCCGCTACACCAGCGGCGTGATCTGCGTTCCCATGCTGGGCCGCGACCTGGACCGCCTCGGCCTGCCGCTCATGGTCCACCAGAACCGCGAACGGCTGCGCACCGCGTACACCATCAGCGTGGACGCCCGCGACGGGGTGAGCACCGGCATCTCGGCCGCCGACCGGGCCAAGACCATCCGCACCCTGGTCGACTCGGCCACCGAGCCGTTCGAGCTGGCCCGCCCCGGGCACATCTTCCCGCTGCGCTACCACGAGGGCGGCGTGCTCGCCCGCCGCGGGCACACCGAGGCGGCCGTCGACCTCGCGCGGCTGGCCGGGCTCGCCCCCGCCGGGGTGCTCGCCGAGATCGTCAACGACGACGGCACGATGTCCCGCCTGCCTGAGCTGCGGGAGTTCGCCGACCGGCACGACCTGGCGCTGGTGTCCATCGAGCAGCTCGCCGAGTACCGCCGCCGCACCGAGCGGGTGGTCTCGCGGGTCGCCGTCACCGAGATCCCCAACCGGTACGGCATCTGGCGCGCCTACGGCTACTCCAGCGGCATCGACGGCGGCGAGCACCTGGCCCTGGTGTACGGCGACATCGGCGACGGGGAGAACGTCCTGGTCCGCGCGCACAGCGAATGCCTGACCGGTGACGTGCTCGGCTCGCTGCGCTGCGACTGCGGCGTGCAGCTCGACCACGCCATGCGCGCCATCGCCGCCGAGGGCAGGGGAGTGGTGGTCTACCTGCGCGGGCACGAGGGGCGCGGCATCGGGCTGCTCGCCAAGCTCAAGGCCTACGGACTGCAGGACAACGGCAGCGACACCGTGGACGCCAACCTGGAGCTCGGCCTGCCGGTGGACGCCCGGGAGTTCTCCAACGCCGGCCAGATGCTCGCCGACCTCGGGGTCAGGTCGGTGCGTGTGCTCACCAACAACCCGGCCAAGGTGCGCGGCCTGGACGGCTACGGCATCGCGGTCGTCGGCCGCGAGCCCATGCCGGCCGCCGCCAACGAGTACAACATCAAATACCTGACGGCCAAGCGCGACCGCCTCGGCCACCAGATCGAAGGAGTCCGATGAGCCGGCGCGTGCCGGCCGCGGCGAGAGAGGAGAACCGGTGAGCGGAACCGGACGGCCGGAGGCCGCCCCCGTCGCCGCCGAGGGCGTGCGGGTCGGCATCGTCGCGGCGCGCTGGCACGAGACGATCACCGATCAGCTCGTGGCCCGAGCCGAGCAGGCGGCCAAGGAGTGCGGCGCCGAGTGGGTCACCGTCCGGGTGGCCGGCTCGATGGAGATCCCGGTCGTCGCCCAGGCCATGGCCCGGCGGTTCGACGCGGTCGTCGGGCTCGGCGTGGTGATCCGCGGCGACACCGCGCACTTCCAGTACGTCTGCGACTCGGTCACATCGGGACTGACCCGGGTGTCGCTGGACGAGTCCACTCCCGTGGGCAACGGGGTCCTGACATGTGACACCCTTGATCAGGCCGTCGACCGGGCGGGCCTGCCCGGAAGCCACGAGGACAAGGGGTACGAGGCCACGGTCGCGGCGATCGAGACAGCACTGGTGCTGCGTGACCTGAAGGGATGAGCCGCTTTGCCGCGCCGATCCACCTGCCGTCCCCGCCGGGCGGGCCGCCGTGCCTGACAGCGTCCCGCCGCCGCCCCTGCCGGTGACCTGGCGCCCGCGCCGGGCGCGCGCCCTGGCGTACGGCTTCGCCACGGTCATGGTGGTGGGGTCGGTCGTGCTGGCGGTGCTCCTCCCGCCGCCGTTCCGGCTGCCCGACAAGATCGGCGTGGTGGTCTTCGGCTGCCTGGTCGCCGCCATCCTCCACCTGCTCGGCCGGCTGCGGGTGGAGGCCGACGACCGCGGCGTCACCGTCGTCAACGCGCTGCGCGTCCACCGGTACGCCTGGCCCCAGGTGCTCGGCGTGACCCTGCCCGAGGGGGAGCCGTGGCCCAAGCTCGACCTGGCCGACGGCTCCAGCGTCGGCGCCATGGGCATCCAGGGCGCCGAGAAGGCCCGCTCCCGCCAGGCCGTGGCCGAGCTGCGCGCCCTCATCCACACCCACGGCGAGGCCCCCGACCACCCGTGACCGCCCTCGTCCACCGCGCGTGCCTCCGGCCGCATGCTGGTAGCCCAGGCCAGACGCGAAGGACCGGCCCTGGCCACCAGAGATGGGCACATTATCGACTATGACCTCCAGATCCTGAAGGTGTGACCCTCACGAGCGGCGGGCCGATCTTCGCGTGTTCTTCGCCGAGGCCCGCTGACCGTCGCGGAACGGCAGTGTCGCCCGCGAGCAGGATGATGCTCTCTGGTGACCGATCGAGCGCCGCCGAGTCGTGCGGTGCCGTGCCCGGGGCGGTCAGGCGGTGAGGCGGATGGGGGCGGGGAGGGTGCTCAGGGCGCCGCGGCGGCGCAGCTCGGGCAGGACGCCTTCGCCGAACCAGTACGCCTCCTCCAGGTGCGGGTAGCCGGACAGGACGAACTCGCTGATGCCGTGGCGGGCGTACTCCTCGATGAGGTCGGCGACCTCGGCGTGGCTGCCGACCAGCGCGGTGCCGGCGCCGCCGCGCCCCAGCCCGACGCCCGCCCACAGGTTCGGGTACACCTCCAGGTCGTGCACGGTGCCGCCGTCGCGGCGGTAGCCCTCGTGCAGGGCGAGCATGCGCCGCTGCCCGATCGACTCGCTGTGGGACAGGACCTTCTGGGCGGTGCGGATGTGGGCGGGGTCGATCGCGTCGAGCAGCCGCCCGGCCTCGGCCCAGGCTTCTTCGGAGGTGTCGCGGGTGATGACGTGCAGCCGGACGCCGAAGCGCAGGGTCCGTCCCTCGGCGGCGGCCAGTGCGCGCACCCACTCGATTTCTCGGCGACGTGCGCGGGCGGCTCGCCCCAGGTGAGGTAGGTCTGCACGTGCCGGGCCGCGACCGCGCCGGCCGGGGTGGAGGACCCGCCGAAGTACAGCTCGGGCAGCGGGGCGGGCGGCTCGGACACCGTGGCGCCCGCCACCTGGTAGTAGGTGCCGGTGAAGTCGAACGGGCCGCTCCACGCTCCCCGCACGACGCTCAGGAACTCGTCGGTGCGCGCGTACCGCTCGTCCTTGGACAGGTGGTCGCCGAAGCGGCGCTGCTCGGGGCCCTCGCCGCCGGTCACCACGTTGAGCAGCAGCCGCCCGCCCGAGATGCGCTGGTAGGTGGCGGCCATCTGGGCGGCCAGGGTGGGCGACAGCAGGCCGGGCCGGAAGGCGACCAGGAACTTCAGCCGCGTGGTCTGCTGGC
This sequence comes from Sphaerisporangium melleum, assembly GCF_014646695.1. Classification (GTDB taxonomy): domain Bacteria; phylum Actinomycetota; class Actinomycetes; order Streptosporangiales; family Streptosporangiaceae; genus Sphaerisporangium; species Sphaerisporangium melleum. Next base: position 62,581 of record NZ_BMNT01000025.1, read on the forward strand.
TGAGCGCCGCGGTGACCAGCCAGGCGTCCTCGCACCAGGTGCCGGTCGGGGTCAGGACGGCCTCGAAGCCGAGTTGCTCGGCCGAGCGGGCGATCTGGGCGAGGTAGTCGATCGACGGCGGCCGGTAGGCGTGCGCCGTGGAGTGGCCGTGGGCGCGGGCGAGCCCGTGGCCGCCTCCGACGATCGACCGGCCGTCGCCGTTGGTGGGCAGGAACCAGTGGAACTTCAGGGTCATGGGTCGGGCGTCCTTCGTGACGATGTGGGTGCGGTGGCGGTCGATGACGTCGCCGAAGACGGTCTGCCGGGGTGTGGTGTCCTCTCATAATTGCCAGCAATTCCTACCAAGTCAATGGGGAAATCGCGATGATCCGCGTGACACGGTGGTACGGGCTCGCGGGCGGGGGATGCGCGTAGGCTGAGGGGGTGCGGCACGAGACATACCGGGCGGCCGGCGTCGGCGGCCCCGCGAGGCTGGCCGAACTGCTGGAAGAACGGGCCTACCTGGCGGACGAGGGGCTCGCGACCGCGTGCTTCCTGGCGCTGGAGATGGGCCGCCCCCTGTTCCTGGAAGGGGAGGCGGGGGTCGGCAAGACCGAGCTGGCCAAGACGCTCGCCACCGTCCTCGGCGCGCCGCTGATCCGCCTGCAGTGCTACGAAGGGCTGGACGCCGCCCAGGCTCTGTACGACTGGGACTTCGCCCGCCAGCTCCTGCACCTCAAGGCGGCCGAGGCCACGGGAGCGACCGGCGCGGGCGAGGCCGCCCGCCTGGAGGGAGAGCTGTACGACCGGCGCTTCCTGATCGCCCGCCCCCTGCTCCGGGCCCTGGAGACCCAGCCGAGCGTGCTGCTGGTGGACGAGATCGACCGGGCCGACGACGAGTTCGAGGCGTTCCTGCTGGAAGTGCTGTCCGACTTCAGCATCTCCATCCCCGAGTTCGGCACCATCAGCGCGGCGACCCCGCCCGTCGTGGTCCTCACCTCCAACCGCACCCGCGATGTGCACGACGCGCTCAAGCGCCGCTGCCTGTACCACTGGCTGGAGCACCCGGCGTTCGAGCGCGAGGTCGCGATCCTGCGCCGCCGCCTGCCGGAGTGCACCGAGACCCTCGCCCGCCAGGTCGCCGCGGCCGCCGGGCGGCTGCGCGGCGCCGGGCTGCTCAAACCGCCGGGGGTCGCCGAGACCCTCGACTGGGCCGAGGCGCTGCTCACCCTCGGCGCCCGCGACCTCGATCCCGGGCTGGCCTCGGCCACTCTGGGCGCGGTGCTGAAGTACCGCGAGGACCAGCAGACGGCCCTCGCCGGCGGGCTGCTGCGCGATGCCTGAACCACCTCGCCCTGGCGGGGAGGGCGGGCTCCCCATCCCCGGCACCGCCCGTGGCCGCGTGCCGTACGGGAGCGGCCCCGGACACGTCCCGGACGACGACCCCGCACGGCACGTCCCGGAGGAGGGGCCCGCACGGCACGTCCCGGACCACGGCCCGGCCGAGGACATCCCGGACGACGGGCCCGCGGGACATCTCTCCGGCGCCGGGCGCGGACACCTCTTCGGGACCGGCGGCGCCGCGGCCGCAGGGGAGGTCGCGGCGACCCTGACCGGGTTCGCCCGGACGCTGCGCGCGGCCGGAGTGCCGGCCGGCCACGAGCGCACCCAGGCGTTCCTGCGGGCGGCGGCCCACCTCGGCGCCGGCGCTTCGGGAGCGGTCTACTGGGCCGGCCGGCTGACCCTCTGCGCGGGCCCGGACGACCTGCCCCGCTACGACCGGTGCTTCGCGGCCTACTTCGGCGGCGAGCGCGCCCGCGCCCGCCGCTCCTCCCCGCCCGTGGTGACCCGCACCCGGTACACCGCCACCACCGACGGCGCGGCCACTGGTGAGCGCGGCGACCGGGAGGCGGTGCCCGCCACCGCCGGCGAGGCCGAGGTGCTCAGGCGGCGCGACGTCGCCCGGCTCACCCCCGCCGAGCGCGAGGAGATCCACCGCATGCTCGCCCTGCTGCGCGCCCGCCGCGAGCAGCGCCGTTCCCGCAGGCACACCCCGGCCCCGCGCGGCCGGCCCGACCCGCGTCGCACCATGCGCGAGGCGCTGCGCACCGGCGGCGAGACCGCCCGCCTGCTCCGCCGCGCCCGCCGCACCCGGCCGCGCCGCGTCGTGCTGCTGGTCGACGTGAGCGGATCCATGGCCCCGTACGCCGACACGCTGCTGCGCTTCGCCCACGCGCTGGTGCGGTGCGAGCCGCGCGCCACCGAGGTGTTCAGCGTCGGCACCCGGCTCACCCGGCTCACCCCCGCGCTGCGCCACGCCGAGGCCGGGACGGCCATGCGCGAGGTGTCGGCGGCCGTTCCCGACTGGAGCGGAGGCACCCGGCTCGGGGAGGAGCTGAAGGAGTTCCTCGACCGGTGGTCCTGCGCCCGCGGCGCGGCCGTGGTGATCGCCTCCGACGGCTGGGAGCGCGGCGACCCGTCCCTGCTCGGCCGTCAGATGGCCCGGCTGTCCCGGCTCGCCCGCAGGGTGATCTGGGTGAACCCGCACAAGGGACGGGAGGGGTACCGTCCGCTCACCGGGGGCATGCGGGCGGCCCTGCCCCACGTCGGGGCGTTCGTCGCCGGGCACAGCCTGGCGGCCTTCGAGGAGCTCGCGGAAAGGCTGTCGCATGCGTGACGTGCTGTCGCAGATCGTGCGGTGGTGGGAGGCGGGGGAGCGTTTCGGGCTGGCGACGGTCGTCGGCACCTTCCGCAGCGCGCCACGCCCGCCCGGCGCCGCCATGGCGGTGCTCGGGGAGGAGGCCGTCGGCAGCGTGTCCGGCGGCTGCGTGGAGGGCGCGGTGTACGAGCTGGCCCGCGAGGTCGCCGCCGAGGGCCGCCCGGTGCTCCAGCGGTACGGCGTCAGCGACGACGACGCCTTCGCGGTCGGGCTGACCTGCGGCGGCATCATCGACATCCTCGTCGAGCCGGTGTCCGCGCAGGACTTCCCCGAGCTGGGGGAGATCGCCGCGTCGGTGCGCGGGCACGAGCCGGTCGCGGTCGCCACCGTCATATCCGGCCCCGGGCGGACCGGCGCGCGCCGGGTCGTCTGGCCCGACCGCGTCTCCGGCTCGCTCGGCGTGCCGCGACTGGACGCCGCCGTGGACGACGACGCCCGGGGGATGCTCGCCCAGGGCCTGACCGGCGTGCGCCGGTACGGGCCGCACGGCGAGCGGCGGCTGGACGACCTGGCGGTGTTCGTCCACTCCTTCGCCCCGCCGCCGCGCATGCTCGTCTTCGGCGCGATCGACTTCGCCGCCGCCGTGGCCCGCCTCGGCAAGTTCCTCGGCTACCACGTCGTGGTCTGCGACGCCCGCCCGGTGTTCGCCACCGCCAAGCGCTTCCCCGAGGCCGACGAGGTGGTGGTGAAGTGGCCGCACGACTACCTGTCCACCGCCCACGTCGACGAGAGGACCGTGATCTGCGTGCTCACCCACGACCCGAAGTTCGACGTGCCGCTCCTTGAGGTGGCGCTGCGCACCCGCGCGGGGTACGTCGGCGCCATGGGGTCGCGCCGCACCCACGAGGACCGCCTGGCGCGGCTGCGCGAGGCGGGACTGCCGGAGGAGGAGCTGGCGCGGCTGCGCTCGCCGATCGGCCTGGACCTCGGCGCGCGCACCCCCGAGGAGACCGCGGTGTCGATCGCCGCCGAGCTGATCCAGCTCCGCTGGGGCGGGTCGGGGCGGGCGCTGACCGAGACCACCGGCCGCATCCACGGCGCCGGCCCCCACGAGGAGCACGCGTGACCCCGGTGGCGGGCCTGCTGCTCGCCGCCGGCGGCGGCAGCCGCTTCGGCGCGCCGAAGGCCCTGGTGGAGTACGCGGGGGAGCGGCTCGCCGACCGCGGCGTGCGGCTGCTGCGCGACGGCGGGTGCGATCCGGTGCTGGTGGTGCTGGGCGCGGCGCCCACGGGGGTCCCCGGCGCGGTCGAGGTGCACAACCCGCACTGGGCCACGGGCATGGGGTCGTCCCTGCGCGCCGGGCTGGCGGCGGTGCCCGGCGAGGCCGGGGCGGTGGTGGTGGCCCTGGCCGACCAGCCGCTGATCCGCCCGGAGGCCGTACGCCGCCTGGTCGCCGCCTTCCGGGCCGGCGCCACCGTCGCGGTGGCCGCCTACGGCGGCGTGCCGCGCAACCCGGTGCTGATCGGGCGCGAGCACTTCGCGCTGGTGGGGGCGCTGGCCGAGGGCGACGTCGGGGCCCGGCCGTTCCTGCGGGCCCATCCCGAGCTGGTCACGCTGGTGCCCTGCGACGATGCCGGCGACCCCGCGGACGTCGACACCCCGGGCGATCTGGACGCACTCGGCGCCCGCGACGGCTGATCCGGTGCGACCTGCGCCTTCCCGGCCACCCGCTCGGGCACTACGATCATGTCACCGGCGGAGAGGAGGACGGGTGATGGTGGACGAGCGGCATCCTCTCCGGGAGTTCGACGTGAGCCGCCCGAATGTCGCCCGGATGTACGACTACTACCTCGGCGGCAAGAACCACTTCCCCGCCGACCGCGCCGCCGCCGAGAAGGTCATCGCGATCTCGCGGGGGCACGTGCGGGAGGCGGTGCGCGAGAACCGCGACTTCCTCGGCAGGGCGGTCAGGTTCCTGGCCCGAGAGGCCGGCGTGCGCGGCTTCCTCGATCTCGGCGCCGGCCTGCCGACCCAGGGCAACGTGCACGAGGTGGCGCTGGCCGCCGCGCCGGACGCCCAGGTCGTCTACGTCGACAATGACCCGGTCGTGGCCACCCACGGCAGGGCGCTGCTCGCCACGACGCCGCAGGTGTCCTTCCTGGAGGCCGACCTGCGGCGCCCCGACGAGGTCATCTCGGCGCTGCCCGCCGCCTTCGCCCTCGACCGGCCGGTCGGCGTGCTCATGGTGTCGTGCCTGCACTTCGTCTCCGACCAGGAGGACCCCTGGGGCCTGGTCGCCGCCTACGCCCGGGCGCTGCCGAGCGGCAGCCACATCGTGATCTCACATCTGGGCTCCGACGCGTTCCCTGCGGAGATGGCCCAGGGCCGCGAGGTCTACGGCGCGGCCAACGCCATGCTGGAGGCCCGGCCGAGCGCGTCCATCGTGCGGCTGTTCGACGGGCTGCGGGTCGTCGATCCGGGCGTCGTCCCGCTCAACGAGTGGCGGCCCGCCCCCGACGCGCTGCCGCTGCGCGGGGCGTCCCTGCCGGTGCTGGGCGGCGTGGGCCGTGTCCCCTAGCGTCCCCTAGCGTCCCCTGGCGTCCCCTGGCGTGCGGGTGCCGCGATGGCCGCACCGCTGTTGGCCTTGGCCGCCGAAATGGGGGAACATCCTTCTGTTACCCACGAGTAGGAGGACTGGGATGCGCATCGGCATGGCACTGAACTACGCCGGGGGTTTCAAGGAGACCGTGGCCGAGCTGGCCGACTACGAGAGCGCCGGGCTGGACATCGTGTTCGTCGCCGAGGCCTACAGCTTCGACGCGGTGAGCCAGATGGGGTACATCGCGGCCAAGACCAGCCGTCTGCAGATCGCCTCCGGCATCCTGCCGATCTATTCGCGCACTCCCGCCCTGCTCGCCATGACGGCGGCCGGCATGGACTACGTCTCCGACGGGCGCTTCGTCCTCGGCCTCGGCGCCTCGGGCCCGCAGGTGATCGAGGGCTTCCACGGGGTGCCGTACACCGCCCCGCTGGGCCGCACCCGCGAAGTGATCGAGATCTGCCGCAAGGTGTGGCGGCGCGAGCGGCTGACCTACGACGGCCGGCACTACCGGCTGCCCCTGCCCGCCGGTGAGGGCACCGGACTGGGCAAGCCGCTGAAGCTGATCAACCACCCGGTCCGCGAGCGCATCCCCATCGTGGTCGCGGCCATCGGCCCGAAGAACGTCGAGCTGACCGCCGAGCTGGCCGAGGGGTGGGAGCCGATCTTCTACGTCCCCGAGAAGGCCGCCGACGTGTGGGGCGCGTCGCTGGCCGCGGGCAGGGCCAAGCGCGACCCCGCGCTCGGGGAGCTGGACGTCATCGCCCAGGCGGCGCTGGCCATCGGCGACGACGTGTCGGGCCTGCTGGAGCTCGGGCGGCCGATGGCGGCGCTGTACATCGGCGGGATGGGCGCCAAGGGGAAGAACTTCTACAACGACCTGGCCCGCCGCTACGGCTACGAGAAAGAGGCCGAGCGGATCCAGGAGCTGTACCTGTCGGGCCGAAAGGACGAGGCGGCCGCGATGGTGCCGATGGAGCTGCTGGAGAAGATGTCGCTGGTCGGCCCGGAGGGTTTCGTCCGCGACCGCATCGCGGCCATGAGGGAGTCGGGCGTGACCACGATCAACGTCGCTCCGCTCGCCGGCTCGCACAAGGAACGCCTGGCCCTGATCGAGAAGGTCAGGGAAATGGCCGCCTGACCGCGTCGCCGAGGTGCCACGCCTCCCGGCCGCGGCCCCGCCGTGGCCGGGACGGGCCCTGCGGCACGCGCAGGCCCGATCTCCTCGCCGCACCCGGGGCGTTCGGGAGTGTCCGGTCGCCCACGTGCCCCATGGCCGCTGACCAGTGCCGACTTAGGGCACGTTCGCAACTAATTTCCCGCTATATGACATCGGCTTACCGTTTGACAGGTAAACAGGTCTCTAATACAAATAGTTGGTAAAAGAAGAAAACTGGGGGCCGGTAGTGGCGGTGCAGGGGGACACCCGAGCGGACGCACACGGCGAGTCGGGGGACCGCCGGAGCTACACCCATCGCGAGATCCTCAAGATCATGTCCGGGCTGCTTCTGGCCCTGATGACCTCGATGATCTCGACGTCCGTGGTCGGCACCGCGTTGCCCACGGTCGTCGGCGAGTTCAACGCGCAGGACCAGCTCGCCTGGGTCACCGGCGCGTCGCTGCTCACGCTGACCGCCTCCACCCCGCTGTGGGGCAAGCTGTCGGACCTGTTCGGCCGCAAGTGGATGTTCCAGCTCTCCCTGCTGGTGTTCATCGCCGGATCGATCCTGGCCGGGATGTCGCAGAGCGTCGGCATGCTGGTCTTCGCCCGCGCGCTGCAGGGCGTCGGCACCGGCGGCATCTCCGCCCTCACCCAGGTCATCCTCGGCGACGTGGTCATGCCGAGGGAGCGGGGCCGCTACTCGGGCTACATCGGCGTCGTCTTCGGCGTCTCCACCGTCGGCGGCCCGCTGCTCGGCGGATTCATCGTGGACGCCCCCTTGCTCGGCTGGCGCTGGACCTTCTACATGTGCGTCCCCTTCGCCGTCGCGGCCTTCGCCGTCGTCCAGCGGATGTTGCGCTACGAGTACGAGGCGCGCGACGCCCGCATCGACTGGTGGGGGGCCTTCGCCATCACCGGGTGCGCCAGCGCGGTCATGGTGCTGCTGTCGTTCGGCGGCCACGAGTTCGCGTGGAACTCCGGCTGGACCTACGCCCTGGGCGGGGCCGCGGTGCTGCTGCTGGCCTTCGCCGTCCTGGTCGAGCGGCACGTGGCCGAGCCGATCCTGCCGCCGCGGCTGTTCCGCGACCGCACCTTCGTCCTGGCCGGTGGCGCGTCGCTGCTGGTCGGCCTCGCGCTGTACGGCGCGATGACCTACCTGCCGCAGTACTTCCAGATCGTCAAGGGCATGAGCCCCACCATGTCGGGCGTCATGACCATCCCCCTGGTGCTCAGCCTGCTGCTGTCGGCGGTGACCTCCGGGCGGGTCGTCGTGCGCACCGGCCGCTGGAAGGTCTTCCCGGTCGCCGGGCTGCTGCTGATCTGCGCCGGCAGCGCGCTGCTGTCGCTCATGCGTCCCGACTCCAGCGGCTGGATGATCGGCTTCGACATCGCCCTGCTCGGCACCGGCTTCGGCTTCAGCATGCAGATGCTCATCCTCGCCGCGCAGAACGCCGCCCAGCGGCGTGACATGGCCGTGGCCACCTCCGGTGTCTCCTTCTTCCGCAACCTCGGCGGGGCGGTCGGGGTCGCGGCGCTCGGGGCCATCCTCACCAACCGGGTCGAGGGCGAGATCGCCGCCATGCTCGCGGCGGCGCGGCTGCGGGTGCCCCAGGGCGCGCATGATCTGGCCCTCGGCACCCCCGAGGCCGTCAGGGAGCTGTCACCGGCACTCCAGCACGTCGTGGTGGAGTCCTTCACCCACGCCATGCAGTCGGTCTTCCTGGCCTGCGTCCCGCTGGCGGCCGTCGGCTTCTTCGCGGTCGTCTATCTGCGCGAGCTGCCGCTGCGCTCGGCCGGTGGCGGGACGGCCGACGCCGGCTGACCGTACAGTTCGGGATATGACCGATATCTACCAGCCGCGCCGCGCCCGGGTCGCCGCACTGCTGGGCGAGGAGGGTGTCGGCGAACTGCTCGTCACCCGCGGCGTCAACGTCCGGTACCTGACCGGCCTGGCCAGCTCCAACGCCGCCATGCTGGTGCGGGTGGACGGCTCGGCCGTGCTGGCCACCGACTCCCGCTATATCGAGACGGCCCGCCGCGACATCGGCGGCGTCGAGATCGTCGAGGCGCGGGACGTCGAGGCCACGCTGGTGGAACTCGCCGGGCGGCCGGCCGTCGAGGCGCGCGACATGTCCGTGGCCCGCTACCGCAGGCTCGGCGGCGGCGACCTGCCGGTGACCGAAGGACTGGTCGAGCGCGTGCGGGTCGTCAAGGACGACACCGAGATCGAGGCGCTGCGCACCGCCTGCGCTCTCACCGACCAGGCCTTCGCCGACGTCGTCGCGACGGTCGCGCCGGGCATGACCGAGCGGCGGCTGGCCCGCGCGCTCGAGGCCCGCATGGTGGAGCTGGGCGCCGACCGCCCGGCCTTCGAGACGATCGTGGCGAGCGGCCCCAACGGCGCCGTCCCGCACCACGTCCCCGGCGAGCGGCCCATCGAACGCGGCGACCTGGTCACCATGGACTTCGGCGCTCTGTACGGCGGCTACCACGCCGACATGACCAGGACCGTCGCCGTCGGCACGGCCGCCGGCTGGCAGCGCGAGCTGTACGACCTGGTGCGGGCCGCGCAGCGCGCCGGACGGCACGCGCTCGCCCCCGGAGCCGGCCTCGCCGAGGTGGACGCCGCGGCGCGTGAGGTGATCGCCGCCGCCGGCCACGCCGAGCATTTCGGGCACGGGCTCGGCCACGGCGTCGGCCTGGAGATCCACGAGGACCCGTTCCTGCGTGCTGCCGGGACCGGTAGACTTGACGATCGGGTTCCGATCACCGTTGAGCCCGGCGTCTATCTGCCAGGCAGGGGCGGCGTCCGGATCGAGGACACTCTCGTGACACGCGTCGGCGGCCCGGAGCTCCTCACCCGCACCACCAAGGAGTTGCTGGTCCTGTGAGGCAGGGGCGGCTAAGCGCGATCATGACGATGCAGGAGAGTACGAGTGGCGACGACCAACGACCTCAAGACCGGCCTGGTGCTCAAGCTCGACGGCGGCGAGCTCTGGAGCGTGGTGGAGTTTCAGCACGTCAAGCCGGGTAAGGGCGGCGCGTTCGTCCGCACCAAGCTGAAGAACGTGCTTTCCGGCAAGGTCGTGGACAAGACCTTCAACGCCGGCGTCAAGGTCGAGGTGGCCAACGTCGACAAGCGCGAGATGCAGTTCTCCTACCTCGACGGCGACGACTTCGTCTTCATGGACACCGAGACCTACGACATGCTGAACGTCGCCCGCGCGACCGTCGGCGACGCCGCCAACTACCTGCTGGAGAACGGCCTCGCCACGGTGGCCGTCAACGAGGGCAACGTCCTGTACGTCGAGCTCCCGGCGGCCGTCGAGCTGACCATCTCCCAGACCGAGCCGGGCCTGCAGGGCGACCGCTCCACCGGCGGCACCAAGCCCGCGACGCTCGAGACCGGCGCCGAGATCAAGGTGCCGCTGTTCATCACCACGGGTGAGAAGGTCAAGGTCGACACTCGCACCGGCGAGTACCTCGGCCGGGCCTGAGGTGTCGGCTCGCGGAAAGGCTCGCAGGCGCGCTCTCGACATCCTCTTCGAGGCGGAGCTGCGCGAGGAGCCTCCGGTCAGCGTGCTCGCCGAGCGAGTGGAGCGGGCGGAACCGCCCGTCAACGAGTACACCGCCACACTGGTGGAGGGCGTGAGCCGGCATCGGCCGCGCATCGACGAGCTCATCTCGACCTACGCCGAGGGGTGGACCCTCGACCGCATGCCCGCCGTCGACCGTAACCTGCTGCGGGCCGGCACGTACGAGCTGCTGTGGGTCACCGACGTCCCGGAGGCCGTGGTGATCAGCGAGTGGGTCCAGCTGGCCGCCGAGCTGTCCACCGACGAGTCGCCGCAGTTCGTCAACGGCCTGCTCGCCCGGTTCAAGCAGCTGAAGCCGTCACTGGCCCTCTGAGGCGACCGGCGCGCCGCCCGCCTGGCGTAGGCTTGAGGCCGATCGACACGCTTTCGCAGGAGGCGAGCTGAAGTTGCGCACCGAAGGCGCCGCGCGCCAGGCGGCCACCTCTCCGGCGGTGCGCACCGCCGTGGTGTGGGACGTTCTCCGGGCCACGCTGGCCGCTCGCGCGCGCGCCACCGGGCGTGAGCGGCTCGACATCGTCGACGCCGGCGGCGGCACCGGCGGGTTCGCGGTGCCGCTGGCCGAGCTCGGCCACGCGGTCACCGTCGTCGACCCCAGCCCCGACTCGCTGGCGGCCCTGGAACGCCGCGCCGCGGAGGCGGGGGTCGGCGTCAAGGGCATCCAGGGCGACGCCTCCGACCTGCGCGACCTGCTGGAGCCCCGCTGCGCCGACCTGGTCTTGTGCCACAGCGTCCTTGAGTACGTCGAGGACCCCGCGGGCGCCCTGTCGGCCGTCGCGGCGCTGCTCAGACCGGGCGGGGTGATCAGCGTGCTGGCGGCCAACCCGGTCGCCACGGCGATCCACCGCTCGCTGTCGGGCCACTTCGACGAGGCCAGGCAGGTCCTCACCGACCCCGCCGGCCGCTGGGGCGAGCAGGATCCCACGCCCCGCCGCTTCAGCGCCGAGGCACTCGCCGGGCTGCTGACGGCGGCCGGGTTCGTGCCCGGCGAGACCAGCGGCGTGCGGGTCTTCGCCGACCTGGTGCCCGGCCGGCTGCTGGACGGCGAGCCGAGGGCGGCCCGGGCCCTGATCGCGCTCGAGCAGGCCGCCGCCGCCCACCCGGTGCTGCGTGACATCGCCACCCAGCTCCATCTCCTCGGCCACCGGTGAGCGCTCCGGCCGGGACGTCCCGGCCCCCGTGCCGAGCCTGGCCGCTAGAACGCCTGTTCGGCTAGGATGTCATCGTGTCGCGCAAGCAGGTCCTGCGGTCCGATCCCGGGCAGGTCCCCGTCCCCGGCCAGGCGCCGGCCGACGACACCGGCTGCCCGATCCTGCACGTCGACATGGACGCCTTCTACGCCGGCGTCGAGCTGCTCGACCGCCCCGAGCTGAGGGGCACGCCGGTCATCGTCGGCGCGGCCGGCGCGCGGGGCGTCGTGCTGAGCGCCACCTATGAGGCCAGGAGGTTCGGGGTCCACTCGGCCATGCCGATGACCCGCGCCCGCCGCCTGTGTCCGCAGGCGGTCGTCATCCCGCCCAGCCACGGCAAGTACGCCGAGGTCTCCAAAGGCGTGATGGAGATCTTCCGCGCGATCACCCCCGAGGTCGAGCCGATCGCCTCCGACGAGGCGTTCCTCGACGTGCGCGGGGCCGTGCGCCGGCTCGGCTCCCCGGCGCGCATCGCCGCGCTGATCCGGGCCGAGGTCGCCGAGCGCCACGGCATCACCTGCTCGGTGGGCGTGGCGAGCACCAAGTTCGTCGCCAAGCTCGCCTCCCGGCACTGCAAGCCGGACGGCCTGCTGGTCGTCCCCGCCGACCGGGTGGTGGAGTTCCTCCATCCGCTGCCCGTCGCGGCCCTGTGGGGCGTCGGCGAGCGCACCGAGCAGGCCCTGGTGCGCCTCGGCATCAAGACGGTGGGCGACCTCGCCCATGTGCCCGCCTCGACGCTCCAGCGCGAGTTCGGGGCCGTCGGTGCCCATCTGGCCGAGCTCGCCTGGGGGCGCGACGAGCGCCGGGTCACCCCGCACGCCCCCGACAAGAGCATCGGCGCCGAAGAGACCTTCCCCTACGACGTGGACGACCCCGACGCCATCCGCCGCGAGTTGCTGAGGCTGTCGGAGCGGGTGGCCGCCCGGCTGCGCGCCGGGGGGCACATCGGCCGCACGGTGAGCGTCAAGCTCCGCCGGGCCGACTTCACGACGATCACTCGTGCCCGCACTCTGCGGGAGGCCACAGATGTGGCGAAAGAGATATATGCCACTGCCTGTGAGCTGTACCACGCCGCAGGGCTCGATCGGGTGCGGCTTCGCCTGGTCGGCGTGCGGGTCGAGAACCTCCGTCCCGCGGGCACGGCGACCCACCAGCTCGGCCTCGGCGAGCGGGAAACCGGCTGGCGGGAGGCCGAAATGGCGATGGACAGGGCCGCTCGCAGATTCGGGCCGGAAGCCGTCCGCCCGGCCTCGCTTGTTCGCCCCAGGTTTGATGGAATGGATCTATGACGTCACCTCCGGTTTGGTCTACGTTGGACGTTTTCTTTCGCCTACGTCTACAGCCTCGTATTCTGGGGATAACCGACCGCGAGGTCCGGACACCTTGTGGTGCCCGTTGCCGTCTTCCCCGACTAGGGGCCGTCCTTGGGAGGCGCCGTGCCGCTCTCTGAGCACGAGCAGCGCTTGCTCGACCAGATCGAGCAGGCCCTCTACGCCGAGGACCCGAAGTGGGCCAATACCGTTCGGATCAGTGATCCACGCAACCACTACAAGCGCCGCCTGGTCAAAGCCTCCATCGGCTTCGTCCTGGGCGTCGTGCTGTTGATGGTCGGCGTGGTGGCACCGATCATCCCACTCGGTGTCGGCGGCTTTGTGGTCATGCTCGCCGCGTGTCTGTGGGGCCTGTCCAGCTGGAAACGCATGAACGGGTTCGGTGGTGAGGCGAGGCCGGGCGCGACCGGCAAGCAGGATCGCCGGCGTGCCGCACGGCCCGGTTTCATGGAGCGCATGGAGGAGCGCTGGCGCCGCAGGGGCGAGGAACGCTGATTGTCCGGCGGGTCCCGCCGTGCCCCGCACGGCGCACCGCCCGCCTCCGGTGACGGCGAGACCTCATCTTCCCCGGCGGCGCGGCGTGCCCGCCTGACGGCCCACGGGCACCACCATGACGATCCATGATCGACCGCGACGCGTTGAAGGCCCGCAGATATCTGCGGGCCTTCAACGCTGTGACCGCTCACCTCCGCCCGTCCCGTCCTGCCCGGGCCGGTGCGGGCCCGGGCAGGGGAGCGGTCAGCGCCGGGAGCCGGTGAGCACCGGCCCGTCGGCCCGCCGCTCCGGGTCCACAGGCTCGGCGGAGCCCCGGCGGCGCGCGGGCCAGGGCCGCAGCGTCTCCAGCAGGTCGAAGGTGTCCAGGACCTTCTCACCCGCCCCGCGCAGCCTGCGCAGCGTGGAGGGCGGCAACAGGGTGGCGCGCAGCCGCCGCCCGCGCGGCGCCTGGCCGCGCAGTGTGTCCCGCACCCGCCGCAGGTCGCCGTCCAGCGCGCCGACCGCGCCCGGCGTCCGGGCGTACCGCATGCGCTCCTCGGCCGCCGCGATCGCGGTGATCGAGGCGGCGGCCTCGCCCTCCAGCCCGCACTGGGCCACGAGCCGCCGGGCCAGCGCGCGCGGAGTCTCGCTCGGCTCGTACCCGAGGCCCAGGTCGTACAGCGTGTCGGTCAGCTCCTGCCAGGAGGCGTGCACGGCCATGCCCAGCCGCGCCGCCGGCCGGGCGTCGGCCGCCGCCGTGTGAGCCCCGGCGGGCCCGGTGGCGCCGGCCCGCATCCAGGCCCGGCGGCGCCGGTGGCGCAGCGCCGCCCGCCACACCGCGGGGATCAGCCCGATGAGCAGCAGGACGCCCACGCCGGCGGCGATCGTCAGCGCCGGTGACGTGCCCGCGGCCGGCTCCTGCGTACCGGCGAGTCCCTCGGCGTCGGGATCACGCGGGTCGCGCCGGGTGGCGGCCGGGTCGCCGGTGGGGTCACTGGTGGCGGGGTCCTCGCTCGGCCCGGCGCTCGGGGTGTCCCCGGTCGGACCGGTGACCGGCGGCCGGCTGTAGTCCGGCACCCGGGCCGTGGCCTGGCCGAGGCCGCCCGCCGGAGTGGGCTCGAACCGCAGCCATCCGGCCCCCGGGAAGTACAGCTCGGGCCAGGCGTGCAGGTCATGGGTGCGCACCTGCCAGGCGCCGTCGGCGTAGCTGCCCCCGGTGTAGCCGATGCTCACCCGCGCGGGGATGCCGAGGACCCGGGCCATCACCGCCATGGCCGCGGCGAACTGCTCGCAGTAGCCGGTCCGGTTGCGCAGGAAGTCCGCCAGCGCCTGGTTGCCGTTGCCCTGGGTCTGCAGGCTGTAGAGGAAGTCGCCTCCGGTGAACCACGACTGCAGCCTGACCGCCGCCTCGTACGGCGAGCCGGCGTCCGCGGTCACGTCGCGGGCCATCCCCCTGATCATCGGCGGCAGGTCGGGAGGCAGGTCCAGGTAGCGGGCGTCGAACCTCGGGTCGGTGGCGCTGGGCAGCGCGCGCAGATCGTCGTAGGCCGGCTGCGGATCCTGCCCGGTGACGGTGTAGGACTGCCCGCCGGCGGTGTCCCGGGTGGAGAACACCATGAGCGTGCCGCGGTCGGCGCGCCAGTCGCCGTCGATCTCCACGGTCGTGGACGGGTAGGGCAGCGGCAGGAAGCTCAGCCCCTCCACGTCGTCGTTCACCCTGACCTCGGTGCGCACCTGCTTGACCGGGACCTGCTCGGTCAGGCCGGGCGGCGGCGGCATCGGCCCCAGGGACACGCGGTCCTCGGGACGGCCCTTGGGCTGTGACATCGTCCAGCGTTCGCCGTCGAAGGTGTCCAGCGAGTAGACCCGCAGGTAGCGCGGGACGCCGTCGTTGTTGGTGTAGGTCAGCACGGTGAAGTCGCGCGGCTGGATGAGCTGGCCGCGCAGGTTGGCGATCGGGTCGGGGATGGTGATCGTGTTGCCGCCCCTGCCGTTGCCCGAGCCCACTCCGAAGCCGAACAGCGGGCTCGGCTCCAGCGTGGGCAGCAGCGCGGGCAGCACCACGGCGAGCGCGATGGCGGCGACGCCGATGCGCTTGCCGTTCAGCGAGATCTGGCCGGTGTCCATCTGCGTGCGCGCCCCGGCGGCGCGCGACTGGCGCACCAGCACGGCCCGCCCCCACCGGCCGAGTCGCTCGCGCCCGTCCGCGGCGAGCAGGCCCAGGTAGCCGAGCGCGCCGATGATGAACACCGGCCAGCCGATGGGGTCGGCCAGCACCGCGGCGGGCACGGTGAACAGGGCCAGCAGAGGCAGCCCCGCCAGCGCCGCCCGGCGCAGCCGTACGGCCAGCAGGTCGACCAGGACGGCGATCAGGCCGATGCCGCCCACGGTGAGCAGCGAGATCGGCGAGTTGGCCGGCACCGGGGCGGCGTAGCGCTGGATGTCGGTGAAGCCCTGGTCGAGCAGGTCCAGCAGGCTGGCGACCGAGTCCCTGGTGGGGACGAGCCAGGCCCAGTTGTCCGGCCGGGTGAACACCACGCCGAGGTAGACCAGCAGGGCGAGCAGCTCGGCCGGCGGGCCGGCCCAGCGCGGCACGCCGTCGCGGGTGGTGAGCACCGAGACGGTGACGACCACGGTGACCGCTCCCATGCCGGCCCAGAACCACAGGCCGCCATGGAACAGCGGGTAGAGGGTGATCGAGGTCGCGGCCGTGGCGAGGCCGGCCGCGATCGGTAGTCTCATGCCGCGTCTCCTGCCGTGATCGTCTCCGGCGGGCCGGTGAACCGGGAGCTCTGCCCGGCGTCCTGCCACACCTCGGCCGGCGAGGTGCCGGCGGGTAGCCGTACGACGCGCCAGCCGGCTCCGGCCAGCACGGTGCGCGCCCGTTCGAACGTCTCGTCCACCTGGGAATGGTGGGCCGGGGACTGCTGCCAGGTGCGCGTCTCCAGCATCACCGCGACGCCGGTGACCCCGCCGCCGCGCAGCCGGGCCAGCGCCTGGGCCTCTTCCAGGTCCAGCTCGCCGAGGACGGCGACGACCA
Organism: Sphaerisporangium melleum; assembly: GCF_014646695.1. Lineage (GTDB taxonomy): Bacteria > Actinomycetota > Actinomycetes > Streptosporangiales > Streptosporangiaceae > Sphaerisporangium > Sphaerisporangium melleum. Next base: position 78,608 of record NZ_BMNT01000025.1, read on the forward strand.
GGCCGTCTCCGCCGCCCTGGCGCAGCGCGGCGACGCCGGACTCCAGCGAGCGGGCCGTGCTCTGCCGGACGACGGCGAGCGCGTCGAGCAGGGCGTGCCCGGCGCCGGTGTCGGGCAGGTGCTGGGCGCCCTGGTCGGTGACCAGGCGCAGCCCGAGGCCGTCGCGGGCGAGCTGCATCCCGATCGAGGCCGCGGCCGAGACCGCCACCTCGAACGACGAACGGGGACCCTCCCCGCGGTGCGCGTGCCTGCGCGTGTCCAGCAGCAGCGCCCCGCGGCTCTGCCACTGCTGCTCCTCACGGCGCACCATCAGCTCGCCGTACCGGGCGGTGGACCGCCAGTGGACGCGGCGCAGGTCGTCGCCCTGGCGGTACTCGCGCGGGCCGACGTCGTCGTCGCCCGCCGCCGCGACGCTGGTGCTGCGGCTGTCCCCGCCACCGGTCAGCTCGCCCGACAGGCGCACGTGGGGGAGCGGCACGACCTGGGGGAGGACCATCAGCGTGTCGCCGGCGGTGAAGTCGCGGGTGAGCTCCACCAGGCCGAAGGGGTCGGCGATGCGCACCGACAGCGGCCCGATGGGGAACCTGCCGCGCAGGTCGGAGCGCACCTTGTAGTCGATCTCCCGGATGCCCCGGGACTCCACCCGGTCCAGGACGAACCGGGGACGGGTGCCCACGGCGTAGGGGACGGTGTCCTCGACCAGCAGCAGCCCGGTCGGCAGGCGGGTGACGTTCTCCAGCCGGATGGTGACCGTGCTGTCGGCGCCGACCTCGACCCGCGCGGGGTCCAGCCGCCGCGCGCAGCTCAGGCGGTAGCGGGTGCGCGCGACGACCAGGGCGGCGAGCAACGGCAGCGTGATGATCAGTACGGCGACCCGCAGCAGGTCGTGCTCGCCGAGGAGGATCGCGCACAGCAGCGCCGCCAAGCCCGAGGCCAGGAACGAGCGGCCACGTGAGGTGAGCGCCCGAAGGCCGGCCATCACCGGTCCGGTCCCGCCCCGTCGACCCCCCTCTCCCGGCTCTCCGGCACGGGGACACGGCGGACCAGTTCGGCCAGGACGTGCTCGGGGCGGCGGCGCCGGCCCTGGGCCTCCAGGCTCGGGAGCAGGCGGTGCGCCAGCACCGGGACGGCGAGGTCCTGCAGGTCGTCGGGGATGACGTAGTCGCGGCCGGACATGGCCGCGTGCGCGCGGGCGGCGCGCACCAGGTGGAGGGTGGCGCGCGGGGACGCGCCGAGCCGCAGGTCGGGGGACTCGCGGGTGGCGGCCACCAGGTCGACCGCGTACTTCTTCACCGCCTGGGAGACGTACACGGCCCGCACGGCGTCGATCAGGGCCTTGACCTCGGCGGTCGTGGCGACCGGCTCCAGCTTGTCCAGCGGCGAGGCGGCGCCGTGCACGTCGAGCATCTCCAGCTCGGCGGCCGGCCCGGGATAGCCCATGGCGATGCGGGCGGTGAAGCGGTCGCGCTGGGCCTCGGGGAGGGGATAGGTGCCCTCCATCTCGATCGGGTTCTGGGTCGCGATGACCATGAAAGGCGTCTCGAGCGGATAGGTGACGCCGTCGACGGTGACCTGGTGTTCCTCCATGCACTCCAGCAGCGCCGACTGGGTCTTGGGGGAGGCACGGTTGATCTCGTCGCCGACGACGATGCTGGCGAAGATGGGCCCGGGTTTGAACTCGAACTCGCGCGACTGCTGGTTGAAGGCGCTGACGCCCGTGATGTCGCTGGGAAGCAGATCGGGGGTGAACTGGACACGGCGCACGGGGCAGTCGATGGACCTGGCCAGCGCCTTGGCGAGCATCGTCTTGCCGACGCCCGGCACGTCCTCGATGAGCAGGTGCCCCTCGGCGAGCAGCACCGTGAGGGTGAGCCGGACGACGTCGTCCTTACCCTCGATGACCGATTCGATCGCCTCACGGATCCGGTGCGCCGTGGCGACCAGACCTTCAAGCTCCTGTCCGACATCGTGGGTTATTCCCACCGGGCCTCCATGAGGGTGTGGCAGCCCCGCGCCGGGGATGTCATGCGGGGGACTTTGCTTTCCTTTTTCATTGTGCGTACCGACACTACGGTGCTCGCGGTTCCGGGGCGACTTTCCCTCGAATTGGGGATGAACGTCCCTAGTGTTCCGCTCTGAGGTCGCGTTCCGATCCCGTCATCGTCCGCGATCCGTGACACGAACGCCCCGCCGTTCCCTGCTCCCCGGCATTCCCGGCGTCACCCCGGGCCCCACGGGTACCGCCCCGGTGCGGGCGGGCGCGGCCTCTCGTGTCCCGGCCGGGCGGCCTTCCTCCAGAGGGCTTCACCCGCCCATGGATGACGCACGGAAAGGGCCGCCCGCGTTTTCCCGCTCCACTTTCCTCCACCGCGGGCCGCGCCTTTCCCGCCGCGATCCTGCGCCCGTACGGCGGGGCTCCGTGGAAGGCGCCCGGGGGGCCCGCGTGCGGGGCTTGCGACACGCCCGTGGGCGTGGTGGGCGGCTCACGGCGCTCCACTTCGCTCCACCGGCGCTGACCTGCGTGAACGCGCGCTCCGCGATCGCCTGAAACGCGTGTTGTCGGTTGACGGTGGGGAGAAGTGGAGTATGGTGGTGCGCAGTGGAGGGGCTGGGGTAATAGAGACCAGTCTTTCCACTCGGCACGGGAGGTGGGGCCGATGTTCCTCGGCACTCACAGCCCGCGCCTGGACGAGAAAGGACGACTGTTCCTGCCGGCGAAGTACCGTGAGGAGCTGGCGGAGGGTCTTGTGATCACCAAGGGCCAGGAGCGGTGCCTCTACGTCTTCCCCGTGGAGGAGTTCCAGCGCATCACCGAGGCGCTGCGCACCGCACCCGTGACTGCCAAGGCCGTCCGCGATTACAGTCGTGTCTTCTTCGCCAGCGCTTCTGACGAGACGCCCGACAAGCAGGGGCGGATCACCATTCCCCCGGGCCTGCGCGAGTACGCCGGGCTCCGCCGCGACTGTGTGGTCATCGGGGCCAACACCCGGTTGGAGATCTGGGACGCCAAGGCCTGGGACACCTATCTGGCCGACCAAGAGCAGGCGTTCTCCGAGCTGTCGGAGGAGGTGCTGCCAGGGGTTCTTTGATCAACAGGTCGACTCGTCGGTGAAACGTCGTTCGGCGAGGTCTCCACCCGCTCCCATGGCCCGGGACCGATCCCGGCCGCCGCGGCGCCACCGCCAGCTGATGCACCTTCCCCGGTGTCAGGTGGCGGGGCGTGACGAGGGGACGCGGATGGGGACCTGGCCGGGCGAGCCGTTGACGGGTGGGGGAAACCCGCCGGCGACACGACCGGGAAAGGCCGCGAATTCCGCGAGCAAGGGCGATGTCCGGGGGCTTCGAAGGACACGACCGAGGCGGCGAACAAGGGGGTTTGACCATGCATGTCGACGATCACGCCGAGCCGGGCGGGCACGTGCCGGTGATGCTGCGGCGTGTCCTCGAGCTGTTGGCTCCCGCGCTCTCCGGTCCGCACCCCGTGCTGGTCGACGCCAATCTCGGCCTGGGCGGTCACGCCGAGGCGTTGCTCGCCGCGCACCCCGATCTCCACCTGATCGGCATCGACCGCGATCCCACCGCCATAGAGCGGTCCACCGCGCGCCTCGCGCCCTACGCCGGCCGCACCACCCTCGTGCGGGCGGTCTCCGACGAGCTCCCCGATGTGCTGGCGCGCGCCGGCCACCCCCGTGTCGACGGCGTGCTGTTCGACCTCGGGGTGTCCTCCCCGCAGCTCGACGAGGCCGAGCGCGGGTTCGCCTACTCCTACGACGCTCCGCTCGACATGCGCATGGATCCCGAGCAGGAGCTCACCGCCGACGTCGTGGTCAACACCTACTCCGAGGGGGAGTTGGCCCGCGTTCTTCGCGACTACGGCGAAGAGCGCTTCGCCGCCCGCGTCGCGCGCCTGATCGTCCGGGAGCGGGCGTCGAGGCCCATCACCTCGACGAAGCGGCTGGCCGAGATCGTCCGTGACGCGATCCCGGCCGCCACCCGCCGTACCGGGGGAAATCCCGCAAAGAGAACGTTCCAGGGGTTACGCATCGAGGTGAACGGGGAGTTGACCGCTCTCGAACGGGCGCTCCCCGAAGCACTTGACGCACTGAAGGTCGGAGGGCGTGTGGTCGTGCTCTCTTACCACTCACTGGAGGACCGGCTGACCAAGCAGGTCCTGACGGCGCGAACCAGGGACACCAGCCCTCCGGGGCTGCCCGTCCCGCTGCCGGCGCACCAGCCGCGGTTCCGTCTGGTGACGAGGGGAGCCGAGCTCCCCGACGAGGAGGAGGTCGCGCGCAACCCGCGCGCTGCCTCGGCCAGGTTGCGGGCGGCAGAGAGGATCCGGGAGCCGGAATGACCATCGACAACGAGACATCGCGCGAGGACGGCGCCACCACCGGGATCGCCGTCGAGGAACGGCCCGCGCGCCCGCCGCGCGGCGCCCGGACGGCGGACGCGCCGCCCCGGCCCAGAAGGGCGCCGCGGCCGGCCCCGCCGAGGAGGCCCGAGGCCCCGCCGAGGAGGCCCGAGGCCCCGCAGGAGGTGCGGCGGGAGGAGACCGCGCGGCCCAGCGGGGCCGCGCCGGCGCGGCGCCTGGCGCCGCGCACGCCGTTCGTGCTGCTCGTCGTGGGCCTGATGTGCGGCGGACTGGTGAGCCTGCTGCTGCTCAACACGGTCCTGGCCAAGGACTCCTTCCGGGCCAACGAGCTGCAGAAGAGCACCCAGCGCCTGCGCCAGCAGGAGCAGGACAAGCGCAACGAGGTGCTGCTGAAGTCGCAGCCGGAGCAGCTCTCCCGGCGGGCCGGCGAGCTCGGTGAGAAGCCGGACGATGGGGCGCCGCAGTTCCTCGTGCCCGGAGACGCCCGGGCGAGCCAGAGCCGGGTCCCCGCGGGCACGACCGCCGACCGGGCGCAGACGGAGGTCCCGAGCCGGTGAGGGACGGCGGTGGCCGCCCCGGCGGGCCCGGGCGGAGCGGCCCGGGCGGCGGCTCCGGCGGACGCGGCGGCCCCGGCGGCGGTTCGGGGGGACGCGGTTCCGGTGGTCGCCCCGGCGGCCCGGGCAAGCGCGGTCCAGGAGGCCGGCAGGGCCGTCCCGACGGGCAGGGGCGCCCCGACGGTCAGGGGCCTCCCGGCGCGTCCGGCCCGAGGGGCGCGGGCGGTTCCGGCCGTCCCGAGGGCACCGGAGGCGCGGGGCGTCCTCCTCGGCCCGACGGCCGCCCCGGTAACTCCGAGGGCCGCACGGGTGGCCCCGCTCGTCCAGAGGGGGCCGGTGGCCGTACGGGCGGCACGGGCCAGGGCCGTGCGGACGGCGCCGCGGGGCGGCGTGCGGGTGGTTCCGGCCGTGCCGACGGCGCCTCCGGTCGTCCCTCGCGGTCCGAGGGGCGGCCGGAGGGCCGTTCCGGCCGTCCGCCCAGGCCCGCGCCCGGCGACGGCGGGGCACGCGGCGGCCCCGGCCGGCCGGGACGCGCGCGGCGGCAGGACCCCGGCCGTGAGCCCGGCCCGGGTCCGCGCCGCCTGCTCGGCACCGGTCAGGGGCCGCGGCGCGTACGCCGACGCTCCGGTCCGGATGCCGCCGGCGACCCCGAGCGTCCGCGCCCCGGCCTGCGCATCACCTGGACGCCCCGCCCGGCCGCGCCGCTGCGCCTGGGCAACCCCGCGCGCCGCATCAACATCGGCCTGATGGGCATGGCCGTGGTGATGTCGCTGTTCGCCGGCCGGCTCGTCCAGCTCCAGGGCCTGGACTCCAAGGTGTTCGAGGCCAAGGCCGCGACGCTGCGCGTCCACGAGGAGACCCTGACCGCGCGCCGCGGGCCGATCACCGACATCAACGGCAACGAGCTCGCCCTCACCGTCGAGGCGCGCGAGATCTCCGCCGACCCCACGAAGGTGAAGCCGGCCGACCGCGACCGCGTGGCGGGCTCCCTGGCCGCGGTGCTCGGCGCCGACAAGGCCAAGATCGCCGCCAAGCTCGCGCAGACCGGGACGCGGTACACCCTGCTGGCGAGCAACGTGCCCACCGCCACCACCGCCAAGGTCCTGGCCCTGAAGATCGGCGGCGTGGTGGCCACGCCGCACTACGAGCGCTGGTACCCCGGTGGCAGCCTGGCCGGCGGGGTCATCGGCTACGTGGGCGACGAGGGCCACGGGCTGACCGGCTTCGAGCAGGCCTACGACAAGCTGCTCGCCGGGCAGGACGGCCGGCAGACCGTCGAGACCAGCGGCACCGGGCAGCGCATCCCGATGACCCGCACCACCAAGCAGGAGCCGGTCGCCGGGCGGGGCCTGCGGCTGACCCTCGACCGCGACATCCAGTGGGCCGCCGAGCGGGCCATCACCCGGCAGGTCGCGGCCACCGGCGCCCGGAGCGGCAGCGTCATCGTCATGGACGTGCGCACCGGACAGCTGGTCGCCATGGCCAACGCCCCCGAGGTCGATCTGAACGCCTGGCAGCGCACCCCCGATGTGGGCAACCGCGCGGTGTCGGAGGTCTTCGAGCCGGGCAGCACCAACAAGGTCATCACGGCCGCGGCGGCCCTGGAGGCCGGCGTGGTGCGGCCCGAGACGGTGTTCCAGGTCGCCGACAAGTACCGCTGCGCCGACCGGGTGCTCGGCGACGCCCACCCGCACCCGCCCGAGAACCTGACCTTCACCGGCATCATCGCCGAGTCCAGCAACGTCGGCACCATCATGGCCGCCGACAGGGTGGGCGACCAGCCGCTGTACACCATGCTCAAGGCCTTCGGCTTCGGCGCCAAGACCGGCGCCGGCCTGTACGGCGAGGAGGCCGGGCTGCTGCCCAGGCGCGAGACCTGGTCGGGCAGCCAGCGGTGCACCATCGCCTTCGGCCAGGGCGTCTCGGTGACGGCACTGCAGATGGCCAGCGTCTACCAGACCATCGCCAACGGCGGGGTGCGCCTCACCCCGCAGATCGTCGCCGGCACGGTCGACCAGCACGGCAGGTTCGTCCCGGCCAAGGCGCCCAAGCAGACCCGCGTCGTCGGCACGCGCACCGCCAAGGACATCACCCGCATGCTGGAGGCCGCGGTGAGCGCCGAGGGCACCGGGTCCCTGGCCGCCATCAAGGGTTACCGCGTGGCGGGTAAAACCGGTACCGCCCAGCGATACGACGAAAGTTGCCGAGGGTATTGCGGATATACCGCTACGTTTGTGGGGTTCACTCCCGCCGACGCGCCCCGGCTGGTGGCGCTGGCCGTGCTCCAGGCACCGGAGAACGGCCACTTCGGCGGGGAGATCGCCGCGCCCGTGTTCAAGGAAGTCATGACCTTCGCGTTGAAGAGCCGTAAGATCCCGCCGACCGGCACGACCGCTCCTCCGGTGCGCACCGGCACCGGAGGGTGACGGGGGAAGGTACGCTCTCGCCCGTGCGTCCCCCGTCCTCGATGCGTCCGAACGCCTGCCCGGTCCGCCCGCTGTCCGGCCTGGCCGCCATGCTCGGCGCGCCGTCCGCCGGCCCGCGCGCGCCGCTGGCCGCCGTGACCGGCATCACCATCGACTCGCGCCAGGTGCGGCAGGGCGACCTGTACGTCGCCCTGCCCGGCACCGCGGCCCACGGCGCCGAGTTCGCCGCGGCCGCCGTCGCGGGCGGCGCCGTGGCGATCCTGACCGACCCGGCGGGCCGTGCGACGGCGGTCGCGACCGGGGTGCCGGTGCTGGTGGTGCCCGACCCGCGCGCGGTGCTCGGCCGGGTGGCCGCCTGGGTGTACGGCCGGCCGGCCGCCGGTCTGCTGCTGCTCGGCGTCACCGGCACCAGCGGCAAGTCGACCACCACGTTCCTGCTGGAGGCCGGGCTGCGGGCCGCGGGCCACACCACCGGGCTGATCGGCGGGGTCCAGATCCGCGCCGGGGCCAGGACCTTCCCGCCCGGGCTGACCACCCCCGAGGCCAGCGACCTGCAGGGGCTGCTGGCCCTCATGCGCGAGGACGGCGTCACCGCCGCCGCCATGGAGGTCTCCAGCCACGCCCTGGCCCTCGGCCGGGTCGACGGCGTGTCGTTCGACGTGGCGCTGTTCACCAACCTCTCCCAGGACCACCTCGACTTCCACAGCGACCTTCAGGACTACTTCCTGACCAAGGCCCGGCTGTTCACGCCCGAGATGTGCCGCCTCGGGGTCGTCAACATCGACGACGAGCACGGCAGGGAGCTGCTGGGCATCGCCAAGGTGCCGATGACGACGTTCTCGGCCGCGGGCGCCGCCGAGGCCGACTGGCGCGCCTGCGACGTGCGCCTCGGCTCCGACGGCAGCGCCTTCCGCGTGGTCGGCCCCGGCGGGGTCGAGGCCGACGTCTCGGTGGCCCTGCCCGGCCCGTTCAACGTCGCCAACACCCTCGGCGCGCTCGTCGCCCTGGTCGAGGCCGGCGTGCCCCTGCAGAGCGCCGTGCACGGCGTCGGGACGGTCACCGGCGTCCCCGGCCGCATGGAGCGCGTGCCCGGGGCGCGGGGCTTCCAGGCCATCGTCGACTACTCTCACAAGCCCGGCGCCGTGGAGTCGGTGCTGCGGGCGCTGCGCGAGGTCACCTCGGGCAGCCTCACCATCGTCCTCGGATGCGGCGGCGACCGCGACCGCGGCAAGCGCCCCATGATGGGCGAGGCCGCGGCGCGGCTGGCCGACGTCGCCGTCCTCACCAGCGACAACCCGCGCTCTGAGGACCCTCTCGGCATCCTCGCCGCCATGGTCGAGGGGGCTTTGCGGGTCCCGCAGGGCGAGCGGGCCCACGTCGTGGTCGAGCCCGACCGCGCCGCCGCCATCGACCTGGCCATCGGCCGGGCCGGGCCCGGAGACGTCGTGGTCGTCGCCGGCAAGGGCCACGAACAGGGTCAGTACGTCGGCGGTGAGGTGCTGCCGTTCGACGACAGGCAGGTGGTGGCCGAGGCCATCCGCAGACGGGACCACCTGTGACCGATGTGCTTGTGCGAGGCTGATCCGCCGGCCGGGCCGGGCGCCGCGTGCGAGGCGCCGGCTCCCCCCGACACGCACGGACACTTGTATGGAGAGTAGGGAAGACGAATGATCCCGTTGCCGCTGGGGAGGATCGCCGAGATCACCTCGGGCGCCCTCGCGGGCATGGCCGACCCCCGCGCCGTGGTCCGCGGGCCCGTCGTGATCGACTCACGCGCCGCCGAGCCCGGGTCGCTGTTCGTGGCGATCAAGGGAGCGTGCGCCGACGGGCACGACTTCGCGGCCCGCGCGCACGAGTCCGGCGCCGTGGCGGTGCTGGCGAGCAGGCCGGTGGAAGCCCCCTGCGTGATCGTGCCCGACGTCGTGGCGGCGCTCGCCGACCTGGCGACCGCGTCGGTGGCCGGGCTGCCGGGCACCACCGTGCTCGGCATCACCGGATCGGCCGGCAAGACCACCACCAAGGACCTGCTGGCCGGGCTCACCGCCCGCGTCGGCCCCACCATCGCCCCGCCCGGCAGCCTGAACAACGAGATCGGCCACCCGCTCACCGTGCTGCGGGCCGACGCCGGCACCCGTTTCCTGGTGCTGGAGCTGAGCGCACGCGAGGAGGGGCACATCGCCTATCTGACGCGCATCGCCCCGCCCAAGATCGGCGTGGTGCTCAACGTCGGCACCGCGCACCTGGGCGTGTTCGGCGGGCGTGAGCAGATCGCCAAGGCCAAGGGCGAGCTGGTCGAGGCGCTGCCCGCCGACGGGGTCGCCGTGCTCAACGCCGACGACCCGTACGTGCGCTCGATGTCCGGCCGCACGCAGGCCCGGGTGAGCTGGTACGGCCGTTCCGCCGAGGCGGGGGTTCGGGCCGAGGACGAGACGCTGGACGAGCGCGGGCGTGCCCGCTTCACCCTGCGCACCCCCTCGGGCGCCGCGCCGGTGCGGCTGCGCCTGTACGGCGCGCACGCCGTCGCCAACGCCCTGGCCGCCGCGGCGGCCGCCTACGAGCTGGGCCTGCCGGTGGCCACCATCGCCGAAGAGCTGTCGGCGGCCGAGCCGCGCAGCCGCTGGCGCATGGAGGTCACCGACCGTCCCGACGGCGTGACCGTCGTCAACGACGCCTACAACGCCAACCCCGACTCCATGCGCGCGGCGCTGCGGACGCTCGGCGTGCTCGGGAAGGACCGCCGCAAGTACGCCGTGATCGCCTCCCTGCGCGAGCTCGGGGACGAGAGCGACGAGCTGAACGAGGAGGTCGGCCGGGTGGCCGCCGAGGTGGGCCTTTCCGGGCTGTGGGTGGTCGGGGAGAACCCCTGGCCGGTGCTGGCCGGCGCCAAGGGCGCGCCGGCCGTCCATGTGCCCGACGCCGCCGCGGCGGCGGCCGAGCTGTCGGCCCGGCTGGCCCCCGGCGACGTGGTGCTGGTGAAGGGGCCGCGCGCCGCCGGCCTGGAGCGCGTGGCCGAGACCCTGCTCGGCGGTGACGCCCGATGAGGGACATTCTCGTCGCCGCCGCGGTGGCGCTGGTGCTGTCGATGCTCGGCACCCCCCTGGCGATCAGGCTCTTCGGCCGCAAGGGCTACGGGCAGAACATCCGCGAGGAGGGCCCGTCCGGCCACCACGAGAAGCGCGGCACCCCCACCATGGGCGGCACGGTGATCGTGATCGCCGCGCTCATCGGGTTCGCCTGCTCGCACCTGGCCACGCTGACCCCGCCCACCGCCTCGGCCATGCTCGTGCTGTTCCTGATGACCGGGCTCGGCACCGTCGGCTTCCTCGACGACTTCATCAAGATCTACAAGCAGCGCAGCCTCGGCCTGCGCAGCGGTGCCAAGGCCCTCGGCCAGCTCATCGTCGGCGCGATCTTCGCGGTGCTGGTGGTCCAGTTCAAGAACTCCTACTCGATCACGCCCGCCGAGACCCGGCTGTCGTTCCTGCGCGACTTCGGGCCCTCCATCGGCATCGTGGCCTTCACGATCTGGGTCCTCATCCTCATCGTGGGCTTCTCCAACGCGGTCAACCTCACCGACGGCCTCGACGGCCTGGCCAGCGGCGCCACCGGCGCCGTGCTGACCGCGTACGTGCTGATCGGCAACTGGCAGCTGCGCAACAGCTGCCTCAACCAGCTCGGCCCCAACTGCTACTGGGTGCGCGACCCGCTCGACCTCGCCGTGGTGGCGGCGGCCGTCCTCGGCGCGCTCGTCGGCTTCCTGTGGTGGAACGCCCCGCCGGCCAAGATCTTCATGGGCGACACCGGCTCACTGGCGCTCGGCGGCGTGCTGGCCGGCCTGGCGATCACCACCCGCACGCAGTTCCTGCTGTTCATCCTGGCCGGCCTGTGCGTCATCATCACCGCCTCGGTGATCATCCAGGTCGGGTTCTTCAAGATGACCCGCAGGCGCGTGTTCCGCATGGCGCCGCTGCAGCACCACTTCGAGCTCAAGGGCTGGGCCGAGACGACGATCGTGGTCCGCTTCTGGCTGATCGCCTGCCTGTGCGCCGCGGCCGGCCTCGGCCTGTTCTACGTCGAGTGGATGCCCAAGGCATGAGCACCGTCGTCGCGGGTCTCGGCGTGTCGGGAGTGGCGGCGGCGCGCAGCCTGCTGCGCGCCGGGGAGCGGGTCGTGGTCGTGGAGACCCACGACGGCGAGCGCCAGCGTGCGGCGGCCGCCGAGCTGGAGGCGCTCGGGGCCGAGGTCCGCTTCGGCGGCGCTCTGCCCGCCGACGCCGGCCTGGTGGTCACCTCGCCCGGCTGGCGGCCCGGACAGCCCCTGCTGGCCGAGGCCGCCGCCCGCGGCGTCGAGGTGATCGGCGAGGTCGAGCTCGCCTGGCGGCGGCGCCCGCCCGGCGCGGCGCCCTGGCTGGCGGTCACCGGCACCAACGGCAAGACCACGGCGGTGCGCATGCTCACCGCCATGCTCAGGGCGGCCGGGCTGGACGCCGCCGCCGTGGGCAACGTCGGCACCCCCATCACCGAGGCCGTGGAGCGGTCCCACGACGTGCTGGCGGTGGAGCTGTCCAGCTTCCAGCTCCACTGGTCGGCCACCCTGGCGCCACGCGCCGCGGCCGTCCTCAACGTCGCCGGCGACCACCTCGACTGGCACGGCTCCATGGAGGAGTACGCCCGGGCCAAGGGCCGCGTCTACGAACGGGCCGAGGTCGTGGTGTACAACGCCGACGACGCCTGGTCCACCCGGCTGGCCGCCCCGTACGCCCGCGCGGACGGCGGGCCGCGGGTGGTCTCGTTCACGCTGCGGGTGCCCGCACCCGGCCAGATCGGCGTGGTGGAGGACATCCTCGTCGACCGCGCCTTCACCGCCGACCCGGTCAGGTCCGCCGAGGAGCTCGCCACGCTGGAGGACGTGCGGCCGTTCGCCCCGCACAACGTCGCCAACGCGCTGGCCGCCGCGGCGCTGGCACGCGCCCACGGCGTGAGCCCCGACGCCGTGCGGCGGGGGCTTCGCGACCACGTCCCCGACCCGCACCGCATCGCCCACGTCGCCCGGGTGGCCGAGGTCGACTACGTGGACGACTCCAAGGCCACCAACCCGCACGCGGCGGCGGCCTCTCTGGCGGCCTACCGGTCGGTCGTGTGGGTCGCCGGGGGCCTGCTCAAGGGCGCCGAGGTGGACGAGCTGGTCCGCGCGGCGTCCGGGCGGCTGCGCGCGGCGGTGCTCCTGGGCGCCGACCGGGCGCGGATCCGCGAGGCTCTGGCGCGACACGCGGCGAATGTTCCGGTCGTGGAGGTCGAGGGGCAAGACACTGGGGTCATGGACCGTGTCGTCAACGAAGCCGCCCGGCTGGCCTCCCCGGGGGACACCGTGCTGCTCGCCCCCGCGGGCGCATCGATGGACATCTTCACCGACTACGGCGCCCGTGGGGAGGCGTTCGCGCGAGCCGTCCACCGCCTGGCCACCTCGGGCGTGCGATGACCGGCACCGCGACCACCGCCGCCGAGACGGTCGCGGCCCCCGGGGAGGCCGAGGGGCGCGGGTGGTGGCGCGTGCGCCTCGCCGCCCTCGGCCGGCTGCTGGACCGCCCGCTGACCTCGTACTATCTGCTGCTCGGCTGCAGCGCGCTACTGCTCTCGCTCGGCCTGATGATGGTGCTGTCGGCCTCCAGCATCAAGGCACTGCAGGACACCGGCAACCCGTTCTACTGGTTCCTGCGGCAGTCGACGTCGGTGGCCATCGGCCTGCCGGTGATGTGGATCTGCTCGCGGCTGCCGCCACGCTTCTTCCGGCTGGCCGGTTACCCGCTGATGGCCGTGTCGATCATTCTACTGATCATGACGGTGTTCCTCGGCCGCACCGAGCTCGGCGCGCAGCGCTGGCTGGACTTCGGCGGCTTCAGCATCCAGGCGTCCGAGCCGGCCAAGCTCGGCCTGATGCTGTGGGGCGCCGACCTGCTGGCCCGCCGCGCCAGGGGCGGGCTGATCGAGTGGCGGCAGCTTTTGCTGCCGCTGATGCCCGGCACCGCCATCATCGCGATCCTGGTCATGCTCGGCCGCGACCTCGGCACCACGGTCGTGCTCATGCTCATCTTCCTCGCGCTGCTGTGGGTCGTGGGCGCGCCGCTGCGGCTGTTCGGCGGCATCCTCGCCCTGCTGTCGATGGCCACGGTCATCATGATCAGCGTCGAAGGCTACCGCTCGGCCCGCATCGAGGGCTGGCTGGACGTGTGGGGCACCGTCTCGGGGCCGGGTTACCAGGCCGCCATGGGCCAGATCGCGATGGGCACCGGCGGGTGGTTCGGCCTGGGCCTGGGCAGCAGCCGGCAGAAATGGGGCCGGGTGCCGCACGCCGAGAGCGACTTCATCTTCTCCATCCTGGGCGAGGAGCTCGGCCTGATGGGCACCCTGGTGGTGGTCGCCCTGTTCGCCCTGCTCGGGTACGCCGGGCTGCGCGTCGCCTCCCGGGTGAAGGACCCGTTCATCCGGCTGGCGGCCTCGGCCGCCGTGGCCTGGATCACCGGCCAGGCCATCGTCAACATCGGCGCGGTGATCGGCGCGCTGCCCATCACGGGCATTCCGCTGCCGCTGGTGTCGTACGGTGGTTCGGCGCTGTTGCCCACGCTGGCGGCGCTCGGCATGCTGCTGTCGTTCGCCAAGCGCGAGCCCGGCGCGGCCGAGGCCCTGGCGGCTCGTGGCCCCGGCCCGGCGGCGAGGGCTCTAAGCTGGCTTGGCCTGGGCCGCCCGGCGGGGATCCGCCGTCCGGCGCGGCGCAGACCGACAACGAGGCACGCGGACGTGAAAGGACCGACATGAGGGTGGTCCTCGCAGGCGGCGGTACGGCCGGCCACATCGAACCCGCTCTGGCGCTCGCAGACGCGCTGCGCAGGCTGGACCCGGGCATCGGGATCACCTGCCTGGGCACCGAGCGCGGGCTGGAGAGCAGGCTGGTGCCCGCGCGAGGGTATGAGCTGGCGCTGGTGCCGGCGGTCCCGCTGCCGCGCGCCATCACGCCGCAGTTGCTGACGGTGCCCGGCAGGCTGGCGGGGGCGATCAACGCCGCCGCGGGCATCATGGACCGCGTCCAGGCCGACGTGCTGGTCGGCTTCGGCGGCTACGTCGCCACCCCGGCCTACCTGGGCGCCCGCCGGCGCGGGGTGCCCATCGTGGTGCACGAGGCCAACCCGCGGCCCGGCCTGGCCAACCGCCTGGGCGCACGGCTCACCGAGCACGTGTTCACCGGCCATCCCGACGCGTCGCTGCCGCACGCCGAGTACGTCGGCATCCCGCTGCGCAACGAGATCGTCGCCCTGGACCGGCTGTCCACCGGTGACAAGGCCCGGTCCTACTTCGGCCTGGAGAACGACCGGCCGACCCTGCTGGTGTTCGGCGGCTCGCAGGGGGCGCGGGCGCTGAACGAGGCGGCGCTGGCCAGCGCTCCTGTGCTGCGCCAGGCGGGCGTCCAGGTGCTCCACGTCATCGGCCCGAAGAACACCGTCATCGAGGAGCCCCCGCCCGGCGACCCGCAGTACGTCGTGCTGCCCTACGTCGACCGCATGGACCTCGCCTACGCCGCCGCCGACTTCGTGCTGTGCCGCAGCGGCGCCCTCACCTGCGCCGAGCTGACCGCCGTCGGCCTTCCCGCCGCCTACGTTCCGCTGCCGCACGGCAACGGCGAGCAGAGGCTCAACGCCGCGCCCATCGTCGCGGCCGGGGGAGGCATGATGGTCGACAACGCCGACCTGACCGCCGACTGGATCATCCAGCACGTGCTGCCCGTCCTGCGCGACCCCGAGCGGGTGGTGCGCATGTCCGAGGCCGCCTCCCGCATGGGCCGCAAGGACGCCGACACGGTGCTGGCGCACAAGGTCATGCAGATCGTCTCCGCGGGAGGCCGCCGATGAGCCTGGTCAAGCTGATCGAGCCGGTCGCCGCGGAAGACCTCGGACGGGTGCACTTCATCGGCATCGGCGGCGCCGGCATGTCCGGCATCGCGCGCATCCTGCTCAAGCGCGGTGTGGCGGTCTCCGGCAGCGACGCCCGCAGCTCCCAGATGGTGACCGAGCTTCGCGAGCTGGGCGCCGCGGTGCACATCGGCCACGCCGCCTCGCACATCAAGAACGTCGACACCGTCGTGGTGTCCACCGCCATCCGCGACTCCAATCCGGAGCTCGGCGAGGCGCTGCGCCAGGGGCTGCGCGTCATCCCCCGGGCGGCCGCGCTGGCCGCGGTCATGGTCGGGCGCACGGGCATCGCCGTCGCCGGCACCCACGGCAAGACCACCACGACCTCGATGCTCACCGTCGCGCTGCAGAAGTGCGGGCGCGACCCGTCCTACTGCGTGGGCGGCCAGCTCGTCACCACCGGCCTCGGGGCCGACGAGGGCGCCGGAGAGGTCTTCGTGGCCGAGGCCGACGAGAGCGACGGCTCGTTCCTCATGCTCGCCCCCGGCGTGGCCGTGGTCACCAACGTCGAGGCCGACCACCTGGACAACTACGGCGACCCGCAGGCGGTGTACGACAGCTTCGCCCGGTTCGTCGAGCGGATCGGGACGCTGCTGGTGGTGTGCGCCGACGACCCGGGGGCCGCGGCGCTGGTGCCGATCGCCCGGGCCAGGGGCCTGCGCGTGCGCACCTACGGCGAGTCGCAGGAGGCCGACCTGCGCGTCTCCGGCATCGTCCCCGACGGGTTCGGCGTCGCCTTCACAGTGGAGGGGCGCGGCGAGGTCCGCCTGGTCGTGCCCGGCCGGCACAACGCGCTGAACGCCACGGCGGCCCTGGCGGTCGCCGAGGAGCTCGGCGTCCCGTTCGCCGAGTTCCGGGACGGGCTGGCCGCCTTCACCGGCGCCAAGCGCCGCTTCGAGGCCAAGGGCGAGGCCGCCGGGGTGGCCGTCTACGACAGCTACGCCCACCACCCGACCGAGCTGGCCGCCGACCTGCGCGCCGCCCGCGACGTGGTCGCGTCGTTCTCCGGTCCCTCGGGCCGGGTGATCGCGGTGTTCCAGCCCCATCTGTACTCCCGCACCCGCTTCTTCGCCGACGAGTTCGGCGCCGCGCTCGGCCTGGCCGACGAGGCGGTCGTGCTCGACGTGTACGGCGCCCGTGAGGATCCCGAGCCCGGCGTGTCCGGCGCGCTGGTGGCCGGCAAGGTGCCGCTGCCGGCCGGGCGGGTCGTCTACGCGCCCGACCGCGCGGCGGTCGCGGGCCTGGTGGCCGAGCGGGCCCGGCCCGGCGACATCGTGCTCACCATGGGAGCCGGCGACGTGACCGAGCTCGGCCCGCGC
Source organism: Sphaerisporangium melleum (assembly GCF_014646695.1). Lineage (GTDB taxonomy): Bacteria > Actinomycetota > Actinomycetes > Streptosporangiales > Streptosporangiaceae > Sphaerisporangium > Sphaerisporangium melleum. The sequence goes on from NZ_BMNT01000025.1 coordinate 95,242, forward strand.
ATCGTCGCCGAGCTGGCCGCCCATTGAGGGCGCGGTGAGCACGCCGGCCTGGCGGACGGCCTTCGTCGTCCTGCTGTCCATCGGGGTGGTGGCGGCCGCGGCGTGGCTGGTGTTCTTCTCGCCCGTGCTCGGCGTCCAGCGGGTCGCGGTCTCCGGCGCGAACGGCCGGGCCGCCGACCTGGTGCGCCGGGCCGCGGCGGTGCCCGACCGCCAGCCGCTGGCCACCGTCGACCTCGAGCAGGTCAGGGCCCGCGTCGCCGCGCTGCGCCAGATCGAGTCGGCGCGCGTCGAACGAGTATGGCCGGGCACGCTGCGGGTGCGCGTCGTGCAGCGCCGGGCGGTGGCCGTGGTGCCCGCGGCGGGCCGGGCCGACGTGGTCGACCGGCACGGCGTGGTCGTCGAGTCCGGCAGCGAGGCTCCGGCCGGGCTGCCCTCGCTGCACGTCGACCGCTTCGCCCCGGGGGACCCCGCCACCGGCGCCGCGCTCGCCGTCGCGGCCGGGCTGCCGGCCGATCTGCGGCAGATGGTGCGCACCATCCGCGCCACGACGGCACGCGACGTGTCGTTGCGTCTGGCCGACGGCCGTACGATCATGTGGGGTGGGTCCGAGCGCACCAGGGACAAGGCCCGTGTCGCGCTCACGCTGCTGGGACGTCCGGGCGAGGCGTACGACGTGAGCTCGCCGGACGTCGTGGCGATCCGGTGAACGGGACCTGCGGCCGGGGCGGCCCGGACGGGAGCGAAAGGGACAGCCCGCGACACGCCGGGCGAGCTTGCGGCGCGGTGAGTTGACCCTGGGGGAGGGGCAACCCTACTGTCCGTATCATTCCTCAGGTTGACATAACTCTAAATCTCAACTTGAGGGTGAGAGTTAAACAAGAAGGTCCGGCACCGTTTCGGGCTTCACGTAATGCAAGTAAACGAGCGGAAAGGCCCCTCGTCGTGGCAGCACCGCAGAACTACCTCGCGGTCATCAAGGTCGTCGGCATCGGCGGCGGCGGAGTCAACGCCGTGAACCGGATGATCGAGGAGGGACTCAAGGGCGTCGAGTTCATCGCCATCAACACCGACGCCCAGGCGCTGCTGATGAGTGACGCCGACGTCAAGCTGGACGTGGGCCGCGAGCTCACGCGCGGCCTCGGCGCGGGGGCCAACCCCGAGGTCGGGCGCAAGGCCGCCGAGGACCACCGTGAGGAGATCGAGGAGGTCCTCAAGGGGGCCGACATGGTCTTCGTCACGGCGGGTGAGGGCGGCGGCACCGGCACCGGCGGCGCGCCCGTCGTGGCCAACATCGCCCGCTCGCTCGGCGCGCTGACCATCGGCGTGGTCACCCGGCCGTTCAGCTTCGAGGGGCGCCGCCGGGCGATGCAGGCCGAGGCGGGCATCGAGACCCTGCGCGACGAGGTCGACACCCTCATCGTCATCCCGAACGACCGCCTGCTGTCGATCTCCGACCGGCAGGTGAGCGTGCTGGACGCCTTCAAGGCGGCCGACCAGGTGCTGCTGTCCGGTGTGCAGGGCATAACCGATCTCATCACCACTCCCGGTCTGATCAACCTCGACTTCGCCGACGTCAAGTCCGTCATGTCCGGCGCCGGGTCGGCCCTGATGGGCATCGGCCACGCCCGCGGCGACGACCGCTCGGTCGCCGCCGCCGAGATGGCCGTGTCCAGCCCGCTGCTGGAGGCCAGCATCGACGGCGCCCACGGTGTGCTGCTGTCCATCGCGGGCGGCTCCGACCTCGGCCTGTTCGAGATCAACGAGGCCGCGCAGTTGGTGTCCAACGCCGCCGCGATGGACGCGAACATCATCTTCGGCACGGTCATCGACGACGCCCTCGGTGACGAGGTGCGGGTCACCGTGATCGCCGCCGGGTTCGACGACCCGGAGCCCGAGAAACCCGCCGCCCAGCCGGTCGAGCGCGGCCGCCCCGCCTCGCGTCCCGCGAGTCAGGGCGCCCCCGCCCAGCCCGCCCCGCAGCAGGCGCCCGCGACGCAGCCCGCGCAGCCGGCCCGTTCCGCCCCCTCGGCCTTCACGCCGCACAAGAGCGAGCCGCCGCGGGCCGAGCAGCGCCCCGCCCCGGTCCGCCCGCTGCCCACCGTGCAGCAGGCTCCGGCCGTACCGGCCGCGGTGCCCGAGCCGGCGCCGGTCGCCGAGCCCGCGCCCGCCCCGGCCCCGTTCGCCCGTGAGAGCGCCGCCGCCGAGCCCGCCCAGGCTTCCCCCGCGGGCCAGACGGGTCAGGGCGCGCACGCCGAGCAGCAGCCGTCCGGGCCGGTGTCGATCCCGCGGCCCGCTCCCGAGCCGCCCACGCCGATCACCTCCCGGGTCTCCGAGCCGGGCCGCCGCCGCCCGGTGGTCTTCGAGGAGCAGGAAGAGGAACTCGACGTTCCCGACTTCCTGAAGTGAGCCCTGTGAGTCCCGCGCGCGGCGCCCGCGGAAGCGGTGTCGCGCCCTGAGCGATCGAACCCCCCTCGTGAACCACCAGCACCCCTCGCGCCGTGACGAGATCGCGGCGGGCCTGGCCGCCGTCGAGCGCCGCGTCGCCGCCGCCTGCGCGGCGGCGGGACGCGCCCGGCAGGAGGTCACCCTCGTCGCGGTGACCAAGACCTACCCCGCCTCCGACGTGCGCATCCTTGCCGATCTCGGCGTCGCGCACGTCGGGGAGAACCGCGACCAGGAGGCCGCGCCCAAGGCCGCCGAGTGCGCCGGCCTGGGGCTCACCTGGCACTTCGTCGGTCAGATGCAGACCAACAAGGCCCGGTCGGTGGTCTCCTACGCCGACGTGATCCACTCTGTGGACCGCTCCCGCCTGGTCGAGGCGCTCTCCCGTGAGGCGGTCAGGGCCGGGCGGCGGGTCACCTGCCTGGTGCAGGTGGCGCTGGACGACGACCCGGGCCGCGGCGGCGTGGCCCCGGCCGATCTGGCCGGGGTGGCCGACACGGTGGCCACCGCCGAGGGGCTGGTCCTCGGCGGCGTCATGGCCGTCGCGCCGCTGGGCGGCGACCCCGCACGGGCCTTCGCCCGCCTGGCGGAGCTCGCCGCCCGCCTGCGGGCCGACCATCCGGCGGCGACGGTCATCTCGGCGGGCATGAGCGGAGATCTCGACCATGCGATCGCCCATGGTTCGACACTCGTGCGTGTCGGTACGGCGTTGCTCGGTCGCCGGAAGCCCTTCGTCAGGTAATGTCCCCCGAGTGGACCTTGATGTCCATGTATCCGAGCAGCGGTCGACAGCGGTGCCTCAGGTTGCCCTGGGTGCGGCGACCATGAGCAGGAGGACGACGTAGCGATGGCCGGCGCGATGCGCAAGATGGCGGTCTACCTCGGTCTCGTGGAGGACGACCGCTACCCCGACTACGGCGGTTACGCCGATGACGACGACTACGCCGACGACTACGTCGAGCGTCGTCGCGGCGACGAGCGGGTCGTTGGAACGCCCCAAGACGGCCCGGAGGAGACCGAGGCGGCGGTTCCGGCTCCCCGTGCGGGCGCGGCGGTCGCCGAGCGCCGCACGACCGATCTGGCGCGCATCACGACCCTGCATCCTCGCACGTACAATGAGGCGCGCACGATCGGAGAGCACTTCCGCGAGGGCACTCCTGTCATCATGAATCTGACAGAAATGGTCGACAGTGACGCGAAGCGTCTTGTCGATTTCGCGGCAGGTCTGGTCTTTGGCCTACATGGCAGCATTGAACGTGTTACCAACAAGGTGTTCCTGTTGTCCCCTGCCAATGTCGAGGTGACCGCCGAGGACAAGGCCCGAATCGCGGAACGCGGGTTCTTCAACCAGAGCTAGAGTTCCACCATGAGCAGTGAACGGCCAGACATGGCCCACCCGGACCGAGGTCGGCAGATCGGGATGGAGGAGGCAGGACGCGACCGTGGGGATCGTTAGCAACATCTTGGTCACCGTCCTGGGCATCTATCTGGTGCTGCTGATCGGTAGGATGATCTTCGATGCGGTGCAGGCGTTCGCCCGCTCCTGGCACCCCCGAGGGGTCGTCCTGGTGCTGGCGGAGGCGACCTACACGGCGACCGATCCGCCTCTCAAGTTCCTCCGCCGTTTCATTCCGCCCCTCCGGTTGGGTACGGTGGCCTTTGACCTAAGCTTCACAGTGCTGTTCATTGTGGTCTTGGTCATGATCCAAATCGTGTCCGCGCTTCGTTTTTGATCGGGTACCGTCCTCCGGACAGACTCCGAGCGCGCCAAGGAGACCGAAATGCCGCTGACGCCCGCCGATGTGCGGAACAAGCAGTTCAGTACGACCCGGCTGAGGCCGGGGTACGACGAGGAAGAGGTTGACGCCTTCCTGGACGAGGTGGAGGCCGAGCTCGACCGCCTCATCCAGGAGAACGAGGAGCTTCGCGCGAAGCTCACCGAGTGCCTGCGTGGCAAGGTTCCCGGTGGCATGGGCATGAGCATGGCGCCGGCCCCGGTGGCCGAGCCCAAGCCCGAGATGATGATGCCGCCGCAGCCCGAGCCGATGAAGCCGCCGGAGCCGATCAGGCCCGAGCCGGTGCCCGTCGGCATGGGGATGCCCCCGGCCGAGGACAACATGGACACCGCGGCCCGCGTGCTCGCGCTGGCGCAGCAGACCGCCGACCAGGCGATCGCCGACGCCCGCCGTGAGGCGGACGAGACGGTGACCCGTGCCCGCCGTGAGGCCGACGAGATCCTCGGCAAGGCCCGCCGCCAGGCTGAGCAGATCATCGGTGACGCGCGCGCTCGCGCCGAGACCCTTGAGCGTGACGCCCAGGAGCGCCACCGCCAGGCGATGGGCTCGCTGGTGCAGACCCGCGACGAGCTCGAGCGCAAGGTGGAGGAGCTGCGCAGCTTCGAGCGCGAGTACCGCAGCAGGCTCAAGCTCTACCTCGAGAACCAGCTCGCCGAGCTCAACGTCGCGGCCGAGGGCAGCGGCGCGTTCCCCGTGGTCGGCGCGCAGATGGGCGGGGCCCCCGCCATGTCCCACTCCGTCGCCCCCGGCGGTCAGCAGCAGCTGCAGGGCGCTCCGAACAACCCGTTCGCGTCCGAGCCCCCGCAGCACTCCGGTGCCTTCCAGGGTGTCGACGGCCCGCACAACGACCGCCGATAAGGTAACGGGTCAAGGCAGCCGCCGACCCGCGTCCGGGAGCATCAGTGATCTACGTCAGCGCCATTCTGGTCGTCCTCGCCTTCGGCCTGCTGGTCGCGGGCGTGGTGACCGGGACAGCGGTTCTGGTCATGTGGTCGATCGTGGTCAGCGTGCTGTCCGCGCTCTTCCTGATGATCGGGGCGCTGCTGCGGCGTCACGAGCTGTTCCCCTCGGGCGGGGTGGTGGACAAGGCGTCGGCGATGCCCCCGGTGGGGGCGGCCGTCGGCGCGACGGGGCGAACCACGACGGTGGCCGGCTCAGCGGGCCCGTCCTCGCCCCTCCTGCACCCCATGGGCGCGTCGCACCTGGCGCACCAGACGACCACCCTGGCTCCGCCGCGGGGCTTCCCCGCGCCAGGGCCGGTCCGGGGCCCGGCCGCCGCGGGCGCGCGGGGCGGCCCGTCCCCGGATGTGATCGTCCTGGTCGTGCCGGGGCGCAAGCGATTCCACCTCCCTGGCTGCCGCCAGCTCGCCGGCCGTGACACCGAGGAGCTGACTTACGAGGAGGCGCGTGAGGAAGGCTTCACCGCCTGCACCACCTGCCTCCCCGACGGCTTCAAGCCCTCAGCACCCCCCACCTCGGGCCTTTCCGCCACGACGGCCTCCCCCCGGCCGGAGCCCACCGCCACCCGCTCCGAGCCCGGCGACTCTTCCGCCGCTCGCTCCGAGTCCGGCACATCTTCGGCGACCCGCTCCGAGCCGGGCGCTTCCTCTGCCGCTCGCGCCGAGCCCGCCTCGTCCCGCACTGTTCCGGAGGCGCGACCCGGCGGCTCGCCCGCCACCCGCCCGGAGCCCGGCGCCGCCGAGACCTCGTCGCGGTCCGAGTCCGACCGCGCGTCCGGCGTGTCCTCGTGGCCGCGCTCCAGCGATTCGCCCTCTGGTTCGTCCTCGCGGTCCGAAACCGGCCGCTCCTCCTCCGGTACGGCCACCCGTTCCGGTGCCGGCGCGGACTCCCGTACCGAAAGCGACCGCGCTTCCGACGCGACCTCCGAGCAGGGCCGCTCGTCGGCGTCGACGGGGCGTCCCTCGGCATCCACCTCCGGCAGCACCGAGCGCGACCGCGACACGGCTTCCGGTGGTTCGGGGCGACCTGCGCCGGGCTACCGCTCCGACGAGACGCGTCCGGTGTCCCGCCCGAAGGACGAGCCGGCGGACGATGCGGACGATGCGGACGAGAAGGCTCCCGGGCGCGCCGGGTCCGCCCTCCGACCCGCCTCCTCGGGCACCTCCGCTACTTCGGGCGCCTCCACCTCCGGCAGGCCTGGCACCTCCGCCTCCTCGGGCCCTGACGCCTCGCCGGGCGGCTCCACCTCTTCGGGAGCCGGCACCTCCGGCTCGTCGAGTGGCTCTGGTACGCCTGCCTCCGGCTCGTCAGGCGGATCCGGCTCTTCGGGTTCTGCCGGGTCGTCGAATCCGTCCGGCTCCGTTCGGCCGGCGGGATCTTCTGGACCGGCGGGGTCTTCGCGCGCCTCCACCACCTCGGGCTCTTCCACTCCCGCTGGAGCCGGGTCGCCGGGCTCGGCCGCTTCTTCCTCCTCCTCGCGCGCGTCCGGGGCGCCGTCCCGGCCGTCCATCTCCCTGCCGACCCCGCCAGTGGTGCCGGAGGCATCCTCGCCCTTCCAGGCGTTCAAGCGTCCCGATCCCGCCTCCTCGCCCGACGCGGCATCTTCCCCGGACGACGACAAGGCGGGCGCGAGCGACCAGCGCAAGGGCACCGAGGGACCCGACTCCGCCAAGGAGGCCAAGGGCTCCACGGGTTCCGCGAAGGACAGAGGCGCCGCCCGCTCCGGCGCCTCCGGGTCCGGTAGCGCCACCCGCCCCGGCGACTCCTCCACCGCTGCGAGCACCCGTCCCGGTAAGGAAACCGTTCCCGGCAAGGACACCGGCTCCACGGCCGCCGCCGACCGGGCGAGCGGGGCGAAGCCCGCCTCTGGGCCCCGGCCCGCCGAGGCCAAGCCCTCCGGTACGGCCTCGTCCGCCGCGCCCCCGTCCGGGACTGCTCCGGCCGCGGGCAAGAGCGGTGCCGCGCCCGCCGAGGACTCCGGGCTCGACGATGAGGCGGCCGACACCGCCATGTTCCCCGCCATCGACTTCGACGCCCCGCCGCCCGGCGCCGCGGGCCCATCCCGCGCCTCCTCCGGCACGTCAGGCAAGACCGCCACCGGCGGCGCATCGGGCGGGCGGGACACCGCATCCGGCAAGACGGGGGCCACGTCCACCCCGGGAACATCGGCCAAGGCCTCCGGGGCGCCCGACAAGCCGGTCTCCGGTTCCTCCGGCACGACGTCCGGATCGTCGGGCGACCGCCCGCGCCCGGCCATCGTCAAGGTCATCCCCGGCACCCGCCGCTACCACAGCACGGCCTGTCCGCTGATCAAGGGCTCCGACCCCGCGACCTTGGAGACCATGTCCCAGGCCGACGCCGAGGCCACCGGTCTCACCCACTGCGCCGTCTGCGAACACCACTGACCGTCCTTCCCGCCCGAGACGGTCCGAAGGCGGAAGAGCGGCGCTTCTGGATGTCATCGCCGCGTCCGGTGTGGTCGCGGATTCCCCGCGCGGCGGCCGATGCGGGGCTTCGCTCAACCCGCGCGGGGTGGAGACGGGAACGGGTCAGGCGACCACGGGCTGGTCCGGCAGGTCGCAGCCGAAGGCCTGCGACAGTCCCTGACGCGCGGCCGGGCGGATGCGTACCGCCCGGTTGCGGGGGTGCCGGTCGAGCCAGCCGAGGTCGATCATGTGGGTGAGCAACGCGGCGCCGAGCGCGCCGGCCACGTGGTGGCGGCGCTCGCTCCAGTCCAGGCACGGATGGGCGAAGGACCGCCTGCTCCGGCCGAGCGCCGCGACGTCCAGGCCGAAGGCGGTGAGCCGCTCCTCGCCGGCGGCGCCCAGCGTGTACCCGTCCGCGTGCCGGACGAGGACGGCCTCCTCGATGAGAGCCTCGGCCAGAAGCACGGCGACCCGGCCGGCCAGGTGGTCATAGCAGGTGCGGGCCGTGCGCAGGGCCTCGGCTCCCCGCGACTGGCGCAGGGAGCGGACCGGGCGGACGGGGGCCAGGGCAGCCAGGGCCTCGAAGGCGCGACCCACCCGTTCGTCGGAGAGGCGGTAGTACCGGTGCCGTCCCTGCGTCTCGACGGCCAACAGCCCGGCGTCCAGCAGGCGGCGCAGGTGGCTGCTGACGGTGGGGGCGGACACGCCCGCCAGCCGGGCCAACTCGCCGGCGGTCAGCGCCCGCCCGTCCAGCAGCGCCGCCACGACGTCGGCGCGGGTGCGATCGGAGAACAGACCTGCTGCCGCGGCCACGTCCACATCCATATTTCGACCCTAACCCAACTGTCGGCGCCGTAGTTTCTCCTTCATGTGCCGACAACCTCAGGTCACGGTGGCCACCACGCCGCCGCCCAGCCCTCCTCGCCCGCGCGGGGTGCCTGCGACAGCGCGAAGGGAACCGCGATCGTGATCGCCATGATCTTCGAATTCTGGTTCGACCCCGACGACCAGGAGACCTTCGAGGAGTATCTGGCCGAAGCGACGCGGCTTCGTGAAGCGCTCCCTGCCGTCGACGGCTTCGCGGGGATCGAACGGTTCACCAGCGTCAGTGAACCGGGCAAATTCATCGCGATCGGGTTCTTCCGGGACGAGGACGCCGTGGCGGCCTGGCGGAACACCCCGGCGCACCGCCGGGCCCAGGAACTGGGCCGCCGTCGCTTCTTCACCCGCTACCGGCTGCGAATGGCGGAGGTGGTCAGGGACTACGGCGGAGACGACCGTGCCCAGGCGCCCGCTGACAGCAGGGCCTTCCACCGGTGACCGGGACGGACGTCCGCCGGAACGCTTCTCCGCCACTCCGCGGGCGATCGCACGGCGACCCAGGCCACATGTTCACGGATCACGGCCCCGCAGGCGTGCTCCGGCGACGACGAAAGACGAGTCACTCATGCATGATCTGACGATCCACCTCGACAACCGGCCGGGCACCCTCGCCGCGATGGGTGAGGCCCTCGGCGGGGCCGGGATCAGCATCGAAGGCGGCGGCGTGTTCGTCGTGGACGGCAGGGCCGTCGCCCACTTCCTCTTCCACGACGGGGCCGCGGCCCGGTCTGTGCTGGAAGAGGCGGGTTTCCCGGTCGAGGGCTGCCGGACACCGCTGGTCCAGCGCCTGGACCAGGAGACTCCGGGGCAACTCGGCAGGATCACCCGGCTGATGGCCGACGCCGGGGTCAACATCGAGACCATGTACAGCGACCACGACAACCGGCTCATTCTCGTCGTGGACGACCAGGAAACGGGCTCGCGGGTGTCGGACGCCTGGACCAGCGGCGGTCCCGCCCGTACGAGCCCGTGATACACGACCGGTCCTGATCCACCAGGCGGCCGACGAGGCGACGGCGTCGTGCAGGCCGATGCCATGCCCCGCGTGTGCGACCGCGATCGCGCCGGCCGAGAGGTGCGCGCCTCGGGACCGTTCGTGGAATGGGGCGTCAGAAGTCCGTACGGCTGCTGACAGCCCGATTCCCGAAGAGTACCGCTCAGCCCTTGCGGGCGACGGCGCCGTAGAGCCACTTGGTGGCGGCGGGGGCGGGGTCGTCGGGGTCGGGGTGCCAGGCGTCGATGGTGACCAGGCCGGGGTCGACGAGGGTGAAGTGGTCGAAGAACCGGGCGACCTCGGCGTGCTCCCGGAAGTAGATCGGGGTCGGGGTGGAGGCGTAGACCGACTCGATCTTCTCCACCGCCTTCACGGGCTGGTCGTCCCGGGTGACGTGGGTGGCGGCGATGTGGCTGCCGGGAGCCAGGGCGTCGTGCAGGGTGCCCATGATGCCCTCCTGCTCCTCCATCGTCAGGAAGTGCACCATGGCGATGAGCAGTACGCCGACCGGCTGGTCGAAGTCGATCAGGGCGCGGGTGTCGCGGTGGCGGAGGACGTCTTCGGGGCGGCGCATGTCGGCGCCGGCCACGCGGGTGTTGCCGTCGGTGGCGAGCAGGGCGCGGCCGTGGGCGAGCACGATCGGGTCGTGGTCCACGTAGACGACGCGGGCGTCGGGGATGACCGACTGGGCGATCTCGTGGGTGTTGCCCGCGGTGGGCAGGCCCGAGCCGATGTCGATGAACTGGCGGATGCCCTGGCGGGCCATGTAGCGCACCGCGCGGCGCAGGAACGCGCGGTTCTCCTGGGCGAGCAGGCGGATCTCCGGCATCGCCTGCTCGACGCGGTCCACGGCCGCGCGGTCCACCGCGTAGTTGTCCTTGCCGCCGAGGTAGTAGTCGTACATCCGGGCGACGCTCGGCCTGGTGGTGTCGATGCCCTGGGGGATGGACGCTTCCAGGTCCGCCACGGTTCCTCCGTCGATGGTCGTGCGGGGGCCGGTGGGCATGTTTGAGCCGATGTGCCCATGCCGGCGGGCTTCCGCGTCCAGAAATATGACGATGGTTCATACCTTAGGACCCGGCGGATCTTGCCGAGGCCCGTTTCACCTCCTCGGGACAGGCAATCTTGACGGCGAGTGAGGACGGGTCCACACGGGGGCCGCGGACGTAACGGGCGGCCGTTGATTCTCCGTTGTTGCCGTACGGTGCCGGGCGTCGCGCCGGGGGAGTGGCCGCCGGCGACGGAAGATCGGCACATGCGCGAAGTGAGAGCCGTCCTGAGCGTGCTGGCCGCCGGGGCCCTGATCCTGTCCGGGCCGTGGTCGCCGTCCCTGGCGCCCGCGCATGCGGACGGCGACGCGGATGCCGGGACGGCGGTGGCCTCCGGGCCGGAGGGGTGCCCGGCGGGCGCCGTGTGCGGGAGGCTGCGCGTCCCGCTGGACCGGGGCGACCGGTCGGCGGGAACGACGAGCGTGGCGTTCCGGCTGGTGTACCGGCGGGACCGCTCACGGCCGGCCGAGGGGACCCTGCTGCCGAACCCCGGCGGGCCGGGGCTGCCGGTCATCGGTCACCGGGACTACGCCCGCAAGTACCACGACCTGCTGGCCACGCACGACCTGCTGCTGGTCGACCCGCGAGGCGTCGGCGCGTCCGGGCCGGTGACCTGCCGGACGGCCGGGTGGGCGGACCTGCACGCCTCGCGGGCCCGGGCGATCGCGGCGGCCGCCGCCTGCGGCAGGGAGCTCGGGGCCGGGCGCCGGTTCTACACCACCGAAGCCGTCGCGGACGACATCGACGACGTGCGGGCCCACCTGGGCATCGGCCGGCTCGACCTGCTCGGCCAGTCCTACGGCTCCTACCTGATGAACGTCTACGCCCGGCGGCACCCGCGCCACGTCCGCTCGGTGGTCCTGTCCGGCGCCTACCCCCGAGAGTTCGACATGCTGGGCCGTCCGGCCGCGCGCGCCGCGCGCCGGGCCTTGCGCCTGCTCTGCCACCGGTCGGGCGGGGCGTGTGACGGGGAAGAGGTGCTGGACGACCTGGCGGTGCTCGCCGCCCGGCTGGACGCCCGGCCGCTGCGCTACGGCGACGGTGCCGTGCTGGACGAAACGGCGCTCGCGGGCACGGTGTACAAACTGGCCTCCGGCCACGTGGAACTGCTGGGCAGGCTGCCCGCGGCCCTGCACGCGGCCGTCCACCGGGACATGGGCCCGCTGGTGCACCTGGTGGCGCAGGTGCGGCCGATCAGCGGGTACGCCGCCGGGCGCACGGGTTTCAGCATGCCGATGTTCGTCACCGTCGCGTGCAACGACTATCCGGCGCTGTGGGACCGCGACGCGCCGCTGCGCGTGCGGGCCCGGCAGTACGCCGCGCGGCTCGCCCGGCTCGCCCCCCGCGACTACCGGCCGTTCCGGCCGCGTGCGTGGATCGGCGGCATCACCGACCTCGGCGACCTGTGCATAGCCTGGCCGGCGCGGCGGGCCCCTGAGCGGCACCGGCTCGGCCGGCCGCCGGACGTGCCCGTGCTGGTGGTCTCCGGCGAACTGGACACCGGGACACCGACGGAGGAGGCGCTGCTGGCCGCCCGGTCCTACCGGCACGCCAAGGTGGTGGAGGTGCCGAGCGCCGGTCACGTCGCCGAACAGGACCCGCGGGCGGCCGCCTGCGTGATCTCGCTGCAGACCCGCTTCATCCTGCAGGGACGCGTCTCCGGGACGGAGTGCCTGCGCCACATCCCGCCCGTCCCCGTACCGGCGCCGGAGCGCGCTCTGACCTGATCTGACCACCCGGCGAACGGACAAAACTCCGCACCGCTTTTCGTTGATCACGCCCATCCGTGGCCGGTCGCGACCGCTGGCAGCGTTGGGCGGGGACGCGCCGGACGGCGCCGCGTCCCCGTTGGGTCAGCGGCGACGGAAGGGGTCGTGCCATGCAGGACAGGACCGTGGGCATCGGAGCGTCGGTCACGGGGCTCGGCGCGACCACGCCGCTCGGCGGCGACGTGCCGGGCACGTGGAACGCCATGGTGGCAGGGCGGTCCGGCATCGGGCCGATCGAGGAGGATTGGGCCGGCGATCTGCCGGTCCGCATCGCCGGGCGGATGGCGTCCGACCCCGCCGAGGTGCTCGGGCGGGTGACGGCCCGGCGCCTGGACCGCTGCCAGCAGGCCGCGCTCGTGGCCGCCCGGGAGGCCTGGGCGGACGCCGGTGCGCCAGGCGTGGCACCCGAGCGGCTGGCCGTGGTCGTCGGCACCGGAACCGGTGGCCTTCTCACCACGCTCGGCCAGGACGACCTCCTGGAGGCGTCCGGCGCCCGCAGGGTCTCGCCGTACACCGTCCCGATGATGATGCCGAACGGACCGGCGGCCGTGGTCAGCATGGAGCTGGGCGCGCGGGCGGGCGCCCACACGCCGGTGAGCGCCTGCGCCTCGGGTGCCGAGGCGATCGCCATGGGGCTGGACCTGATCCGGCTCGGCCGCGCCGACGTGGTGGTGGCGGGCGGCGCCGAAGCGTGCCTGCATCCGCTGACCTTCGCGGGATTCGCCCAGGCCAGGGCGCTGTCCACCCGGAACGACGCCCCCGCCGCGGCGTCCCGGCCCTTCGACGCCGCACGGGACGGGTTCGTCCTCGCCGAGGGCGCCGCGCTGGTCGTCCTGGAGCGCGCGGACTTCGCCGCCGCGCGTGGCGCGCGGGTGCACGCGACGCTGGCCGGCGCGGGCATGACCTCCGACGCCCATCACATCACCGCCGCCGACACCGCCGGGCAGGTGCGCGCGATCCGGCTCGCCCTGGCCGCGGCCGGCCTGGACCCGCTGGACATCGGGCATGTGAACGCCCACGCGACCTCCACCCCGCTCGGCGACCTGGCCGAGGCGGAGTCGATCGCCGAGGCGGTGGGGACGCACCCCGCGGTCACCGCGGTCAAGTCGATGACCGGGCACCTGTGCGGGGCGGCCGGGGCGCTCGGCGCGATCGCCACGGTGCTCGCCCTCCGCGACGGCGTCGTCCCGGCCACCCGCAACCTGGACGACCAGGACGGGCGGATCAAACTGGACGTGGTCACCGGCCGTCCCCGGCAGGGCCGGTGGGCGGCGGGGCTGGTCAACGCCTTCGGCTTCGGCGGCCACAACGCCTGCCTCGCCTTCACCGCCCCCTGACCCCCGGCCCTCTCCGCCTCCTCGACGCAGGAAGGGCGCCTGCAGTGGACGCTTTTGTCGCGCCTGGGAGATGTCACATGTCCTTCCACACTCCCTCGGGGATGCGATAGAAGGTTCGCGTTGACGTCCACCAGTCCGGGTCGGCGAAGCGCCCCGTGATGCGGCCTACCATGCAGAACATGAGGTGCATATCTCGCTTGTAGTTTCTTTCCGTACCGAGTGCCAGCCCTGCCGTATAGGGCAGGTAGTCGTCGAGCTCCATTCCCCCGCCCTCCTCGTCCGGTGGGGTGACGTCACCGAGCTGTTCTCCGTCATAGTTGAGGTACAGCGGCTCAAGCCCTTCACCCACTTCCCCTGCAAAGTAGATTTCGAAGACGCGTCGCTTTCCCAGATTGCGGATCGCGGGGTGGAAGGAATACAGATCGACAGCGAAGATGTGTGTCCATCCGGGGGAGTGCGGGCCCATCCAGATGCCCCTCGCCGGCGGGCCTTTGTAGGTTTTCCCCAACGTTTCCAGGTCGCATTCTAGGCGCGAGCCCGGATCTACCTTGAGTAGCCGTGCCAGTTCTTCTTGATCTTCGCTTTCCACCCAGAGGGCGTGGAATCCAAGCTCCAGCCAGTGCCCGTACTGGACCAGCAGGTCCCACTGGTCGTCCACAGGAAGCGCCTGTTCTGCTTTCATTGTTCTCTGTCATCCTTACATCGAATGGAAATGCGGGGCCGCGCCGGCGGCCCCGCATGTCACCGCGATTAGTTCATGGACCAGCACCGGCAGCGCCTGTCGACCGGGGTTGAGGCGGCGCCAGGTCGAGCCGATCGTCTTGCGGTGGCGTCTCGGCAACCCCGAACTTCCCCCGTTTACTCTACGATCTGTACCCAGAACGGGCTGTCGCTGGTCTTGGACATAGTGAAGACCCGGTCGGCTCTGATGTATATGCAACCACCGGTGTTCTTCTCCTCGTTCTTGCCGAAACCGAGTTGCTTCCAGTCGCAGCGGTAGCTGGGTGACCACAGGCTGTTGCTGGGTATGCCCTGTCCCCATCGAACGACGCCGAGCCGTTTGCCCTCGTCACCGAGAAGCTCCTGGTCCCATAGGGGAAGCCGGCCCTTGTTATCCTTGTACTGGGTGAGGGCGGGCATGATGGAGCAGACTTCCCGGTCGTGGCTGGTCGGCTTGGGGTATTGATCAGGTACTGCAGATACGGTGTCGCGCGTCAGCCCGCGATCGTCTTGAGCTAGGTCAGGTCCCCTGCTGGATCTGGCATCCCTCCGTGGCGAGCTTGAACTCGATCCCAGTCCGAAGAGAATGGGGACGTATGTAAGCAGATCAATCGGAACCGCCATCACTTAGTACGGACCCCGCTGATGGAAAAGGGCTCGCAAGGCCGGATTGCGACCGTATCCGGAATCGGCGAGAGCGTCCCGTCACTGGAGCCCAGGTGCTCGATCAGGTAGACCGGACCTCATCTCACAGCCGATCGGCGTCCCACTTGGCACCGGAGCGCCTGGAGGAGGTCACCCTCCAGGGGAGGATGCTGGTTAAGACCTGCGTAACCGTCCCGTTGACCGGCGGATCGCCGGCCGGTTCGAGGTCATAAAGAACACCAAGGACGGGGAGAGCCGGGAGGAGCCGGTCCTCTGGCGCGGTCAGCGCCATGGAGACCCTCCTGATCAAGAGGACGACCCGGGCCGTGCAGCGGGAGCGCGCGGAGGCCGCCAGATACGAGAGTCTCTTCCGAGACCGTGAGCACTGGTACGGCGCGGACCAGGAGGCCCCGGGGCCGTGTCAGAAGAGGGCGGCCGGGTGACCCGCGTGGTGTGGTGGTATGCCCGTCAGGCGTCGGGGTCGTCGTCCTCCTCGGCGATGAGTCGGTCGAGGGTGATCGACATTGTCTGCAGGATCTGCTCGCGGGATTCACCGGTGGCCTCGTGGAGACGGCCGATCAGATGCCCCGTGGTGAGCGTGGAGGCCAGGAGATATCGGTTGAGCGTGGTGCGTGTGGAGACCTCGGTGGCGTCGAGCACCTCGCCGGCCACGGCCCGTTGCCAGCGCCGGCGGTAGGGGCGCAGCCTGATCTTGAGCTGGATCGGGCCGTTCACTTCGGAGATCAGATGTGACTGTTCGTGCATCGACAGCGATCGGTCGCCCGTCACCGTCAGAATGCGGATCCACTGTGCCGTCGTCTCGCGCAACCAGCCCATGACCGTCCCTGTAGAACGGGATCGCAGGGGTTACAGAGTTCTCCTCAACTCGGCCTCGACCTGGCGGAGGAGCGCGATCAACTTCTCTTGGGTCGTCGCTTCCACCACCAGGCTGGCCGTCAAGGGCTCGCGGGAGAATGCGCAGAACTTCCGCCGCCAGGTCGCCCACATGATCACCCAGCCGGGGTTGTCATGCTGGAGCGTGTCGGCGACCTGATGGAACTCGGCGTCGTACCTCACAGCATGGCCCCGTGGCCGGTCACGGGCATCACGTCGATCACTGCGTCTCGACCTTGAGTTCCGCCCAGACGACCTTGCCTCCGCCCTCCACTCGGCGGAATCCCCACCGGGTGGCGAGGGCCTCGACCAGCAGAAGGCCACGCCCTCCCTCATCGTCGAGGTCGGCGTCTCCGCGCAGTGGGGGTTCGTCGCTGGAGTCCCACACCTCGATCACGGCGCAGGCGCCGGCGACGTAGAGGCCGACGCAGATGGCGTTCAGGCCGTTGGACAACTCGCCGTAGCTCGGGCTGTCGGTGGGGAAGCCCGTCGCCTTGACGGCGTTCGTGCTCAGCTCGGACACCACCAGCTCGGCGGTCTCGATGAGGTGGGGGAGCCCCCACAACCGCAGGTGGTCGTGGACGTGCCGGCGAGCGGCGCGTACCGAGCCGGGAAGCGCCGCCAGCGCGAGGCGGCTGGTGGGGGATGGCTCCATCGCCTGGACGCTCGTTGTGTTCAACAGTGCTGCCCCAATCAGGGAGAGATCTTGGACAGGACGGCGGCGCTGGAATCGAAGCGCTCGATCTTCGGCTTCGCCTGCGCCACCTGGCAACGGTGGGTAATCTAACGACTACTTTCAGTTGTAGTCAAGAAGAACGCAACGACTGCATGCGTAGCCACAGCGCAGGGAGGGTCACGTATGTCACATCGAGCTGTCACCCCTACCGTCCGGCTTCGGCGGCTGGCTTCCCAGCTGCGAAAACTCCGGGCGGCCTCGAACATGACCAGGGACGAGGTCGCTGAGGCCACTGGCATCAACGGTGTGACGCTCTATCGGATCGAGGCCGCCCGCTCACGTCCTCAGGTGAGAACTCTGAAGGCGCTTCTTGATCTCTATGGCGTCGAAGGTCCGCTCCGGGACGAGCTTCTGGCGGTACTGAAGGAGTCCGCTGAGCGTGGCTGGCTGCATGCCTTTGAGCCGCCGCTCCCTGATCAGTACACGGCGTACATCGGTTTCGAGCAGGAAGCCCGAAGGCTGCTCAACTACGAATCGCTGTTCGTGCCGGGGCTTCTGCAGACGGAGGACTACGCCCGGGCCGTCATCCGCTGCATGCCGCCGATGGCGACCCCTGAGGAGATGGAAGCGAGGGTCGAAGCGCGGCGGAGACGACAGTCTCTGCTCACCGGTGAGCGGCCCTTGCATCTCTGGGCCATCTTCGACGAGGCGGTACTCCACCGCCACGTGGGCGGACGGGATGTGATGCGCGCTCAGCTTCAACGGCTTCGCGAGGTCTCCGAAGAGCCGAACATCACGCTACAGGTGGTGCCCTACGGCGGTGGAGCGCATGCGGGCATGCATGGAAGCTTCATCCTCATGCAGTTCGGTGAGGGGAATGAGGACGTTATCTACATCGAGGGCATGACGGCCGACGTGTTCTTGGAGAACGAGAGCGACATTCGGCGGTATAGCCTGGTATTTGAGCACCTCCGGGCCGTCGCCGTGAGTCCGGAGTCCACCCGCGGCCTGGTGGAAGCCGTGCTCAAAGCGGAGCTCGAGTGAGAGGAACCGCAAGATGCCAGAGATCCCCGACCTGTCCCACGCCATCTGGCGAAAGAGTCGACGAAGCGGAGCCAACGGTGCATGCGTTGAGGTGGCCGCGATAGGCAACATGATCGCCGTTCGAGACAGCAAGGACCCTGGTGGTGCCGCGGTGGCCTTCGGTGTCAGTGAATGGCGCTCGTTCGTCGGAGGCTTGAAGGCCGGCGGCCTGAAGTAAATGGCCTGATCGACAGTAAGAGCGGAGGCTTGTACGTCAGGGTCTCCGCTCTTTTCCTCTTCCGCCCTGTTAGAACAACGCGCCTTCAGGCGGGAGCAGGCCGTCGCCGAAGACTTCCTCATGCCCGGCTTCCGCTCCTGTACTGGCGGCCATGAGCGAGGAGGCCGGCTCGGGCGCGTTCGCCGAGTTCCCCCTTGTACGATCGGCGGCCGCCTTCTTGGGTTCGACTTCTTCTTGGGGCGCTGAACACCCTCTCGAGCTCCGCACGGGCCGTGTACGGAATCTACGTTGTAAAGGGCCCCGGGATGATTCCCAGGGCCCTTCGGACCATTTCGGGCGCCCGTGCCGGCCCGTGGTCAGGCGGTGGCGCGGGTGAGGTGGAAGGTCAGGCCGAGGTCGGGGTCGTGGTGGGCGGGGAGGTCGGTCCCCGGAGTGCCCTCGGTCATGGAGGTGGCCAGAACCTCCTCGGCCACCTTGCCGCCGTCCGCGCGCAGCGCGTCGGCGAGGTCGCCGGAGGCCGTCCACCACAGGTCGATGCGGTCGGTGATGGACAGGCCGCTGGACTTGCGGGCGTCCTGCACCAGGCGGACGACCTCGCGGATCAGGCCGGCGCGCATGAGCTCGGGCGTCACCGTCAGGTCCAGCGCCACGGTCTCGCCGGTGCCCGTGCCGGCCGCACCGCTCTCCACCGCCCAGCCGGCCCGCGGCTGCTCGCTGATGATCACATCGTCCGGCCCGAGCTCGGCGGGCTCGCCGTGCACCTGGACGGTCGCGGTCCGGCCGTCGCGGATGAGGTGAGCCAGCTCGGCCGGGTCGGCCGCGGTGATCGCGGCGGCGACGTCCTTGGTGGCGCCGCCGAACCGCTTGCCGAGGGTGCGGAAGTTCGGCTTGACGGTGAAGGAGACCAGGTCGGAGGAGAACGACGACAGGTCCTCCAGCGCCTGCACGTTCAGCTCGTCGGCGATCAGATCGCGCAGCGAGGCGGGCATTGACGCCCATCCGGGCGCGCCGACGAGCGCGCGGCCGAGCGGCTGGCGGGTCTTGACCCCGCTTCCGGCGCGGGCCGACCTGCCCAGCTCGACCAGGCGGCGCACCAGGGCCATCTGCTCCGACAGCGCGGGGTCCAGCAGCTCCTCGCGCACCTGCGGCCAGGTGGCCAGGTGCACCGACGCCGGCGCGTCCGGGGCGCGCAGCACGTCCCAGACGTAGTCGGTGACGAACGGGACGAACGGCGCCATCAGCCGGGTCAGCGTCTCCAGGCACTCGTACAGGGTCGCGAACGCCGAGGTGTCGCCCGACCAGAAGCGGCGGCGGGACCTGCGGACGTACCAGTTGGACAGGTCGTCGAGGAAGTCGGTCAGCCGCCGGCCCGCCCGGGTGGTGTCGAACGACTCCATGGCGTCGGTGACCTCGGCCACGGTGCGGTTCAGCTCCGCCAGCGCCCAGCGGTCGATCAGCGGCCGGTCGGCCGGCGCCGGGGCCTCGGCGAGCGCGGCCGGCGACCAGGACTCGGCGCCCGCGTACAGCGTGAAGAAGGAGGTGGTGTTCCAGTAGGTCAGCAGGACCTTGCGGACGATCTCCTCCAGCGAGGCGTGGCCCACCCGCCGCGGCGCCCAGGGCGAGCCGGAGTTGGCCATGAACCAGCGCAGCGCGTCGGCGCCGTGCCGCTCCATCAGCGGGATCGGCTGCAGCACGTTGCCGAGGTGCTTGCTCATCTTGCGGCCGTCCTCGGCGAGGATCAGCCCCAGGCACAGCACGTTCTCGTAGCTGGACCTGTCGAACACCAGCGTGCCGACGGCCATCAGCGAGTAGAACCAGCCGCGGGTCTGGTCGAGCGCCTCGCAGATGAACTGCGCGGGGTAGGACGCCTCGAAGGTCTCCTTCCCGACGTGCGGGGCGCCCCACTGGGCGAACGGCATCGCGCCGGAGTCGTACCAGGCGTCGATGACGTCGGGCACGCGGCGGGCCTCGTTGCCGCAGGTCGGGCAGGGGAAGGTGACGTCGTCGACGAACGGCCGGTGCGGGTCGAGCGCCGACAGGTCGCGCCCGGCGTGCGCGCCGAGCTCCTTCAGCGAGCCGACGCAGGTCACATGCGACTCGTCGTTGGTGCACACCCACAGCGGCAGCGGGGTGCCCCAGTAGCGCGACCGCGACAGCGCCCAGTCGACGTTGTTGCGCAGCCACTCGCCGTAGCGGCCCTCCTTGATGGTGGCCGGGTACCAGGCGGTGCGCTCGTTCTCGGCGAGCAGGCGGTCCTTGATCGCGGTGGTGCGGATGTACCAGGAGGGCAGCGCGTAGTACAGCAGCGATGTGTGGCAGCGCCAGCAGTGCGGGTAGGAGTGGTCGAAGTGGCCGCCGCGCATCAGCACGCCGCGGGCGCGGAGGTCCTCGGTCAGCTCCTCGTCGGCGTCCTTGAAGAACTTCCCGCCCACCATGGGCACGGACGCCAGGAACCGCCCGTCCGGGCCGATCGGGTTGACGATCGGCAGGCCGTAGCGCTTGCACACGGTCATGTCGTCGGCGCCGAACGCCGGGGCCTGGTGGACCAGGCCGGTGCCGTCCTCGACGGTGACGTAGTCGGCGAGCACCACGTAGTGCGCGCCGGGGATGTCGACCAGCTCGAACGGCCGCGCGTACGGGGTGTACTCCAGCTCGGCGCCGGGGAAGCGCTCGCCGGCGGTCCAGCCCTCGCCGAGCGCGCTCGCAAGGAGCGGCTCGGCCACGATCACCGGCCGCTCACCCTCCTTGGACGCCACGACGTAGGTCACCTCGGGGTGCACGGCGACCGCGGTGTTGGACACCAGCGTCCAGGGGGTGGTGGTCCAGATGAGCAGGTCGGCGCCCTCGAACCGCCCGGAGGTGACCGGCATCCGCACGTACACCGACGGGCTGGTGATGGTCTCGTACCCGCCGGGCTGGCCGAGCTCGTGGTCGGACAGCCCGGTGCCGCAGCGCGGGCAGTAGGGAGTGATCCGGAAGTCGCGGAACAGCAGGTCCTTGTCCCAGATCACCTTGAGCGACCACCAGACGGCCTCCACGTAGGAGGGGTCCATGGTGCGGTAGGCCTGGGACATGTCGACCCAGTAGCCCATGCGCTCGGTCATCTCCTCGAACGCGTCCACGTGGCGCTCGACCGACTCGCGGCAGCGCTCGTTGAACGCGGCGATGCCGTACGCCTCGATCTCCGGCTTGCCGGACAGGCCGAGCTCACGCTCGACCGCGACCTCGACCGGCAGGCCGTGGCAGTCCCAGCCGGCCTTGCGCGGCACGTGGAAGCCGCGCATGGACTTGTAGCGTGGGAAGACGTCCTTGAAGACCCGGGCCTCGATGTGGTGCACGCCGGGCATGCCGTTAGCGGTGGGCGGGCCCTCGTAGAACACCCAGGACGGCCCGCCGGCGTTCTGCTCCAGCGAGCGCTCGAAGACCTTGCCGTCGCGCCAGCGGTCGAGGACCTCCGCCTCCAGGGCGGGCAGGCTCACCTGGGCGGGGAGCGGGCGGAAATAGGGTGCGGACATCGTAGGGGCAGCCTCCACGCGAGTGTTCCTCCATGGCGTGGAGGGACGAGGCCGAGGCCCCGCGGTACCACCCTCCTTGGCCTCCGCGGAAGCCCTCCTCCCGGAAAAGGAGGAAGGATCTCCGGAAAAGAGGCCCACTCTTGTCTTTGCTGCCGGTTCTACTGGACCGCGTGACCTTGAGGGGCGCGGCCGTTCCTCCGGCGGCTCCGGGGTGATCTTCGCTTCGGCCCCCGCCCCGGGCTCGCACCGCCCCCGGGTCGCTCCTGCGAGGGGGATCGGAGCTACTCGTCCCCATCAACGCCTTGCAAACTGACACGATAGCCGACGACGGGGAGAGGACCGACACATTGATGAGGCTGGGCATCAGGGTACGGCCGGGCGCGTCCCGTGAGTCCGTCGGCGGCGCCTACGGCGAGGACGCCATCGTGGTGCGGGTGAACGCGCGCGCGGTGGACGGCCGGGCCACCGAGGCGGCGCTCCGCGCGGTGGCCGAGGCGTTCGGTGTGCGGCGCGCCGACGTCCGCCTCGTAACCGGCGCGACAAGCAGGGACAAGGTCGTGGAGATAACCGGTAACGAGCAGGAATTGACCGAAAGGGCTGCGGCGTTACGGATGGCGTAAACGGTCGGCGCGTCGTTTGTTCTTCGGATATGGCCGACCTATGCTTCCCGCACTGCTCATCAGGTGGATCTGCGAGGAGACCTTCATGGCCGGAGTTACGCGGGCGGACAAGACCGCCACTCAGGCGAGCGGTGCCGCCGGCTGGACCGCGGAGGAGCTCTCCGAGGTCCGCCGCCGGCTGCTCGGCGAGACCGAGGAACTTACCGCCGAGGTCGCGCGCGCGGAGTCGCAGATCGCCTCCGGCGACATCAGCGACAGCGCGGGCGACGACCAGGCCGACGCCGGGGCCAAGACGTATGAGCGGGAACGTGAGATCGCCCTTACCCTGAATGCGCGCGACCTCATCGCGCAGAACGAGCGGGCGATCGCCCGCATCGACGCAGGAACCTACGGAGAGTGCGAATCGTGCCACAAGCCGATCGGCAAGGAGCGGCTGCAGGCGTTCCCGAGGGCGACGCTGTGCGTGTCGTGCAAGCAGCGGGAGGAACGCCGCTGAGCCACTCGTCAGGTGAGCCGGAGACGACCGCCTCGACCGGCCTGGCGGCACATGAGGGGCACGAGACCACTCGCTCGAAGCGCATCGTGGCACTCGCGGTCCTCGCGGCGGTGGTCTACGCGCTCGACCTCGTGAGCAAGACGATCGTGGTGAGCACGCTGGAGGGCCGCGAGCCGGTCACCGTGATCGGCGACGTGCTGCGGCTGCGGGTGATCCGCAACTCCGGCGCGGCGTTCAGCATCGGCACCGGCATGACGATCGTCTTCACCGTCATCGCGGTCGGCGTGGTCATCGCGATCCTGCGTACGGCGCGGCAGCTCCGCAGCCTGCCGTGGGCGGTCACTCTGGGGCTGCTGCTCGGCGGGGCGCTCGGCAACCTCACCGACCGTCTCTTCCGCGCTCCCGCGCCGTTCCAGGGGCATGTCGTCGACTGGATCGAGGTCTTCCCGGTCACCAGGTTCCCGGTCTTCAACGTCGCCGACTCGGCGATCGTGTGCGGCGGCATCCTCGCCGTCCTCCTCGCCTGGCGGGGCTACCAGATCGACGGCACGCGCGCCGGCGAGGAGCCGGCCGCCGAGGCGTCCGGAGCCGTTCAGGAATCCCGGCCCGCGCAGGCGTCCGAGACCGCGCACGAGTCCCAGGCCGCGCAGGCGGTCCGGCATTCGGGCGACGGAGAGCGCGCCCCGGGCGAGACCGATGACCACGAGCCCGCGCCGGGCACCGTGGGCGGCCGCGAGCGGGAGGGCCGCAGCCATGGGTGAACAGCGCAGCCTCTTCGTCCCGGACGGCCTGGAGGGCGAGCGCCTGGACGCCGCCCTGGCCCGGTTGTTCGGTTTCTCCCGCACCCGGGCCGCCGAGCTGATCGCCGCCGGCGACGTCCAGGTGGACGGCGCCGCCACCGCCAAGTCCGACCGTGTGCACGCGGGCGCGTGGCTGGAGGTCGTGATCCCGCCGCCGCCCGCCGCGCCTGTGCCGGTGGCCGAGCCGGTGCCCGGCATGGGCATCCGGTACGAGGACGACGACATCGTCGTGGTGGACAAGCCGATCGGCGTGGCGGCGCACCCCACCGTGGGGTGGACCGGCCCGACCGTCCTCGGCGGTCTGCTCGGCGCCGGGCACCGGGTGGCCACCAGCGGTGCCGCCGAGCGCCAGGGCATCGTCCACCGCCTGGACGCCAACACCACCGGCGTCATGGTCGTGGCCAAGAGCGAGACGGCCTACTCCCGCCTCAAGCGGGCCTTCAAGGAGCGCACGGTCGACAAGCGCTACCACGCGCTCGTCCAGGGACACCCCGACCCGCTGCGCGGCACCATCGACGCGCCCATCGACCGGCATCCGGCCGGCGACGGCAGGTTCGCGGTCGTGGCCGGGGGCAAGCCCTCGATCACCCACTACGACACGATCGAGGCCTTCCGGGCGGCGTCCCTGCTGGACATCAAGCTGGAGACCGGCCGCACCCACCAGATCAGGGTCCACATGTCGGCCACCCGCCACCCCTGCGTGGGCGACCTCGCCTACGGCGCCGACCCCACGCTCGCGGCCCGGCTCGGCCTCACCCGCCAGTGGCTGCACGCCGTCTCGCTGTCGTTCGAGCATCCGTCGAGCGGCGAGTGGGTGACCTTCACCAGCGACTACCCCGCCGATCTGGCCCGGGCGCTGGAGATCGTCCGCGCCGAGTCCTGACCACACCCCGCGCCCGGCTCCCGATCCCTCGTGGTCTCGGCCGGGGGTCCCGGCGCCGGCCGCGCTCCGGTTCGGGTCGTGTACCACCTGCCTTGCGGGTGGCGTCCCGGACCTGGTCGTGCCGCGTGCGGTCCAGGCCGTGTCCTGCACCTAGATCGGTCCAGGTCGTATCGTGCCGTACGGGGCCTCATCGCCTCCGCCGGGCGGGGTGCCCGGGGCGAGGCGTCAGGCGCCGGGCATGGGGCCGCCGTCGAGGACCATCCCCGCGCCGCCGGTCTCGCCCTGGTCGCTGGTGGCATCGTCGCTGTTGCTGACGCGGTTCTGGTCGTCCTGGCCGTCCTGGTCCTTCTTGCCGCCGCCCGGGTCGTCGTTCTCGTCCCTGGAGGGCGGGACGGTGTTGTCCTCCGAGCGGTCGGTCCTGGTCTTGGTCGGCTTGGGCGAGGGCCGGGGTTCGGGCGACTTGCCGCCGTCCCGCGCGTCCTTGCTGCGGTCCGGCGTCGGACGGTCGCCGGTGGGCCCGGGCTCGCCGCCGCTCTGCGACCCCTGCCAGGACGGCTGCTCGCTGGGCGGGCGGCCCTCCTGGCCAGTGCGCCGGGTGACCGGTTCGGCGGTCGGGGTGACCGACACCGTGACCCGGACGGTGGGGGAGGTGGCCGGGGTCGCGGGCCCGGAGTTCCGGGCGGTGACCCAGGCGAGCCCGCCGGCGACCAGCCCGACCGACAGGATCAGCGACGTCAGACCGGCCAGCGCGATGCCGCGCCCGCCCGCCGGGCGCACCTGCGGCGGCTGTGCGTCCGGTTCGGTGATCGGCGGGCCGGCCATCCGTTCCCGGGATGGGGAGGGTGCCTGTGCGGGCACCCTGGCCGGCTCGCCGGCGGGGACCGGTGCGGTCGGCTCCGGCTGGATGCCGGCGGCGACCATGCGCAGGTAGCGCTCGGCCTCGGTCGCGGTGAGCCGTTCGGCCGGGTCCTTGCGCAGCAGCCCGGCCAGCACCGGCGCCAGCGGCCCGGCCAGGCGCATCGGCGCGGGCGGGTCGTGCATGACGGCGCCGAGCGTGGCCAGCGGGTTTCCGCGCTGGAACGGCGAGCGGCCCTCCACCGCGACGTACAGGGTGACGCCGAGCGACCACAGGTCGGAGGCCCGGGTGGCCTGCCCGCCGGCGGCGCGTTCGGGGGCGATGAACGCCGGGGTGCCGATGAGCGTGCCGGTGCGGGTCACCGGGGAGTCGTCTTCGAGGGTGGCGATGCCGAAGTCGGTGAGCACCGCCCGGCCGCCGTCCTTGGCCAGCAGCACGTTGTCCGGCTTGACGTCGCGGTGCAGCACGCCGGCCTGGTGGGCGGCGCGCAGCCCGGCGAGCACCTGCAGACCGATCTCGGCGGCGCGGACGGGGTCCAGCGGGCCGTGGTCGCGGACGACGGCGCCGAGCGTGTCGGAGGGCACCAGCTGCATCACGATCCAGGGATGGCCGCCCTCGTCGAACACGTCGTAGACCGTGGCCACGCCCGGGTGGCTCACCCTGCCGGCGGCGCGCGCCTCGCGGAACGTTCTTGCTGCGAAGATCTCCCGTTCGGGGCCGGTGAGCTCCGGTGGCGCGATCAGCTCCTTGACGGCGATCTCGCGGCCGAGGACCTTGTCATGGGCGCGCCAGACGGTGCCCATTCCACCTCGGCCGATGGGGTTCAGCAGACGGTATCTGCCTGCCACGACTCGGTCTGTGACCTGGGAGGAATCCGGCATGTGAAGCGGGCTACCCCGAAAAATCGGTCACATGCCTCTATGGTTTGGATGGCCGAAAAGTCCTGGCGAACGCCTCGAAAAGTGGATATTCCTCTTTCCATCGGTCGTCCGTCGTCTGCCAGTAGATGGCGAAGTGCCGCCCGTCCGCCGTGGCGAACGCGCGGTCCAGCACGTGCACGCGCCCGTCCTTGGTCTGCCAGGTGAACTCCCAGTCGGCGGCCGGGCGCGCGCGGTAGGTCACCGCGCGCAGGCTCAGCAGCTCGTAGCCGG
The DNA here is from genome assembly GCF_014646695.1 of Sphaerisporangium melleum. Lineage (GTDB taxonomy): Bacteria > Actinomycetota > Actinomycetes > Streptosporangiales > Streptosporangiaceae > Sphaerisporangium > Sphaerisporangium melleum. The sequence continues at coordinate 121,414 of NZ_BMNT01000025.1, forward strand.
GCAGCCGCCGTTTCGCCACAGCCTGCACCTCGACGTCCCGCAGTGCGAGAAGCGGGTCGCGCGCCGTCCAGGCGGTGGTGTCCACCAGCAGGTAGCCGCGTGAACCCGGTAGCCGGAAGCTCACCCTCGACGGCTCGCGGTTGAACTCGGTCGCACGCTCCGGCAGGCCGATGGTGAAGCCCAGGCGATCCACGTGGGTGCTCCAGCCCGCCGGCAGGCCGGAGGAGGAGCCCGACGGGCTGGGCGTGGCGGAGGGAGACGGCGGATTCGACACCACCGCCGACGCGGTGGCCCCGGCGTGACCGTCCCGCGAGACGGTCACGCCACCGGCGACCTGCCGGTAGCCGAGCCAGCCGCCCACGCCGAGCACGGCCACGAGCAGCGGCACGCCCACGAGCAGGCCGGCGCGGGCCGGGCCAGGCCGGCCACCGCCCGCGGCCGGCGCCGGATGGTGGTCGAGCGTCGTCCAGGGCGCCTGCCCGGCCAGTGTCATGGGCGGGACGGGAGACCCCGGCGCGGGGGCGCGTCTGGCCCTGCCGCGCGGCCCTCGGGCCGAGCCGCCCGCGGCCACCTGACGCAGCGCCTCGGCGGCCTCGGCGGCCGGCATGCGCTGCTCGGGCTCCTTGTGCAGCAGCCCGTCGATCACCGGGGCCAGCGGCCCGGCCCGCCGCATGGGCTCGGGCCGGTCGTTGAGGACGGCCGCCATGGTGGGCACCGGGGCACCCCGGTCGAACGGCGGCCGGCCCTCCACGGCGGCGTACAGCGTCGCGCCGAGTGACCACAGGTCGGACTCGGGAGCGGCGGGACGGCCCTTGAGCCGCTCGGGCGGCATGAAGGCCGGAGTGCCCGACAGGTTGCCGGTCGTGGTCAGCGCCGTCTCCTCGGGCATCGTGGCGATGCCGAAATCGGTCAGCACCACCCTGCCGCTCTCGGTGAGCAGGACGTTCTCCGGCTTGACGTCGCGGTGCAGCACTCCGGCGGCGTGCGCGGAGCGCAGGGCGTCCAGCACCTGCGTGCCGATCTCGGCCACCCGCCGCGCCTCGAAGGGCCCGGCCGACCTGATCATCTCGCCCAGCGAGCGCGCCCGCACGAGCTGCATGACGATCCACGGGCGGCCGTCCTCCTCGATGACGTCGTGCACGACGACCACCGAAGGATGATCCAGCCGCCCCGCGGCGCGGGCCTCGCGGATGGTGCGCCGGTTGAAGGCGACGCGGTCCTCCTCGCTCATCGCGTGGTAGAGGACCTCTTTGACCGCGACCGTGCGGTCCAGGAGCTCGTCGTGGGCCCGCCAGACCACGCCCATGCCGCCGCGGCCGATCGGCTCGAGCAGGAGATACCTGCCGGCGACCCGGCGCTGCGTCTCAGCGGTCACCTCGACCCACCCACCCCTCCATTCTCGCCCCCGCATCGTCCCATATCCGGACGACACGGGGAGCCCGCCCGCCCAGACCGGACGTCCCACCGGAGCGGCGGGGCGTCCGGACGGTCGCCGCGGCGCGGAGGTGAGGCGCGTGCTCCCGGCAGGAGGAGGTGACGGGTGGCCGGGAGCCCAGGGGCGGCCCGGCCCCGTCGCCTACTTGGCGGGTTCGAAGGTCGCGGCCATCGTCTCGAACATGGCCTTCTTCTTCTTCCAGCCCTTCTCCTGGGTCTTGAAGAGCAGCGCGTAGCCGTTGTTCTTGTCGGTGACGAAGCCGCGGTCGATCACGCGGGAACGGTAGCGGCTGTCGCCGAAGGTGAACTCCCAGTCGGCCGCGGTCTTCCAGAACCCCTTGACCTCCCTGTAGGCGATCAGCTTGTAGCCGGGGAAGTTGCCGCTCATGCCCGGTGCGTCGCGCTTCCAGGTCTCCAGGGCGTCGGACTTCGGCTGGGAGGTGTGGTGGACCTCCAGGTAGGTGTGCACGTCGCCGCGGAAGCGGACCTCGCCGTTGCCCCTGCCGTCCACGTCCCACCCCTTGGGCAGTGCGATGGAGAAGCCGCTGGAGTGCTTGTACTTGTGCCAGCCCTTCGGGACGTCCCCCGGCCCGACGGCGTCGTCGCCGGGCTTGGGGCTGGAAGAGGGCTTGGGCTCGTCCGGCGAGGCGGACGGGGTCGCTGACGCCGCAGGACTCGCCGAGCCCGTGGAACCCGACGCACCGGTGGACGGCGCGGGAGAAGACGGCGCGTCCGACCCCTTGGAGGGGGCGGTGGCCTGTCCGGTGGAGGCGGCGCCGCCCTTGGAGCCGTCGGACGCCATCTGCGTGCCCAGCCACAGCGCGACGGCGGCCACGATGACGACCACGGGCACGGCGATCAAGGCCACACGCAGGGCGGGCGGCCGCTCGCCACCGCCTGTTCCCGAGCCGGACCAGCCGCCGGAGGCCCCCGCGCCGTCGTCCCCGGCGACGGCCGGGCCGACGGTGGTGGCACCGGCCGGGGTGCCCTCGTAGGAGGCCGCGACCGGATCGGCCGGCGCGGCGTACGGCGCGCCGCCGTAGGGACGTTTGCGGGTCTCGGGCCGGGTACGGGCCTCGGTCTCCGCCGCCGCCTGCTGCCGGGGAACGTGCGTCGGACGCTGCGGGTCGTCCTGACCGGCGAGCGCCGCGGCGGGGCGCTCACCGGCGTGCTCCGCGTGCTCCGCGAGCTCCGCGAGGTCGGTGCGCTCGGCCGGTTCGCTGCGCCGGACGGGCTGCACCGGCGCCTTGATCGGGCGCGCGGCGGGCCGCACAGGCTGTACGGGTGCCTTGATCGGCTTGGCGCCGGCACCCCGCTCGGGCCGCTCGCCGGCCGGCTTCCCGGCGCCGGCCGGAGAACTCGCCGCGCGGCCCGCGTCGGCCGGGGCGTCGCCGTCCTCGCTCTCATGCGCGGGAGCGCTCGGCTCCGGCTCCTCCGCGCCGGTCGCCGGGCGCGCGGCGCGCGGCGTCTCCGGCGCGGGGTCCGCCGGGCTCGCCTGCGCGTCGTCGTCCTGCTCGGTGGCCGCTGCGGCCCGCGCCTGGCCGGCCCCGGGGGCCGGTCGCAGCGACCGCACCTGCCGCAGCGCATCCCCCTGGTCGCGCACGCCGGTCTCGGGAACGGCGGGGGCGGCGGCCTCGGCGGCCTCCTCCTGCGCCGGGCGCCGGGGCGGCTTGGGCTGCTTGCGCGGCGGGCTGGTGGGCGGCGCGGGCAGCGGCGTCGCCGGCATCGTGTGCTGCGCGGCCGTCGGCACGCTGGAGCGGTCCTGCGCGATGCTGCGCAGCATCCGCTCGGCCTGGTCGGCGCCCAGCCGCTTGTCCGGGTCCTTCTCCAGCAGGCCCGACAGCACGGCGCCGAGGCGCCCCGCGCGCAGCGCCGGCTCGGGCTCCTCGTTCAGCACGGCGTGCATCGTGGCCATCGCCATGCCCTTGTCGTGCGGCGGCCGGCCCTCGACGGCGGCGTACAGCGTGGCGCCGAGGGACCACAGGTCCGACTCGCGCTGCGCCGGGTAGCCGCGCAGCCGCTCGGGGGCGATGAAGGCGGGCGTGCCCACCAGCCCCGTGCGGGTCATCGTCGTGTCGGTCTCCATGCGGGCGATGCCGAAGTCGGTCAGCACCACCCGGCCGTCATCGGTGAGCAGGACGTTCTCGGGCTTGACGTCGCGGTGCAGCACCCCGGCGGCGTGCGCGCTGCGCAGCGCCTCCAGCACCTGCAGGCCGATCTCGGCCACCATGCGCATCGGCAGCGGGCCGTCGTCGCGCAGCACCTGGCCGAGGGATCGCGAGTCGACCAGCTGCATGACGATCCACGGGCGGCCGTTCTCCTCGATGACGTCGTGCACCACGACGACGTTCGGGTGGGCCAGCCGGCCCGCGGCCCGCGCCTCTCTGAGCGTGCGCTGGTTGAGCTCGGCGACCTCGTCGTCCTGGGGGTCACCGGGATAGCGGACCTCCTTGACGGCGACCGCCCGGTCGAGCAGCTCGTCGTGCGCCCGCCACACGATGCCCATGCCGCCACGGCCGATCGGCTCCAGTAGCTGGTAGCGGTCGGCCACGCGGCGTCCCTGCCGCCGTCCGTCCGGCCGTGCTTCCGACATCACCCGCCGCTACCCCCTTCCAGGCCACTGAATCGTCCCATAGCGATGCGCACGTGCAAACGCGGCGGCGCATGATCCGTCCGGCATGTGAGACGCGATGTCCAGTACGTGGAGCATTCTGGTATCGTCAACCGCATGACTTGCTATTTCGTGGTCATCCGGCCGGTTCCGGGAGGGCCGGTCGCCGACACGATCTAGCGACCTTCCGGAGCCGGCAGGGGCGGAGACCACGAGTCTTCGCCCTTCGTCATTGCCACCCCCGCCGGCTCGCGGTGACGCGGCCGGCGCCCAGCGAGGGAGCCGAGATGTCATCGACCGGACAGCAGGGTACGCGCCCCGTCGCGATCGGGAGCCTGCCGGTGGGCACGGGGCCCGCCGTGGTGCTCCGCGGCGCGTCCGCCGCTGCGACACCCTCGGCCGCCCCGGAGCGTTCCGCGTCGAGGCCGGCCTCCGGTGCGGTCGCCGGGCAGGACGGCCCCGCGAGGGAGCCGGACGGAAAGCACGCGGACGGAGTGTGGCTGCGCCCGCCCGCGGGCCGGGCCGCGGCCGAGCTGACCCGGGTCAGGGCCTGGTGGGACGGGCCGCTGCTCGCCGAGCCCGCCACGCCGGACGACCTGCCCGCCCTCGCCGCGCACGCCGACGCGCTGGTGCTCGGCCCCGCCTGGGCCGGCGACCCCGCGCTGGTCACCGTGGCGGGCGCGCTCGCCCTGCCGGTCGTCCTCGCCAGGGGCGCGGCCGCGCTGGAGGACTGGCTGCGCGCCGCCGGCGCCTTCGCCGCGGCGGGTGCCCCCGGTGTGGTGCTGTGCGAGGACGGCGCGCTCCGCGCGTCCTCCGGACCCTCCGGAGTGGCCGGGCCCGATCTGGGGCTCGCCCGCGCGGCCCGTACGAGGTCGGGGCTGCCGGTCCTGGTCGCACCCGGTGACGATCCCCACCTCGCCGCCGCCACCGTGGCCGCCGGAGCGGACGGGCTCTGGCTCGCGCCCGAGGCCGGGCCGGACGATCTCACGGCGGCCCGCGAGGCGGTGACGCTGGTCGGCGCGCTGATCCGGGAGGAGGCCCCCGGGTCGGTCGACGACGCCCGGCAGGCCATCGACCGGGTGGACGCGGCGCTCGCCGTGCTGCTGGAGCGGCGGGCCCGCCTGGCCGGCACCGTCCAGCGGCTCAAGCCGGTCGGCGGTTTCGCCGGGCGCGACATGGAACGCGAACGCCGCCTGGTCGCCGCGATGGCCCGCCGCGCCCCGCTGCTCGGCGAGCACCGCCTCGCGCCGATCATGAACGCCGTGATCGAGGCCGGTCTGCACCTCGCGGAGGAGACACGCCGCGACACGCGCGACAATGGGGGCAAGCCCGCGTCGCACGGCGCCGAAAAGGCTTCCCACCAGGGTGGACACCGCTCGCGTACCGCCATGGAGGCGCTCGCCGCCCCCGCGCCGGATCACGATTGAGACCAGCGGGCCGCCTGTGCCCCGAGAGGCCGCCGGGACGGCGTAGGCTCTTCTGCGCCGCACCGGATCGAGGGGAGAGGGACGGCCCGCATGGCTGACTCGTTCGTCCATCTGCACGTTCACACCGAGTACTCCATGCTCGACGGAGCGGCGCGGTTGAAGCAGATGTTCAAACAGGTCGGCGATCTCGGGATGCCCGCCATCGCGATCACCGACCACGGCAACATGCACGGCGCCTACGACTTCTACAGGCAGGCGACCGCGGCCGAGATCAAGCCGATCATCGGCATCGAGGCGTACGTCGCGCCCGCCTCGCGGCACCAGAAGAAGCCCGTGCTGTGGGGCGAGCCGCACCAGAAGCGGGACGACGTGTCCGCGGGCGGCTACTACACGCACATGACGATCTGGGCGCGCAACGCCACCGGCCTCGGCAACCTGATGAAGCTCTCCTCGCGCGCCTACACCGAGGGGTTCGTGCGCAAGTGGGCCCGCATGGACGCCGAGCTGCTCGCCGAGCACGCCGAAGGGCTGATGGCCACCACCGGCTGCCCGTCCGGCGAGGTGCAGACCCGCCTGCGGCTCGGGCAGTACGACGAGGCGCTGGCGGCTGCGGCGAGGTCCCAGGAGATCTTCGGCAAGGACAACTACTACCTGGAGATCATGGACCACGGGCTCGACATCGAGCGCCGCGTCCGCGAGGGCCTCACCAAGATCTCCGGTGAGCTGGGCATCCCGCCGCTGGTGACCAACGACTCGCACTACACCTACGAGTCCGACTCCACCTCCCACGACGCGCTGCTGTGCATCCAGACCGGCAAGCAGCTGTCCGACCCCGACCGCTTCCGCTTCGACGGCAGCGGCTACTACATCAAGACCGCCGACGAGATGCGCGCCGTCGACTCCTCCGAGCTGTGGGCCGAGGGCTGCCGCAACACCCTGCTGGTCGCCGAGAAGGTCGACCCGTCCGGCATGTTCACCTTCAAGAACCTCATGCCGACCTTCCCGGTGCCCGAGGGGGAGACCGAGGAGGGCTGGTTCCGCAAGGAGATCGAGGCCGGCATGCGCCGCCGCTTCCCCGAGGGGGTGGACGAGGAGCACCAGCGCCAGATCGAGTTCGAGATGAACGTCATCCTGCAGATGGGGTTCCCGTCCTACTTCCTCGTGGTCGCCGACTTCATCATGTGGGCCAAGAACAACGGCATCCGCGTCGGCCCGGGCCGAGGGTCGGCGGCGGGGTCGCTGGCGGCGTACGCGCTCGGCATCACCGACCTCGACCCGCTGCCGCACGGCCTGATCTTCGAACGGTTCCTCAATCCCGACCGTGTCTCCATGCCCGACGTCGACATCGACTTCGACGAACGTCGGCGGGCCGACGTCATCCGGTACGTCACCGAGAAGTACGGCGCCGACAAGGTCGCGATGATCGCCACCTTCGGCACCATCAAGGCGAAAGCGGCCATCAAGGACGCCGCCCGCGTCCTCGGCTATCCCTACGCCCTCGGCGACAAGGTCTCCAAGGCCTTCCCGCCCGCCGTCATGGGCAAGGACATCCCGCTGTCGGGCATCTTCGACAAAGATCATCCGCGCTACAACGAGGCCGGTGAGCTGCGCAAGCTGTACGAGGAGGACGTCGACGTCAAGGCGGCGATGGACCTCGGCCGCGGCCTGGAGGGCCTGATCCGGCAGACCGGCGTGCACGCCGCGGGCGTCATCATGTCCCGCGAGGTGCTCACCGACTACATCCCGATCATGCGCCGCGACTCCGACGGCGCGATCATCACGCAGTTCGACTACCCGACCTGCGAGACGCTCGGCCTGCTGAAGATGGACTTCCTTGGCCTGCGCAACCTCACGATCATCGACGACTGCCTGAAGATGATCGAGGCCAACACCGGCAACATGATCGACCTGCTGAAGCTGCCGCTGGACGACCCCAAGACCTACGAGCTTCTCGGGCGGGGCGACACCCTCGGGGTGTTCCAGCTCGACGGCGGCGGCATGCGCTCGCTGCTGCGGCTGATGAAGCCCGACAACTTCGAGGACATCTCCGCGGTCGGCGCCCTGTACCGCCCGGGCCCGATGGGCGCCAACTCCCACACCAACTACGCGCTGCGCAAGAACGGCCAGCAGGAGATCACCCCGATCCACGAGGAGTTCCGCGAGTCGCTCGCCGAGATCCTCGGCACGACCTACGGCCTGATCGTCTACCAGGAGCAGGTCATGGCCATCGCGCAGAAGGTCGCCGGGTTCTCACTCGGCAAGGCCGACCTGCTGCGCCGCGCGATGGGCAAGAAGAAGAAGGCCGAGCTGGACAAGCAGTTCGCCTCCTTCGAGCAGGGCATGAAGGACAACGGCTACTCCGCCGCGGCCATCAAGACCCTGTGGGACATCCTGGTCCCCTTCTCCGACTACGCCTTCAACAAGGCGCACAGCGCCGCCTACGGCCTGGTCTCGTACTGGACGGCCTACCTCAAGGCCAACTACCCGGCCGAGTACATGGCCGCGCTGCTCACCTCGGTCAAGGACGACAAGGACAAGTCGGCGCTCTACCTCAACGAGTGCCGCCGCATGGGCATCAAGGTGCTGCCGCCGGACGTCAACGACTCCGACTTCGACTTCACCCCGCGCGGTACCGACGTCCGCTTCGGCCTGTCGGCCATCCGCAACGTCGGCGGCAACGTCGTCGACGGCATCATCGGCGCGCGCAAGGAGAAGACCCGCTTCGCCGACTTCAAGGACTTCCTGCGCAAGGTGCCCGCACTGGTCTGCAACAAGCGGGTCATCGAGTCGCTGATCAAGGCCGGCGCGTTCGACTCGCTGGGCCACCAGCGCAAGGGCCTGGTCATGGTGCACGAGCAGGCCGTCGACGCCATCATCGACATCAAGAAGAACGAGGCCATCGGCCAGGACTCCCTGTTCGGCGCGATCGAGGGCGCCGAGGACCAGACCTTCGACGTGCAGATCCCGCCGGGGGAGTGGGACAAGTCCACGCTGCTGGTCTTCGAGCGCGAGATGCTCGGCCTGTACGTCTCCGACCACCCGCTGTTCGGCGTCGAGCACATCCTGTCGGCCGGCGCCGACTGCTCGGTGGCCTCTCTGCAGTCCGAGGACCGCCCCGACGGGCAGGTCGTCACCGTGGGAGGCATCCTCACCGGCCTGCAGCGCAAGGTCACCAAGAAGGGCGACACCTGGGTGCTCACCACCCTGGAGGACCTCGAAGGCGCCATCGAGGTGATGATCTTCCCGTCGGCCTACCAGCTCTGCGCCACCGTGCTCGCCGAGGACGCCATCGTCTTCGTCAAGGGCCGGCTGGACAAGCGCGAGGACGTCGCCAAGATCGTCGCCATGGAGGTCACCGCGCCCGACCTGTCGCAGGAGGCCGGCGGCCCGCTGGTCGTCAGCATGCCGCTGACCCGCTGCACACCTCCGGTGATCGGCCGGCTCAAGGAGGTGCTGACCACGCACCGCGGCACCACCGAGGTCCACCTGCAACTGCACAACGGCAGCAAGACCACGGTCATGCGGCTGGACGACCGGCTGCGCGTCGCCCCCTCCCCGGCCCTGATGGGCGACCTCAAACAACTCCTCGGCCCCGCCTGCCTGGCCGGCTGACCTCCGCGCGGCCCGGCCGGGCCGAACCCGGCCGGGCCGGTGGACACCGGTGCCGCCTCTGACGTCCTAGTCCAGGAACGCGGCGACGGTGGCGACGAACCGGCCGGGGTCGTCGAGCCACGGGTAGTGGCCGGTCCCGGGCAGCACGACGTACGTGGCGTCCGGGAACAGCTTGGCGTGCTCGGCGATGGCCGGTTCGGGGGTGGACACGTCCAGATCCCCGGCCACCAGCAGGGCCGGCGCGCCGAACGTCGCGAGCGCCTCGCGCACCGCCTCGGGCGGGTAGGCGCCCTCGGAGGCGTAGATCGCCCCGGCATCCGGGTTCCGCTGCCCGTCCCCGGCGGCCGAATGCGCCTGGGCCGCCGCGTCCCACCGGCCGTAGGTGAACGGCCGGATGGCCGTGAACTCCGCGGCGCCGCCCGTGCCCGCCGAGATCGCCTCCAGCGCGGCGTACGCCCCGGGGAACCACGGCTCCGCGCTGCGCAGCCGGGCGACCTCGTGACGCATCGGCTGGGTGACCGGGATGCCCACCGCCATGGTGCTCGGCGTGATCAGCGCCAGCCTGCCGACCAGCCCGGGGTGCCGCGTCGCGTAGAACACCGCCAGAGCCGCGCCGGCCGAGTGCCCGAGCAGGTCGATCTGGTCGAGGCCGAGGTGCCGGCGCAGCGCCTCGACGTCGTCGACCTGCCGGTCGCAACGGTAGGAGGTGTCGTCCGCCGGCGCCGCGGACCCGCCGGTGCCCCGCAGATCGAGCACGATCAGCCGCCGGTGGGCGGACAGCCCGCCGAGGTCGCCGAGATAGGCCGAGGCGCGCATCGGCCCGCCCGGCAGGCAGATCAGCGGCTTCCCCTCCCCGAACGTGTGGTAGGCGAGCAGGGTCCCGTCATCGGCGGCGAAGGTAGGCATGCCCGGAATCCTGTCAACGCCCTCACCGCCCGGGCAACCCGCTTTCGCTCGCAGCGGCGCCCACCACGTCCGAAGGCTCTCGGCCGAAGATCTCGCCCGCCTTGTGTCCGCACACCGGGACGTCGGCCGGCTCGCCGCTTCGGCGGGTGCGCCGCGGCGTGCGAGGCCACCGCGGGCGGTACTGCGGCTCGGTGGCATGCGGCATTCGGGGATGGGCGAGGGCGGGCGTTCGGCATCGCCTCATCTGCCGTTCAGCGGGTGGTCCGATTACGCGCCTACGTTTGGGGGGCCGCGGCAACTGATCATGAAGACCCCTTGTTAGGGAGGTCCGTCGATGCAACGCCGTACATTCCTGCGTGCCTCGGTGCTCGGGGCGAGCACCATCGCGTTCACCGGAAGCCTGTGGCAGGGCGCCGCCCTGGCCGCGCCCGCCCAGAACGCGACCGGCCCCTACGGCCCCCTCGGCTCCGCCGACGCCAACGGAATCCAGCTCCCGGCCGGGTTCACCAGCCAGGTCGTCGCCCGTTCCGGCCAGAAGGTCGCCGGCACCTCCCACACCTGGCACAGCGCCCCTGACGGCGGCGCCTGCTTCGCGGACGGCACCGGCTGGATCTACGTCTCCAACTCCGAGATCAACCCGGGCGGCGGGGCCTCGGCCATCCGCTTCACCTCGGCGGGGGCCGTCACCTCGGCCTACTCGATCCTGTCCGGCACCCGGCAGAACTGCGCGGGCGGCGCGACGCCGTGGAACACCTGGCTGTCCTGCGAGGAGGTCAGCCGCGGGTACGTCTACGAGACCTACCCCTTCGGCGGCACCGCCGTGCGCCGCCCGGCCATGGGCCAGTTCAAGCACGAGGCCGCCGCCGCCGACCCGGTGCGCAAGGTCATCTACCTCACCGAGGACGAGACCGACGGCCGTTTCTACCGGTTCATCCCCGCCACCTGGGGCGACCTGTCCGCCGGGACGCTTCAGGTGATGGTCGCCGGCACCGCCACCTCCGGCTCGTTCACCTGGGCGAACGTCCCCGACCCCGACGGGTCGCCGACCTACACCCGCAGCCAGGTCTCCGGCGCCAAGGTGTTCAACGGCGGCGAGGGCTGCTACTACGCGAGCGACACCGTGTGGTTCACCACCAAGGGCGACAACCGGGTGTGGCAGGTCAACCTGGCCGGCAGCACCTACGAGCTGGCCTACGACGACAACCTGGTCACCTCGGGCTCCGCCCCGCTGACCGGGGTGGACAACATCACCGGCTCCAGGTACGGAGACCTGTACGTCGCCGAGGACGGCGGCAACATGGAGATCTGCCTGATCACCCCGGACGACAAGATCTCCCCGTTCCTGCGCGTCACCGGCCAGAGCTCCTCGGAGATCACCGGCCCCGCCTTCAACCCCGCGGGCGACCGCCTGTACTTCTCCTCCCAGCGCGGCACCAGCGGCTCCTCCTCCGGCGGCATCACCTACTGCGTCACCGGCCCCTTCCGCGTCTGACCTCCTCCCAAGGACGGCCCGCCATCCAGGTGGCGGGCCGTCTCGCTTTCGTCCAGCCCAGAACCCACCGGCTCCATCTCGAACCAGACGGTCCGGCTTCTCTCGTCCTGCGTCGATCCCCAGGCCGAGGACAGCTCCCGGACCAGCCACAGGCAGCGACCGCTCTCGCTGAACGGGTCGACCTGTGCGGGGATCCGCGGGAGTGGCTCCGGCGACCCCTCGTCGATCACCTCGACGCGCACCGCCGCCCCGTCGTCGTACACGCGCAGGCCCACCATGCCGCCCGGTCTGCGTCCCGACTCCGAGTACCTGATCGCGTTCGCGACCAGCTCACCCACCAGCAGTTCGGCGTCCCCGGGTTCCTGCCGCCCGGCCGCCAGCAGTAGCCCGCGCACGTACGCCCGGGCGAGCGGGACCGAGGCGTCCGTGCCGAGCAGGTCCACGGCGCCGAGGAGGCTCGCGGCCTGTGCCCTCATCGCGCGACCTCCCAGATCCGCTCGGCGGCGTCGTTCGCCAGGGCACGTACCCGATGGTCGCGTCCCCGTCCCCAGGTGAAGAACCACGTGCCCTCCCGTGCCAGCGCCATCACCCGCAGCGCGTCGTTCGGCCGGTGAACCAGCAGAACCGGCTCCAGTCCGCTTGCCAGCTCCACCGCCGCTCCCAGCCCGCGGCGATGCAGGTCCCACGCCAACCGCACCAAATGGATGTACTGCGTTTCGCGGTGAGGAGTACGTGTGATGCCGTCGGTCGCCTTCCCGTTCCGTCCACCGTGACTGCGTGAACGGGTGTTGTCGCTCATATGGGCTCCGATCCGCCCGAAGTGAAGGAACTCACGATATTGCTATGCGTGCCGCTGTCCGCTTAAAGGACTATGCGGGTCATGCATGCCCCAGGTGGTTCGTGCGAGCACCATCAGACTGCCGGTATTGCAGGCGATTGGGATGCCGTACGCGAGTCCCTGCAAGGTCAAATCATGTCTGAAACCTGGGCTGCCGGGACTGAGGCTGGCATATATTGACCCTGTCGGAAGGCTGGAATCGCAGCGCGGGAGGAAGCGTGAGGGACGAGGCGGTCTGCGAGGTGAATTCCTCCAAGCGGAAATTCGGTGCTGAGCTGCGGCGTCTGCGCGAGGCGGCAGGCTTGTCGCAGAATGCGATAGCGACGAGGCTTGAAGTGACACAAACTCACATATCTCGTCTGGAGATGGGAAAGCGGACACCGCAGGCCGATCAGGCTGAAATCTTGGATCAGCTCTTCGGATTGACCGATAGCAAGCACTTTGTTGGTCTACGTGAGCGAATGACCGCACGCTCGAGCGGGCCGGGTTGGTATCTGCGTTGGGTAGAGGAGATCGAGCCGGAGGCAGATGTTCTGCGGAGCTGGGACCCGCTCCTCGTCCCGGGACTATGGCAGACCGAGGCGTACGCGCGGCGCATCTTCTCCGGAGCGGTGAACGCCGTTCCGGAGAGTGTCGAGGCGCAAGTTCGGGCGCGACTGCAAAGGAGGGCCGTCTTGGAGCGCGCACGACCGCCTGCGATCTGGGTGCTGATCGACGAATGGGTGCTGCGCCGCCCGATCGGCACTGAGGAGGTCATGCGGGAGCAGTTGGACTACCTGCTCGAAGTGTCCGGACGGCACAACGTAAGCATCCAACTCGTACCTGGAGAGGCTTGCTGTACTGCCGGCCTGTCATCGGGGTTCATGCTCGCGCAGATGCCTGATGGGACCACCATCGTGTCGGTCGAGTCCGCGGGCAGAGGAGAGGTAAGCGTCGATCATGAGCTAGTGGCTCACGTTTGGGGCGCTTATGACAAGATACGAGCCGAGGCCTATCCCACTGGCGTCTCAATCAAGATGATCAAGGATGCGCGAGATCGATGGTATCCCAGAAGCTGAACGCGGATCTGTCCACGGCGGAATGGCGCAAGTCGACCCACTCGGGTTCGGAAGGCGGCAACTGTGTCGAGGTGGCGGTCAACCTGCCTGGTGTCGTCGCAGTGCGGGACAGTAAGAGAGGGGACGGGCCTGCTCTCATCGTCACCGCTGCGGCATGGCGGAGCTTTATCCGGGAGACAACGGCCCGGGAAGCGTAAGACATGAGTGACTAGCCCGAAACTAGGGGAACGGGGTGGCGTAATGGACCTGAGTGGTGCGAAGTGGCGTAAGTCCTCCTGGTCGAGCGTTGACGGAGGACAGTGCGTAGAGGTGGCAGCCAACCTCTCTGGCATTGTCGCGGTGCGGGACGGCAAGCGGGGGGACGGGGCTGTGCTCGTGGTCACCAAGGATGAGTGGCGGGTGTTTCTCTCGGAGGCCGGAGCCGGGGGAGTCTGACCGGGAAACGGCTTCGGTCGCTCTGCGAGCCCTGTCAGGCGGGTGGGTGGCCGTTCTCCAGGTAAGCGGTGCGGCGGTCGGGTAGGGCTGACAGCGCTTCGCGGAGCCGCCGCGCCATGCCTGGCTTCACCAGGCCGTCGAGGGCGTCCGGCCGCACGAACTCGGCGCGGTCCAGTTCCCGCTCGCACAATCGGATGTCGGCGGCCCGCGCGGACGGCAGGACGCCTCCGTCGAAGACGAACAGCAAGGCACTGTCCCAGGGGGCGCGCGGCGGGACCCAGTCGACGCACAGCAGGGGGCCGATCGGCAGGGTGAGGCCGAGTTCCTCCTCGACCTCGCGCACGCAGGCCGTCAGCGGCGACTCGTCCACCTCGACCATGCCTCCCGGGATGTCCCAGTCGGGCTTGTAGGTCGTGTGCACCACCATGATCCGCCCGACCTCGTCCCGGATCAGCGCCCCCGCCGCCGTGCGCACGCGAGCCAGTCCGGCGACGAAGGAAGGATCGACATCGCTCACCCCGCCACCGTACGGCCCGGGGGAGGGGCAGGACGGAAACCGCCACACTAGACGGACCATGTCCCGGACCGGATTCCCTAGCTCTCCCTCATCGTGCGTCACCGCCCCGGCACTCGACTGCCACTAACCGAGCGCGATCTGGAACCACACCGTCCGCCCGGTCGCCTCTCGCGTCGTCCCCCAGGCGGAGGACAGCTCGCGGACGAGCCAGAGCCCGCAGCCGCTTTCGCTGAGCGGATCGACCCGGTCGGGAATCGGTGGCAGGGGTACGTCCGAGCCCTCGTCGGTCACCTCGACCCGCACCACCTCGCCGTCCTCGTACACCCGCAGGGCGACCATGCCGTCCGCCCGGCGCCCCGATTCTGAGAGGTCGGTTTGTGAGTTGATGCCCCTTCCGGCGTTGGGTTTGGAAGAGGCGGGCTGGTCAGCGGGGTGGCTGCTG
>NZ_BMNT01000026.1:0-2927 GCF_014646695.1 Sphaerisporangium melleum
GCGTCGAAGTGGTTGCCCGCCGTGATGGTGCCGCCGACGCGCTTCTGCTGCCGGACGCTCCAGTACTGGTTGAACGTCTGGTTGCCGTCGATGGACGGAGCGTTGTACCGGGTGGTCTGGTAGATGTCGTACGTGCCGCCGTCGCTGGTGACGGTGCCCTTGTACGTGCCCGTGGGCCGCCAGCTGCCCCAGCTGTCCACGATGTAGTACTCCACCAGCGGGTTCCTGGTCCACCCGTAGAGGGTGAGATAGGCGTTGCCGGACGGGTTGAAGCTGCCGGAGTAGCTCACCGTGTTGCGTCCGCCGGTCCTCCAGCCCTTACCGGCGACGAAGTTGCCGGTGTTGCGCCACGAGGTGCTGTAGTTGCCGCCGGAGCCCAGTTCCATCGAGACGGTGCCCTGGCTGTCGGTCCAGAACGAGAAGAAGTAGCCGTTGTTGGTGCCGGTCTGGTTGGTGGTGACGGCCGCGTGGGCGACGCCCGGCAGCAGCAGCGTCGTGGCCCCGAGCAGTGCCAGCGCCATGGTGCAGACCCGGCCGATGAGCAGCCTGACGGGGCCGCGCCGGCGGCGCACCGGATGGATGGGGACGTGGTTCATCTGCGCGCTTCCTCCTTGTGGGGTGGGGGGTGAGGCGGCCTCGTACGAGCCGGTGGCGGTGGGGAGGCGAAGGCCACCGCGCGCGGGTGGGTAGGAGGCCGGGCCGTTCGGGTGGGTGTGGCGGTTCCGGAGGTCGTCACGCCACGTGTGCCGCCGCTCCGCCGGAGAGGCGGCGGCCGAAGGACCGCGTACGGATCAGTTCGTGCCAGGGATGCCGGCGCCCCTGGCGATGAGCGCCTCGCGCACACCGGCCGGGCGCCCGCGTGGTCTGTCGCGGGAGACGGCGATGTCGATCATGTCGGTTCCTCCAGTGGAACGCTGATCGCCAAGGTGGGTGTCGATAGGTGGCCGACCTGCCGGTAATTATGGATTTGTAGCTGAAAGGTGTCAATGAGATGAAGAAACATTTCGATCGACTGAACCGATTAAGAGGGGTTTTACCAGCCTGAACGGCGGCAAGAATGCTCGAAAGATTTCGGAGTACCGGTCAGGCCGGTGAGTCAGGGCGGGCGAATCGAGGGCTTCCGCGTCCTGTTCATGCTCGCTCGCGCCCGGCGGATCGACGGCGGCTGGAGTCGCGTTCAGGGCGTCTGCCTGGAGTTTCTCGGCGCCGTCGCATGCCGGTCTAGTCCGGCGGCACGGAGCCTCGTCGGGTCTGTGGCTGAGGTCGGCGGTGGACAAAAGCGATCAAGCGGTCATTAGAAACTTTCATAGGTTGATCAAAAGTTTCTGGAGCCGATGTTCGGCTCATCCGCGTCGCGCTGTGGTCCTGCCCGGAAGGATGGAGCGCGTCCCCCCTTCGCGCCCATGGAGCGACGTGCCGGAGCGCGGTAACCGGGGTGTGCCGAGGTCTTACGCTGGACGCCATGGCGACGCAGGTGACCCCGAGGCAGAGGGCGAAGCGGTTCCAGGGCGAGACCAGGCTGGGGCTGGTGCGGCGGGCCCGCAGGATGGTCCGCATCCTGGCCGAGACCTACCCCGACGCGCACTGCGAGTTGAACTTCACCAACCCGTTCGAACTGCTGGTCGCCACGGTGTTGTCGGCTCAGACGACCGACGTGCGCGTCAACATGGTCACTCCGGCACTGTTCGCCAAATATCCAACACCTGAGGATCTGGCCGCGGCCGACCCGGAGGACGTCGAGGAGGTCATCAAGTCGACGGGGTTCTTCCGGGCGAAGACGAAGTCGATCATCGGCCTGTCGATCGCGTTGCGGGACGGGTTCGGCGGTGAGGTGCCAAGGACGCTGAAAGAGATGGTCACCCTGCCGGGGGTGGGACGCAAGACGGCGAACGTCGTCCTCGGGAACGCCTTCGACGTGCCCGGAATCACGGTGGACACCCACTTCCAGCGCCTCACCCGTCGCTTCGGATGGACCACCGAGACCGACCCGGTCAAGATCGAACACGAGGTCGGCGAACTGGTCCCCAAGAGCCAGTGGACCGACATGTCGCACTATCTGATCTGGCACGGCCGCCGCATCTGCCACGCACGCAAGCCGGCCTGCGGGGTGTGCCCGCTGGCGAGCCTCTGCCCGTCGTTCGGCCAGGGCCCGACCGATCCCGAGCAGGCGGCCAAGCTCGTCCGCACCGGCCCCTTCTCCTGAAACTCCCGGTCACCGCGACCGGGCCGGATCATCGCCCGTGGCTCAGGCGGCCGCTTCGTGCGGAAGAGTTCACGCGGAAGAGACCGCGGACCGGCCACGGGGGCGGGAAGCTGCCGGAAACCGCGAATGTTGCTTCCCCCAAGGAGGTTTCGCATGACTGCGCCCGTTCCCGGCTGGCTGAAGGATCTCGCGGCGACCGCCGCCCACCGTCCCGTCCCCCTGGCGCTGCGGCCACCGGCGAACGGCGGACGCGCCGCGGCCGTCCTGCTGTTGTTCGGGGAGTCGGAGGAGGGCCCTGACGTGCTGCTGATCCAGCGCAGCTCGAAGGGACGCAACCACGCCGGCCAGCCCGCGTTCCCCGGCGGTGGAGTGGACCCGGACGACGGCGGGCCGGTCGCCGCGGCGCTGCGCGAGGCGGAGGAGGAGACCGGGCTCGACCCGAGCGGCGTGGACGTCGTCGGCACGCTCCCGGAGCTGTACGTCTGGCGCAGCGACAACCGGGTCACACCGGTGCTGGGCTGGTGGCACACCCCCTGTGCCGTCCACGCCGCCTCGCCGGACGAGGTCGACGCCGTGGCCCGGGTGCCGATCGCCGAACTGGTCGACTCGCGCAACCGCCTCACACTGCGCCACCCCAGTGGGTACGCCGGGCCCGCGTTCAGGGTGCGCGGCATGCTCGTGTGGGGATTCACGGCGAGCATCCTCAACGACGTCCTGGCCGCGA
>NZ_BMNT01000026.1:2961-41780 GCF_014646695.1 Sphaerisporangium melleum
CCGGCTTCGAACGTCCCTGGGACGGCGACCGCGTCGAGGACCTTCCCCCCGACGTCCTCCGCCTCGCCCGCAGGTGAGCCGGCGCCGGACGACACGACCGGCCCTCACCAGAGGCACCGGGGGGAAGCCCGGTACCCGGCGCCCCCGAGCGGCAACAACCCGCACGCCACCGCGACCAGCCGCCGCGACCCCGCCCTCTGCCGTCGCCCCCACCGCCCCGCAGACCGCACCGGCCGAGGCGGCGACCGGATCGGCCACGTCACCCCGGCGCATCACCGCCACCGGCAGCCGCAAAGGCCGGCAGCCTGAGGTCCGGGATGCCACATGTCGCCCGGTGCGCCGGATCTTCCTCCGGTAGTGGCGGCCGCGCGGAGGGGGTCCGATGTCGCCGATCCGCGGTCTCGCCTCCCCGGTCGAGGCAGTGCGAGGCGAACGGGGAGTGGAAGTCATGGTGCGGGCCGACCGGCTGCCGGGGGCGTGGCCCCCTCGGCCTCCCATGGCGGTAGGGCGACGCGGTACGCCCCACAGCGAGGCGGACCCAGAGTGAGGTCCGGGTCAGGGAAGGATCAGGCCCAGCGCGGCCCAGTCGGCCACGTCCTCGTCCGGATCGTCGGCCAGCCTGCGCAGCGCCGCGAGGCCGGACGGATCGGGCGGGCGCCCGACCACATGCGACAGCGCGTACGCCGCCCCGTAGCGCACGGTGGCGTCGGGGTGCGTGGACAACTCGATCACCGACGGCAGGGCCCGCCGGTCGCGCAGGTGCCCGAACGCGATCAGGACCGCGTGCAGCACGCGCACGTCGTCGTCCGAGGCGGCCAGATAGCGGAGGATCGACAGGGTTTTGTCGACGAAGGGGCGCTCGGGGGTGCCGAGCTCGCCCAGGATGTCCACGCCGAGCACCCGCTCGGCGCGCGCATCGCTCGCGCACAGGCGGCGTGCCTCGGTGAAGGTCTCGACATCGCCCCGCGCGTGCAGCGCGTCCACGGCCTTCCACCTGGTGGGGCCGTCGGGATCGTCGTCCATCAGCGCCATGGTGATCAGGTCGCGCACACTCGTCTCGGCGAGCTCGGGGGCCACGCCGGCGTCCGCGCGCACCCAGCGCAGGTTGCGTATCCAGGACTGCGGCCTGCCCTCAGGGACGGTGGCGCCCGTACTCGACCGCCCGTCCTTACGCCCTTCGTTCGATCCCCCGACCGATGCCATGGCGCAACGATATCGAGCCAACGAGTGCACGGCTCGTGGCCGCGCTGGATACCGTTGAGACGTGAGCGGCGATCTCCTCGATTTCATCCTGATTGTTCTCGTGATTGCCTTTGCGGTCTCCGGCTACCGGCAGGGTTTCATCATCGGGGCTTTCAGCTTCCTCGGCTTCGTCGGCGGGGGTGTCCTCGGGGTGCTGATCGCCCCGCCGATCGCTCACGCGGTCGTCAGCGCCTCCACCGAGCAGGCGCTGCTCGCCATTGTGATCGTTTTCCTCGGTGCGGTGATCGGCCAGTTCGCCTCGTCCACGATCGGGGCGGTGGTCCGCAGCCATGTCACCTGGGAGCCGGCCCGCACCGTGGACGCGCTCGGCGGCACGTTCACCAGCGCCCTATCCGTTCTGATCATCGCCTGGCTGATCGGCTCGTTGCTGTCCGTCGCGCCGTTCCCCTGGCTGAGCCAGCAGACCAACGGCTCGTTGCTGCTGCGCACCGTCGACCAGGCGATGCCGGAGAAGGCCAAGGAGTGGCAGCTCTCCTTCAAGGAGTTCGTGGACAACTCTGAGTTCCCGCAGGTGTTCAACGCCATCGGCGGGGGTCAGTTCGTCGAGGTGCCACCGCCGGACGCCAGCGTCGTACGCGGCCCGCAGCTCCAGCGGGCCCGCCGGGCCATCGTCAAGGTGCAGGGCACGGCCCCCGCCTGCCGCAAGCGCATCGAGGGCACGGGGTTCGTCTTCGCCCCGCACCGCATCATGACCAACGCGCACGTGGTCGCCGGTGTCACCCAGGATCTCCGGGTGACCGACGAGAACCGCGC
The DNA here is from genome assembly GCF_014646695.1 of Sphaerisporangium melleum. GTDB lineage: Bacteria > Actinomycetota > Actinomycetes > Streptosporangiales > Streptosporangiaceae > Sphaerisporangium > Sphaerisporangium melleum. The sequence continues at coordinate 4,978 of NZ_BMNT01000026.1, forward strand.
CGGGCACGACGCCCAGGTCGTCCTCTACAACCCCGAACGCGACATCGCGGTGCTGTACGTCCCTGATCTGGACGTGACGCCGCTGAAGTTCGACTACACCGCCGAAGGCAAGGACGACGCCATCATCGCCGGATTCCCCAAGGGGAAGGGCTTCACGATCAAGCCGGCCCGCATCCGGGTCAAGCAGAACGCCAAGGCGTCCGACATCTACGCCCGCAAGACGGTCACCCGCGAGGTGTACGCGATCCGTGGGCTCGTGCAGCCGGGCAACTCGGGCGGCCCGCTGCTCACCCCGACCGGCCAGGTGTACGGCGTGATCTTCGCCGCGGCCACCGACCAGCCCGACACCGGGTACGCCCTCACCGCGAGTGAGGTGCGCCCGGACGCCGACGACGGCAGCGCCGCGGTCGCCCGCGTCGACACCCAGGACTGCGACTGACCACGACCCGAACACGCCGTCTCCGGGGAGAGCCGTGGGCCGGATGCCAGGAGGGCGCACGCCGAGCCGACCAGCAGCCTGGATCCGCGGCGAGGCACGGGCTGGGACAGTCGGAGACGCGAGTGGGCCGTCGAGCAGGTAGGCGATGGCGGCCGCGCCGATGGCGGTGATGGTGTCGGCGATCTATGCGCACCTGCTCGACCCGCGTGACCCGGAGGGGTAAGGCGACGCTCGGGGTTGATCATGGCGGGATCGGTGGCGTAGGCGCGGTCAGGGCGGTCACGTGGTGGGGGACTCGTGACGTGGGCCCGGCAGGGGTCTATGGCGTCGCCTCCCAGGTGTGCGCTGGGCGGTCAGTTCCGCTGGGCGGCTCCGGTGCCGAAGGCGGCGGCGATGCGGCGGATCGCGGTGGCCGGCTCGGTCGCCGGATGGTCGGCGAGGTCCCGCGCCACCTGCACGACCGCTGCCAGATCGAGGGGGGCAGCGGTGTGCCTGCCGCTGGTGCCGCTGTCGGCGTCCGCATGCCCGCTGGTACTGATATCGGTGTCTGTACTGGCGTCGGTCTCTGTGCTGGTACTGGCATCGCCGTGCGTGCCGGTGCCGGTGCCGGTGCGCGTGCCGGAGGCGTAGCGGGTGACCTGGTCGGCGCCCCGGTCGAGTAGCACGCCGGCCCCGCGGAGGTTGCCTCGCTGGAGGTGGGTGAGACCGACGCAGATCTGGGCCAGGCCCTGCCACAGCTCGCGCTCGCCGTCCGGCCCGGTCTTCCACCGCGCCTCCAGCACCTCGTGCGCGTGGAACGGGCGCTCCTCGGCCAGGAAGGCGTACGCGTCGGCCACGGCCTGGTGGGCGTCGGGGGCGTAGTCGTCCGGGACGCGTTCGACGCCCGGCGTCCCCTTCGGAAGCGGGCGGCCCAGCGCGTCACGTGGCCGCGCGTTGCGCGGACGTCCCGCCGCGTCCCTGTCTCGTCTCACCGGCCCTCCACCGCTCGTCTCGCGGGCTTCCCGCCGTGGGTGCGGGCCACCTGGTTCTCCGGCCGTCGTCATCATCTGTCCGGCTCCGGGTCCGCCAGCCAGCCGAGCAGCTCCGTGTCGAACTCCTCGGGGCGTTCCTCGTGCGGGAAGTGCCCGACGCCGTCCAGGAGCCGCCAGCGGTAGGGCGCGGCGACGTACCTGCTCGACCCCTGGGCCGTGCGCGGGAGCATGCAGGTGTCGAGCGAGCCGTGCATCTGCAGGGTCGGCATCTCGATCTCCGTGCGCATCAGCCTGCGGTACCGCGCGCCGTCCGGCCGAAGCTGGGAGCGGATGAACCAGCGGTGGTATTCCAGAGCGCAGTGGGCGACCGTGGGGATGCGGAAGGCGTCGCGGTAGGTGTCCGCGGCCCCCTCCTCCAGCAGCCCCGGGCCGGACCACGACTCGAGAAGCCGCCCGACCTGTGCGGCGGCGTTCTTGGTGAGCCGGCGTTCGGGACGCCAGGGGAGCTGGTGGCCGAACAGGTGAAAGCTCGCCCTGAGCTGGCCGAACGGGTCGGTCAGCATGCCCTGGCGCAGCCGTAGCGGGTGCGGGGCCGAGACGGTGACCAGCCGGTGGACGACCTTCGGATCGGTCACCCCCATGGTCCAGGCCACCAGGCCACCCCAATCGTGACCGACCACGGTCGCGCACGTCTCGCCGAGCGCGCGGACCAGCCCCGCCATGCTCCCCGCCAGTGACGGCAGGTCGTACCCACGGGGCGGTTTGTCGCTCGCTCCGTAGCCCCGCAGGTCCACCGCGACGGCTCGGTAGCCGGCCGCCGCCAGGGACACGAGCTGGTGCCGCCAGGTCCACCAGAACTGGGGGAACCCGTGCAGGAGCAGCACCAGGGGCCCGTCGCCGGCCTCCACCACATGGAACATGCCGTTCCCCGCGTGGACCGATCGATGGGTCCAGGGCCCGGGGATGCGGGCCAGCGACTCGTCGGGACGCGTGCTCATCGCCGGTCTCACACGCCCGGGCCGGTGCGCCCGGGACCGCCGTCACCGGCGGAGCCACCCGCCGGCCCGGTGGGCGAGCCGTCGGCGGACTCCGGCAGCGGGACGCGGTGGTGGCCGACCTGTCCCGCGGTGGGCCCCAGGTAGGGCGCGGGGGCGGAGCGGGCCGGCGAAGGGGCGGTGAGCGCGGCGGCCTCGTCCCCGTCGGGCCGGCCGACGTCCTTGAGGTTCTTCAGACTCCGCGCGGTGCGCTTCATGCCGGTGAGCCCTTTGAGCCGGCGGTAGCCGAAGAACGCGAGCAGCAGGGCCACGACGAAGTAGAAGGCGGTCACGATCGTGAACGCCAGCCACTGCATCATGCCGAGCTGGACCAGGCCGTAGGCGATCGCGAACGAGGCCAGGATCAGGCAGAGATGGAGCATGAAGGCGGCCACGCCGAACAGCCCGGCCGCCGTGCCCACCCGTTTGGCGTCGAACTTCAGCTCGGCCTTCGCCAGCTCGATCTCGGATCGGACCAGGGTCGATATGTGGTGGCTCGCCTGGGCGACCAGGGCGCCGAGCGATTCCTCCTCGGGCGGAGCGGCCATGTCTGCTCTCCTATCGGATGGGGCGGTCACATTCATCCTGCCTGGTTTTCATCGTCTCGCCTCGCCCGGCGTGGGCCGGAGACCCCGCTCCCGGGACAAGACGAGGCCATGCCCGCCGGGCCGACTCCTTCGACAGTCTGGCGAGACCGGACCGTACCGACAACCAGGAGTCACCGAACTTGCTCAGGGGCTTCCCGATCAGCGGGGGATCATGACTGTGCGCCGGGCCGAACCCGGCGAACCCTCCGAGATCTCCACGATCTGGTGAAGCGGCAGGTGTCGATGGGGACGCTGCTGAAGCTATCGGTGCCGGACAGAGCGTGGCGCCGCTCCATGGCGGCTGTGGACGGATGTGCGCCGCCCCGGCGGCCTGCTGTGGTGGTCGGCGGTGGTACGCGGGGGTTCGCGAGCGATGTCCTGTGGACGACACGCGACACCGGCCGCAGGCATGGCGGCAGGTGCCGCATCGAGTGACCCCCCGGCCGCAAGGCCGGCAGCGGGTGGCGGCCGGCGGACTGGAGATGCGCACCGTGATGGCCGCAAGTCCCCCGCCACGAGCGGGCGTACCCGCCATGGACGCACGACCGCGGGGGTGCGGGCCCGGTGCCGGACCCGCACCCCCGCGGTCGCAGACGGGCCGGGGCCCGGTCGCCTCAGTCCTCGCTCGACGTGGACGGCAGCTTCTCGGAGATCAGCTTCATCACCGAGCTGTCGGCCAGGGTGGTGACGTCGCCGATGCTGCGGTTCTCCGCCACGTCACGCAGCAGCCGGCGCATGATCTTGCCGGACCGCGTCTTGGGCAGCTCGGGGACGACCATGATCTGGCGTGGCTTGGCGATCGGGCCGAGCTGCTTGGCGACGTGGTCGCGCAGCTCCTTGGCGATGTCCGTGCTCTCCTCTGTGTTGCCGCGCAGGATCACGAACGCGACGATGGCCTGGCCGGTGATCGGGTCGGTGGCGCCCACGACCGCCGCCTCGGCGACCTTCGGGTGGGACACCAGCGCCGACTCCACCTCCGTCGTGGAGATGTTGTGGCCGGAGACGAGCATGACGTCGTCGACCCGGCCGAGCAGCCACAGATCCCCGTCCTGGTCGCGCTTGGCGCCGTCCCCCGGGAAGTACATGCCGTCGAAGCGCGACCAGTAGGTGTCGACATAGCGCTTGTCGTCGCCCCAGATGCCCCGGAGCATGGACGGCCACGGCTCGCGGACCACGAGGAATCCGCCGCCGCCGTTGGGGACCGACTTGGCCTGGTCGTCCACGACATCGGCCACGATGCCCGGCATGGGCTGCATGGCGGCGCCCGGCTTGCCGGACGTCACTCCCGGAAGCGGGCTGATCATGATGGCGCCCGTCTCGGTCTGCCACCAGGTGTCCACGACGGGACAGCGGTCGCCGCCGATGTGCTCGCGGTACCAGACGTACGCCTCGGGGTTGATCGGCTCACCGACGGACCCCAGCACCCGCAAGGACGACATGTCGTACTTGGCCGGGATGTCGTCCCCCCACTTCATGAAGGTCCGGATCGCGGTGGGCGCGGTGTACAGGATGGTCACGCCGTACTTCTGGACGATCTCCCAGAACCGCCCACGGTGCGGAGTGTCGGGAGTGCCCTCGTAGATGACGCTCGTCGCGCCGTTGGCCAGCGGGCCGTACACGATGTAGGAGTGCCCGGTGACCCAGCCGATGTCGGCCGTGCACCAGTAGATGTCCGACTCGGGCTTGAGGTCGAAGACCGCGTGATGGGTCCAGGCGACCTGGGTCAGGTAGCCGCCGGTGGTGTGCAGGATGCCCTTCGGCTTGCCGGTCGTGCCGCTGGTGTACAGGATGTACAGCGGGTCCTCGGCGTCGTGCTGCGCCGGCTCGTGCTCGCTGCTCTGCCGGTCGACGATGTCGTGCCACCAGATGTCCTTGTCGGTCACCTGGACGTCCTGCCCGGTCCGCCGGACCACCAGCACGTGCTGGATGCCGGGGCACTCGGCGACGGCCTCGTCCACGGTCGGCTTGAGCGCGCTCGGCGCGCCGCGGCGGAAGCCGCCGTCCGCCGTGATCACCAGCTTGGCGTCGGCGTCCTTGATGCGCCCGCTCAGCGCGGAGGCCGAGAACCCGCCGAACACCACCGAGTGGATCGCTCCGATGCGCGCGCAGGCCAGCATGGCGATCGGCAGCTCGGGGATCATCGGCATGTAGATCGCGACCCGGTCGCCCTTGCCGACACCCAGCTCGGTGAGGGCGTTGGCGGCCTTGCTCACCTCGCGCTGCAGGTCGGCGTAGGTCAGCGTGCGCGTGTCGCCGTCCGGCTCGCCCTCCCAGTGGTAGGCGACCTTGTCACCGCGCCCCGCCTCGACGTGCCGGTCGACACAGTTGTACGCGACGTTGAGGGTGCCCCCCAGGAACCACTTGGCGAAGGGCGGGTTCCACTCGAGGGTCGTCTCCCAGCGCCGCCCCCAACTCAGCCGGTCGGCCGCCCGCTCCCAGAAGCCGAGACGGTCGCCGTCCGCCTCGTCGTAGGCCTCGGCCGTCACGTTGGCGGCAGAGGCGAGGTCGGCCGGCGGTGCGAAGCGCCGGCTCTCGTGCAGCAGGTTCGACAGAGTCTCCTGGGTGTCGCGACCAGGGGTTTCCGGGGCCACTACGTACTCCTTCACATGGCCTGGCTCGATTGGGCTGCGTCCCACTTCACCAGTCTCCGGGGTGGCGGGACAAGGGGGGATGGACCGGCGAAGCCCATCGGCCCTCGGCGCGGCGGCTGTTCACAATCGGATTTACATGCGGTCACAAAAGCTGCGCATTCGTTGCGGAAATGATATCCAACAATAAAAGCCGCAGGCACTGAAGGCCCATTCGGCGCGGGCTCGTTGAACGGTGCGAACCGCGCGCCGAACGGCACGGCGAATCACCGGCCGGCACCCCCCATGACCGTCGATTGACCACTTCGCGAGATGCCGCGCCGATGTCCCACCGAGTCTTGGACAGGTCTTGACCCGCGATCTACCCACTCCACGGCGAGACACGATCGTACTCGCCGGTAGGGTCGGGAGACGTGAGCGACCCGCTGGCTGCCGTCGCCGGTCTACCCGGTGTCCCTGAAGCCGTCCGAAGCGCCCGGACGGCCGTCGACCGGCTGTACGGGCACCGTGTGCTGCGACGACGCGGCCCCGAGGTCTCGGCGGAGTCGGCCCTGCGGGGCGCCCGCGCCTCAGCGGCCTTGGAGGGCGCCGGTGTCCCGCTGGAGGCGCTGCGCTCCGGAGCGGACGGCTCGCCGGTCGCGGCCGGCGCTTTGCGGGCGTCCGCGGAGATCGGGCGGCTCGGTGCGATCTGGCGTTCCGCGCCGCGGCAGGCGCTCGCCCGCCTGCATGCGCTGGCCGCCGCCGGGCTCGTTCCCGAAGCCCTTCTCGGCCGCCCGCGCACGGGTCCCGAGGACGGCGGACCGGGGACGTGGAGTGCCGAGGGCGATGCGACGGCCGAGGAGCACGCGGCGGGCGCCGTCGGCGCGTTGAGACGGGCGCAGGAAGAGCGGCTCGATGGCGTACGGCCCGAGATCGCCGATGTTCTCGGCCTGGGCCCGGCGCCGGAAGCCGACGCGGCGGCCGTGCGTCTCACTTCGCTGGTGTCATTGATCACTTCGCCGACCAAGGCGCCCGCGCTGGTGCTGGGGGCGATCGTGCACGCCGAGCTGGTCACGGTCCGGCCCTTCGGTTCCTTCGACGGCCTGGTGGCGCGCGCCGCGGAGCGGCTCACCCTTGTCGAGTTCGGTCTTGATCCCAAGTCCCTGGTGGCGGTCGAGGTCGGCCATCACGATCTCGGGGACGCCTACGCGGAGAACCTGCGCGGATACATGAAGGGCACCTCCGAGGGCGTCGGAGGATGGATCCGGCACTGTGCCGCGGCCGTCGAGCTCGGTGCCCGGGAGGCGACGGCCGTCTGCGAGGCCCTGCAACGGGGCTGACCCGCCCGTTCTCACGGTTGTTAAGCCCGGGATGGGTCCACGGGCCTGGACCGCGGCCTGGGTGCGCCGAGGCCGGTCAGGGAAGCGGCTGCGAGGCGTACCGCGCGAGCCTTGACGCGGTGCGCCGGTGAGATCGGCCGAGACCCGGCGGGGAGGCCGTCGCGGACAGGCGTCCTGATCTGCAGCGGACGGACGTGCCTTCGAGTGACGGCTGGTGGAAGAGCCGGCCCAACCTTCGTGGCCACGGCGGATGTTCCAGGTGGACATGTCCGTGGTTTCGGTGGGCTGCGCAAGGTGGCCGGTTCCGACAGAAGCGAACGGCGCCCCTGGCATGGGACGCCGTCGCCAGTGCGCCACGCCAGGCTACCAAGCGTGCACCTTCAATCGTCGGAGCGGGTCAAGCCCGTCTCGACGCGCCTCCCGCGGCTGGTCGCGCGTGGGTACCTGGCGGTCGCACTCGAACACTCAGTCCGTGGAACCTTTCTACGTCGGATCCCGCCTGATGGGAAGCCCTTGGAGCAAGACCTTTACCGACTTCCTGCCTTCGATGCGGGTGAAGGGCGCGCGGCCGGGGATGCCGGAAGGTCCGGGCCCTCGGCCAGGGGATGGGAGGCCGCTTCGCTCACCGAGAGCGACCGGCGCTGAAGGGGTGTTTTCCGCATACTTCGAGTAGCCGATCCGCTACGGGAGAAAAAAACTCGCGGAAATCAGAGATTGCTCCTCGACGGAACTTGAGTTCATCGGGCACCATACGTTGGTGTCCACATGACGCGGCGTTGGTACGTGGGTAAGATTTTTGCAGCCGCTTGCCGCAACATGGTTCGACGATGAAAGCTTTCTTCTAAAACGGGACCGGCTCTACCCCCCCGGAGCCGGACCGGTTGGCGACCCCCGCTCTCCCCCCCCGGCGGGGGTCGCCCTTTTTCATCACAGGTCACTCTGCGTCGCCGTCGAGCGACTTTAGCGACTTAGAGTGATTTCGCCGGTTCCGCCGATGCCTGATGGGCGCCGCTTGGCGTTGCGCCCCGCGACCCGCGACATCCGGAACGCGGTTATCCACAGAATGGGGTTCGGTCTCGGGCGACCGGCGGCGGATCGTGGAAGGTGGCCCTCCCGACGAGAGGGAGGCCACCACATGCACCGCCCCTTGGTGATCACCGAAGACCGAGACCTACTGGACGAGCTCCTCCGGGTCGCCGCCGCCGCGGGCGTCGAGCTCGATGTCGCGCACGCCGCCGCTCACGCCCGGCCCTACTGGCGACGGGCCCCGCTCGTGGTCGTGGGCGCCGACGCGGCCGACGCGCTGGCCGCCACCGGGCCGCCGTCAAGGCAGGGCGTGCTGCTCGTCACCAAGGCGGCGGACGACCCCGCGGTGTGGCGCAAGTGCGTGGCCGTCGGCGCGAAGGCCGTCTTGGAGCTGCCCGACGCCGAGCGCCGCCTGGTGGACGAGTTCGCCGAAGCGGCCGAGCCGGTCGTCAGGTCCGGCGCCACGGTCTGTGTCGTCGGAGGCAGCGGGGGTGCCGGCGCCAGTGTGCTCGCGGCCTCGCTGGCGCTCACCGGGGCGCGCCGGGGCCTGCGCACACTCCTCGTGGACGCCGATCCGCTGGGCGGCGGCATAGACGTCATCCTCGGCCAGGAGCATGCGATCGGGGCGCGGTGGCCCGACATCGTCGGCCGGGAGGGCCGGGTCAGCTTCACGGCCCTCCAGGGTGCCCTGCCCACGATGGGCGAGCTCACGGTGCTGTCGTGGCACCGAGGCGAGTCCCCGCCGATTCCCCCCGAGGCGATGCGGGCCGTTCTCGAAGCGGCCCACAGGGGGTGCGATCTGATCGTCGTCGATCTTCCCCGTCACGTCGGTCCCGCCGCGGCCGAGGCCCTTTCCCGAGCGGCCTCGACGCTGCTCCTGGTGCCGGCCGAGGTGCGCGGCGTGCTCTCGGCGTCACAGCTGCTGATCGAGCTCAGCAGGCACACTTCCACCCTCGGCGTCGTGGTCCGCGACGGCGTTCTGCTGCCTGATGTGATCACCCGCTCACTCGGCCTGCCCTGCGCCGGAGTCCTTGCCGATCAGCGTGGTCTCGCGGACGTGCTCAACCGCGGTGACGCCCCGCCCCTGGGCGACCGCACCCCTCTCGGCCGCTTCTGCGGCGAATTCCTCACCACCTTGGAGTCCCGATGACCCGGCCATCGCGGCCTTCCCGCCTCGTCACCGGCTCTCCCGGCGCAGCAGAGGCCGGCGCCCGCGCTCCTGACGTTCCTCCTGCCGGCGACATCGAAGCAGGAAATGTCCCCACCGTGGGGGCAAGTCCGCGGCCCGCCCCACCGTGCCCGGCGTCTTCCGCCCCGCCGGCGCACACCGCCGAAGGAAGCAGTGGCCCTGCCGCGGAGGCTCCTGGTTGCGACGGTGCGGTGCACGCCCGCGAGGCCGACGCCGGCGACCAGCGCGCTGCCGCACCGCGCCGGGCCGCCGACGTGCCACCACGCGCTCGCGACCCACGCCATCCCCGGATCCGCCGGGGGCCGCGCGACCCGCGGCAGGTCGCCATCCGCTCCAGACGCGCCCTCCGGGGCGGCCGGCCCTCACGGAACGGCACTGCGCAGGAGGGGGGAGGCGGGCCCGACGGCAGCAGTGACTCCCCCCTCCCCGGCATGCCGCGGCCGGCGACCGGAGATCGAGGCGGGGGTCGTCGTCCACCGCGCGTCGTGCGAGTCCGGCGATGAACCGCGCGGTGGTCTCGCCAGAGCTGGTGGAAGCCGTGCGCGTGCGTCTGGCCCGGACGGGTGCGGAGCCATCGGCCGCCCAGGTGGCCGCGGCGCTGCGTGCCGAACGTGCCGTGCTGGGGGACGCGGAGGTCCTCGCGGTCGCTCGCGCCCTGCGCGCCGACCTGATCGGCGCCGGTCCGCTCGAACCTCTGCTCGCCGAGCCCGATGTCACCGACGTGCTCGTGAACGGTCCGCGGGAGGTCTGGGTCGACACGGGAGACGGCCTGCGGCGCACCTCGGTCGTGTTCTCCGGAGACGATGAGGTGCGGCGGCTCGGCCAGAGACTGGCCGCGGCGGCGGGCAGACGCCTCGACGACGCCTGTCCTTGGGTCGACGCGCGCCTGCCCGGCGGGGTACGCCTGCACGCGATCCTCCCCCCGGTGGCCTCCGACGGCACCTGCCTGTCACTCAGGCTTCCTCCGCGTAGGTCCTTCACCTTGGCCGAGCTCGTTCCGGGTCCGGGCGCCGTCGCGCTCCGGGCGATGGTCGTCTCGCGGCTGGCCTTCCTGGTGACGGGCGGTACGGGCACCGGAAAAACGACACTGCTCAGCAGCTTGCTGTCCCTGGCCGACCCGGGGGAGCGGCTGGTCCTGGTGGAGGACTCCTGCGAGCTTCGCCCGGCCCATCCGCACATCGTCCGGCTGGAGACCCGCCCGGCGAACCTCGAGGGCGCCGGAGGAGTCGGGTTGCGCGACCTCGTACGGCAGGCACTGCGCATGCGACCGGATCGCCTGGTCGTCGGGGAGGTGCGCGGCGCGGAGGTCGTCGACCTCCTGGCCGCCCTGAACACCGGTCACGAGGGCGGTTGCGGCACTCTGCACGCGAACAATCCCGCCGACGTCCCCGCTCGGCTGGAGGCACTGGCCTGTGCCGCCGGCCTGACCCGGGAAGCGGTGCACAGCCAGATCGCCGCGGCGCTCGACGCGGTGATCCACGTGGTGCGAGATCCGCGCGGCGGCCGGCGCAGAGTGGCCGAGATCTGCCTGATGGAGAGAGAAGCCTCCGGGTTCGTCCGTGTGCTTCCCGCGCTGACCTTCCCACCCGTGGGCGACCCTCAGCCCGGTCCGGCACTCCCCACCCTCCTGGCCAGAGCACCTGGCGCCCTCGGCTGATCCGTTCCGCCCGGGCCTGGTGTCCACCGATCACGCCGGGTTCTCGACCTCGTGACGCCACAGCGACTCCGAACGGCTGCCCGACCCGGTGAGCGCCAGGGTGGGGCCGGGCCGGTGGCGCTCGGCCGGTGTGCCGGCTCGCGAAGGGCAGGACCATCTGCTCAGGGCGGGTGAGGCGAAGGAACGGAACGTTTGAAGGAGAGCGGATGCTGATCGTCGCCATCGGGCTGGCCGCTGTCGCGGCGCTGCTGTGGACGAGCCCGGACGCCGCCACCCTCCGGCTCCTGGAGCTGATGCGTTCTCGCCAGGAGGCCCGTGGGTCGTTCCTCGACTGCCTGTCCCGTCTGGCACGCCGGCCGAGCAGGGCGAAGCAGGCCGCCGTCTGGCGGAGAGTCTCGATCGAACTGTGCCAGGCGGTCGTGGCCGAGCTTGCGGCCGGCCGCCCGCCCGGGGACGCCCTGGTGCGGGCGATCGGCTGCCTCGACCCACCCGAGGCCGCGGCGTTACGTCCTGTCGTGGCCACGGCACGTGACGGCGGTGACGTGCCCGCGGCCTTGGAGCGAGCCGCTCCCGCCCATGGCGGTGAAGGACTCCGGCGGCTGGCGGCGTGCTGGCGCGTCGGCCTCGCTACGGGGGCCGGGCTCACCGCACTGGTCGAACGGGTCGGTCTCTCCCTGAGAGAGGCGGAAACACACCGAGGCGAGGTCGAGGCCCAGTTGGCCGGTCCACGTTCGACGGCCCGGCTGCTGGCGGGCCTGCCGCTGCTCGGCATCCTCCTGGCGGCCGGTCTGGGGCTGCGCCCTCTGGCGTTCCTGTTCGGTGGCCCGGCCGGTTACGCGTGCCTCGGCGCCGGCGTGCTGCTCGCCCTTGCCGGAATGTGGTGGATGAACCGCCTGGTCGCCCAGGCACAGCGGCACGTGCCGGCCTGAGCCGCCCGCCGCCGGGTCTCGGCCGTGACGGCCACCCCGTGCACCACCCCCATGACAGAGCGACGATCGGAGAACCGATGAGCATTCTGCTCGCCGCCGGGCTGGCGGTGCTCGCCACGTGGCTGTGGCTGACTCCATGGGATCCCGCTGATCGACTGGCCGAGATCGACATGTTCCATCTGCGGGGTGAGTGGGATGATCCGCACGATCTCTGGGGACGAGGCCCGACCTTTCGGTCCGGTTCGCGGAGCGAAGATGCTCTCCACGGTGGCGGTCCATCACCCGGAGCCCCGGTCGGCGGACCGGGTGAAGGTGCAGAGCAGCTCGGCCTCCTGGCGGGTCCGGAACGCTCTCGCCTGCCCGTGGGTTCGGCCCGTGCCGGCCCGGCCACCGCAGGGCCGTTTCCGGACAGCGCGATCACGATCAAGGCAAGGACCGAACCGCCCTCGAAGGCGAGGCGGGGCCTGTGGGCCGACTCTGCGGGGCGAGCCGCGACAGGCCGCCCGGCGAGACCAGGCGAACTGGTCACGACCGGTGGCCCGGTTTGGCGCGGGTCGCCGAGCGGATCCCGTCGGCGGCGCCGGCTCGGCCGGATGGCCGCCGCGGATGTGACGAACGCGAGGAACGGTGGGCGGTTCCCCGATTCCCCCGCGCCTGAGCCGAGGACGTCCGAGCCGGGCTTGCGGTACGGGGCGCGCCGGGCACTCCTGCCGGTCGCGGTGGCACTGGGCGGCGTCGTTGTCGTGGGAGGCGTGCCGGGGGGCGCCTGTGGCGTCGTCGCCGCGCTTCTCGTGCTGGTGCTGGAGCGCCGCAGGGAGCCCGCTGAAGCCGGCCGGAGGCGGGAGCGGATCACCGCCGACCTGCCGTTCGCGCTGGACCTCATGGTGGCCTGCCTGCGGGCGGGCCTGCCCGTGAGCGCGGCGGTGCACGCGGCGGCGGAGGCCATCGGAGGTCCGCTCGGCGAGAGCCTGGCCTGGGTGAACGGTCAGCTGCGGCTCGGCGCGCGGCCGGAGGACGCCTGGTCGGCTCTTGAGAACGACCCGTCGCTCGCCATGACGGCCCGGGGCATGATCCGTGCCGCTCTCAGTGGCGCGCCGGTGGCGGACGTGCTCGCAAGGCTTGCCGACGACGCTCGTCAACGATCCCGGGCCGCTTCGGCCGGGGCGGCACGCCGGGTCGGGGTGCGGGTGGTGGCGCCCTTGGGGTTGTGCTTCCTTCCGGCCTTCGTGCTCCTGGGGATCGTCCCGGTCATCGCAGGTCTGGCCGGCCAGGTCTTCCCCTGATCGTGGCCGGGAGCCGGGAGCCGGGAGCCGGGAGCCGGGGACGGCGATGGCGATGTTGGGGCACAGCCCGGCGCCGGTGCTCCAGGCGCCGGTGCTCCAGGCGTCGCTCAACCTGCAGGGGGAGTGCGTTGTCCACAGGTTGTGGGCCGAGAGCGTGAACCATCCACAGAACACCGCTCGGCCGGAAAGTCGCCCCAGCGAATTGGCCATCCTGTTCTCGCTGGTCAGGGCCGATGGGACTCCCATACGGCCGCGGTGACGACTCAAGGAGAAGTCCGATGCGCAGGTGGATCCGTCGAGTGCGGCGGCACATGCCGACGGCGGTGTGGCGAGGGAAGAGGGCGGCGGCAGCGGGCGGAGACCGCGTGCTGAGGTGGTCATGGGCCGATCTCCGGACCCGCGCCCGCGGGCTCGCGGCGATGGCACGCCTGAGATGGCAGGCGGGCATGTCCACCGCTGAGTACGCGGTGGGCACGATCGCCGCCTGCGCGTTCGCGGCGCTGCTCTTCAAGATCGTCAGCAGCCCCGAGGTGCGGAAGATGCTCTCCGACCTCATCAGCCGCGCCCTTCGGCTCGCCGGGTGATCTGAAGGCCCGACGAGGGCGGAGTTCTCGTGAAGGTTGTGGATGACCGATGGGGCGGTGGAACCGGCGTGATGGCCGGTGCTCGGAGTCGGGGTCGGTCACGGCCGAGACGGCCGTGGCGCTGCCGGCGCTCGCGTTGGTGCTGGGGGCGGCGTTGTGGGCCGTCGCGGCCGTGGCGGCCCAGGTGCAGTGCGTGGACGCGGCGTGGCTGGCGGCCAGGGCCGCCGCTCGCGGGGAGGCGCTGGAGGCGGTCGACCAGGCCGCCCGCCGCGCCGCCCCCGCGGGCGCGGCCGTCTCGGTCTCCCGGGACGTCAGGCTGACCCGCGTCGCGGTCTCGGTGCTGATCAGGCCGAGCTGGGCCATCGGTATGCCACCGATCTCGATACAGGCGTCAGCGACCGCGGCCACCGAGTGGGGCGCCACCGACGGTCTCCCCGGGCCGGACGAAGAATTCGCGGGCACTCCGCATCACGAGGGTGCGCACGTCCTGCCACCGGAGCCTCCAAGATCGGCCAGCGATCGCCTGCCGGGGCCGGACTGAGTGGCGGGCATCGGGAGGCAGTGATCAGGGGCGCGGGGGTCGGTCTGAGTGGCGGCGTCCGGGGCGCGGGCGGACTGAGTGGCGGGCATCGGGAGGCGGTGATCGGGGTGCGGGAGTCGGTCTGGGTGGCGGGCATCGGGGGCGGTGATCGGGGTGCGGGGGTCGGTCTGAGTGGTGGGCATTGGGAGGCGGTGGTCGGGGGCGCGGGGGTCGGCCTGAGTGGTGGGCGTCCGGGGTGTGGGGGAGGGGGCGGACTGCTGGAGGACGGCGATAGTTGCGGGTGACGGGGAGTGCGGAGTCATTGGGAGTCATTGACGGACGCCGTCCTCTTTGGCCGGTCCGGCGGCTGGCCGGCTTGGTGCGGCTGGGGGAGGTGGCGGTCATGGTCGTTTCGTGTGGGGGCGGCGTGGTGCGGTGCCGGGTGCGGAGAAGATCGGGCGGCGTTCCTGATCGAGGCGCGGGCACGGTTTGGGTGATCGGCGTCATGGCGGTCATCTGGTTCATCGCCGCGGCGCTCCTCGTCGTGGGAGCGGGTCGCATCGCCCGGCACCGCGCCCAGTCGGCTGCCGATCTGAGCGCTCTGGCAGGAGCGGCGCGGGCGATCGCGGCCCCTGAGACCGCATGCCGGTCAGCACGGGAAGCGGCGAAGGCGAACCGCGCGTCGGTCAGCCGATGCGTAGTGGGGGACGGAGTGGTGTTCGTGCGGGTCAAGGTCGCCTTGACGCTGCCGTGGACCGGCGACCTCTCCGCCGTCGCCGACGCCCGCGCCGGCCCTCGCTGACCCACCTAAGAGAACTCCCGGGGCCACACCGCAGTGCCACTCCGCGAAGACACGCTCGCACCAGGGCAGCGGAGACCGTCGTCATCGGCCCGGGCGTGCCGTTCGTGGGCGGATAGGGGATGCGGAGACGGGAGGCGGTGCTGGGGCGGTGGGGTTAAGGGGAGGGGAGGAGGGTGGTGAGCAGGAGGATGGCTCCTTGCTTGTCCAGCGGGTCGTTGCCGTTGCCGCACTTGGGGGACTGAATGCATGACGGGCAGCCGCGTTCGCACTCGCAGGCGGCGATGGCCTCCCTGGTGGCGGTGAGCCAGTCCAGGGCGCGGGCGTAGCCGCGCTCGGCGAAGCCGGCGCCGCCTTCGTGGCCGTCGTACACGAAGACCGTGAGGAGACCGGTGTCGGGGTGCAGTTCGGTGGAGACGCCGCCGATGTCCCAGCGGTCGCAGGTGGCGAACAGCGGGAGCAGGCCGATGGAGGCGTGTTCGGCGGCGTGCGCGGCGCCGCCGAGGTCGAGGCCCTGCGCACGGAGGGGGGCCACCACGGACTCGGGTAGCGTCCACCACACGGCGCGCGTGCGCAGCGTGCGGGGAGGCAGATCGAGCGGCTCCTCGCCGAGCACCTCGCCGGTCTGGACGCGGCGCTTGAGGAAGGACACCACCTGCCGGGTGACCTCCACCGTGCCGAAGTGCAGCTCGCCCGGTCCGAACGCATGGGACCGCAGGGACTCCAGGACCGAGATGTCGGTGATGTCCCTGGCGAAGGTCGAGTAATCCGCCTCGGCCGCTGACACCAGGGCGATGCCGGCGTCGAGGTCCAGTTCGTCCACCAGGTAGGTCTCGCCCTGGTGGATGTGCACGGCCCCGGTGTGCACGGCGGTGTGCGCGGACGGCTCGTCCACCGTGCCGAGCAGCCGTCCGGTGGACGCTTCGACGACCTCGATGGGAGGGCCGCCCGATCCTCTGATGTCGGCCAGGTCGGCGGCGCGCTCGCGACGGGTCCAGAACCAGCCTTGCGGGCGGCGGCGCAGCATGCCGCGCTCGACCAGGTCGTCCAGCACGCCGGCCGCCTCTGGCCCGAACACCGGCAGATCGGCCTCGGTCAGCGGGATCTCGGCCGCCGCGGCGCACAGGTGCGGGCCGAGGACGTACGGGTTGTCGGGGTCGAGCACGATGGCCTCGACCGGCCGGCCGAACAGCGCCTGCGGGTGGTGGACGAGGTAGGTGTCCAGCGGGTCGTCCCGCGCGATCAGGACGGCGAGCGCGTCCTGACCGTCGCGTCCCGCGCGCCCGGCCTGCTGCCAGAGCGAGGCGCGGGTGCCGGGCCACCCGGCGATGAGCACGGCGTCCAGGCCGGACACGTCGATGCCGAGTTCCAGGGCGTTGGTCGTGGCGAGGCCGGTGATCTCGCCCGATCGCAGGGCCTTCTCCAGGGCCCGCCTGTCCTCGGCGAGGTAGCCCGCGCGGTACGCGGCCACTCTCGCCGGCAGTTCGGGCGAGATCTCCTCCAGGTGGCCCCTGGCGGTCAGAGAGATGGTCTCGGCGGCCCGGCGGGACCGGACGAAGGCCAGGGTGCGGACGTCGTCGACGACGAGATCGGTCAGCAGATCGGCCGCCTCCGCCGTCGAGGTCCGTCGTACCGGGGCGTCCCCCTCGCCGCGCAGGTCCGTCAGGGGCGGCTCCCACAGGGCGAAGGTGGTGGCACCCCGGGGAGACGCGTCCGCGGTCACCTCGGCCATCTCAAGGCCCGTCAGGCGCATCCCGGCGGCGGCGGGGTCGCTGACGGTGGCGGAGACCAGCATGAACACCGGATGAGAGCCGTACTTGCCGCATATCCGACGAAGGCGTCGCAGGATCTGGGCGACGTGCGAGCCGAAGACTCCGCGATAGCCGTGGCACTCGTCCACGATCACCATCCGCAGCCGCCGCCAGAACGACGACCAGGCCGCGTGGTGCGGAAGCATGGACCGATGGAGCATGTCCGGGTTGGTCAGCACGTAGTTGGCGTGCCGGCGCACCCACTGGCGTTCCTCGGGCGGGGTGTCGCCGTCGTAGGTCGCGGCGCGCACCTGTGCCAGCTTCAGCTCCCGCACCGACCGCAGTTGATCGGCGGCGAGGGCCTTCGTCGGGGTGAGATAGAGCACGGAGCCGCCGGCGAGGATGTCGGTCACGGCCGGCACCAGGTAGGCCAAAGATTTGCCCGAGGCGGTCCCTGTCGCGATGATCACGTTTTGGCCACGATGTGCCAGCTCAGCGGCAGTTGCCTGGTGCTCCCAGAGCCCTTCGACACCAAGGTTGCGCAGCCGGCTCGTGAGAAGCTCGCCGACCCAGGGGGGCCAGTGGGCCTGGCCTGCCTGACGTGCGGGAACGTACTCTATATGGGTGACGCGCTCGCGGCGCGAAGGCGTGGCGAGAAGGCGAGCGAGGATCGGGCCGGCTCGCCGTGATGAGGATGTAGTCGGTGTCACTGGTTTCCAGTTTGGCATCTTGGGGGAGAGTCGCCCGGAGTCGTGATTTCGTATAGACACGAAGGCGGGGCGTGGTTGAATGCCGCGCGTCAGGGTATTGCGCGCTGGGACTTGGGGTCCCAGCATGTCAGACCCCTCGTCGTGGACTCAGCAGGCAAGGCGCTGGAGGATCTGTGGATCTGAAGTTGGACCACCACACCGAAGACCGACTCACCATCGTGGAAGTCGAGGGTGAGATCGACGTCTATACCGCGCCGAGGCTGCGTGAGCTGCTGATCGACCTGGTCAACAAGGGCAACTTCCACCTCCTCGTCAACATGGAGAAGGTGGACTTCCTGGACTCCACCGGACTCGGTGTCCTGGTCGGCGGGCTCAAGCGCGTTCGGGCGCACGACGGCTCCCTGGAGCTCGTCTGCACGCAGGAGCGCATCCTGAAGATCTTCCGGATCACCGGTCTGACCAAGGTCTTCGGGATTTACGCCTCGGTCGAAGAGGCCAAGGAAGCTCACGGCCGAGACAAGTAGTCATGGCCACCGTCGAGCTGACGTTCAGTGCACTTCCGGCTCATGTGCGCACCGCGCGGCTGGTCGCCACGGCCATCGCGCGCCGCACCGGGGTCGCGGAGGCCCTGCTGGACGAGGTGCGGCTCGCTGTGGGCGAGGCCTGTTCCCGGGCAGTGGAGGCGCACCGCGTCCACTGCCCGGGCGAGCCGATCCGCATCGAGCTGTGCGACGACTCAGGGCGCTTCGAGGTCACTGTGACCGACTCGGCACCGAGCGACGATCTCGAACAGGCTTACAAGGACGAGGACGAGCTGCCGGTCGCCGTCAACGGCACAGAGCTGGCCAGCCTGCTTCCCGCCGACACGCTGATGTCCGGGTTCGGCATCGCCGTCATCGCGGCCCTGGCCGACGACGTCGAGGTGTATCCGAGTGCCAAGGGGTTGCGCATCAGGATGAGCTGGCCGGCGGCCGCCAGCGGAATCAGGGCCGTCTGATACGGCGATCGAGTCCACTCCTGCGTAGCAAAGCGGCCACCTGAGGTTCTCGCCTCAGGCGGCCCGCCGGCCGCCCTTTCCCAGCGTTGCCGGCCTTCCCTCCGCCCGCTTGCTCGGCGGCGTCACGATGTCCCACGAGGACGTGAGGTCGCCGGAGAAGGCCACACGCAAGCGCGTCATGATCCGCGTGATCAGCACCTCTCCTCGGCGAGTGCGTCGATCATGGGTGTCCAACTCGCGGGTCCGGTAGCCGTTACGCCGGTCGGTCCGCTCGCTGCCGCGGGTGCCGTGGCCGGCGCCGCACAGGCCGTCGGCCTTGGCCGGCATCAACGTCTCGGCCATGGCGTTCACCATGGATCGCAACGGATCCGGATCGCCCTGCTGCGCCGGTCACCGGGCTCCACCCGGTCATCCACGGCCATCGCCTTTCTCCTTCGATCTTGGTCTGGCAACTCGCGGGACCACGCGATGGCCGTCCCGTTTCACGGCGCCACGCTGACCATCAGCGGAAACTCCTCCACCACCTTCGTGGACGCGACCGCCGTCCGCTCCGGCTTCTCCGCCCGCGCCCTTGGCCCTCGCCGCGGCACCGCAAGGCCGATCCGACCGGCACGGCTCCATCCGGCTACGGTCGCCGCCGCTGAGCGTGACGCCTCCCGGGCCGAGGCCGAGATGGCCCGCCGCGCGCACACCGAGGCCAAGCAGGCCGCGGCCATCGCGCGGGCGCAGGTCGCCTAGGCCGAGCAGGCGAGGGCGAGGCTCCCGGCACGCTGATGCGCGGGCGGCCTTACACACGCTGCGGTGAAGGGGCGGAGCGGTGGCGTTCGGCAGGGACCATAGGCGGCCTGCGAGGCCGTGAGGGCGCTGTCGCCGGCCCCGCAGGCCGACTCCGAGGGGACAACACCGGCTTCCTGGCCACGAGGCGTGCCCGGCCACGCTGAGGGTCGGCGGCGCGGGTACGGTCCGTGGCCGCCTGGATGCGGTCCGTGTCGCGGCCGGATCGGTCCTTCCGGCGCGCCCGTGAGACCGCCACGGCGTTCCCGCACGTCAGTGAAGGTTTTGCGGACATAATAATTGGGCAATGAACGCCTGTCCGTAATCCGGTCCCCGTTCGATCTGACACAGGGAAAACCGCGTTGTTGCTGGGCAAAGCCGCGCAGCTTACTGGACTGGTCCCTAATTGGCCGGGCCAAGAGGCTTCATATCTGGCCGGTGCCTGCGTAGACTCCCGGCACCGGCCAAGGTTTTGTCCCCGCAGATCGACGTCGCCCTGCGGGAAGGTCTGCGGACGTTACCGGAAGCGGCACTGCCATTCCAGCTCGGATGCGCGCCGCCCCCCCGACTGACTCGCTGCGCGGTCTGGGCACGGACCTACCCGTCTGGCCGAGGAGGACGGATGTCTAGGCTCTATCTAGCCGCTGACGACACCGCAGCGGTATCCCTTAGCGGCTCCCATCTCACCATCGTGATCGTGGTGGCCGCAGTGGCGTTGCTCGCGCTCGCCGTCGCCGGTGGACTCGTACGTGAGGTCCTTAACGCCGGCCAAGGTACCGAGCGCATGCAGAACATCGCGCGTGCGGTTCAGCAGGGCGCCGCCGCCTATCTCACGCGGCAGTTCAGAACGCTCGCGCTGTTCGTCGTGCTCATTCCTTTCCTGCTGCTCCTTCTCCCTTCGGAGTCGACCGGCGTGGCCATCGGCCGCTCGGTCTTCTTCGTGGTCGGAGCGGCATTCTCCGCGCTGACCGGTTTCATGGGCATGTGGCTGGCCGTGCGGGGCAATGTGCGCGTGGCGGCCGCCGCCCGTGAGGAGGGCGAGAAGCGCGCGATGCGCATCGCCTTCCGTACCGGAGGCGTGGCCGGCATGTTCACCGTCGGGCTCGGCCTGCTGGGCGCGGCGATCGTCGTGTTCGTCTACAAGGGCGACGCTCCGAGCGTTCTTGAGGGCTTCGGATTCGGCGCGGCGCTCCTGGCGATGTTCATGCGAGTCGGCGGCGGCATCTTCACCAAGGCCGCCGACGTCGGCGCCGACCTGGTCGGCAAGGTGGAGCAGGGCATCCCCGAGGATGACCCGCGCAACGCCGCCACCATCGCCGACAACGTGGGCGACAACGTCGGCGACTGCGCCGGCATGGCGGCCGACCTGTTCGAGTCGTACGCGGTCATGCTGGTCGCCAGCCTCATCCTGGGCAGGGCGGCCTTCGGTACCGAGGGTCTGGTCTTCCCGCTCATCGTGCCGATGATCGGTGTGCTCACCGCGATCATCGGCATCTTCACCACCGCGCCCCGGGCGGGCGACCGCAACGGCATGGCGGCCATCAACCGCGGCTTCTTCATCTCGGCGGCGATCTCGGCCGTCCTGGTGGCCGTGGCGGCCTTCGCCTACCTGCCGAGCTCCTTCTCGGAGCTCTCCGGGGTCAGCCCGGCCATCGCCGGCCTGAGCTCCGACCCGCGGCTGATCGCCATCGGCGCCGTCCTGGTCGGCCTGGTGCTGGCCAGCGCGATCCAGGTGCTCACGGGGTACTTCACCGAGACCAACCGCCGCCCGGTCAGGGAGATCGGCGAGAGCTCGCTCACCGGCCCGGCCACCGTCATCCTGTCCGGCATCTCCGTCGGCCTGGAGTCGGCGGTCTACTCGGCGCTGCTCATCGGCGGCGCGGTGTACGGCGCGTTCCTGCTGGGCTTCGGCAACGTGACCGTGGCGCTGTTCGCGGTGGCGCTGGCCGGCACCGGCCTGCTCACCACCGTCGGCGTGATCGTGTCCATGGACACCTTCGGCCCGGTCTCCGACAACGCCCAGGGCATCGCCGAGATGTCCGGGGACGTCGAGGGCGAGGGCGCGGGCATCCTGACCTCTCTCGACGCGGTCGGCAACACCACCAAGGCGATCACCAAGGGCATCGCGATCGCGACGGCCGTGCTCGCCGCCACCGCGCTGTTCGGCTCGTTCCGTACGGCGGTCGAGGGGCAGCTGGCGGCGGCCGGGGCCGGGGTCAAGGACGCGCTGGGCTCGTTCAGCACGTTCAGCCTCAGCGTCGACTCGCCGAACGTGCTGGTCGGCCTGATCATCGGCGCCGCGGTCGTGTTCCTGTTCTCCGGCCTCGCCATCAGCGCGGTGGGCCGCGCGGCCGGACGGGTCGTCTTCGAGGTCCGCGAGCAGTTCCGTACCAAGCCCGGCATCATGACCGGGGAGGAGCTGCCCGACTACGGCCGGGTCGTGGACATCTGCACCCGTGACTCGCTGCGCGAGCTGGCCACGCCCGGCCTGCTGGCCGTCATGACGCCGATCGCGGTCGGTTTCGCCCTCGGGTACGCGCCGCTGGGCGCCTACCTCGCGGGCGCGATCGCCGCGGGCACGCTGATGGCGGTCTTCCTGGCCAACTCGGGCGGCGCCTGGGACAACGCCAAGAAGCTCGTGGAGGACGGCCACCACGGTGGCAAGGGCTCGCAGGCCCACGAGGCCACGGTCATCGGCGACACGGTGGGCGACCCGTTCAAGGACACCGCGGGTCCCGCCATCAACCCGCTGATCAAGGTCATGAACCTCGTGGCCCTGCTCATCGCCCCGGCCGTCGTGACCTACGCCGACAACGCGGTTCTGCGCGTCGGCGTCACGGTGGTCGCGGTCGCGATCGTCGTCGGCGCGATCGTCGTCTCCAAGCGGCGTTCGACGAGCATCGCCCCCTCGGGGGGCATGCCGGCCGAGGAGATCGAGCCGGAGAAGGTGTCGAGCTGACGAGCGGTCCGCTCTAGGTACGTACGGCTACCGCCCGAGATGGGCGGTAGCCGTACGCGCGTGATGGGATAGTTATGGGAGTGAACACGCTCATCGTCCTGAGACATGCCAAGGCGGCAGATCTGCCCGGGCTGGCCGACCGGGAACGTCCGCTCACCGACCGCGGTGAGCGGGACGCGGAGCGGGCCGGAGAGAGGCTCAAACAGCTCGGGCTGGCTCCGGAGCTGGTGCTGTGCTCGCCGTCGGTCCGGACGCGGCGCACGGCCGAGCTGGCGCTCGCCGGTCTCGGTTCCGATGCGCCGATCCACTTCGAGAGCGAGATCTACGAGGCTTATCCGGACGAGCTGCTCGAACTGATCGGGCGTACCGACGGCGGGATCTCCACGCTGCTCCTGGTCGGGCACAATCCCGGCGTCCACGAGCTGGTGCTGAACCTCACGCTGTCGCGCGAGGACGAAGGGTACCCGCCCGGAGCATTCAGCGTGCTGGAGACCAGCCCGTGGGCCGAGCTGGGGCCCGGTGACGGGCGACTGGTCGGACGCTGGACCCCCAAGGACCACTGACGGCAGGGCGAGCCTGAACGACCGATCGGCCGGCCCCAGCGGGCCGGCCGATCGCGCGCGGTCAGTCGGGGGGGAGCGGCAGGAGGCCGTCCTCGGCGTCGGCGGCCTCGACCTCATCGCGGGAGATGCCGAGGAGGTACACGATGGCGTCCAGGTACGGCACGTTCACCGCCGCGTCGGCCGCCTGCCGCAGCACCGGCTTGGCGTTGAACGCGATGCCGAGCCCGGCCGCCGCGATCATGTCGAGGTCGTTGGCGCCGTCGCCGATGGCCACGGTCTGGCTGATCGGGATGTTCGCCTGCGCGGCGAACCGTTCGAGTGCCCGGGCCTTGCCGGGACGGTCGACGATCTCGCCGACCACCCGGCCGGTGAGCTTGCCGTCCGCGACCTCCAGGGTGTTGGCGGCGGAGTAGTCGATGCCCAGCTCGGCGACCAGCGAGTCGGTGATCTGGGTGAAGCCGCCGCTGACGATCGCGAAGCGGTAGTCGAGCCGCTTGAGCGTGCGCACCAGCGTGCGGGCGCCGGGGGTGAGCACGACCTCGCCGCGGACCTGCTCGAAGACCTCCTCGGGCAGCCCTTCGAGCAGGGCGACGCGCTCGCGCAGCGAGGCGGCGAAGTCCAGCTCGCCGCGCATCGCCGCCGTAGTGATCTTCTCGACCTCGTCCATGCAGCCGGCGTGCGCGGCCAGCAGCTCGATGACCTCGCCCTGGATCAGCGTCGAGTCGACGTCCATGACGATCAGCCGCTTGGCCCTGCGGTGCAGGCCGGAGCGCTGCACGGCGACGTCCACCTGCTGGAGCACGGCCTCGGCGGTCAGCGCGGTGCGCATCGCGTCGGGGTCGCCCCCCGAGATGGCCATCTCGATGCAGGTGACCGGCGAGTGCGCGAGGCGTTCGATGCGGTCGATGTTGGCGCCGGCCGCCGCGATGCGGCCCGCGATGCCGGCCAGGGCGGCCGGCTGGAGCGGGTTGCCGAGAACGGTGACGTGCAGCCGTCCGCGGCGCCGCTTCTCCTTGGAGTCGGTGCCGGTGGTGAGCTCGACCTCCATGCCGAGGTCCTCGGCGACGCGTTCCACGGCGGCCCACATGGCGCCGAGGGTGCCGCCGGTGCCGGTCGGCGGGCCGCCCGCGTAGGCGACCAGGACGCCGAGCACCAGCCGGCCGCGGATGACGACCTGTTCGACGTCGGCGACGGTCACGGGAAAGGAGGCCAGCACGGTGAACAACCGGGAGGTCACCCCTGGTCGGTCCGGACCGGTCAGCGTGATCAAAAGCGTGCGCTGCTTCATCGCGGACAACGCTACCGACCGCTCAGAGTGCGCGTGCAAGCGGTTCACCATACGGACGGGAGATGGCCATCTCACCATGTCTTGATGGGTGGGCAAGAAGAGGAGACATGCCATGACCGAGGCTCCCGCCCGTCAGGTTCATCCCGGAAGCACCGGCGACCCCTTCGTCCGGTCCGATGCCGTGCCCGCCACCCGCCAGGCGGCCTCCCCGGCGCAGCTCATCCCGAACGGGGCCGGACCCCAGGGCGGCCCCGTCCCGGCCGGCGCGATCAGCGTCGTCACGGCGTCCGGCGCTCCGGCCGCGTCCCGCCCGCTCACCGCCTCGGCCCCGTCCCGTACGGCGGCGGGCGCCGGGTGGGCGGGTTCGCCGATCCATCCCCGTCTCGACCTCGGGAACGGCCCGCTGTCCGACTCCCGCGGACGCTACACCGTCGAGCTGGCCCGCGACGCCGCCGACCTGCGGGCGGCCCAGCGGCTGCGCCACGAGGTGTTCGCCGGGGAGATGGGCGCCCGGCTCGACTCCCCGGTCTCCGGGCTGGACGTGGACCGGCTGGACGCCTACTGCGATCACCTGCTGGTGCGCTCGGGGGACGAGGTGGTGGGCACCTACCGGATGCTCGCGCCGGGGCGCTCCGACCGGCTGTACTCCGAGGGCGAGTTCGACCTGTCCGCGCTCCGCGGCATCCGCGGCGGCCTGGTCGAGGTGGGGCGCACCTGCGTCCATCCGGACCACCGCGGCGGCGCGGTCATCGGCCTCATGTGGGCGGGAATCGCCCGGTACATGGTCGCCGGCGGTTTCACCTGGCTCGGCGGGTGCTGCTCGGTGCCGCTCGCGGACGGGGGGACGACGGCGGCGGGTGTGCTGGACCAGGTCGGCCTCGGCCCGGAGCGTTACCGCGTGACGCCGCGCAACCCCTGGACGGGCGAGGGCGTGGCGCGTCCGGACCGCCTGGTGGTGCCGTCGCTGCTGCGGGGCTACCTGCGGCTCGGGGCCTGGGTGTGCGGCGCGCCGGCACACGATCCGGAATTCGGGACGGCCGACTTCTTCGTGCTGCTCTCGCTGGCCAACGTCGACACCCGTTACCTGCGGCACTTCCTGGGAGTGGCGGAATGAGCGGCTGGGTGCCGGTGGCGCCGTGCTCGGTGGAGAGCTGCGTCTCGCCCGCCGCCGACCGCGCGGGAACGCCGCTCCGTACGGCGCGCCTGGCCGGGGCCGTCCTGGTGGTGCTGGCGGGGCTGCCCTGTGCCCTGGTCGCGCGCCTGACCGGGTGGGGGCGGCCCGACGTGCTGACCATGCTCTGGGCCCGCGCCTTCCTGCGCGCCCTCGGTGTCCGCGTGGTGGTGCGGCGCAGGCCGCCCGTGCCCGGCGGCGCCGTGGCGGCGGTGGCCGTGCCCGGCGGCCGGGGGGCGCTCATCGTCGCCAACCACATCTCGTGGCTGGACCCGATGGTGGTGGCCGCCACGGCGCCGTGCCTGGCCCTGGCCAAGAGCGAGATCGCCCGATGGCCGCTCGTCCGCTCTCTCGTGGCCGGTTCCGGCGCGATCTTCATCGACCGGGAGCGGATGTCGACGCTGCCCGCGACCGTGCGGGAGGTGGCGGACGCGCTGCGCGCCGGACGGTCCGTCGTGGCGTTCCCCGAGGGCACCACCTGGTGCGGGCGGAGCGTGGGCCCGTTCCGCCGGGCGGTGTTCCAGGCCGCGATCGACGCCTCCGCGCCGGTCACGCCGGTGGCACTGCGCTACCGCGACGGCGCGGGGGAGCCCGCGACCGCCGCCGCCTTCGTCGGGGACGACACGCTGATCGCCTCACTGGTCCGGGTGGTCTCGGCGAAGGGGCTCGTCGCCGAGGTGACCGTGTTCCCGGATGTTCCGCACGAAGGCGGCGTCACCAGGCGCGCGCTCGCCGGCCTCGCCCAGGCCGTGGTGCTGGAGGACGAACCGCGGTACGCGCATCTCCCCGTCGCCGCGTAGCGCCCCGCGCGGGTGAGGCGGCACGGCACCCGCAGTGAGCCCGCCGGCACACGCCCGGAGTCCGGTCCGGCGCTCCGGGCGCGTACGGGTGGGGGCCATCACGGGCCCGACGGTGCGCCGCGTGCGGGCCGGGTCAGCCGACCTTGGTCTTGACCGTCTTGGTGAAGTACCAGTCCTTGACGTCGAGCCGGGCGAGCTCGCTGCGGTTCAGGTCCTCGGCGCCGGTCGGCAGGTCGAAGGTGTTGACGCCAAGCTTGGCGCTGACGCTGCCCTTGACGCTCTTCTTGAGCTTGACCTCGATGGTCAGCCAGTCGCTCTCGCCCTCCTCCAGCTCGTAGGGCGACCAGCACCAGAAGCCGTCGGGGTAGAAGTCGCACTCGGTGCCCTTGGGGGCGTCGTAGTAGACGGTGCCGGTCCGGCCCTTGGGCAGCAGGCCGCCGAGGTAGTAGGAGTCGGCGGTGTAGGGGCCCTTGTTGACGGCCTTGATGCGGTAGACGAGCGTCCCGCCGCGCTTGACCTTCTTGGGGCCGGTCACGGTGACGGCGAAGGACGAGTACGGCTTGTCGGCGGCGGTCGTGGCCGCGCTCTCGGTGGCGGTGCCCGCCGCGGGGGCGGCGGAGGCCGGGGTGGCGGTGAACAGCAGGGCGCCCGCGAGCGGGGCGGTCACGAGCGTGGTCGCGAGCCTGCCGAAGGAGTGGCGCATGCACGTCTCCAGATGGTCGGGAAAGGAGGGGAACGCGGGTGCGGCGATCTGCCCCGGAAGCGGCTCCACCGGGACGGGAACGTTCCCATCCCGGTGGCGGAACCATGGGTTCGCTGATCAAGCCCAGCGTTTCTATCATGATCCACTGCGGTTGGTCGACTTATGTGCCTCTTATCCCGATTTAGGGTCTAAGCGGGATTTAGCGAGGGATGAAGCGGTCGACCCACGGAACGGACATCACGCAGTGGTGCGGAAGGCGCCGGACGGCGGGGGCGGCCGTCCGGCGCGGGTCGTCGAGCCCGGGCAAGGTCAGCCCGTGGGCAGGGCCGGCCTCGGAGACCGGGCGCGGATCAGCGAACGATCTTCGTCCTGTACGACTTCCACTTGATCTCGTTCTGCAGGTCGAGACGCTCCAGCTCGTCCTCGTTGGTGACGTCGACCCCCGGCGGGACGTCGATGGAGTAGGTCCCGAACTGCGAGGCGACGGCGCCCTTGACGCTGTTCTTCAGCCATACCCGCACGGTGACCGTGGTCGAGCGGTTCGGCTTGAGGGTGTCGAAGATGCAGAACAGCTCCTTGCGGTCGATGCCGCACAGCGACGACGACGCCTTGCCCACGACGCGGGCCTTGCTGGCCCCCTTGGGCAGGGCCCCGAAGATGCCCGCGAGGTCGGTCGGCCACTCGCCCTTGTTGGTGCTCTTGATGGTGTAGGTGATCGCGCCGCCGCGGCGCACGACCTTGTTCCAGCTGACCTTCATGGCCAGGGGGGACTGCGGAGCGGCCGCGACCCGCGTCGCGCTCGCGGAGGCGGTGGCGGCCGTGGCCGCCGCGGAGTCCGCCGTCGCGGGACCGGCGAGCGAGGCGCCCGCCAGGGACCCGGCGAGAGTGAGTGCGGCAAGTGCGGAGAGGTGCCGGCGCATGGATGAACTCCCGTAGAGGTGACTGGACGACGGATCGGCATCGCGCCGCGTCACGTGCGGTGAGGCGGCGCGATGCCGATCCGGTATCGAGTCAACGGGGTAAAACGCTGATTTGCGGCGATTTATGCGAAATTGATATCAGATGATCATGTGCAGGTCACCGAATTCGTGCCAGAGATAACCTTCGTGTAACGCCTCTTCGTACGATCGCGCCAGTAGATCCGTACCGGCGATGGCCGACAGCATCATCAGGTGGCTGGAGCGGGGTTCGTGCAGACCGGTGATCAGCCCGTCCACGGCGCGCACCCCGTCCGCCGGAGTGACGACACGCGACGTCCACCCCTCGGCGGCGCGCACCACGCCGTCGTCGCCCACCGCGGTCTCCAGGGCGCGCACCACCGTGGTCCCCACGGCGATGACCCGCCCCGCCGCCTGGCCGACCAGGCGGGCCGTCGGCTCCGGAACGGCGAAGCGCTCGGGGTAGGGCGGCTCGTCCTTCTCCGGCGAGGCCACGCCGGTGTGCAGGGTGATCGGCGCGATCACGATGCCCCGGGCGGCCAGGGCGGTGACCAGCCGGTGGCTGAACGGCCGTCCGGCGCTCGGCATCTCGGCGCTTCCGGGACGCAGCGCGAAGACCGTCTGGTAGGACGACAGCGGCCACTCGCCTCCCACGTAGGAGTACCGGATGGGCGCACCGTACGCGGAAAGGTAGGCGGGCACGTCGCGGTCGAGCCTCGCCCGCCACAACCGGGGCGTCTCGCGCTCCAGCAGCCGCAGCGTGGCGCCGCCGGGCAGCGGCAGCCACTCGCCCGGCTCCCCGCCGGAGTAGGGCCGGGTCGTGCCCTCGGTGCGGCGCCGCAGCTCCACCAGCCAGGAGCCGTCCTCGCGCTCGGTCGAGAAGTGGACGGCGAGCCGGTCCAGCGCGACGGCGGCGGGCAGCGTCGCCGAGTCGTTGACCACCAGCACGTCACCGGCGCGCAACAGCGAGGGCAGGTCGGTGAAGGCGTGGTGGGAGATCGCCCCGGTGCCGGTCGCGCTCACCATCAGGCGGACGTCGTCCCGGGCCAGGCCGCGCGCCTCGGGCGGCTCGTGCGCCTCGCGCACCGCCGGCAGGTCGAAGGCGATCACCGGATCACCCGCCCGCTGCCGGGCCGCCGCTTGACCAGGTCGACCAGGAACGCCGCCACGGTGGCGGGGTCCGCCGCCTGGGACGCCTCCTGCTCGCCGAGCGCGTCCGCCAGCATGCGGGTGCGCATCTCGCCCGGATCGACCGACCACACCGCGATGTCCGGCTCCTCCACGGCCAGCACGGCGGACAGGTGGTCGAGCGCCGCCTTGGTCAGGCCGTATCCACCCCAGCCCTCGTAGGTGCCGACCGCCGCGTCCGAGGAGATGTTGAGCACCGCGCCCCGGCGCTCGCGCAGCCCGCGAAGAGTCGCCTGGACCAATGCCAGGGGAGCGACCACGTTGACCGCGAGAGCACCGGAGAGCGCGTCCAGCGGGTAGGCCCCGAGCGGGGGCAGCGGGACGGCGCCGAGCGTGGAGGCGTTGTTGACCAGCAGGTCCAGGCCGCCGAGCCGGTGCGCCGCCTCGGCCAGCCGCTCGCGGTGGGCCGGGTCGGCCACGTCGCCGGGCACGGCTTCCGCGCCGGTCTCCCGGGCGGCCTCGGTCAGGCCGGCGGCGCCCCGGGCCGTGATGATCAGCCGCCAGCCGTCGGCGGCCAGGGCGCGGGCCAGCGCGCGGCCGAGCCCGCGTGAGGCACCGGTGATCAGCGCGGCAGGCGGCTCCCGGCCCGGGGAGGCAGCGCGGGCGGCCGTCCCGCCGAGGTCTTGGCGGGTTTCCTGAGCGGTCGTGGATCGCGGGTTCTGTGTCATGACGCCGACCGTAGGAAGGCGGCGCCCGTCCGGGCATCGGCCCGCGGACCGGTCCTGGCGCAGGCTGATGGCCCTAGGACCACCGGCCGAGCCGCGGCGGCGCCCTCACGCTTACAGTGTGGGCGTGACGACGCGACCGACCTCCGGAGATCCGGCCGCCGCGGGCGAGGACGGCCGGCCGGACGCGGTCCTGCACGCCGTCAGCTCGGCGGTGCTCGCGGTCACCCGGCACCTGTCGGTGCGTGAGGTGCTGCAGGTCATCGTGCGTTCGGCCGGCCGGCTGCTCGACGCCCGGTACGCGGCGCTCGGCGTGCCGGACGACGACGGCTCATTCGCCGAGTTCGTCGCCGAGGGCCTCAGCGACCGGCAGTGGGAGGCCATCGGCCCGCTGCCCCGCCAGCACGGCATGCTGGCCGCGATGCTCGGGGACGCCACGCCGGTGCGCCTGCCCGACATCCGCCGCGACCCGCGGTTCGAGTGGTGGCCGAGCGCCCACCCGGTGCTCAAGGACTTCCTCGGGGTGCCCATCCGCGACGGCGACCAGGTGCTCGGCATCATCTTCCTGGCCAACAAACGCTCGCCCGGCGGGTTCACCCGGCACGACGAGGAGCTGCTCACGCTCTTCGCCGCCCACGCGGCCATCGCGCTGACCAACGCGCGGCTGTACGAGCGCAACCGGGAGCTGACGGTCGTCGAGGAGCGCACGCGGGTGGCCCGGGAACTGCACGACGCGGTGACGCAGAAGCTCTTCTCCCTGCGGCTCACCGCGCAGGCCGCGGCCGCGCTGGTCGAGACCGACCCGCCGCGTGCCAGGGCGGAGCTCGACCGGGTGCGGGGGCTGGCGGGGGAGGCGCTGGCCGAGCTGCGCGCCGTGATCGTCGAGCTGCGTCCGGCCGACCTGGACCGGCACGGGCTGGCCGAGACGCTGCGCAAGCAGGTGGCCGTGCTCGACCGCCTCCACCCGGTGTCGATCACCTTCGACGCCGGCCCCCTCGGTGACCTGCAGCCCGAGACCGAGGTGACCGTCCTGCGGGTCGCCCAGGAAGCGCTGCACAACGCCCTGCGGCACGCGGACGCCTCGGCCATCCACCTGCGCCTGACGGCCGGGGGGACGGGCGTCAGGCTGGACGTCAGGGACGACGGGCGGGGGTTCCCCGCCGATGCCCCGCCCTCCCGGGGGCTCGGCCTGGTGTCGATGCGAGAGCGGGCCGAGGCGACCGGCGGGTCGTTGACGCTGCGGTCGAGTCCCGGCGCGGGGACGACCGTCAGCCTGGAGGTGCCCGCGTGACCGGCGGCCCCGCGAGCCTGGGCCTCGCCGGCACGGACACCCCTAGTACGGAGCGGGGGACGGCCGTGATCCGGGTGCTGATCGCCGACGACCACCCTGTCGTGCGGCAGGGGCTGCGCACGTTCCTGGACCTGCAGGACGACCTGCGGGTCGTGGGGGAGGCCGCGGACGGCGCCGAGGCGGTGGCCCTCGCCGCCTCGCTCGACCCCGACGTGGTGCTGCTCGACCTGCGGATGCCCGTGCTCGACGGGCTCGGCGCGCTGCGGGAGATGTCCGCGTCCAAGACGAGGGTGCTCGTGCTGACCTCGGTGAGCGACAGGGAGGACGTGGCGCCCGCGATGCGCTCGGGCGCGGCGGGCTTCCTCTACAAGGACGTGGAGCCCGAGGCGCTCGTCCAGGCGATCCGCTCGGTGTACGGCGGGCAGGTCGTGCTCGCCCCGGAGGCGGCCGAGGCCGTGCTGACCGGCCCGGCGGACCCGTCCGCACCGGCCGGCGCCCACGTCCGGCGGGCCGCCACGGGCCAGATCGCCCTGCTCACCGAGCGGGAACGCGAGGTGCTGGTGCTGATCGCGTCAGGGCGGTCCAACCGGGAGATCGCCCGGCACCTGGTCGTCGCGGAGAAGACCGTCAAGACGCACGTCTCGAACGTCCTGATGAAGCTCGGCGTGCAGGACCGCACGCAGGCGGCGCTCTACGCGGTTCGTCACGGCCTGGCGTGACCTTGCTCCAGGTGGAGAACCACCGGCCGCCGGGGCTGGGGCCGGCGCTGCACTCCAGGGGCGGGTCAGGGGCGGGCCTGGGCGTCGCGGGTCTCGTGGATGGCGTTGTGCGCCGCGACACGGGCCCGGCGGACGGCGCGGTCGAGGTCGCGCAGCGCCTGGCCGCGTACGGCGATCTGGCCCGAGGTCAGCCCGCGCTCGTCGGCCAGGCGCAGCACCGAGGCCAGCCGCGCGGTGAGGGCCGCGACCCGGTGGGCCCGCGCGGGGTATCCGGGGGCGAGACCGTCGTCGGTGGCCCTGAGCGCGGGGTGCCCCGGGCCGGGCCCCTCGGCCCTCGACAGCGCGTCGGTGGCCGCGCGCATGGCGGTGGTCAGGGCGTGCTCGGCCTCGGCGAGGCCGGGGACGTCCGGCGGGGTGCAATCGGCGGGCATCGCGCTCCAGCGCACACCGGAGTACGACGAGCCGCGCCGGTCGGGCGCGGGGACCAGGCCCAGGCACCGGCCAGGGAGCACGATGGTGACGGCCTGCCCGGCGTCGACGGCGGCCATGGTGAACGGCGGTGGCCCGGTCAGGCCGAGCGGGTCGCCGGCCGCGGGCAGGGACAGGCGCAGGGCGCTGACGCCCTCCGCCCGGAGGTCGGCGAGGAACCGGCGCAGGGGGACCTCGGTCACCTCGCTCGAGACGACCTGTGGCCCCGCGGCGTGCTCCAGCCGGTCGACGGCCTCGTCCAGGCCGGCATGTCCGGCAAGCCAGGCGTTGCCCCATGCGACCAAGGTGGCGGAGATCGGTGAATCGGGGTGCACCCGCACCACGATATGCGCTGATGCTGGAATAGGTTTGGTCCCGAGGGACACCGGACGGGGCGACCCGCCCGGGAGCAGCCGGGGCGGCCCACTCACGGGACGTCCCGGACGATCATGTAGGAGGTATCCGGGATGGGTGGTCAGGTGCTTCGGCTCCAGGACGTCGCCGTCCGACGAGATGGCGCGGCCCTGCTGCGGGGCATCGACTGGACCGTCGAGGAGGACGAGCGCTGGGTGATCATCGGGGCGAACGGCGCGGGGAAGACCACCCTGCTGCAGGTCGCCGCGGCCCTGCTCTTCCCGAGCGAAGGCTCGGTCGAGATCCTCGGTGAGCGGCTCGGCCAGACCGACGTGTTCGACCTGCGGCCGCGCATCGGCCTGGCCAGCGCCGCGCTCGCCGAGCGGGTGCCGCTGGAGGAGAAGGTCATCGACCTGGTGCTCACCGCCTCCTACGCCATCCTCGGCCGGTGGAACGAGGAGTACGACTCGGCCGACGTCACCAGGGCCGTCGAGCTCATCGACCAGCTCGGCGCCGCGCATCTGATCAGGCGGAAGTTCGGCACCCTGTCGGAGGGCGAGCGCAAGCGGGTGCAGATCGCCCGGGCGCTCATGCCCGACCCCGAGCTGCTGCTGCTGGACGAGCCCGCGGCGGGTCTCGACCTCGGCGGCCGGGAGGACCTCGTGCGCCGGCTGTCCGCGCTGGCCCACGACGCGGCCGCTCCGACGATGGTGCTGGTCACCCACCACGTGGAGGAGGTGCCCGCGGGGTTCACCCACGTACTGCTGCTCCGGCACGGCTCGGTGGTGGCCCAGGGGCCGATCGAGTACGTCATGACCGCCGACAACCTCTCCCGCACCTTCGGCGTGCCGCTCAGCCTCGAACGCAGCATGGACGGACGCTGGTACGCCCGCGCGCTGCCGGGCTGATCAGCGGGGCGGGCGGACCGCGCGGGCCGGCCGTTCGCGTTCGGGGTGCCGGCCGGTTCTGATCGGTATGAAGCGCCTTGCCTGATTCACGGACCTGTAAAGGGAAAACCAAATATCATTCCGGGCCGGGGCTCATCATTTCCAGCGGTCGGAGTTGGCCATGACTCAGCTTGCCGTCACCGTGATCGTCGTAGCCATCGCCGGGTTCGCGTTGTACCGCACCGTCCGGGTCGTCCCCCAGGCTCAGGCGTTCATCATCGAGCGCCTGGGGCGCTATCACCGCACCCTCGGCCCCGGCCTGAGCATCGTGGTGCCGTTCGTCGACCGGGTGAAGACCATGGTCGACCTGCGTGAGCAGGTGGTCTCCTTCCCGCCCCAACCGGTGATCACCTCCGACAACCTGGTCGTCTCCATCGACACGGTCATCTACTTCCAGGTGACCGACCCCGAGGCCGCCACCTACGAGATCGCCAACTTCCTGACCGGCGTCGAGCAGCTCACCGTCACCACGCTGCGCAACGTCGTCGGCGGCATGGATCTCGAGCGCACGCTGACCTCCCGGGAGGACATCAACTCCGAGCTGCGCGGGGTGCTGGACGAGGCCACCGGCAAGTGGGGCATCCGGGTCAACCGGGTCGAGCTCAAGGCCATCGACCCGCCCGCCTCCATCCAGGACTCGATGGAGAAGCAGATGCGCGCCGACCGTGACAAGCGCGCCTCCATCCTGTCCGCCGAGGGGCAGAAGCAGTCGGCGATCCTCACCGCCGAGGGCGAGCGCCAGGCGGCCGTGCTCAAGGCGCGGGGCGAGGCGGAGGCCGCCGTGCTGCGCGCCCAGGCCGACGCCGAGGCCCAGGCCATGCGGGCCAAGGGCCAGGCGGACGCCATCGCGATGGTGTTCCGCGCCATCCACGAGGGCAATCCCGACCAGCGGCTCCTCGCCTACCAGTACCTCCAGACGCTGCCCGAAATCGCCAAGGGCGACGCGAACAAGGTGTGGATCGTCCCCTCCGAGATGGGTAAGGCGCTGGAGAGCCTGGGCGGGCTGTTCACCCCGGCCAAGGAAGAGGCCAGGGAGCCCCGACAGGCCTAGGAGCCCGGCCCCCACCATCGGCTTGGTGGCTGCACCGTGTCCGCGTCGGGGTCCCTGCCGCTCGGACCGGGTGGCGGGGCCCCTGCGCGAGGCGGGTAGCGTTGCCGCCTACGATCGGGCGCAGTGGTACGGAGGGTGGCGTCGTGACAGCGTGGGAGGTCGTGGCGGTCCTGCTGGCGGGGGTCGCGGCGGGAGCCATCAACGCCGTCGTCGGCTCGGGTTCGCTGATCACCTTCCCGACATTGCTGGCACTGGGATATCCGCCGATCGTGGCGAACGTGTCCAACAACGTCGGCCTGGTGGCCGGTGGGGTGAGCGGCGTGCTCGGCTACCGGCGGGAGCTGACCGGCCAGCGGCAGCGGCTGATGCGGCTCGGCGTCGCCTCGGTGCTCGGCGCCCTGCTGGGCGCTCTGCTGCTGCTCCAGTTGCCGGCGCGCGCCTTCCGGGTGATCGTTCCGGTGCTGGTGGCGCTGGCCTGCGTGCTGGTCGTGGTCCAGCCGAAGCTGAACGCCTGGCTCACCAAGCGGCAGGGCACATCGCCTCCGCACGGCGGGCCTTCGCTGTGGCTCGGGGTGTTCGGCGCGGGCGTCTACGGCGGCTACTTCGGCGCGGCGCAGGGCGTGGTGCTGATCGGCCTGCTGGGCATCTTTCTCGATGACGATCTGCAGCGGGTCAACGCGGCGAAGAACATGCTGTCGCTGCTGGTGAACGCGACCGCGGCGATCGTGTTCTCGGTGATCGCTCCGGTGAACTGGCAGGTGGCGCTGCTGGTGGCGCTGGGTTCGCTGCTCGGCGGGTTCCTCGGGGCGCGCGTCGGCCGGAGGCTTCCGGTGCGGGTGCTGCGCGCGCTGATCGTCGTCGTGGGAATCATCGCGATCGTCAAACTGGTGTACGGCTGACCATCTCGTGGGTATTTACCTGGACATGAAGGGTGACCGGGTCGAGATCGTCATAGACGCGGGCGGCACGCCGCGCACCTACGAAGTCATCGCGACGAAGGCCGGCCGGCGCGTCGACGTGGCCACCCGCAGAGGGCTCGTCGAGGTCAGCGAGGTGACCAGGAGCGGCACGCCGGTGCGTACCGCCCGGTTCATGTCCAGCCGCATCCTGGCGCTCGTCGAGCACCCGGCCGCCGACCGCGAGAAGGACTGACGCCACCCGGCCCACCCCGCACCGTACGCGGGGACGGGCGGGAGGCTCAGGCGACCTGGCGCGGACGCACCTGAACGATGCCGTCGCCCCGGACGTTCACCTCGAACGACGGCTGCGGGGCCGTCGCCGGGCCGTGGACGACCCCGCCGTCCTCCAGCCGGAACGTGCTGCCGTGCCAGGGGCACACCACGCACGCCTCGTCGCCGTCCAGGACCAGGCGCCCCTGGTGCAGCGGCCCGGCCAGATGCGAGCAGCGGTCGGCGAGGACCTTCACGGTGGTGCCGTGGCGCAGCACGAACAGGTGGATGTACCCCAGGCGCCGGGTCACCGGGCGGCCGTCGGGCAGGTCCCACAGCCGGCACAGGTCGTGCCAGCCGAGCGGCACCAGGTGGGTGGTCTGCTCGGCGTGGCTCGGCCCGGCGGCCATGCGGTAGGCCAGGTGCCCGCCGAGGTTGCCGCCGATGCCCACGGCGCCGAGCCCGGCGAACGCCAGTGCCCGCGCCGCGCGGTGCCTGCCGGACAGCCGCAGCAGGAACGACCCGGCGTACAGGCCGAGGCCCGTCACGTTGGCCAGCGTATGGATGAGCCCGACCCGCTGCTGCTCCAGGTGCAGGACCGACCAGTCGGTGATGCCCGCGGCGGCGGCCGGGAGCGCCGTGACGATGCCGGTGGCCAGGACGGCCTGCGAGGCCCGCGGATCCACGTCCATCACGTCGAGGACGGCGGTGGCGGTGAAGCAGCCGAGGCTCACGGTCGCCAGCGGGGGGTGGAGGGGGTGACCCGTGGGCACCCCGTGCAGGAGGTCCCGCACGGGACTGCCGAGCGGCAGTCTGCCGCGGACGAACTTGGCCAGCGGGATGATGACGCGGTCGAGACCCTTCATGTGCTCGACGCGGTCGGTGACCCCGACCGGCAGCGACACACGCGCGAGGCCCAGTGACTCCCGGAGCGTGCGACGTCTGGAGTTGATCGACTTCGAGGTTTCCTCCACTTTTCGCCCCCTCTCGCTCTAGGGGGCCCTACCCCCCTTGAGCCAAGGAGAACACCGCGGGAGGCGGCTACGCGTGGCCGCGGGCCAGGTGGCCGCGGGCCACCGACACCTCGACGATCCGCGTCGCGTAGTCGGCCAGCGCCGGCGAACCCTCCCGGATGATCTCGATGTTCCCCATCACCTGGTCCGCCGTGATCCCGTGCCGGACCCAGGCGCCGCCCTCGCAGTGGTGGTTGGCCATCAGCGGCGCGAGCCGGTCGAGCGCCTTGGCGAACCTGGCCTCGGGCGTGGCCCGCGCCTCGAACTCCTCCCACAGGGCGCGCAGGGCGGTGGTCTGGTCGGCCGGCAGCAGCCCGAAGATGCGGTCGGCCGCGGCCCGTTCGGCCTTCTCCTGCACC
>NZ_BMNT01000026.1:41807-112919 GCF_014646695.1 Sphaerisporangium melleum
TCGACCGCGGCGGTGTCGTAGATGAAGGTGTCGCCCGCGTCGATCTCGACGATGTCGTGGACCAGCAGCATGGCCGTGACCCGGGCGAGATCGGCGCCCGGCGGGGCGTACTCGGCGAAGACCATCGCCAGCATGCCGAGGTACCACGAGTGCTCGGCGTCGTTCTCCCTGCGGGAGCCGTCCATCAGGGTCGTGCGGCGCAGTACGCGCTTGAGTTTGTCGATTTCGACGACGAAACCGACCTGGGCCGGCAGACGTTCCTCATCAGGCACGGTGGTCACCGCCACAGCCTAATACGCGGGGCCCCGCGGCTTTCGTCCCCCGACACGCGGGCGCGGCGGCCCGGAGGCGTCCACCACCGCCCGAGCACTGGTCACGACCAGGCGATGGGACGGGATCGCGAAGGGGATCGGCCCGCGGTCGGGGAGACCGCGGGCCGATCGCGGCGGCGCGGGTCAGGCGACGCCGAGACCCTGGGCGACGCCCTCGCCGAGGTCCTTGTGGATGTTGCTCCAGTACTCGACGACGCGCTTCTTCATCTCGGCGGTGACCTCCGGGGCGGAGGCGTGGCCGACGATGTTGCTCACCAGGTGCTGCCGATCGGTGCCGGACAGCACGTTCTCCCACAGCGCGCGCGGCTGCACGAAGTCGTCGTCCTCGGCGTGCCTCTGGTAGGCGCTGCGGATGATCTCACCGGCGATGTGGTAGTTCTCGCCGGCGAACAGCGACGGGTCGGCGGCCGGCCCGCCGGCGCTGTTCGGCGCGTACACCGGGTCGGCCGGGTTGCTGACCCGCATCGCGCCGTCCTTGTTGTAGCTGTGGACCGGCGACTTGGGCTGGTTGACCGGCAGCTGCAGGTAGTTGGTGCCGATGCGGTAGCGGTGGGCG
This sequence comes from Sphaerisporangium melleum, assembly GCF_014646695.1. Classification (GTDB taxonomy): domain Bacteria; phylum Actinomycetota; class Actinomycetes; order Streptosporangiales; family Streptosporangiaceae; genus Sphaerisporangium; species Sphaerisporangium melleum. The sequence continues at coordinate 42,696 of NZ_BMNT01000026.1, forward strand.
TCGGGGTAGGAGAACAGCCGGCCCTGGAGCATCTTGTCCGGGGAGGCGCCGATGCCGGGCACGAGGTTGGCCGGCTCGAAGGCGGCCTGCTCGACCTCGGCGAAGTAGTTCTCCGGGTTGCGGTTGAGGGTGAAGCTCCCGATCGTGATCTCGGGGTAGTCGGCGTGCGGCCACACCTTGGTCAGGTCGAAGGGGTTGAAGCGGTAGTCCGCGGCCGCCTCGAACGGCATGATCTGCACGTTCACCGTCCAAGACGGGTGGTCGCCGTTCCTGATCGCGGTGTGCAGGTCACGGAGGTGGAAGTCGGCGTCCTGCGCGACCACCGCGTCGGCCTCGGCGGCGGTGAAGTTCTTGACGCCCTGCTGGGTCTTGAAGTGGTACTTCACCCAGAACTTCTCGCCGGCCGCGTTGTACCACAGGAAGGTGTGCGAGCCGAAGCCGTGCATGTGCCGCCAGCTCGCCGGGGTGCCGCGGTCGGTCATCAGGAAGGCGACCTGGTGGGCCGACTCGGGGGACAGCGTCCAGAAGTCCCACTGCATGTTGTGGTCGCGCAGGTGATTGTCGGCGCGGCGCTTCTGGCTGTGGATGAAGTCGGAGAACTTCGAGGGGTCGCGGATGAAGAAGATCGGTGTGTTGTTGCCGACGATGTCGTAGTTGCCGTCCTCGGTGTAGAACTTGATCGCGAAGCCGCGCGGGTCGCGGGCGGTGTCGGCGCTGCCGAGCTCGCCGGCCACGGTGGAGAAGCGCAGGAAGAGGTCGGTCTCCTTGCCCTTCTGGAAGAGCCCGGCCTTGGTGAACTGGCTGACGTCCTCGGTGATCCGCAGGACGCCGTACGCGCCGCCGCCCTTGGCGTGCACCACGCGCTCGGGAACGCGCTCGCGGCTGAACTGGGCCATCTTCTGGATGACGTAGTGGTCCTGCAGCAGCAAGGGACCGTTCGGGCCCACGGAGAGCGAGAACTCGTCGCTCGGCGCGGGTATCCCCGCGTCGGTGGTGGTCACAGGCCGGTCGGTCATCGCGGTCCTTTCGGGTCAGCGTGGCGCGGAGCACACGCGCGTCCCGCTCCCACGGCTCTCGCGTGAGTGCGGTCGCGGGGGGTCAGTTGCTCCGCGAGAGGCATTCGGGGCAGGCGCCCCAATAGATCACGTCGGCCTCGTCCACCCGGAAGCCCGCGGCGTCCACCGGATCGAGGCAGGGGGCCTCTCCGGTCGCGCAGTCGACGTCGGCCACCTTGCCGCAGGCGCGGCAGACGAGGTGATGGTGGTTGTCGCCCACTCTCGCCTCGTAGCGAGCGGGGCTTCCCATGGGCTCGATCCGGTTCAGGAGGCCGGCGCCGTGCATGGCGTGGAGTCCGTCGTAGATCGCTTGGAGGGACACGTGGCCGACGCGTTCGCGCACACCGCGGTAGATGGCGTCCACGTCGAGGTGGTCGCCCGATCTGACGGTGTGCAGGATCGCCATGCGGGCCGCGGTCACCCGCAACCCGGCATCGTGCAACAGCTCGACATCCCCCACGACCTGCACCTTAGGCGGTAAACCTGAATCATTCAAGTCAAGGAACCTTCCCGGTCTGGCGATTTTCGATCGCCCCCCACATGGGGGTGGTGTCCAGATCTGGGCGAAGGTGGCATGCTCTTGAGGCGATGAGAACCCAGCCCTTGGCCGACGTTATGCCCGGATTGCCAGACATTTCCCCTCGGATGAAGCTTGCCCGCCGTGCCACGCGTGCCCGGCTGGCCTTCGCGGTCGCGGTCGCGATGCTGCCGGTCGTGGCGTGCTCGGCGGCGGAGTCCGCCGCACCGCCGGCCAGGAGCACCACGGGCGCCTCGAACACCTCCGGCGCGGCGACCGGCGAGCAGCGGGCCGAGAGCAAGCGCCGGCCGTTCACCATCGCCTTCGGCGGCGACGTGCACTTCGAGGGCATGCTCAGGAACCGGCTGGCCACCCCGCGCACCGCGCTCGGCCCCATCTCGGGAGTGCTGCGCCGCGCGGACCTGTCGATGGTCAACCTGGAGACCGCGATCACGCAGGGCGGCACCCCCGCGCCGGGCAAGCAGTTCACCTTCCGCGCCCCGCCGTCCGCGCTCACCGCGCTCAAGGCGGCAGGGGTCGACGTGGCCTCCATGGCCAACAACCACGGCATGGACTACATGGAGGGCGGGCTGCGTGACAGCCTGGCGGCGATCCGGCGCGCGCGGTTCCCCGTGGTCGGCATCGGCCGGGACGCCGCGGAGGCGTACCGCCCGTTCCGCAAGGTCGTCAACGGCAACCGGGTGGCGATCATCGGCGCCACGCAGGTGCTCGACTCCAACCTCGTCCAGGCGTGGACGGCGACCGCCGGCAAGGGCGGGCTGGCGTCGGCCAAGAACGAGCAACGGCTGCTCCAGGCGGTCCGGCAGGCCCGTCGCACCTCCGACACGGTGATCGTCCATTTGCACTGGGGCACCGAGCTGCAGAAGTGCCCGAACGCCGCACAGCTCTCCTTGGCCCCCAAGCTGATCGCCGCCGGTGCCGACGTCATCGTCGGCGGCCACGCGCACATCCTGCTGGGCAGCGGCTATCTCAAGGGACGCTACGTCAACTACGGCATGGGCAACTTCGTCTTCTACAACTCCGGTCCGCAGACCGGCCAGACGGGCGTGCTGACGCTGACCATCAACGGACGCAAGGTCCTGAAGGACCAGTGGACTCCGGCCCGGATCACCGGCGGCGTCCCGGTGCCGCTGACCGGCGCCGCGCGCACCCAGGCGGTGACGGGCTGGACGGCCCTGCGCGGATGCGCGGGGCTGAGCGCCCGCCCGTGATCGCCGCGCCGGCGCCCCATAGAGGTGCTCGGCGTCGAAGGCCGCGGTGAAGATGCGCAGCGACTGCCTGCGCGCCGAGTTCGCCGACGAGGGCATCAGGCTGAGCGTGATCTGCCCGGTGTTCATTTCCACCCCCATCGCTGGCAGAGCGGTCCACCACGGTGTGGACCGCTCCATGAGCGTGGCGGGCGGGAATCCGCCCAAGCGGGTCCGCCGCGCACCTCCTGTGTGCCGTCCACCGGAACACGGCGGTCGTCCCGGTGAACGCCGAGGGGAAAATCGGATATGCGCTTTTCGGTATTTCGCCGTCGCTGTTGCGGGGAATCGCCCGCATTATGGATTCCGATAGAGGACGTCTGGCGGGGAAGTACTGACCGCGGCGCCGTAAAAGGGCAAGATGAAGTCTGTGTCAGGGCTGCCCATCACCGGATGTCACGACGACGACCAGATGCCGCTGCGCCGAAGACCTTCGCAGCGCCGCAGCCTGCGTCGCGTCGAACGCATGCTCGATGCGTGTGCGGAGTTGCTCGACGAGGTCGGTTACGAGGCGCTGTCGACGACGCGTATCGCCGAGCGGGCGAACGTCGCCATCGGATCGGTCTATCAGTTCTTTCCCGACAAACGGGCGATCACCCAGGCGCTGACCCAGCGCAATGTGGACTTATTCATCTCCCGGGTCGGCAAGCGTTTCATGACCGAGGACTACTCCGGCTGGTGGCACGCGGTCGACGCGATCATCGACGTGTACGTCGAGATGCACCGGAGCGTTCCAGGGTTCCACGCGCTGCGGTTCGGCGACGCGGTCGACCTCAACCTGCTCGACTCGGTGGCGGAGAACAGCACCGTCATCGCGGGGCGGCTGCGCGGGCTGCTGCTCGCCGAGTTCGGCATGGCCGACAGTGAGGAGCTCGACCTGTGCCTCACCGTGGCCGTCGAGGCCGGTGGTGCGGTGCTCGCGCTGGCCTTCCGGCGCGACCCCTCCGGCGACCCGCCTCTGGTGACGGAGGCCAAGCGGCTGATCCGCGGCTATCTGTCCAGCCAGCTCCGCTCCCCGGGCGACGCCCGCGACGAGCCGCGGACCGCCTGAGCCTCAGCCCTCCCGGTTCCCGGACCGGACCGCCGGCGCCCACGGCGGGATGTTGCGCTCGCCGGAGCCTGGCTCGCACGAAGAGGTGACCTGCCGTACGGTCTGGCGGGCCGCCTGGAGCTCGGCCCGCAGCCGGACCAGCTCCTGGTGCTGCCGGTCGGCCGTCTCCAGCCGGGCGGTGGCGTACCCGACGGTGCCGGGGACGGCCGCGGCCACCAGGGCCGCACAGGCGAGGGCGAAGGTCGTCTGCCAGGACATGTCCATCGCAGCTCCTTCGAAGAGCGGGTGACGTTCCAGGCGAGTCGAATATGCCCTTCGCCCCGCACGACACACTGCGGGTAGTCAAACATGTGCAAATCAGGACGTAAGTAATGCCTGCCGTTGTCCCCGCACGGTGGAGCGGCGCTCGGTAATCTCGTCTTGTGGCACATGTGACACGTGAGCAGCTTGATCGTCTGCTCGAACAGGCTCTCCTCGACGACGACCACGGAACACTGGCGGGGAGGCTCGACGACCTGGCGCGCGGCTACGCGTCAGGAGAGGTGTCCCGTGCCGCGATCCTCGTGCTCGCCGCCGAGGAGTGGCGGCAGGCGGGCCAGCCGGCCCGGGCCCTCGAATGCTTCCACCGGGCGCTGGACGACGGCGGCGAAGTGAGCGTCGATCCCCGGGCGGGCATCGCCGACACCCTGTTCGAGCTCGACCGACCCGACGAGGCCCGCGAGCTGGTCGAGTCGATCAAGGCGGACGGGAACGTCGACCCCAGCACCGCCCTGAACGTCGCCGAGACCTTGCTGGCCTACGGCGACCCGCGGGCCGCCCACGAGTGGGCCACCGAGGGCATCCGCGCGGGAGAGGGGCCGCCCGGCATCCGCGACGCGCTGCTGCGCACGCGCTACCGCATCCGCGTCGACCTCGGCCTCCCCGAAGACGACCTCGACGCCCTCCTCGACGCCTCCCGCTGAGGAAGCCGGGGCCGCGATGCGGAAGAACGCGGCGCTCGGCGTGGGCGGCCCCGCCTCAGGGCCGGGCTCTCATCGGCGGGCGGTCCCGTTCACCGTCCTCTTTCGGGTGCGCCGGGGTCAGCGGACGCGCAGGCCGGCGACCGTGGTGCCGGTCGCCGGTTCGGTGCCGACCTCGGCGTCCAGCGCGCCCGGGACGTGCGCGGACACCGGGGCGGGAAGGGGCTCGGGGTCCACCGGCAGGCCGTTCACCCCGGCGACCACGCCCGGCGCGCCGACCGTGTGCCGCCCCTGCCCGTCCTCGTGGCGCAGGACGCCCTGTGCGGTCCGGGCCTCGCCGTAGGCCGCGCGGTTCGCGGCCATGCCCTTGAGCAGGAGCGGCAGGCCGATGCCGCGCACGATGGCCGGCAGGTCGGTGAGGCCGATCACCGCGGAGGTGTGGGCCGGCAGACCCGGCGAGCGCCCGACGTGCTCGAAGCTGAGGAGCAGGTCGCCCTGGCCGTGCGGCGCGGCCGGAGCCGCCGGCACGGGCGGCGCCGGAACCGGGACCGGGACCGGCCGCTCGTCGGTCCGCGAGGTGACGACGGGCGGGTGCGCGCCGGGAACGGTGGCCTCGTCGGACCGCGCGGCGGCGGAGGTGCCGCCCGTCCCCAGGCAGACCGTGCCCGCCGCGACGGCCATCGCGAGCATGCCCTTGATGTGCAGTGAACGAATCATGAAGACTCCCTGACTACTTTTCGTGCCTTGCCGAGCACCGAAGGTAGCCAGGGAGTCCCATCGTCGGCGGGTCGTTGACCCGATGCTGGGGAAATCCTTACCGGGCGGGCCGCACCGTCAGCGTGTCCCCCGCCTCGTCGAGGTCGACGACGACCTCGTCACCGTCCCGGATCTCGCCCGCCAGCAGGCTCTTGGCCAGCTTGTCGCCGATCGCCGACTGCACCAACCGGCGCAGCGGCCGCGCGCCGTACAGCGGGTCGTAGCCGGTCAGTGCCAGCCAGTCGCGCGCCGCCGGGGTGACGGTCAGCGTCAGCCGCCGGTCGGACAGGCGCCGGGCCAGCCGCGCCACCTGCAGGTCGACGATCTGCGACAGTTCCTCGGAGCCGAGCGCGTCGAACAGGATCACGTCGTCCAGCCGGTTGAGGAACTCCGGCTTGAACGAGCCGCGCACCGCCGCCATGACCCGATCGCGCTTGGCCCCGGGATCCAGCGCCGGGTCCACCAGGAACTGCGAGCCGATGTTGGAGGTCAGGATCAGGATGGCGTTGCGGAAGTCGACCGTGCGGCCCTGCCCGTCGGTCAGGCGCCCGTCGTCCAGCACCTGGAGCAGGACGTCGAAGACCTCGGGGTGGGCCTTCTCGATCTCGTCCAGCAGCACCACGGTGTACGGCCTGCGGCGCACGGCCTCGGTGAGCTGCCCGCCCTCCTCGTAGCCGACGTACCCGGGAGGGGCGCCGACCAGGCGGGCGACGCTGTGCTTCTCGCCGTACTCGCTCATGTCGATGCGCGTCATGGCGCGCTCGTCGTCGAACAGGAACTCCGCGAGCGCCTTGGCCAGCTCGGTCTTGCCGACGCCCGTGGGGCCGAGGAACATGAACGAGCCGGTCGGCCGGTCGGGGTCGGCCACCCCTGCGCGTGCCCGGCGCACGGCGTCCGACACCGCCCGCACGGCCTCGCGCTGCCCGATCAGCCTGCGCCCGAGCTCGTCCTCCATGCGCAGCAGCTTGGCCGTCTCGCCCTCCAGCAGGCGCCCGGCCGGGATGCCGGTCCACGACGAGATCACCTCGGCGATGTCGTCGGCTCCGACCTCCTCCTTGACCATGGAGTTCTCCGGCTGCGCCTGCGCGCTCGCCTCCGACAGCTCCTTCTCCAGCCGCGGCACGTCGCCGTACATCAGCCGGGAGGCCGCCTCGAAGTCACCATCGCGCTGGGCGCGCTCGGCCGCCGAGCGGACGTCGTCGAGCCGCTTCTTCAGCTCGCCGACCCGGTTGAGGCCGGACTTCTCCTTCTGCCAGCGCGCGACCAGCGCGTCGAGCTCCTCCTGGCGGTCGGCGAGCTCCTTGCGGAGTTTCTCCAGCCGCTGGACGCTCGCCTCGTCGGTCTCCTTGGCGAGGGCCAGCTCCTCCATCTTCGACCGGTCGACGGCCCGCTGCAGCTCGTCGATCTCGACCGGCCGGGAGTCGATCTCCATGCGCAGCCGGCTCGCGGCCTCGTCGACCAGGTCGATCGCCTTGTCCGGCAGGAAACGGGCGGTGATGTAGCGGTCGGAGAGGGTGGCCGCGGCGACCAGCGCGCCGTCGGAGATCTGCACCTTGTGGTGGGCCTCGTAGCGGCCCTTCAGCCCGCGCAGGATCGCGATGGTGTCCTCGACCGACGGCTCGCCGACGAAGATCTGCTGGAACCGCCGCTCCAGCGCGGGGTCCTTCTCGATGCGCTCGCGGTACTCGTCCAGCGTGGTCGCGCCGATCATGCGCAGCTCGCCCCGGGCCAGCATGGGCTTGAGCATGTTGCCGGCGTCCATCGCGCCCTCGGCCGCGCCGGCGCCGACCATGGTGTGCAGCTCGTCGATGAAGGTGACGACCTGGCCGTCGCTCTCCTTGATCTCGTTGAGCACGGCCTTGAGCCGCTCCTCGAACTCGCCGCGGAACTTCGCGCCCGCGACCATCGCGCCGAGGTCGAGGGAGACCAGCCGCTTGCCGCGCAGGCTCTCGGGCACGTCGCCGGCCACGATGCGCTGCGCCAGCCCGTCGACCACCGCCGTCTTGCCGACGCCCGGCTCGCCGATCAGCACCGGGTTGTTCTTGGTACGGCGGCTGAGCACCTGCACCACGCGGCGGATCTCGTTGTCCCGGCCGATCACCGGGTCGAGCCTGCCGGCTCGGGCCAGCTCGGTGAGGTCGACGCCGTACTTCTCCAGCGCGCGGTAGGTGTCCTCAGGGCTCTCGCTGGTGACCCGGGCGTGCCCGCGGACCTTCTCGAACGCCTCCAGCAGGGCGTTCGGCGTGGCACCCTGCGCCTTGAGCGACTCGGCCACCCGGCCACCGTCGGCCGCCAGGCCGACCAGCAGGTGCTCGGTCGACACGTACTCGTCCTCGAGCTGCTTGGCCCGGGCCGCGGCGGTGTTCAGCGCGGCCAGGAGCTGCCGGGAGGACGACGGCGCGCTCACCGTGGCGCCCTGGGCCTTCGGGATCTGCTCGAGCTGCTGCTCGGCCTCGGCGCGCAGCCGCTTCCAGTCGGCGCCGACGGCCTCGAGCAGGTGGACGGCCGTGCCGTCGGTCTGGGAGAGCAGAGCCGTGAACAGGTGGGCCGGGGCGACCTCCGGGTGGCCCTCGGCGGCGGCCCGCCGTACGGCGGCCGACAGGGCTTCCTGGCTCTTGCGCGTGAGCTTGTAGTCCATGCCTACCTTGCCTTTCTCGCATGGCGGATCGCCGGACGCCCGCCCGGCCCGCGCTGCTCCGCCTGGTGCCACGTCGCTCCGCACTGTGCCGGCGTCGCTCCGCTATATGGGGTGCTCCCCGGCCCGGGCTGCGCGAACGCGCCGGGGCGGGGTGGTGTCGATGGGGCCGCGCGGCCCGGGGCGGTGCCGGCCGGGCCGCGGCGTGGACGTGCGCCGCCGCTCACGCGGGAGGCAGTTGGTACTGGATCAGCGCACGGATCATCGCCAGCTCGCCGCGGAGACGGCCGATCTCCTCACGCATGCGGAGGTTCTCGGTCTCCAGGGCGAGGATGCGCTTGATGCCCGCCAGGTTGATGCCCTCCTCCTGGGAGAGCCGCTGGACCTCGCGGAGCAGCACGATGTCCCTGGTGGAGTACAGCCGGCCCCGTCCGGCCGTCCGGCCCGGACTGACCAGGCCGAGACGATCGTACTGCCGGAGTGTCTGCGGGTGCAGCCCGGAAAGCTGAGCGGCCACCGAGATGACGTACACCGGGGTGTCGTCGGACAGGTCGAAGTAGTTGGCGTCCATCGGCGTCGCCTCCTTTCGAGGGCTACTCGGTCTGCGCCTGCCTCAGCAGCTCGGCGCGTGGGTCCGCGCTTTCGGAGACCGCGCGGTACTCCTCGAGCGCGGCCCGCTCCTTGTCGTCGAGGCGCTGGGGAACCGTCACCTCGACGGTGGCCAGCAGATCACCTTTGGTGCCGTCCTTGCGGGTGACACCCCGGCCGCGCACGCGGAACGTGCGGCCGTTCGGAGTGCCCTCGGGGATCCGCAGGGTCACCGGCATGCCCTGGAGCACCGGCACCTTGATCTCGGCGCCCAGCGCCGCCTCGGCGAAGGTCACCGGGACGGTGATGGTCAGGTTGTCGCCCGACCGGCCGAAGATCGCATGGGGTTTCACGTGAATCTGGACGTACAGATCGCCGGCCGGGCCGCCGTTCTCGCCGGGCGCGCCCTTGCCCTTGAGCCTGATGCGCTGGCCGTCGGCCACACCCGCCGGGATGCGCGCCTGGAGGGTGCGGGTGCTCTTGCCGCGCCCGCTGCCCTCGCAGACGGGGCAGGGGTCGTCGACGAGGAGCCCGCGGCCCTTGCAGTCGCGGCACGGCTCGGAGAAGGCGAAGTTGCCGAGGTTACGGCTCGCCGCGCCGGTGCCCTCGCAGGTCGGGCAGACCCGAGGAGTGGTGCCGGCCTTGGCGCCGGTGCCGCTGCACGCCTCGCACGCCGAGGAGCTGGTGAGCCGCAGGGCCACCGTCGTGCCGTCCACGGCCTCCATGAACGACAGCGTGACCTCGGACTCGATGTCCTGGCCCCGGCGGGGCCGGGTGGTCGTGGTGGTGCGCCCGCCACGGTTGAACAGGCCGCCGAACAGGTCGCCGATGCGCTCACCCGTGCCGCCGCTCTGCGCCGACCCTCCGAACAGGTCGCCGAACTCGAACGGGAAACCACCACCGGCGCCACCGCGGGGGGCGCCGCCCCCCGCGTATCCGCCGAGACCCGACCCGAACAGCGCGCGCGCCTCGTCGTACTCCTTGCGGCGCTTGCTGTCGGACAGGACGTCATAGGCCTCCGAGACCTGCTTGAACTTGGCCTCGGTCTCCGTGTTGCCCTGGTTGGCGTCCGGGTGGTACTTCCTGGCCAGTCTCCGGTACGCCTTCTTGATCTCTTCGGCGGTGGCGGTCTTCGACACACCAAGGACCGCGTAATAGTCCTTCTCCAGGTAGTCCTTGGTGCTCATCTATCGCTTCCTTCGTGACCCAAAGGGATGGTCGCTCAATTGTCCTCGGGCTCGGCCGCCGCCGCGCCCGCTCCGTCCTGGTCGGACGCCGAGCGCTCCGAGGGCTCCTGCGGCTCGGCGACGGCGACCCGCGCGGGGCGCAGGATGCGATCGCCGATGCGGTAGCCCGGCTGGAGGATCTCCACGCAGGTGGGCTCGGTGACGTCGGCCGAGTAGCTGTGCATCAGGGCCTCGTGCACCATCGGGTCGAACACGTCGCCCTTGGCGCCGTAGGCCGAAAGGCCCAGCTTGCCGACGGCGCTGTCGAGCGCCTCGCTCACCTTGGCGAAGCCGCCGGTGAGTTCACCGTGGTCGCGGGCCCTGCCGATGTCGTCGAGCACGGGCAGCAGCTCGGCCAGCACGCTGGCCACCGCCTGCTCGCGGACCGTCACCCGGTCGCGCTCGACGCGCTTGCGGTAGTTGGAGTATTCGGCCTGGAGGCGCTGGAGGTCCGCCGTGCGTTCGGCGAGCTGGGCGGCGACCCCCTCGTCCGCCGGGGCCGCCGCGGGCGCGGCGGCCGGGGAAGGCGACTCGGTCGCCTTCCCCGCACCCTGGCGTACCTCTCCCGTTTCGGGATCGATGCGCCGGTTGTCGCGGATCACCAGGCCTTCGTGCTCGCTCCCAGAGTTCGGGGAGGTCACGCGGCACCGCCCTCCCGCTTCGGCTCGTCGTCGACGATCTCGGCCTCGACGACGTCGTCGTCGGCCTTGGCCTGGCCGGTGGCTCCGGCGCCGGCCCCGGCGGCCGCGCCCTCGGCGCCGCCCTGGGACTGGGCGTAGATCGCCGACCCCATCTTCTGGCTCACCGTCGCGAGCTTCTCGGCGGAGGTGCGGATGGCGGCCGTGTCGGTGCCCTCGAGGGTCTTCTTCAGCTCGCTCAGCGCCTCCTCGACCTCGGTCTTGACGTCGGCCGGGACCTTCTCGTCGTTCTCGCGGAGGAACTTCTCCGTCTGGTACGCGAGGCCGTCGGCGTTGTTGCGCGTCTCGGCCTCCTCGCGGCGGTTCTTGTCCTCCTCGGCGTAGGACTCGGCCTCGCGCATCATGCGCTCGATGTCGTCCTTCGGCAGCGCCGAGCCGCCGGTGATGGTCATCGACTGCTCCTTGCCGGTGCCGAGGTCCTTGGCGGAGACGTTCACGATGCCGTTGGCGTCGATGTCGAAGGTGACCTCGATCTGCGGGATGCCGCGCGGCGCCGGGGCGATGCCGGTCAGCTCGAAGGTGGCCAGCTTCTTGTTGTAGGCCGCGATCTCGCGCTCACCCTGGAAGACCTGGATCTGCACCGACGGCTGGTTGTCCTCGGCCGTGGTGAAGACCTCCGACCGCTTGGTCGGGATCGTGGTGTTGCGCTCGATGATCTTGGTGAAGATGCCGCCCTTGGTCTCGATGCCCAGGCTCAGCGGGGTCACGTCCAGCAGCAGGACGTCCTTCACCTCGCCCTTGAGCACGCCCGCCTGCAGCGCCGCGCCGATGGCGACGACCTCGTCGGGGTTGACGCCCTTGTTGGGCTCCTTGCCGCCGGTGAGCTCCTTGACCAGGTCGGTCACGGCCGGCATGCGGGTCGAGCCGCCGACCAGCACCACGTGGGCGATGTCGGCGACCTTGATGCCGGCGTCCTTGATGACCTGGTGGAACGGGCCCTTGCAGCGCTCGAGCAGGTCGGCGGTGATGCGCTGGAACTCCGACCGGGTGAGCTTCTCCTCCAGGTGCAGCGGGCCCTCGGCCGACGCCGTGATGTACGGGAGGTTCACCGTGGTCTCGGTCTGCGCCGACAGCTCGATCTTGGCCTTCTCCGCGGCCTCACGCAGCCGCTGGAGCGCCATCTTGTCCTTGGACAGGTCGACGCCGTGGGCGTTCTTGAAGCGGGTCACCAGCTCGTCGACGACGCGCTGGTCCCAGTCGTCGCCGCCCAGGTGGTTGTCACCGCTGGTCGCCTTGACCTCGACGAAGCCGTGGCCGTCCTCCTGGCCGACATCGAGCAGGGACACGTCGAAGGTGCCGCCGCCGAGGTCGAAGACCAGGATGGTCTGGTCCTTGTCCTTGTCGAGCCCGTACGCCAGAGCGGCGGAGGTGGGCTCGTTGATGATGCGCAGGACGTTGAGGCCCGCGATCGTGCCGGCTTCCTTGGTGGCCTGCCGCTGGGCGTCGTTGAAGTACGCCGGGACGGTGATCACCGCGTCGGTGATCTTCTCACCGAGGTAGGCCTCGGCGTCCGTCTTGAGCTTCTGCAGGACGAAGGCGCTGATCTGCTGCGGAGAGAACTTCTTGCCGTCGATCTCGACGGTCCAGTCGGTGCCCATCTCACGCTTGACCGAGCGGATGGTCCGGTCGACGTTGGTGACGGCCTGCCGCTTGGCCACCTCGCCGACGAGGACCTCCCCGTTCTTGGCGAACGCGACGACGGAAGGAGTCGTGCGCGAGCCCTGCGCGTTGGCGATGACCGTGGGCTCACCGCCCTCGAGGATCGAGACGACGGAGTTGGTCGTCCCCAGGTCGATACCTACCGCACGTGCCATGAGTACGTCCTTGTAGTCAAAGTTGAGTCCGTGTGACTCAATGCTAGCCCCGCTCGGCGTCCTGTCAAGCGAGTTGAGTCTGTACGGCTCAACCCTACGCGCCCCCCACCTATTCCGCGCACCCAGCCCCCAGGAACCTGGACTTCCTCGCCGCACACGGCCTCCCGGGCAGAGAAGGCTCCCACCTGGGCAACGCCATCACCCGCTCACCGGTTCCGGCCCAGGATGTGCGGCATCCGGTGCACGCTAGGGACATGAGGAGAGGCTCCCGTGCCGGCGATGACGACAAAAGGATGATCGCCGCCCACCGGCGTGAAGGCGAGACCGCCACCGATGTGCTCCGTCGAGCCCTTCGCCTGCTCGACCGCGAAGCCCGAGAAGAAAAGGCTCGCATGGACACGTACCGCCTCAGAGGCGAAGACCTTTCCGCCAAGTCGGCCGGCCGTACCCATGGCCAGTGATCCTTGACTGAGCCGGTCATTCGCTACGGAGCAACTCCATCAGGTCGTCCGTAGACATGCCCTCGGTCTCTTCGGCGCTGCCCCGCCCTTGCATGTGGCGTGCCAGACGCCGGCCTCTACTCTCGGCGCCCTGGGCCAACGCGAACTGATCGACGCGGGATTCGTCTCCGTGGCTCTCGCGCGTCTTGCCCAAGGCGTGTCGCGAGAGGACGAACCATACGACGCAGCGGGGACGATCCTCGGTGAAGCCCCACTGGGAGGCCAGCGCGCGGATCAACTGGACTCCGCGGCCGGAGGCGGCGAGGTCGCCGTCGGGGTGCGGCCGGATGCCGGGGGTGGTCTGCGCGCCCTCGTCGGCGACCTCGATCCGCACGTCGTCGTTCTCGGTGATCGCCACAGTGACCTCGACCACGGTCGAATCAGTGTGCGTCACGGAGTTCGTGGCCGCCTCCGACAGCAGCCAGACCGCGTCGTCACGACGAGGATGCCCATCCAGGATCTTGCGCAGCCAGCGGCGCGCCTCGCCCACGGATGCCTCCGTGGCGGGGAAGGCGGCGGTCTCCGTTCGCAGGGCAGGGGGGGCGGGTGTTCATGAAGTCCGATCGTCCTTTGTGTGGGGAGGCGGGATGTGATGGCGCACGCCACGCCACGCCGAGGGGCGGCGATACCGCTGCTGCGGCCCCGGCCGGGTGGCGCTGGGTGGCAGCCCACCTGGGCGGCTGCCGAAGGAGCGCGAGGGACGCGGCTGGGACGGTTCAGGCGGCGGACGGGACCACGCCGCGCATCCAGCCCGTGAATGTCGTTTCCCGCTCGGCCTCACGCATCTGTTCCAGAAGTGCGTGCGAGGTGAGGGCGTCCACGGTCAGAGGGGACGGGGTGGGGAACAGGGGCATGGCGTAGAAGCGGCGGCTCCACGGCCCGTAGACGATCGTCCAGGCCGGTTCGAGCCGGTCGAGCAGTACGGCGGTGGCGCGGGCACCTGGGTCGGGTTCGCCGCGCTCGACCTCGACATAGGGCTGCCCGGCGCTGTGACGACCGGTCCGTTCGGCGGTACGGGCGCCGAACAGACGCCATAGGCGCTTAAGCTGCATCACGGGTCAGGACCTCTCTTCCTGATTCCAGGGACCCGTACGGCGCTGCAATCGCCTACGGGTCCCGCCTTTTTCGATCGCTACGGTCTGTAGTAGTGCCATCATGGACAGTGATCAAAGGTGGTGGAAGGGCAACGGTGTGGTCCGGGCGTGGCCACACCTGACCACGATCACGAGGGGTGCCATGACGGCAGATCCGATCGACCCGCACGCGTCCGCGTGGCATCTGTTCGGCGCGGTGATGCGCCGCTGTCGCGAGGGGGAACACAAGATCGCACTCCGCCGCGCGGCATCCGATCTCTATATCGACTTCTCGAATCTGGCGAAGTGGGAGCGCGGGGAACGGATGCCTCCGCCGGACATGATTCCTCGTCTGGACGAGGCGTACGGCGCGGGCGGCATTCTGATCGCGTTGTACGGCATGCTGATGCGTTTCAACGCGGCTGCCGAATCAGAGCGTCTGCGCGCGGGTACACCTTGTGAAAACCCCGCATATCGCAATGGAGACGACGATATGGAACGCCGGGCCGCCCTCCACCTCCTCGCCGGCCTCGGAACCCTCGGCGCCATCGGCTTCTCGGGTGAACCTCTCCGCCAGCGGCTCGATCTCTCCCTCGGGCGCGCCAATCTCGGCATCGATGAATGGGCGCTGGTCTGCGACGACCACCTGCACGCTCTGCGTACCCGTTCTCCGGCCCAGGTCGCCGCCGGTTCGCTCATCGATCTGCACGCCGTGACGCGGCAGCTGAACACCGCCACGCCCGCCGACTCGATCGAGTTGCGACGAGTCCTGGCGGCGCTCGCGTCCGTCCACGCCAATGCACTGACCCGCCTGGGCGAGCACGATGCCGCGATCCGCTGGTGGCGCACCGCACGTCAGGCCGCCGATGAGTCCGGTGACCTGGAACTACGTCTCGGGGTCCGGGCCACCGAGGCCGGGCACGGGCTATACGGGCAGCGCGATCCCGCGACCGTGCTGCGGCTCACTCAGAACGCCCAGCAGATCGCGGGCACGCGGCCATCTTTGGGCCTCGCACTGGTCATCTGCTCGCAGGCGAAGGCGTTCACCAACCTGGGAAGGCACGCCGAAGCCTTGCGGGCACTGAACACGTTCCGAGACCTCCTGGCGGCCGACCCACGGGGGACGGACATCATGCCCGGTTACTGGAACGGCGGGCAGTTGCCCTTCGCCGAAAGCCTGATCTACGCGGGCGCCGGCGACGAGGGAAAGGCGGAGCGAGCCGGGCAGCGCATCCTGGACTTCACCAGGGACTACCAGATCGTCGCGAACGTGCGCCTGCACCAGGCCCTGTGCGAGGTGGCAGGCGGCGGCATCGACCAGGGGATGCGAACGGCGGCCTCGGTGATCGACGCTCTGCCTCAGGTCCACAACGACAGGATGGTGGTCGAGACCGGCCGAATGGTGCTCAGAGCCGTCCCCAGAGACCAGCAAGACCGCCCGTCCGTCACCGAGTTCCGCAAGGTGCTGACTCTCGAACCCGCCGGAACGCCCTGACGACAGACCATCCAAACCAGGGCGCCCGGTCCCCTTTGCGGTCGGCTCGTCATCCCGCTCTTGGGACCCTTCCCCGGGACATGTAGGCGGGCACAAAGGTTCCCGGCGGGTGGTCAGGGTTTGGCGCCGTCGATGATTTTGCGGTGGCCGAGGGGCTTGTTCAGTTTGACGGTCGTGGACTTCTGGACCGCGATCTCGATGCACGCCACGTCCTCGGCGCCGCGTGCCTGACCCTCGTACAGGGTGACCGTCACGCGCTTGGCCGTCTCGCGCACGCCGACCCGGTCGAGCACCGAGCAGGGCTCCACGCCCGACCACCAGATCACGGTGAGCCGGCGTCCGTCCTTCGAGGGGCGCACCTTCTGCCAGCGGACCTTGCGCGGGTTCACCGTCGGGCCCTTGGGCCGCGTGGGGGAGGGCCGCCCGGCCGCCGGCGCGGCGGGCGTGGTGACCTGTGCCGAGTTCGCGGGCGCCGTCGCGGTGTCGTCGGGGGACCCGCTCGCGCCCGTCGTGGGCGGCGGCGTACTGCCGCACGCCGCCGCCAGGAACAGTCCAGCCGCCGCCAATGTGGTCGTCATCGTCCGCATACCCCTTCGACGTACTCGATCTCCCCATGGTTCGGGACACGCGCGTGCTGTCGCCTCGACAAGGCGGCGGGACGCGAATGGGCCCCCGGCCTGGGAGGACGGGGGCCCATTCGTTGGGGGGCTCTAAGGGGAGCCGGCGGGTCAGTGCTCGCCGGGGACCCAGTCGTCGTCCGGGGTGCCGGTCGTCCGCAGGGCCGCCGCCGGCGGGACCGGGTCGGGGAACGGCGCGCAGTGCACGTCCGGGCCGGGCTTGCTCGCCGGCAGCGTGCCGTCGAGGAGGTAGGCCTTCCAGATGTCGTCGACGCAGGCGTTGCCGCGGCCGGTGAGGCCGTGGTTGCCGCCGCCGTCCATGACCACCAGGCGCGAGGACGGGAAGAGCTTGTGCATCACGACGCCGCCCTGGTACGGGGTGGCGGCGTCCTTGGTGTCCTGGAAGAACAGGGCGTTCTTGATGGCCTTGCCGTTGATGGGGGCCGGCTGCCCGCCGCGCACCGGCCAGCTCTGGCACTGCGCGTTGAACCAGGCGTTACCCCAGGTCAGGAAGGGGGCGGTGCGGTAGGACTGCCACCAGTCACGGTGCCAGGTGTTCCAGTCGCGCGGCCAGCGGGCGTCGCTGCACTCCACGGCCGAGTAGACCGCGAAGCTGTTGTCGTCGCCGCTGCTGTCGCCGTAGGTGCCGTAGGCGGTCACCAGCGGGGCGCTGTCGCCCGCCGCGTACTTCGACAGGGCGTTGGCCAGGAGCGGCCAGCGGCTCTTGAGGTAGCCGCCCGACAGGAAGGTGTCGTCCAGCTCGTCCGGGCCGACGCGTCCCTCGGCGGGAGCGGCCTTCAGCTTGGCCCGCGCCGCGTAGTAGGCCTTCTCGACGGTGGCGCCGTCGGTGCCCAGGTGGTAGGTCGCGTCGTAGGCGGCGATCCAGGCGAAGAAGTCCTTGGCGCGCACCTCGAACGCCTGGTTCTGGTCGAGGTTGGCGCCGTACCAGACCCGCTCGGGGTTGACGATGCTGTCCAGCACCAGGCGGCGGACCTTGGACGGGAACAGGGTCGCGTAGGTGGCGCCCAGGTAGGTGCCGTAGGAGTAGCCGACGTAGCTGATCTGCGCCTGGCCGAGGGCCTTGCGGATCTCGTCCATGTCCTTGGCGGCGTCCACCGTGGTCATGTGCCGCAGCAGCTCGCCGTGAGCGGTGTCGCACGCCTTGGAGTAGCCCTGCATCTTCTTGACCCAGGCCGCCTCCTCCGCCCAGGTGGACGGCAGGTAGTCCGGGCGCACCGGGTCGAAGAAGTGCGGGTCGCAGCTCAGCGCGGGCTCGCTGGCGCCCACACCGCGCGGGTCGAAGCCGATCAGGTCGTACTGCGCGGCCAGGGCGGCGCCGAGGCGGGTCTGCATCACGACCGGGTACGCCCGGCCGCTGCCGCCGGGGCCACCGGGGTTGAACAGGATCGCGCCCTGGTAGTGCGCCGTGTCGGTCGCCTTCTTACGGGTGATCGCGATCTTGATGGTCTTGCCCCGCGGGCGGGAGTAGTCCAGCGGCACCGCGATCGAGGCGCAGTCGATGCCCTCGGGCAGGTCCTCGCACTGTGCCCACTGCGGCGCCGCGGGCGGCGTGTGCCCGGGTGGGTTGTTCCCGGTACCGGCCGTCGCGGGGGACGCGGTCAGCGCTCCGCTCAGACCCAGGCCGGCGGTGGCCAGCGCTACAAGGATCTTCTTCAAGAGATGTACCCCTTCGAGCCGGCGGTTCTGCCGTTAGAACCGACTTATGGCACCTTCGGGTAGATCATCCGTATAAAAAGGTCATAAAACGACCGGCGTTGTCACTTGGTTGTCAAACCGCAACATGCGCCCGCCTCCCGTGATCGACGCTCGGAGCACCGTAGGCTTGGGGAGGTTCTCTCCTCACCAGCCGCTCCAGTCGTCGTGCAGGGAAGGATGCCGATGGTGTTGCGTCAGGTTCTGCTGGCCGCCGCGAGCAGTGACCGCCTCGAAGGCGTCGTCAGGAACGCCGGGGTCATCAGGGGGTTGACCGGCCGGTACGTCGCCGGCGACGGCCCGGCCGAGGCCGCCGCGGTGGCCGCGCGACTCGCCGCCGACGGCCTGCTCCTCACCCTGGACCATCTGGCCGCCCCGGCGCGCGACGCGGGACAGGCCGAGCGGGCGGTGAAGGACTGGCTCCTGCTGCTCGACTGCCTCACCCGCCGAGGCGTCGCCAAGGGCGCCGACCTGTCGCTCCGGCTGTCCGTCCTCGGCCTCGCCCTGGACGACGACCTCGCGCGCCGCAACGCCGCCCGCGTCTGCCAGGCGGCCGCGGAGGCCGGGGCCACCGTCACGATCGAGGCGGAGCACGGCACGACGGCCGAGGCCGCCCTGCGCGTCCACGCCGCCCTGCTCGGCGAGCACCCCGGCACCGGGGTCGCCATCGCCTCCTCGCTGTGCCGGGCCCAGGAGCACAGCTGCTCGCTGTCCTCCGGCCGCGTACGGCTGCGCCGGGGCCATGGGGGCGGGCCCGCCGCGGTGACCCACACGGCCCCCGCCGAGGTCGACCGCTCGTTCGTACGCTGCCTCAAGATCCTCATGGCCGGCCAGGGCCATCTGACCGTCGCCACCCACGACCGCAGGCTCATCGAGGTGGCCTCGGCGCTGGCCGTGCTGAACGAGCGCGAGCCGGACACCCTGGAGTACCAGATGTCCTACGGTGTGCGGCCGGCCGAGCAGGCCAGGCTGGCGACTCTCGGCGTGCCCGTGCGGGTGCGCGTGCCCTACGGCGACGACTGGTACCCCCATCTCGCCCGGCAGCTCGCCGGCCGCCCGGCCAACCTGGGCCTGCTGGCCCGCTCCCTGGTACGGCGCTGAGGTCTTCGCCCGGTGGTCCGCGCCCTCGGGCAGGGGCGCGGATCCGGGTCGCACCGCGAGGGGAGTGCCTGTCGCGGAGAGTCGGTAGGCTTCGAGCGTTCCCGACTCCTACACGAGCTCACGAGGTGCGGTGAGATGATCGCGATTCTCGGAACCGGCAAGATGGGCGAGGCCCTGCTGTCCGGGCTGCTGCGCGCCGGAGTCGATCGGGACGAGATCGTGGCCACCGCGCGCCGCGAAGATCGGGCCCGGGCGCTGCGCGAACGCCACGGAGTGCGGGTCATGGACAACGCCGAGGCCGCCAAGATCGCCGAGACGCTGATCCTGGCCGTCAAGCCGCAGGACATGGGCGCCCTGCTCACCGAGATCGCCCCGCACGTCCCGCAGGGCAAGCTCGTGGTGACGGTCGCGGCCGGCATCACGACGTCCTTCGTCGAGTCCCGGCTCGGCGAGGAGGTCCCGGTCGTGCGGGTCATGTCCAACACGCCGGTCCTGGTGGACGAGGCCATGAGCGTGATCTCCGCCGGGGCGCACGCCTCCGAGGAGCACCTCAAGCAGACCGAGGACCTGCTGGCGCCGGTCGGCAAGGTGCTGCGCATCCCCGAGAGCCAGCAGGACGCCGCGACCGCGCTGTCCGGCAGCGGCCCGGCCTACTTCTTCTACCTGGTCGAGGCCATGGTGGACGCCGGCATCCTGCTCGGCATGCCACGGGCCGCGGCGCTGGACATGGTCACCCAGTCGATCGTCGGCGCGGCGATCATGCTGCGCGACTCGGGCGAGCACCCGGTCATCCTGCGCGAAGCGGTCACCTCGCCGGGCGGGACGACGATCGCCGCCATCGCCGAGCTGGAGCGCCACAGCGTCCGCGCCGCGTTCCTCGCGGCCATCGAGGCCGCCCGCGACCGCAGCCGCCGGCTCGCCGCCGGCTGATCTCAGTCGTTCTCGGTGACCAGGCGGACGAACTCCTCGAAGGAGATCCGGCCGTCCCCGTCGGCGTCGGCCTGGTCCTCCAGCGCGCCGATCGCCTCGGCGGGCAGCTCCGGGAAGTGGTGGAGGTACTCCGCCTCGGTGATGAAGCCGTCGCCGTCCTCGTCGATGGACGCGAACCGCTCCTTGAGCCGTGCCCAACGCGGATCAGCGGGTGTTGCCGTCACGTGCTCTGCCTCCGGCGCGAGAAGTCTTCGGTACGCCGAACACCATAGTTCCGACATTCCGGAAATACGACTCCACGCGCCGCGAGAGCCCCGTGCCGCCACACGTCCCCGGTCGTCTCCTACGTCAGCCCACCCCTCCGTCCCTACCGCGGCCGTCGCGTCCTGTCCCGGCGGTCCGGTCCCCTTCGTCCGGGCCCGCACCGGCCGTCTCGCCGGTCCGCCCGTCCTGGTCCTCATGGGTCGTACGGCCGCGATAACGGTTTATGGTTAGGAAACTTTTCTATTAAAGTGCCTCCTGGCCGGATGGACGAGCGGCAGGGGGCGTGGTGACGGCGCAGGCGGGTGCGCGCGAACGGGCGGGCGAGCCGGCGGTGTGGACGCGCGACTTCCGGCTGTTCTTCACCGCCCGCTCGGTCTCGACGCTCGGCACGGCCATGGTGCCGGTCGCGCTGTCGCTCGGCGTGCTGCAGGCCGGGTACGGGGTGAGCGGCGTCGGTTTCACGCTGGCGGCCGGAACGGTGCCGGTGGCCTCCCTGGTGCTGTTCGGCGGGGTGTTCGCCGACCGGTTCACCCCGCGCCGCATGATGGTCGGCGCCGACCTGGTGCGCCTGGTGACCCAGACGGTCACGGCCCTGCTCTTCCTCACCGGCACCCCCGCCCTGTGGCAGCTCGTGGTCGTCGCGGCCGTCAACGGCACCGCCGCCGCCATGTTCCAGCCCGGCCTGGCGAGCCTGATCCCGCGCATCGCCGGGGACGTGCAGCGGGCCGTGGCCACCCAGCGCACCTCCGAGTCGTTCATGTTCCTCGTCGGCCCGTCCGTCGCCGGCACGCTGGTGGCGTTCTCCGACGTCGGCCTGGTCTTCCTGATCGACGCCGCGGGCTATGGCGTCAGCGCGCTCTGCCTGGCCCTGCTGCGGCTGCGCGCCGCCCCCGCCGCCGTGCCCGAAGGTTCGATCTGGGGCAACCTCGCCGAGGGCTGGCGGGAGTTCCGCGCCCGCGCCTGGATGTGGGGGGTGATCCTCGTCTGGGTCGTCATGGGCATCGCCGTCTTCGGCCCGGTGGAGCCGCTCGGCGCGACCCTGGTCACCGGCGCGTACGGAGCCACCGGGTACGGCCTGGTGATGTCGGCCTACGGCGCGGGAACGATCCTCGGCGGGGTCGTCGCCATGCGGCTCAAACCCCCGCGGCCGCTGGCGGCCGGCGCGACGGCGATGTTCCTCTACGCGCTCCGCCCGATGTCGGTCGCCTTCGGGCTCCCGCTGCCGCCGATGGCCGTCTGCCATCTGCTCGCCGGCGTCGCCATGGCCTTCTGGGGAGTCATGTGGATGTCCAGCGTGCAGACCCAGGTGGCGCCGCGGGTGCTGAACCGCGTCCACGCCTACGAGGTGGCCGGCTCGGTCATGGCCCTGCCGGTCGGGCAGGCCCTCGGCGGGCCGGTCAGCACGCTGGTGGGCGCCCGCGAGGTGCTCGCGGCGTCCACGCTGATCGCCGTGGCCGGATGCGTCGTGCTGCTGTCGGCGCCGCCGATCCGCCGACTGCGCCGGGTCTCCGGCACCGGCTGAGCCACGGAGCCAATGGCGGGGGCCCAGGCGGGGGCGAGGAACGCGCTCCTACGATGGGCCGGGTGACGATTCGTCGCGGTATCCCCCCGCTTCTCATCGGACTCACCCTGCTCGTCTCGGCCTGCTCCCAGGACGAGACGCCCAAGGTGCAGATCGCCGAGGTCACGCGTGCCCCGGTCAGCGAGGTCGTCGAGGCGCCGGCCACGGTCAGCGCCCGCGCCACGGCCGTCCTGCGCTCCCCGGCGGCGGGCACCGTCGCCAAGCTGTACGTACAGGACGGCGACACGGTCAGGAAGGGGCAGATCCTCGCCAAGATCCGCTCGCCGCAGGCACAGGAGCAGCTCAAGCAGGCCCGCGCCGCCGAGCGGCAGGCGAAAAGGCCCGTGCGACTGGGCGGTGCCGCCTCCGCGCCCGCCATCCGGCTCGCCGGGCTCACCGGCGCCCCCGCGCTCGACCGCCAGGCCGCCCGCGGGTTCGCCCGGGCCCGCGCCGCCGCCCGGAAGGTCGAGGATCGGCGGGTGCGCGCGCAGCTCCTCGCCGCTGTGGACGCCGCCCAGACGCAGCACCGTGCCCAGCGGGCGGCGCTGGAGCAGATCACCCGGAACCTCACCCGGTCGGTCAACCAGATCCTCGCCCAGGTCAGTGGCCAGATCGGCGCGGGCATCGGCGGGCTCGCCACGTCCATGACATCCCTGCAGGCCGCGTCCAGGAGCCAGGCGAAGGCCGCGGCCAAGGTCGCGGGCGCGACGGTCAAGGGACTGACGATCAAGGCGCCGTTCGGCGGAGTGGTGACGCTGGGCGGTCCCGCGGGCGGCGGCCCCGACCTCGGCTCGCTGCTCGGGCAGCTCCCCGCGGGCCTGTCCGGTCAGGCCGGCGCCGCGGCGGCAGGGGCGAGCCCCGGTGGAGCCGCCTCCGGCTCCTCCGGCGGCGCGGTCGCCACCGGCGTGCCGGTCGGGGCCGGCGACGCCGTGGTCACCGTGACGGACGTGTCCAAGCTGACCCTCACCGCCGATGTGGACGAGACCGACGTGCTGCTCGTCACCCGCGGCGTCCGGGCCGAGGCCGAGCTGGACGCTGTCGCGGGAGCCACGTACCGGGCGAAGGTGGCCGGGGTCGGCGTCACCCCCAAGGAGGGCACCACCGGCGGGGTCGGCTACCCGGTGCGGCTCGTCCTCGGCGCCGGCGCCTACGACGACGGCGGCGCGGCGCCGCGGCCGAAGCCCGGCATGAGCGCGGTCGTCCGGCTGACCGTGCGCGAGTCCCCCGACGCCGTGGCGGTGCCGGCCGCGAGCGTGGTGACCAGTGGCCAGGACTCCGTGGTGTGGGTGGTCCGCGGCGACGGCACGGCCGAACGCAGAGTGGTGAAGCTGGGCGCCCAGGGCGACGCCCTGGTCGAGGTGGCCCGCGGGCTCGCCCCGGGGGAGCGCGTGGTCGTACGGGGCGCCGACGCCGTGCGGCAGGGACAGCGGCTCACGTGACGGCCCCGGAGCACGAGCGGCCCGTCCCGGCCTTCGAAGCCGTCGGCCTGGCCCGCTCCTACCGGCTGGAGGGCGTGTCGGTGGACGCGCT
Organism: Sphaerisporangium melleum; assembly: GCF_014646695.1. Taxonomy (GTDB): domain Bacteria; phylum Actinomycetota; class Actinomycetes; order Streptosporangiales; family Streptosporangiaceae; genus Sphaerisporangium; species Sphaerisporangium melleum. The sequence continues at coordinate 66,047 of NZ_BMNT01000026.1, forward strand.
GCGCGGGGTGGACCTGCGCATCGACCACGGCGAGTTCGTCGCGATCATCGGCCCGTCCGGGTCGGGCAAGTCCACTCTCATGCACCTGCTCGGCTGCCTGGACCGTCCGACCTCCGGCATTCTGCGGGTGAACGGCGTCGACGTCGCCACGCTGGACGACACCGGGCTCGCCGAGCTGCGCAACCAGGCGATCGGCTTCGTGTTCCAGTCGTTCCACCTGCTCGGGCGCACCTCGGCGCTGGACAACGTCGCGCTGCCGCTGGTGTACCGCGGGGTGGGCCGGTCCGAGCGCCGCGAGCGGGCCCGGCGCGCCCTCGAGGCCGTGGGGCTCGCGCACCGCCTGGACCACCGGCCGTCCCAGATGTCGGGTGGCGAGCAGCAACGGGTGGCGATCGCGCGGGCGCTGGTCGGCGACCCCAAGGTGGTGCTCGCCGACGAGCCGACCGGCAACCTCGACTCGCGCAACGGCCAGGAGGTGATGGACATCCTCACCGAGCTGAACGCGGCGCGCGGCGTGGCGGTGGTGCTGGTCACCCACGAGCGCGAGGTCGCCGACCTGGCGCGCCGCCGCATCCACGTCCGGGACGGGCAGGTCGAACTGGACGAACGGGACGGAGTAGGCGGCTCCCCGCAAGGCGTGTCCGCGCAGGGTGACCCCGCGGCGGGCCGCCGGGAGGGGCCGTGAGGACCGCCGAAGCGTTGCGGATGGCCCTGGAGGCGCTGCGGACGAACCGGCTGCGCAGCGCGCTCACGATGTTCGGCGTCGTCATCGGCGTGTCGGCCGTGGTGGTCCTCGTCGCCATCGGCACCGGGGCCAAGGAGGCCATCGAGGGCGAGATCGCCGGGCTGGGCAGCAACATCATCCTGGTGGTCCCCGGCCAGGTCGGGCTGGGCGCGGCGCCCACCCAGAGCCGCCTGGACCTCGCGGACGTCGCCTACGTCCGGCGGGTGGTCGGCGACCCGGGCAAGGTGACCGTCGCGGTCAACTCCGGCGAGCCCGTGCGGGTCGGCCGCACCGAGGTCTTCGCCACCGTCACCGGCACCGACGAGAACATGCCGCACATCTTCGAGCGGCCGCTGCGCCGCGGTCGCTACCTCGGCGAGACCGACGTGGACACCCGGCGCCGGGTCGCCGTCCTCGGCTCGGAGGTGGCCGACAAGCTGTTCGGGGACGTGGACCCGATCGGCCGCCAGGTCACCGTCTCCGGGGTCCGCTTCCGCGTCGTCGGGCTGTACGCGCCGGTGGGCGCGACGTTCGGCGTGGCCCGCGACCAGGAGGTCCACATCCCGGTCACGACCGCCCAGCGCCTGATCGGCCTGCCGCGGATCAACGGCATCGCCGTCGGCGCCTCCGGGCCGGACGAGATCGAGCCGCTGCGGCAGCGGGTGCTCCAGGGGCTCGCGGCGCGTTACCCGGGGGAGCGGTTCAGCGCCGTGACCCAGACGCAGTTGCTGGGCACCATCGGCAGCGTGCTCGGGATGCTCACCGGCGTGCTGGCCGCCATCGCGGGCATCTCGCTGCTGGTGGGCGGCGTCGGGGTCTCCAACATCATGCTGGTCAGCGTGCGCGAGCGCACCCGCGAGATCGGGCTGCGCAAGGCGCTCGGCGCCCGGCAGCGCGACGTGCTCGGGCAGTTCCTCATCGAGGCCGTGCTGCTCACCACGATCGGCGGCGTGCTCGGCATCCTGCTCGGCGTGGGCGGCTCCCTGCTGATCCAGGCGCTCTCGCCGGTGCCGGCCGCGATCACCTGGTGGTCGGTGGCCCTGGCCTTCGGGGTCTCGGCGGGCGTCGGGGTCTTCTTCGGCGTCGCGCCCGCCCGCCGGGCCGCGCGACTCGACCCGGTCATCGCCCTGCGGGCCGAATGATGTTCTTGCGGTTGAGGTACGGTCGTCTCATGTGGGGCGGCGGAGAGCTGGTGGCGACATGAGCCGGTCCGTGCGGGTCATCTGGGACGAGAGGCTGACCTCCTACGATTTCGGGCCCGGCCACCCCATGGCGCCCGTGCGGGTCGAGCTGACCATGGCGCTGGCCCGCGACCTCGGCGTCCTTGCGAAGGTCGAGCCGGTCGACTGCTCGCCGGCCACCGACGACGAGCTGGCCCTGGTCCACCGCCGCGACTACATCGAGGCGGTCAAGCGCGTCTCGGCCACCGGCCGGCCCGAGCTGTCCTATGGCCTCGGCACCGTGGACAACCCGGCCTTCGCGGGCGTCCATGAGGCGTCCGCGCTGATCGCCGGGGCCTCGCTCGCCGCCGCCCGCGCCGTCTGGACGGGGCAGGCCGAGCACGCGGTGAACATCGCCGGCGGCCTGCACCACGCGATGCCCGGCTCGGCCAGCGGCTTCTGCGTCTACAACGACGCGGCCGCGGGCATCGCCTGGATGCTCGAGCAGGGCGCGCGCCGCGTCGCGTACGTCGATGTGGACGTCCACCACGGCGATGGGGTCCAGGCGATCTTCTTCGACGACCCCCGGGTGCTCACGATCAGCCTGCACGAGAGCCCGCGCACGCTGTTCCCTGGCACCGGCTTCCCCAGCGAGACCGGGGCCGACGGGACGGCCGTCAACGTCGCGCTGCCCGCCGGGTGCGCCGACGCCGGGTGGCTGCGCGCCTTCCACGCGGTCGTGCCGCCGCTGTTGCGCGAGTTCCAGCCGGACGTCCTGGTCAGCCAGCAGGGCTGCGACACGCACGCCCTCGACCCGCTGGCCCACCTCATGCTGAGCCTGGACGGCCAGCGCCAGACGTACGCGGCGCTGCACGCGCTCGCCCACGAGACGGCGGGCGGCCGGTGGGTGGCGACCGGCGGCGGCGGGTACGAACTGGTCCAGGTGGTGCCGCGCGCCTGGAGCCATCTGCTCGCCGAGGTGGCCGGTGAGCCGGTCGACCCGGGGACGGTCACCCCGCAGAGCTGGCGCGAGCTCGTCACGCTGCGCACGGGAGAGGTGCCGCCGCTGCACATGACCGACGGCCGCCGGGCGGACTACCGCGACTTCTCCGAGGGGTACGACCCGGCGGACGCGGTGGACCGCGCGATCATGGCGACCCGCAAAGCGGTGTTCCCCTACCACGGCCTCGACCCGATGCCCTGACGCCACCGCTTCCCCTCGATCGGCCGCCGCGACCGTACATATGACCGGCGCGAAATGGGGAATGCGGCCCCGAAATGGTGTTCGGCGCGAGGCCGGCCGCCACAACATTTCGCGGGCCCTGGAATTAGGCCGCCGAGTGCGTCACTGTTGACGGGAAACGCGACCGGCCTGCCGAGGCTCTGCGGTGATCTGCCGGGCAGGAAGGCGGGGCGTGCTCCCATCCGGAGGTCGTGGACCTGGGCACCGGCCGTGGCCGCCCGGCGCCGCGCGGCCCGGCCTGGAATTTCATGATTTGTCCACTGGTTAGCATTATGGGGGACTTGTCGATCAGGCGTTCATGGTGACACGCGCGGTGATCCGTCGTTCCACGGGGTGATCCAGCGCCGTGGTCCTGTCTGGTGGAGCCGCCGGCGTGCCCACCGCGGACGCCGGCCCTGCCACCTCGCCCACGGAGAGAATCATGGAGACCGCGAGCCCGCTTCCGCGAAGCGAGCTGATACGGCATCTGGTGGACACCAGGATCGCCGGGAACATCGCCACCACCCGGGAGAACAACCTCGACCACTATCGCTCACTCGCCCTCGGTGACCCCTACTACATGTTCGGGCTCACCTTCCGCAACGACTGGACCTACCGCGACGTGCTGGCGCTCATGGCCAAGTCGGCAGGGGTCGTGGACGACCCCGAGCACCGTGCGGGCCAGGACACCATCGACCCCGAGCGGACCGTGGACGCATTGGACGCGATGGCCGCCCGCATCGCCGCGGCGCTCAAGCGGCCGAACCCGCGCCTGCTGTTCGCGACCGGCCACCCCACCGGCATCATGACCATCCACCTGGCGCTGGCGCGCCTCGCCGCACGGTGCGGCGCGACCCTGCTCACCCCGGCCGAGGGCACGATGATCTCCAGCGGCGGACTGGGCCGCAAGCGCCGCATCCTGTACTTCGACGACGTGTGCGTGCTCGCCGACGGCGGCGCCCTGGTGCACAGCCACGACCCCGCTCCGATGCAGAGGATGCTCGCCCGGCTCGACTCCGAGCCGCCCGATCTGGTGGTCGCCGACCACGGCTTCGCCGGGGCGGCCGGCGAGGCGGGCGTGGAGACCGTCGGATTCGCCGACAGCAACGACCCGGGCCTGTTCGTCGGCGAGGCCGAAGGGAAGATCGCGGTGACCGTCCCGCTGGACGACAATGTGTTCCCGCGCCACTACGCACCGTTGACCGCCTATCTCATCTCACGGGTCCAGAGTGACCTGTGAGGCGGGTCGATCGGTTGTGGTCTGTCCCTAATGTCGGTTGCGAGCGCACCTTAGAGGGGACACATCGACCGTTTGCCAACTTTTTTGTGATCCCAGGCGACTCTAATGGGACACGGTTGGACCGAGTGACGGAAGCGGGTTCGGGGCTCGGTCCGGCTGCTGGCCAGCGACTTTGCCCGTTCTGGTGGCAGGGGTAGCCGATCACTGATGGAATAGGGGGTTTGCGCGATCGGAGACGCGTTCTACGCTGACAGCAGTACACGTGCGTGAGCAATGGCACCAGTGGGGATAACCCGGAAACACGTGCGGAAGAGGCGTCCGATGGGTGCAGGCGAAAGACCTCTCAGCGAGGTGAAGTTCCTGACGGTGGCCGAGGTCGCCACCGTCATGCGGGTGTCCAAGATGACGGTGTACCGGCTGGTCCACTCTGGTGAGTTGCCGGCCATCCGGGTCGGGCGATCCTTCAGGGTGCCTGAGCAGGCGGTGCACGACTATCTGAGGGATGCGTTCATCGAGGCGGGTTGAATGGATCAGTGATCACATCACTGGTCGTTCGATGACCTGCTGATGATGGCCGCATGGTTCGCGACGAGGCGAACCTGACCGGGGTGCGGGGTGGGCGGCCGGCCGCCCGCCCGTGTCGTACCGGTCGCCGGTCGCGTCCTTCGGCGGCCACGCGGGTTCCCCCCAGGGAGCGATCGACCGCGAATCGCCGGTAGGCTGTTGGATCGGTGTGCGCCATGGCGAGGCGCGGGCTCGATGGCCGAGGTGTGCCGCGATGGCGGTGTTCCCAGGTCTTCGGGTGGTGCGCAAGCGTCGTGTCGTGCACTGATGTTGACCAACCTACCTTCACCTGGGGGTCCCGTGGGCTCTGTGATCAAGAAGCGTCGTAAGCGCATGGCGAAGAAGAAGCACCGCAAGCTTCTCAAGAAGACCCGCATCCAGCGGCGTAACAAGAAGTAGTAGCGCGGACCGACAACGCAGAGCGGCCGGCCGGGTGCGACGGCGTCACCGTCGTCGCGAGCGCCCACGAAGGTGGGCGTCCTGGGCTGAGCGGGACCACGAGAAAGCGATTCTGCGAGGCGCAGATGGCACACACCGTGCTGGTCACGGGAGTCTCCCGGCACATTGGTGCCCGGGTGGCGAGCGCCCTCTCGTCGGACCCGGCCATCGACCGGGTCATCGGAGTGGACACCGTGCCGCCGTCCTCCAACGCGCTGGGCGGCGGCGGCGTCGCGCTGGGCCGCACCGAGTTCGTCCGGGTTGATCTGCGCAGCCCGGACATCGCGCGCGTCATCGCGGCCGCGGACATCGACACCGTCGTTCACATGAGCCTGGTGAGCGCGCCCTCGGCGAGCGCGGGCCGGCCGTCGATGAAGGAACACAACGTCATCGGCGCCATGCAGTTGCTGGCGGCGTGCCAGCGGTCGGCGACCGTGCGCAGGGTCGTGATCCGCTCGACGACCGCCGTCTACGGTTCGACCCCACACGACCCGGCGGTGTTCACCGAGGACGCCGAGCCGATCGAGGTGCCGCACCACGGGTACGCCAAGGACGCCACCGAGGTCGAGTCCTTCGTGCGTGGCTTCGCCCGGCGGCGTCCGGACGTATCGGTCTCCACACTGCGGTTCGCCAACTTCATGGGGCCCGGCGTGGACTCCCCGCTGACGCGCTACTTCGCCCTGCCCGTCCTGCCGACCGTGTTCGGCTTCGACCCCCGCCTGCAGTTCGTCCACGAGGACGACGCGGTGGAGGTGCTGCGCCGCATGGCCGTGGAGGACCACCCCGGCACCTACAACGTCACGGGCGAGGGCGTCATGCTCCTGTCGCAGTGCGTGCGCAGAAGCGGCCGGCCCACCGTCCCGGTGCCCGCTCCGGCCTTCCACCTCCTCGGCGACATCGCGCGCCGCACCGGGAGCGTCGACTTCTCCCGTGAGCAACTCGTGCTGATGAGTTACGGGCGTGCCGTCGACGCAGGGAAGATCTCCGCCGAGCTCGACTGGCGGCCCAAGTTCTCCACCGCATCGGCCTTCGATGATTTCCTCCACTCGCGTGGCTTGTTTGCCGGTATGCCACTCACTGTGATCGACTGGTTGTCGACAGTGCTTGGTGGGGGTGCGCGACGGTGAAGAACACCGAGAAGCCATATGACCATCGTGACGAGGAGCCCGGGAACGCCCAGGTGATCCCCATCACCGCCGCGCGGCGGCGCGCGGGCGAAAGCGACGCGAGCTCCGTCGAGGACCGCCTGGCCGGCTTCCTGGACTTCCTGCGCCGCCGGGTCGCCGGCGAGTACGAGGTCGACGAGTTCGGGTTCGACCCCGAGCTGAACGACAAGGTGCTCCTTGAGCTGATCCGCCCGCTCTACCGCCACTGGTTCCGGGTGGAGACCAGCGGGCTGGACAACGTGCCGGCCGAGGTGGGCGCCCTGGTGGTCGCCAACCACTCGGGCACGCTGCCGGTCGACGCCCTCATGCTCCAGGTCGCGCTGCACGACGAGCACCCCGCGCACCGTCCGCTCCGCCTGCTGGGCGCCGACCTCGTCTACCAGCTTCCCGTGCTCGGCCACCTGTCCCGCAAGTCCGGGCACACCCTGGCCTGCCCCGAGGACGCCGACCGCCTGATGCGCAAGGGCGAGCTGGTCGGCGTGTTCCCTGAGGGCTTCAAGGGCGTCGGCAAGCCGTTCTCCGAGCGCTACAGGCTGCAGCGCTTCGGGCGGGGCGGCTTCGTCGCCTCGGCGATCCGCGCCCAGGTGCCGATCATCCCGTGCGCGATCGTCGGTGCCGAGGAGATCTACCCCAAGCTCGGAGATCTCCGCTCCCTCGCCCGGCTGCTCGGCCTGCCGTACCTCCCGATCACGCCGCTGTTCCCCTGGCTCGGGCCACTCGGCCTGGTGCCGCTGCCCTCCAAGTGGCTGATCGAGTTCGGCGAGCCGGTGCGCACCGACGAGTACGACCCGGAGGAGGCCGACGACCCCATGCTGGTCTTCAACCTCACCGATCAGATCCGCGAGACGGTCCAGCAGCGGCTCGACCGGCTCCGTCTGCAGCGGGGCCACGCCTTCCCGCCGTTCTTCTAGCCGTTCCGCGGCCGGGCCGGACCCGCGTTCGGTGCCGTGGTGTGGCGGTCGCTCGACCTTGTGCCGCATTCGCGATGCCCTTTGGATGGGATGTGTCACACCCGGGTACAGTCGTGTCGTCATGAGAGCTGATGCCGCACGCAACCTGGACGCCGTCCTGCGCACGGGGGCCCGCCTGCTCGCCGCGGACCCGTCCACCAGCATGGGGGCGATCGCCGCCGAGGCCGGAGTGGACCGCCGCACCGTCTACCGGCGATTCCCCAGTCGCGAAGCCCTGCTCGCGGCCGTCTTCCAGGCGAAACTCGACTCCGCCGAGCGCGTCCTGGACGAGGCCCGGCTGGTCGAGGCGCCGGTGGCCGTGGCGCTGCACCGCTACGTGGAGGGCATCGTCCCGGTGAGCCGCCAGTGGCCGGTGGACGTGCGCCGCATGATGCGCGCCGACCCGGTCGCCAATGCCCGCCGGGAGACGCAGAGCGCGCGCCTCGACCGGTTCGTCGAGCGCGCCGCCGCCGAGGGACTGTTCCGCGCCGACGTGCCACCCGCCTGGGCCCGCGCCACGCTCGACCACCTGGTCGACACCGTCGCCCACGACTTCCCCGACCTCGCGCCGCCGCAGGCCGCCGACCTCGTGCTGAAAACCCTCCTCAACGGCCTCGGCCCCCACTGACCCCGAATCCCGCCTGCAACGTTGACATTCGCAGTACGTGGGCTTTAGCGTAGCCATACGGTTACCCTGTGTTGACCTCCTGCCGGGACATTCGAGACCGCATCTACAAGCTGGCACGTGAGCGAGGGCTGCGAGTCGATTGGGCCGAGACGTCGCCGCTCTATCGCCTATTACGACGACCACGGGGTCGCCGTGGCCCGTGCGAGTGTCCCAGTGAGGGGCATCAGCGTTCGTGCACTGGACGACCTGCAGGCCGACCTCGAGCCTGTGTTCGGGAAGGACTGGTTGCAGTGACCTTGACCGTCCGCCGGGTGACGTTCCGTGTCAGCCGTGAGCGTGCTCTCGACCTTGACGCCGACGTCTGGTACGCGGGTCCGGTCAATGCTCCGATCCGTTCTGGAGTGTCCGCCGCTACCCTCGCAGAGCTGCGGTCCGCCGTCGAAGCGGTCAAACACTTCGTCTTGGGCGTGTCCGAGGACACGCCTGTCACCGTCGAATACCTCTATGACCTTCCCGGAGTCCCTGCCGAAGTTTGGCGGGCGAACCGCGAGTTGCGAGAGCGGCTCTGCGCGGCGGGGTTGTCGGAGGACGACCAGGTGGAGTTGCTGCTTACCGCGTGAGGTGGGTCAGACGGAGCGGTAGTGCTTTCTGAGCGCTATGGCGGCGGCGACGCCGCCGGCCAGGGCTCCGGCGCCGGCGGCGATGGGCAGGCCGATCATGGTGGCCTTGCGGCCCGTACGGAAGTCCCTGATCGGCCAGGCGCGCTTGCGGGAGTGCTCGAGCAGCAGGCCGTCGGGGTTGACCGCGATCGGGTGGCCGACGAGCTCGAGCAGCGGCAGGTCGTTCACCGAGTCGCTGTAGGCCGTGCAGCGCGTCAGGTCGAGCCCCTCGCGGCGGGCCAATGCCTTGACGGCCTCGGCCTTGGCCGGGCCGTGCAGCAGGTCGCCGACCAGGCGGCCGGTGTAGACGCCGTTCTCGGTCTCGGCGACGGTGCCGAGGGCGCCGGTCAGGCCGAGACGCTGGGCGATGACCCGGGAGAGCTCGACCGGGGTGGCGGTGACCAGCCAGACGCGCTGGCCGTTGTCCAGGTGGTTCTGGGCGAGGGCGCGGGTGCCGGCCCAGATGCGGTCGGCCATCACCTCGTCGTAGATCTCTTCGCCGAGGCGCACCACGTCGTCGACCTTGAGCCCGGCCACGAACGCCAGGGCGGTCTCCTTGGCGCGGGCGATGTGCTCGGGGTTCTCGTTGCCGCGGACCCGGAACAGCGCCTGGCCGAGCGCGAAGCGCAGGAGATCTTTGGTGGTGAACAGTCCCCGTGAGGCGAGGCCGCGGGCGAAGTGGTAGATCGAGGCGCCGCGCATCATCGTGTTGTCGACGTCGAAGAAGGCCGCCGCGGTCGGGTCGGGGTCGGCGAGCGGCGCGGAGACCGCGGCCGCCGCCGCCACCTCTCCGGCTATCTCGGCCTCGGTGCGCCGTCGCAGTAACCGCCTCATAGCACCTCAGCTTATCGGGGAGGAGACGGTGGAGTCGGTGTACGCGGCGTTAGCGTGGCGTGACGGTTGCCGCGCGCGCGGGCGGCGCGCAAGTGATTTGAGGGATCTTCCAGCAGGCGGCGGCAGGTCAGGGCGCGAGATCGTCGATCATGTCGAGGTAGGCGCTGGCCTTCATCCGGTCGTCGCCGCCGAGTTGGGGGATCATCGGCTCCACCACGTCGCGCTGCTCCTCGGTGAAGCGCTTGATCGCCGGGGCGTGCTTGCCCTCGCGCTTGACGTGGCCGAGCGCGGTGAGGGCGGACCTGGTGGTGGAGGTCATCTCGTCCAGGGTGGGGCCGATGAGCCGTTCGCGCCGGGAGCCGGGGTAGCCGAGCAGGGCGGCGGCCTCGGTGGCCCGCGAGTGGGCGGCGGTCAGCTCGCGCTCGGCGCGCTGGACGTCGTCGGTGGTCATGCTGAGCATGGTCGCCTCGGCGGCCCGCTTGATCGGGTAGAACGGGTCGCCCGGCACCGCGGCGTAGGTCTGCAGCCCGGTGACGACCAGCACCCCGGTCAGGGCGACGGCCACGACGCTGGAGCGCAGACGCGGCGGCACCAGGCGCCGGCGCCGCCGGCCGGTGTCGGGGGCGGTCTCGGGTTCGGCGGCGGTCGCGTGGGCGGCGAGGAGCTCCTCGCGCAGCCGGGCACGGAAGTCCGGCCGCGGGCCGTGCGCGGGTTCGGTGCCTATGGCACGGAGCCGGGCCGTCAGCTCGGGATGGGACGGCTCGCGGCCGACGGCGGACGAACGCCTGAGCGGCCACCGCGTAGGCCCCCACTTGCCCATGAAGACTCCCTGCCGCGCCCACTACGATGATCCATAGGTGCTATCTGCCCAACGATGCGGGGAGCCATCAGGTTACGGCCGCCCCGGCCTGCAGGTGAGCCCCGCGCGGGGGTCGTCCCGCTCAGTTGAGATCGTCCGGAAGAGCCCTGGCCAGCGCGCGGACGGCGCGGAACTGCAGGGCCTTGATCGCGCCGCTCTTCTTGCCCATGATCAGGGCCGTCTCGGCGAGGGACATCCCGTGCAGGAAACGCAGGACCACGCACTCCTGCTGCTCGGGGTTGAGGTCGCGCACGGCGCGCAGGATGCGCTCGTTCACCATGGTGGCCACCACCGCGTTCTCGGGGATGTGCCGCCCGTCCAGAGGGGTGTCCAGCACCTCGGCGGTGGACACCTCCATCCGGTGGCGCCCGGACTTGAAGTGGTCGGCGACCAGGTTCCTGGCGATGGTCACGAGCCACGCGCCGAAGTCCTTGCCCTGCCAGGTGAAGTCGGCGATGCGCCGCAGGGCCCGCAGGAACGTCTCGCTGGTGAGGTCCTCGGCGAGGGCGTGGCAGCCGACGCGGAAGTACACGTAGCGGTAGACGAGATCCACGTACCGGTCGTAGAGCGCCGCGAAGGCGTCCGCGTCGCCGGTCTTGGCACGCAGAACCACCCTCCGCAGTTCGTCGATGTCCGGGGAGGGACGCTCGCGCTGCTCGGCGGCGGCGCGCGTGAGGTTCACTGTGTCGGCCGATCCAGGAGGGGAAAGCCCGGCGAGCGACCAAGAGTTCGACATCCGGTATCCCTGGGGAGCAAGGGAAGGGCGCGTGCGTGCTCGAACACTCTAGAAATCATCGTGAAATTACACAATCCACTTTGCCCCTGTAACTACCCCTCGTAACAGGAGTGTTGGAGCACTTCGGGCGTCGGCTACCGGTTTGGAGGTAATGTCCGGCAGAGTTGTCACCATCATGGAAGTCGTCGTAGCCGTCACCGCGTTCGCCGGTGCGATCTTCGCCGCCATCGTCACGGGCATCCTGGCCGGACGCCTGAGAGACGAGCGCAGCGGCTGGCTCATCGCCTGGACCGCCACCACCGCGGCCCTGTGCCTGGCCCTCGGTGCCGTCGCCATCGGGCACCTGATGGGATTCGGATCGGTGACCTTCAGGGTCTACCAGATCACCGGTGCGTTCCTGGCGCCGTTCTGGCTGGCCGTCGGTGTGATCCAGATGCTCGCGCGCAAGGCGCCCGCACGCTTCGCCGCCTGGTTGTTCGGCATCGCGTTCACGCTGGTCACCGTGGTGATCCTGATCCTGGACCCGGTGAGCAACCCCGACAAGTTCACCAAGGCCCTGCCGCTCGGGGACACCCACTGGACGATCATCCCGACCGCCCTGCTGAGCGCCGCCCACGCCCTGGTCTACCTGATGCTGATCGGCTGCCTGATCGTGGCCGTGCTGCGGTGGCGCAGCGGCGACGACGTGGACGCCGACAACATGCACGCCGCCGTGGTGCTCGCCCCCACCGGGCTGGCCCTGGTCGGCGCCGTGCGGTTCGCGATCCCCGGCGTCTTCGCCGCGCTGGTGACCATCCTGATGGTCGGAGCCGTCTGGTACGCCGTGGCCCGCCCGCTGGCCCCTTACGACGAGGAGCGCGACGGCCCCGACGACGACTGGGACGAGGAGCGCCCCTCCCCGCGCCGCCGCGACCGCGAGCCGGCGCCGGAGGCCGCCTACGACTCCGGCCCGCTCCCCGCCGCGCCCGCCGCGACGGCGACCTCGGCTCTGCCCCCGCCGCCGCGCCGGTCGAACCTCGGTGACCTCGTGGCCGAGTACCGCGCCGGCGACCCCGGCGAGGTGGACCACGCGGCCCGCATGGGCGGCCCCGCCGGGCCGCCCGGTGGCTACGGTGGTCCGATGACCGGCGAGTTCTTCGGGCAGGACGTCCCCGTCGCGGGCCTTCCCGGGCAGGGGACGCCCGCGTACGGTCAGCACGCTCCCGCCCAGCACGCCTACGGCGCCCCGCCGGCCGACCCGGCCGGGCAGTACGGGCGGGGTCCGTTCGAGCAGGCCCCTGGCACCCATGCCGGGCCGGACGGCGCGCACCGGGGGCCGGGGCCGCAGGAGGCGATGCCGGCCACCGGCATGCTGTTCAACAGCAACGAGCTGCGGGAATCCTTCGGCATCGCCGACGCCGGGGGCGGCCTCGGCCGCCGCGCCGAGCCGGCGCCCGCGGCGCACGCCCCGAGCGTGCGGCCCTCCTCCAGCATCTACGGTCTGCTCACCGTGTTCACCCTGATGGACGGCGCGGGCGAGGCGTTCGACCGGCTCGCCGAGGAGACCGTGGAGGCCGTGCGCCGCAGCGAGCCGGACACACTGATCTTCATCTGTCACTCGGTCAAGTCGGCGCCGCTCCAGCGCATCGTCTACGAGATCTACCGGGACGAGGTGGCCTTCACCGAGCACCAGCGCCAGGCGCACATGGAGCGCTTCGCCCGGGAACGGGTGGCCCACGTGCTCGCGGCCAACGTGATCGAGCTGAACGTCAGCGCCGCGAAGGTGGTGCCCCTGCCCACGGCCTTCCACGTCTGAGCGGTGGCGGGCCCGGGGCGGTGAGTCCGGTCAGGCGGTGAGCGCGGCGCGCAGCCGGGTCTCGTCGACGCGCCAGAAGTCGTGCTGGACGCCGTCGATGAGGGTCACCGGGATCATTTCCCAGTAGGCTTCGCGATCGGCCTCGGAGGCGTTGACGTCACGCTCCTCCCAGGGAACGCCGAGCTCCCCGGCCACCCGCCGGATGACGGCCCTGGCGTCGTCGCACAGATGACAGCCGGGCTTGCCGATGAGGGTGATCGTGTGGTCTCGCGGGGCCATGGGCCCAGCTTAACGACAGCCGGCGAGGCCCCCGGAAAGCCGATCGGGCGTCTCCGGCGAGATGGTGGTGTGCGATCTGTCACAGGGGACAGGGCCCGATTCGGCGACCGGGACCCCTACCTGGGACAGTTGGCACCCGAGAGCGGGCGCCCGTTACTTTGTGCGTAGCTTCACAAAGGTACTAACCTGGATGCTCCCGTCCTCTTCTTGACAAACCATCGTCACCTGCGAGCGCGGCCGGGATGCACCGGCCGCCCGTCCCCTGGAGTTCCGGTCAAGTGACCCGCCGCCCGTCCCAAGCGCGCGATCGTGGCATCCCCGATGCGACCGTCGCGCGACTGCCGCTCTACCTGCGCGCGCTGAACGGGCTCGCGGAGCGGGGCATCTCCACCGTAAGCTCAGAAGACCTGGCCGTCGCCGCGGGAGTCAACTCGGCGAAGCTCCGCAAGGACCTCTCCCACCTGGGGTCCTACGGCACACGTGGCGTCGGTTACGACGTCCAGTACCTGATCTACCAGATCTCACGCGAGCTCGGCCTGACCCAGGACTGGGCCGTCGCCATCGTCGGGGTCGGCAACCTCGGCCGTGCGCTCGCCAACTACGGCGGGTTCGTCTCCCGAGGCTTCCGGGTGGCCGCGCTCTTCGACGCCGACCCCGCCGTGGTGGGCGAGCGGCTCGTGGGGATGGCCGTCGAGCACACCGACGGACTGGAAAACGTGATCGAGAATCGAGGGGTCTCCATCGTGGTGATCGCCACGCCCGCGGCGGCCGCCCAGCAGGTGGCCGACCGGGTCATCGCGGCGGGGGTCACGAGTATCTTGAACTTCGCCCCCGTCGTGCTCAACGTGCCTGACGGAGTCGATGTCCGCAAGGTCGACCTCTCGACCGAACTGCAAATCCTTGCGTTCCATGAACAGCGCAAAGCGGACCGTGAGACAGGGAGTTCCATGATGGCCGAGGCGATGGACGCATGAGCCTTCTCGCGGTTGGTCTCAGCCACAGGACGGCGCCGGTGGCGCTGCTGGAGCGGGTCTCGGCGACCGGAGAGACCCTGGTCAAGTTGCTGCACGACATCGTCAGGGACGAGCACGTGTCCGAGGCGATGATCGTCTCCACCTGCAACAGGGTCGAGGTGTACGCCGAGGTCGACCGCTTCCACGGCGGTGTCTCCGCGGTCGCAGGCCTGCTCGGCGCGCACTCGGGCGTCCCCCAGGAGCAGCTCACCCGCCACCTGTACGTCCACTACGAGGACCGGGTCGTCGAGCACCTGTTCGCCGTGGCCTGCGGCCTGGACTCCATGGTCGTCGGCGAGGGGCAGATCCTCGGCCAGGTGCGCCGCTCGCTGCGGCTAGCCCAGGACGAGGGCACCGCGGGCAGCATCCTGAACGAGCTGGCCCAGCAGGCGCTGCGCGTGGGCAAGCGCGCCCACACCGAGACCGGCATCGACCGCGCGGGCGCCTCGCTGGTCGGCGTCGGCCTCACCCTCGCCGAGCGGGTCCTCGGCCCCATCCAGGGCAGGCGGGCCCTCGTGGTCGGCGCCGGCTCGATGAGCGCGCTGTCCACCGCCACCCTCGCCCGGGCCGGCGTGACCGACATCGTGGTGGCCAACCGCACCTTAGAGCGGGCCGAGCGGCTGGCGCAGAGCGTCGGCGGCCGGGCCGTCGAACTGGCCGAGGTCGGGCGTGAGCTCGCCGCCGCCGACCTGGTCATCTCATGCACTGGAGCAGGTAGCGTGGTCATCGACACCGAGATGGTGGCGCGAGCCGCGCGTTCCGAGCCGTTGTTCCTGCTCGACCTCGCGCTTCCGCACGACGTGGACCCCGGGGTCCGCACCCTGCCCGGCGTCACGCTGGTCGATCTGGAGTCGATGCAGCAGTCCGGGCTCGGCGGCGAGGGCGCCGGCGGCGAGGTCTCCGAAGGCGTCGCCGCGGTCAGGTCGATCGTGGCGGCCGAGGTCTGCGAGTATCTCCGGGCCGAGCGCGCGGCGAAGGTCACCCCGACGGTGGTGGCCCTGCGCGCCAAGGCCGCCGACGTCGTGGAGGCCGAGCTCGGGCGGCTGGTCACCCGGGTGCCCGAGATCGACGAGCGGGTGCGCGGCGAGATCACCCAGACCGTGCGCCGGGTCGTGGACAAGCTGCTCCACGAGCCGACGGTACGGGTCAAGCGCCTGGCCGCGTCGCCCGCGGGCGACCATTACGCCGAGGCCCTGCGTGAGCTGTTCGACCTGAACCCGAAGGTGCCCGAGGCAGTGACGAGAGCCGACGTGGCCGAGGTCGAGACCGACCTCACCGGCCTCGCCGGCGAGGAGGACGCATGAGCGGCCACGGCGCCGGTCCGGCCACCGCGCAGCGTGTGCTCCGGCTGGGCACGCGCAAGAGCCTGATGGCGACCACCCAGTCAGGGCTGGTCGCGCACCGGCTGACCGAGCTGACCGGCCGACAGATCGAACTCGTCGGCGTCACGACCTTCGGCGACGTCACCCGCGCCCACCTCGCCCAGCTCGGCGGCACCGGCGTCTTCGTCAGCGCCCTGCGCGAGAAGCTCCTCCACGGCGAGATCGACTTCGCGGTCCACTCCCTCAAGGACCTGCCCACCAAGCCCGACCCGGACGTGGTCATCGCGGCGATTCCGCCCAGGGACGACCCGCGCGACGCCCTCGTCGGGCCGGCCGGGCTCGCCGATCTGCCGGCCGGCGCCCGGGTGGGCACCGGTTCGCCGCGCCGCGTGGCACAGCTTCGCCTGCTCCGCCCCGACATCGAGTACGTCGCCATCCGCGGCAACGCCGACACCCGTATCGGCAAGGTGACCTCCGGCGAGCTGGACGCCGTGGTGCTGGCCGCCGCGGGGCTCGGCCGCATCGGCCGGGAGGCCGAGATCGCGCAGCTGTTCGAGGTCGCCGACATGCTCCCCGCGCCGGGCCAGGGGGCCCTGGCCGTGGAGTGCCGCGCCGATGACGCGGCCATGATCGAGTTGCTCGCCGTCCTGGACGACCCGCGCACCCGCGCGGCGGTCGCCGCCGAACGCGCCGTGCTGGCCGCCCTCGAGGCCGGTTGCAGTGCGCCGGTAGGTGCGTACGCGGCCGATGACGGGCACATTCTCAACCTGACCGCCACCGTGGTCGCCCTAGATGGCGCCCGGTCGGTGCGCAAGTCCACCGCCGGTGATCCCGCGGCGGCCATGGAGCTCGGTCGCGATCTCGCGACCGCCATGATCGCCGAGGGAGCCGGCACGTTGATGGGGGAGCGGACCCATTGAGCTCCGGTAGCCAGACCAGCAAGACCACCGAGCCCGGCACCACGCAGGCCACGGGCGTGACAGGCGCGCCCCAGGCCGCCGGCGGCCGCCCGGGCGGCGGCGAGCGGGGGCGCACCGGCTTCGTGGCGTTCGTGGGCGCCGGGCCGGGTGACGAGAACCTCCTGACCCTGCGCGGCGCCGACCTGCTGTCGCGGGCCGACGTCGTCGTGCTCGACAAGGACGCCTGCGGCGGGCTGCTGCGCCACTGCCGCCAGGACGTCCGGGTCGTGGACGTCTCCGGCGACACCGGGGCCGTGCCGCTCCAGGCCGTGCAGGAGGCCAAGGCCGGGGGCCACGTCGTGCGCCTGTGCCCCGGTGACCCCGGCTTCTTCTCCTCGGTCACCGACGAGGTCGCCGCCTGCGCCAAGGCCGACATCGAGTTCGAGATCGTGCCCGGTGTGCCCCCGGCGACCGCCGTGCTGACCTACGCCGGCATCGCCCCGGCGGCCGGCGCGCCGGAGTTCCGTGTCGTGGACGCCGCCCAGGTGGACGACTGGTCGGCGCACGCCTCCTCCGCGGGCACCCTGGTGATCTACAACGGTGTCGGCGAGGCCGTCCCGATCGCCAAGGCGCTGGTCGCCGCGGGCAGGCCCGACACCACCCCGGTCGCGGTCACCCAGAGCGGCACCACCACCGAGCAGTACACCGTGGCGTCCACGCTCGGCAGGCTCGCCGCCGACCTCAAGCACGCCGGCATGGCCGAGCCCGCCGTCATCGTGATCGGCGACGCGGTGACCGCCCGCGACAAGCTGTCCTGGTTCGAGAACAAGCCGCTGTTCGGCTGGCGCGTGCTGGTGCCGCGCACCAAGGAGCAGGCCGCCGGCCTGTCGGAGCAGCTCCGCTCGTACGGCGCGGTGCCCGAGGAGGTGCCGACGATCTCCGTGGAGCCGCCGCGCACCCCCCAGCAGATGGACCGCGCGATCAAGGGCCTGGTGACCGGCCGCTACGAGTGGGTGGCCTTCACCTCGGCCAACGCCGTCAAGGCGATCAGGGAGAAGTTCGAGGAGTACGGCCTGGACGCGCGGGCGTTCGCCGGACTGAAGGTCGCCGCGGTCGGCGAGGCCACGGCCAGGGCGCTGGTGGAGTTCGGCGTCAAGCCCGACCTGGTGCCGGTGGGCGACCACTCCTCCGAGGGCCTTTTGGCCGAGTGGCCGCCGTACGACTCGATGCTGGACCCGATCAACCGCGTGCTGCTGCCGCGTGCCGACATCGCCACCGAGACGCTGATCGCGGGCCTGACCGAGCTGGGCTGGGAGTGCGACGACGTCACGGCCTACCGCACCGTGCGCGCCGCACCGCCGCCCGCGCCGATCCGCGAGGCGATCAAGGGCGGCGGCTTCGACGCCGTGCTGTTCACCTCCTCCAGCACCGTGCGCAACCTGGTCGGCATCGCCGGCAAGCCGCACAACGTGACGGTCATCGCGGTCATCGGGCCGCAGACCGCCAAGACCGCCGAGGAGTTCGGCCTGCGGGTGGACATCATGGCCGACAGCCCTTCCGCCTCCGCCCTGGCGGCGGCCCTGGCGGAGTACGGCGCCAAGCAGCGTCAGGCGGCCCTCGCCGCCGGAGACGTCCCGCGGCGGCCCTCACAGACCCGCAGAGGAGCCCGCCGCCGGGCCAAGTGACCCGTGGCCCGGCCGGGCCACGGGGACGGACGAGAACGCCCGGGCGCGCGGCGCGTGCGGTCCACGCCCGACCGCCCGGGAGGGGGAGATGAGACGATGACCGACGCGCGGTTCCCCGTCGCGCGGCCGCGCAGGCTGCGCCGCACCGCCGCGATGCGGCGCATGGTGGCGGGCACCCGGCTGCACCCGGCCGACCTGGTGCTGCCGATGTTCGTCAAGGAGGGCGTCACCGAGCCGGTGCCGGTCGGCTCGATGCCCGGGGTGTTCCAGCACACCCGCGACTCGCTGCGCAAGGCCGCCCACGAGGCCGCCGAGGCCGGCGTGGGCGGGCTGATCCTGTTCGGCGTCCCCGCGGTCAAGGACGCCCGGGGCTCGGCCGCCGACGACCCCGACGGCGTCGTGCAGAAGGCCGTGGCCGACCTGCGGGCCGACCTCGGCGACGCCCTGACGATCATGACCGACACCTGCCTGGACGAGTTCACCGACCACGGGCACTGCGGCGTGCTCACCCCGGACGGCGAGGTGGACAACGACGCGACGCTGGAGCGCTATGCCTCCGCCGCCGTCGCCCAGGCCAGGGCCGGCTCGCAGGTCATCGCGCCGAGCGGCATGATGGACGGCCAGGTGGGCGCCATCCGCGCCGCCCTGGACGCCGACGGCTTCTCCCACATCCCGATCCTCGCCTACTCCGCCAAGTACGCCTCCGCCTTCTACGGGCCGTTCAGGGAGGCCGCCGAGTGCGCGCCGCAGTTCGGCGACCGCAACGCCTACCAGCAGGACCCGGCGGGGCCGATCGGCGAGGCGCTGCGCGAGGTGCGGCTCGACCTGGCCGAGGGCGCCGACGCCGTCATGGTCAAGCCCGCGCTGCCCTACCTGGACATCCTGCGCCAGGTGCGCGACAGCGTCGACGTGCCGGTCGCGGCCTACCAGGTGAGCGGAGAGTACGCCATGGTCGAGGCCGCGGCGGCCAACGGCTGGGTCGACCGTGAGCGCATCATCATGGAGTCGCTGATCGCCATCCGGCGCGCCGGGGCGGACATGATCCTCACATATTGGGCTACCGAAGTGGCCAGGAGACTATCCTGACGGGTCATTTTCCGGGGGTCGCCGCACCTTGGACGCCCGCCATCGGGCATCATCGGTGAAAGGCAGGGTGGGGGAGGAACACGAATGGTCGGGGTACCACTGACGGCTCGCCGGGCGAGAAAGCGCGCCAAATCCCATACCAAGGCGCACGCGATCACGGCGGTGCTCGGGTACGCCGAGCTCGGCTGGGCGAGCTGTCCAGGCGCTCATCCGCTTCGTGAGGGCGGGCGCGCCTGTTCGTGCGACCGCGTCGGCTGTCCCGACCCGGGAGCCCACCCGACCTCGCCGGCCTGGAAGATGATGGCCACGACGGACACCTCGGTGCTCACCCGATGGTGGGAGCAGAACCCCGAGGCGAACGTCATCCTTCCCACCGGCAGGGTGTTCGACGTCTTCGACGTACCGGCCGCGGCGGGCCAGACGGCCCTCGCCGCCATGGACGCCGCCGCCTTCCACACGGGCCCGGTCGCCGCGAACGGCGACCGGGTCCTTTTCTTCGTCGCCACCCGCGGCGCCCCCGAGGACGAGGACGAGTGGTGGTCCTGCCACCTCGACCACACGCCCGAGACGATCGAGGACACCCCGGGCCTGCGCTGGCACTGCCGCGACAGCTACGTCCTGGCCCCGCCCTCCGCGCTGGCCGACGGCACGCACTCCCGCTGGCTGCGCCCGCCGGACGGCCGGCCGCTGCCCGACCCGCTGCACGTCCTCGACCGGCTCGCCGACGCCTGCGAGTGACCTGCCCGCGGGCTTTCGCGGTGATCCCGGGCCCCGGTGAGGGCGGCGCCCTCGCGGGCTAACCTGGACCCGTGAGCCGTACGAAGATCTCAGCAGACCTGTTCGAGCGTGCCCGCGCCATCGTGCCGGGCGGCGTCAACTCCCCGGTGCGGGCCTTCGGGGCCGTCGGCGGGACGCCCCGGTTCATGGAGTCCGGCGAAGGGGCGTACATCACCGACGCCGACGGCAACCGCTATGTCGACCTTGTCTGCTCCTGGGGCCCGATGATCCTCGGCCACCGGCATCCGGCCGTCGTCGAGGCGCTCACGGCGGCCCTCGCCCACGGCACCTCCTTCGGCACCGCCACCCGCGGCGAGGTCGAGCTCGCCGAGGAGATCGTCGCGCGGATCGCGCCGGTGGAGAAGGTCCGCCTGGTCAGCTCCGGCACCGAGGCCACCATGTCGGCCGTGCGGCTCGCCCGTGGCTTCACCGGCCGCTCGCGCGTGGTGAAGTTCGCCGGCTGCTACCACGGCCACGTGGATGCTCTGCTGGCCTCCGCCGGCTCGGGCGTGGTGACGTTCGGCCTGCCGGACACCCCGGGGGTGACCGGCTCCTCGGCCGCCGACACCATCGTGCTGCCGTACAACGCGCCGGACGCCGTCCGCGAGGCGTTCGCGGCGTACGGCGACGAGATCGCCTGCGTGATCACCGAGGCGTGCCCGGCCAACATGGGCGTGGTGCCGCCGGCCGCGGGCTTCAACGCCCTGCTGCGCGAGCTGTGCACGGCGAGCGGCGCCCTGCTCATCATGGACGAGGTGCTCACCGGTTTCCGGGTGAGCGCCGCCGGGTGGTACGGCCTGGACCCGGTCGAGGCCGACCTGATGACCTTCGGCAAGGTCATGGGCGGCGGCCTGCCCGCCGCCGCGTTCGGCGGGCGTGCCGAGGTCATGAGCCGGCTCGCGCCCGAAGGGCCCGTCTACCAGGCCGGAACGCTGTCGGGCAACCCGCTGGCCTGCGCCGCCGGGCTGGCCACGCTGCGGGCCTGCGACGAGGAGGTCTACGACCGGGTGGACGCCGCCGCCCTCATCATCGGGCGCGCCGCCTCGGACGCCCTGGCGACGGCCGGGGTTCCGCACCGGCTGCAGCGGGCGGGCAACCTGTTCTCGATCTTCTTCACCGAGGAGCCGGTCACCGACTTCACCGGAGCGCGCAGCCAGGACACCGGGGCGTACCGCGCGTTCTTCCACTCGATGCTCGACC
The DNA here is from genome assembly GCF_014646695.1 of Sphaerisporangium melleum. Taxonomy (GTDB): domain Bacteria; phylum Actinomycetota; class Actinomycetes; order Streptosporangiales; family Streptosporangiaceae; genus Sphaerisporangium; species Sphaerisporangium melleum. The sequence goes on from NZ_BMNT01000026.1 coordinate 87,283, forward strand.
AGGGCGTCTACCTGCCGCCGTCGGCGTACGAGGCGTGGTTCCTGTCGGCCGCCCACGACGAGGAGGCCCTCTCCCGGGTCGCCGAGGCCCTGCCCGCCGCCGCCAAGGCCGCCGCCGCCGCTGCCTGACCGTCGCCATGGGCGCTCGTTTCAGATGAGACGCGCCTTCGGCCGGAGGATGATTTAGCATCGCTGTATGCTCGATCTGCATCGGTTGAAGGCGTTGCACGCGGTCGCGGTGTACGGCTCGGTCGGGGCCGCGGCGGAGGCGCTGATGGTCACCCCGTCGGCCATCTCCCAGCAGATCGCCAAGCTCGAACGCGAGACCGGCGCGCGGCTCGTCGAGCGCAGCGGGCGCGGGGTCAAGCTGACCGACGCCGCCGGGCTGCTCGCCGAGCACGCCGAGCGCATCCTCGCCCTCGTGGAGACCGCCGAGGCCGACTTCGAGGCCCTGCGCGGCGCCGTGGTCGGCCGGCTCACCATGGCCGCGTTCCCGACGGCCGCGCGCGGGCTGCTCCCCGAGGCGCTCAGCGAGCTCAGGCGACGCCACCCCGACCTCGACCTGGTGCTGTACGAACGCGACCCCGAGCGGCAGGTCCGCGAGGTGTCCCGCGGCGAGCTCGACCTGGCCCTGGTCCAGGACTGGCTGAACCGGCCGATGGCCATTCCGGAAGGGCTGTCGCGGGCCGTGCTGTTCGACGACGTGGCCGACGTGGCGATCCCAGCCGCTCATCCGCTGGCGGGCGAGCGTGAGATCGACCTGGCCGCGCTGCACGGCGAGCGGTGGATCAGCTCCTCGCCCGGCACCGTGTGCCACGACTGGCTGGTCTTCACGCTGCGCACCTCCTCCCTGGAGCCGGAGTTCGCCTGCATGGCCGACGAGTACCCGACGCAGCTCGCGCTGGTCGCCGCCGGCCTGGGCTGCGCCATCGTGCCGCGTCTCGGCCGCGGCCACGTGCCCGAGGGGGTCGCCATCGTGCCGCTCAGGCCGCGTCCCACCCGGCGCATCTACGCCATCTGGCGCACCGACGCCGCGCGCCGCCCGGCCATCCGCGCGGCCGTGGAGGTGCTGCGGCAGTTGGCTCCGCCGGGCATGCTCCCGATCTCCGCGGTCGACGCGGGGCAGGACGTCCCCGCGTCCGGCGGTTCCCTTCCGGCAACGGCGGTTCCCGTTCCCGCGCTCTCCGGTCCGTCCCGTCCCGCCGAGGCGGGTGCACCGGGGGAGGCCGCCGCGGTCCCGGCGGCACGAGGGCGCGCCGGGGCGGTGCGAGAGGGGCGGCAGGGGCCAGGACAGTACTCTGGTGTCCGTCATGACTGAAAGCACCGTTGTTCACCTGCTCCGGCACGGAGAGGTGCACAATCCCCAGAACCTGCTCTATGGCAGGCTGCCCGGATATCACCTGTCCGACAACGGCCGCTCCATGGCCGAGCTGGTGGCCAAGGCGTTCGCGGGCCGCGACATCGTCGCGCTCTACAGCTCGCCGCTCGAGCGGGCACAGGAGACCGCGGCCCCGATCGCCGAGACGCTCGACCTGCCCATCACGAGCGATGCCCGGCTCATCGAGGCCGACAACATCTTCCAGGGTCACGTGGTCGGCGGCATGTTCCGCGTGCCGCGCAACTACCGGCACATGTGGAACCCCGCCCGGCCCTCCTGGGGCGAGCCGTACATCAAGATCGTCAGCCGGATGCGCGCGGCCGTCGACGCCGCCCGGGTGCGGGCCCGCGGCCACGAGGCCGTCATGGTCAGCCACCAGCTCCCGATCTGGGTGATCCGGCTGGCCGCCGAGGGCCGCCGCCTGTGGCACGACCCGCGCCGCCGGCAGTGCGCCCTCGCCAGCGTGACGAGTTTCACCTTCGAGGGCGACCGGCTGGCCAGCATCGGCTACAGCGAGCCGGCGGCCTCGCTGGTGCGCCCGTCCCGCCCGCCGCGCCCGCCCGAGCGCGGTTAGCGCCCCCTCCCGGCGCCGCGCCCCGATTGCGAGGGCGTCCGGTGCGCTGGGTAGGGTTTGAGCTCTACCTCTTGTAGTACAAGGAGACCCTGCTCCGTGTCCTCGAAGTCCCGCGCCTTCGTCACCGCGCTGCTGGCCGCGGCGGCCCTTTCCGGATGCGCCGGCGGCCAGGGATCCTCACAGCCGCAGTCCGGCGACACCCGCTTCGTGGCCGGAGACGGCAGCATGCGCGTGGTGCCCGCCGCCGAACGGCAGGCCGCCCCGCCGATCGAGGGGCAGACGCTGGACGGCGCCCGCGCCTCGCTGGCCGAGCACCGGGGCAACGTCGTCGTGCTCAACTTCTGGGCGTCCTGGTGCGCCCCGTGCCGCAGCGAGGCGCCCGTGCTGAAGGACATCGCCTCCCAGACCAAGGACCTCGGCGTGCGGTTCCTCGGCGTGGACGCCAAGGACGACAAGGCGCAGGCCCTGGCCTTCCAGCGCGCCCAGCAGCCGGGGTACCCAAGCCTGTACGACCAGCCGGGCAAGGTCGCGCTCGCGTTCCACGGCATGGTCAACCCCGCCGCCATCCCCTCGACGCTGGTGCTCGACCGCCAGGGCAGGGTGGCCGCCCGCGCCCTCGGCGAGGTGCGCCACTCCGACCTGCTGAACGTGGTGACCAAGGTCAGCGATGAGAAGTGACCGCCGCGCCCACGGGGGCTCCGGCCTGCGGGAGGCGCCGTGAGCGGCCCCGCCGGCACGGTCATGGCCGGCTCGCTGCTGCTCGCGCTGCCGATCGCGCTGGTCGCAGGCCTGGTGTCCTTCCTGTCGCCGTGCGTGCTGCCGCTGGTGCCCGGCTACCTGTCCTACGTGACCGGCATGAGCGGCGACCCCAGACGCGGGCCGATGGTCGCGGGAAGCGCCCTGTTCGTCCTCGGCTTCTCCGTGGTCTTCGTGGCCGGCGGCGCGCTGTTCGGCGGGCTCGGCGCGCTGCTGCTCGGCAACTCAGAGGTGATCACCCGGGTGCTCGGCGCGCTGACGATCGTGCTCGGCCTGGCCTTCCTCGGCCTGCTCCCCGGGCTGCAGAGGGACGTGCGCATCCACCGCTTCCCCGCCGCGGGCATCGCGGGCGCGCCCCTGCTCGGCGTCGTCTTCGGCCTCGGCTGGACGCCGTGCATCGGCCCGACCCTGTCGGCCGTGCTCACCCTCTCCCTCGACCAGGCCAGCGCGGTGCGCGGCGCCGTGCTCGCCTTCGCCTACGCCCTCGGGCTGGGCGTCCCGTTCGTCCTCGCGGCGCTCGCCTACCGCAAGGCCATCCAGACGTTCGCGGCGGTCCGCCGCCACTCTCGGCTCATCACCCGGGCCGGCGGCGCCATGCTCGTCGTCGTCGGCGTGCTGCTGGTGACCGGCCTGTGGGGCCAGTTCATCGCCGGCATCCAGGGCTGGGTGGGCGCCTTCGAGCCGGTGATCTGACATGACGACGACCGAACAGACGCAGGACGTTCAGGCCGCGCCCGCGGGGCTCGGGCCGGTCGGCTGGCTGCGCTGGGCGTGGCGGCTGCTGACCTCCATGCGCACGGCGCTGATCCTGCTGTTCCTGTTCGCCCTCGCCTCGGTGCCCGGGTCGATCTACCCGCAGCGGTCGATCAGCCCCGACAAGGTCGCCCAGTACTTCAAGGACAGTCCGCAGGCCGCGGCCTGGCTGGACCGGCTGTGGCTGTTCGACGTGTTCACCTCGCCGTGGTTCGCGGCGACGTACCTGCTGCTGTTCATCTCACTGGCCGGATGCGTCCTGCCGCGGGCCGCGGCCCACTGGCGCGAGCTGCGGCGCAGGCCCCCGGCGGCGCCGCGCAACCTCTCCCGGCTCCCGCAGCACGCCTATTTCCGCACCGGCGAGGCCGCGACGGTCGAGTCCCTGGCCGCGGTGCTGCGCGCGCGGCGCTTCCGCACGGTCACCGGGCCGGGCTGGGTCGCCGCGGAGAAGGGCTACCTGCGCGAGACCGGGAACCTGCTGTTCCACGCCGCCCTGCTCGCCCTGCTGATCGCCGTCGGGGCCGGCGGCCTGTACGGCTACCGGGGCAACGTGCTGCTCGTCGAGGGCAACGGCTTCGCCAACACCGTCTCCGCCTACGACCGCTACATCCCCGGCCAGCGGGTGTCCCCCGACTCGCTGGAGCCCTTCTCCTTCACACTCAAGGACTTTCAGGCGACCTACGTCGCGGCCGGCGAGCGCCGCGGCCAGCCGCTGGACTTCTCGGCCTCGCTGCGGGTCGCCGACCACCCGGGCGCGCCGGAGCGGCCCTACGAGCTGCGGGTCAACGAGCCGCTGGAGGTCAACGGCACGCAGACCTACCTGCTCGGCCACGGCTACGCCCCGACGTTCAAGGTGCTCGACGGCAAGGGGCAGGTGGCCTTCGAGGGCCCGGTGCCGTGCCTGACCGCCGACCAGGTGACCTACACCTCCGAGTGCGTCATCAAGGTGCCGGACGCGCTCCCCGAGCAGCTCGGCTTCCTGGTGCGCTTCCTGCCGACCACCGTGCCGGCCGCCGACGGCTCATGGATCTCGATCTTCCCGGGGATGGCCAACCCGACGGCCCAGGTCTTCGCCTTCTCCGGCGACCTCGGGATGAACACCGGCCGCCCGCAGTCGGTGTACCAGCTCGACACCGCCAAGCTCAAGCCGCTGGTCATGGGCCTCAAGACCAAGCCGCTGGCGGTCGGTGACACCCTGCCGCTGCCCGGCGGCGCGGGCTCGATCCAGCTCACCGGCGTACGCGAGTGGATCAGCCTGCAGATCGCCTACGACCCCGGCCGCGGGCCGGCTCTGGTGGCGGCCGCGCTCGCCGTCCTCGGGCTGGTGCTCTCGCTGACCGTCCGCCGCCGCCGCGTCTGGGTGCGGGTGACCGAGGACGGCGACGGCGCGGCCCGTACCGTGGACGTGGGCGGGCTGCCCCGCACTGAGGGCGGCGACACCGCGTTCGCCGAGGAGTTCGGCCAGATCGTCACCGCCCTGACCGGCGTGGCGCCACCGTCCGGAGCCGAGGACGGCCCGGAACCGCCGGGAGGGTCCGAAGACCGGGCGGCGCCGCCGCGTGGTTCCAAGGACGACGAGGCCGCTCCGCGGCACCAAGCAGAGGCCGGTCGCTCCGTGACCTCGTCTCAGGAAGCCGAGGCAGGCCCGGCCGCCTCGCCGCAAGGAGTCAAGGATGCCCACTGACGTCAACGGGGGCCTGGCCACGTTCAGCGACCAGCTGATCCTGGCCACCGTCCTGCTGTACGTGTTCGCCATGATCGGCTACGCGCTCGACCTCGGCTTCGGCCGCTCCTCGCGCAAGACCGGGACGACCGGCGCCGCCGTCCCGTCCCTGGCCGCGTCCGGTACGGCGGCGCGGGCCAAGGTCGCCGCAGGCGGTGCCGTCCAGACCCTCGACCGCCCGGCCGGCGCGTCCGGCGGGGAGGACACCGGCGCGGGCCCGGAGGGTTCGGAGGCCGGCCGGCGCACTCCGGCGTGGGCCGCGCACGCCGCCACCGTCGCCGTCGCGCTGAGCTGGCTCGGCTGGGCCGCCAACCTCGGCGCGATCGCCACCCGGGGCCTGGCCGTCGGCCGCTGGCCGTGGGGCAACATGTACGAGTTCGTGGTGGCGATCTGCTTCGCGGCGGTGACCGCGTTCCTGGTCATGCAGGCGCGCCTGCCGGTGCGGTTCCTCGGCGCGTTCGTCTCGCTCGCGGCGGCGCTCGGCCTGGGCTTCGCCGTGCGCTACCTGCACGTGCAGGCCGGGCCGGTCGTGCCCGCCCTGAACTCCTACTGGATCGCCATCCACGTCACCGCGGCCATCTGCGCGAGCGGCCTGTTCATCCTCGCGGGCGTCGCGGGCGTGCTGTACCTGGCGCGTGGCGAGGGGCCGTCACGGCTGCCCGGCCGGGCCGAGCTCGACCGGGTGGCGCACCGGGCCATCGTGATCGCCTTCCCGATCTGGACGTTCGCGGTGATCGCCGGAGCCCTGTGGGCCGACAAGGCGTGGGGTCGCTACTGGGGCTGGGACCCCAAGGAGGTCTGGTCGTTCATCGCCTGGATCGCCTACGCGGCGTACCTGCACGCCAGGGCGACCGCCGGGTGGCGGGGACGGGCCGCGGTGATCATCCAGCTCGTCGCGTTCGGGTGCCTGCTGTTCAACCTGATCGGGGTGAACATCTTCCTGTCCGGCCTGCACTCCTACGCCCAGGTCCCCTGACCCTCCCCTGACCTCGCGGAGCGCCCCCTGGAGGGCGCTCCGCCATTCCCGGGATTGCTCCCAAACCCGGCACCCTCCGCCGCCCTGAGGACGCGAGAACGGCACCGCCTCCGCCTCCCCAGCGGACCGGGCACCCCTTCCAAGCCTCCCTTTGCCCTTCCGCCCCGGAGCGCTCGTGAACGACGACGAAGAGCGCCGCCTCAAAGGCGCCACGAGCACGCCGAGCGAAGCGAGGCAAAGAGGTACAGCCTCAAGGGCGCCACGAGCCGCCGAGCGTAGCGAGGCAATTCAGCACAGCTCAGTCGTCCTCGCGGCGGAGGCGGCGGTCGAGGTCACGGAGGAAGTCGGGGTCGTCGTCGGGGCCACGGGGCACGGAGGGCCGGGGGCCTGGACGGCCCATGCGCTGCCGTCGTACGGCCTGCCCGCTCAATGGACGCCCGAGGAGCAGCCACAACACCCCGCCGAGACCCGGGAGGAGGACGAGCATGAGGACCCACAGGATTTTCGGCAGGTTCCGCACGTCGCCCTCGGGTGTGGTGATCGCGTCGAACAGGCAGTAGAGCCAGAAGGCCAACAGCGCCAGACCGAGAAGCACGCTAGGCATGTCCGCAGGGTATGTCATCCGAAAGTAGATCGTGTCCGCTCCGTGTGAGCCGCCTTCAGATCCATCACCGTCGGACATTCCTGATGACTCCCGCGCGGGCTCGACGTACGGTGGTCCGTGACCACGCTTCGCGCGGATGGAGAGGTGTGCCGATGGTCGCGTTCGCCCTGGCCCCCTGGGCGCGGCGTTGACGGCGTTCCCGGGCGACAAGGGACGCCACCGCAGAGGGCCGCGCTGGCGGCAGCGTGGGTCGTACGCCTTCCCCTACCGTGGCGAGGCGCCCCGCGAGGGTGGGGCCGAGCAGGCGGCCGAGACCGACCGCGCCGAGCCGGTGCGCGAGGCCCGGGCGGACCGCCGTGACGCCGGACGGCCTGATTCGCTGCGCGAGGGCCGCGCCGAGCCGCGGGAGAGTGGCCGCCGGGCGGGCCGCCGGGAGAGCAGGGCCGACGCGTTCTGGGCCGGTGATCGTCCGCCCGTGGACGGTTCGCGGGCCGTGACCGCCCCCGTGGTCGACCGCCCGCAGTACATCTGGCGTGACTTCGAGCTGGACGACGAGCCGCCGCTGGCCCAGCCGAATTCTCCCGACAGCCCCGACCGCGGTGACGGACTGCGGCACTGCGGCCCGCTGGAGCAGATCCTGTACCGCCAGTGGGACGCCGCGGACGGGCCGCCCTCGCCGGACGCCGTGCGGGCCATCGACAGCCTGGCCCGGCTCCCCGAGCGCCTGAAAGCGCTTCTGACGGTCGGACTGGACGGCATCTACGTCGGGCCCGGGGGTGTCCCCGATCTGGACGACATGGGCTATCTGCGGGGCGCGCCGCTGCCGTCGGGCCGGGCGACCTGGGACATCTGCGCGGGCGCGTACGGCGATCGCAAGATCGTGGTGGGCGACCGGCCGTCGCCGACGCCGGACGTCATGATGCACGAGACCGGTCACGCCCTGGACGACATCGACGCGGCCCAGGGCGAGTGGGTGTCCGACTCGCCGGAGTTCGCCGCGTTGTACGAGGAGTGCACCCCGCTGTTCGCGTCGGCGTTCCACCGGCAGCCCGGTGGCCTGGGCCGTAAGGAATTCTTCGCCGACGCCTTCGCCGCGATCGCCTCGCGGCAGCGGCCGGCGCTGCTCGACATGCTGAACGGGGACACGCGCGCGGCGCTCAATGTCATGCTGTTCTTCAACCGGCGCTACGGAATCTAGGTGATCCGCCATGTTCGTCATCCGGCTCGCGGACGGGACGTTGCGGATACCTCGCACCCTCGCCAGTGACGACGGGCGCCTGATCGGCAACGCCTATGTGGAGCTGGCGCCGAGCGACCCCGAGTACGACCGCTGGCTGCCCGAGTCGATCACCGAGGAGCAGGAGGCCGAGCGGCGCAGGCGCTGGCGGGAGGACAACGACGCCTTGGAGCGGGAGTTCCTGGCCTTCAAGGAGTCGCAGGCGGGTTCGGACCGCTGAGCGCGCACCGCCGGCCGATGACGCCGTGGCGACCACCGGCGGGGGCGCGTGCCGAGGCGAAGAACGCCCGGCAGATTAGGACCGAAATTCGGGTAAAGGTCACCCAAAAAAGAACAGTGACCCTGCGGCTTCCGGGGGGCACGCAGGATCACCGATGGTGCATGGTGCGGTGCGAGGACGTCGAGCCCTGCGAAGGACGCCGGGCACGACCAGCTCTCACCTGTACATCAGACACGCGGTGAGTCGCCGCTCGGCCGTTCGGCCGTGAGGACTTCCTCGCCACGCAGGAGGGCGTGCACCTCCGACTCGCGGAAACGCCGGTGCCCTCCGGGGGTTCGGATACTGCTGATGCGGCCGGCGGCCGCCCAGCGGGTCACCGTTTTTGGATCGACCCGGAAGAGGGCGGCAACCTCTCCGGGGGTCAGCAGGCGCTCGCTGCTACTCTCCACAATCTCTCCCCCTCGCATCCCGCGTCCTGAAGCGGGCGGACAGGTATCCAGTTTGCCGAGCAAAAAACTGATATATCCGTGGTTTACATCCACTGATCACGGGTTGTTATCAGCTGACTGCCCGTTTGTTATATGATAGAGCCTCTTTGGGGCGCTCGTGGGTGTTTCTTTACATAAGCGCCGTGATGTGAACACTAGCAGTGCTCGCTCCCGATGCGAAGTGAGCGGCTAAAGCTGCGCGTCCGAAATCGCCCCACGGGCCGGGCGACCGGTAGGCGGCCCGGCCGGCAGGTGCCGTAACCTCGACGTTGTGCGACCGTTTCTCGTTTACACCGCGTCACGGCTGGGACTGTTCGCCGTCACCCTGGGTGTGCTCTACCTGATCGGCCTTCACGACGTCTTCTGGCTCCTGGTGACCAGCTTCGTGATCAGCGGCATAGCCAGCTACGTGCTGCTGTCCAAGCAGCGAGACGCGGTGAGTGAGCAGATCAGCAAGGGCCGCAGGGGTTAGGGGAGCGGGAACATGCCGACCCGGGCATGGTACTCGTGTCCAAGGTGCGTGGTGTCGCTTCCGATCAGAAGGCCCCGCTCGTGCGCGAGGAAGGCTTTGACGCCGATGCCCCGATCACGGGTCGGGTTCCACGCGAGCGCTTTACCGGTGACCGGGTCGATCGCCCCGATGCCGGGCCGGGCCACCGCGCCCGGCCCCGCCGAGTCGGAGCCGCGCGGGTTGTCCAGCCAGCGCTGATGGCCGCCGACGTACACCGCGGCCCCGGTGACCGCCACCGAGTACAGCGAGTCACCGCCAGTGTGGTTGACCCACGTGGGCCGGACCACCCGGTCCCGGGAATAGGTCTCGAAGCGGGCCGCGGAATCGCAGAGCTTGCGCGGCCCCTTCGCACCGCCTGTCGTCACCACGACGAAATACTGTCCGTCTGGTGAGAAATCCAGGCCTCTGACGTAAGAAGGGAACACATCTTTACACACGGCGGTGTACGCCTCAGTGCGCCAGCCCGTTACCGCCGGGCGGGTGGCGCCGATGTCGATCAGCCCCACCTGCTGCCGCGGCTGCCCGTCCAGGGTGGTGAAGGAGCCGTCCACCGCGAGCCGGTCACGGGCGGCCGCCATCGCGGTGATCTTCACCTCGCCGCGCCCGCCGCCGGGGGTCACGGTGAACGCCGGGTCCACCGCGCCGGTGGCGGGGTCGAGCCTGGCGAGCGCCGTGCGCCGGACGCGGCCGATGCCGGTGAAGTCGCCGCCGGCGTAGAGGCGGCCGGAGTGCAGGACGAGGCTGGAGACGTCGCCGCCCCGCGCCGGCGCGGAGAAGCCGGGGACCGGCGCGCCGTCGGCCACCCGGAGCCGGGCCAGCCCGCGGGTGCCGGCGCCGCCCGCCGAGACGAAGGAGCCGCCGGTGTAGACCGTGCCGTCGGGGCCGGCGGCCAGCGCGGTCACCGGACCGTCCACCCGCGGCGCGAACCGGCGGTCCACCTTTCCGGTGAACAGGTCGAAGGCGAACAGGTTGCCGCGCGCCAGCCGTTCGGAACGGCCGGCCTCGCGCACCTGGCGGAAGGACCCTCCGACCACGACCGTGCGCCCGACGAGGGCGAAGGCGTTGACGATGCCGTCGAGCACGTGCGGGGTCGTGGCCACGGGATCGGCCGAGACCACGCCGGGGTGGGCCACGGCGCCGGCGGAGACGGGGGAGCCGGGCAACAGGACGAGCGCTCCTGCGAGCAGCGGGGCCGCGAGCGCGGCCGGCCTCAGGATCGGCCGGCGGGTGGGCAGGTGGGTGGACATCTACCAAGTCGTAGCATACCGAGGGTGACGAGGTGACCACTTTCCGTCGATACGCCGAGGACCACTAAGCTTGTCGCCATGACGCGTGCCTCCCTGGACAAGCGGCCGCACGAGGTCGCGGCGATGTTCGACCGTACGGCCCGGCGCTACGACCTGGTGAACGATGTGCTCTCGCTCGGCCAGGACCGCCTCTGGCGCAGGGCGACCGCCGCCGCCGTCGACGCGGGCCCGGGCGAGCTCGTCCTCGACCTGGCCGCGGGCACCGGCACCTCGACCGACGCCTTCACCGGGCTCGGGGCGCGCGCGATCGCGTGCGACTTCTCCCTCGGCATGCTGCGCACCGGCGCGGCCCGCCACGGCGGTTCGGGCCTTTCGGGTGAGGGGGAGCAGCGCGTCACCTTCGTCGGCGGCGACGCTCTGAAACTTCCATTCGCCGACGAGGTCTTCGACGCGGTGACCATCTCCTTCGGCCTGCGCAATGTCAACGACACGGTGGACGCGCTGCGCGAGATGCTGCGGGTCACCCGGCCGGGCGGGCGCCTTGTGGTCTGCGAGTTCTCCCGGCCGACGGTGAAGCCGTTCGAGTTGGTCTACAGCCAGTACCTCATGAAGCTGCTGCCTCCGGTCGCGCGTGTGGTGAGCTCCAACCCCGACTCCTATGAGTACCTCGCCGAGTCGATCCGCGCCTGGCCCGACCAGCCGGCCCTCGCCCGGCTCCTCCAGCAGGCCGGGTGGCGGAGCGTCGCGTGGCGCAACCTGTCGCTGGGCATCGTGGCCCTGCACCGCGCGATTAAGCCGACGGCGGCCGAGTAGGTAAGCTCCATCTGACAGCGGGCAGGGAAAAAGGGTTAGACTTCCGCCGACAAGTTTGTGAAGTAGTTCACAAAGGAACGAAGGCCCCTCGACCCGAAGGCCCTCGACATCCACGACAGGACAGGTCCCGTGAGCGAGTCAACCCCCGCGGCGGACGCCGACGTCATCGTCGTCGGCGCCGGGCCCGCGGGTTCGACCACGGCCTTCTACCTCGCACAGGCCGGCTTTGACGTGCTGCTGCTGGAGAAGACGAGGTTTCCGCGCGAGAAGGTGTGCGGGGACGGTCTCACCCCGCGCGCCGTGAAAGAACTGATCGCCATGGGCGTCGACATCGACTCCCCGGGCTGGATCCGCAACAAGGGGCTGCGCGTCGTCGGCGGCGGCATGCGCCTGGAGCTGGCCTGGCCGGAGCTGTCGAGCTTCCCGGACTTCGGCCTGGTCCGCACGCGCATGGACTTCGACGAGATCCTCGCCGGCCACGCCGAGCGCGCCGGCGCCACCGTCCTGCAGGGCGTCAACGTCACCGGCCCCGTCCTCGACCCGCGCGGCGGCCACATCGTCGGCGTGACCGCCAAGAAGGACGGCGAGCCCGTCACCTACCGCGCCCGCCTGGTCGTCGCGGCCGACGGCAACTCCACCCGCATGTCCCTGGCCATGGGCCTGCACCGCCGCGACGACCGCCCCATGGGCGTCGCCGTGCGCACCTACTTCACCAGCCCCCGCCACGACGACGACTGGCTGGAGTCCTGGCTGGAGCTGTGGGACACCGGCGAGGACGGCCAGCCCCGCCTGCTGCCGGGGTACGGCTGGGTGTTCGGCGTCGGCGACGGCACCAGCAACGTCGGGCTCGGCCTGCTCAACACCAGCGAGGCGTTCCAGAACCTCGACTACCGTGACCTGCTGCGCCGCTGGGTGAAGAACATGCCCTCCGAGTGGGGCTTCTCCGAGGAGAACATGACGGGGCCGATCCGCGGCGCCGCGCTGCCGATGGCCTTCAACCGCCAGCCGCACTACACCCGGGGCCTGGTGCTGGTCGGCGACGCCGGCGGTTCGATCAACCCGTTCAACGGTGAGGGCATCGCCTACGCCATGGAGACCGGGCGCATCGCCGCGGACACGATCGTCACGGCCCTGTCCGGGTCCACCCCCGCGCAGCGTGAGCGGGTGCTGCGCGCCTATCCTCAGACGCTCAAGGACGCCTACGGCGGCTACTTCACCCTTGGCCGCCTGTTCGTCGAGGCGATCGGCAAACCCGGGGTCATGGGGTTCCTGACCCGGCATGGTCTGCCACATCCCACTCTGATGCGGTTCGCCCTGAAGCTCCTTGCTAATCTCACGGACCGGCAGGGCGATACGTCAGACCGGATCATCAACGCCCTGTCCAAGGTCACGCCACCGGCATGACACAGCACCCGGAACGAAGATCGATGATCGCCCTGCCTAGACTCGTCAACCGATCGAAGAAAGCCATAGCGCTCAGAGGGGACGCATAGCGATGGAACTGTACGTGCCGATCCTGGTGCTCGCGGTTCTCGCGGCGGGCTTCGCCGTCTTCTCCGTGGGAATCGCGCCCTTCACCGGCCCGAAGCGGTGGAACCGCGCGAAGCTCGACGGCTACGAGTGCGGCATCGAGCCGACCCCGCAGCCCGTCGGCGGCGGCCGGTTCCCCCTAAAGTACATGATCACGGCGATGCTCTTCATCGTGTTCGACATCGAGATCATCTTCCTTTATCCGTGGGCGGTCGCTTTCGACAAGCTCGGGGTCTTCGGGCTGGTCGAGATGGTGCTGTTCATCGTCACCGTGCTGGTCGCGTACGCCTACGTGTGGCGCCGCCGCGGCCTGGACTGGGACTGACCCGAGGCGCGCGAGAGGAAGCACTGACATGGGTCTCGAAGAGAAACTGCCCAGCGGGTTCATCCTGTCCACGGTGGAGCAGGCCGCCGGCTGGGCCCGGAAGAACTCCGTGTGGCCGGCCACGTTCGGCCTGGCCTGCTGCGCCATCGAGCTGATGGCCACCGGCGGCCCGAACCACGACCTGGCCCGTTTCGGCATGGAGCGCGCCTCGGCGTCCCCGCGCCAGGCCGACCTGATGATCGTGGCCGGTCGCCTGTCGCAGAAGATGGCGCCGGTGCTGCGCCAGATCTACGACCAGATGGCCGAGCCCAAGTGGGTCATTGCCATGGGCGTGTGCGCGTCCAGCGGTGGCATGTTCAACAACTACGCGATCGTGCAGGGCGTCGACCACGTCGTCCCGGTGGACATCTACCTGCCCGGCTGCCCGCCGCGCCCCGAGATGCTCATCGACGCGATCGTCAAGCTGCACGACAAGATCCAGAACATGAAGTTCGGCGCCCACCGCGCCAAGCAGATCGACGAGCTGGAACTCCGTGCGCTGCGGTCGCTGCCGCTCATCGATCAGGGGGCCTCGAAATGAGCACTGACAACCTTCCCGGCGTCCCCGAGGAGCCCATCGCCCGTCACGGCATGTTCGGCGCCGCGGACTCCGGGGACACCTCCGGGTACGGCCGCCTAGTGGTCCGCCGCCCGCCGAAGCTGTCGAGCGCCCGGCCCTACGGCGGCTACTTCGACGACGTGGCCGACGCGCTCGAACGCGCCGCCGGCGACGCCTACGAGGGCATGGTCGAGCGGGTGGTCGTCGACCGCGGCGAGCTGACGATCCATGTCGCACGCGCGCGGCTGGTCGAGGTGATGCGCCACCTGCGCGACGACCTCGCCCTGCGCTTCGAGCTGTCGCTCGGCGTATCGGGCGTGCACTACCCGGCCGAGACCGGCGAGGAACTGCGGGCGGTCTACCACCTGTGCTCGATCACCCACAACCGGCGCATCCGGGTCGAGGTCTCCTGCCCCGACGCCGATCCGCACATCCCCTCCACGGTTTCGGTGTACCCGACGCACGACTGGCACGAACGCGAGACCTACGACTTCTTCGGCATCGTCTTCGACGGCCACCCGGCGCTCACCCGCATCGAGATGCCCGACGACTGGGAGGGTCACCCCCAGCGCAAGGACTACCCGCTCGGCGGCATCCCGGTGCAGTACCGCGGCGCCACCATTCCCTCGCCGGACAACAGGAGGTCGTACGCATGACCGCCATCCACGACGGCGCGACCGCCCCGGGCGAGCAGGACTTCGCCGAGGGCACGGTCTACAACGTCAACGGCCAAGACTGGGACCAGGTCGTCGAGGCGGTCGCCGACTCCTCCGAAGAGCGCCTGGTCATCAACATGGGCCCCCAGCACCCGTCCACGCACGGCGTGCTGCGGCTGGTGCTCACCCTGGACGGCGAGACCGTCACCGAGGCGCGCACGGTGATCGGCTACCTGCACACGGGCATCGAGAAGAACATGGAGTTCCGGACGTGGACCCAGGGGGTCACGTTCGTCACCCGCATGGACTACCTCTCGCCGATCTTCAACGAGACGGCGTACTGCCTGGCAGTGGAGAAGCTCCTCGGCATCACCGACCGGGTGCCGGCCCGCGCGCAGGCCATCCGGGTGATGATGATGGAGCTCAACCGGATCTCCTCGCACCTGGTGGCCATCGCGACCTTCGGCCTGGAGCTCGGCGCCACCACGCCGATGCTGTTCGGTTTCCGTGAGCGCGAGATGGTGCTCGACCTGTTCGAGTACATCACCGGCCTGCGGATGAACATGGCCTACGTCCGCCCCGGCGGTGTGTCGGTCGATCTGCCCGCGGGCGCCGTGGACAAGATCGGCGAGTTCCTCAAGGTCATGCCGGGACGCATCAAGGAGATGCGCAAGCTCCTGGACGAGAACCCCGCCTACACCCGGCGGACCAAGGACGTCGCCTACCTCGATCTCACCGGCTGCATGGCCCTGGGCATCACCGGGCCCATGCTGCGCGCCACCGGCCTGCCGTGGGACCTGCGCAAGTCGCAGCCCTACTGCGGGTACGAGACCTACGACTTCGACGTGCCGACCGAGACCTCCTGCGACGTCTACGGCCGCTACCTGGTGCGCGTGGCCGAGATGGAGGAGTCCCTCAAGATCATCGGTCAGGCGCTGGACCGGCTCGCGGGCTCGGAGCTCAAGGGCAAGCCGGTGATGATCGAGGACAAGAAGATCGGCTGGCCGTCGCAGCTCGCGCTCGGCCCCGACGGGCTCGGCAACTCGCCCGACCACATCGCCCACATCATGAGCAGCTCCATGGAAGCCCTCATCCACCACTTCAAGCTGGTGACCGAGGGGTTCCGGGTGCCGGCGGGCCAGGCGTACGCGCCGGTCGAGTCGCCGCGTGGCGAGCTCGGCGCCCACGTGGTGAGCGACGGCGGCACCCGCCCCTATCGCGTGCATTTCCGCGACCCGTCGTTCACCAACCTGCAGGCGGTGCCCGCGACCTGCGAAGGCGGCATGGTCGCCGACGTCATCGCCGCGGTCGCCTCCATCGACCCGGTCATGGGAGGTGTGGACCGGTGACGTACTCGCCGGAAGTCCGCGAGCGTCTCGAACGCGACGCGAAAGAGATCATCGGACGGTATCCGCGGAGCCGCTCGGCGCTGCTGCCCCTGCTGCACCTGGTGCAGTCGGAGGACGGCTACGTCTCCGACGACGGCCAGGAGTTCTGCGCCGAGATGCTGGGCCTGACCAAGGCCGAGGTCGTGGGCGTGTCCACGTTCTACACCATGTACAAGCGCAAGCCCGCGGGAGAGTTTCACGTGGGCGTGTGCATCAACGCGCTGTGCGCGGTCATGGGCGGCGACCAGATCTGGGACGAGCTCACCGAGCACGTCGGCATCGGCAACGGCGAGACCACCGCCGACGGCAAGGTGTCGCTGGAGCGCCTGGAGTGCAACGCGGCCTGCGACTTCGCCCCGGTGATGGTGGTCAACTGGGAGTTCTTCGACAACCAGGACCCCGAGAGCGCCAAGCGGCTCGTGGACGACCTGCGTGCCGGCAAGGAGGTCGCGCCGACCCGCGGGCCTTCGCGCCTGTGCTCGTTCAAGGACGCCTCGCGGGTGCTCGCGGGCCTGTCGGACGGCCAGGCGGGCGAGGGCCCCTCGGCCGCCGGCCCCTCGCTCGAGGGCCTCAAGATCGCCAAGGCGAACGGCTGGACGGCACCGAAGGGGGCCTCGGAATGACCACCCTGACTCCGGTCCTCACCGCCAACTGGGACCAGGCGGACTCCTTCACCCTTTCCGGGTACGGAGAGTACTCCGCGGCCAAGAAGGCCCTGGGCATGGAGCCCGACGCCATCATCAAGGCGGTCAAGGACTCCGGCCTGCGCGGCCGCGGCGGCGCGGGCTTCCCCACCGGCATGAAGTGGGGATTCATCCCCCAGGGCGACGGCAAGCCGCACTACCTGGTCGTCAACGCCGACGAGTCCGAGCCCGGCACGTGCAAGGACATCCCGCTGATGATGGCCAACCCGCACTCGCTGGTCGAGGGCGCCATCATCACGGCCTACGCCATCCGCGCCAACCACG
Source organism: Sphaerisporangium melleum (assembly GCF_014646695.1). GTDB lineage: Bacteria > Actinomycetota > Actinomycetes > Streptosporangiales > Streptosporangiaceae > Sphaerisporangium > Sphaerisporangium melleum. The sequence continues at coordinate 104,027 of NZ_BMNT01000026.1, forward strand.
CCTTCATCTACGTGCGCGGCGAGGTGCTGCACGTCATCCGCCGCGTGCAGGCCGCCGTCCGCGAGGCGTACGAGAAGGGCTACCTCGGCACGAACATCTTCGGCTCGGGTTACGACCTGGAGCTCGTCGTGCACAGCGGCGCCGGCGCCTACATCTGCGGCGAGGAGACCGCGCTGCTGGACTCCCTTGAGGGTTATCGCGGCCAACCTCGTCTCAAGCCCCCCTTCCCCGCCGTCGCGGGGCTCTACGCGTCTCCCACCGTCGTCAACAACGTCGAATCCATCGCGAGCGTTCCCAGCATCATCGGAAACGGTGCCGACTGGTTCGCCGCGATGGGCACCGAGAAGTCCAAGGGCTTCGGCATCTTCTCGCTGAGCGGCCACGTCACCCGCCCCGGCCAGTACGAGGCGCCGCTCGGCATCACGCTGCGCGAGCTGCTCGACATGGCGGGCGGCATCCGGGCGGGCCACCGGCTGAAGTTCTGGACCCCGGGCGGCTCCTCCACGCCGATCTTCACCGACGAGCACCTGGACGTGCCGCTCGACTTCGAGTCGGTCGGCGCCAAGGGCTCGATGCTCGGCACCCGCGCCCTGCAGATCTTCGACGAGACCACCTGCGTCGTGCGGACGGTGCTGCGCTGGACGGAGTTCTACGCCCACGAGTCCTGCGGCAAGTGCACTCCCTGCCGTGAGGGCACCTACTGGCTCAAGCAGGTGCTCAAGCGGCTGGAGAAGGGCCAGGGCACCGAGGACGACCTCAGCACGATCACCGACATCGCCGACAACATCCTCGGCCGATCGTTCTGCGCATTCGGCGACGGCGCGACCAGCCCGATCCACTCGTCGGTGAAGTACTTCCGCGACGAATACCTCAAGCACTTCGAGATCGGCGGATGCCCGTTCGACCGGGCGGCGTCCACCGTGTGGGGGGCCTCCGCATGACCGTACAGACATCTTCGGCAGGGCCGGTCGAGCAGCCGGTCGACCTGGTGACCCTCACCATCGACGGCTTCCAGGTCAGCGTCCCGAAGGGCACGGTGATCATCCGGGCCGCCGAGCTGCTGGGCATCCAGATCCCGCGGTTCTGCGACCACCCGCTGCTGGAGCCGGCGGCGAACTGCCGCCAGTGCCTGGTGGACATCCCCGACGCCGGCAACGGCCGCGGGTTCCCCAAGCCGCAGCCGTCCTGCGCCATCGAGGTCGCCGAGGGCATGGTCGTGCAGACCCAGCTCACCTCGCCGGTCGCCGAGAAGGCCCAGCGCGGCGTCATGGAGATGCTGCTGCTGAACCACCCGCTCGACTGCCCGGTCTGCGACAAGGGCGGCGAGTGCCCGCTGCAGAACCAGGCGATGTCGAACGGCCAGGGCGAGTCCCGGTTCCAAGAGGCCAAGCGCACCTTCGAGAAGCCGATCGCGCTGTCCACCGAGGTGCTGCTCGACCGCGAGCGGTGCGTCCAGTGCGCCCGCTGCATCCGCTTCTCCGACGAGATCGCCGGCGACCCGCTGATCGACTTCTTCGAGCGCGGCGCCGCCGAGCAGGTGGGCGTCGCGAACGGCGAGCCGTTCGAGTCGTACTTCTCCGGCAACACCGTGCAGATCTGCCCGGTGGGCGCGCTCACCGGCGCCGCCTACCGCTTCCGCGCCCGGCCCTTCGACCTGGTGTCCACGCCGAGCGCCTGCGAGCACTGCGCGAGCGGCTGCGCCCTGCGCACCGACCACCGGCGCGGCCGGGTCACCCGCCGCCTCGCCGTGGACGACCCGCAGGTCAACGAGGAGTGGAACTGCGACAAGGGCCGCTGGGCCTTCTCCTACGCCACCCAGCCCGACCGCCTGCAGACCCCGCTGGTCCGCGACGCCGAGGGCTACCTGCGGCCCGCCTCCTGGCCGGAGGCCCTGACCGCCGCCGCCGAGGGCCTCGCCCGGGCGCGCGGCAAGGCCGGGGTGCTGGTCGGCGGCCGGGTCACCGTCGAGGACGCCTACGCGTACGCCAAGTTCGCCCGCGTCGCGCTCGGCACCAACGACGTCGACTTCCGCTCCCGCCCGCTGTCGGAGGAGGAGGCCGCCTTCCTCGCCCACGCGGTGGCCGGCAAGGGCATCGAGGTCTCCTACGCCGACCTGGAGCAGGCCCCGGCCGTGCTGCTGGCCGGGTTCGAGCCCGAGGAAGAGTCCCCGATGGTCTTCCTGCGGCTGCGCAAGGCCTGGCGCAAGCGCGGGGTGAAGGTCTACTCGATCGCGCCGTTCGCCACCCCGGGCCTGGCCAAGATGGGCGGCACGCTGGTGCGCGCCCTGCCCGGCGCCGAGGCCGAGGCCCTCGGTGAGCTGATCTCCGGCGCCTCCGCCGCGGCCGAGGCGCTCAAGCAGCCCGGCACGGTCATTCTGGTCGGCGAGCGGCTGGCCACCTCCCGCGGCGCGCTGTCCGCGGTGCTCCGGCTCGCCGCCACCTCCGGCGCCCGGCTCGCCTGGGTGCCCCGCCGGGCCGGTGAGCGCGGCGCCATCGAGGCCGGCGCCGCGCCGAACCTCCTGCCGATCGGCCGCCCGGTCGCCGACGAGACCGCGCGCGCCGAGATCGCCCGCGTCTGGAACGTCGCCTCGCTGCCCGGGACCCCGGGCCGCGACACCGGCGCCATCCTCGCCGCCGCCCTGACCGGCGAGCTGGAGGCCCTGGTGATCGGCGGCGTGGACCCCTACGACCTGGCCGACCCCGAGGCGGCGCTCGCCGCCCTGGAGAACACCCCGTTCATCGTCTCGCTGGAGATGCGCGCGAGCGCCGTCACCGACCGCGCCGACGTGGTGCTGCCGATCGCGGCGGTCAGCGAGAAGAGCGGCACGTTCGTCGACTGGGAGGGCCGCGGCCGCTCCTTCGAGCGGGCCATCGAGGTGCCGGGCGTCATGAGCGACCTGCGCGCCCTGGCCGCGATCGGCGACCACATGGACGTCCACCTGGGCCTGCCCGACTCCGCCGCCGCCCGCCGCGAGCTGGCCGCCATCGGCGCCTGGCGCGGCCCCCGCGCCGCCGCCCCCGGCGTGACCGGCGGCAGCGAGGCGCAGCCGGGCGCCGGCGAGGCCGTCCTGGCCACCTGGCACCTGCTGCTCGACGCCGGCCGCCTGCAGGACGGCGAGCCCTACCTCGCCGGCACCGGCCGCGAGGTGGAGGCGCTGCTGTCGGAGGCCACGGCCGCCGAGATCGGGGCGCTCGACAGCGGTAAGGTCACGATCACCACGGAGGGCGGCGCGGTCACGCTGCCCGCGCGGGTGGCCGACCTGCCCGACCGCGTCGTGTGGGTGCCGGCCGCCTCGGCCGGCTGCTCGGTCACCCGGGACCTGCGCGCCGTGGCCGGTGACGTCGTCAAGATCGGGAGCGCGTCATGATTCCAAACCTGGTCGCCGACCCGGCCGGGCCCACCCTGGCCGACTTCGGCAAGGATCCCTTGTGGATCTCCATCATCAAGGCCCTCTTCATCTTCGTGTTCCTGATGCTGGGCGTGCTGTTCGGCGTGTGGTTCGAGCGCAAGCTCATCTCGCGCATGCAGCACCGCTACGGCCCGAACCGCGCGGGCAAGTTCGGCCTGCTGCAGTCGGTGGCGGACGGCCTGAAGATGGGCCTGAAGGAGGACATCCTCCCGCGGGTCGTCGACAAGGTGGTCTACATCCTGGCGCCGGTCATCATCGCGGTGCCGGCCTTCCTGTCGTACTCCATCATCCCGTTCGGGCCGATGGTGTCGATGTTCGGCGTGCGCACCCCGCTGCAGCTCACCGACCTGCCGGTCGCCGTGCTGCTGGTCCTCGCGATGTCCTCGATCGGCGTCTACGGCATCGTGCTCGCGGGCTGGGGCTCGCGCTCGCCGTACGCCGTGCTGGGCGGCCTGCGCTCCACCGCCCAGGTCATCTCCTACGAGATCGCGATGGGCCTGTCGTTCGTGGCGGTGTTCCTGTTCGCCGGCACGCTGTCCACCTCCGAGATCGTGGCCAAGCAGGCCTCCGGGGGCACCTGGAGCCTCGGCGGCCTGGACATCCCGCTGCCGTCCTGGTACGCCATCCTGCTGATCCCGTCGTTCCTGATCTACGTGATCACGATGCTCGGCGAGACCAACCGCGTCCCGTTCGACCTGCCCGAGGGCGAAGGCGAGCTCGTCGCCGGCTACCACACCGAGTACTCCTCGTCGCTGAAGTTCGCGATGTTCCAGCTCGCCGAGTACGTCAACGTGTTCACCGTCTCGGGTCTGGCCATCACGCTGTTCCTCGGCGGCTGGCGCGCTCCCTGGCCGATCTCGCTGTGGGACGGCGCGAACACCGGCTGGTGGCCGATGCTGTGGTTCTTCGTCAAGCTCGTGCTGGTGTTCGCGTTCTTCATCTGGGTGCGCGCCTCGCTGCCCCGCATCCGGTACGACCAGCTCATGGCCTTCGGCTGGAAGGTGCTGATCCCGCTCAACCTGGCGTGGATCCTGCTGGTCGCCACCGTCCGGGCCCTGCAGAACGCCCGGAGCGAGCAGCCCGGCAGCGTCCCGGTGGTGCTCGTCATCGCCGCGATCGTCGTCATCGGCGCCCTGGCGATCTACTTCCGGTTCGACACGGTGAACCAGCGTCGCCGGGAGGCCAAGGCGGCGGAGGTGGCGGCCGACATGGAACTGCTGGACGCCGAGCCGACCGCCGGCGGGTTCCCGGTGCCGGCCCTCGACCTGCCGCACTACCACGGCGTCAACGGACGCAAGGAGGTCCCCAGTGGGACTAACTGATTTCCTGAACCCGGTGAAGGGGTTCGGCGTCACCTTCCACCACATGTTCAAGAAGCCGGTGACGACCAACTACCCGGAGGAGAAGAAGCCCACCGCTCCCCGGTTCCACGGTCGCCACCAGCTGAACCGCTGGCCGGACGGGCTGGAGAAGTGCGTCGGGTGCGAGCTGTGCGCCTGGGCCTGTCCCGCCGACGCGATCTTCGTGGAAGGCGCCGACAACACCGACCAGGAGCGCTACTCGCCGGGCGAGCGGTACGGCCGCACCTACCAGATCAACTATCTGCGGTGCATCCTGTGCGGCCTGTGCATCGAGGCGTGCCCGACACGCGCGCTCACGATGACCAACGAGTACGAGCTCGCCGACAGCAGCCGTGAGAGCCTCATCTACACCAAGGAGATGCTGCTCGCGCCGCTGGCGTCCGGCATGGAGGCGCCCCCGCACCCCATGCGCCTCGGCGAGACCGAAGAGGACTACTACCGGTTGGGCCGTAGCAATGGGTGAAGCCATCACGTTCTGGGTGCTCGCGGTCGTCTCGGTGGCCGCGGCGTTCGGGCTCGTCTTCAGCCGCAAGGCGGTGTACTCCGCGCTGATGCTGGGCGTGGTGATGCTCTCGCTGGCGGTGCTGTACGCCGTGCAGGAGGCTCCGTTCCTCGCCGCCGTGCAGATCATCGTCTACACCGGCGCGGTCATGATGCTGTTCCTGTTCGTGCTGATGCTGGTCGGCGTCGACTCCTCCGACTCGCTGGTCGAGACGATCAGGGGGCAGCGCTTCTGGGCGTTCGTCGCGGGCCTCGGCTTCGCCGTCCTGCTGGCGCTCGGCATCGGCAACGTCGTCATCGGCGCGCCCGCCGGGCTGAGCGGAGCGGTCAGCCAGGTGGGCGGCAACGTCCCGGGGCTCGCGCACCTGATCTTCACCCGCTACGTCTTCGTGTTCGAGGTCACCTCCGCACTGCTCATCACCGCCGCGCTCGGCGCGATGGTGCTGGCGCACCGCGAGCGCCGCGAGCCGAAGCCCACGCAGAAAGACCTCTCGCGCGCCCGCTTCCTCGGCGACCACCCGGCCCCGCTGCCCGGCCCGGGCACCTACGCGCGGCACAACGCGATCGACATGCCCGCGCTGCTGCCGGACGGCACCGTGTCGGAGCTGTCGGTCAACCGCGTCATCGCCCGCCACGACGTCGAGGACGGCCACCTGCCGAACGACCCGCGGCTCGCCCAGGCGATCAGGAACGTCGCCGAGGCCGGTGTGCGCACCGAGCAGCCGAAGGTCGTCCAGGCGGTCGCCGAGGCCCCCGAGGTCCCGGTCGCGGAGCGGGACAAGCCCGCCGCCGCACGCGTCCCCGGGGACGGCCCCGTCGAGGAGGAAGGCAAGTGACCACCCACTACCTGGTGCTCTCCGCGCTGCTGTTCGCCATCGGCGGCGTCGGCGTGCTCGTCCGCCGCAACGCCATCGTCGTGTTCATGTGCGTGGAGCTGATGCTCAACGCGTGCAACCTGGCTTTCGTCACCTTCGCCCGACAGCATGGCAACCTGGAGGGCCAGATCATCGCGTTCTTCGTGATGATCGTGGCCGCCGCCGAGGTCGTCGTCGGTCTGGCGATCATCGTGACGATCTTCCGAACCCGCAGGTCCGCGTCGGTGGACGACGCCAACCTGCTGAAGTACTAAGAGGTCGCCGTGGAAACCGCTGCTGAGATCGTCCAGCACTCCGGTGGAGTGATCGGCCTCTCCTGGCTGACGATCGCCCTGCCCCTGCTGGGCGCGGCGATCCTCCTGCTGGGCGGACGCCGCACCGACCGCTGGGGGCACCTCCTCGGTGTCGCCATGTCGCTGGCGTCGTTCGTGGTCGCCGTGATCGTCTTCTTCGAACTGCTCGGGTTCGGCGCCGACGAGCGCCGCCGCGTGGTCGAGCTGTACGACTTCCTTCCGGGTGGCACCCTCGACGTCAAGATGGGCCTGCTGCTGGACCCGCTGTCCATCTCGTTCGTCCTGCTGATCACCGGTGTCGGGTCGCTGATCCACATCTACTCGATCGGCTACATGGCGCACGACCCGAACCGGCGGCGGTTCTTCGCCTACCTGAACCTCTTCGTCGCGGCGATGCTGCTGCTGGTGCTGGCCGACAACTACCTCGGCCTGTACGTCGGCTGGGAGGGCGTGGGCCTGGCGTCCTACCTGCTCATCGGCTTCTGGCAGCACAAGCCGTCGGCCGCCGCCGCCGCCAAGAAGGCGTTCATCGTCAACCGCGTCGGCGACATGGGCCTGGCCCTCGGCATCTTCGTCATCTTCACGACGTTCGGCACCATCGCCTACGGCCCCGTCCTGGCGAACGCCTCCCAGGCCTCACAGGGCACGCTGACCCTGATCGGCCTGGCGCTGCTGCTCGGCGCGTGCGGCAAGTCGGCCCAGCTCCCGCTGCAGTCCTGGCTCCTGGACGCCATGGAGGGCCCGACCCCGGTGTCGGCGCTCATCCACGCGGCCACCATGGTCACCGCGGGCGTCTACCTGGTGGTCCGCTCCGGCCCGATCTACATCGGGGCGCCGACCGCCGCGCTGGTCGTCACCATCGTCGGCGTCGCCACGCTGCTCGCCGGTGCGATCATCGGTACCGCCAAGGACGACATCAAGAAGGCCCTGGCCGGTTCGACGATGTCGCAGATCGGCTACATGATGCTCGCCGCCGGCCTCGGCCCCGTCGGGTACGCCTTCGCCATCGCCCACCTCATCGCCCACGGCTTCTTCAAGGCCTCGATGTTCCTCGGCGCCGGCTCGGTCATGCACGCCATGAACGACGAGGTCGACATGCGCAAGTTCGGCGGCCTGGCCCCGAAGATGCGCATCACCTGGGCCACGTTCGGGCTCGGCTACCTGGCGATCATCGGCTTCCCGCTGCTGTCCGGCTACTGGACCAAGGACGGCATCATCGAGGCCACGATGGAGCACAGCCCGATCCTCGGCTGGCTCGCCGTCATCGGCGCCGGCATCACCGGCTTCTACATGTCGCGGCTGTTCTTCATGACCTTCCACGGCAAGCCGCGCTGGGAGAAGGACGCGCACCCGCACGAGTCGCCCGCCGTGATGACCTGGCCGCTGATCCTGCTGTCCATCGGCTCGGTCTTCGGCGGCGCGTTCCTGATCATGGGCAACCGCTTCATGGAGTTCCTCGCCCCGGCCGTCGGCCGTCCCAAGGAGCTGCCGCACTTCGCGCCGTTCAGCGTCGCGGGCGTGGCGACCCTGGCGGTGGTCGCCGTCGGCGTCGCCTACGCCTGGCTGAAGTACGGCAGGGCCGAGGTCCCGGCGGTCGCCCCGCGCGGCTCGTTCCTCACCGTCTTCGCCCGTCGTGACCTGTACGGCGACGCGATCAACGAGGCGCTGTTCATGCGCCCCGGCCAGTGGCTGACCCGTCTCGCGGTGTTCTTCGACAACCGCGGCGTGGACGGGCTGGTCAACGGGCTGGCGGCGCTCATCGGCGGCACCTCCGGCCGTCTGCGCCGCGTGCAGACCGGCTTCGTCCGGTCGTACGCCATGTCGATATTCCTCGGTGCCGCCCTTCTGGTCGGCGCATGGTTCGTCGTAGGGAACCTGTGATGCCCTGGCTCTCAATCCTGATGGGCGTGCCCGTGGTGGGCGCGCTGGCAGTCGCGGCGGTGCCCAAGGGCAACGACCGGCTCGCCAAGCAGCTCACGCTCGCGGTGTCGCTCGTCGTGCTGGTGCTCACGCTCGCCATGGCGTCCCAGTTCGACCCGGCCGGAGGGCGTGAACAGTTCAGCGAGGTCTACCGCTGGATCCCGTCGTTCGGCGTCCACTACGCGGTCGCGGTCGACGGCATCGCCCTGGTGCTCATCGCGCTCGCGGCGGTGCTCGTCCCGATCGTCGTGCTGGCCTCCTGGCACGACGCCGAGCGGCCGGACGCCCGGCGGTCGGTCAAGACGTACTTCGCGCTCATCCTGGTGCTCGAAGCGATGATGATCGGCGTCTTCGCGGCGACCGACGTCTTCCTGTTCTACGTGTTCTTCGAGGCCATGCTGATCCCGATGTACTTCATGATCGGGTCGTACGGCGGCGCGCAGCGGTCGTACGCGGCCGTGAAGTTCCTGCTGTACTCGCTGTTCGGCGGCCTGCTCATGCTGGTGGCCGTGATCGCGCTGTACGTGGTCGCCG
>NZ_BMNT01000026.1:112952-118855 GCF_014646695.1 Sphaerisporangium melleum
ACAAGGGCACCTTCCTGCAGCCCGAGCTCATCGGCGTCATCAAGGACCCCGCGACCCAGAAGTGGCTGTTCCTCGGCTTCTTCATCGCCTTCGCCGTCAAGGCGCCGCTGTGGCCGTTCCACACCTGGCTGCCCGACGCCGCCGCCCAGGCGCCCGCCGGCGCGGCCGTGCTGCTCGTCGGCGTCCTGGACAAGGTCGGCACCTACGGCATGCTGCGGTTCTGCCTGGAGCTGTTCCCCGACGCCGCGAAGTTCTTCACCCCGCTGGTGATCACACTGAGCGTCATCGGCATCGTCTACGGCGCCATCGTGGCCATCGGGCAGACCGACATGAAGCGGCTCATCGCCTACACGTCGATCTCGCACTTCGGCTTCATCACCCTCGGCGTCTTCGCGATGACCGCCGACGCCGGCTCGGGCGCCACGCTGTACATGGTGAACCACGGGTTCTCCACCGGGGCGCTGTTCCTGCTGGCCGGCTTCCTGATCCACCGCAGGGGCTCGCAGTACATCGCCGACTACGGCGGCGTGCAGAAGGTCGCCCCCGTGCTGGCCGGCACCTTCCTGATCGCCGGTCTGTCGTCGCTGTCGCTGCCGGGCCTGTCGACCTTCGTCAGCGAGTTCCTCGTCCTGATCGGCACCTACGAGCGCTACATCGTCCCGGCGATCATCTCGCTGATCGGCATGGTGCTCGCCGCCATCTACATCCTGTGGATGTACCAGCGGATGATGACCGGGCCGACCGCCGAGTCGGTCAAGACCCTGCCCGACCTGAACCTCCGCGAGAAGGTCGTGGTGGCCCCGCTGCTCGCGCTGCTCATCGGCTTCGGGTTCTTCCCCAAGCCGCTGCTCGACGTGATCAACCCGGCGGTCCACCAGACCCTCACCAGCGTGCAGGCGCCGCAGTTCACCCCCGCCGTACCCGCCACCGCTGAGAAGAAGGGGGCAGGCCAGTGAGCACGCTCACCGCCGCACCCATCACCGCGCCCACGATCGAGTACGGCGAGCTCGCGCCGATGCTCATCATCTTCGGCGCGGCGATGATCGGCGTCCTGGTCGAGGCGTTCACGCCCCGCTACCTGCGCAAGTCGATCCAGATGCCGATCACCGTCCTGTCCATGGTCGGCGCGTTCGCGCTGACCGTCTGGCAGGGCGTCCGCGGCGTCCGCTCCGCCGCCGCGATGGGCGCCATCGCGGTGGACGGGCCGTCCCTGTTCATCTGGGGCGCCATCCTGCTGCTCGCCATCGTGAGCGTCCTGCTCATCAACGACGACGACCACTTCGTCGCCGAGGCCGCGGCCGTCCCCGGCAGCGCCGAGGAGGACCAGGCGCTCTCGCAGGGCGGCGCGCACACCGAGATCTACCCGCTCGTGCTGTTCGCCGTCGGCGGCATGATGCTCTTCCCCGCCGCGAACGACCTGCTGATCATGTTCGTGGCCCTGGAGGTCATGTCCCTGCCGCTGTACCTGCTGTGCGGCCTGGCCCGGCGCCGCCGCCTGCTCTCGCAGGAGGCGGCCATGAAGTACTTCCTGCTCGGCGCCTTCTCCTCGGCGTTCTTCCTGTACGGCACCGCGCTGCTGTACGGCTTCGCCGGGTCGGTGGACCTCAAGGCCATCGCCACGGCGCTCAGCACGGTCGGCGGTCAGGACGCCCTGCTGTTCATCGGCGCCGCCACGCTCGGCGTCGGCCTGCTCTTCAAGATCGGGGCCGCGCCCTTCCAGGCGTGGAAGCCGGACGTCTACCAGGGCTCGCCGACGCCGATCACCGCGCTCATGGCCTCCGGCACCCTCATCGCGGCGTTCGGCGCGCTGCTGCGGGTCTTCTGGGTCGCGCTCGGCGACCTCGATGCCGAGTGGACCCCGGTGCTGTGGGGCGTCGCCATCCTCACGATGGTCGTCGGCGCCGTGCTCGCGATCACCCAGACCGACATCAAGCGGATGCTGGCCTACTCCTCGATCGCGCACACCGGCTTCCTGCTCACCGCGGTCGTCGCCACCGGCAAGGAGTCCCAGAACGCCAACGCCCTGTCGGGCATCCTGTTCTACCTCCTCGCCTACGGGTTCGCCACGGTCGGCGCGTTCGCGGTCGTCACCATGGTCCGCGACCCCGGCGGCGAGGCCGGGCACCTGTCCCGCTGGGCGGGCCTCGGCAAGCGCTCCCCGTTGCTCGCGGGCATCTTCGCGCTGTTCCTGCTCGCCTTCGCCGGCATCCCGCTCACCTCCGGATTCTTCGGGAAGTACGCCGTGTTCGCCGCGGCGGTCGCGGGTGGCGCGGTTCAGCTGGTCATCGTGGGTGTGGTGACCTCCGCGATGGCCGCGTTCTTCTACGTCCGGGTGATCGTGCTGATGTTCTTCAGCGACCCGGCGCCAGAGGGCCCGACCATCGCCGTCCCCAGCATGGGGACCGCGGCTGTGGTCACGCTTTCCGCGGCGGCTACCGTAGTGCTCGGGGTCTTCCCGCAGCCGGTGCTCGACCTCGCGCACACGGCCGCGCAATCGCTGTTCGTTCGTTAGGAGTAATGCTTGATGGCCGCGCCGCCCGTAGTCGACCTGCCGTTCATCGACGAGGGGCTGGCAGCGGACATCGCCAGTGGCCTCGACGCGGTGGAGAAACTCCTCCGCACGTCCGCCGACAGTGAGGACGCCTTCGTCGCGGAGGCGGGAAGGCACCTCATCGTCGCGGGTGGCAAGCGCTTCCGCGCGATGATCGTGCTGCTGGCATCGCATTTCGGTGACTCCAGCGCCCCCGGGGTCGTCCCGGGGGCGGTGGTCATCGAGCTGACCCACCTGGCCACGCTCTACCACGACGACGTCATGGACGAGGCCAGAGTGCGCCGCGGCTCGCCGTCCGCCAACGCCCTGTGGGACAACAAGGTCGCCATCCTCACCGGCGACTACCTCTTCGCCCAGGCCTCGGAGATCCTCGCCGACCTCGGCCCCGAGCTGGTCCGCATCCAGGCCCGCACCTTCTCCCGCCTGGTGCGCGGCCAGATCCGCGAGACCATCGGCCCCCGGCCCGGCGTGGACGCGGTCACCCACTACATCGAGGTGCTGGCCGACAAGACCGGCTCGCTCATCGCCACCTCCGGCCGGTTCGGCGCCATGCTCGCCGGCGCGCCCGAGGAGGTCGTCGAGCGGGTCACCAGCGCGTGCGAGGCCATCGGCGTGGCCTGGCAGCTCGGCGACGACCTGCTGGACGTCGCCTCCACCTCGGGCGAGAGCGGCAAGACCCCCGGCACCGACCTGCGCGAGGGCATCCGCACCCTGCCGGTGCTGTACGTGCTCGCCTCCGACGACCCGCGGGACGCCCGGCTGCGCGAGCTGCTCTCCGGCCCGGTCCCCGACGAGGACGTCACCGAGGCGCTCGAGCTGCTGCGCGCCAACCAGGCCATGGTCCATGCCCGCGCCGAGCTGATGTCCTGGGTCGGACGGGCCCGCGCCGACCTGCTCACCCTCCCCGACATCCCCGCCCGGGCCGCCCTGCTCGCCCTCTGCGACTACGTCGCCGAACGCTCCGGCTGACGGCTCCCCGCCGGGCGGCGGCCGGCCCGGTCCGGTGCGGGCGGTCGCGACGGGGCGGGCGCCGCTGCTTTATCGTCCGGCGAGCAGTTCCACGACCGGGGCCAGCCGGTCGGCGTACATGGCGTTCACCGTGACGTAGGAGATCTGGTGGGCGTCCCTGCGCCGTAGCAGCCGGTCGGCCATCTGTCGCGGCGAGCCGCGCAGCACGGCGATCGAGTCCGCCGGGACGTCCGGGCCCATCCGCTCGGCCAGCCACGGCGGCACCTCGTCCCCGACCACGTGCAGCCCGGCGCTGAGCTCCAGCCGGTCGAAGCCCTCGCCGGCCGCCTCGCGCAGCAGGTGCACCGGGGCGGCGAGCCCGTCCTCGGTGGTGGAGGCGGGCAGCCCGAGCGCGACCGTCTCGGCGTGCCGCGCGGCCACGCCGAGCATCCGCGGGCCGCTCGCGGCGATCAGCACCCGCGGGCCCGGTGTCAGACCGGGCCGCGCACGTACCTGGCGGACGACCTCCTCCAGCCGCCTGATGCGCTGGTCCGCGGTCCCGAACGGCACGCCCAGCCTGGCCGCGTCCCGCTCGGCATCCGGCCGGCCGGCGCCCAGCCCCAGCTCGAAGCGGCCGGCCGACAGCAGACCCAGGCCGCCCACCTCCCACGCGACCTGCTGCGGCGGCCGGTTGGCGACCGAGAGGACGAACGTGCCGAGCCGGATCGTGCTCGTCGCCGCCGCCGCGGCACTCAGCGCGAGCAGCGGTGGCAACGTGTCCAGCGTGTCCGGGGTGAGGAACGTCGCGTAGCCCAGTTCCTCGGCGCGGCGGGCCAGGCCGCACCATTCGTCCGCGTCCCGGGCCGTCGCCGCGACGACCCCGAACCGGAAACGGCGCTCCGTCATGGTGTACCCCCTTGCTTCCCGGCCCATGGTGGCCGGAGGGGATCGGCGCGGTCGTCCGCCGGCGGGATCGTCCGCCCTACCCCAGGGGAGGTAGCGTCCGCCGCCGGGGCTACGTCGCGAGACGTACCGGGCACGGGCCGGTCAGACGGTCTCCAGCGCGGGTGACGGACGGGCCGCCCGCCGTACCAGGCGGGCGTGGCGCAAGCCCTCCCAGCTGAACACCGCCAGCGCCAGCCAGATGATCGCGAACCCGGCCCAGCGGCTCGGCGGCATGGTCTCGTGGGCGACCAGCACGCCGCACAGGAACTGCAGGATGGGGGCGATGTACTGCAGAAGTCCGAGGACCGTGAGCGGCACCCTGATCGCGGCCGCGGTGAAGCTCATCAACGGGATCGCGGTGACCACTCCGGCGCCCACCAGGAGCGCGGCGTGCCCAAGCCCGGCCGTCCCGAACGTCGAGGCGCCCTGCGCCTGCAGGACCAGCAGGTACGCCAGGGCGGGCGCCAGCAGCACCAGCGTCTCCACGGTCAGGCTCTCGGCCGCGCCGACGTTCGCCGCCTTCTTCAGCAGCCCGTAGGTGCCGAAGCTCGCCGCGAGCGTCAGGGCGACCCATGGCGGCCGGCCGTAGTCCACGGTCAGCACCACGACGGCCAGCGCGCCGAGCCCTACGGCGGCCCACTGCCACGGCCGCAGCCGTTCCCCCAGCAGCACCACACCGAACAGCACGCTCACCAGGGGGTTGATGAAGTACCCGAGTGCGCTCTCCACCACATGCCCGGAGTTCACCGCGTAGATGTAGACGCCCCAGTTCAGCGACACCACGACCGCGGCCAGGGCGAGCAGGAGCAGCTTGCGCGGCTGCCGGGCGAGCTCGCGGATCCACGACCAGTGGCGACGTACGGCGAGCACCGCGATCACGGCGACGAGCGACCACACCATGCGGTGCGCGAGGATCTCCACGGCGCCGGACGGCTTGAGCAGGGGCCAGTAGAGGGGGAACAGCCCCCACATGGTGTAGGCGGCGATGCCGTACAGCAGACCACGGCGCGAATCAGGCATGTAGCCCATCTTCGCTGCTGACCGTCCTTAACCACAAATAAGGAACTTTGCCGCCAAATCTTAAGAACTGCTTACGCCAGGGAACAACCGGGCGCTCGCGCTGGTTTGGACGTCTGCAAAGAATCTCCGACGGAGGTGCACGATGGGTTGGCTCTTCGGCAAGAACAAGGCTTCGATGGTGGCCCCGGAGGAGGCGCTCCCCGGCCGCGAGGAGCGGATGCCCGTCCCCGCGCGGCACGAGGTCCTCGACGCGCCGCTCGCCCCTCCCTACCCGGACGGGACCGAGATCGCCGACTTCGGCCTGGGCTGCTTCTGGGGCGCCGAGCGGAAGTTCTGGCAGACCCACGGCGTGGTCTCCACCTCGGTCGGCTACCAGGGTGGCTACACCCCGAACCCGACCTACGAGGAGGTCTGTAGCGGCCTCACCGGCCACGCCGAG
>NZ_BMNT01000026.1:118887-133496 GCF_014646695.1 Sphaerisporangium melleum
GTCGTACGGGTCGTCTACGACCCCAGCGAGGTGTCCTACGAGGAGCTGCTGAAGGTCTTCTGGGAGGCCCACGACCCGACCCAGGGCATGCGCCAGGGCAACGACGTCGGCACGCAGTACCGCTCGGTGATCTACACCCACGGCCCGGCCCAGGAGAAGTCCGCCCTGGCCTCCCGTGACGCCTACCAGCAGGTCCTCACCACGGCCGGCTACGGCACCATCACCACCGAGATCGCCCCGGCCCCCGAGTTCCACTGGGCCGAGGACTACCACCAGCAGTACCTCTTCAAGAACCCCAACGGCTACTGCGGCATCGGCGGCACCGGTGTCAACGCAGGTGACCCTTCGGCCTGGTGCCCGACTGGGCTGACGACCTCTTCGGAGGAGTAGCCGGATTGCGCAGACCTCCGGGCGTTGGCGGTCGCGCCTGCTCGGAGGTCTCGTTCTTGTTCTGGGACAAGAAGCATCTCGCACAGATGGGGCCTACCGGATCGGTGATGCGGGTGCCCTCCCCGCCGGGTGTGCGGCCCCGGGGGGCCGGTCCCGGCGGGGAGCACCGGTCGCCGCCGTCGTGAGCGCAGCCTGACCGGAGGGATGTCTCCCGGGGGGCGATCAGGTACAGCTCTGACGGGGCGCCGTCTCTATGTCTCAGCCCATGCGGGCCGGACGATCGCCAGACTTCGGTTTCTTTACGCACGTGGCCGGGGGTGATCGAAGGACCGGTACCTAGTTCCGCGGCACCGGTCTGCTGAGAACCCTCGTGACCTGTCGGCCGTCTATTCACCCCATCGTTCGGCTTCCGCAGCGTGACAGCCGGCTGTTGGGGTGTCGTCGTCTGGGTCCTTCCACCCAACGGCGGCGCTCTCCGTCACCGTGCGCGCAGCTTGTTCGGCGGTCCTGCGCATTGCGCTCTGTTTGAGGTGCGCGGGCGCTTGCCTGAAGTCGTAGGCGACTTCGAAGAAGACGGTCCGCCTGCCGGCGTCCTCGCGTACGCCCCAATCCCTGGACAGCGCGTCCACCAACACCAGGCCGCGCCCGTTTTCCCCGTTGGTGTCGGTGCGGAGCCGAGGAGCGGTCTTGGCTCCAGCGTCGGAGACGTTGACGTGGATGTATTCGTGGCAATCCACCATCACCACGGTCACCCTGCCGCCGTCGCGCGAATTGGAGTGCGTTATGGCATTGGTGACGACTTCGGACGTGAGAAGGATGACGTCTTCCAGAGCGGGGTGACCCTCGCCGAGCCTGATGCTCGCGAACTGCCGAGCAAGCTGGACGGATTCCGGTCGGCCGACCAGGTCTATTACACCTAGCAGTGTTCCTGTTCTCATTCTGCGCCTAACCTCTTCAGTCGGTAGAGGGTTAGCGACGCCGGGACATCGCCTTACCAGGATGGCTCTGGAGCGCTAGCATTGGACTCGGTTTACCTTTACGCATTAACTACAGTTCACGTAAGCAGGTTAGTTAGTTAGCAAAGAACCCAATATGAATCGGAAGGTGGGATTTGTCCGTGAACAGAGAGGAGATCAACCCCCATGACTCGCCTCGGCATCTCTTCGCCTTCGAGCTGCGCCGATACCGTCAAGCGGCTGGGCTGACTCAACGTCAGCTGGCAGAACGCATGGGGTACTCAGACGCTCTCGTCGCCCTGGTCGAGACCATGAAGCGCACGCCGTCAAAGCGCTTCGCCGAGCTGGCCGATCAAGCGCTGAGACTCGACGGCGTCATGATCCGGCTGCAAGCCGCCACGACATGGCAGCAGCAGGCACCGGAATACCTACGGCCATGGCTGGAGGAGGAAGCCGACGCCATGAGCCTGCGCACATGGGAACCTCTGATCATCCCCGGCCTGTTGCAGACCGAGAGCTACGCGCGGGAGATCTTGGGCACCTGGCCCGGCATCACCAGCGAAGAACTGGAGACGCGTCTGACGAGCCGCATGCGTCGCCAGGCGATTCTGACCAAGGACAAGCCGCCGTTGACCAGCGTCGTCATCGACGAAGCCGTGATCAGGCGGCGTATTGGTGACTCACGGGTTATGCGGGAACAGCTAGAGTTCGTGATCGAGATGGCCCGGCATCCCAACCTGACGCTTCAAGTGGTCCCGTCGGACGCCGGCGCGCACTGCGGACTGTCGGGCGGATTCATCATCGCCGAACGCAACGGATCGGCTTACGCTGCTTACACGGATTCACAGCCTGTCGGCCGGACCCTGGATGATCGCCGTACCATCGCCCAACTCTCCGCACGGTACGACGCCATCAGGGCCGAAGCCCTACCGGTCAGGCAGTCAGTTCGACTGATACAGGAAGTGGTGAACCAAGGTGAGTGACCTTCGGGGCGCACAGTGGCGCAAGAGCACCTACAGCACCGATGCCGGCAACTGCGTAGAAGTCGCCTCCAACCTCCCCGGTCGACGCGCGCTCCGCGACAGCAAGATCCCGGGCGGCCCGGTGCTGGTCTGCTCGCCCAGTGAGTGGTCGGTGTTCCTTAGCGTGGTCAAGGCGAGCCAGTTCTAAGCCGCACCAGCCCATACCCGCTCCTGAGCGCACTTGCCGAGCCATCAGCCGGGTGGCTCCTGCTCAGCCCGCTGCCGTGATCTGGTCACGACGACACTCCCACCCCGCCGTGCTTGCACTGGTTGGGCTCCTTACTGCCTATGGTGGGGCCGCGACCAATAAGGACGCCGCCGCCATCATCGGCGACTTTGGCGCCGACGGCGTGCCCGCCAAGCTCGGCACCGTCTGCGACGAGAACACCGACCTGAACAAGCTGCTTGGCCGCCCCCACGGCTACCTCAGCAAGGCTGAGTCACCGGCAGCAGGGTCAAGGCCGAAAAGGCGAGCAGTGTCGAGGTGTTTGAGGTCGACGACATCGCCGAGGCTCGCGCCAAGTACATACAGGCGCTCGGGAAGACTCCGATGTTGGTTGAGTGCTAAGACTTTTTGCGTGTAAACAAGCGCCAGTCACGTCCTCGCCCTGTTGAAGAGGCAGTTACGGGCTGGTGACGTGTGGTCAGGTAAGGCGGCGTTGCTGTACTCCGCTGCTGTACAGCCATCAGCAACACTTCCGCGAGAGCCCTGGTCCCTTCAATGCGAACTTCGAGGGGACGCACCGCTCCGATCAACGGATGCCACTCGGGTGCCGTCAGGTGCCACGACGGTGACGTCCGTTGATCGCTGCCGCGCTTCAGTGTCAGCGAGTCCGCTGACTCAGGTCACCCATCAGGATTGGGCGGAGCGAAGGGTGCTGACCTGTGATGATGCGTCGTCAAGCGACCTGTTTCCGGCGCTAGAAGTATTTTCCAATGACGAGGGGCACTGGGCGAGAGGCGGTGCCACCGTGCAGATCGGCCTGCCCAACTCTGCTGATCCGTACGTCTGTCCCGTCGAAGGAAGTCGCCTGTACGGCAGGAACGTGTTCGGTAATGTGACGCGGTGTACTTCACTACGGTGCCCAACGCACGGGAATCAGCGCGCACTCGTCCGGACATAGCGTGGCTTGGAGACGACAACTGGGATGACTACGGGTTCAAGACTGTCTTCCATTTGCGTTGCTTCAACGGTAACCGCGTCGTCAATGTTGGTGCAGTGAAGATTGGCTCCTTCGGCATGGAGACCGGTCGGACTTCCCTGCCCAGGCACTTCGAAGCCCTCGAGCCAGGGTTTTTCTCCCTGGGAAGCGATGAGAGCTACTACGCTACGCTCCGTGACGAGTTCGATGACGAAACGCGCCTGGCCATCTTCTCCGGCCTGCGGGATGTCGCCTACGATGCGGAGCTCTTCGAACAAGCCCGTAACGAACCCGTCATGCGGGAATCGCTGCTGCGCGGCACCGATGCCGATACGGTCCGTACGCAGTGCCGCAGGATCGCCCATGGCGGGCCCACACTCTCGCGCTTCCACGTCCGCTACCGCCAGGAGGCGCTGTCCGGGAGCGCCCCGACACTCACCATCGAACTGAGGGTAGACCCCGACAAGAACCCTCCCAGCAACATCCATGCGGTCATCGGAAGCAACGGCGTGGGTAAGACACGCCTGCTGCACAACATCGCCCAGACCACACTTGCCTCACGCGGCCAGTGGCGCCATAGCTCGCTGGAGGACAGGCTCGACCACCGCCAGCATCCTTTCACCAATGTCGTGTACATATCGTTCAGTGCATTCGACTCCCAGGGCCCGCATCAGGTCAGAAGAGCGGCCAACCAGGTCGGTGACCGCGTCGAGTACCAGTACGTCGGCCTGAAAACGGCCGATGGTGCGGGAGCGAAGAGCTACGCGGCTCTCGGCGTCGAGTTCGCTGAGTGTGTACAGAGGTGCGTGGGGGATCACCCCGCGAAGGCTCGGCGTTGGAGCGACGTCCTGGCCAAGCTCGAAGAGACGGATTCCCTCTTCCATGACCTGGAGATCATGCGGCTCGCGCGCACCCAGGACCGGCCGGACCCCGAGCAGGTCTTCGACGGGCTTAGCTCGGGACACAAGATTGTTTTGCTAACCCTGGCCCGGCTGGTGCAGCACACCACCGAACGCACCCTCGTTCTGATCGACGAACCGGAGGGTCATCTCCACCCCCCGTTGTTGTCGACGTTCGTGCGAACTCTGTCCGAACTGCTGAGAGACCGCAACGGCATCGCGGTCATCGCTACCCACTCGCCCGTGGTACTCCAAGAGACGCCCCGTGAGGCCGTCTGGGCCCTACGTAGGGCGGGCGATGATCTGCGCGTCGATCACCCCGAGATCGAGACGTTCGGCGAGAACATCGGAGTGATCACTCGGGAGATCTTCGGACTGGAGGTGCGCCGCACAGGGTTCAACCGGCTCATCCAGTCACTCGCCGATGGCGGCATGTCGTTTGAGGACATTCTCGACGAATTCGATGACCAACTGGGTGCCGAAGGGCGAGCATTGGCGCGCTCCGCGACCCGCCGCCGCGAAGGCGGGCGCTGATGCGTCGGCTCGACCCTCCCCAGATCGGAACACGAGAAGCGTTCCGCATGTGCATCAGCGCGAAGATCAGCCGGCCGATGTGGACTCTGTTAAGCAGCTATGAGGAAAAGGTTGTGATCGCCGCCGATGCGTATGAGCATGCATGCCGCACTTCCACGCTTCACCACATGCATCCTGCCGCGTTCGCTCCCCCACCGTCCAAAAAGCATGACAGGGACGCGCTGATCGCCATGTACGAACGGCGGATGGGGCCGCATCATCCTGGCCGTCCCGTGTACGAAGAGGCTCGGAACCGCAAGACCAAGTGCCCCATGTGCGGTGTTGGTGCAGTGCGCCAGGTCGATCACCACATGCCCAAGTCGATCTACCCCTACCTTGCCGCCGTACCGGTCAACTTGCTGCCCATCTGCTCGGATTGCAACTTCGAGAAGAAGGACCGTGCACCGACCCGCTACGAGGAACAGATCCTCCATCCCTATTTCGATCAGGTCGATGACGACCGATGGCTGAGGGCACGGCTCATAACCCGCTCGGCTGATGGCCGGGTCTATCGGGCAAGGCCCCTGGACAGCCCCGCTGGCTGGTTGATCGAGTTTTATGTGGATCCGCCCACCTCATGGGATGCGAGACTTGCGGAACGCGTTAGATTCCACTTCGAGACCTTCAAGTTGGCCCCGCTGTTTGAGGATCAGGCCGCCGACGACCTGCCGGGCATCGAACTGTCGATCGAGGAAGCCTTTCAGGCCGGTGGAGCACCAGACGTCCGTGCGCACCTGGAGGGACTCGCACGCTCACGTGCACGCCTGCACAAGAATTCCTGGATGGTGGCCTTGTATGAAGCGCTCGCTGCCCACGACTGGTTCTGCAGCGGAGGCTTTCGCCAGGTGGCTGCCGGATAAAGGTTATCCTGTACAGAACATGAATCACTCGGTGGAGACCATGTCGTGCAACCGGGCGATGAACCAGCGATAGGTAGACGATGACACCTTTGGATTTGATGCTGGCGGATTTCAAGGAGAAGTACGCCGCCAAGAACCCATCGACGGCCTTCACCCGTTTATACGACGACTCTGAATTCGGGTCCATGTTCGCATACTTCCACGAACAGTTAACCGAGCACTTCGACAGCATTAACGGCAGGGCGCGCAGCACCCGACACTACTGGGCGGATAACAGTCGGCGACTGATCGCACTGGCCGAGGAGCTAAACGAGGCCCTCTTAACATTGAAGGCCTCCGGCATCGATGTGCGGTTCGACGAAAGGTATCAACAGGCCGTCGACCGGTGCCTGCCGTGGCTGTCAATGAGTGGTGGCAGTACCGTCCCGGATGACTTCGAGCCGGTCGTGCTGGTGCGGTACGAGCCCGTGTTCGTCCAGACGGCGACGACGACCGTTCTAGAGAAAGACCGAAGACCGGTGAACCTGAAGATGGAAGGGGAAGGATCGTACGCGATCGTTTACTCCTACATCGACCCGGACTACGACATCAAATTTGCACTCAAGCGCGCAAAGAAGGGAATCGGCAGCCGCGACCTGATCCGCTTCAAGCACGAGTTCGAGACGATGAAGCGGCTAAGTTTTCCGTACATCCTCGACGTGTACAAGTACGACGACGCCCTCAACGAGTACCGGATGGAGTTCTGTAACGCCACTCTGAGATCGTTCATCGCGCGGCGCAACAGTAGCTTGTCCTTCGCGTCGCGCAGGCGGATTGCACTGCAGTTCCTGTACGCGATCAGTTATCTACACAGCCAGCCTCTCCTGCACCGTGACATCAGTCTCCAGAACGTGCTACTGAAGGTGTATGAAAGCGGTGCTGTTCTGGTCAAGCTATCAGACTTCGGTCTAGTTAAGGACCCGTCATCGACGTTCACCCGGACCCAGACGGAGATGCGTGGCACCATCCGCGATCCGCTTCTGCACGACTTCCGGCAGTACGGAGTCCTCAACGAGATCTACGCCATCGGCTGGGTGCTGTCGTACATTTTCACCGGTCGCGAGTCGTTGTCAGTGACCGGCGATGCGGTGAGCCGCATCGTGCAAAAGTGCACAGCGTACGACATCGCGAGCCGGTACCAAACGGTCCGTGACCTGCTCGCTGACGTCGAGCAACTCAGCGCGCCGTCAGCGGACACATCCACTTGAGGGTGAGCACCAGCGAGGACAGGACTATCCGCGATCTCAAGCCAGTCCCGGCACTGTCACCCAAGTCGCTCGATGCTGTCAGCCACGGGATGTGCGGCGGCTCCTCCCGCATCTGGGAGCCCATCTTAGGGAGGCAGGCAATCTCGGAAGATACACCTCTACTTCCCAGGAACAGTTGCCTCAGACTTTCAGGCGAAGCAGGAGTTGTCTCGACGACGGTTGAATCCGGGCTCTGGCACCAATTTCGTGATCTCCCGGCGGTCGACTGCCGGTCTTGCTGATCATGCTGGGTGACGATCTCGGGATTGCTGACGGTCCTGTTCCCGCACTTGGCGTGCCTGCAGATCGACCATGTGGGCCGGTCGGGGAGGTCGGTACGGATCCGGGCCAGGACCAGGACGTCACAGGCTGCTTGCCCGCAGTGCGGGGTGGTCTCCCAGCGCGTGCACAGCAGCTATGAGCGGCGGGTGGGCGACACCGCGGTCAGCGGACAGGAGACGGTGCTGCACCTGCGGGTGTCGCGGTTTTGGTGCGGTAACGACGAGTGCGGCAAGAAGACCTTCGCCGAGCAGGTACCCGGGCTGACCATCCGCTACGGACGCTACAGTGCCCCGCTCCGCACGCTGCTGCAGACGATCGGCCTGGCGCTGGGCGGCCGGGCCGGTGCCCGGCTCACCCACCACCTTGCCGCAGCGGTGAACCGCATGACGCTGATCAGACTGATCCGATCCCTGCCCGACCCCCAACCAAGACCTGGCCCCGAGGTGCTCGGAGTGGACGACTTCGCCCTGCGCCGCGGCCACACCTACGGCACGGTTCTGATCGACATCACCACCAGCCAGCCGATCGACATGCTGCCCGAGCGGTCATCGGACGCGCTGGCCGCCTGGCTCAACGCGCGGCCCGGTGTGCAGGTCATCTGCCGGGACCGGGCCGGCTGCTACGCCGACGGCGCCACCCGGGGCGCACCGCAGGCGATCCAGGTCGCCGATCGCTGGCACATGTGGCGCAACCTCGGCGACGCCGTCGAACGCACCATCACCAAGCACCGCGCCCACCTACGTGACCTCACCTCCACCCGCCGGCCCGCCGACATTCCCTTGCCGGCATCGGCAGGTGAGCCTCTGCCGGCCACGGCCGATCGCACCGAGCCGCGGGTCGGCCGGCTGGCTGAACGGACCCGGCACCGGCACGCCTCAGTCCACGAGTTGATCGACCAGGGCCATGACCTGCGAACGATCGCCCGCCGGCTCGCCCTGGCCCGCAACACCGTCCGGCGTTTCGCCCGCGCAAGCAGCCCAGAGGAGCTGCTGGTCAACGACGGCACCGGCAAGCGTCCCCGAGCAGTGGAGAAGTTCGCCGACCACCTGCGAGACCGCTGGGAGCAGGGCTGCACCAACGCCGAACAGCTCTACCAGGAGATCAAAGCCATGGGCTACCGCGGCAGGCCCACCACGGTCCGCCGGTATCTGCGGCCCTGGAGGGCCCAGACCACGGTGAGTCTGCGGCCCCCGCCGCCGCCCACCGTCCGCCAAGCCACCGGCTGGTTCCTGCGCAACCCCGATGACCTCGACACCGACGAGCAACAGCACCTGCGGGCCCTGACCGCGGCCTGCCCGGCGCTGGCCGCCGTCCGCGATCACGTCCGGGCCTTCGCCGACATGATGATGAATCTTCGCGGCGGCCACCTTGAGCGGTGGATGAACCGGGTCCAGGCCGATGACCTGCCGGAACTGCACTCCTTCGTCACCGGTTTACGCCGCGACTTCGACGCCGCCAAAGCCGGCCTGACCCTGCCTCACAGCTCAGGAAAGGTCGAAGGCCACGTCAACCGCATCAAGATGCTCAAGCGGCAAATGTACGGCCGGGCCAACCCCGACCTCCTGCGCAAACGCGTCCTCCTCGCCGACTGAGGCGGGTCAACGCACGGAATCTGTGCCAGAGCCAACATTCGCGCGCCGTCGACAGGAGTTGTACGGATCTCGCAAGATTGCGCCTCCTCTCGCCTGGTCAAAGAGAGCTCCAACCAGGTCACCATGTCATTCGGTGGCAAGCCGACCCGTACCGCAGGGCCGCCAGGCCCGAGGAACGGAAGCGGCGCGGCAGGCTTACGGAGGGATCTCCTCGGCTACCGGAAGACTTCCCCGGCCCAGGTGATCCGCCCGATGGACCCCAGCGCGTGGGGCGGCGCGGGCCGGGACCGGCCGGAGAGCCGCACGCCCGGCCCGCTGCCCGCCCTGCGCGCCGCGAGCCGCCGCAGGCGGCTCGCCTTGATACATGTACAGATAACTTACTTTCGATCTTGGTTGGCTTGCATCTTGGCTGGTTGTCCGCGTGGTGGTCGGTGCTTCGGTCGCAGGTCAGTACGTGGGCGTTGGGGACGGCTGGGGACGTCTTGTCTGAGCAGGGATCTCTTGGACGTCTTGGTGGTGTCCGGCTGGGTGGTGTCGTGGTTCTGACCGTTGGTCGCATTCTTGGTCTCGTCATCGATTGAAAGAAGCGAGAAGGGAGGCGAGCATGCGGCGGAGGGAGGATCTGGGAGCGCGGTGCCGTGGGGTGGGCGTCGTGTGGGGCGGCTGCCTGGTGGCGGGTGTGGGTGAATGACGAGATGCGGGCGCGGGTGGCGGCATCTCGGGCGGCGCAGGGGCTTGCGCCGGTGGTTGAGGATCTGGCGGTCTTGGAGCGGGTGGCGTCGGTGTTCCGGCTCGTCGGCGGGGACGAGCCGGAGCGGTTGGATGCTGCTGCTTAGGCGATCCATCCGATGGTGAATCGGTCGGGGTCCCACTTCTTGCGTGGGTTGGCGGTGGCGACGGTGATGGTGCGGATGACCGCGGCGACGATGGCGCGTCGCTGGGAGACGTTCATGGCCTCCCACCTGGTGAGCATGTCCTGAGCGGTGCCGATGAAGGGGATCAGGGGCGAGGTTCGGGAGAGGCCGGCCAGTTGTGCTCTGTTCTTGTCCAGGCGTAGTTCGATCGGGGCGCGGGCGGCCATCCATTCTCTGCGGGTGATCTCGCGGGTGGCCCATGCCTGGGCGAGTTCTTCCAGTAGCTCCTCGTCCGCGCGGACGGCCTCGGCGAGATTGTCATCGTCGCCGCCCTGGTGCCGGATGCGCTCGGCGAGGGCGGGGGAGTCGAGTGCGGTCAGCAGCATGTCGCGGATGTGGTCGTCGGTGCGGGCGGTGTTGGTGGCGATGCCGCCGCATGAGCCGCTGCCGGGGACGTTGGGGCAGACGTAGCGGGGGACGCCTTGCCGGGGGCGGCCGTTCATGCGGTGTCCGCATCGTCCGCAGCGCAGGATGCCGGACAGCAGGTAAATGCGTCCGGTGGCGGCCTGGCGGCGGTAGTCGCGGGCGGGATCGCTGAGCAGCGCACGTAGCCGGTCGGAGTCGACGGGGTCGATGATCGCGGGCCAGACGGCGTCGGCGACGATCTCGCCCAGCAGAGGGCGGGTGGTCTGGAAGGTGCTGCGCGGCGTGTGCTCCCTTCGCCCACTGATGCGGGCTGACGCGAGCAGGCGGCGCAAGGTGGTGGGGATCCAGTGACGGCCGGAAGGGGTCTTCACGTCCCGCTGCTCGAAGTCCTTGCAGACGCTGGACAGTGATTCGCCGGCCAGTATCCGGCGGGCGGCCTCGCGGATCACCTCGGCCTCTTCCTCGATCACGGTCAGCCGGTCTTCGGCGTAGCCGTAGGGGCGCATCCCACCGCCGGACACCTTGCCGGCTTCGGCGTTCTGTCGTCGCTGGCGCTTTTGTCGTTCGGCTTTGTGCTCGGCCTCGTGGCGGGCGGCGGCGCCGAGCATGCGGGCGATCAGGCGGCCGGTCGGGGTGGCCAGGTCGATCTCCCCGGTCACGGTGGCGAGTTCGATGCCGCGCCGGTCGGCCAGGTCGATGACGTCTTCGAGTTCGCGGGGTGAGCGTGTCAGTCTGTCGACGTGCCAGCACACGATGGCGTCGACCGTGCCGGCGTCGATGTCCTCAAGCAGTCGTCGCCACGCGGGGCGCGGGCTTCCCGAGTAGGCGCTGACGTCGTTGTCGGAGTAGACGTCCGCTACCTGCCAGCCTCGGCGCTCGGTCAGGGCCCGGCAGTCGGCTTCCTGGCGGGCGACGCCGAGTCCGGCGCCCGCACGGTCCTGGCTGATCCGGCAGTAGATCGCAGCTCGTCGCATGGGTCACATAGATACACGCTCGTATGCACCGGTGTCTCTTGCCCCGTCGGCCTGACCTCTGGCGAGAGCTGATCAGTCGCCGGGCAGGATCGTGAGTCGTTGCCCCTTGAGAAGGTGACGAGGGGCAACGACGACATGGTCGCCCTGATCCTGCGGTTACTGTGCGCGGGTGTTCTGGAGCTCCCTGGCGGCGATCGATTCGCAGCCGAGCCGGCCCCGGGTGGCGATGAGCAGCACCACTGCCGTCACCCCTGAGCCGATCGCCAGCGTGTGCACGCTGTCGCCGAAGGCGTCCAAGGACGGGAAACATGCTTCCCATACCAGGGAATAGACGGTGTTGACACTGGCGTGGAACAGCATGACGACCGGCAGGCTCTCGTTCGTCCGGTTGAACACCCACGTCATCACGAGGCTCAGCGGGATCGCCGAGCCGACGAACTCCGCCATCATCAGCCAGTCGACATCGGGCCCGCCGGCCCACTCGCTGAAGAACAACGGCAGGTGCCACGCACCCCACAGCGGGCCGAGGATCAGCGAACCGGCGAGCGGGCCGTAGCGGGCCTGCAACCTCGGCTGGGCGAAGTCACGCCAGCCCGGCTCCTCCGCCAATCCGGTCGTCAGGAACTGCATGACCAGCATCGGGATGTACAACAGCAAGACGGTCGCGCCGGGAACGCGGAAGTCGGCCAGTGCACCGGGAAGCGGGAACGTCGAGACCACCGCGACGACCGGGACGGCCAGCAGGATCCCGAGGTACCAGCGCGGGCTCACCCGCCAGCGGACCAGCCGTTTCGCCCAGCGCCGCAGGCCGGGCCGGCCGTCCACGACGGCAGTGACGATGAGCGCGGCCGTGATCGGGCCGAGGTAGCCGCCGGGCAGTACCCCCAAGGTCTGTGAACTTCCCAGAATCTCGGGATAGCGGATGGGCAGCAGGCCGATCCCGGTCTCGGACAGGATGTAGGGGAGCCAGCACAGCCAGGTGATGCCGTACGACAGTGCGAAATAGGTCAGCAGTGGACGTTTTCTCATGGTCGGCAAGCACACCAGCGAGCCGGGCGCGTGGCACTACCCCTGGTCACCGAATCCCGGTAGGGCTGGCTATACCCGAAGGGTAGGACCGGCTCGGTGGGAACCGCCGCCCGTACTGGTTAGCGTGATCCCTGTGTCCGCCAACCCGCCCCGCACCGCGCTCTCCGCGTTCGGCACACGGCGTCTCATCATGTCCGCCTGGCCTCTCAGGTCCGCGATGTACGTACTGTCGTCGGTCCCGATCGCGATGCTCCTTGCGGTACCGCTCGGACTGCCGGCCTTCCCATGGGCGCTGCTCGCGCGGCGGGTCGCCACCAACACCGCACAGCCCGCGTCCGGGCTGATCCTGCTGGTCCTCGGCGCCGCGCTCGTGGCCGCGCTCGGGCCGCTGGTGGCCCGGCCACTGGCCGCCGCCGAGCGGGTCCGGCTGCGCCTGGTCGACCACCGGCCGGTCCCGTCAGTGCGCCGGGTACCGTTCGGCCTCTCCTGGTACCGCCAACCGCTGACCTGGCGGGAACTGGCGTACGCCGTCCTGCTCGTGACCGTGGTCCCCGTGCTCTACAGCATGGTCGCGTTCGTCCTCGTGCTGATCGCGGTGTGCGCTCTGAGCCCCTGGCTGGTCCCCGCAGGAGAGATCAACTTCGGCGTCACCGTCATCACCACGCCGCCACAGGCCGTGCCCTACTCCATCACCGGCTTCGCCGCCCTGGTGACCGTGCCCTACCTGCTCACTCTTGTCGCCGGCGTCCACGGCGCCGTGGCCCGGGCGCTGCTCCACCCCGGCGCCGCCGATGAACTTCATGCGGAACTCGTCGAGGTGTCGCGGTCACGAGCCCGCCTGGTCAACGCGTTCGAGGCCGAACGCCGCCGCATCGAACGCGACCTCCACGACGGCGCACAGCAGAAGCTCGTCGGACTGACCCTTCAGCTCGGCCTGGCCAAGCTCGACATCCCGGCCACATCCCCCGCCGCCGGGGCCGTCGAAACAGCTCATCAGCAGGCCAAACAGCTGATGTCCGAGCTGCGCGAGCTGATTCACGGCATCCGCCCGAACGTGCTGACCGACCTCGGCCTTCCTGCCGCGCTGCGCGAGCTCGCCGACCAGTGCCCCGTCCCCGTCGTCGTCGAGACCGACCTGCCGCGGCGCCCACCGGAACAGGTCGAGGCGACCGCTTACTTCGTCGTCGCCGAAGCCCTTACGAACGTCGCCAAACACAGCGGAGCCAGGGCCGTAACGGTCACCGCCCGCGAGACCGCGGGTCTGCTCACTCTCGAGATCCGCGACGACGGCCGCGGTGGCGCCGACCCTTCGAACGGCACAGGTCTCACCGGCCTGGCCGACCGGGTCGCCGTCGCCGCCGGGCGAATGCTGCTCTCCAGCCCACCCGGTGGCCCCACCCTGGTCCGGACGGAGCTGCCATGCGCGTAGTCCTGGCCGAAGACGGCGTCCTGCTGCGTGAGGGCTTGGCCGGCCTGCTGGAACGCTTCGGCTTCACCGTGGTCGCCAGCGTCAGCGACGCCACGGAACTTCTGCGGGCCGCGGCGGAGCACTCACCCGACCTCGTGGTGACCGACATCCGCATGCCACCGACGTTCACGGACGACGGCTTACGCGCGGCCGTCCAGTTGCGCCGGGACAACCCCGGCCTGGCCGTGGTCGCACTGAGCCAGTACGTCCAGCACGGTTACGCCGCCGAGCTCCTCGATTCCGGCGGCGGGCTCGGCGTCGGCTACCTGCTCAAGGACCGTGTCGTCGACGTGGAAGACTTCATCTCCGCCCTGCGCCGCGTCGTCGCCGGCGGCACCGTGATCGACCCCCAGGTCGTCCGCCGCCTGCTCAACCGCCAGAACAACCCGATCACCCGCCTCTCCCAACGCGAACGCGAGGTGCTCGCCTTGGTCGCCGAAGGTCACTCCAACGCGGCTATCGCGAAAGTGCTGGTCCTGTCGGAGGCCTCGATCAACAAGCACATCGGCAACATCCTGGCCAAACTCGACCTCTCACCCACCGACGACTCCAACCGCCGCGTCCTGGCAGTGCTGACCTACCTACGCGAACGGTTCCCCGAGCTGCCATAGATCGAAATCTGCACGGCTCCAGTGGCAGATCCGCCTCGCGACCACCCGAGCAGGGCGCCCACGCCGCTGGCCGCCTCCGACGTCTGGCTTTCCCTTGGCCCGGCGCGGCGAGTTGTTCGGTTCGATTAATTCGGCCGAGGCGAACAACCAGGGCGAATTTGTTCGGTACAGTTACATTGGCTTAGCCGAACAAAATCACGGGAGGCGCTGGTGTCTGGACCGGGGAGGCCGTCCAGGGCGACCGT
>NZ_BMNT01000027.1:0-21959 GCF_014646695.1 Sphaerisporangium melleum
CTAGGACTTCAGGGGGCGCCTCGGCCACGACGGAGGCCAGCTCGGCGAGTCCGGCGTCCAGGCCGCGCTTGCGGTTCTCGACCAGGCCGTCGGAGTAGAGCACCGCGGTGTGACCCGGCGGGACGCAGAACCGGAACTGCTTGCGGGTGGTGGGCCAGCCGAGCGGCGTGCCGGGCTCACCCTCGGACAGCACGGCTTTGCCCTTCGGGGACACCAGCAGGGGCGGCGGGTGACCGGCCAGCGCCAGGGTGCCCTCGCCGGTGGCGGGCTCGACGACCATGTACGCCAGGGTGGTGACCTGCTCTTCTTCCTCGGTGGCGTCGAAGACGCGGTCGAGGCCGGTCAGCACGGCCGCGGGCGGCGGGTTGGTGAGGGCCAGAGCCCGCATGGCGTTGCGGATGCGGCCCATGCCGGCCGCGGCCTTGACGCCCTTGCCCATGACATCGCCGACGACGGCCGCGACCCGGGCGTCCTGCAGGACGAACGCGTCGTACCAGTCGCCGCCGACCTGGACGTGCCTGCTGCCGGAGCGGAAGCGCTGGGCCAGGACCAGGCCGGGGATGACCGGCAGACGGTCGGGCAGCAGGCTACGCTGGAGGGTCTCGGCGGTGCGGTGCTCACGCTCGAACAGCGTCGCGCGCTCCACCGCGAGCGCGCACTGCCCGGCCAGGGCCTCCAGGAAGACGCCGTCCTCCTGCGAGATCTTCTGCTGGCGGGTGAAGGCGAACCGCAGCGCGCCGAGCGCGCGGCCCGCCGCCAGCAGCGGCAGGCCGACCCAGGCACGCTCGTCACTGTGGGCGAGGAAGCCCTCGACCATCGCCTCGTCGGCGCCGGCCTCCACGAGCTGGGCCTTCAGGCTGTCGGGCGACTCGGCGAACACCGGCCTGCGGCTGTTGACCGCCATGGTCATCAGGCTGGACTGCGAGAGCGGGATCTCGTCGCCGGTGGCGCCGGGCACGTCGTGCAGGCCGCCGCCATCGGTGAGCTTGAGCGCGGCGCGGTCGGTGTCGAGCAGCGCCACGGCGGAGCGGTCGGCGGCCAGGGCGGTGCGGCCGACGTCGATGATGACCTGGACGACCTGCTCGACCGTCAGCGCCTCGGCGAGCTGGGCCGTGGCGCCCTGCAGGCGGGCGGTGCGCAGCGCGGCGGCGCCGAGCTGGTCGGTCAGGCGCCCGCGCATCTCCTCGGCCTCGCGCTGCGGCGTGACGTCGCTGTTGGCGCCCACCCACTCGATCACCCGGCCGTGGCGGATGATCGGGACGGCCCGCACCTCGAAGTGCCGGTAACCGCTGGCGCGGGTGCGGACGCGGTAGCTCCACTCGAACAGAGTGCGGCCGCGCAGCGCCTCACGCCAGGCCTCCTCGGCGGCCGGGCGGTCGTCGGGATGGACGGCCTCCAGCCAGCCGTAGGCGAGGTACTCCTCGAGGCTCTGGCCGGTGATCGCGCGCCACTGCGGCGCGTCGTCGATCACGGCCCCGGTGGGCGAGGTGATCCACACGAGCTGCTGCTGGGACTCCACCAGCGTGCGGTAGCGCTCCTCGCTGCGGCGCAGCTCCTCCTCGGAGAGCTGACGCTCGGTCACGTCCACGCCGAACATGGCGACCCCGGCGAGGGTGCCCTTCTCGCCGTGGATGGGGTAGAACGACAGGCTCCAGTGACGGAGCTCACCCGCGGGGGACATGTTGCGGTAGCGCTGGTCGCCGTGGACGACGGCGCGGTGCTCCTGGACGACCCTGCGCAGGGCCGCCTCGATGAGGGCCGACAGGTCGGCGGAGACGATCTCGGACGCGGGCCGGCCGGCGTGCTCCTCTGCCGCCACTCCGCTGATGTCCGCGAAGCTCTGGTTGACCCGCTGGAACCTGCCGGTCGTGTCGAAGAACGCGAAGGCGAACGGCGCTTCGGCCAGCAGGCCCTCGAGCAGGGCGGGATCTGAGATGTCCACACCCGACTCCCGGGGACGGGGCACGGAGGTTTCGGCGCTCATGGTCGGCACCTCCGTCGCGTGCCAGGGTCTCCCACGAGGCACATCTCCATAACTGTGATTGGTAGCGCGGAATCTGCACTACATCATCGGTGATCGGCACACGCGGACGGAAGCCCCGCCCACGATGCGGTCAACGCATCCTGTCAAAAACGCGCCATGGTGTGCAGCAAGATCTGCCGACTTTCTCACCGCCGGCACCGTGGCCTGGTCGGTCCGCACCAGCTCGGCCAAGCCTCCACCCCTCCGGCATCCGCGACCCTGACAGCGGCGCCAGGCACCGCGACGGCACATGGCGCGCCCGGCGGGCCGGGCGCGCTCGCAAGGACAGCTTCCCACAGGAGCGGCTTCCGGGGGCCCGTTGTCGCGAACCGTTCCGGCGGCAGGGCTTGACACCTCGGCGATACAAGATGGAATGGGAGGCGAACGCCCCCTTCAGAGACTGGTCCGGGGCACGGATGTCCCCCGGCTCACCGGAGGATGCGAAGCCGCCCATGCCTGCTCTAGCAACGCGTTTCACCGAAGAGACCGCCGGGCCGCACGACGCGCGCACCCCGTCGCACGGAGGCGCGGACCTCGTGAGCGCCCGCCTCCAGGACGAGTTCCTCGACGTGCCGGTCGAGGTCGTGGACCGGTGCGTGGAGGACGTCCAGGCCTGCGCGGCCCACCTCGGCGTGGATGTCACCACGGCCGTCGTCGAGCGCATCGCGCGCGAGCACCTGCTCGCGCGGGCCACCTCGGCGCCGTTGCTGGCCCCGCCCCCCACGACCGCCCGGGGGCACGGCGTGTGATTCCAGCGGGCGCCCAGAGGGGGACGGACCACCCTTCCCGGTAACAGCGGGGTCACCAGGCGGCGTTCCGTTCACCTTTCGGGCGCGGAATGCGAGAAGGTATGGGACGTGAGCCGCCGAAGACGACGAGACCCCCGGGGGACCCAGCCACCGGACGACGTGTTCGCGGAAATGCTCGTGGCGGCCCGCGAACTGCTCGCCGTGCGCACCCCGCTGGACGCCGAGCTGATGGTCTCGGACATGCTGGGCGCCTGGTGGGGCCGCAGGCTGCGCCGGGGCGACGTGGAGGAGTTCCTCGGCGAGGGGCTGGTCGACTACGCCGCGAAGGCCGGCACGCCCGCCGCACTGACCCTGCTGGTCGCCGTCGCCTACCTCGGCACGGCCAGGCAGGCCGCCAAGGCCGAGGGCGCCGCGCTGGCGCTGATGGAGTCCGACGTCGCGCGCCCGCGGTGGGCCGAGCGGGTCGGCGCGGTCAAGCCGCAGGGCTGCTACGTCTCCAGGGACGCCTACGGCGACCAGGACACCGTGGTCTGCACCTTCGCCTACCGCAGGGCCGTCCCGGCCGCCCAGGGGCACGACAGGGCCGTCTCCACCGCCACGCACGCCTCCGGGCCGGAGCCCGCCGCGAAGGCCGGCGGCGTCCCGCCCACCGACCCCGGCGGTGCGCGGCACGATCTCGCCCAGAGCCGGCGCGCCGATCAGGACCTCGCCGCACCCGGCACGAGCTCGGGTCACGACCTCGCCGCACGGGGTCGCGATATCGGGACGAACCGGCCTGACCCGGGCGGGGACGATCGCGGTCTTCCCGCCGGCTCAAGCGTGATCGCCCCCGCCATGGGAGAGGGCGGCCCGGCGGGCGAAGGCGCGGCGCCGCCTCAGGCGGAGCAGCCCGAGGACGCGCACGCGCTGGTGGTGGTCGTCGACTACAACATGCGCGGCATGGCGCGAGACGCCTGGGTCTCCTCGCAGGTGGACAAGTTGCTGGAGAAGGCCGGCCGGGAGGCCGCGGGCAACCCGATGCTGCGCTTCGAGGAGATCGAGCCGCAGCAGGCCCGCGCGCTGCTGGAGTTCGCCATGAGGGCCACGACCGAGTCCCTGGGACGGCGTGGCGGGCCCCAGCTCGTCAGTGAGGGCTACAGCGCCTTCCACGCCTTCGCCAGAGCCCGCATCAAGGCGCTGCCCCCGGGGCGCAAACGTCCCGCCCCGCTGCTCAGCGAGGCGCCCTACAGCCGCGACCGCCGGGCGATGCTGGCCGCCGAGTTCCTTGCCTCCGACGCCGCCGAGCACCTGTCGGACCCCTCGGCGGGGTCCCGCTGCGCCGACCACATCATCGACTACGGCTGCGACCAGGACTTCAACCGGCCGCTGCGGGTCAGCCCGACCAAGTGCGAGACCTTCCTGCTCGACTGGCTGCCGCGCAAGGTGCTGCTCAGCCCGGCCGAGCAGGAGGCCATGCCGCACGTCCTGCTGTCGTGGGTGCGGTTCGCCGCACCGAAGACCGGCCTGCCCGAGGAGGGCGTGCGCGCGACCCTGGACGCCGTCTGGGAGGCCGCGGGGCGCTTCACCGAGGCCTACCGGGATCCGACGACCTTCGGCTTGGACCGCTCCTTGGTGGAACGTCTCCTGCCCGACGGCGACCTGTCGGCCCTGGCCCGCCGGGCATTCGCGTTTCCTTTCCTGGAAGGGGCGCACGGCGAGGTCGATCTGTCGCGGATGCGCCCGTCGGAGGACGCCGACCGGCGCGTCCTGCTGGAGATCGACCACGCGGCCGAACGCGACCGTCCCGACTTCACCGAGCATCTGGCCTGGCACGAAGAGATCGCCAAGCGGCTGTGGGACGGCGAGCCCGAGCAACTCTGGGAGGCCGCCCAGCGCCTGCTGGACCTCGGCCACGACCGGCACGACGTCCTGCACGTCCTGATGGAGATCGCCGAGCGCATGGGCGACCATCCGGACGAGCTGGCCGCCGCCCTGGACGACATCGCCGACATGCCCGACGAGCCGCCGGCCTAGCGTCCCACGCCGGGAATCCGCCGGCTGGACGAGCGGATCGGGAGGGGGGCGGGGCGGGCGGACGCGGTCATTGGGTGTAGCCGATGTCGGCGTATTCCAGCGTGTAGAAGCCGGGAGCGCCGATATTGGCGAGCGTGGCCTTCACGCCCCAGTTCTGCGGGCGCTGGTAGAGCGGCAGGACGTTGACCTCACGCCAGATGAGCTTGTCGGCCTCGTTCGCGTCCCGCCGCGCCCGCACCGGGTTGAGGTCGGAGGACGCCTTGCGCATGGCGGCGTCGATCTGAGGGCTGCCCGACCGGCCGAAGTTGGCGTTCCACCGCATGTTGCCGTCGGCCCCTCTGGTGTGGTCGGCGTAGGTGCCGTAGCTGCTGGAGATCGGGAAGGGCGTGCCGATGTAGGAGAACGGCGCGATGTCGAAGTTGCCGGGGATGACGTACTTGGAGATGAAGTCGTCGCTCGGCACCGACTGGACGGTCACCGTGACCCCGATGCGCCGGAGCATGGCCTGGGCGAGCTCCGCCTCGGACTTGCTGAGCGGCAGCCCCGATGGGATGACGAAGCGGAGGGTGAGCCGTTTGCCGTCCTTGCGCCGGGTGGGGCTCGCCCGGTGCCAGCCGGCGGCGTCCAGCAGGCGCTCGGCCTTCGCCGGGTCGTACCTGCCCAGATCGCCCGCGTTGTCCTGGTAGCCGACCTGGGTGTTCATGAAGAAGTGGTTGTGCAGCGGAATGCTGCTCCAGCCGAGCCCCTGCAGGTCGGAGCGGGTGAGCGCGTCGCGGTCCAGGCCGTGGACGATGGCCTGGCGCACTCGGACGTCGGACAGCATCGGGCTTTCGGCGTTGAAGGTCAGGTGCCGGAAGTCGGGGCCGGCGGCCTGCCGGATGACGGCGCCCTTGGCGTTCTTGGCCCTGGCGTAGTCGGGTGCGGACGTCCCGACGTCGAAGACGTCCAGCTCGCCGTTGGTGAACGCGCCCACGAGCGCGTCGGTCGCCATCGCCCGGTAAATGATCTTGTCCAGCTTGGCCCGGCCGCCCCACCAGCGCTCGTCCCGGACGAGCGTGATCGTCTTGGCGGTCTGGTCGAAGGACTGGAACCGGAACGGCCCCGCGGTCACCGGGATGCGGTTCAGCCAGCCGGTGTTGAAGGCGTCCGGCGTGGCGTTGGTGGACCTCGGGTAGAGCGGCCAGAAGAGCGACTGCCACTCCGAGAAGGGGGTCTGGAAGGTCACCAGCACCTCGTGGTCGTCCTTGCCCCGGGTGACACTCGCGATGTCCTGGTAACCGGTCGTCGACATGACGTGGAAATCGGGGTCGCGGCCGTTCATGGCCTTCCACTGCGCCTCGTAGTCCTGCCAGGTGATCGGCCGTCCGTCCGACCAGCGCGCCTTGCGGTTGAGGGTGTAGGTCACGACCTGGCGCGGGCTGGTGGCGGTGATCCGCGCGTCGAGGACGTAGTCGGTGTCCGGGGTGGGGGTGGCCTTCTCGTCGGAGCGGAAGGCGGCCGGCATCAGCGCGTCGATGACCTTCTTGACCTCGGCCAGGTAGCCGTCGACGTGGTTGAGGTTCCACTGGGTGGGGAACTCGGTGAGCCCCCAGTGCAGCGTGCCGCCCTGCTTGACCCGGTCGCGGGGCACGGGGTTGATGTCGAACGCCTTCACCTTGCCGGGTGCGGCGCCCGTGCCGCCGGGATCACCGTCCCGGCCGCCCCCGCAGGCCGGGACGGCGAGCGGCACGGCGACGGCCAGGACGGCGATCAGCACGCGCCTGCGGAGTGTTGTCACGTTTCCTCCCTTGAGGTGGTCCACCCGGGCCGTCGCTAGACGACGCCGAGCCTTTCGGCGTAGTGGCAGGCCGCCCCGTGATCGCCGGACACGGGACGGATCTGCGGCTCCTGCTCGGCGCACAGTGCCCGCAGCGGACCGGCGAGGGCCGCGAACTTCGGGCAGCGGGTGCGGAACCGGCAGCCGGACGGAGGGTCAGCGGGGCTCGGTATGTCGCCTTCGAGCAGGATGCGGCGGCGCCGGCGCTCCTTGTCGGGGTCGGGAATGGGCACGGCCGACAGCAGCGCCTGCGTGTAGGGATGCGCGGGGCCGTCGTACACGAGGTCCACCCGGCCGATCTCGGCGATCCGGCCGAGGTACATCACCGCGACCCGGTCGGCGATGTGCCGGACCACCGCGAGGTCGTGCGCCACGAAGAGGTAGGACAGCCCGAGACGGGACCCGAGGTCGGTGAGCAGGTTGAGCACCCCGGCCTGGATCGACACGTCCAGCGCCGACACCGGCTCGTCCAGGACGATCAGGCGCGGCGCAAGGGCCAGGGCGCGGGCGATCGCCACCCGCTGGCGCTGGCCGCCGGACAACTCTCCCGGGTGGCGGGCGGCGGCGTCGGCGTCCAGGCCGACGAGGCCGAGCAGGCGGCGCACCGCCGGGACGGTGCCACGCCGCCCGTGGGTGACCAGGGGCTCGGCCACGATGTCGTGAACGGTCATGCGCGGGTCGAGCGAGGCGAGCGGGTCCTGGAAGACCACCTGCAGCCGCCGGCGCACGGCCATGCGGTCACGGGGGGTGAGGGTGGCGGTGTCGCGGCCGAAGACGACGACGCCGCCCTCCTGCGGGCGGGACAGTTCGAGAATCTCCATCAGGGCCGTGGTCTTGCCGCAGCCGGACTCCCCCACCAGTCCGAGCGTCTCGCCCTCGCGGATGTCGAAACCGATGCCGTCGACGGCCCGGACGGTGCCGACCCGGCGGCGCAGCAGCACGCCCCGGGTCAGGGGGTAGTGCTTGACCAGGTCGCGGACCTCCAGCACGGCCGGACGCGCCTCCCGCGGCCCGGCCGCCGGAAACGCCTCGCGCTCGGTGCCTCCGGCGGGGCCGGGCGCCTCGCCGGGATGGGACGGTGGCGGGGGTGGTGTCCCGGCCTCCCGCGCCGGCTCGGCCGGGACCGACGCGGCGGCGTCCCTTCCCGGCGTGGAGGGAGGCGACGCGGCGGCGTCTCGTTGCGGCGCGGAGGGGCCCAGCGCGGAGGGGCCCGGCGCGGCGGCGTCTCGTTCGCGGGCGGCGGCCCGTTCCCGGTCGGAGCCGAGCAGGACGGCGAGGCCGCCGGCCGCGGCGATCTCGTGGGCGCGGTGACAGGCCGCGCGGTGCCCCGGCCCGACCTGCGCCGGCTGAGGCTCGCTCAGTGCGCACCCGGGGAGGCGCACCGGGCAGCGGGGCTCGAACGGGCAGCCGGGCGGCAGCCGGGACGGACGGGGCGGGGCCCCGGCCACCGGGATGAGGGGCGCGCGCCCGGCGGCGTCCAGCCGGGGCACCGAGCCGAGCAGCCCGATGGTGTAGGGCATGCGGGAGCGGTGGTAGACGTCGCGGACCGGGCCGGACTCGGCCTCCCGGCCGGCGTACATGACCAGCACCCGGTCGGCGAACCCCGCGACGACCCCGAGGTCGTGGGTGATCAGGACGATGGCGGCGCCCGTCTCACGCTGGGCCGTGCGCAGGACCTCCAGCACCTGGGCCTGGATCGTGACGTCCAGCGCGGTGGTGGGCTCGTCGCAGATGATCACATCGGGGTCGTTGGCCACGGCCATCGCGATCATCGCCCGCTGGCGCATGCCGCCGGAGAACTCGTGCGGGAAGGCCCTGGCCCGCTGGCGCGGATGCGGGATGCCGACGAGGTCCAGCAGTTCGACGGCGCGCTCGGCGGCCTGCCGCCGGCTCGCGCGCTGGTGGACGCGCACCGCCTCGGCGATCTGGTCGCCCACCCGGTGCACGGGCGTCATCGCCGACAGCGGGTCCTGGAAGACCATGGAGATCGTCCGGCCGCGGAAGCCGGCGAGGTCCTTCTCGGGAGCGCCCAGCAGCTCCCGGCCGTGCAGCAGCACCGAGCCGGACACTTCGGCGTGCCGCGGCAGCAGCCCCATGACCGCCAGCGCGGCGGCGGACTTGCCCGCGCCGGACTCCCCGACGATGCCGAGCACCTCACCGGCCCGCACCTGGTAGTTCATACCGCGCACCACCCGGACACCGCCGAAGGCGACCGTCAGGTCGCGTACCGCGAGGACCGGGTCGTGCGGTGGAACGCCCTCCCGGTCTTCGCCCGGCCCCCGGCCGGCCAGGGCGGGGAGGAGCCCCTCCACCGGCGCCGGCGCACCTCCTGTGGCGTCCACGGCGCCGGGCGCCCGCTGGACCGGGTCTCGCACCGCGGCCCACGCGCCGCGGGCCCCTCGCGAACGGCCGATCACGGTGATCTCCTCGCGGCGGCGGGGTCGAGCGCGTCGCGCAGCGAGTCGCCGACCAGGTTGACCGACAGGATCGTGACGATCAGCCCGCCCGCGGCGAACCAGAACGTCCAGGGCGCGTACAGCGCGGTCTTGGCGCCGTCGGCGAGGAGACCGCCGAGGGAGACGTCGGGCGGCTGCACGCCGAATCCGAAGTACGACAGGCTCGTCTCGGTGAGGATGGCCGCGCTGACGTTGAGCGTCGCGTCCACGACCAGCAGGGACGCGAGGTTCGGTATGACGTGCCGGAAGATGATCACGTGGGACGGCACGCCCATGAACCGGGCGGCCTTGATGTACTCACGCTCCTTGATCGTCCGGGTCATCCCACGCACGATCTTGGAGGTGACCATCCACAGGAACACGGCGAGCATGACGACGAACAGCAGCCACCGCCCCCCGGTGAACAGCGGCGACATCACCGCGAGGATCAGGAAGGCGGGCAGGACGAGCAGCAGGTCGGCGACCCACATGAGGGTGCGGTCGGTCCAGCCGAGGAAGTACCCGGCGAAGGAGCCTGCCACGGCGGCCATGGCCGTCGACAGCACGGCGACCAGCAGGCCGACGATCAGCGACTTCTGCGCGCCGCGCGCCGTCACGGCGAACACGTCGGCGCCGGTCTGCAGGGTGCCGAACCAGTGGTGGGGCGAGGGCGGGGCCATGAAGGCGGAGAAGTCCAGGTCGGTGGCCGACCATGGGCACACCAGCGGCCCGGCGAAGGCGAACAGGAACATGCCGGACAGCAGCGCGAAGCCGAGCCTGCCCTGCGTGCAGCGGAAGAACCGGCGCGCCACCACCCGTGTCCGCGAGGACGGGCGGATGGGCGGGGCGCCGGCCTCCTCCGGCAGCGTCGTCGTCATCTATCCCACCCGCACCCTCGGGTCCAGCGCGGCGTGCAGCAGGTCGGCGGCCAGCGAGGCGAGCAGCACGGCGACCGCGGCGAGGCAGCTGATCGCGGCGACCGTGTTGACGTCGTTGGTGCGGATGGCGGCCACCAGCTCCTCCCCCATCCCGTGCCAGCCGAAGACCGACTCGGTGATGGTGGCTCCGACCAGCAGCGCGCCGAAGGTGAACGCGAAGTAGGTCACGGCCGGGATGAGGGCGGTGCGCAGTGCGTGCCGGACCAGGGCCGCGCGCCTGCGCAGCCCTTTGGCCACGGCGGTGCGGACGAAGTCGGCCTCCAGCACGTCGAGCATCATGTTGCGCTGGTAGCGGCTGTAGACCGCGGCCTGCCCGACGGCCAGCGAGAACGTCGGCAGGGCCAGGTGCTTGATCCGGTCGAGCAGGCCCGCGCCGGCGCCGCCCTCCAGGCCGGGAGTGGCCTCGCCGCTCACCAGGAACATCTGGGCGCCGAGGCGGTCGTTCAGCCAGATGGCCCCGATGATCAGCATGTTGGCCAGCACGACCGTCGGGATCGCGAGCACGGTGAAGGCCGCCACCGTGGACAGCCGGTCGAACCAGCCGTACTGCCGGACGCCCGCGCAGGCGCCGACGGCGACCCCCGCGACGCTGCCCAGCACGACGCCGAGCACGATGAGCCGCAGCGTGACGCCGAGCCGCCGCCCGAGCCGGGCGGTCACCTCGTCGCCGTTCCACGTCCTGCCGAAGTCGCCGCGCAGGACGCCACCGGCCCAGACGAGGTAACGCTCGATCAGCGGCCTGCGGTCGTCCAGGTTGAACCGGCCGAGCCGGGCGTCGATGACCGCCGCGGGCGGGCGGGGGTTGCGGCCCTCGTAGTTGGACCGCGGGTCCAGCGCGGTCGCCGCCAGGAGGTACGCCAGGCTCGTGGCCACGGCGATCAGCACCGCGTAGTTGACCAACCGGCGAAGCAGGAATCCCGCCATCGCCCCCCTTCCGCCCACTGCCGTGTGACGCCGGACCGCCTGCCGCGAGGGACCGGCCCGCGCCTCTCCGTGCCCATCCTGCTACATGGCGTAACCGTCAGGTGACAAGAAAGTCGTCAATCGGTCCAGGTGTCGAGCGAAAAGCGGCCTGTGCCCCCGCCGGGAGTCCCGTGGGGCACCGGGTGGACGGCATGGGCGCGTGGAGAGGCCGGGCCCGGCATCCGAGTCACGCCACGGGGCGGCGAGCGTCCGGACGTCGCCACACGGGACGGCAGCCCCTCCGGCCGCCGTACGCCCGGCTCGCGCCGGCGCTCGCCATACGGGACGGGAGGCATCCGCCCGTCACCGCGGGAGAGGGAAGCCCGCAGGCATACGGAACCGGGAGCACCCGCTCGGCGCCGGTCCGGCGGCGCCGTCCGGGACTCAGCGGTCGGCGAGCTCGTCGACGGCGGTGCGGACGTCCTCGCTGGTGATCGTGGTGAGCTCGGCGGCGCTGGCGGTGCCGCCCCGCCCGGCCAGGCGCACGTCGCGCCCGAGCGCGGCCCGCTCGAACAGCGACCGGGCGAAGCGGCCGTTGCCGAGGCCGTCGATCAGGCCCTCGGAGCAGATCCAGGCGAACACGTCGGCCAGGTCGCGCCGGGCGGAGTCGTCGAACCGGTCGCCGGACCGCTCGGCCAGCAGCACCGCGATCTCGGTCAGCTCGGCGGGGCCGTAGGAAGGGAAGGCGACCCGCTGGTTGAAGCGGCTGCCCAGGCCCGGGTTGGCGGCCAGCAGGCGCTCCATCTCGTCGGCGTAGCCGGCCAGGATGACGACCAGGCGGTCGCGGTCGTCCTCGGCGCGCTTGAGCAGGGTCTGCACGGCCTCGGCGCCGAACGCGTCGCCGCCCTGGTAGCCGCTGTTGACCAGGCTGTAGGCCTCGTCGATGAACAGCACGCCGCCGAGCGCGCGGTCGACCAGCTCGTTGGTCTTGATCGCCGTCGCGCCGAGGTGCTGGCCGACGAGGTCGGCGCGCGACGCCTCGACCACGTCGGGGCGCGCGAGCAGGCCGAGCGCGGCGAAGACCCGGCCGAGCACGCGGGCCACGGTGGTCTTGCCGGTGCCGGGCGGCCCCACGAACACGAAGTGGCGCATCTGCGGCGGGGCGGGCAGCCCCTGCTCCTGGCGCATGCGGGCGACCCGGAGCTGGGCGGCGATGGCGTGCACCTGGCGTTTGACCGGTTCGAGGCCGGCCATGCGGTCGAGGTCGGCCAGTGCCTCCTCCAGGCTGGGCGTGGCCTGGTAGCCGCGGAACCGGGCGGTCAGGTCGTTGAAGGCCTTGGTCAGGTCGGCGGCGGTGGTGGTCAGCAGGTCGTCGCGGCTCGGCGCCCCTCCGGCGCCGACCACGCGCACGTCGCGGGCCTGCGCCGCCGTCTCGACCAGGCTGCGGGCGAACCGCGCGTTGCCCAGCTCGTCGATCAGCCCGCGCCGGTGCACGTTCTCGAACAGTCCGTACAGCACCGTAGGGGCGTCCGGTGACAGCCGCTCACCCCGGCGGGAGCGCAGCAGCTCGGTGATGCCGACCAGCTCCGACGGCGAGTAGGTGGGGAACTTCACGCGGGTGGAGAAGCGTGACGACAGGCCGGGGTTGGAGGCGAGGAAGGAGGTCATCTCCTTCTCGTAGCCGGCCAGGATGACGACCAGCCGGTCGCGGTCGTCCTCGGCGCGCTTGAGCAGGGTCTGGACGGCCTCGGCGCCGAACCGGTCGGGCTGCCCCTCGCCGGAGTTCACCAGGCTGTAGGCCTCGTCGATGAACAGCACGCCGCCGAGCGCCTGGTCGATCAGCTCGTTGGTCTTGATCGCCGTGGCGCCGAGGTACTCCCCGACGAGGTCGGCGCGCTGCGCTTCGACGACGTAGGGCGTCTCCAGCAGGCCGAACGCGTAGAAGATCTTGGCGACGGTGCGTGCGACCGAGGTCTTGCCGGTGCCGGGCGGGCCGACGAACACGAAGTGGCGCATCGGCTGCCCGGTGGCGAAGCCGGCCTCGGCGCGCAGCCGGGACGCCTCGATGGAGGCCGCGATCGAACGCACCTGCTCCTTGACCGGCTCCAGGCCGATCATGCTCTCGAGCTCGCCGAGGGCCTCGTCCACCGAGATCGGCGGCGGGGCCGCGCGGTCGGCCTGGCCGTCGCGGTCGGCGCCGCCATCCCTGGCGCGCAACCGCACCTGCCCCTGCGCCTCGGCCTGCCCCGCCGCCGCGGCCCCGCGGCGCGTCTGGCTCGCCTGGACCAGGCGGTAGACCAGCACGGCCGCCGTGACGCCGTAGGCGGCCCAGGCGGCGGCGGGCGCCGAGAAGGTGGCGACGGCGAGCCCCACCATGACGCCCGCGCCGAAGGCGGCCATGGTGGTGATCCACGGCGTGACCCACCTGATCAGGTGGGCGGCCACGCCGGTCAGCACGCCGAGCAGGAGGAACAACGTGGGCAGCAGGGAGTGCGGGGTGACGTACTCGGCCGCGACGACGGCCACCGACGACCACGCCACCACGACCAGGACGGTCGCGGCGGCGCGGGGATAGCGCAGTGTCAGCTCGGCGTAGCCGAGGAGTAACAGTGTGGTGACGAGGGTGGAGATCAGGGACCAGCCGAGGACGACCGCGAGCACAATGGCACCGATCAGGACAGCGGCGAAGATGGCCCGTCTCATGGCACGGGAAAGCTGGAAGTAACGCAGCCGGACGTGCTCGAACGCATCACGGGCCGCGGCGCGCCCCGCCGGCCGGGCCCTGTCGGAGTCCCGCATTTCGCCTCCCCGGTCGCCTCCCGGTTATACCGCACCGGGGCCCGGAGCGCGCGTCGCGCGGGCCGTGCCTTCGCGTGTCATGGGCCGCGCACGGCGACGCGCCCCGGGCGGGGCGTCGCGACACGGTGCGCGACGTCCGGCTCCAAGGGCGCGCCTGCGCCGGCCGCCGGGCGGTCAGGCCCCCGCGTAGACGCGGTGCACGAACTCGGCGAGCTTGCTGTCGGGCAGCTCCTTGGCGAGGTCGGCCTCGCTGATCATGCCGACGATCCGGTGGTTCTCTATCACCGGGAGGCGCTTGATCTGGTGCTGCTCCATCTTCATGAGCGCTTCTTCCATGTCGCTGTCCGCCGCCACCCACACCAGCCCGTGGGCCAGTTCGCCGGTGGTGGTCCCGTCGAGGTCCCTGCCCTCGGCGCAGCACTTCACGACGATGTCCCTGTCGGTGATGATGCCCTTGAGCCGGTCGTCGTCGCCGCAGATGGGCAGCGCGCCGACCGACAGGTCGCGCATCATCTGCGCGGCGGTGCGCAGACTCTCGTGCTCGCCCACGCACTCGGCGCCCGAGTGCATGATGTCCCCGGCCCGCTTGCCGATATCCGGTGTGCTCATCGGTCCCCCCGAAGGATTCGGTGAGTTTTGTCCCTTAAGTCCTGTATGTCCAGATTGTGGGACGCCGACAGCCCTACCCGTTGGTAACTTACGGAAAACCTTCCCCCTTCTCGCACAGAAGGGCGTTTCACGGCCGGCGCGGGACGGCCCTCGCCTCGTGGCGGCCCGGATACTCACCGACCAGGACGTGCTTGGGCGTGACCCGCAGCACGTTCTCGGCCTGGTCGGCCAGGGCGATGCCGCGCACCTCGGTCCAGAACCGCCGCCCGACCGGATCGGCCACGAAGACCGCCACCCTCGGGTCGCGCTCGGCCGCGGCCCAGGCGTCCTCCGCGGCGATCAGCAGCAACTCGCCGGACCGGGTGACCGAGGTGACCGCGCCGACGGCGAGAGTGCGCGGGCCGCCGGCGTCGGTGTAGGACAGCACCACCCCACGCGAGTAGGTGAACGCCCGCCGCACGTCCGGGCTGAGCGCCACCGACGGGCCCGCGTCCCCCGGCAGGCGGGGACCGCATCCCTCGCACAGCACCAGCGAGGCCCGCCAGGGTCCGGCCGAGCCCCGCCACCACGCACGCAGCGCCCGCGCCCCGAACGCCGCCACCACCCCGGCGAACGCCACCGCGACCGCCCACCAGGCCCCCTCCCCGACCGCCGCGCCGAGGCCGAGCACCGGCACGGCGCCGGCCACGACCAGGGCGGCGGAGGCCGCGAGCAGGCCGGCCAGTGCCACCGTCAGGGACCGGTCCTCGCGCAGCACCTCCCGGAGCCGCGACCGCAGGCCTCCCCTCCACCGCACGTACAGCATCGCGACCGCGACGCACACGCCCGCCAGCGCGGCGCGCGACTCCGCCGCCACCAGGGGGAGGACGGCGAGCGGCACCACGAGGAACCACAGGCGGGCGGCCACGATCCACAAGGTCACGTCGGTGTCGCGCCGGCCGACCGGCTCGGCCGGCGCCGCGGCGAACTCGGCCAGCGCCCGCACCGGCCTGCCCTGCCAGGTCTCCGCGAACGCCCGCAGACTCGCCACGGCCACGCCGTTGAACAGCACCAGCCCGAACAGCCCGGCCCAGAAGCCGCCCGCGACGTCCTCCCAGTGCACCGACGCCGCGACGCC
This sequence comes from Sphaerisporangium melleum, assembly GCF_014646695.1. Lineage (GTDB taxonomy): Bacteria > Actinomycetota > Actinomycetes > Streptosporangiales > Streptosporangiaceae > Sphaerisporangium > Sphaerisporangium melleum. The sequence continues at coordinate 15,403 of NZ_BMNT01000027.1, forward strand.
CTCCACGCCGACCAGGGGGACCACCTCGTCGGCGAGCGTCCAGTCCGGCAGCGTGACCAGGGCCACCGCGTACGCGCCGGCGGCCAGGATCGCGACCGACACCGCCACGCACAGCCACAGGTCACGGGCCAGCATGCCCGGCACGTACCGCCACACGGTGATCCGGCGTGCCTGCCGCACGGTCACGGCGGCCACGAGCACCAGCGCCGCGGCCCCGCCGAGCCGCGCCCCGTCGTGCAGCCCGTACCAGAAGGCGAGGACCGCCACGGCGGCCAGGGAGACGGCCAGGAGCAGGCGCACCTGGCGGGACCACAGCTCCAGGGCGCGGCGGGCACGGCCGGTCTCGCGCGGGTCCACCGGCCACACCGGGTCGTGGTGGTCGCGGGGCCGGCCCCACCGCAGGTAGGTCAGCCCGAGGTTGATCCGCGCGCCGGTGTGCCCCTCCTCCCTGCGCAGGGCGGCGCGGTAGGCGGCGGCCGCCTGGCGGTGGTCGCCGCGCACCAGGGCCAGGTCGCCGGTCAGCACGTGCGGCTCGGGCTGCTCGGGGGCGAAGCGGACCGCGTGCTGCGCCTGCGCCCAGGCGTCGCGCCACCGGCCGGGCAGCCTGCGCAGCGCCGAGGCGAGACGTAGCCGTGCGGCCCAGGAGCCGGGTGCGAGCCGGACGGCGTCCTGAGCCGCTACGACCGCCTCGGAGTCGCGGCCGAGGCGTTCAAGGGCGAGACTGACCAGCCGATGCCCCCACTCGCCGTCGGGGTCGCGCGCGACCGCCTCACCGGCGGCCTCCAGCGCCCCCTCGGGCAGGTCGCGGGTCAGCCGGGCCACGGCGACGACGCACCACGCGCGGGGATCGGAGCGGTCTCGCGGAGGCGGCACCGGAGCCTGGTCTGACTCGCTGGTGTGCCCCACGCGGTAATGGTCTGTTGCGGACCGCCAATTGCCTAGATGCCGGACATATACCTATAGCTCTCTAGAGAGGTCGGCCACGCCCCATCATGATCACCAACCCCAGCGGCCCCGGCCACCCCCTCCCGAGACCGGCCGGAGGTCCCAGATGACGCCGAACGCCCGCGAGGCCGGTTCCGCGGACCAACAGAGGATCGGCGAGGCCGGGGCCGGGGCCGTTCGGAGCATTGGCACAACCTGCTGAACGATCAGTCCGATATGCCCTAAGCTGCGTCGCATGTTCTACGGGCTGAACGTGTTCGGCTAGTCGATGACCGTTCTTGGCACCCGGCCGGGGAGCCGTCTCGACGGCACCACGACAGGCCGGCCGGCGAACCGGTGGTCGGTGCTGGCGCTGCTCTGTTTCAGCCTCCTGCTGATCGCCGTGGACGCCACCGTCCTGCACATCGCCGTCCCGGCCCTGACGGCCGCGCTCGAACCCTCCGCGGTCGAACTGCTGTGGATCATCGATATCTACTCGCTGGTCGTGGCGCCGCTGCTGCTGACCTTCGGCACCCTCGGCGACCGGTACGGCAAGCGGCGTTTCGTCCTCGCGGGCTACGTCGTCTTCGGCGTGGCGTCGCTGTCGGCCGCCTTCGCGGCAGACCCGGTCACCCTGATCCTCTCGCGCGCCCTGCTCGGCGTCGGCGGCGCGATGATCATGCCGGCCACGCTCTCGATCATCCGCCAGGTGTTCACCGACCGCCGGGAACGCGCCATCGCACTCGGCGTCTGGAGCGCTGTCGCCGCCGCGGGCGCGGCCGTCGGGCCGCTGGTCGGCGGCGTGCTGGTCGAGCACTTCTGGTGGGGCGCGGTCTTTTTGATCAACGTTCCGCTCCTGGCGGTCGCCCTGCCGCTCGCCGTGCGCCTGCTCCCCCGATCGCACGGCGACCCCCGGAGGCGCTGGGACGTGCCGAGCGCCGTGCTGTCCACGCTCGGCATCCTGTTCCTCGCCTTCGGCCTGAAGGAGGCGGGGCACGGCGGCACGGCCGGAACGGCACCCGCGTTGCTGATCATGCTGGCCGGCGCCGGCCTGCTGGTGTGGTTCACCGCGCGGCAGCGCCGGCTGGCCACCCCGTTCCTGGACATCGGCCTGTTCGCCCAGCGCGGCTTCGCCATCGGCGTGCTGTGCGTGCTTTTCGCGGTGTTCGCGCTGGTCGGCCTGCAGCTCATGCTGGCGCAGTACCTCCAGCTCGTCCTCGGTGACAGCCCGCTGCAGGCCGGGGCCCGCATGCTGCCCCTGATGATCGCGGCCATCGCGGGCGGGCTGTGCGCGGCGCACCTGCTGCAGCGCTTCGGCCTGCGGGCCACCCTGTCGGGTGGGCTCGCCCTGGCCGGGCTGTCGCTGGCCCCGACCATCGCCTGGGGCGCCGAGCAGCACCCGCTGATGCTGTGCCTGTGCTTCGCCGGCATCGGCTTCGGCGTAGAGGTCGCACTGCTCGCGGCGTCCGACACGATCATGGCCTCCGCTCCCGAGTCCCGAGCCGGAGGAGCGGCGGCGATCGAGGAGACGGCCTACGAGCTGGGCGCCGGGCTCGGCGTCGCCGTGCTCGGCACCGTGACCACGGTCGTGTACGCCCCCTCGGTGCCCGCCGTGCCGGGGGTCGCGGCGGCGGCCATGGGACAGGCCAGGGAGTCACTGGCCTCGGCCGCGCACGTCGCCCGCGAGGTCGGCGGACCGGCGGGCGCCTCGCTGATGGAGGGCGCGCGCACGGCCTTCGTCACGGCCCTGCACACCACGGTGCTGGTGAGCGTCGCACTGCTCGCCGTCACCGCGCTGACCGCCCTCGCCCTGCTCCCCCGCCGTACCGGCGCCGCCGAGGACCCCGGCTCAAGGCCCGCGGAGCTCCAACGAGAGCACCTCCCGTCCTGACCGCCCTGCCCCGACCGCCCGCCTCTGCCGTCCCGTTCCCGAACGCACCGGCACCTGGTACGCCGCGCCGTATCCCGCTCGTCTCGCATCGGCATGTCCGGGGCGATACAGGGCAATTGCCTGTGAAACCGTGACCCATCTCAGGAGAATGGCCGCGTGAGACGAACCCTCCAGGATCTCGCCGCCCTGGCCGCCCGGCTCGGCGTCGGCGGCATATTCTTCGCCAACGGCTGGCACAAGCTCGAGTACGGGCTGAACGCCACGGGCGAGCAGTTCGCCCGCATGGGCGCCCCCGCCCCCGACCTGTGGGCCGCGACGACGATGCTCATCGAGCTGGTCGGTGGCGCGCTCCTGGTGGCGGGCCTTGCGGTCCCCGCCTGCGGGCTCGTGCTCTTCGCCGAGGCGCTCGCCGTGTTCGTGCTGGTCAGTGGGGACACCGGGCTCCCGCTGACCGGCGGCGACATCAATCTGATCGTCGCGCTCGGCGCGGCGTCGGTGCTGCTGGCCGTCGTCGGGGCCGGGCGCCTGTCCGTGGACCACCTCGTCGTGATCCGCAGACGTGAGGCGGAGGCGGCCGAGGAGATGGCCGCCGACACCGAGGCCGACACGGTCATCGCCTCCTGGCGCGAGCCCGGCTCGGCCTCGGCGCCGCCGCAGGACGCCCGCCCTTCCGGCGGGGCCGGCGTACAGGACTCCGCGAGCTCCGCGAGCTCCGGGATCTCCCGTGACCCGGGCGGTTCCGGCGGATCGGCTGGCTCCGGCCCGGCCGCGCGGGCCGCCGGGGACACCGCGCCGCAGGGCCCGGTGACCTTCCCGCACGAGAAGCCCGGCACCACCGGCGACTCCGAGGTCACCGGGCCGCGCAAGACCCGGCCCCGCCGCACCGCCAAGCCGGCCGGCGCGGGCGGGACCGCGGACGACGCCGCAGGCGTGCCCGCCGACACGCCGTCCGCTCCCACCGCCAGAGGAGACCGCCTGGTGGCCGGCGGCAGGAAGACCACTCCCCCCGACAACGACTGACGGCACGCACGAAGGCCGTCCCGCGGCGCGGCTCGGCGTCTGCCGGGCGGTCGCACGAGGTGAGGCACGGGCCGCCGATCTTCCGGCCGCGCGACGGCCGTCAGAGGCGGGGCGTCGTGCTCTGGCGGACGGTGAGGCGGGGTTCGAGGAGGGTGGCGTCGGGGACCGGAGCGCCCTCCAGCTTGGACATCAGCAGCCGCACCGCCTGGTGGCCGACGTCGGCCGCCGGGATGAGCACCGAGGTGAGCGGCGGGCTGGCCCGTTCGGCGACGTCGCCGGGGCAGATGGCGACCACCGAGACCTCCTCGGGCACCCGCCGGCCGAGCACCCGCAGCGCGCCGAGCACGTGACCGACCGCCGCCTCGTTGTGCACGACCAGGCCCGAGAGCCCGGGGTGCCCCTCCAGCAGGGTCTTCACGGTCGCGCACACCTCGTCGAAGCCCTCCTCGCAGGGCAGGGCGATCGCCGACAGCCCGAGGGCCTGACCGGCCTCGACGAACCCCTCCATGGTGCGCTCGGCGTAGCCGGTGCCCCGCTGGTAGACGACGTGCGGCGCGCCCAGCAGCGCGATCTCCCGGTGGCCGAGGGAGGCCAGGTGCTCGGCGCAGAGGGCGCCGGCCCGGGCGAAGTCGAGGTCGACGCAGGTCAGCCCGGAGGCGTCGGCCGGGAAGCCGATGAGCACGCTCGGCTCCTCCAGCTCGCGCAACAGCGGCACCCGAAGGTCGTTGATCTCCACGTCCATCAGCACCAGGCCGTCCACCAGGGCGCTCGCGGCGACCCGCCGCAGCCCGTCGGGCCCCTCGTCTGCGGTCATCAGCAGCACGTCGTGGTCGAACTGCCGGGCGGTGGTCACCACCGAGGTGGCGAACTGCATCGCGACCGGCAGGTGCATGCCGGCGCGCAACGGCAGCACCAGCGCGATCACGTTGGACCTCTTGCTGGCCAGCGCCCGTGCCCCGGCGTTCGGGTGGTAGCCGAGCGCGCGCACGCTGCGCATGACCCGCTGGCTCGTCGTCGCCGAGATCGCCCGCTTCCCGCTCAGCACGTAGGAGACGGTGCTCACCGCGACGCCGGCGTGCTTGGCGACGTCGGCGATGGTGACGGTTCTCAACGAGGGCTCCCCGTGGCTCGCCGGGTGAAGCGCAGCTCGCTCACCGTGACCCCCTCGTTCTCGAACACCACGTGAAGATCGCGCACTCCCTCCGCCCCGGCAAGGGGACAGATGACGGTGACCAGGTCGTAGCGGTCCCGCGACGGCGCCACCGACACCGCGCCGATGACCTCACCGTAGAGCGGATCGTCCAGGCGCAGAGTCAGTACGCCGCCCTCGCTGCTCGCGACCGTCAGCAGGCAGTCGGCGGCGCCGTCCTTGAAGTCCACCTCGCGGAAGGAGATCCACCCGCCCGCCTCGGCGGCCCGGACCGCGTCGCCGGCCGTGCGCGCGGCGTCGCACAGCACGACCGCGTCGTACTCGTCGTTGCCCACCGCCTCCAGCGGGCGGGTGTAGGGATCGCGCGCGGGGACGCGCTCGCCGGCCACCTCGAAGCGCGCGCACAGCCGGATGTCGCGGGACGAGGAGCCCACCAGCACCTTGTGCGGCGCCTCCTCGACCACGAACCGGCCCCGGGTCACGTCCCAGAAGGCCAGGTCGTCCACGTCGACCGCCATGGTGACGGTGCGGCTCTCACCGGGAGCGAGCCATACGCGCTCGAAGCCGCGCAGCTGGCGCAGCGGCTGCTTGACCCGCGAGCGCCTCTGGTGGGTGTAGAGCTGGACGACCTCGGTGCCCGGCCGCTGCCCGACGTTGGTGACGGTCACCCGCGCCTGCAGCACGTCGCCGGGCTGGACGGCGGTGGACGACAGCCGCAGGTCGGAGTAGGCGAACCGGGTGTAGCTCCGGCCGTGGCCGAACGGGTAGAGCGGCATGCCCCGGTAGTACAGGTAGGTCGCGTCGGTGGCGATGATGTCGTAGTCGAGCAGGTCGGGCAGTTCGCAGGCCGAGCGGTACCAGGTCTGGGTGAGCCTGCCCCCGGGGTCCTCGTCGCCGAGCAGCACGTCGGCCAGCGCGTTGCCGTACTCCTGGCCGCCGTGCGCCGACCACAGGATGGCGGGGACGTTCTCCTCGGCCCAGGTCACCGCGAACGGGTAGCCGCTGCTGATCACCAGCACGGTGCGCGGGTTGGCGGCGTGCACGGCGCGCAGCAGGGCCTCCTGCGCGGGCGGCAGGGCGAGGTCGGCGCGGTCCTCGGTCTCCCTGCCGTTGACCAGCGGGTGATCGCCGAGCACGACGATCGCGACGTCGGCGGTGGCGGCCAGGTCGGCGGCCGCCTGGGCGCCGCTCTCGACCTGCTCCAGGGTGAACACGGCCGCCGCGTCCGGGTCGTCGGTGAGCCGCAGCGTGCCGTCCGCCGCGAGGCCGACGTGGCGGCCGGTGGAGATGTGGCGCAGGGCCAGGGTGCCACGCGGCCGATCGTCCAGCCGGAAGGTCTGGCGCACCTCCCAGCCGTTCGGGCCGGGCTGGTCGTTGACCAGCACGCCGTCGTCGCCGACCGAGACGTACCTGCCGTTGGCATGGGCGCGCAGCGCGTACGCTCCGCCGCCCCAGTCGAACAGGTCGAACCAGGTGGCGCGCGCCTCACCGGTCGCGGAGACGGTGAGCGGGCCGCCGGCGAAGTGCTCCACGGCGGTGACGTGGCCGCCGGCCGTGCTCAGCGCGACCCGG
>NZ_BMNT01000027.1:21997-71631 GCF_014646695.1 Sphaerisporangium melleum
TCGACGCCCTCGGCGAAGACCGTCGCGCACCGCTCGGCCAGGCCGGCGCGGGCGGTGACGGCGTAGGGCAGGGTGCCGCTGTACCAGTCCTCCATGAGGGTGTCGGCGAGCGGGCCGATCACCGCGACGCGTTCGGTGCCGGCCAGCGGCAGCAGGCCGTCGTTCTTCAGCAGCACCATCGACCGGGTGGCGGCCAGACGGGCCAGGGCCTGGTGCTCGGGGCTGTTGACGACCTCCTCGGTGACGTCGTCGTAGGGGGTGGCGGGGTCGAACTCGCCGAGGCGGACGCGGATCGCCAGCACGCGGCGCACCGCGGTGTCGATGTCGGCGGGGTCGAGCAGCCCGCGGTCCAGCGCCTCGGCGAGGTGCCGCAGCGTCTCGGCCGGCCGGTCGTCGTCCTGGGTGAAGCCGTCCAGCCCGGCCTTGATCGCCGCGGCGTACGCCTCGGGCAGGTCGTCGTAGTACCCCTGCAGGCCGGTGAGGTTGGCCGGGGCGTGCGCGTCGCTGAGCACCAGCACCTCGTCCGGGGTCCAGGAGCGCACCACCTCGTTGATCAGCGGGCTGAGCAGCGCCGGGCGGCCGTTGACCAGGTTGTAGGACGGCATCAGCGAGACGGCGGCGCCGGCCTCGATCGCGGGGCGGAAGGCGCGCAGCTCGTACTCGTGCAGGACGCGGGGCGGCAGGTTGCTGGAGGTGACGCACCGGTCGGTCTCGTTGTTGTAGGCCAGGAAGTGCTTGAGCGTGGGCGCGGTCCGCAGGACCTCGTGGTCGCCGCGCAGGCCACGGGAGTAGGCCGTGCCCATGACGCCGGTGAGCCACGGGTCTTCCGAGTAGCCCTCCTCGTTGCGTCCCCACCGCGGGTCGCGCAGCGGGTTGACCACCGGCGCCCAGACGTTGAGCCCGGCGCCGGACGGGTCCTTGTGGTGCATGGCGACCACTTCGGCGCCGGCCGCGGCGCCGACGCTGCGCACCAGGTCGGGGTCCCAGGTGCTCGCCAGGCCGACGGCCTGCGGGAAGACGGTGGCCGGGCCGAGCCAGGCGAGCCCGTGCAGCGCCTCGGTGCCGCTACGGAAGGAGGCGAGGCCGAGCCGGGGCACCGGTGGCTGGTACTGGTGCAGCAGGCCGATCTTCTCCTCGAGGGTGAGCCTGCCGAGGAGGTCGGCGACACGTGCCTGGACCGGCAGGGCGGGATCGCGGAAGGTGCCGGGAACCGGTTCGTTCATGTGGGGGGACCGTCCTTCGCTCACCGAGGTGCGTTTCGAAGCGCTTCGACGACGGGCGTCTGTGCGGTCGATGCGCTCCGCGGAGGCGACCTGGACCGGTCTATCGAAGCGCTTCGACGGTGTATACGAAGATTTCCGCAGTGTTAAATCCGGAGTTCTCCTGAAGCGTGCCGCTTTACGGCCTTCGGGTCAAGAGTCGTCACCGACTTCCGTCCGGACGATTCCCGCCGCCGCTCCGGGGTGAGCTCGGCGCGGCGGCGGAACACCGAGAGGGGCACGCTCTGCACCGGCGCACGTGCGGACCCGGTGCACGCCCCACCCGCGCGGACCCGCGACGACCAGGCGATCACGTGGAACGACCTGCGGATGCACACCGTATTCGTGTGGACCGGCGTACGCGTCCCGGCCTCGCGCCCGGATCGGGCCCGGGCGACGCACGGCGCGGCCGTCAGGTCTGGGCGGCGGGCAGGCGGCCGGAGTCGATCGAGTCGAGCAGGCGCGCCGCCGCGCCGAGCGCCGCGGCCCGGTAGCCGAGGGTGGAGGCGACCAGCCGGGTGCCGCCGCCGTCCGGGGCGACACTGCGGCGGGCGAACTCCGCTTGGGCGGCGGGCAGCACCCACGGGGCGAGCGCGACGTAGTACCCGCCGAGCACGACCACCTCGGGGTTGAGCATGTTGGCGATGACGGCGACGCCCTTGCCGAGCTCGCCGCCGATGCCGGCGAGCGTGCCGAGCACCGACGGGTCGGCACCGCGGGCCAGCCGCACGATGTCCTCGATCTCCGGCTCCAGCTCGGCGGGCGTGGCGTCGGGCGCGGTGTCGTGCAGCACGGCCGCCATACCGGCGACGGCCTCCAGGCAGCCCCGGCGCCCACAGCGGCACTGGGCGCCCGCGGGGTCGACCTGGATGTGGCCGATCTCGCCGGCGAAGCCCCGGCCGCCGCGGCGCAGCCGGCCGTCCAGGATGACGCCCGCCCCCACGCCCACCTCGCCGGTCAGGTAGACGAGGTCGGCCACCCCGCCGTGCGGGCCGAAGCGGTGCTCGGCGAGCGCGGCGAGGTTGGCGTCGTTGTCGACCAGCACGGGGAAGCCGGGGTCGCGCAGCGCCTTGGCCAGATCGCCGGACAGGTCGACGTCCCGCCAGCCGAGGTTGGGCGCGATGCCCACCGAGCCGTTCACGTCGACCAGCCCCGGCACCGCGACGGTGAGGCCGAGCACCTGGCGGGCCTCCTTGGCCATCCGGTTGAGCACCCGCCTGGCCAGGGCGGCGACCGCGGCGACGGTCTGCCCGGGCGTCGCCGCGGCGCCGGGGAAGGACCGGCGCCACGACAGCAGCTCGGTGCCGGCCAGGTCGATGGCGACGGCGGTCAGGTGGTCGACGTTCACCTCGATGCCGATGGCGGCGTAGGGGGAGCCGTCGAGCACCAGCATGGTCGCGGGCCGGCCGACGCGGTTCTCCGTGAGGCCGGTCTCGCGAAGCAGCCGCCGGTCGATCAGGTCGGCGACCAGGCTGGACACCGTGGCCTTGTTGAGGCCGGTCGAGGCGGCGATGTCGGCGCGGGAGCAGGGCGCGTTCTCCCGTACGAACCGAAGCACGACCGCGAGGTTGGTGGCCCGGACATCGGCGAAGTCCGCCGGCTGAGGCCCGGTGTGCGCGTTGATCAAAATCAGCCCCGTTCCCGCTGAGCCCCGGTGGGCCCATCATGCCGCATCGTCGAGCCGCTGGTCATACCTCGCCCTTGTGCTCCCTCGCCGCGCGCCGCCGCGCCCATGTCGCCGGCCGGTGACCGGTGCCCTCGGGAAGGCCGCGGCCGTCCCTTGTGGCGCCCGTACCCCTAGGCTAATTTGTTTGGTCACCAGACGAACTAACTCTACCCCGGAGCGTGCCACTCCCGACACCCTTGACCGGCCTCGACCACCGCACTCGCGCATACGAAAAGGAACACCCGATGACATCTTTCGCCTTACACCGCGCACCGGCCCGCGCGTCATCCGCCCTGTCCCGCCAGGCACCGCCCGCCCGCCTCCGCGAAGGGGGCGCCCGGTGACACCTCCGCACGACGAGCCGGGCACCAGCCGCCGGGGGTTCCTCGGCCTGGTCGGCCTCGGCGCCGCCTCCATCGCCGGCGGCGGCCTGCTGACCGGCTGCTCCACCCCGTCCGGACGCCGGCCCGGCAGTGGAGGCGCCACCGCCGCCGCGGCCGACAAGCTCAAGTCCCTCACCCCGTCCTACGTCCCCTTCCAGGGCGTCAAGCCGGAGATCCCGGGCACCATCTCGACGCTGCCCGGCGTCCCGGACGTCGGCGGCGGCTACCTCACCTACCCCTCCCCCCTCGCCGACGCCGTCTCCGGCCCGGCCGGCAAGGGCGGAAGCTACAAGGCCATGACCCCGCTGTGGGGCCCTCCCCCGCCCGGCCTGACGGAGAACGCCTACTTCCAGGCGTGCAACGCCGACATCGGCGCGACGGTCGACTTCCAGATCGCCGACGGCACGACCTACGTCGACAAGGTGACCGCCCGGCTCGCCGCGAACGACATCCCCGAACTGGTCGTCATCCCCCAGTGGGAGATCGAGAAGATGGCCGACTTCAACCGGGCCGTCGACAAGGCGTTCGAGGACCTCACCCCCTACCTGCAGGGCGACAAGGTCAAGGCCTACCCGATGCTGGCCAACCTGCCGACCGCCGCGTGGGCCTTCTCGGTGTTCAGCGGCCGGCTGGCGGCGGTGCCGTTCCCCACCGAACCCTTCCCGCTCGCGCTGCTGTACCGCAAGGACATCTTCGACCAGCACTCCGACTGGGCGATGCCCACCACGGCCGAGGAGCTGTTCGCGCTCGGCAAGAGCATCACCGACGCCAAGGCCAAGCGCTGGGCGTTCGGCGACATCCACGAGATGGTGTGGCCCATCTTCAAGGTGCCGCAGGAGTGGCGCCTGGACGGCGGCAAGCTCCTCTACAAGTACGAGACGCCCGAGTTCGAGGCGATGATCGCCTTCATGCGCCGGATGTTCGAGGCCGAGCTCATCCACCCGAACGTCTCCAGCCGGGGCGCCAACGAGAAGGACCTGTTCGCCTCCGGGCAGATCGTCATCTACCGCGACGGCCTGGGCGCCTGGAAGGAACTGCTCCAGCAGCACCGCGGCAAGAACCCCGACTTCGCCATCGGTGCCGTGCCGCTGTTCTCGCACGACGGCAGCACGCCGATCATGTACCACAACAACCCGGCGGGGATCTTCACCTTCGTCCGCAAGGGCCTGGGTGCCGACCGGATCCAGGAGATCCTGTCGATCCTCAACTGGTGCGCGGCCCCGTTCGGCACCAAGGAGTACGAGCTCGCGACCTACGGCGTCGAGGGCAAGCACTACACCCGGGACGCCAAGGGGGTGCCGCAGTTCACCGACCTCGGGCGCAAGGAGGCCCAGCCGACCTACGTCTTCCTGGGCGGACGGCCCATCGTCGCCGACTACGTGGCCTATCCCGACGCCGTCCGCGGCAACGTCGAGTGGCAGAACGCCTCGTTCAAGTACATCGAGAAGACCCCGCTCGACGGCATCCGGCACCAGCGGCCCTCACGGATGGCCGGCCTGCAACTGCCCACCGAGGACAAGTTCACCGACGTCATGCGCGGACGCCGCCCGGTGAGCGACATCAAGCAGATCGTCGCCGAGTGGCGGCGGGACGGCGGGGACGAGGCGCGCGAGTTCTACATGAAGGTCCTGCGGGACAACGGCCGTGCCTAGCGCCATCGCGACGGCCGCGACCGTGCGGCGGCCGGCGTGCTGAGGAACGGCACAGGGACCGGCCCGGCGGGTGACCTGACCTCACCCGCCGGGACCGGCACCTCTAACAATGTCGGCTCCACCGCCGAAAAGGCAAGCGGCGGCGGCAGGAAACCGCGCCGTTCGCCCGCGCCGGGGCCGGACCGGCCGTTCCTGGCCCGTCTGCGGCGCGACTGGCCGCTGCTGCTGATGACGCTGCCGGCCGCGGGACTGCTGCTGGTGTTCCACTACGTCCCGCTGCTCGGCAACATCATCGCCTTCCAGGACTACTCCCCCTACGTCGGCATCGCCGACAGCCCGTTCGTGGGACTGAGCAACTTCCAGTGGCTGCTGCAGGACCAGAGCTTCTGGGACGCGACGCTGAACACGCTGAGCATCACCGCGTTCCAGCTCGTGTTCTACTTCCCGGTGCCCATCGCGCTGGCGATCCTGCTCGACAGCGTCATGTGGCCCCGGCTGCGGCTGATCATCCAGGGCATCGTCTACATGCCGCACTTCTTCTCCTGGGTGCTGGTCGTGACGCTGTTCCAGCAGATGCTCGGCGGGGCGGGCCTGGTCTCGCAGATCCTGCGCGACCACGGCGGGCAGGGCTTCGATCTGATGACCAATCCCGACACCTTCCTGATGCTGGTCACCGCGCAGACCGTCTGGAAGGACGCCGGATGGGGGACGATCATCTTCCTGGCCGCGCTGGCCGCCATCGACCAGAACCTCTACGAGGCGGCGGCGGTGGACGGCGCGGGACGCTGGCGGCGCATGTGGCACATCACGCTGCCCGGCCTGCGCCCGGTGATCATCCTGCTACTGATCCTGCGGCTGGGTGAGGCGCTCAACGTCGGGTTCGAGCAGTTCTTCCTCCAACGCGACGCCGTGGGCCGCGAGGCCTCCGAGGTGCTGGACACCTTCTTGTACTGGCGCACTCTGACCACCGGCGAGTGGAGCTACGGAGCCGCGGCGGGCCTGGTCAAGGGCCTGGTCGGGCTGCTGCTCATCCTGGTGGCCAACCGGGTGGCGCACCGTTTCGGCGAGCAGGGGATCTACAAACGATCATGACGACCACGACCTCCGCACGCCCCGCACGCCCAAGACGTCCGGCGCGGGCGTCCGGCGCCGGGCGTCCGTCCTGGGACGAGCCGCCGAGCCCGGCGGGACGGGCCGTCAAAGGGCTGATCCTCGCGCTGATCGCCGCCGCCGTCGTCTTCCCGGTGTACATGGTGGTGCTCACCAGCCTGTCCACCCAGGAGACCGTGACCCGCGCCGGCGGGCTGGTCACCGTCCCGGGCGAGCTGTCCCTGGCCGCCTACCAGGAGCTGTTCGCGGGCGGGGTGGTCACCCGCGCCGTCGTGGTGAGCCTCGCGATCACCACGACCGGGACCGCCCTCAGCCTGGTGGTGACGGTGCTGGCGGCCTACGGGCTGTCCCGGCCCGGCTCGCTGTTCCACCGGCCCCTGCTGTTCATGGTGCTGGTGACGTTCCTGTTCGGCCCCGGCATGATCCCGAACTACCTGCTGGTCAGCTCGCTCGGCCTGATCGACAGCTACTGGTCGCTGATCCTGCCCACGGCGGTGAGCGCGTTCAACCTGGTGGTCATCCGGGCGTTCTTCATGAACATCCCCGGCGAGATGATCGACAGCGCCCGGGTCGACGGGGCCGGCGAGTTCCGCATCCTGTGGCGCATCGTGCTGCCGGTCTCCAAGGGCGTCGTCGCGGTGATCGGCCTGTTCTACGCGGTCGGCTACTGGAACGCGTTCTTCAACGCCGTGCTCTACCTCAACGACAGCGCCAAATGGCCGCTCCAGGTGGTCCTGCGGCAGTACGTCCTGCAGGGGCAGTCACTGGTCGTCGGCCAGGCCAGCGACACCATCGCCGGGCGGCCGCTGCCGCCGAGCCTGGCCATCCAGATGTCGATCGTGACGATCGCGCTGATCCCGGTGCTGCTGATCTATCCGTTCGTGCAGCGACACTTCACCAAGGGTGTCATCATCGGCGCGGTCAAGGGGTGAGGATGGGCGGGTGCGAGCAACGAGGAGAAGAACGCTCCCCCGCGGAGCGCGCCGGAGGACACTCCGGGTCGCGCTCACGTGCGCCCTGCCGCTGGCGCTGACCCCGCCGGGATGCCTGGCCGCGGCCACCGGGGGCCGGGCGGACGCCGGCCCGGTCGCGGAGGCGCCCCGGGCCGGCGGCGGGCCGCGGGTGATCGGCCGCTACCGCCACCTGGTCGTCATCTACGAGGAGAACCACAGCTTCGACAACCTCTACGGCCGCTGGGGGCCGGTCGGCGGCGATCGGGTGGACGGCCTCGGCGGGGCCGCCACCCGTGCCCGGCAGGTCGCCCAGGACGGCACCCCCTACGCCTGCCTGCCGCAGAACGACGTCAACCTCACCTCTCCCCCGCTGCCGGTCACCTGCCGGGACGCCGCGCACGGCCTGCCCGCGAGCCACTTCGCCAACCGGCCGTTCACCATCGACGACCACCTCCGCCCGCTGGACCGCACCTGCCCCGCGCCCGGCGCCCCCGCACCCGCCACCGGGGTACGCAGGGGCGTCACCGGCGCCCGGCCCGGGGGCTGCACCCGCGACCTGGTGCACCGCTTCTACCAGGAGCAGTACCAGATCCACGGCGGCAGGCAGGACCGTTACGTCACCGGCGGCGACGCCGCCGGCCTGACCATGGGCGTCTACGACACCCGCCGACTGCCCATCTGGACATACCTGCACTCGGCCGGCGCGCCCAAGTACGTGATCGCCGACCGATTCTTCCAGGGCGCGTTCGGCGGCTCGTTCCTCAACCACCAGTGGCTCATCGCCGGCCGGGCGCCGGTGGACACCAGCGCGGGCCCCGGCGGGCCGCACGAGGGGCTGCACTCGGTGGTCGACGCCGCGGGCTTCCCGGCCGCAGGCTACCCGCTGTACCGGCCGGCCACCCCGGTCAAGGACGCGCAGCTCACCCAGGCCTGCGGCCCTGCGGCCAACCCGGCCGTGGCCTGTGGCGACTATGCGGTCAACACCATCCAGCCGGGCGCCGCGCCGCAGGGGGACGGCCCGCGGCTGCCGCTCATCTCCGCGAAGCACCCCACCATCGGCGACCGGCTGACCGCCAAGGGCATCGACTGGGCGTGGTACTCAGGCGGCTGGGCCGACGCCGAGGCGGGCCGGCCGGGGCCGTTGTTCCAGTACCACCACCAGCCGTTCGCCTACTTCGCGGCCTACGCGCCGGGCACACCCGGCCGCGCGCACCTGAAGGACGAGACGGCGTTCGTCACGGCGGCGAGGAAGGGCACGCTTCCCACGGTCGCCTTCGTCAAGCCGTACGGCGCCGAGAACGAGCACCCCGGGTACGCGAGCGAACCGGACGGCAGCGACCATCTGGTCGACCTGCTCAGGACCGTCACGAGCGGGCCGCAGGCCGATGACACCCTGGTGGTGGTCACCTACGACGAGTTCGGCGGCCAGTGGGACCATGTGCCGCCCCCCGGCGCGGGCAGCCCGACCCGGGGCGCGCACGACGCGTTCGGCCCGGGGACGCGCGTCCCCGCCCTGATCCTCGGCACGTCGCTGCGGCGCTCCGGCGTGGACCACACCGTGTACGACACCACGTCCATCCTGGCGACGATCGAGCGAGGGCTCGGCCTGGCTCCGGTCGGCGACCGGGACACCAAGGTCCCCGACCTCACCGGCGCCCTGCGCGTGGCCGGCTCCCGGTGAACGCCCGTGCCGGGCGCCGCCGCGACCGGCGGGCCTGGCGTACCGGACAGCGGAGGGCGCACGCACCTGAACCGGCGAGCCCACGGGCCGGATGCGCCGGGCCCGCCTGCCGACGCCGGGCGGGCCCGCGGCGTTCGCGTGTCGCCGGCCTCAGCGGGAGGCCGCTGCGACGTGGTCGACCAGGTCCTTGACGCCCTTCTGGCGCGCGCAGTGGGCGCAGCAGTACCAGTGGCCGCCGGCGTCGACGCCGTGCCCGATGATGCGGCAGCCGCAGTGCTCGCACATCGGTGCCATGCCCTGGATGGCGCACTCGAAGCAGTCGTAGGTGTGCACGCCGCCTTTGGCGTGGATCTCGAAGCTCATCTCATAGTCATTGCCGCATACTTCGCATCTAGCCATGATCTTCCTTCCGAGTCGCCTTTCTCCCGAAGTACCCGAAAAGCACTATGAATGCTGCCAAGCCGGTCATTTCCGGACACAGCCTTGACCTCGGCCGGCGCTCTCCATCCGGCCCGGCACTCCCACCCCATCGGGGACCCGGCCGCGCGAGGCTGAAAAACCCGGCGAAAGCAGCGACATCCCCTACCGCCGGCGCTTTCCGTCCGCATAATGGACGATCGACCGACGGAACCTCCCGAAGGAGAATCCCGAGATGCCGCAGGCTTCGCCCCTGCTCACGGATGATCCGAGCGAGTTAGGCCGGTACCACCTCCTCGGCAGGCTCGGCGCGGGCGCCGTGAGCACGGTCTATCTCGCCCAGGGACCGGACGAAGAGCAGGTCGCGATCAAGCTGCTGCACGAGGGCCTGGCCGGCGCCGACCGGTTCCTGGCCAAGGTGAACGAACTGCAGCACGTGTCGGCGTTCTGCACGGCCCAGGTGATCGAGACGGGCATGGCGGGCGAGCGGCCGTACGTCGTGAGCGAGTACATCGCCGGGCCCACGCTGCGGCAGGTCGTCGAACAGGACGGCCCGCTGTACGGCACCGCCCTGCACCGGCTCGCCATCGGCACCATGACCGCGCTCGTCGCCGGCCACCAGGCCGGCCTCGCCCACCGGGCCTTCGGCCCTCGCGGCGTGCTGCTCGGCCCGGGCGGGCCGCGAGTGATCGACTTCGGCGTCGCCGAGGTCCTGGACGCCGGGATGAGCGGCACCACCCGATCGCTCGACGGCCTCGCGTACCTCACCCCGGAGCAACTGGACGGCGCTGCGGCCGGACCGGCCTCCGACATGTTCGCCTGGGGCGCGACCATGCTGTTCGCCGCGTCCGGGCGCGCCCCCTTCGACGCCGGCGGCATGCCGGCCACGATCAACAAGATCATGCGCGGAGAGCCCGACCTGAGCGTCCTGGACGGAGACCTGCTCAGCCTGGTCGCCGAGTGCCTGTCCAAGGACCCTGCCCGCCGCCCCACCTCCGGCGAGGCCCTGCTTCGCCTGGTCGGCCACGCGCAGATGCTGGGAACGCTCGAACTCACCGCCGCCGCGCCCCGCCCACCCGACGCCACGCCCGCACCGGCCCCCGGCCCGCGCGCCGGACAGGCCGCGCCGCCGCCTCCGGACCCGGGAACCCCGGTGGAGCTCCCGCCTCCGCATCCGGCCGACGTCCCGCCACCGCCGCCGAAGCCCGCCGGTGGACGCCGGCGAGTCCTGGCGCTGGTCGCCGGCGCCGTCGCCATCGCGTTCGCCTCCGGCGGCACCGTGTACGCGCTGACGCCCCGCGCGACGCCCACCCCGGTGGCCCGCCCGGCTCCGGCACCGGCCCCCACCCCGTCGGCCGCGGTCATCCCGGCCTCCCCCAGCCCACCGGCGCCGCCGACCACGGACCTCACTCTCCCCGGCTCGGGGATCCGGCTGCACGAGAACCCGGCCGACCCGTACCGGCTCAACGCCTACTTCATCCAGGACCACGACGGCGAGCGGTTCGAGACCTACGCCCGCGACGCCGGCGCCGACACCTTCGGCAAGATCGCGGAGAACGCGGCCTCCGGCGACCCGGCCGTCTCCCCCGACGGCACCTGGGTGGCGGTGAACCCCCGGCTCACGTTCTCCTCGTCCGGCCACGACAGTGTCGTGTTCCACAACCGCAGGACCGGCGAGCGGTTCTCGGTGGACACCCTCGATCGGCCGCTGCGCGGGCTCTCGGGCGTCTGGAGCCGGGACGGCAAGCGGTACCTGCTCACCTTCTACCAGCGCAGGGCCGACAAGAAGACGCAGTACCCCGGGGGGTTCGTCGTGGTCGACGTCACCACCCGCAAGGCCACCGTCGTGATGACCGACGACCGGCAGGACGGAGCCGGCGACTTCGACTGGAGCCCGGACGGCGCCTACATCGTCGGCGCGTACGAGACCGGGAGCAAGCCGCGCTACGGGATGCGTTTTCGCGACATGAAGGGCAACGTCGTGCGCACCCTCCCCTGGGTCGGGCGAATCCCCGGCCCGGGCGTCTTCTCCCCCTCCGGCACCTCCTTCTTCACCTACTGCCCGGCGTCCGAGCCGACCACCACCGCCATCTGCGTGTGGAACCTCGGCTCGGGCAATCGGACGGCCACCATCCCCGCCTGGGACGACCTGTCGGTCCAGGGCTGGTGGGACGAGAACCACCTGCTCGTCTACGACCGGCGCAAAGCCGACAAGAAGTACGTCGTCCTGGACTTCCACGGGAAGATCAGGCGCACGCTGGCCGACGTCCCCGAGAAGGACGCCGCGACGACCCTCGTCCGGTTCGGCCCGAATTGACGCAGCTCCCCGGCCTGAAGGCCGGAGCACCGCAGACCGATCCGGTAGCGGCCCAGCCGCCCCTGACGTCCATGCCCGGAGGGGCGGCACCACGAGAAACCGTCCCCGGTCGCCTCGTACAGCCCCGCCACGGCCCGCCGAAACGCCTTATGGTGAGAGGATGGCCGAGATCTTGGTGCCGGACGGCTCGTGGACGTTCGACGGTGAGACGCTTCGCATCGCCCCGGGTGGGGACAAGGGCGTGCACGAGCTGCGCAGGGTGCTCGGTGAGGTGACCATCCCCCTCGCGGCGATCGCCGGGGTGTCGTTCGAGTCGTCCCGCAAGGGCGGCGGCCTGCAGGTCCGGCTACGGCAGGGCGCCGACCCGCTGACCGACGTGGTCGCCGGACGGCTCCTCGGCGCCGTCGACCCCTACCGGCTGACCATCCCGAGAGAACGTGCCGGCGCCGCTGAATACCTCGCGGAGGAGGTGCGCACGAGTCTCCTGCTCGAACAGGTGCCGACCGGCCCCTCCGAACGCTATCTGCTGCCCGGCCCCGCCGTGCCGGTCTCGGCCCACGCCGGCGACGGCTCGGTCAGCTTCGACGGTGAGCGCGTCCATCTGGAGTGGACCCTGTTCGCCAGCTCGGCCAAGGAGGCGGCCGGGCCGCAGACGTTGCTGCTCGCCGAGCTGTCCGGGGTCGAGTGGGCACCGCAGTCCGGCGTCGGCTACGGCCGGCTCCGCTTCCACCTGAAGGGCCGGACCCCGGTCAAGAAGCCCGAGCAGGACCCGCACTGCCTGTCGTGGGGCGTGCAACGCTATGGCGGCACCACGGCCCTGGTCGCCGCCGCCGTGCTGGCCCGCCTGCCCAAAGACCAGGAGCCGTCCGCCCTGACCGCGCCCCCGTCCGGCGACCACGATGCCCTGCTGCGCCGGGTGGCCGAGCTCGAAAGCCACGACACGCTCATCCGCCGCCTCACCGAGCTCGGCGAGCTGCACCGCTCCGGCGTCCTCACCGACGAGGAGTTCACCGCCGCCAAACACCTTCTCTTACACCCTCAGGCACCCCCCGGCTGAAACCGCGGACTGAACTCCGCGCTCACCCGTCGAACGACGCGCCTTTGACACCGCTCAGGAACGCCCGCCACTCGCCATCAGCACAGATGACCACGGCACCGAGCGGCACCTTGGAGTCCCACACGAGGGGCGGAACTTGGACGTCTCCACCATGGCAACCGCGCTGGCGGAGAACCCGATGCGCCTAGGTGGGGATTCAGGTGCCCACCACCGGCGGAAAGATCGTCTGGTGCACTCTCGCGAGCCCTGCAGCCGGCCAAGACGGCTCAGCACCCGCCTCCGAACTGCGGCCCCGCGACGAGCGCCAGGCGCCCCATCCCCACCGACAGAACATGTCAAGGCCGTGAACGCCTGAGTGGGCTTCGGCAGGATGGCCGCATGACGATGGAGGAGCTCGACCGGCTGCGTCCCGCCATCGCGGAGTTGTGCGCCGGATACGGCGTGGTCGAGCTCATGGTCTTCGGATCCACGGCTCGGGGCGAGGCGAGGCGGGACAGTGATGTCGACCTGCTCTACGTGCGCGGCTTCCACGCCATCAGAGGGCTGGCCTTCTTCGGGCTCCACACCGAATTGGAAGCTCTGCTAGGTCACTCGGTCGACCTGGTGTCGAAGGATGCCCTGCACTGGGCCATCCGTGACGAGGTGCTCGGGGAGGCCGAGGTGCTGTACGCCGCTTGACCGCCACCGGGGTCCTCCTGTCGAGCGGACATCGCCGAAGGCGCCGGGACCGTCGGACGACGTCCGTTCGTGGCCCTCGCCGGGGTCGCGGTCAGGCTGTGTGCTGGTAGGTGGGGTAGGTCAGGTAGCCGGTGTCGCCGCCCTGGAAGTAGGTGGCCTCGTCGGCGGGGACGAGCGGGAGGCCGGTGCGCAGGCGCTCGACCAGGTCGGGGTTGGCGATGTAGGCACGGCCGAAGCTGATCAGATCGGCCCCGAGCGCGAGCCAGTGGTCGGCCTCGCTCCGGCCGGTCCGCTTGGGACCCAGCGGGAGCACCGGGTTCATGATGAGGGTGCCCGGCCACGCACGGCGCAGGGCCACCAGCACCTCCTCGTCGGTGGTCGCCTCCAGATGGACGTACGCCAGGTTGAGCCGCGCCAGCTCGGCCAGCAGCGCGGTGTAGAGCTCGGGGATGTCGGTCTCCTCGATGCCCCAGAACGGCCCGCCCGGGGAGAGGCGGATGCCGGTCCTGGCCGCGCCGACGGCCTCGGCGGTCATCGCCGCCGCCTCGACGGCGAACCGGATGCGGTTGGTCACCGAGCCGCCGTACCGGTCGGTGCGCAGGTTGGCGTTGGAGGAGAGGAACTGCGAGATCAGGTACCCGTTGGCGCCGTGCAGTTCCACGCCGTCGAAGCCGGCGTCGATGGCGCGGCGGGCGGCCTCGGCGTACGAGCGGGCGTGCTCGGGCACCTCGGCGGTCTCCAGGGCGCGCGGGGTCGGCGCGGGCCGGGGCCCGTCCGGGGTGAACACCTCACCGGTGGCGGGGACGGCCGAGGGGCCGATCGGCCGCAAGCCGGTGGTGGCGGGATGCGAGACCCGCCCGCCGTGCATGATCTGGGCGAATGCGCGTCCGCCGTTGGCGTGCACGGCGGCGGTCACCGGGCGCCAGGCGGCCACCTGCTCGTCGGTGTGCAGTCCCGGCGTGCCCGGGTTGGACTGCCCGATCAGGCTCGGTTGCACCCCCTCGGTCACGATGAGCCCGGCGGTCGCCCGCTGGGCGTAGTAGGCGGCCATCGAGGGGGTCGCCAGACCGCCGGCGGCGGCCCGGACCCGGGTCATCGGGGCCATCACCACGCGGTTGGGCAGGGTCATGCCGCCGAGCCGGTAACCGTCCAACAAGGTCGTCATGTCAGAACTCCTTGGTGCTGCGCGGTGCCCGGAACTCGGGCACGGCAGTACGCTAAAACCTGACACTGACGTCAGAGGCAAGGGTTTGCCGCGAAATCACGACCGGAGGACGGGATGCGCATCGGGGAGCTCGCGGCACGGGCCGGGGTCAGCGTCCGGTCGCTGCGCTACTACGAGGAGCAGGGGCTGCTCACCAGCACCCGCAGCACCAGCGGCCAGCGGCACTACACCGACCGCGACGTCGAGCGGGTCGGGTTCATCCAGCGGATGTACGCGGCGGGCCTGTCCAGCCGCACGATCCTGGAGGTGATGCCGTGCGTCGACGCGCCGAGCGCGGAGACCTCCGACGCCGCGATGGAGCGCATGGTGCAGGAACGCGACCGGCTCACCGAGCACATCGCCGAGCTCGTCCGCACCCGCGACTCGCTCGATCGCCTGATCGCCGTGAACCGCGCCCACCGCAAGACCCTGCACAAGGCCCCTGCAGCCTGAGGCACTGAGCCCGCCCACCCGGCGCCGAGGCGGTCATGAACACGCGTGACCGGTGGGTCCGGAGTCGAGATGGGCCCACCCCGGGTCGCCCGCGCCGAGGGCTCGGGCGACCCGGGGTGGGGTCAGGGTCGGGTGAGGGTGAGGTCTTTGAGGCGCAGGTCGCCGGTGAAGGTCAGGTAGAGGTCGCGGACGCCGCCCGTCTTGGCGAGGGGTGCGGTGACGGTGGTGTAGGTGTAGACGCCGCCGGTGGACGGCACCTGGAGGGTGCCGAGCACCTTGCCGGTGGGCGAGCCGAGGCGGACCTCGATCTTGCCCGGTGCGGTGGCGGCGACGCCGGCGGTGATGCCGGTGGCGCCGGTACGCAGGTCGGCGTCCTTGAAGGCGATCCAGTCACCCGCGCCGGTCCGGCCGACCGCGTCGCCGGCCGCCTTGGTCTCGTCGACCAGTTCGACACCCGCGTAGTCGTCGAAGTCCGCGGCCCGGGTGGCCTTGTACAGGTCACGCGGCGGGATCTTCTCCCCCTGGACGTCGAGCGTGGTGCGCTGGCGCACAGCGGTCGAGGAACTGCCGACCATGACGTCGTGCGCCGACTTCTCCACGGCCCACGTGTTCCGGGTCACGTCCCACAGGGCCAGGTCGGCGGCCTTGAAGGACAGGGTGACGGCCTTGGTCTGGCCGGGGGCGAGGTGGACGCGCTGGAAGGCGCGCAACTGCTTGACCGGCTGGGTCACCCGTGAGGTGCGCTGGTGGGTGTAGAGCTGGACGACCTCGTCACCGGCCCGCCTGCCGGTGTTGGTGACCTTGACGGTCGCCGTGACGGTCCCGTCGGGCCGCACGGTGCGGGAGTTCAGGGTGAGGCCCTGGTAGGCGAAGGTCGTGTAGCTCAGCCCGTGGCCGAAGGAGTACAGCGGCGAGCCCTTGTAGTACAGGTAGGTGTGTCCCGTCTTGGTGATGTCGTAGTCCAGGATGCTCGGCAGGCCATCCTCGGACTTGTACCAGGTCTGGGTGAGCCGCCCGGCCGGGTTGACGTCGCCGAAGATCACGTCGGCGAGGGCGTTGCCGGTCTCGGCGCCCGCGTGCGTGGTCCACAGCAGTGCGCCGGCCTTGTCCTGCGCCTTGGGCATGGTGGTCGGGTAGCTGTCCTCCAGCACGACCACGGTGTTGGGGTTGGCCTTGGTGACGGCGGCGATGAGGTCCTGCTGGCTCTCGCCGAGGGCGAGCCCGGTGCGGTCGTGGTTCTCCCGGCCCGCGACGAACGGGTCGCTGCCGACCACGACCACGGCGGCGTCGGCGGCCCTGGCCCGGTCGGCGGCGGCCTTGGCGCCGCTGGTGACGATCTCCTTGGCGAAGCGGGCGGCGTCGGCCTTGGCGCCCATGCCGAGCGTGCCGTCGGCGCCGACGGTCACGTAGTGCTCGGGGATGCCCCACCAGCTCTCGTTGGTCTCATAACCGGCGTACTGGATGAGGTAGGTGCCGTCGGCCTGCCGCTCCAGCTTGAACTGCTGCTGGACGAACCAGCCGCTGGGGGTGTCGGAGTTGGCGAGGAAGGTGCCCCAGTTGCCGGTGAGCAGTTTGCCGGTTCCGGCGTCGCGCAGGGTTGAGACCCCGTCGGTCCAGTCGGTGAGGTCGAACTTCGACGCCGCGGCCTGGGTGGTGGCGGTGGCCGTGACCGGGTCGGTGGTGGTGGCGACGGTGACGTACCTGCCGCTGGCGACGTCCTTGAGGGCGACGCGGTCCGAGGCGTCGGTGCCGGTCACGGTGGCGCCCGCGCCGAGCCGTGCCTTGATGCCGGCCAGCGGGGTGACCTTGTAGGGCATCTTGCCGCCGTACCAGTCGCTGAGCAGGGTGTCGTGCAGCGGCCCGATGACGGCGACGTTCCTGGTGCGCCTCGGGTCGAGCGGCAGGGTCCCTGCGTTCTTCAGCAGCACCATGGCCTTGCCGGCGGTCTCGCGGTTGAGCGCCCGGTGGGCGGGGCTGTCGACCACGTCCTTGGTGATCTTTCCGTACGGGCCGCCGCCGGGGTCGAACTGCCCGAGGCGGAACCGGATGGTCAGGGCGTTGCGCACGGACCGGTCGATGTCGGACTCGGCGAGCAGGCCCTTGGCGAGCCCGTCCTTGATGAGCGCGGTCATCGTCGCGGGCTTGTTGTCGTCGACGGTGAAGCTGTCGATGCCCGCCTTGAGGGTGGCGGCGAACGCCTCGGTCTCGTTGTCGAAGTAGTGCTCGGGATCGGTGAGCGCGTGCGGCGCCCAGGCGTCGCTGACGTTGTACAGCGTCTTGCCGGTCCAGCCGCGCACCAGGCCGCCGAGGTCGGGGTTGACGGTGTTGGGCCGCCCGTTGACCAGGTTGTAGGAGCCCATCACGCCGGTGGCCGCGTCGGCGGTGATGGCCGGTTTGAAGGCCGCCTCGTCGTACTCGTGCTTCACCCGGGGCGGGAGGTTGGAGGAGGTCAGGCTGCGCTGGTACTCGTTGTTGTTGGCCAGGTAGTGCTTCAGGACGGGGGCGGTCTTGAGATACAGCGGGTCGTCCCCGGACAGGCCCTTGCCGTAGGCGACGGAGATCGCGCCGGTCAGCAGCGGGTCCTCGGAGTAGCCCTCCTCGTTGCGTCCCCAGCGCGGGTCGCGCAGCAGGTTGACCACGGGCGCCCACACCTGGGTGCCCCAGGCCACCGGGTCGGCCGCGTTGTAGCCGCGCACCTCGTCGCCGACCGCGGCGCCGACCTTCTTGATCAGCGCGGGGTCCCAGGTGCTGGCCAGGCCGACGGCCTGCGGGAAGACGGTGCCCTCCGCGAAGGTCTGCGCCCAGCCGTTCGCGTCGTCGTTGGACCAGGCGACGCCGTGCAGGGCCTCGGTGCCGTTCTTGTGGTACGGCACGCCGAGGCGCGGAATGGCGGCCTGCGACTGGTGCAGCAGGGAGATCTTCTCGTCCAGGGTGAGCCGGCCGAGCAGGTCGCCGACGCGCTCCTCCAGCGGGCGGCCCGGATCTCGGAACGGCGGGTTGTCGGCCGCCGCCGCGGGGGGCGCGAGCAGGGTGGTCAGCAGGCCTAAGACGGCCGCGGCGAGTAACGGTCGCCGGGGGGACATGGCGCCTCCAGGTCAGGTGGTCAACGCGATGTGCGGTGCTCCGCGGCCGGCCGGTGCTCCGGCCGGAGGTGCAAGGCGGTGGGACGGCGGGCAGCGCGGGGGCCAGGGGCCGGGCGTGGAACCGGCCCCCGGCGGATCTTGGGACGCGCGAGCGCCGCGACGGGTCACTTGACCGCGCCGACGGTCACGCCGCGGGTCAGAGTGCGCTGGAAGATCAGGAAGAACGCGACGGCCGGGATGATGCCGAGCAGGGCCGAGGCGCTGGACATGGTGGCGTCCATCATCCTCTCGCCCTGCAGCACGCCCAGCACCACCGGCACGGTCTGGTTGTCGTTGGAGATCAGGAAGATCAGCGGCAGGAAGAACTCGTTCCAGGTCCAGATGAAGAAGAAGATCATCAGGACGTTCAGCGTGGGACGGCTGATCGGCACGACGATCCGCCACAGGATGCGCCACCGGCTCGCCCCGTCCATCTCGGCCGCCTCGATGATCTCTTTGGGGAAGTTGCCGAGCACGGCCGACAGCAGGTAGGTGCCGAAGGCCCCCTGCACGACGGTGAAGATGATGATCAGCGCGAGCCGGCTGTCGTACAGCCCGACGGCCTTGGCGATGTAGTAGAGCGGGTAGGCCAGCGCCTCCTGCGGGAGGGTGTTGGCGACCAGGAACAGCACGAGGATCCACAGCCGTCCCCGCACCCGCCCGACGCCGAGGGCGTAGGCGTTGAGCACCGACAGCACCACGGCGAGCACCGCCACTGCCGCGCTGACCAGCAGGCTGTTGAGCAGCTTGCGGCCGAAGTCCACCCGGTTCCAGAACTCCACGATGCCGTCGAGGTAGATGCCGTGCGGCAGGGCGAGCGGGCCGCCCGCGGAGTACTCCGCCGGGGACTTGACCGCGTTCAGCGCGACGATGGCGAACGGCAGCAGCATCACCACGGCGAGCACGACCAGCGCGGCCAGCACCGCCCATCTGCCCGGCCCGGCGCCGGGGAGCCGGCCCCGGGCGTGGCCGGCCTGCTGTGCCGAGCGGGCGCGGCGTACCGAAAGGGAGGTCATGGCGTGGGCTCCGGCACTGTGGTCCCCTCCGCCCGGCCGCCGGCGGCGCCGTCACCGGGCGTTTCTTGCATGGTCACGACTCGCGCTCCTGGACGCGCAGGAACAGGAAGGTCACGACCACGATGATGATCGCGAGTACGGTGGCGATCGCCGAGCCGTAGCCGACGTTCGCCTTCTCGAAGAAGTTCTGGTAGCTGAAGTAGGACGGGACGATCGTGGCCTTGCCGGGGCCGCCCCGGGTGAGCACGAAGATCGGGCCGAAGACCTTGAGCGCGGCGATGGTGCAGGTCAGCAGGACGACGAACGTCTCGGGCCTGATCTGCGGCACGGTGATGTGCCAGAACCGCCGCCACCAGGAGGCGCCGTCGATCTCCGCGGCCTCGTACAGCGCGGGGTCCACCCGCTGCAGGCCGGCCATGAAGATCACGACCGGGTAGCCGAGCTGGAACCAGACCATGATCGCCATTACCGAGGCGAGCGCGACGTCCGGGTCGCCCAGCCAGTTCTCGGCGAGCGAGCCCAGGCCGACGGCTTCGAGCACCTGGTTCAGCGCGCCGTAGGACGGGTGGAGCATCCAGCCCCACACCACGCCCGCGACGGCGACGGGGAGCACCTGCGGCAGGTAGTACGCCGCGCGCAGGGCGCTCGCCGTGCGGGTGCCGAACCGCCGGCCGATGTAGTCGAACAGCGCGGCGGCCAGCAGCAGGCCGAGCAGCGTGGGCACGATCGCCATGGCGACGATCAGGGCGACGTTGTGCTGGAAGGACGACCAGAAGGTCGCGTCCCCCAGCAGCCGCCGGTAGTTGTCGAACCCGATCCACTTCGGCGTGCCGACGCCGCTCCACCGGGTGAAGCTCGCCCCGATGTTCATCAGGAACGGCACGACGATGACGGCGAACAGGAGCACCGCGCCGGGCACCAGGTAGACCCAGTACCCGGCGCCGGCGCGCGGCCGCCGGACGGACTCGGGCGCGCGGGCCTGGCCGGCCCGCGCGGCCGGAGCGTGCACGGCCATCGGTCAGCCGCCGATGTCGGCGAGGTTGTCGTTGTACGGCTGGGCCAGCTCGTCGAGCACCTGGGCGGGGGTCTTGCCGCCGTTGATCAGCTCCTGGACGCCGGCCACCATCACGTCGTAGTAACCGGGCGCCGGCCAGTCGGGGTAGAACGCCAGGCCGTCCTGGGTGGAGAGCTTGTTGAAGTTCTCGATCAGCTCTTTGTTCTTCTCATCGGTGATCGACGTGGGGTCGGCCGCGACCGGCACGCCGCCCGCGTTGCCGAGCTTGTTCTGGATGTCCTTCTTCATGGTGATGTCGATGAAGTCGTAGGCCAGGTCCTTGTTCTTCGACTTCTCCGGCACGACCCACAGGTTGCCGCTGGAGCCGGCGCTCATCTGGTTGCCCGGCCACAGGAAGCTGCCCCATTTGAAGCCCTTGGACTCGGTGGCCACCCGGCCGTACCACCAGCTCCCGGAGATCATGATCGGGAACTTGCCGGACATGAAGGCGAGGCCCATGTCCTCGGCCTTGATCCCCGCCGAGTCCTTGGCGATGTACCCCTTCTTCACCCAGTCGGCGAAGGTGGTGGCGCCGTAGGTCCACTCGGGGCCGTGGAAGTCCACCTTGCCCTTGTAGAGCTGGAAGGCGTCCACCCAGGGGCGCTGCGCCTTGCTGAGCGCGAGCTGGTACATGATCTGCTGGGCGGGGTACTCGGCGCCGCCGACGCTGATCGGGGTGATGCCGGCCTTGACGAACGTGTCCAGCGCGGCGGTGAACTCCTCGAAGGTCGTGGGCACCGCGATGCCCTGCTTCTCGAAGGCGTCCTTGTTGTAGTAGACCATCACGTACTCGGCGTAGTTCGGGATGCCGAACCACTTGCCCGAGCCCATGATGCCCCGATCGTCGTACCGCGCGGTGGTCTGCAGGCTCGGGCTGAGCAGCTTGTCCCACCCGCGCTTCGCCGTCTCCTCGCTCAGGTCGGTGAGCAGCCCCTGCTTGGACAGCAGGCCGGCGGTGGCGTTGCCCTTGTTGTACTCCATGATGTCGGGGGCCTGGTCGGATCCGAGGACCATGCTCGCGGTCTTCTGGATCTGCTCGAAGCCCTTCTCCTCGAACTTCACCGTGACGTTCGGGTGGCTCGCCTCGAACTGCTTGATCGCCTCGGCCCAGGCGACGCCCATGGCGCTGTTGGCGCCCTCGTAGTGCCACAGCGTGAGGGTGCGGGCCGCACCGGCCGAGCCGCCCCCGCCGCCCGTGTCCGGTGTCTCCGTTGAGCCGCACGCGGCCAGTGCCAGCGCCGCCGCGGCGAGCGCGGCGACGATCCCTGCCTTGGACATGGTGTTTCTCCGTAACTGCTAGCCGACGACGACCCTGGCGGGGGCGCCGGCGACGGGGGCGATTTCGACGTTGGTGATCTGTAGCGGACCGGCGACGCTGACGCGCAGTTCGTCGCCCTCCTGGGTGGCGGTGACCGTCGTGTCACCGTCGACGTCCCTGATGGTGGTGCCGCCCGTCCCGCCGCCGTAGGCGATGAGCGTGACGTCGGTGAACGGGCCGTCGCCGACCGTGTCGCGCACCTCGGTCACCGGGATGAGCGCGCCGCGCCGGACGAACAGCGGGATGCGCTCCAGCGGCTGGGTGACCGTGATGTACCGGCCGCCCTGGTGGGTCTCGTAGGTCCAGTAGTCGATCCACTCCCCCTCGGGCAGGTACACCTGGCGGGTGCCCTCGGGAGCGGTCATCGGGGCGACGAGCAGGTCGGGCCCGAGGAGGTACTCCAAATCGGCCTGCCAGGCCACCGGGTCGCCGGGGTGGTCGACGACCAGGGCCCGCATCATCGGGGCGCCGGTGCGCGCGGCCTCGACGGCCGCGGAGTAGATGTAGGGCATCAGCCGGTAGCGCAGCCTGATCGCCTCGACCGCCAGGTGCTCCACAGCCGGGAACTCCCACGGCTCGCGGCTGGTGGTGCCGTGGAAGCGCACCAGCGGCGACAGCGCGCCGAACTGCGCCCACCGGACGTACAGGTCGTCGGTGGGGGTGCCGGTGAAGCCGCCGGCGTCGTGGCTCCAGAACGGGATGCCGGACAGGCCGTGCGACAGCCCGCCGCGCAGGGTGCTGCCCATGGCGGGGTAGGAGGTGTAGGTGTCGCCGCCCCACTGCGCCGCGTGCCGCTGCCCGCCGAGGAACGACGAGCGCGCCCACACCATGCCGTGCCCGTTCACCTCTCGGGTGACCGCGGAGACGACGTCGTTGAACAGCAGCGCGTAGACGTTGTGCAGTTCGGTGCCGGTCATGCCGTTGGAGGCGACCGCGTCGGCCGGCACGCCCTCGGCGAAGTCGGTCTTGAACACCGCGACCCCCTGGCGCAGCAGGTCGCGCAGCAGGCCGGTGAACCACTGCACGGCCTCGGGGTTGGTGAGGTCGATGATGCCGCACGCCGGGAAGGAGCCGTGCCAGGAGTCGGCGACGTAGGCCTCGCCGTCCCGGTCCGTCAGGAGGTACCCCTTGGCGGAGCCCTCGGTGAAGGCCGGGCTGAGGTGGGACACGTACGGGTTCATCCACAGGCAGGTCTGAAAGCCCTGTTCGCGCAGGGTGGCGAGCATGCCGGCCGGGTCGGGGAAGGTCTCGGGGTCCCAGCGCAGGTCCGACCAGTGGCCCTCGGCCTGCCAGTAGCAGTCCAGGTGCAGCACGTCGCAGGGGATGCCCCGGTCGCGGATCTTCCTGGCCCGCTCCAGCACCCGCTCCTGGCTGTCCTTGAAGAAGCCCGAGGAGATCCAGGTGCCGAACGCCCACTTGGGCGGCAAGGCGGGCGCGCAGGTGAGCGCGTCGTACCGGGTCAGGACCTCCGGCACGGTGGGCCCGGCGATCAGGTAGTAGTCGATCAGGTCGTCCGGGACGACGATCTCGACGCAGCTGTGCGTGGCGCGGCACACGTCGAACTCCACCGGCATGCCGCTGTCCACCAGCAGGCCGTACCCGCGGCTGGAGATGAAGAAGGGGACGTTCTTGTACGAGCGGTCGGACTCGGCGCCGAAGGCGTCGAAGTTCCACATCAGCGGGCGCTGGCCGCGCTTGTCGAGCGGGGTGAACTTCTCGCCGAACCCGGCGAAGTGCTCGTCGGCCGCGGCGGTCAGGCTCTCCTGGTAGGCCACGGTCACGCCGTCGACCAGGGAGCGGCCGAAGGGCAGGGTGCGCAGCCGGCCGCTGATGTCCACGTGGCCGGGGTCCTGCTCGGTCAGCAGCCGGCCGTCGGCGGTGGTGAACCGGATGTGCCAGGGGTCCAGGGTGATCTCGGCGCGCACCGTTCCGGCGTGCACCACCACCCTGCCCTCGCCGGCCGTGACCCGCGCGCCGGCGAACCGTCCAGGGTGGACCATCTCGATGGCGCGCGCCGAGCGGGTGCGGGCCGCGGCGTCCTCGTCGAGCCGCACGCGGATGACGCCCTCGCCGGCCACGCTGACCTGGGCGACCAGCACCTCCTCCGCGGAGGTGGAGACCTTGAACGTGGCCGTGTCGCCGCCGGTGGCCATCACCTCGGCACGTACCAGCGCCGAGAGCCCCTGCTCGCCCCGGGCGCGCACCGGCAGCTCGGGGGGATCGGCGCTGAAGTACTCATGCGCGACCAGTGGGGGACGGTACGGCATCGCTGTACTCCTGGGCGATCCGGGGACGTCGAACGCGAATTAGTTTGCCGACTATACGAACAAACGTCAACGCCTCCGCCCCGCGCGTCCTGCCCGTTGACAGCACCGCGGAGGTCTCTTTAGTTTGAGCACCGTACGAATTACGCGCCTGCCCGCGCCCGGAGACCGGGGAGAGACCATCGACCGTCCGAGGGGCGTACGCGGGCTGTGCCGCGGCGGCGACCACAACCCCGAGCAGTGGTCCGAGGAGGTCTGGCACGAGGACATCGCCCTGATGCGCGAGGCCGGGGTCAACCTCGTCACCGCGTGTGGTCCCCGGCGTACCGCCAGGCATCGGTGCGCATCGCCCGGGCCCTCGCCGAACGCCTGGCCGGACTGCCCGCCGCCACCGCCGCGCCCGGGCTGGAGCCGGCGCGGCGACCCGGCGCCGGAGTGAGCCGGCTGTTCGCCCTCGACCACACCGGCGCCCAGCAGGAGGGTGGCCGCGACCGGGACCGACCTGATCTCGGGCACGGAGGTCGAGGGCGTCCTGCGGCCGGCCCCCGGCGGGTGCGCCGCGCCGAGCCCTAGTCACGGCGGACCCCCCGTGACCGCTTTGTCGTGGTCACCGCGGGCCCTCTTGACCTCACCCTCCCCGGCTTCGCCGCCATACTGGAGATCTTTACAATAGTCTTACGCCGACCTCTGTAGACATCTTCGATAACGAGAGAATCACGCCGGGGGGCTTGAGATGAGAAGGCTCGCGGCCGTGCCCGCGTCCGTCGCACGGCACAAGGTACGCGACATCCGTTCCGCGCACCGTCACACGCCCGTGCACGAGAGCGCGCCCATGCACGAGAGCAGGCCGGAGGCGGTCGTCGTCCACCTCCAGGCGTACACCGGCCGCAACGTGATCCGCTTCCCGCGCCCCGGAGGCGGCACACCGGCCGCCTGACCACGCCCGCACGGCGCGGCATCCGGTCGCGCCGCGGCCTCAGGGTCAGGTGCGCGCGGCGGCCCGGTCGAGCGCTTCACCGCTGAAGCTCTCGGGGTAGGGCGACCGGGCGAGGGCCTGCTCGCGGGTGAGCGTTCCCGCGGCCACGGCCCGGCACAGCTCGGCGACCTCGGCCAGTTCCGCCCGCTGCGCGGCGGTGAAAGCCGCGTCCACCGGCTCGCCGTGCCCAGGGACGACCGTGCGGGGCCCGAGGGCGAGCAGCCGGTCGAGCGCCGCCGGCCAAGCGAGGGGGAAGGCATCGCCGAACGACGGCGGCGCGCCCTGCTCGACGAGGTCACCGGCGAACAGCAGGGCGCTGTCGGGCACGTGGACGGCCAGGTCGTGACCGGTGTGGCCCGGCCCCGGATGGACCAGCCGCGCCACCCGGCCGCCGAGGTCGATCTCCGTGGCCGCCTCGGCCGCCCGGCCGGGCAGCACGACGCGCGCGGCGGTGAGCCGGGCCGCGGCTTCCTCGTCGCCCCGCTCGCGGTGGTACGCCGCCCATTCCGACCGCTGGGTCTCGGCCGTCGCGGCCAGGTCGGCCCGGCAGCCGGGATGCCCCCACACCGGGCACTCGCCGAAGGCGGCCGTACCGAAGCAGTGGTCGAAGTGGGCATGGGTGAGCACCACCGACCAGGGCA
Organism: Sphaerisporangium melleum; assembly: GCF_014646695.1. Taxonomy (GTDB): domain Bacteria; phylum Actinomycetota; class Actinomycetes; order Streptosporangiales; family Streptosporangiaceae; genus Sphaerisporangium; species Sphaerisporangium melleum. Next base: position 47,219 of record NZ_BMNT01000027.1, read on the forward strand.
GGTCGGTCAGCTCGCGGATGGCGGCGGCATGCGCCGCGCCCTGCGCCTCGTCCGCACCGGTGTCGATCACCAGGCAGGCACGCTCGCCCACCACCAGGCCGAGGGTGAGGTCCAGCTCGGCGTGCCGCCGGGCGTAGGCCCGGTCTCCGACCTCGATCCACCGGGCCACCGGCCACCTCCCCCTGGGACGACCGCGCCAGTCTAACGAGCCCGCCGCCGGACCGGCCGCTCGCACGGCGGCCGCCACCCGTCGAATCGGCCATCGGCGACCTGATCAAGCAGTGCGCACGCCGGCCGGGCGGGGCACCCCGTCCCATCGGCAATCGACTCGCCCAGCCGCCCGGCAGGGGAACGGCCGCCGGCCGGGCCGGGCTGGGCCACGGGAACACCGAGTGCTCAGCTGCGCGGCCGCTGCCAGGAGCCGGCGAGGCGGCTCGCCGCTCGAACCGGTCAGAACCCTGGACCCGCCGGAGGGTGGCGGTCAGGGCAGGGGGTCGAGGAGGCGGTGCGGACGGCGCATCGCGACGCTGACCGCGTCCTCCCGGACGAACCGCACGCCGGGCCCGGGGCGCACCTCGACCTCCTGGGGCTCGGTGTGCCGGCCGCACGCCGTGCAGGCCCCGTTCATGTCGAGCGGCGCGTCGCACGGCAGGTGGAAGAACAGCCGCATCGGCTCGCCGTCGGCGGCGTACCGCTCGCCCCACTGCGACAGCGTGTACACCGGCGTCCACAGCGCGCGACCGGCCTCGGTGAGGACGTACTCGTCGCGCGGGGGCGCCTCCTGGTAGCGGTGCCGGGTGAGCAGCCCGGCCTCCACCAGCGCGTGCAGCCGCTGCGACAGCACCGCACGGGGGATGTCGAGATGGGCGAGGAAGTCGCCGTAGCGGCGGACCCCGTACAGGGCGTCGCGCATGACCAGCAGGGTCCAGCGCTCGCCCACCAGTTCCAGCGCGCGTGCCAGTGCGCACTGCTGCCCCTCGTAGTTCTTGCCCAGAGCCATGCCCCCACCTTAGTTCATTGAATGAACCTAGGCGTGCTAGTGTCGGTTCATTCATTGAACCGATGAAAGGCCCCCGCAGTGTCCACCATCGCTCCCGTCGTCGCTCCCCCGCGGCCCGCGAAGACTCGTACGACGCTCGCGGTGCTGTCCGCCGCCCCCCTGCTGACCCTGCTGAACTACACCGTCCCCGTGGTCACCGTCCCCCAGACCGCACGCGCCCTCGGCGCCGGGCCCACCGGCCCGGCCTGGATCATCAACGCCATCTCCCTCGGCCTGGCCGCGGTCCTGCTGGTGGCCGGCGCCGTCGCCGACGACCACGGCCGCAGGCGCACCCTCGTCCTGGGCACCGCCGTCCTCAGCGCCGGCGCCATCGTCGCCGGGTTCGCCCCCAGCACGCCGGTGTTCGTCCTGGCCCGCGTCGTCCAGGGCTTCGCGAGCGCCGCCGTGCTGGCCGCCAGCCTGGGCATGATCGGGCACGCCTTCCCCGCCGGCCCCGAACGGGTGCGGGCCACCGGCCTGTACGGCTCGATGATCGGCCTCGGCATCGCCGCCGGACCGCTGATCTCCGGAGCCCTGGCCACGGTGACGAGCTGGCGCGCCGTCTACTGGGCGGTCGCGGCGGTCGCCGCCGCACTGGCCGTGATCTCCCACCGGTCCCTGCCGGAGTCACGCGCGGACCGGCCGCGGCCGGTGGACGTCCCCGGAGTGGTCACGCTCAGCCTGGGCCTGGCCGCCCTGGTCGCCGGGGTGATCGAGGGCAGACTCGGCTGGAACCGGCCCCTGGTGCTCTGGGCCCTCGGCACCGGGGTCGTGCTGCTGGCCGTCTTCGCCGTCATCGAGCTCCGGCGGCGCGAGCCGCTGCTCGACCTGCGCCTGTTCACCCGGCCCCTGTTCCTGGTGGCCAACGCGGGCGCGCTCATCACCGGCTTCGCGCTGCTCGGCCTGATGACCTTCGTGCCCGCCCTGCTCCAGCTCAGCCACGGCCTGACCCCGCTGGGCACCGCCGCGGTCTCCACCATCTGGTCGGGGGCGTCGTTCGTCACCGCACTGCAGGCCCGCAGGGTGCTCCCGCACGCGCGGGCACGGCTCTCGGCCGGCCTCGCCCTGTCGGCGGTGGGCACACTGGCGCTGCTGGGCTTCACCACCGAATGGTCCTGGTGGAAGCTGACCGTGGGGTTCGTGGTGTCGGGCATCGGCATGGGCCTGGTGAACGCCGCCCTCACCCACCTGGCGATCGAGAGCGTGCCCTCCCACCGGGCCGGCATGGGGTCGGGGGCCAATAACACCGCGCGGTACGTCGGCGCGTCGCTGGGCGTCGCGGTGGTCACCTCCGTCGTCGGAGTCTACGGGCCGGGCGACGGCGTGAACATCGCCATCGCCGGCAGCGCCGCCCTCGCCCTGCTCGCCGCGCTCATCGTCCCCTTCGTCCGCGGCCGCCACTGACCCCCGGCGCCCGGCGGACCGCGCAGGCCGCGACCACCGTCACGCCGGTCACCCGCGGTGGCCACGGGCCGGCGTGACCGCCATCACCGCGGCCGGACCGCTCGGCCCGCGCCGCCGCTGACATCGGCCCACGGCAAGGGGCCGGTCCGTCCCGGACCGGCCCCTTGCCCGCGTACGCCTCACCCCGTCCAGGTTCCCTCGTCGCCGCGCCTGCTCGCGCCGGCCGGCTCACCGGGTTCCGCGGTGTCGGCGGGCTCACGGACGGCGGGAACGCAGACGGTGAGCGCACCCGGCACGACGGAGACGTCGAGTTCGGTGGTCTGCTCCCGGTCACCGCCGTCCAGCTCGTACATCAGCGGCGCGCCGAAGCGCGCCGACACCTTCCTGGCCCGGGTGATCCGGACGAACGGCGACTCGTCCGACCGGCCGGCGGCCATCCGGCCGAGCACCCTGGCCCACTGGATCGGCCCCTGCGCGGTGGAGACGCCGACCTCCAGCCACCCGTCGTCAGGGCGTGCGTCGTCGAACGCCTCGATGCCACCGCTGATCGTGCCGATGTTGCCGAGCAGCAGGCAGCTCGCCTCGCCCTCGAACCACCGCGTGCCGTCGATCGTGACGGTCATCGGCACCAGCGGGCCGCCGAGATGCCGCGCGGCCGCGCCGATGTAGGCCAGCCGGCCGAGCCGCCCCTTGGCCTCCCGATCGGCGTCGGCGATCATGTCGGCCTCGAACCCGGCCCCTGCCATCACCGCGAAATGCTCGCCGTTGAGCATCCCGAGATCCAGCTTCCTCTGCTCGCCGTGGAAGCCGATGCGCACGGCCTCCTCCAGGTCGACGGGGACGCCCAGCGAGGTGGCGAACAGGTTGCCCGTGCCGGCCGGCAGGATCGCCATCGGCACCCCCGTACCGGCGAGCACGTCGGCGCAGCGCTGCACCATCCCGTCTCCGCCCCAGACGAACACCAGGTCGGCGCCCTGCTTCAGCGCCTTGCGCACCCGCTTGGGCGCCTTCTTGCTCTTGGGCACCTCGTACCAGAGCAGCTCTCCGACATCGTGCTCGGTGATCAGCACGCGAAGCCGGTCCAGCCCCGCGCCGAGCGTCTTCTTCCGATGAGCGATGACCGCAACCGTGGCAGACATGGCCATTCGACTACCCAGGAGAACGCCGTTATGCCTCGGCACGCGTGCGGGGGAGCCCGGACGTACCGAACTCCCCCGCACACCGGCCCCCACCGCGGGGGGCCGTGGCCGATCGTCAGCTGCAGCCGCTGGTGCTGCCGCAGCCCTCACAGACGTAGCAGCTGCCCGCGGGCCGCATCTTGGTGCCGCAGGTGAGGCACAGCGGCGCGTCCGCCGTACGGCCCTGGTGGCTCTCCAGCGCGGCCGTGCCGTTCACCCCGGAGGCCGGGGCGGCGGGGGCCGGGGCGGGCTTGTCCTCCGGGACCTGCTCGATGGGCGCCGACTGGGCGAGCGCCGCGGTGTCGATCTCCTGGACCGCCGCCGGGTCCTCCCCGCGGGCCTGGGCGGCGCGCTCGTCGGCCGAGAACACCCCGAGGGCCGCCCGCTCCTCGTACGGCAGGTGGTCCAGCGCCAGGCGGCGGAAGATGTAGTCGACCACCGAGGCCGCCATGCGCACGTCCGGGTCGTCGGTCAGGCCCGCCGGCTCGAACCGCATGTTGATGAACTTGCTGACGAAGGTGTCCAGCGGCACGCCGTGCTGCAGCCCGACCGAGATCGCCACCGAGAAGGCGTCCATCACGCCGGCCAGCGTGGAGCCCTGCTTGGACATCTTCAGGAAGACCTCGCCGAGCCCGTCGTCGGGGTAGGAGGAGGCCGTCATGTACCCCTTGGCGCCGCCCACCGTGAAGCGGGTGGTCGTGCTCGGCCGCTGGTTCGGCAGCCGGCGGCGCTTGGGCCGGGGCACCTCGATGACCTGCACGACCGGCTCGGCGGCCTTCTCCTCGGCCTTCTTGGCGATCGAGAGCGGCTGGCCGACCTTGCAGTTGTCCCGGTAGACCGCGAGCGCCTTCAGGCCGAGCTTCCAGCCCTCCAGGTACACCTGCTCGATGTCCTCGATGGTGGCCGACTCGGGCAGGTTCACGGTCTTGGAGATCGCGCCCGACAGGAACGGCTGGGTGGCGGCCATCATGCGGACGTGGCCCATCGGAGCGATGGCCCGCTCGCCCATGGCGCAGTCGAACACCTCGTAGTGCTCGGCGCGCAGCCCGGGGGCGTCCATGACGTGGCCGTGCTCGGCGATGTACTCGACGATGGCCTCGGCCTGCTCGGGCTGGTAGCCGAGCTGCTTGAGCGCGCGCGGGACGGTCTGGTTGACGATCTGCATCGACCCGCCGCCGACGAGCTTCTTGAACTTCACCAGCGCCAGGTCCGGCTCGATGCCGGTGGTGTCGCAGTCCATCATCAGGCCGATGGTGCCGGTGGGGGCGAGCAGCGACGCCTGGGCGTTGCGGTAGCCGTTCTTCTCGCCGAGGCGCAGGCACTCCTGCCACTGCTTGGTCGCCTCGGCCAGGATCGGCCGGTCCAGCGGGTCGATGGCGCGCAGCGCGTCGTTGGCGGCGGCGTGCTTGCGCATGACCCGCTTGTGCGGCTCGGCGTTGCGCTGGTAACCGTCGTAGGGGCCGACGATCGCGGCCAGCTCGGCGCTGCGGCGGTAGGACACGCCGGTCATCAGGCTGGTGATGGCCGCGGCGACCGCCCGGCCGCCCTCGGAGTCGTAGGCGTGGCCGGTGGCCATCAGCAGGGCGCCGAGGTTGGCGTACCCGATGCCGAGCTGGCGGTAGGCCCGCGTGGTCTCGGCGATCTTCTGGGTCGGGAAGTCGGCGAAGGTGATCGAGATGTCCATCGCCGTGATGATCAGCTCGGTCAGCTTGACGAACCGGTCGATGTCGAAGGTGTCGTCCTCGCGCAGGAACTTCAGCAGGTTGATGCTGGCCAGGTTGCAGGAGGAGTTGTCCAGGTGGACGTACTCCGAACAGGGGTTGGACGCGGTGATGCGGCCGGTCTCCGGGCAGGTGTGCCAGTCGTTGATGGTGTCGTCGTACTGCACACCCGGGTCGGCGCACTCCCAGGCGGCCTTGGCCATCTTGCGGAACAGCCCCTTGGCGTCGACCTCCTCGATCACCTCGCCGCTGAGCCGGGCCCGCAGCCCGAAGCCGCCGCCGCTCTCGACGGCGCGCATGAACTCGTCGGAGACCCGGACGGAGTTGTTGGCGTTCTGGTACTGGACCGAGACGATGTCCTTGCCGCCGAGGTCCATGTCGAAGCCGGCGTCCCGCAGCGCGCGGATCTTGTCCTCCTCGCGCGCCTTGGTCTCGATGAACTCCTCGATGTCGGGGTGGTCGACGTCCAGCACGACCATCTTCGCCGCCCGGCGGGTCGCGCCGCCCGACTTGATCGTCCCGGCGGAGGCGTCGGCGCCGCGCATGAACGACACCGGGCCGCTGGCGGTGCCACCGCTGGACAGCAGCTCCTTGCTGGAGCGGATGCGGGAGAGGTTGACCCCCGAGCCGGACCCGCCCTTGAAGATCACACCCTCTTCCTTGTACCACTCCAGAATCGACTCCATCTCGTCGTCGACCGACAGGATGAAGCAGGCCGAGACCTGCTGAGGAGAGGCGGTGCCGACGTTGAACCAGACGGGGGAGTTGAAGCTGAACACCTGGTGGATCAGCGCGTGCTTCAGCTCGTGGTCGAAGATCTCGGCGTCCTCGTCGGTGGCGAAGTAGCCGTTCTCCCGGCCGGTGCGGGTGTAGACCCCGACGACCCGGTCGACGAGCTGCTTGAGGCCGGTCTCGCGCTGGGGGGTGCCGACGGCGCCGCGGAAGTACTTCGTGGTGACGATGTTGGCCGCGTTGACCGACCAGAACTCGGGGAACTCCACGCCGCGCTGCTCGAAGTTGACCGAGCCGTCCCGCCAGTTGGTCATCACGACGTCACGGCGCTCCCAGCGGACCTGGTCGTACGGGTGCACGCCGGGCGTGGTGTAGACCCGCTTGATCTTCAGACCCTTGGGGGAACGCTTGCCCCCGCGTCCCACTGAGCCGCTCACCGTCTCCGTCATGATCTCCCCCTTCCGGGGCTCCCAAGGAGCCCACGTGTCGGAAAACACATCGTCGCGCCGCTGGCATCCCCCGGCGCAAGGGCAACATCTGTTCGTCCGGCCGATCGCCCGCAGCCCTGGCGGGCCACCGTGTGCCCGGCCGGCCCGGGCGGGCCTTTCAGCCTTCTCTGGCGGCGCGGGCCGACCTGAGCTGCTGGATCTCCTCTTCGAAGTCGGCGAGCGTCTCGAAGCCGCGGTAGACCGAGGCGAAACGCAGGTAGGCCACCTCGTCCAGCTCGCGCAGCGGCCCGAGGATCGCGAGCCCCACCTGATGGGCGGGGATCTCGGCCGAGCCGGTGGCCCGGATGCTCTCCTCGACGCGCTGGCCGAGCTGGGCCAGAGAGTCCTCGCTCACGGGCCTTCCCTGGCAGGCGCGGCGCACTCCGGCGATCACCTTGTCCCGCGAGAAGGGCTCGGTCACGCCGCTGCGCTTGCTCACCATCAGTAACACGGTCTCCTGCGTGGTGAACCGGCGCCCGCATTCGGGGCAGGTGCGCCGCCGCCGGATGGCCGCGCCGTCCTCGGTGGAGCGGCTGTCGATGACCCTCGTGTCCGGATGACGACAGAATGGACAATGCATGGTGTCGCCTTCCTTTCTCACGGCTCCCACCGGTAACGCAGGCACCGCTCCCGGAACGCGGAAGCCCAGGGCGTTGACCCCGGTAAAAGCCGCCTTGTGTTTCCCCATTCACGCAAGCGCCGCGGAGCCCTTTCGGTGCTCATGCGAATAGGCTCGCGCACGCCCTGCGGCTGTCCGCAGTGCGTTGGCAGAAACACAACCTATGGTGAACCACATCGGTGTAACTACTAGATGTTGTGGTCTAACCGTAGGAGTGCCGCCCCATGAACGCAAGTCGGCCACGCCGTGCGCCCCGTCTCGGCGGCCCCACCTGCACCAACGGCGACACCCCGGCGTGTCGCGGGGGGCCGGAGCCGGGCCGGGTCGCAGCCGCCCATCGAACCCTTACCGCCTCACCGGCCCCAGGTCGCGGGTGTGATCGACTTCGATGCCGGGACGACATAAGATCGCGGAGTCGAACACGGTATCGATCGAACTCCCGTACGATGGCGTTCACCGGGTGGTTCACCGAATACACGACTCGAACATCTGTTTGATGACGATCTTGAACAGGGTTATTGTCGCTGTGTGCGACACGAGGAACACGGACCGGGAGCCGGCCGGGCGGGTTTGGCGGCGGAGGGCGTCCCAGAGGCGTCCGGCGAGGAGGACATCGTGAGCGAGCAGCAGGAGACCGGCACGGTCGTCAGCGATCTGGCGGTGCGCAGGCGTGACTCCCTTGGGCTCACCCCGCGGCAGCGCAAGATCCTCGAGGTGATCCGTGACTCGGTCCAGCAGCGCGGCTATCCGCCCTCCATGCGCGAGATCGGCGAGGCCGTCCAGCTCACCAGCACCTCCAGTGTGTCGCACCAGTTGACCGCCCTGCAGCGCAAGGGCTACCTCCGCCGTGATCCGCACCGTCCCCGCGCTCTGGAGGTCCGCCTGCCCGGCGAGCCCGTGCTGTGGGTGGACCCGGTCGGCCCCGGCGGAGAGGAGCCCCTGGTGAGCCGCCCGACGGCCGCGTTCGTCCCGCTGGTCGGCCGCATCGCCGCCGGTGGCCCGATCCTGGCCGAGGAGCGGGTGGAGGACGTCTTCGCCCTGCCCAAGCAGCTCGTGGGCGAGGGCACGCTGTTCCTGCTCCAGGTGGCCGGTGACTCGATGATCGACGCGGCGATCGCCGACGGCGACTGGGTGGTCGTGCGCCAGCAGCCCGTGGCCGACAACGGCGACATCGTCGCCGCCATGATCGACGGCGAGGCCACCGTGAAGACCTTCAAGCGCAAGGACGACCACGTCTGGCTGGTGCCGCACAACGCCGGTTACGACCCGATCCCCGGCGACGACGCGACCGTCCTCGGCAAGGTCGTGGCGGTCCTGCGCAAGCTCTGACCGGCCCTCCTGACCGGCCCTGCCCGCACATCCCCGCTTACGCCCGGGTGCCCACCACATCGGTGAGCCCCGGGCGTCCTGCGTGCCGCCGCTCTCGCGCGGGGCGGCTCAGGGGACGATGTTGACCAGCTTGGGCGCCCGCACGATGACCTTGCGCGGGGCGCCGTCGAGATAGGCCCGCACCTTCTCCGAGGCCAGCGCCAGCTCCTCCAGCTCGGCGCCCGAGATCGTCGGCGCGACCTCCAGGCGGTCCCTGACCTTGCCCGCCACCTGTACGACGCAGGTGACCGACTCCTGCACCAGCAGAGCGGGGTCGGCGACCGGCCAGCCGGCATGCGTGATGGTCGATCCGTGGCCGAGCCGCTCCCAGCCCTCCTCGGCGACGTACGGCGTGACCAGCGACAGCAGCACGGCCAGCGCCTCCGCGGCCTCGCGCACCGCCGGGTCGGCCGCGCCGGGGCCGGTGTCGATCGCGCGGCGCGCCGCCGTGGTCAGCTCCATCATCCGGGCGATCGCCACGTTGAAGCGGTAGGACTCGATCAGCCGGGTCACCTCGTCGATGGTGCGGTGGGTGACCTTGCGCAGCTCCAGGTCGCCGGTGGTGGCGTCCACTCCCGGGGCCGAGGCCGCGCCGGCCTCCGCCATGACGCGGAACGCCCGGGCCAGGAACTTCTGCGAGGCGCCCGGCGAGACGTCCGCCCAGTCGATGTCGTCCTCGGGCGGGCCGGCGAACAGCATCGTCAGGCGGACGGCGTCGACGCCGTAGGTGTCGATCTGCTCACCCAGGTCGACGCCGTTGCCCAGCGACTTGGACATGCCGCGGCCCTGGTTGATCACCTCGCCCTGGTTCAGCAGGCGCACGAACGGCTCGGTGAAGTCGACCATGCCCATGTCGTGCAGCACCTTGGTGAAGAACCGGGAGTACATCAGGTGCAGCACGGCGTGCTCGGAGCCGCCGACGTACTGGTCGATCGGCCCCCAGCGCCGGACCTGCTCGACGTCGAACGGCCCGTCCTCGTAGCCCGGCGAGCAGTAACGCAGGTAGTACCAGGAGGAGTCGACGAAGGTGTCCATGGTGTCGGTGTCACGCCGCGCGGGCCCGCCGCACTTGGGACAGTCGACGTTGACCCACTCAGTGGCGCTCGCCAGCGGCGAGACCCCCTTGGGGGCCAGCGCCTCGCCGCGCAGGTCGGGCAGGGCGACCGGCAGCTGATCGTCCGGGACGGGCACCTCGCCGCAGTCGGGGCAGTGGATGATCGGGATCGGCGTGCCCCAGAACCGCTGGCGGGACAGCAGCCAGTCGCGCAGGCGGTAGTTCACCGCCGCGTCGCCGGTGCCGCGCTCGCGCAGGATCTCGACGATGCGGGTGATCGCCTCGGTCTTGGACAGCCCGTCCAGCGGCCCGGAGTTGACCAGCGCCCCCTCGCCCGGGGTGGCGACGCCGCTCTCGGCGGGGTCGGGCAGCCCGGTCTCGACCACGATGCGCACGGGCAGGGAGAACTTCAGTGCGAAGTCGAGGTCGCGCTGGTCGTGCGCGGGCACCGCCATGATGGCGCCGTGGCCGTAGCCGGACAGCACGTAGTCGGCCGCCCACACCGGCAGCCGCTCCCCGTTGACCGGGTTGACGGCGTAGCGGCCCAGAAAGACGCCGGTCTTCTCCTTGTCGGTGGCCAGCCGCTCGATGTCGCTCAGCTTGGCGACCTGGGCGCGGTACGCCTCCAGCTCGGCCAGCCGGTCGGGAGCGCACAGCTCCTCGGCCAGCGGGGCGTCGGCGGCGACCACGAAGAACGTCGCGCCGTACAGGGTGTCGGGGCGGGTGGTGTAGACGGTGACCGGCTCGTCGCGGCCCTCGATCTGGAACCGGACGTCGGCGCCCTCGGACCGGCCGATCCAGTTGCGCTGCATGGTCAGGATGCGCTCGGGCCAGCCGCCGAGCTGGTCCATGTCCTCCAGCAGCCGGTCGGCGTAGTCAGTGATCTTGAAGTACCACTGGGTCAGCTCGCGGCGCACGACCTCGGCGCCGCAGCGCTCGCAGTGCCCGTTCACGACCTGCTCGTTGGCCAGCACCGTCTGGTCCTGCGGGCACCAGTTGACCAGGCCGCCCTTGCGGTAGGCCAGGCCGCGCTCGAAGAAGCGGTTGAACAGCCACTGGTTCCAGCGGTAGTACTCGGGGTCGCTGGTGTGCAGGCGCCGCGACCAGTCGAAGGAGATGCCGTACCGCCGGAACGAGGTCGCCTGGGTCTCGATGTTGGCGTAGGTCCACTCGGCGGGGTGGGCGTTGCGCTTGATCGCGGCGTTCTCGGCGGGCAGGCCGAAGGAGTCCCATCCGATGGGGTGCAGGACGTTGTACCCGCGCTGGAACCAGTAGCGGGCGATGACGTCGGCGATCGCGAAGACCTCGCCGTGGCCCATGTGGAGGTCACCCGAGGGGTAGGGGAACATGTCGAGCAGGTACCGGCGGGGCCGCTCGTCGCCCGCGTCCTCACCGGCCCGGTAGGGGTCCAGGGTCTCCCAGCGGGCCTGCCACTTCACCTGCAGCGCCTGCGGATCGTACTGCTCGTCACTCACGGCCATGTCCCTCGGTTGACTCAGCGCGGATGCTTGACCAATAAAGAAACCCCCCGTGGGCACGAGGGGCAGCCGCATCGACCGGTGTCTCAGCTCGGTCGACGCGGCCCGCTAAGAAGCAGGGTCCTGCCACGCATAGACCAAGGGTAGCGCAGCGGGCAATCGGTCTTCATGGCCTTCGGGTCGCACCCCTGATAACCCCGCGAAAACGGGTAGCCGCCCACCTCATGGTGATAGATCCGTTGTGACCTCATATGTCCCTTTAGTTTACTCTTTTCGCGTGGCGAACTCCTATGACCCCGCGCCCGGCCGGAATGCAGTGGAAGAGGGCCTGCCGATGCAGGACCCTCCGACCGACCCCACCGGCCTGCAGTTCCGGGGGGCATTCTCGGATTCTCCTGCGGAGCCCCCCGCTTCGCATGAGATCATGCCGAGCACCCCCAATCCGGGCATGATGTCGGGAGGTTCGCCAGCGATGGCCCCTGAGCACACCAGCCGGTCCGCGCCTTCCCCGGCGTGGCCGGAGATGCCACCGCCTCCCCCGCCTCCGCCACCCTCGGTGTTCGACCCGTCACCGCACGCCTCCCGGAGCGGTGCGGACCCGCGCCCCGCCGCAGAGCCCTTCCAGCACTACGGCTCCCCCGCCGGGGACGCTCCCACCCAGACGGCCTTCCCGCCTCCGCCCCCGCTCGCAGATCCGCCGTTCGCCCCCGAGCGTTACATCCAGCAGCCGAGCGGACCGCAGCAGTACACCCCGGCCGGAACGGGTCCCCAGCAGTACACCCCGCAGTCCTCCGGCCCGCAGCAGTACACCCCGGCCGGCACCGGCCCGCAGCGGTACACGCAGCCGGGCACCGGCCCGCAGCAGTACACCCCGGCGCCGACCGGGCCGCAGTACTCCCCCGCGGCGACCGGGCCGCAGCCACCGGCCGGCGCGGCGGCCGCCGCAGCCCAGGGGTACGCGCCCGCCCCCACCGGCGAGCAGGCGTACACGCCCACGCCGAGCGGTCCGCAGCGGTACACCCCGGCCCCGACCGGCCCGCAGAACCCGGCCGGCCCGCAGGACCCCGCGCAGGCCTACGCCCCCGCGCCCACCGGCCCGCAGCAGGCCCCGGGCGGGGCGTACGTGCCGGCGGGCACCGAGACCACGATGCGCGTGCCCGCCCCGGGTGCTCCTCCGGCCGCGCCGGGCACGGCCGAGCCGCGCGGACGCCGGCACGCCCCGCCGCCCGGCGACCCTGAGAACCCCGACTACAAGCCCTTCGTCACCGCGGGGCAGATCAGCGGGCCCAAGACCCCGCCACCGGAGCGGCAGCAGGAGCTGTGGAACACCGTCTTCGGGGAGAACTACGAGGCGATCGGCGAGGAGTCCGAGGACGACACCGGCGGCGGCCGGCGGGTCTGGCTGCTGGCGCTGGTCGCCTCGGTCGTGGTGGCGCTCGTCGCGGCGCTGCTGTGGGCCTTCCTGGTCGGGCCGCTCAGCTCGTCGGAGACCTCCGCCTCTCCCGAGGACGCCGCACCCACGAGCTCGGCGAAGGCGCCGGCCTCCGGCAAGGGCGGCACCGGCACCACCAAGCCGCAGTCCATCGGACGGCTGCCGAAGTACCGCGGCACGGCGTCGCCGCGGGCCGGCATCGTCACCGACAGCGCCGCCGGGGTGAGCATCGTGCGACTGGGCGGGCCCTGGCGGCTGGACCCGCGCGCCCAGCAGGTCCGCCAGACCTACGGCTTCGCCACCCGGCAGTACGTCGCCGCGGGCACCGACGCCGCGGGCGAGCAGCAGTTCGCGCAGGTCATGACCGGACCGCTGGCCCAGGGCCTGGCCTCGAAGTACTCCGCGGACAAGCCGGACGACCTCGCACCGGTGATCAGCGCGGTGGCGTTCTCCGCGCGCAACAAGCTCTTCCCCGCGGGCAACAAAGTGATCAAGACCGCCGAGCAGCGCGTGGTCGCCGGCGGGCATCCCGCCCGCCTGGCCGCCTACCAGGTCACCGCGGGCGAGAACAAGACGACGCTGGTGGTGGCCGCGGTGAGCACCGGCGGCGAGCTGCCGGCGATCGTCTACATGTCGGTGCCGGACGGCAAGAAGGACCTGCTGCCCGACGTGAACACGGTGTTCTCCTCGATCAGGCCGACGACCCCCGCCTCCTGAATCCGGAGGCGGGGCGCCTGCCCGCTGATCACGGGACCTGCGAGGTGGCGGCTAGAAGTCGCAGGGCAGGTGCTTGACCCCGTTGATGAAGCTGGAGAACAGCCATTCGGGCCGGTCGGCCGTGATCTGCGGCACCCGTGCCAGCAGCTCGCGGAACATCAGGGTGATCTCGCGCCGGGCGAGGTGCGCACCGAGGCAGAAGTGCGGGCCGGGGCCGCCGAAGCCGACGTGCGGGTTGGGGTCGCGGGTGATGTCGAACCGGTAGGGGTCGGGGAACACGGCGCGGTCGCGGTTGGCCGACCAGTAGTACAGGACCGCCTTCTCACCCTCGCGGTACACCGTGCCGTTCACCTCGACGTCGCGGGTGACCTTGCGCCGCATGTAGTTGACCGGCGCGGCGAGCCGGACGATCTCCTCGACCGCCTTGGGGGCGTGGCCGTCGATGTCGGTCAGCCAGCGGGCCTTCTCCCCGGGGTTGCGGGTGAGCAGCAGCAGGCCCTGCGAGATGGCGTTGCGGGTGGTCTCGTTGCCGGCGACCACCAGCAGGATGAAGAACGAGCCGAACTCCTGCAGGGTGAGCCGCTCACCGTCGACGTTGGCGTTGACCAGTGACGAGGTGAGGTCGGTGGTGGGGTGCTCGGCGCGGTGGGCGGCGAGGTCCTGCACCAGCTGCTGCAGTTCGGCGCCGGCAGTGAGCAGGGCGGTCAGAATCGCGTCCTGGTCGGCCTCCGGCACGTACTCGGGGTCGGTGGAGCCGAGGATGACGTTGGACCGGTCGAAGACGAAGGTGTAGTCCTTCTCCGGGATGCCCATCATGTCGCAGATGATCTTCAAGGGCAGGCGGGCTGCCACCTCGGTGACGAAGTCGCACCCGGGGCCCTTCTCCAGCAGGTCGTCCACGATGCTCGTGGCGGCGGTCCGCACGTCGTCCTCGAACTTCTGGATCATCTTGGGGGTGAAGGCGCGCGAGACGATGCGCCGCAGCCGCGCGTGCCGCGGGTCGTCCATGTTGATCATCGAGCCGAAGTACTCGGCGAACTCGGCGGGCATGTCGACGATGTTGGTCGCGCCGCCGCCCTCGGAGGAGAACACCGCGGGGTTGCGGCTGATCTCCAGGATGTCGGCGTGCCGGACGACGGCGTGGTACCCCGGGCCCCTCGGCACGAACGTCTGCGCGGGTTCGGCGAAGAACACCGGCGCGTCACGCTCGCGCAGCAGCTCGAAGGCGTGCTCCCGCTCGGCCATCGGCCGGGCCCAGAAGTCCAGGTCGGACAGGTCGATCTGGTCGTAGGAGGTGATGGGCCTGCGCTCTGGGGGCGTTTCCACGGTCATCTTTCCATGATTGAGAAAAGTGCTCACTTACGTCAAACTTCTGGGACGGAAAGCGGAGGAAGCGTCACGAGGCGCGGATGAGGTCGGCCGCCCGCTCGGCGATCATCACGGTGGGCGCGTGGGTGTGCCCCCGGTTGAGCATCGGCATGACCGAGGCGTCCACCACGCGCAGCCCCGGTACGCCGGCGACGCGCAGGCAAGGGTCCACCACCGCGTCCTCTCCGGTGCCCATCTTGCAGGTGCCCACCGGGTGGTAGAGCGTCTCGGCCCGCTCCCGCGCGTACCTGGCGAGCTCCTCGTCGGTCTCCTCACCGCCGTAGGGCTTCATCGGCGCGCCCGCGTACGGCTTGAGCGCCGTGGTGGCGAACGCCTCCTTGGCCCTGCGCAGCCCGGCCACCATCCGGCGGACGTCGGCCGGCGCGGTCAGGTAGCGGGGGTCGATCACCACGTCCCGGCCGTCCAGGGTGATCCGCCCCCGGCTCTCCGGCTGCAGCAGGATGACCCCGATGGTGATCCCGTGCCCGGCGGGCGGGGTGAGCCCGTGGTCGGCGAACGGGGTGGGAGCGAAGATCAGCTCGATGTCCGGCGCGGGCTCCTCGGGGGCGGTGCGGATGAAGGCCACCGCCTCGCCGACGTTGGAGGACAGCAGGCCGTCGCGGCGCAGCAGGTAGCGGACCAGATGGCCGGGCGTCTCGGCGCCCGCCAGGGTGACCGGCTCCGGGCACTCCAGCATGATCGCCGAGGCGAGGTGGTCCATGAGGTTGCGCCCCACCCCGGGCAGCTCGCGACGGGGCTCCACCCCGGCGGCGCGCAGCACGTCCGGGTCGCCGATGCCCGAGAGCATGAGCACCTGCGGCGAGCCGATCGCCCCCGCCGACAGGATCACCTCCTTGTCCGCACTCACCCGCAGGCCGTCGCCGTACTCGACCCCGGTGGCCCGGCCGTCCTCGTCCAGCAGCACCCGGTGGACCTGCGCGGCGGTCAGCACGGTGAGGTTGCGGCGGCGCATCGCCGGCCGCAGATAGGCGTCCGCGCAGCTCCACCTGCGCCCGCGCCGCTGGGTGACCGGCGTCGGCGCGAAGCCCTCGTTGGAGGGCCCGTTCAGCTCCGCGAGCCGGGTCAGCCCCAGCTCCTCGCAGGCGCGCAGGAACGCCTGGGTGGTCACGTTGGGCGAGCGCAGCTCCGAGATGTAGATCGGGCCCTCGGTGCCGTAGACGCCGCCCCGGTTGGAGCCGATCCGCCGCTCGCTGCGCCGGAAGTACGGCAGGACCTCCTCGTAGGACCAGCCCGGCAGGTTCCAGCCGTCGTAGTCGGCCCGGTGCCCGCGTACCCACATCTGCGCGTTGATCGACGAGGACCCGCCGAGGGTCTTCCCGCGCGGCCAGTACAGCCGCCGGCCGGCCATCGGCTCCTGGGCGGCGGTGGTGTAGTCCCAGTCGTAGCGGGTCTTGAACAGCTTGGCGAACGCCGCGGGCACCCGGATCTCCTGCTTGCGGTCCGCTCCGCCGGCCTCCAGCAGGAGCACCCGCACCGACGGGTCCGCCGAGAGCCGGTCGGCCAGGACACATCCGGCCGAACCCGCCCCGACGATGACGTAGTCGTACCGCATTGGTCTCCTCCGGTGACGAGAGTCGTTGCCATGTGATTACGCCGGTATCACGTCGGCGTCCACTCTCGTTACCGATTAGTAGCTAACGGGCCGGGGGAGGTGACAGGATGACGCCAGCCCGCGGCCGCCGCGCACTCGTGCCGCCACCGGTCCCACGGGCACCGGAACCACGAGGAGGCACCCCCATGCTGAACCTGTCGGTCGTCCTGGAGGACAGCGCGCGGGAGCGCCCGGACCACACGGCGGTGGTGTTCGGCGACCTGCGCATGTCGTACGCCCTGGTGAACACCCTGGCCGAGCAGGTCGCGGCCCTGCTGGCCTCCCGCGGCATCGGCAAGGGCGACAAGGTGGCGCTGGCGTGCCCCAACCTCCCGTACTTCCCGATCGTCTACTTCGGCATCCTCAAGGCCGGCGCCACCGTCGTGCCGCTGAACGTCCTGCTGCAGTCCCGCGAGATCGCCTACCACCTGCGCGACTCGCAGGCCAAGGCGCTGTTCTGCTTCGAGGGCACCCCCGAGCTGCCGCTCGGCCGGCGCGGCTACGAGGGCTTTGTGTCCGCACTGCCGGAGAACGGGCCGCACGCGGACGGGTTCTTCGTCCTGCCGGCCACCCCGCTCGGCACCGACTCGGGCATCGAGGGCGTCCCGACCCTCTGGACGGCGCTGCAGGACATGCCCGGCGGCTTCGAGACCGTGCGCACCGACCCCGACGACACCGCGGTGATCCTCTACACCAGCGGCACCACCGGGCAGCCCAAGGGCGCCGAGCTGAGCCACCAGAACATGCTGATGAACGCCATCGTCTGCGACGAGATGTTCCAGCGGACCGGTGAGGACGTCTTCCTGGCGGTGCTGCCGCTGTTCCACTCCTTCGGCCAGACGGTCGTGATGAACACCGGCCTCCGGCGCCGGGCGACGCTGGTGCTGATGCCGCGCTTCGAGCCGGCTCCGGCCCTCGATCTGATGCGCCAGGAGCGTGTGACGATGTTCGCCGGCGTGCCGACGATGTACTGGTCGATGCTGAGCGCGATCCACGCCGACGGCGAGCCGGTGCCCGACACGCTGGTCACGGCGGCCTCCGGGGGCGCGTCACTTCCCCTGGAGGTGCTCAAGGACTTCGAGAAGACCTTCGGGCTGCCGGTCCTTGAGGGGTACGGCCTGTCGGAGACCTCGCCGGTCGCCAGTTTCAACCAGCCGGGCCGGCCCACCAAGCCCGGCACGATCGGCACACCGGTGTGGGGCGTGGAGATGAAGCTGGTCGGGCCCGGGTGGGAGACCGTCGAGGGCGAGGGCCCGGGCGAGATCGCGATCCGCGGGCACAACATCATGAAGGGCTACCTCGGGCGGCCGGAGGCGACGGCCGAGGTGACCAAGGACGGCTGGTTCCGCACCGGTGACATCGCCACCCGGGACGCCGACGGCTACTACTCCATCATCGACCGCGCCAAGGACATGATCATTCGCGGCGGGTTCAACGTCTACCCGCGGGAGCTGGAAGAGGTGCTGATGACGCACGATGCGGTCTCGCTGGCCGCCGTCGTCGGCGTCCCGCACCACTCGCACGGCGAGGAGGTCAAGGCGTACGTGATCCTCAAGCCGGACGCGAAGCTCACCGAGGACGAGCTGGTCGAGTGGTGCAAGGAGAACATGGCGGCCTACAAGTACCCGCGGCTGGTCGAGTTCCGCGACGCGTTCCCGATGACCGCGAGCGGCAAGATCCTCAAGCGCGAGCTGCGCTGACCCGCCGGCCGCGCCCGTGCCGCCTGGAGCGGTGGCACGGGCGGGCCCAGGTGAGCGGGATCAGGGCCAGTCGCGGGAGGGACGCAGCGGGACGCCCGCCTCTCCATCGTCGTCGAGCTTCACGCCGAGCACCTGGTGGAGCTGCACCTTGTTGCGCTCGAAGCCGACGATGCAGCCGGCCATGTACAGCCGCCACACGCGGGCGGTGCCCGGACCGACCTCCTTGACCGCCTCGTCCCAGTGGTCGTCGAGGTTGGCGCACCACTTCTCGAGGGTCTTGGCGTAGTGCTCGCGGAGGTTCTCCTCGTGCCGGATCTCGAACCCGGTGTCCTCCATCGCGCGGATCAGGTGGCCGACCGACTCCAGCTCGCCGTCGGGGAAGACGTAGCGGTTGATGAACCCGCCCTTGTTGATGGTCTTCTCCGTGCCGGTGGGCCGGGTGATGCAGTGGTTGAGCAGCCGGCCGCCCGTCTTCAGCTTGCCGTACAGGAAGCCGAAGTAGCCGGGGAGCTGGTCTTTGCCGATGTGCTCGGTCAGGCCGATCGAGCTGACCGCGTCGAAGCCGGTCTCGGTGACGTCGCGGTAGTCGAGGTGGCGTACCTCGGCCAGCTCCGACAGCCCGGCCTCGGCGATGGCCTTCTGCGCCCACTCGGCCTGCTGACGCGACAGCGTCACGCCCAGGCCCTTGACGCCGTAGTGCTTGGCGGCGTGCATCACCATGCCGCCCCAGCCGCAGCCGACGTCGAGCAGCCGCATGCCCGGCTTGAGGCCGAGCTTCTTGGCCACCAGGTCGAACTTGGCGAACTGCGCCTCCTCCAGCGAGGAGCCCTCCTCGGGGAAGCAGGCGCAGGTGTAGGCCATCGAGGGGCCGAGCACCCACTCGTAGAACCGGTTGGAGACGTCGTAGTGGTGGTGGATCGCCTCGGCGTCACGCTGCTTGGCGTGCCGGCTGCCGAGCCGGGCCATCGTGCTGCGGCGAACCTCCTGCGGCGGCGGCGGAACCCGCATGAGCAGCGGCTTGATCCCCAGCGACCGGGCGACGGAGATCTTCTCCCGCACCGGCATGTCGTTGAGGGTGATCTCCGCCATCTCCGTCAGGAGGGTGTACATGTCCCCCTGCACGTCGAGGTGGCCGGCGATGTAGGCGCGGGCGAGCCCCATCTCGCCGGGGGACTGCGCCAGATAGGCCACCGCTATGGGGGACTTCACCTCGATGCGGACGGACGCCCCCGGCGGCCCGGCCTTACTGCCGTCGTACGCGGCGAACTCGACGTTCGCCTCCGGCCCGACGATCTTCTCGAAGATCTGGGCGAGTGTCATGCGACCAACCTCCTCAACGCCCCCGTACGCACTTCTCATAGAGGTCGAGCAGCCGGCCGCCCGAGTCGTAGGCGTGTTTGACCGGCCAGTAGGCGTCACCGTTGTAGAGACGCCAGAACTCCTCACGGGGGTAGAACGATGTCGAGTACAGGGACTTGTGTCCGCCCAGCTCGTGCACGGAGTTCTCGATCAGCCTGTTGTGATAGCCGTCGAACTGTCCGCGCGGGAGGGCGACCATGCCCCAGAACCCGAAGTTCACGTAGAGCTTTCCCGGCTCCAGCGGGTAGAGCGGCCAGTCGCCCGTGGCTTTGAGGGGGCACATCCACACCGGCGTCATGCCCACCTTGTCGTGGAAGAAATCGAGGAAGTCGGCACCCTTCTCGATCGGGATCTCCACGTCCTGGATGACGGACTCCTGCACCGGGTTGCCGCGCCAGCGGTCCACGCGTGCCGTCATGCCGTACTTCTGGTCCAGCCCGACCATCTTGCGGTAGACGTCCGAGCGCAGCCAGCGGCGGGGCACCAGCGAGCGCACCAGCGGCTGCTGCACCCCGAAGGCCCGCGAGCACCAGAACCAGTCGGTGTCCCAGCGCCAGAGATAGTCGCGGACGGTGAGCCAGTCGCGGGTGCGGGTGCGGATCGACTGGTAGTAGATGCGCATGCCGGTGTAGTCGGAGGCGTACGGCGCACGGTCGGCGAACCGGCCGACGGTGATGTACATCTCGCCGGGCTCGAAGAAGGTGCCGTCGACGAAGTCGACCTTCTCGCCCTCGTAGTGGCCGCTCTCGCAGATCTCCTGCATGGCCAGCATGCACTTGCCGGCGTCGGAGAACGGGATGTGCGTCAGCCGCACGAAGGGCTTGACGGGGAGCAGCTTGATGCGCAGCCGCAGCGCGTAACCGAGGGTGCCGTAGGAGTTGGGGAACGCCTTGAACAGCTCGCTGTGCTCGTTGTCCGCCCTGGCGACGACCACCCGTCCGTCGCCGGTGAGGATCTCCATCTCCTCGACGGACTCGTGCGGCAGGCCGAGCCGGAAGCTGGAGGACTCGATGCCGAGCCCGGTCA
The DNA here is from genome assembly GCF_014646695.1 of Sphaerisporangium melleum. Classification (GTDB taxonomy): domain Bacteria; phylum Actinomycetota; class Actinomycetes; order Streptosporangiales; family Streptosporangiaceae; genus Sphaerisporangium; species Sphaerisporangium melleum. The sequence goes on from NZ_BMNT01000027.1 coordinate 67,514, forward strand.
CCGCGCCGCCCAGGGTGATGGTCTTGAGCTGGGGGACGACGTACGGCATGAGCCCGGCCGGCAGTGTGGCGTCCACCAGGTTCTCATACGTCGTCATACCCTGGACTTCGGCGGTCCGGGTCTCCGGGTCGACCTGGATGACCTTGTCCAGGTCACGGGCCGACAGCTTGGCGGCCCGGCCCGGCTCGCGGAACCGGAAGAGGTTCGTGGTGGGCTTCGCGAGCCGCGGAGCGGCCCCCTCGGGGAGGGCGGTGTAGGACTCCTTGATCTGCTCCACAGCCCTGCGATGGGCTGTCATCTGGGCGGTCGTCCTCACCGTGCGATCTGGCATGCCACCACCCCCTATAACTAAGCGTGGAGATCGACGTTACGACGCTATCTCCTGTGTTGACCATCGACCAGAGTAGACACGTTAAACCCGCGCAAACTCCCGACCCCCCTCAAAAACGCTGTGGTGCAAGGGTTGGCGTCATGTGCCCAGGTGAGAGGGGGTGCGACGCGAGCCTGAACCACCAAGCGCTCGCTCGCATTCCCGGCGATTCACCCGGGAAGATCGTTCCACCCGGAGGAGACACCGATGAGCACGAGCGGAGCCCCGGCCCCCGACGACCACGGCACGCGGCACGACGACCCGCCCCGCGGCGGACGGGCGCGGCCGAAGGGGCGCGGTGGGCCGCTCGTCGGGGTGCGGGTGCTGGAGCTGGCCGGTCTCGCGCCCGGGCCGTTCGCCGGCATGATGCTCGCCGACCACGGCGCCGAGGTGCTGCGCGTCGACCGGGTCTCCTCCGTCGCCCGTGCCGGAGACCGTCCCCGGCCCGACGTGATGGACCGCGGCAAGCGCACCATCGGCCTGGACCTGAAGTCCCCCGAAGGGGTCGCGGCGTTCAAGGAACTGGTCGCGCGGGCGGACGTGGTCATCGACGTCTTCCGCCCCGGCGTCGCCGAGCGGCTCGGCATCGGCCCGGACGACCTGCTCGCGGTCAACGACCGGCTGATCTACGGCCGGATGACCGGCTGGGGCCAGGACGGCCCGCTGGCGCCCGCCGCCGGGCACGACATCGACTACATCGCCGTCGCCGGCGTGCTGTCGATGCTCGGCCGCGAGGACGGCAGGCCCACGCCGCCGCTCAACATCCTCGGCGACTTCGCCGGCGGCGGCCTGATGCTGGCCTACGGCGTGGTGCTCGCCCTGTTCGAGCGCGAGCGCACCGGCCGCGGCAAGGTCATCGACGCGGCGATGGTGGACGGGGCCGCGCTGCTGTTCGCGATGTTCTACCACGTCGCCCAGAGCGGCCTGTGGGGCCCGCGGGGCACCAACCTGCTGGACACCGGTGCGCCCATGTACGACACCTACGAGACCGCCGACGGCCGCCACGTCGCCGTGGGCGCGCTGGAGCCGGCCTTCTGGGCCGACCTGGTCGCCCGCATGGGCCTCACCGGCCTGCCCGACCGCGACGACCGCGCCAACTGGCCCGAGATCCGCCGGCGGCTCGCCGCCGCCTTCCGTGCCAGAACGCGCGCCGAGTGGGAGGACGTCTTCGCCGGGTCCGACGCGTGCGTGTTCCCCGTGCTGGACCTGGACGAGGCGCCCGGGCACCCGCACAACGCCGCCCGGGGCACGTTCGTCGAGGTCGGCGGGGTCGTCCAGCCGGTGCCCGCGCCCCGCCTACTCGGCAGTGACCGCGGCGACCTGGCGCAGGCGACCCGGCTGCACGACCTGACCTCGTGGGGACTGCCCGACGAACGCGCCAAGGCCCTGCGCGAAGCCGGGATCCTCGCCTGAAGAAGTGCCCAAGCGCTCCCAGATCCTGAGCGCCGGGCCGCGGCGGACGTCCACCGCCGAGGCGTGGTGTGCCCTGAGGGAGCGTCTCCCGGATGCTCCCCCAGGCGAAGCGTCGGCCCAAGGCGAGCAGGCACACCGGAGGCGGAGACTTCCTGGGCCCGGCGGCCACGCACCCGTACGGCCGCGGGTCACGCCTGGGCGGCGTCCAGATCGGGGTCGGGCGCACTCGGGGTGTGCCGGGGTAGCAGGGCCAGATAGAGGTCCACGCCCGCCTGGTGGTGGACCTCCAGGTCGGTGGTGAAGGCCCGCTGCGGGAGACCGCCGGCCTCGGTGAACCGCCAGACCTGCTGCCACGCCTCGGCCAGCGCCTGCGGCCCGCGCCCCTCCACCTTCAGCGCCTGCACGGCGGGCACACGGACCGCGACCATGCCCTCGGGCAGCCGGGCCGCCGTGCGCACCGCCACCCCCACGATCTGGGTGTAGGCGCCCTTGTGGTCACTCTCGTAGTCGATGAGCACCGCGTAGATGTTCTCGTCCACCCGCCCCGGCACGTGGGCGAAGGCCCCGGGGGCGCCCGCGCGCGCCCACAGGGCCGACAGCTGCGCCCGGGACGGATCGGACTCCACCGCGGCACTGGTGCGCACGGCGTACCCGACGACGAGTACCTCCGGCCGGTCAACGATGATCATAGTGCCTCCCCACTCGAGGGCCCCCCGCCCGCCCGATCGCGCGGTCAATGTATCCGCACCGACCGGCAGCCGTCTCGATCATCGCGCACAGAAAGATCGGCGGAGGTGCCCGATCAGATCATCTCGCACCTGGCATCGAGCTGACCTGGGAAATCCCATTGTTTACCACGAATCGCCTAGGCTGGGACAACGTGCGATTCCTCAACGATCAGGCACCGATCCACGACCTGACCTACAGCGATGTGTTCATGGTCCCGTCGAGATCGGCGGTCGGCTCGCGGCTCACCGTGGATCTCTCGGCCCACGACGGCACGGGCACCACGATCCCCATCGTGGTCGCGAACATGACAGCGGTGGCCGGGCGGCGAATGGCCGAGACCATCGCAAGGCGCGGGGGCATCACCGTCATCCCGCAGGACATCCCCATCGACGTCGTCGCGAACGTGATCGACTGGGTCAAGAAGCGCGACCTGGTCCACGACACCCCCATCACCCTCACTCCCCACGAAACCGTCGGCGAGGCGCTGAACCTCCTGCCCAAACGCGCGCACGGCGCGGTCATCGTCGTCGACTGGGACAACCGCCCGATCGGCGTGGTCACCGAGGCCGACTGCCACGGGGTGGACATGTTCACCCAGCTCTCCCAGATCATGTCCGTCTCGCCGCTGACCATCCCGGCCGGCACCGACCCGCGGGCCGCCTTCGAGCTGCTGCACAGCGGGCGGCACCGCCTCGCCCCCGTCGTGGACGAGGACGGCCGGCTGACCGGTGTGCTCACCCGCACCGGCGCACTGCGCGCGACCCTGTACGAGCCCGCGCTGGACGCCATGGGACGGCTGCGCGTCGCCGCCGCCGTCGGCATCAACGGCGACGTCGCGGCCAAGGCCAAGGAACTGCTGGACGCCGGCGTCGACTGCCTGGTCGTCGACACCGCGCACGGCCACCAGGAGAAGATGCTGTCCGCCCTGGCGGCGGTCCGCGCCCTCGACCCGGGCGTCCCGGTCGCGGCCGGGAACGTCGTGACCGCGGCGGGCGTACGCGACCTGGTCGAGGCCGGCGCCGACATCGTCAAGGTCGGCGTCGGGCCGGGGGCGATGTGCACCACGCGGATGATGACCGGCGTCGGCCGGCCGCAGTTCTCCGCCGTCCTGGAGTGCGCGGCGCAGGCGCGCGGGCTCGGGCGGCACGTGTGGGCCGACGGCGGCGTGCGCCACCCCCGCGACGTCGCCCTCGCCCTCGCCGCCGGCGCGTCCAACGTGATGATCGGCTCCTGGTTCGCGGGCACGTACGAGTCGCCGGGCGACGCGCACACCGACGCCGACGGCCGGCGGTACAAGGAGAACTTCGGCATGGCCTCGGCCCGGGCCGTGCGGCTGCGCACCGCCGACGACACGCCGTTCGACCGGGCGCGCAAAGCGCTGTTCGAGGAGGGCATCTCGACCTCGCGCATGTACCTCGACCCGGCCAGGCCGAGCGTCGAGGACCAGATCGACTCCATCGTCGCGGGCCTGCGCTCGGCCCTGACCTACGCGGGCGCCACGACCTTGGAGGAGTTCCACGAACGCGCCGTCGTCGGCATCCAGTCCACCTCCGGCTACTCCGAAGGCATGCCCCTGCACCAGAGCTGGTGACCTCTCCTCCCGGAG
>NZ_BMNT01000027.1:71657-113960 GCF_014646695.1 Sphaerisporangium melleum
CCGGCCGCCCCGCCGCCTCCGGCACGCCCCTGGCCGGCGTCCCCCCGCCGCCAGGGGCACGGAAGGATGACGGCGGACGGTGCCCGGAGTGATATCTCGCCTTCGCCGGGTAGTGCGGAGCGGCAGGTAACCCCCTAGCCGCGGAGGCGAGATCTCTCATGTTGGGTTCGTCAGCCGGGCCGGCCGGATCGCCCGCCGTCGACCGGCGGCTCCTGGTCAGCTACGACAACTATCCCGCGGCGCAGCGCGCCGTGGACACCCTCTCCGACGCGGGGTATCCCGTGCAGAATGTCGCCATCGTCGGTAGTGACCTGCGGATGGAGGAGCTGGTCACCGGGCGGCTGACCAACGGCCGCGCCGCCGCCCAGGGCGCGGTCAGCGGCGCCGTCTTCGGCCTGGTCATCGGCCTGTTCCTCGGGCTGTTCACCACGACGACCGCGTCGTTCTTCGCCCTGGTGGTGTGGGCCATCCTGTGGGGCGCCGTTCTGGGCGGCGCCTTCGGATTCACCAGTCACGCGTTCAAGGGCGGCACCCGGGACTTCACCTCGCGCAGCGCGATCGTGGCGGGCCGGTACGACGTCCTGGTGCCCTCCGCCGCGCTGGAGGAGGCGCTGGCCGTGCTGGAGGGCGGGACCAAGCCCGCCGACACCGTCGTGGTCGCCCGCCCGCCGTCCAGCGGCCCGCTGTCCACCGCGGCCGCGCCCGCCAGGCCCGCTGCGCCCGCGGCGACCACCGCTTCGGGTAGCGTCCCCGGCACCTCTCCTGCCGGCCCTGCCGCCCGCACACCGCACGCCGACTCTGCCTCGCACGCACCGCAGGCGGACCGTGCCGCGTCCGCAGCCCAGAGGGGCCCCGCGCCGCACGCGGATCCCGCCGGCCCCGCTTGGGAGACCGGCGACGCCGCTCCTACGTCTCGGACGGACGCCGACGGCTCCGTGCCGGGGACCGGCGGCGTCACCTCCTGGCCCCAGGCCCAGATGCCGGGTGTCTCGCCGCAGATGGCCGGCGAGCAGGCCTCCCGCGAAGAGTCCACCGACGCGCGCCGTGCGGCCACCGCGGTGACGGGAGCCGGTGCGGCGGCGGCCTCGCCGGACCCGGCGCACGCGGACCGCGACCAGGCCGACCCGGAGTCTCCGGACATGGCGGCGGACGCCGGACGCATGGGCACGGCGGAGTCGAGCATCGTCCGCCCGGCCACCAGCCGCGAGGAGGCCATGGAGGAGGCCACCGTCGCCATCCCACTGTCCGCGGTGCCGACGCAGCGGCGCGGTGAAGCCGAGTCACCCGCGGCCGCTCCCCGCTCGGCGGGCACACCGCTCACGGCCACGCCGTCTGGGAGCTCCGCCGACACCTCGGCCACGAGCACGCCATCCACCGGCACGTCGCCTGAGGACGCGCCTTCCGAGGACGCGCGGTACGGCGACGACCGGCGCGCCACCACCCCGTCCGGCCAGGACCGGCTGGCATAGCCGGCGCCGGGGAACCGGTCGCCAGGCGGGCCGCCAGCGCGGTCGCGCGGGACGCCTGGCGACCGGCCGCACACTCCGCCGCCGGGCCCCCGCTCCTCGCCGTCTCACGAAGGGCACTGCTGCGTCACGCCAGGGTGGCCGACCTGCGGGCGCGGACCGACACCCTGCGCGCGGAGTCCGCCGGGCTGCTGCCGACGTCAGGCGCATCACCGAGCACTTCTTCATGCTCCGGCGGGAGGTGGCCGTCAAGGAGTTGCTCGGCGCGTCGGAGCCGACCCGGCCCCAGCGAGAGTTGTTCACCACGCGTCTGGACGAACCGCGATTCCCGGCGGCCACGATGGGCCCCTGTTCCGGGCTTGCTCGCCGCGTCACCCCGGTCGGCGAAGCACATCGCGTGCGGAGATCGGTCTGTCACGCTCCATGCCGGAGGCGAAGCCGTGACATCGCTACCGGTCGAGGCCGACGGCCCGCCCGGCGGCGTACGGGCGGTGCGGTGACCAGCGATGGCGCCGCGTGACCCGGGTGGTGGTGGCGATGACACGCGGCAGTCGATCGGCGGTCGTCCACAGGTGCGTGCCCTCGGCGTCCAGTGACCCCCGCGACCCCGTAGAGTCGTCCGGTCGGCCGATCACGGCCGGCGATCCATCCAGGCGCCCGTCCGCTCGGGCGGGCGCGATCGACCAAGGAGAACACGTGGCACTCACGAAGCCCGAGATCGACTTCCCCGAGGGCGAGCCGCCGGCGGACCTCGAGATCGTCGACATCACCGTGGGAGACGGTGAGGAGGCCAAGCCGGGGCACACCGTGAAGGTGCACTACGTCGGCGTCTCGTTCTCCACCGGCGAGGAGTTCGACGCGTCCTGGAACCGCGGCGACGCCTTCCAGTTCCCGCTGGGCGCCGGCCGGGTCATCGCCGGGTGGGACCAGGGCGTGGCCGGCATGCGCGTGGGCGGGCGCCGCAGGCTCGTCATCCCCCCGCACCTGGGGTACGGCAACCGTGGCGCGGGCAACGCCATCAAGCCGGGCGAGACGCTGATCTTCGTCGTCGACCTGCTCGGCGTGAGCTGAGCAAGGCGCCACGCACAGCCGGACGGCCGGCCCACCACCACGGGCCGGCCGCCGGAGCGCGCCCCTCCCGCACGCTCCGGTCCCCGGGGAGTGGCCGGCCTGACGCTCTTCCATCCCCGATCACCGGGCGACGGCATCGCTCAGCGCAGCACACCACCGACCGCACGGTAAGCATCCGACCATCGGCTTCGCTCGGTGTCCCTTGGCACGGCCGACGCTGACAACCGTCGGCCGATGACGTGGCTCAGGGGCCTTTCGGCGTGGCGCACCCCCGGCCGGCACGACGGGCGACCTCGCTCTGCGCGGTCCGCGGTGAACTGGCACGATGAGAGGCGTGTTGCTCATCGATCTCGCACGCACTTCCGCTGCCGTGGCGGCGAGCCCGGCCCGCCTCGCCAAGATCGGGCACCTGGCCGAGCTGCTGAGCCGGGTCGAGCCGGACGAGGCCGAGATCGCCATCGCCTACCTCTCCGGCGAACTACCGCAAAGGCAGATCGGCGTGGGCTGGCGCACCCTTCAGGACATCCCCGAGCCGCGCCAGGTGGCGACGGCCACTCTCTGCCAGATCGACGGGCTGCTCAGCCGGATCAAGGCACGCACGGGGCCAGGGTCGCAGGCCGCACGCAAAGAGCTGGTCGGTGAGCTGTTCCGGTCGGTCACGCGGCAGGAGCAGTCCTTCCTGTTGCGCCTGCTCGGTGGTGAGCTCCGGCAGGGCGCGCTGCACGGGGTCATGGTGGAGGCCGTGGCCAGGGCGGCGGACGTCCCCGCGGCGGAGGTCAGGCGTGCCCTCACTCTGCGCGGATGGCTGCCCGCCGTCGGCGCTGCCGCCCTGACCGGCGGTGTCGCGGCGCTGCGTGACTTCCATCTGGAGGTGGGCCGTCCGGTCGCGCCCATGCTCGCGCAGAGCGCGCCGAACGTCCCGGCCGCGATGGAGAAGCTCGGCGGCCTCGCGGCACTGGAGTGGAAGATCGACGGCATCCGGGTGCAGGCGCACCGTTCCGGTACCGAGATCAGGGTGTTCACCCGCACGCTGGACGACATCACCGCGCAGGTGCCCGAGCTGGTGGAGGCCGTGCTCGCCCTGCCGGTCGACGACATCGTGCTGGACGGCGAGGTGATCGCCCTGCGCCCGGACGGCCGGCCGGAGCCGTTCCAGGTCACCGCGTCCCGGGTGAGCAGCAAGACCGACACCGCGCGCCTGCGCGAGACGACGCCACTGAGCGTGTTCTTCTTCGACGCCCTGCGCGTCGGCGGAGCCGACCTGCTGGACCTGCCCGACTCCGAGCGGCACGAGGCGCTCGTGAGCACGGTGCCCGCCGAGCTGATCGCGCCGCGCCTGGTCACCGCCGACCCCGAAGAGGGCATGACGTTCTTCGCTCAGGTCCTGCGCCGCGGGCACGAGGGGGTCGTGGCCAAGTCCCCCACCACTCCGTACGCCGCCGGCCGTCGCGGAGCGGGCTGGGTGAAGGTGAAGCCCCGCCACACGCTCGACCTGGTCGTGCTCGCCGCCGAGTGGGGGCACGGGCGGCGCGAGGGCAAACTCTCCAACCTGCACCTCGGCGCGCGGGACCCGCGGTCGGGTGACTTCGTGATGCTGGGCAAGACGTTCAAGGGCCTGACCGACGAGCTGCTGGCCTGGCAGACCGAGCGCTTCCTCGCCATGGCGGACGGTCCGAGCGACGAATGGGTGGTCAGGGTGCGGCCCGAGATGGTGGTCGAGGTCGCCTTCGACGGGGTGCAACGATCTCCGCGCTACCCGGGAGGCATGGCGCTGAGGTTCGCGCGTGTACTGCGCTACCGCCCGGACAAGCGGGCCGAGGACGCCGACACCGTCGACTCCGTCCGCGAACTCCTCCTCTGACCGTTCCACTCATCGCGACCGCCCCCTCCGGTATCGCCGCCCACCCGTCCGTGCCCTGACCGCACATCCTCCATCGCCGCGCCGCGGTCACCTTCGGGACAGGAAAGCAGCGCCGCCAGACCGCGGCCGACCTGCTCAGGCTTTCGAGTGAGCGTGACCGGATCGGCCGGCACCGCTGATCGCCGTTCGGCACCCGGCCGCAGGCGGACTTCTCCGCGCTCTCCCTCGGGAAGTCGTCACCGTCACCGAGGACGCCCATGACGGCCCGGCTGCGGCACCATCGCACCTTCCGCCTCCATCGGAGCCCGGACAGCACCTTGATCACTCAGCGGATCCGACTGATCACAGAGAGAGTGACTTACGTCACTTTACCAGTGCTTTATCTCCCTTGGATGCCCGTTTGTCCCATATGGTGCTGGAACTCGCGCGGTGACCCCCCTCCGGTCCCGCGCATCGGGACCCGCGCACGGCCGCCGGCCGTGCTCTCGCGCCCTTGAGCGCCGGCGTCCCGCGTCCTTGTCCCCCACTTAGGACCGTGGTTCCCCTTGGGCCTGCACGCCTCCCCCACCCGCTGGTACGAGAAGAGCCTCAGCCGAGCGAGGCAAGGTGCGCGCGAACGGCGACGCCCCGCCTCCCTCGCCCACGCCGTCACCTCCACCGTCGCCGTCACCGTCGTGGTGACCGCCGCCGTCACCGGCGCCTGGATCGCCATCGGCGCCCCCGGACCGTCCTCCCTGCTCACGAGTGCCGATCTGATCCCCGTGGGCCACTCTCCCTCCGCTCCCCCCGCTTCTCCCTCCGACATGACGTCCCTCGCGGCGGCCCGCCACGGATCACCCGTGCCGGCATCGACACCCGCCCCGTACAACGCGTGGATCGGCTCCCTGTCTCTGGCGACCGCCGGCGTGTCCACAACACTGTCGCCGTTCGCCCGCACCGCGAGCGGCACCGAGTCGGCCGGCAGCGAATCGGCCGGCACGCCGGCAAGCGCCTCCGCCACCGATTCCGGGCGTACCGCCAAGGCTTCGGCGCCCAGTGGCTCCGGAACCACCGGGAAGCAGGCCTCCGCTTCGGGCGGGAGTGGCAAGAAGCGCGCGGTGAAGCGGGCCAAGGTGATCGCCTCCGGCCGCTGCGGGGCCTCGTACTACGACGAGGGCCAGGTCACGGCCAACGGCGAGCGCTTCAATCCGAACGCGATGACCGCAGCGCACAAGACGCTTCCCATGGGCAGCAGGGTGCGGGTCACCAATCCACGCAACGGCAAGACGGTGACGGTGCGCATCAACGACCGCGGCCCGTACGTGAGCGGCCGGTGCCTGGACCTGTCACGCGCCGCCTTCGACGCCATCGGCAGCCTGTCCACCGGAGCCATGCCCGTGAAATACGCCGTCCTGGCCCGCTGACCACGCCGCGTCCCGCTCACCGCCGCGCTGGCTGCGGCCCGCGCCCCAGCGACGTCGCCCCTTCGACTCCAGACGACGCCGAGCCTCGGGCCGGCCACCATCGCCCCGCGATGGTCACCCCCCGTCCACTTCGTCGGCCACGGGCGCGACGCGTCTGGTCACTTGATCAGGCGCAGGGTGAGCGGGTAGCGGAAGTCGCTGTCGTTGAGGGCGGTGACCATGCCGACGACCCCTAGGACGAAAGCGGCGATCCATATCACCGGGATCAGGATCACCCCGACCACGGTGAAAGGCAGCACGATGGTCGCGGCGAGCACCGTGAGGTGGAAGTTCAGCGACTCCACCGCGTGGCTGCGGATGTAGGGAGAGGTCCGGCCGCCGGCGAGCAGCATGATCAGCGGGCCGATGACCGACAGTCCGAGGATCGGCAGAACGTGGGCCGCCGCAGCACCGAGCCGGTCGTTGCCGGTCAGCCCCGTCGGCCGGTGACCCGCGGCCACGCGCGGCCGCGGTGCCGGAGCGGACGTTGCGCCCCAGGAGGGGTACAGGTCCCGCATGATCGGGATGAGGTCGGCATGCGTACGGGCGGTCATCGCCCGATGGAGCCGCTCGTCGAACTCGTCCTTGTCGAGCCTACCCTCGGCGTACGCGGAGGTGACGTGCTCGACCACATGGTCGCGATCTTGGTTGGTGACCCGGAGCCGGGGATGGGGAGCCGGCCCCCATCCTCCTGCCGACGGTGTCGCCGGAGGTCTGACTACCCCTGCCATCAGCGGTCGCACCTTTCCCGTAGAACGCGGTGTCTCCTCCATTCTTCGTCTCCCAGCAAAACCGGTCCATCCGGAACAACCCCGACGCGACCCCGATGTGGCCCGGAGTTGCCCATTCGTCGCCCGGTCCAGGTATAAGAGTGTTATGGGATGGCGAGATCGCTATGGCATTCGTCGGCTGCGTGGTACCCGAATCGCCAAGTTCGACCGTGAGGCGAACGACGGCGACATCGAGGCGTTGATCGCCTTCGCGAAGTCCCGGCGCGGTGTGGAGTTCTATGTGGAGCCGGAGACGTTCGCCACCGACACCACCGCGGTCGCCGTCGCCCACGACGGCGAGTGGACGCGCCGTCGAGTCGGCTCCCCCGCCGTCATCATCAAGGTGGCCAGAAACCTGGCGCTGCCCGTCTACGACGTCCAGCTCACCGGCTATCCGAACAGGATGCGGGCCTACAACGAGCGGCGCAGGAACGAGGCCTCCCAGGAGTGAGACGCCCGCCAGGCGCTCCCGGTCGTCGTCCCTGATCGGACGTCCCCGGCGTCCGCTCCTTACTACCGGTCCCCACCTCGCCATGCCTCTCATCCCCCCAGCCCTGCCTCTCATCACGCCCAGCCCTGCCCGCCGCTACGCCGCTCACGGGGCCGCACCTGCCGGCCGGTCCGCCACACGCTCATCATCCCGACCCGGCGCTCCGCCACCCCCTCACCGCGTGGACCCACCTGCCGACCGGCGCCGCACGCTCACTGCCATGCGTCACTTTCCGGCCGGTCCGCCACACGCTCACCGCCGGGCGACACCTCTGGCCGCCTCCCACGCCGCTCACCGCGCACGATCTCACCTGCGGGGCGGCGCTCACCGCCACGGGCCGGCCCTGTCGCATACTCACCACCCGCCCCGGGGGTGGGGTCATGCCGGCGGGAGCGCATGATCGTCGATGAGGGCCAGCATGGGCTGGAGCCATTCGATGCGGGGTGGGCCCATGCCGGCGTCGAGCTCGGCCGAGGTGGGCATGCGGCGGCGGAGAATCTCCGGGTTGACCAGTTGCCGCAGGCCCTGAGCCAGCAGGTTGGCCATCGAGTAGGACGCGTCGGCCTCGAGGGCCCGCTCGACCGCGATGCCGGCGAGCGCCGAGTCGCCACGACGCCAGGCCGCGGCGGCCAGCAGGGATGCGACCGGAGGCACGAAGGCCGGCTCCAGCCGGCGCGTGAGGTCGCTCCACAGGCCGACATGAGCGTCCAGCTCGTCGTCCTGCATGAGGGCCCACACCTCGTCACGGATGCGAATCACGCACAGGTCGATGCCGAGCCGGGCGGCCTCGGCATCGGAGAGCGCCCCGCTGTCGCGGAAGGTGTGAGGGGAGGCGCGCACCCGCGCCAGCCCCTCGGCGACGAACGCGCCCGGGATCTCGAGCGGGTCCGCCATGGCGGCGAACTCCGCCCGCAGGCGGGCGGCCACCGAGCGGGTGGCCTCGCGCATCTTCTCTCGCACGGCTCCCGTCGTGGGCGTGACCAGGCCGCGCAGCGCTTCGCGATCGGGCAGGGCCACCAGGCCGTCGTAGGCGGCCTGGACGGCCACCTCTCCGGCCACCGGATCGTACGCGCGCCCCTCGGGCGGACAGCACTCGACGCGGGTGCAGACGTAGGACCAGTAACGCCCGCCCTCGGCGCGCAGGGCCTCGATGACCGTGACGCCGGCGTCGGCGAGCAACCGCATGGCCTGGTCGATGGCGGGCGTCACCAGGGCGCCGCCCCCGAAGCCGGCCAGGACGGTGTGGGTGACCTCCTCCTGCTTGAGGAGGGGGACAAGGCGGTCGAGCTCTCCGGGCGGGATCGGGAGGTCCCATCGGGTGGTCACCCTCAGCCGGCCGCGTGCCCCCCGGCCGGCGAAGGCGATCACCACCAGGCTGTCGGCCGGGTGGAAGCCCAGAAGGTAGGGCACGGCTCCGAGGACGTCGTCGGGAGAGGTCAGGAGGATCGGTGTCGTCGTCATGGACCGGAGCATCGCCGCCCGGCCCGGACACCATCAGGCCGAACGAAGTTCTGTGGACAGCGGTTCATGACCGGCTCGGATATGAGCGCATCCCGCACCCGGGTCGCTTTGCGGACCCATCGCCCCTCATATGGACCTATGGCGGACCGGACCACTGCCCCAGCGAGCCGCCCGCAATGGGGCCGATGACACGCAACGCCGCATTTCCGGCCGGCAGTGCATCCACAGGCGGTCACCGTCGCACGCCGCCCGCGCAAAGCCGGAGGTTCCGATGCGCCTACGCCCGCGGTTCCGCTGCGCTCGCATGCGGGAGCGCGCACCACAGGGGCCGATCGGGCCGACCGCCGGGGTCCAGGGAGGATGACGAACGGATCAACGGCCGGGCGGGGAGGATGCGGGGCCGGCCGGCAGGCGGGTGCGGACCATGATCGTGGCACCGGCCACCGCGGCCGGCATGGCGACGACCGCGCCGAAGGGGATGAGGAACACCAGGAACACCAGCACGCCGAAGCCGAGGGCGGGCGACCGGTCGGCGCGCAACGCGGCGAAGCGCTGCCTGCGTCCGAGCCCTCTGCGCTCCATGGCCAGCGCGGTCAGCTCGACCGTGAGGAAGAATCCGGACACCGCGGCGCCCAGTACCGGAACGACCGTCTGGCCGATCACCGGCACGAAGCCCAGGATGAACAGCGGGACGGTGAACATCAGCACGTATCCGAGCGTGATGAGGCTGTCGCGCACGGACCGGATGATCGACCGCCAGAGCGGGACGTCGGCCGCCTTCTCGACCCCGCCCATGTCGTCCTCGACGCGTTCGGAGAGCTTCTCGTAGAAGGGCTCGCCGATGGCCAGGGTGGCGGCGGTGAAGGTGACGACGGACAGCACCAGCCCGAGCGCGAACACCGCGATGCCGAGCAGGAAGCGCAGCGTGTCACGCAGTGCGGGCCCCCAGTCGTCGGCGAACGGGGTGGCCCAGGCGGCGATGTCGCCCGCGTAGCCGCCCAGCAGCACGAGCGCCACCACGTAGAGGACCAGGGCGATCAACGCGGGGACGAGCCCGAAGAGCCACTGGCGAGGATGGCGGGCGACCCAGGCGACGCCCTGCAGGAAGTACTTGATCCCGTCGGCGAAGCCTCCGACGCCGCGGCGGATCGGCTGCCCGATGCTGTTCATGCCCGGCAGGCTAATGCCTCGCGCCCGGATCGTGGCGAGATCAGGTGAAAGATCGCCAGACCGACGTCACGGGGACACCCAGTTCCGCGAAGAGCCGGCGGAGCAGCGGCAGCGAGATGCCCAGCACGTTGCCGTGGTCACCGTCGATGCCGTCCATGAACCAGCCGCCGAGCCCGTCCAGCGTGAAGGCGCCGGCCACGCGCACCGGCTCGCCACTGTGGGCGTACGCGGCGATCTCGTCGTCGCTGGGAGTGCCGAACCGCACGACCGTCGAGCCCACCTCCGCGGCGGTGACCCCCGTCGCGGCGTCGATCACGCAGTGCCCGGTGAGCAGCCGGCCGGTGCGCCCGCGCATCGAGCGCCACCGGGCGGCGGCCTCCTCGGCCGACGCCGGCTTACCGTACGCGCGCCCGTCCAGCTCCAGCACCGAGTCGCAGCCGATCACCAGCCCGGCGGCCAGGCTCCCGGCCACCACCGACGCCTTGGCCCGGGCCAGCGTGAGGCTGAGCTCGGCGGGGGACGCCGCGGTGACGGCCTCCTCGTCCACGCCGCTGACGATCACCTTGGGGTCGAGCCCGGCGCTGCGCAGCAACGCGAGCCGGGCGGGCGACGAGGACGCGAGAACGATCTCTGTCATCTTTTCCGATCTTTCAGGCCCGTGGTCCCTTAAGCCTAAGGGGCTCCCGGAGCCGGCCGCCCAGCCTCCGGGGCCCCCTCATCGGGGACCGAGCGGTGCAGTGCCGCCGACGGGTCAGAGCGGGCGCAGGCCGGACATCAGGGTGTTGATGTCGGCCCAGCGCTTCTTCTGCGCGTCCGGGATGGTGATGAAGACCATGGCGGGCTTGGCCGAGGGGACCTCGACGAGGGCCACGGCCGCCGTGGCGACATGCTTGTCGCCGCCGGCCTTGTACTTCACGCGGTAGCCGAGCAGCCAGCCCTTGCGCTTGCCCGCCTTGAAGGCCTGGGAAGCGGTCCAGGTGATCGTGGCGCCGCGCGGGTGGTAGTTCAGGGTCCAGCGCGCCGCCACGTAGGCGGTGTCCCTGAGCTCGTCTTGCACGGCGATCGGCACCGGGCAGGACACGAGCAGGCCACGGTGCCCGGCCCGCTTGACCATCGGCAGCACGCGACGGGTCGCGAACGGAGCCGACTTGGTGAGCTTCCACGCCTTGGCGAACCGCGGGAACGAGATGCCGGACCGCCTGTCCTTCACCCGGCCCTTCGTCGGCGCGCCATGCCCGGGATAGTTGGCGAGCTTGCGCACGGCCGGCGGCGCGGGGATGCGCGGGTCGGCCTTCGCGGTGGCGAGCGCGCTCTTGACCTCCGGCGCGGGGGTCGGCACCGGCGACGCGGACGTGGACGAGGATGGCGTCGATGCGGACGGTACGGAGACGGGCGTTGTGACGGGGGCCGCGCCCGAGGTGGCCGGGACGCCAGCCGGCGCGGACGGCTCGCCCGCCGTGGTGCTCTGGGTGGTCTGGGTGCCCTGAACAGGCTGTGCGGGCCGCGGCGGCTCGCCACGGCCGGCCGCCGTGGGCGTCCCCTTGCTCCAGCCCGTCACCGAATAGACCACGGCGGCCACCACGAGGGCCAGTGCGACGACCGCGCCCGCGACTCCGCGGTAGATGACGCGCATCGGCAGGTCGCCCAGCCGGGAGAACACGGAGCGGCGGCGCCGTGCGGGAGGCGGCGGCGGAGGCTCCTCGACGGTGATCTTCGGCAGCGGAGCGGTCTCCGCTTCCGCCGTCACGTACGTTGGGACGGCTTTGGTCCCGTAGTTCCCACCCACCCCATTTGGCACGTTCGGAGCGTACGGCAATTCACCGGATCATGTCCGAATTCCCGATCACACTTCGGGAACGAGTGCCCGCTCGGCGAGGCTTGCCATGCGCCCTGACCTTCGCTTTCGCCCTCCGTCAACGCCGGGGGCGAGGCCGCCCGGACGGGATCGGGCAGCCCCCTTACCAGCAAGTATGATCATGGACGATCGTCGGCGCCCGTCCGGGGCGAGGGGTCCCGCAGCGGGCCCCAGCCCGCCGGGCGCAACCCGCCGAGCCGCAGCCACGGCGCGTCGGCGACGACGGTGCGCGAGCCCGGTTCGATCTCGGTGAACCCCGCGTCCCTGACGACCGGCAGGCCGCTGTCCACCAGGGCGGCCCACCGCCACGGCTCCGCGGTGCGGACGGCGACCGCGAGCCCCTGCTCACGCCAGGCGGCGCGGGCCTCCCCGTCGCTGCCCCACCAGGCGAGCTGGGCCGCGTGCCCGGCCTGCGCCATCGCCTTGCCCGCCGACATCTCCAGTGACGGGTTGAACCACAGCACCGCCTCGTCCGGTGGCGGCGGGCCCGGCGGCCGCGAGTCGGCGAGGTCGGTGCCGGAGACCTGAAGGCGGGACAGCTCCTTGGGCCAGGCGTCGAGCGGGATCGGCGGGTGCACCCGCACCTCGGCCGAGCGCAGGGTGACGGTGATGCCGTCGAGCTCCTGCACCCGCCGCCACTCGACGCCCCTGGCCCGGCGCACGACCTTCCTGATGCCGATGGTCTCCCACGCGGCGACCGCCTCGGCCCACTCGCCGCTCACCGCGCGCTCGTCGTCGAGCAGCGTGAGGACGGCCCGGGCCGCCGCTTCGAGGGCGTCGGTCCGCTCGGGAGGCGTGGCACGCTCGATGCGGACGACCAGGGGGAGCACTCTTTGATCCGGCGCGTTCACGCCACCAAGGATCCCACCACCGGCGCGAGTGGGGTCGGCGGGGCGTCAGCGGCCGGCCGCGGCGATGCCTTCGGGCACCGCGGCCGACGGCGGGGCGGGGTCGGCTTTGCGGGCGATGCGTAGCGACATGACCGCGGCCAGCGCGCACAGCGCTCCGGCGCCGTACCAGGCCGCGTCGTAGTGGCCGAGGTGGTCGCGCGTCAGGCCGGCCGCCACGGCGGCGACGGCCGCACCGATCTGGTGGGAGGCGAACACCCAGCCGAACACCACGCCGCCGTCCTTGCCGAACAGCTTGCGGCACAGCGCCACGGTCGGCGGGACGGTGGCCACCCAGTCCAGGCCGTAGAAGATGATGAACACGAGCATGCTCGGCTGCGCCGTCGCCGCGAACAGCGGCGGCAGCACCAGCAGTGACGCACCGCGCAGCGCGTAGTACGCCCCGAGCAGCACCCGCGAGTCGACCCGGTCGCTGAGCCAGCCGGAGAAGATCGTTCCGGCGATGTCGAAGATGCCGATGAGGGCGAGCAGGCCGGCGGCGGTGGTCTCGGCCATGCCGTGGTCGTGCGCGGCGGGGATGAAGTGCGTTCCCACCAGCCCGTTGGTGCTCGCGCCGCAGATGGCGAAGCCGCCGGCGAGGTACCAGAACGAACGGGTACGCGCCGCCGACCGCAGCACGCTGATCGCCCGCACCGCCGCGCCGCCTCTGGGAGCGGCGACGGGAGCCATGGGCACGGGGGGATCGGAGACGGGTTCGGCGCCCAGGGCGGTCAGGCCGACGTCTTCGGGGCGGTCGCGGAGCAGCAGCCAGACCAACGGGACGACGGCGAGCGCCGCCACGGCCACCACCACGGCGGCCGTCCGCCAGCCCGGGCCGCCGGCCAGCCAGGCGAGCACGGGCAGGAAGACGAGCTGTCCCGTGGCGCCTCCGGCGGTCAGCACGCCGGTGACGATGCCGCGGTGCCGCACGAACCACCGGTCGGTGACGGTGGCGACGAAGACCAGCGCCATCGAACCGGTGCCGAGCCCGACCAGCACGCCCCAGCACAGGATGAGCTGCCAGCTGGAGGTCATGAAGACCGTGAGCCCGCTGCCGAGGGCGACCAGCAGCAGCGCGGAGGCGACCACGCGGCGCATGCCGAGCCGGTCCATCAGAGCGGCGGCGAACGGCGCGGTCAGGCCGTACAGCGTCAGGTTCACCGACACGGCCGAGGAGATGGTCCCCCGGGACCAGCCGAACTCGGTCTCGAGCGGAGTGATCAGCACTCCGGGTGTGGCGCGGAAGCCGGCGGCCCCGATGATCGCGACGAAGGCCACCGCCGCCACCGCCCAGGCCCGGTGCGGCCACCGTCCGCGCCGCGCGTCTTGGGTCAACATCATGTCGCCAATAGTGGCTTGTCCGATTTGCTGGCGTGAGTGGCTTGACAGCCAACATGTGAAAGGATCCGGCCATGGTTCACCGGATCGCCGTCGTCGTCCTGGACGATTTCGCCACCCTCGACCTCGGCGTTCCCGGCCAGGTCTTCCACGTCGCCGAGGACGCCGATGGCCGGCGGCTGTACGAGATCATCACCTGCACCCCTGGTGGGCGCGCCGTGCGCGGGCCGGCCGGGTTCAGCGTGGTCCCCGACCACGACCTGTCGGCTCTGGCCACGGCGGACACCGTGATCGTCGGAGGCGTCCACGGCGGCTCGGCGCTCACCGACGGGACGATCGACGACGAGCTGCGCGACGCCCTGCGCCTGGCCGCCGCCCGCTCGCGGCTGATGTCGATCTGCACGGGGGCGTTCGTGCTGGCCGCCGCCGGGCTGCTCGACGGCCGGCCCGCCACGACGCACTGGAGGAACGCCGAGCTGTTCCGCTCGCTGTACCCGCGGGTGCTGCTCGATCCCGACGTGCTGTTCATCGACGACGGCGACCTGCTGACCTCCGCCGGCGTCGCCGCGGGCATCGACCTGTGCCTGCACGTGATCCGCCGCGACCACGGCAGCGAGGTCGCCAACCGGGTGGCACGGCGCTGCGTGACCCCGCCGTGGCGGGAGGGCGGCCAGGCACAGTTCATCGAACGTCCGCTGCCCCCCGCCGGGGACGCCACCACCGCGCCCACCCGCGCGTGGATGCTGGAACGGCTCCAGGAGCCGCTGGACCTGACCACCTTGGCCAGGCACGCGCGCATGAGCGTGCGCACCTTCACCCGGCGCTTCCGCGAGGAGACCGGCTTCAGCCCCGCACGGTGGCTCATCCGGCAGCGGGTCGAGCGTGCCCGCCACCTGCTCGAGACGACCGACCTGCCCGTCGACCAGGTGGCGGTCCGGGCGGGCTTCGGCACGTCCGTCTCACTGCGCCAGCACCTGCACGCCACGGTGGGCGTGGCCCCGCTGGCCTACCGGCACACCTTCCGCGCGGCGGCCCCGGCGGCCTCCGGTTCCCCCTGACCCGGGCGTGTCACTCGCACCGGCGCTCTTGATCGGCCCGCGGCCGATGCCGGTCGAACCGGGATCCCGGTGCCGGGGCAGGACGTTGTTCGTGCCGGACGGCGAGGGCCGGGCGTGGACGATGCCATCCGCGGGTGGCCGTCGCCTCCGGCGGCGCGCCGCCCACGCTCGGGCAGGACGACAAGCACCACATCGCCATCTTGGTCTCGGTCACCAGGGACGCGCATACGAAAAACCGCCTCCTGGCCGCGGTGCATCCGCAGCCGGAAGGCGGTTCTATGATCTTGTGGAGCTATGGGGATTCGAACCCCAGACCTCCTCCATGCCATGGAGGCGCGCTACCAACTGCGCTATAGCCCCTCGTCACGTTGCGGGCGGACTCACCGGTCAGGTCCCGGCCGCTTCGTGCTCCGCTAGTGTATCGGACTTCGCCCTCTACTCCGAACCAGCTCAAGATCGCCGCGACCCGAGAGAGCGGCCCTGCCTCCGAAGAGGGATTCCCGGTCACCATCCGGGGACGCGTTGACAGCGCGACTCACCCAGGGTAACGATTAGTCACCCCGAGTAATCGCTCGCTAGGAGCCGAGATGGACCTGAGCCCCCACGCGCTCAACGCCGGATCCGCGTTCGACACCAGCGACGTCGACCAGGACGGCTACATCGACAAAGAGGACATGCGTCTGGTCGGCCTGCATCTGGCCGACCGCCTCGGCCTGCACGCCGACTCCCCCGCCCGCGCGGGCCTGCTGGCCGCCTACGCCCACGTGTGGGCGAACATCGTCGCGGCCGTCGGCACCGACGACAACGGCCGGATCAGCCGTCAGCGGTACATCGAGTACGCCACCTCCCCCACACTGGACCGCACGCACTTCATCGTGGCGATCGTCTGGCCCATCACCGACGCCCTGTGGGACGCGCTCGACACCGACGGCGACCATAAGCTCGGCATGCGGGAGTACCTCCACCTCTGGTCGGCGTACGACGTCGAGACGGCCGAGGCTCGGGAGGCGTTCATCCTGCTGGACACCGACGGCGACGGGCACCTCGGCAAGGACGAGTTCGCCCAGGCCATGTACGACTTCTACTTCAGCGAAGATCCGCGAAAGACCGCCATCCCGATCCTCGGCCGCTCCTAGACCGGGCGGCCCCCCGCGCGGGGCGTCCCCGGGGCGCGCCCCGCGACTCAGTCCAGCGAGCCGGCGGTACGGATCAGGTCGGCCAGCTCGGCCACCATCGGATCCTCGGTCGCGGCGGCCAGTCGTGTCGCGTGACCGGCCAGCACCGTCAGATCTTCGGTGAGCAGATCGTCCTCGGCATGCCTGAGCCGCTGTGCGAAGGCCGCGACCACCGCGTCCACCTGCAAGCGGGGAGAGGCGTCGTCCCACAGGCCGCCCGCCAGCTCGGCCACGTCCATCGCGCGGCTGGTCTCGGCGGGTTCGCGGCTGTCGGGGTCCTGCCAGCGCGCGGTGGCCACGGCGATCTGCCCGCTGGTCCCCGGCCGCAGCCGCACGGCGTACAGCGCGGTCACCGCATGGCCCGGCCCGACCTCGCCGCCGTCCTTGGCGTCGTCCCGGAAGTCCTGCTCATCGAGCGCCCGGTTCTCGTACCCCAGCAGGCGGTAGGACGCGACGGTGGCCGGGTTGAACGCCACCTGCGCCTTGGCATCGCGAGCCCGCAGGTCGATGCTCGCCGGCAGCCGCTCGACGAACACCTCCCGCGCCTCGGCGGCAGAGCCCGCGTAGACCGCGGCACCGTCGCCGTGGTCGGCGAGCTGCTCCATCAACGTGTCGCCGTACTCGCGGCCGACGCCGACGCACAGCAGGGTGATCCGGCGGCCGGCGTACTCCTCGACCCGGTCGAGGATGCCTTGCCAGGTCGTGTCACCGGTGTTGGCCAGGCCGTCGGACAGCAGGATCACCCGGTTGGTGGCCACCGGGCGGAAGGCGCGCGCGGCCTCGGTGTACCCGGTGACCAGGCCGGTCTCCAGATCGGTCGAGCCCTCGGTGCCCAGGGTGTCGATGGCGGCGTGCAGCTCGTGGCGGCGGCCGGCCGGGGTCATCGAGATGCGCAGCCGTGCCCGGTCGCTGAAGGACACGAGCGCGACCCGGTCCCCCGGCCCGAGCTGGTCCACCAGCGTGTGCAGCGCGTCACGCACCAGGTCGAGCCGGCCGGCCTCGCCCATCGAGCCCGAGACGTCGACCACGAAGGTCAGGTTGGCGGGCCTGCGGGCGGCGGCGTCGGCCGTGCGGCTCTGCAGGCCGACCCGCAGCAGCGCGGTGTCCGCCCCCCGCCCTCTCGCGCCGTCGATGTGGAGCGCGAGGCCGTCGCCCGGCGGTTCGGCGTACGCCTGCCGGAAGGCGTTGACGAACTCCTCCGGCCGGACCTGCGCCGGGTCGGGCAGCCGGCCGTCCCGCAGGGCGGCGCGCGCGTAGCCGTAGGAGGCGGTGTCGACGTCGAGGGCGAAGGTCGAGATGCGGTCGGCGGGCTCGGCTCCCCCGCTCGGCAGCGGCCGGGGCTCCTCCACCACGGCTCCGTCGTCCCCGGAGGTGTTCCCCTGCCCCGGGTCGCGCCGTGGCGGGTCCTGCCGGGACGCGGCGGGCCCCGGATGGGATGGTTCGCGCGCCCCTGAGGTCTCGTTGGAAGTACCGCCGCCGCAGGCGGAGACGAGCAGGGCGAGCGCCACGAGGACGCAGGCGAGGATACGTGTCTTCACTGGGAGGCCCCCTCTCGGTGTCACCTCCTACGACGGCGGTTCCTCGCCGATCGCCGGAGCCGTCATCCAAGCGAGGACGAACCGTGCCCGCCGCGTGACATCCCTGCGGCGGAGCCGGTGAGGGGGAGTCAGAAGGTGTTCCTGCGGCAGTTGAGGAACAGTTGCATCTCCAGCGGGTCGTCCTCCCTGGCCGGGACATACGCGAGGTCCATCTGCTCGCGCACGCTGAACCCGGCCTCCTCCACCACGGCCCGCAGCGCGTACCGGGCATAGCCGGTCATCCGCAGCCAGGTGTCCAGCACGCGGACCGGGGCGTCTTCGACGTCCATCTCCACCATGCCGATCGCCAGCCAGCCGCCGGGGACGAGCAGCTGGTGCAGGCGGAGCAGCGTCGCCATGATCTCGTCCCTGCGGAGCATCGACAGGGAGAAGTAGGCGACGACCGCGTCGAAGCGGCCGAGGCCGTCATCGATCTCGACGACGTCCGCCCTGCGCAGGTCGGCCTCGGGGACGTTTCGGCGCGCGAGGTCCAGCATGACCGGGGAGATGTCGATGCCGGTCACCTCGCATCCGGCGTCGACCAGTTGCCGGGCCGTCGGCAGGCCGGTGCCACATCCGACGTCGAGCACGCGCGCGCCCGGGCGGAGCTTGCGCAGGATCCATTCGGTCGAGGCGATCTGGCCACCCTTGTAGGGGAAGGCCTCGTCGTATCGAGCCCCGATGCGGTCGAACGCGTCCGCCTGCGCGGCCCGGTGCGCCGGGCGCGAACGTCTCACCGTCATGCGTTCCCCCCAATACTGAGCCGTCGTCTTGTTCTCATTAGATAGAGGGATAATACAAGGTAAGTCAACCCCAGTCAGGAGGTGAGTTGACGCATTAGCACGACAAATACCGATGGATCGGTAATGGCAATGGTCGGTAGGGGTTAGAGGCGCGTTACGGTCCCCCGGAGGGCGCGTTTGAGTGCGGCCGCTCACCGGCGACGGGCTACGCCGAGCCCTTGGTGTCTCTGGACGCGAAAGCGCAAGGTGCGGGCGGGCTCGGCGAACGCGAGGCCGCACTGCGGGATACGGCCGGAAATCAGGGCCGCCCGGTACGCCTGTCCGGGCGGTTTCCGGACCGGACCGGACCGGAGTGTGTCCGCAAAGGGTGGAAGTTTCACGGCCCGCCGCCCGGCGCGGAGCGGCGACCTGCGTGGCCGCCCATCCCCGCCCACGGCCGTTGTCCCGCCTTCACCGGCGGATCTAGGGTGAGCGCGCCCCGCGTGGGAAGCCGGGCCGGTTCGCTGCGGGCCAGGCGACGGCGCGTGAGGGGACGGTGATCGGGACCATCCGTATCACGCCCGACCGGCGGGTGCGGCACCCGGCGGCGCGGACGCGTGCGGCCCCCGCCTCTCGTCATCGCGTCACGGCGGGTCCCGGCTCTCCGCGCGGGTGCTCACGCCCGGCGTTGGCCGCGCCTACTTGGTGGCGGCCAGGGCGATGGCGGCGTAGTCGGTGACCGGCTGGTAGCCGAGCGCCTGGTAGATGGAGTTGGACGTGGGGTTGGCAAGGTCGGTGAACAGCAGCAGGAGCTCGGCCCCCGCCTGCGCGGCCGCACGCGTCGCCCCATGGGTCACCGCCGAGCCGTATCCGCGGGCGCGCAGCTCCGGCGGGGTGTAGACCGGGCCGATGCGCGACATCCCCACGATCGGCAGCGAGAAGCCGGCCATCGCGACCGGCCGGCCGCCGTCCTCCAGGAGCATGATCTCCCCCTGGCCGACGCGGTGCTTCATCTGCGGCGCCGGGTCGTCGTTCGCGATCTCCGGCTCCGCCTCGGCGAGAAAGGCCCGCATCCACTCGACGACCAGCTCGACGTCCCCCTCACCGGCGACGCGCGCGGCGCCCGCCCGCGAGGGCGGCCGCAGAGCCTCCAGACGGTAGAGTCGCAGTGAGATGCGCGAGGTCTCCACGCGCCCCCAGGCGGCGGCGAACGCCTCGGCCTGGCGCTTCGGGCCGTTCACTCCGGAGATCTCGCGGCCGCGCAGTGCCTCCGCGAGCGGGGCCACGGTGTCGTCCGGGATGTCGCCGAGCAACAGCGCGTAGGGAGGCGTGTGGAGGACCGCCCCGCGCACCTCCCCTGAGGCGGTGAACCAGCCGAGCAGGCGATCGTCGGACCACAGGCCGTGGCGCATCCGGCCGAGCACGGTCAGCGCGACGGTGTTGCGCACCGGGTCACGGCGCAGCCAGGCGTCGGCCGCTTCCGGGAACTCGTCAAGAACGTTCGTGAACCTCCACACCATGCGGCACAGTGTGTCAACCGGCCCGTCCCACGGCGAATGGATTTCCACGCGGCCGGGAAGCTCCCCGCGCGCCGCCACCGGCACTCCCACTCCGCTCCACGGCCCGCGGAGACCTGACTGAAGACCGCGGCGGCTAGAACTCGTCGGCGCCGGCCACCTGGCGGATGGGAAAGACATGGCGGGAGGCCGCGCAGACGGTCTCCAGGACGTGGACGGGCGTGCCCTCGGTGTCGAGACCGGCGCGGACGATCTGCACGACCCACTCCCCGGGGGCCAGCAGCAGCGTCGCGCGTTCGAAGGCGGTCGGGACGCGGGCGGTCAGCTCTTCCTCGGCGTGGCCGAAACGGTGGCCGAGCGCCTCGATGGCCGCCTGGAGACTCGGCAGGATGAAGCCCGGGGCGGTGAGCGCGGTGCCGGCGAACAGGTCGAGACGGAAGAAGCTGGTGGCGACGCGCACGGGCACATCCTCGGCCAGGAGCAGCTTGCGCCGGGCCAGCACCTCGGTGCCGGGCTCGACGCCGAGCGCCGCGGCGACCCGGTCACCGGCGGGCTCGGGACCGACGTACAGCATGCGGCGGCCGGGGCGAACGCCCTGCCGCTCGGCCTCGGCGGCGAAGAGCGAGGCCGAGGCGCGGATGGCGGGCTCGGTGGGCAGTGTCCGCCGTACGACCACGCGCGGCCGCTCGGGCACCGGGACGGCGTCGCCCCCGGCCGGGTCGGATCGCACGAAAGCCCGTCCTTCCACGCTGCGGGACTGCTCGTGTGGTCGCGGTGGTCCCGGTCGCGTTCGTCCATCGCCGTTCGGAGCGGAGGCCGGAGGCGGTCGTCGAGTGATGTCGGGGTGGAGCTATGGGGATTCGAACCCCAGACCTCCTCCATGCCATGGAGGCGCGCTACCAACTGCGCTATAGCCCCTTTGTGATGCGCGGACAGTCTAGCGGAACCCGTGAGTCACGGGGAACTCGAGCGTCCCGCCCGCCGGCGCGGCGGTCAGGACCGCTCGTCTTCCAGCTGCCGGTCTCCGGCGGCGTACCAGCCGGTGAGGGCGTGCGCCGCGAGCACCGCGAAGAGCAGGGTGAACGGCAGTGCCCAGCCACCGGTCGCGGAGTACAGCACGCCGACGGCGAGCGGCCCCGCGCCGGCCATGAGATATCCGGCGCTCTGCGCGAAGGCCGACAGGGCCGCGGTGCCCTCCGCGGTGCGGGTGCGCAGCGCGAAGAGCGTCAGGGCCAGCGGGAACGAGCCCATCGCCACCCCGATCGCGAGCAGGGACGGCCAGATCGCCGCCACCGGCCCCGCCAGCAGCCCGGCGAAACCGAGGACGTACAGCACGGTGAGGCCGAGGACCATCCTGCGCGGGTGCAGTCGCGTCGCGAGGGCGGGCACGGCGAGCGACACCGGGATGCCGAGCGCGGTGAACACCCCCATGGCGACCCCGGCCTGCCCGGCGGTGTACCCCCGGTCCTGCAGCATCTGTGGCAGCCAGCCGAACATGACGTAGGCCAGCAGCGACTGGGTGCCGAAGTACCCGGCGACCGCCCAGGCCAGGCGGCTGCGCACCAGTGCTCGCGTTCCGGCGTTCTCCCGCCCGCTGAACCGCTCCGGCTCACTGCGCGCGAGCGCAAGCCACGGAATGGCGGCCACAGCGGCGAGTGCCGCCCACACACCGAGGGCGACGTGCCAGTCACCGTCCGCGGCCCGCTCAATGGGGACCGTGGCGGCGGCGGCGAGCATGGTGCCGACGGCCAGTGCCGTCGCATAGAGGGTGGTCATGGTCCCGGTGCGATGCGGGAAGTGCCGCTTGATCAGGCCCGGGATCAGTACGTTGCCGATCGCGCCCCCGGAGAGCGCGAGCACGCTCGCGGCCAGGAACACGACCGTGGAGTCCACCAGCACCCGAAGGAGCAGACCGGCGCCGAGCGCCAGCAGCGCCCCGAGCAGCAGGCGGTGCTCACCCGCGTGGCGGGCGAGCCAGGGCGTCGCCGCGCCGAAGACGGCGAAGCAGAGCACCGGCAGGGTCGTCAGCAGGCCGGCGACGATCCCGGACATGCCGAGGGAGCCGCTGACCTGGTCCAGCAGCGGACCGAGACTGGTGACCGCGGTGCGCAGATTGAGCGCCGCGAGGAGGATGCCGAGCCCTGCGAGCCAGGTGAGCCTGGCCACCGGCCGACGATGCCGCGCGCGGACGCGTGACGACGGCGGGGCGGTGACGAGCAGGCTCATGGCGACTTGCATCTCCGTAGGTCAAGTGGACATCGAATCATGGGATGACTGGATGTCCATTATGTTAACAGACCTACGGAGTCGGCATTCCCGCGGTGATACGCGCGCCCCCGGAACGGGACCGGCCGCCCCGCGGCCCGGGCCGTGCAGCCCGGGCCGTCGGAGGGGTCAGGCCAGGCGCTCGGGGCGGTCGGGGCTCAGCGGCGGCTCGTCGTCCCAGCGCGGCGTGCCCTCGGGCGAGACGGGGCCGCTTCCCGGCGCCGGGAGCGGAGTCTGCGGCGGGTAGTCGCGCTGCACCGGCTGCGGCGGCATCGGGTCGCCGGCGGCATAGGCGGTCCCGGTGCCGGTCGCCGTACCCGGCCCGGCCGGCATGGCCGGCGGCGGGGTCACGCCGGTGCCGGTGGTGGTCCCGGTGCCGTGCAGGACGTCGCCGTCCGGGGCGGTGCGCACCGCTCCGGTGGAGTCGGCGTCCGGCGAGGGCACCTCGCCGCGCCAGCCCCCGGTCTCGTGCCCGCGGGACTCGACGAACTGCTTGAAGCGCTCCAGGTCGCCGTGGACGCGCATGCGGACGAGCTGGAGCTTGTCGCCGACCGTCTCGATGAAGCCCTCGGGGTCGTACTCCATCTGGAGCATGACCCGGGTGCTGTCGGCGTCGAGCGGCTGGAAGGTCACCACGCCGCCCTGGCGCGGCTCCTCCAGTGACCGCCAGGCCACCCGCTCGTCGGGGCGCTGCTCGGTGATCTCCGCCTCGAAGTCACGGTGGACGCCTGCCACCTGGACGCTCCAGGCCAGGCGCGTGTCGTCGATCTGCTTGACCGACTCCACTCCTTCCATGAACTCGGGGAAGCTCTCGAACTGCGTCCACTGGTTGTATGCCGTCCGGACGGGGACGGCCACGTCGACCGAGTGCTCGATGGTGCTCATCGGCTTCCTCCCTATTCGTGCGTACGGGAATCCGCCCTGCCCATCCGGCTCGGCAATATTCGGACTTTCTTCCCGGAAAACCGCTGCAAACGAGGATCAGCCGCTACACCAGGCGCAGGCCGCAAGAATTTCGGTATCCGTCCGGTGCGCCTCTGCCGGCCTCGCGGGAGGAGGCGCACCGGACGCCGCTACCGGCGCGGGGAATCAGGAGCAGGTGACCAGCACGATCGACACCACCGTGCAGCGCACGCGGGCGCTGTCGTTGGCGGCGACCGGGTCACTGGGCGACGAGGCAGTGCGGGTGGCGGTGAAGGTGTAGGGCACGCCGATGGTCAGCAGCCCGATCGGCACCGTGAACTTCCTGGTCGCCGTGGCGCCCGGCGCGAGCGGCCCCACCGTGCAGGCCACCGTCCCCGCGGCCACGGCGCAGTCGCCGGAGGCGGCGCTCAACCCGGCCGGCAGCGGCGTGGTGACCGTCGCGGACCGGACGGCGCCCGGCCCGTTGCCGGTGACCGCGACGGTGAACTCGATCTTCGGGACGAGCAGGGAGAGCCGGGGCTTGGCGGTCAGGGCCACGGCGGCGTCGGCCCGGTCCACGATGGTCAGCACAGGACCGTCGACGATCTCCGAGGCGTAGTTCGCGCCGCCGAGCTGCGCCTGGAACGTCTGCTCGCCACCCGGAGCGTCGGGCGCGATCTGCAGGGTGAAGGTCGCCGTGGCGGACGCGCCGCCCGCCAGTGACCCGAGCGACGCCTGCACGCCGATCGGCCCGTCCGGCCCGGGGATGGTGCCGCACGACCCGATCGCCCCGCCGCACCCGGTGAGCTGCGCGTAGGACGTCAGCGGTCCGGGAGAGCCGAACAGCCGGGCGGTGGCGCTGAGGACGGTGAAGGCGTGGACGTTGGTGACCGTGACGCTGACGGTGAGGCTGTCACCGGGGTTGACCTGCGTCGCCGACAGTCCGATCGCCACCTCCGGCTCCTCGGCGGAGGCGGGGGCGGCGAGCAACGGGGACAGGACCGTCGCGACGGCGGTGATGACCAGGGCGAGAGCATGCCGGAGAGGTCTCATCGCAGCCTTTCGAGATACGGAGGACATAGACCTTCCGACTATGGCCGCTGATATCCCGCCAGACAGCGATTCGCCGTTATTGGCCGACCACAGAAGGTGACCAGATGTGGACATGCCCCGCGGCCAACGCACCCGCCCCTTCCCGCGTCGGCCCGGCGGACGACCTCGGCCAGGAGGCGCGGTCAGGAGCCGAGCACGTGGTCGGTGACGAAGGCGTTGGCGAACGTGGCGGCGGGGTCGTGCCGGCGGGCCAGAGCCTGGAACTCGGGGAGCCGCTCGTAGCGGGCGCGCAGGGTCTCCGGCGAGAGGGTGAAGAGCTTGCCCCAGTGCGGGCGGGGGGTGAAGGAGGCCAGGCGGTCCTCGATGAGACCGAGGACGGGCAGCACCGCCTCGGGGTCCTTCTTCCAGGTGAAGTGGTAGGCCACCGTGTCGCGCTCGTAGAAGGGGCTGAGCCAGTGCCGGTCGGCGGCGATCGTCCGGATCTCGCAGATCTGCAGCACCGGGGCGATGCGATCGCTGATCTCCCGCAACGCGTGGAATGCCGCCACCGCGTCCGCACGGGCCACCATGTACTCCGACTGCAACTCCTCGCCGCTGCTCGGGGTGAAGTCGGGACGGAAGTGCGGCAGGCGCTCGAACCACGGGCCGGGGACGCCCATCTGCTCGGTGCAGTGGACCGCGGACATCCCGGGCACCGGGTGGCGCGGCCCGCCGGCGGGGGTGGCGCCGAACAGGTCCGGCAGCGGGACGGGCCCGGCGGCCTCGTCGAGCCGCTCCTTGACCCACACCTGGTTGATCAGGGAGGTCCGCCAGTCGGTGAACATGCTGACGCTGTAGGCACGGGAGACGATCTCGTCGAAGTGGTCGTCCAGCGCACCGGCGGGCAGCCCTTCGTACACGTACTGGCGCACGTCGAAGGCCGGCACGATGTCGAGGGTCACGCTCACGACGGCGCCGAGCGCGCCCAGCGCCACCACGGCCCCGTCGAAGCCGTCGCCGCCCCGCTCGAAGGTCACCAGGTCACCGGCGGCTGTGACGATCTCCACCGCGGACACCGCCGTGGCCAGGCTGCCGTTGGTCACGCCGGACCCGTGGGTGGCGGTGGCGCACGAGCCGGCCACCGAGATGTGCGGCAGGGACGCCAGGTTGCGCACCGCGTACCCCTTGCCGTGCAGCAGGCGTCCCAGCTCGGCGTACCGCACGCCACCGGTGAGCCGCACGACGGACGCGGCGGTGTCGATCTCGACGGACGCCGGCAGCCCGTCCAGCGAGACGAGGACGCCCGGTGTGTCCGCGATGCGGTTGAAGGAGTGCCCGCTGCCCAGCACCCGCACCTTGGCACTGCCGGCGACGAGGTCCCGCAGCTCGTCGAGGGACGCGGGCCGCTCGACACGGTCCGCCAGGAAGGTGATGTTGCCCGCCCAGTTCGTCAGCCTCTGTACCACTTGCGGCGTCCCTCCACTTTCACGGCAGGTGTCCATTGAACGGCTGACTGCACTCTAGACCCCCTCCCTCCGCGCCCTCGCCCCCCACGGGTCCCCATGGCTCCGCCGCCCGATGTAAAGAATCCTGTACATCAGGTCGAAGATTTGTTACTTTGGCGATGTCAAAGATTCTGTACATCGAAGGGTCGTGGTCATGACGCACGAAGAGAAGCGGGCGTGGATCAGGCTGGTGGTCACGGTGGCCGGCTACGCCACGTACGTCGTCATCGTCCTGCGCCGCGCCGGCGGGGATCCACTGCCCGGTGTCTCCTACGCCGCTCCCCTGTTATGGACGATCGGCGGGGCCATGGTCGCGGCCATCGTGGCCGAGATCGTGATGAGCATGGTCAATCCGCGGGCGTCGCGGGCGACGGACGTGCGCGACAGGGAGATCGGGCGGCTCGGCGACCACATCGGCCAGTCGTTCGTGATCATCGGCGCGGTGGCGGCGATGATCATGGCGGTCGCCGGGTGGGACCGGTTCTGGATCGCCAATGTGATCTACCTGGGCTTCGTGCTGTCGGCGGTGCTCGGCAACATCGCCAAGATCGGCCTGTACCACGGGAGCTTCCCCCAGTGGTGAAGCCGACGCGTGTCACCAACCGCATCCGCACGTTGCGCTTCACCCACGGCGAGATGACCCAGGCCGAGCTGGCCGAACGCATCGGGGTGACCCGGCAGACCATCATCGCGATCGAGCAGGGCCGGTACTCCCCGTCCCTGGAGATGGCCTTCCTGATCGCCAAGGTGTTCGGCGTCCCGCTCGACGAGGTGTTCCAGTATCCCGACTCCCCGGAGGAGACGACATGAAGGCGATCGTTCAGGACGTGTACGGCCCGGCCGACGTGCTGGAACTGCGGGACGTCGACCGGCCCGCCATCGGCGAGGAGGAGGTGCTCGTCGAGGTGCGCGCCGCCGGCGTGGACCCGGGCGTATGGGTCCTCATGACCGGCACCCCGTACCTGGCACGGCCGATGTTCGGCTTACGCCGGCCCAAGGTGGCGGTGCGCGGACGCGACATGGCAGGGGTGGTGGCGGCCGTCGGCTCCCGCGTGACCGGCTTCGCTCCCGGCGACGAGGTGTACGGAACCTGCGAGAGCGGATCGTACGCCGAGTACGCCACCGCCCGGCACACCCGGCTGGCGCCCAAGCCGGCCGGCCTGTCGTTCGAGCAGGCCGCGGTGGTGCCCATCTCCGGGGGCACCGCCCTGCAGGCCATCCGCACCGCGGACGTGCGGCCGGGGCAGCGGGTCATGGTGGTCGGCGCGGGCGGCGGCGTGGGGTCGTTCGCCGTGCAGATCGCCACGGCCGCCGGCGCGCGGGTGACCGCCGTGTGCGGCCCCGGTAGTGCCGACCTGGTGCGTTCCCTGGGTGCCGTGGACGTCATCGACTACACACGCGAGGAGGTCGACCGGGACGGTCCGCACCACGACGCGATCATCGACCTCGCGGGGTGCCGGCCGCTGAGGCTGCTGCGGCGCGCGCTGACCCGGCGCGGGGCGCTGGTGCTGGTCGGCGGGGGGCACGTGAGCAGGCGGGTGCTGGGCGGCATGGACCGGCCGCTCCGCGCGCAACTGATCGGACCGTTCACGGGCCATCGGATGCGCGGCCTGATCGTCCTGGAGCGCGCCGAACGTTATCGGGAGCTGACGGAGCTCATCGAGTCGGGGACCGTCCGGCCGGTCGTCGACCGCGTCTACCCGCTCGCCGAGGCACCGGAGGCGATCCGCCGCCTCATCCAGGGGCAGGTCGCCGGCAAGATCGCCATCACGATCTGAGCACCGCCGGGCCTCATCCCTCGCGTCACCTCGTCGATCACAGCGCCGCACCGCGACCTCTCAACGGTCGCCGCATATCCCGCTCTCCCCTGCGATCGCCGCGTCCCGGCCTCGCGATCTCTTCAGGCGACCGCCACACGCCCGGTCCGCGACCTCCCCTCGCGGCGGCGGGGCGAGCCCCGAAGATCGGCCGAGACGGCGATTCCCGGTTGCGGCCGGCGACGGAGCGTGCGTACCCTGCGGACAACGCGTTGACGGAGACGAGTAGTCACCGGACCCGGGCAGGTAGGAGAGAGCCGCCGGCAGCTGCGAAGGCGGACCTGTCCCCGGCGGCGAAGACCCTCCCGAGCGCGGGGAGGAACGGCGCCACCCGCGCCCAATGCCCCGCCGGCCGGCCCCCGTCACCGGGCCCATCGAGGCCGCCGTCGTCACGGCGGTGAAAGTGCGGTGGCACCGCGAGTTCCCTTCTCGCCCGCACTCCCAAGGGATCACCACTCACTTGTCGAGGTTTGTGATGATCTCCACGTCCACGACCACCATCCCGCCCGCCGGGCGCACACTGGCCGCGACGCTACCGCGGCTGATCGGCCGGCGGGTGACCGTCCAGGGCTGGCTGCACCGCAGGAGGACCCTGAAGTCGGTCGAGTTCCTCGTGCTTCGCGACCGCTCGGGCCTGGCCCAGGCGGTGGTGAGCGGCCCGGCGGCCATGGCCGCCGCGGCGGGCCACCCAGAGGAGACCGTTCTGCAGGTCACCGGCACCGTCACCGCCAACCCCCAGGCGCCCGGCGGTGCCGAACTGACCTCTCCCGAGGTCACCGCCCTGTCGGGACCTGCGGCGGCCCCGCCGTTCGACCTGTTCCGGCCCACGGTGCCGGCCACGCTGCCGACGATCCTCGACCACGCCCCGGTCGCCCTGCGGCACCCGATGCTGCGCGCTCCGCACGCCATCTCCGCGGCCTCGGTCGCCGGTTTCCGGGCGGCGCTGGACGCCCTGGGGTTCACCGAGATCCACACGCCCAAGGTGGTGGCCACGGCCACCGAGTCGGGGGCGAACGTCTTCGAGATCGACTGGTTCGGCGCCCGCGCCTACCTCGCGCAGTCGCCGCAGTTCTTCAAGCAGGCCATGGTCGGCGTCTTCGAGCGGGTCTACGAGACCGGGCCGGTCTTCCGCGCGGAACCGCACGACACGGCACGCCACCTGGCCCAGTACACCTCGCTGGACGCCGAACTCGGCTTCGTCGCCGACCACCGCGACGTGATGGCCGTCGTACGGGACGCCGTGGCCGGGATGGCCGGTGCGGTCCGCGCCCGGGCCGGCGAGGCGTGCGCGCTGCTGGGTGTCGAACCGCCCGAGGTCCCTGAGCGCATCCCGGAGATCCACTTCGCCGAGGCCCAGGAATTGCTGGCCGCCCGCACCGGCGAGGACCCGCGGGGCGAGCCCGACCTCGCACCCGCCCACGAGCGGTGGCTGTCGGAGTGGGCGCTGCGCGAGCACGGCAGCGAGTTCCTGTTCGTCACCGGCTACCCGATGGTCAAGCGCCCCTTCTACACCCACCCTGAGCCGGGCAGGCCGGAGTTCTCCAACAGCTTCGACCTGCTGTTCCGCGGCCTGGAACTGGTGACCGGCGGGCAGCGGCTGCACCGTTACGAGGACTACCTCAGCGCCCTGGCCGCGCGGGGCGAGTCACCCGAGCCGTATGCGGGGTACCTGGCCGCCTTCCGGCACGGTATGCCACCGCATGGAGGGTTCGCCCTCGGCCTGGAACGGTGGACCGCCCGGGTGACCGGGGCCGACAACGTCCGCACGGCGACCCTGTTCCCCCGCGACCTGCATCGCCTCACCCCCTGAGCAGCGGCGGCACGGGCGGGAGCACCACGCCCGTGCCCCGTCCACTCTCGTGCCGGGCCCCGAAACGGCGGCCCGGCACGAGAGTGGCGAGCGCCGTTCACTTCGCCGGAGCCGACGCGGTGCCGGTGCCACCTCGGCCGTGGAATCGATGTCCGAGCCGCCGGATGTGCCGCCACGCGCCATGCCCTCGCCTGGCAGGCGCCGGTCTCGGCGAAGGCTCTCATGGTGATGACGGCCCGACCGGACGATCACGACCGGATCAGAGATGCACGCGAGTCGCGGCCGATGACGCCGCTTGAGGATCTCCTGTGTCGCTCTCCTGCTGGAGAGGGCCGACACGGGCCCGTGATGCTGAGGACAACCTGGGTGGAGCTATGGGGATTCGAACCCCAGACCTCCTCCATGCCATGGAGGCGCGCTACCAACTGCGCTATAGCCCCTGGTCACCGCTCAGGGTGTTCCCATCGCGGCGCTCGCAGAGCATATAGCGACAACCCCTCGTTGACCTAATCGACACCTTCCCGCCGCCTCCGGGGTCCGCGCCGATGGCCGCGCGCCGCCCCGGCCTGTGATCGCCGCGGACGGGCGACGGGGACGGCGAGATGCGGCCTACCGTGGTGGACTGCGGCTTCGGCCCGGAGATGGGACGGCGGTGACCCCGGTTGCGGCGCCGGGACACCGGTCCCGGGAACGCGAAAGCCCGCGGGATCGAGCGTCGCTCGCTCCCGCAGGCTCAGGTCCGGAAGGGCCGCGCCACGGGCGGGCCGGAACCGGTGGGGCGCCACCCGGCGGGGCCGCCGGGGGCGCGGCCGCCGCGCCTCAGACGGCGGCGGAGGCGGAGTCCGGCCGGTCGTCGCTGCTGATCGGCTCGGGCAGGGTCCCGGCGTTGTGCTCCAGCAGGCGCCAGCCCTTGCGGCCCTCCTCGATCACCGACCACGAGCAGTTGCCGAGGCCGCCGAGGGCCGACCACAGCTCCTCGGGCAGGCCGAGCAGGCGCGCCAGCCCCAGCCGGATGGCGGCGCCGTGAGAGGCGATGACGAGCAGGCCGCCGTCGTCCAGCCGGCTCAGCCAGCGTGTGGTCGCGGCGGCGACCCGGGCGGCGACGTCGGTGACGATCTCACCGCCGGGCGCCTCCCATTCGGCGTACTGCACCGGCCATCCGGCGGCGATCTCGGTGCGGGTCAGCCCCTCCCACTCGCCGCCGCCGCGTTCGCGCAGGTCCTTGTCCACCATGACGTCGAGCCCGGTGATCGCGCCGAGCGCGGTCGCGGTGTCGTGGGCGCGGCGCAGGTGCGAGGAGACGATCATGGACGGCCGCAGTGCGGCCAAGAGCGAGGCGGCCCGCTCGGCCTGCGCCATGCCGGTCTCGTCGAGCGGGATGTCGGTGTGCCCCTGGAAGCGGTGCTCGAGGTTCCACAGGGTCTGGCCGTGACGCCAGAAGACGACGCGCCGGGCTGGGCGCTTGCCGTCACTCACCTGCGGCCCCACGGGCCCGCTGGGCCTGGACGTGCCGCACGCTCTCGGGGAGCGGGATGGCGGGGCAGTCCTTCCAGAGGCGCTCCAGGGCGTAGAAGGTGCGGTCCTCCTCGTGCTGCACGTGGACCACGATGTCCAGGAAGTCCAGCAGCACCCAGCGGCCCTCCCGCTCGCCCTCGCGGCGGACCGGCTTGGCGTGCGCTTCGACGCGCAGCCGCTCCTCGATCTCGTCGACGATGGCGCGCACCTGGCGGTCGTTGGAAGCGGAGCAGAGCAGGAAGGCGTCGGTGATGACGAGCTGGTCGCTGACGTCATAGGCGATGATGTCGTCCGCCAGCTTGTCGGCCGCGGCCTCCGCGGCGATCTCGATGAGGCGGCGGGATCTCTCGGATGCTGTCACGATGTGGGATTTTCCTCCGTCGATGCTTACGAGGTCCAGCATTCCCATTATCAGGATGCCCGGTAAAGACCCCGCTTGTTGATGTACTGAACTATTCCGTCCGGCACGAGATACCAGATGGGTTCTCCGGCCGCCACCCGATGCCGGCACTCGGAGGAGGAGATCGCGAGCGCAGGGATCTCGACGAGGCTGACCTTGCCCTCCGGCAGTCCCGGGTCCTGGAGCACGTGACCGGGGCGAGTACAGCCTACGAAATGCGCCATGGTGAACAGCTCATCGACGTCCCGCCAGCTCAGAATCTGTGCGAGGGCGTCGGCGCCGGTGATGAAGAACAGCTCCACTCCGGGCGCGT
The DNA here is from genome assembly GCF_014646695.1 of Sphaerisporangium melleum. Taxonomy (GTDB): domain Bacteria; phylum Actinomycetota; class Actinomycetes; order Streptosporangiales; family Streptosporangiaceae; genus Sphaerisporangium; species Sphaerisporangium melleum. Next base: position 103,078 of record NZ_BMNT01000027.1, read on the forward strand.
AAAGGGCCGCGATGTCGCGCAGGGTGTCGATCGTGAACGTCGGCCCGGGACGGTCGATGTCGATGCGGCTCACCGAGAAGCGGGGGTTGGACGCGGTGGCGATGACCGTCATCAGGTAGCGGTCCTCGGCCGCCGAGACCGCCTGGTCGGCCTTCTGCCACGGCCGGCCGGTGGGCACGAACACGACCTCGTCCAGGTCGAAGTGGTGGGCGACCTCACTGGCCGCGACGAGGTGGCCGTGGTGGATCGGGTCGAACGTCCCGCCCATGATCCCGAGCCGCCTGGTCGGAGCGCCATTCCTCATGCGTGGGACCCTAACGTGCCGCCGCGACGCCGCTCCGGGCCACCCCCGCCCAGCGGCGGCCGGGCGCGCCGGGCCGACGCGCGAGGAAGCCGGAAGGAAGCATCGTGCAAGGCCGCGCGCGGGCATCCCCCCGGACGTAGCATGCCGACCATGACCACCACCACCCCGGATCGCAACCGTGTCCAGCTGCCCGGCATCAGCTCCCGGGCCTACGAGCATCCAGCTGACCGGTCGGCTCTGGTCGCCATGCGCTCCCTGTCCGGCTTCGACTCGGTGCTCAAGCGCATGTCGGGCCTGTTCAGCGAGCGGCGCCTGCGGCTGATGTTCCTCGCCTCCTCGGTGCGGGCCAGTGACACGCAGTTCCGCGCCCTGTACGACATGGGCCGCGACAGCGCCTACATCCTCGACCTGCACCGCATTCCGGAGATCTACGTCCAGCAGGACCCCCGGCCGAACGCCATGGCCATCGGTTTCGACGACCCGTTCATCGTGATCAACACCGGGCTGCTCGACCTGATGGACGAGGAGGAGCTGCGCTTCGTCGTCGGGCACGAGACCTCGCACATCCTGTCCGGCCACGCGGTGTACGGCACGATGCTGGCGATCTTGACCCGGCTCGCCACCCGCGTCGCGTGGATCCCGCTCGGCTACATCGGGCTGCGCATCATCGTGACCGCCCTGGAGGAGTGGCACCGCAAGGCCGAGCTGTCGGCCGACCGGGGCGGCCTGCTCTGCGGCCAGGACCCCGAGGCCGGCATGCGCGCGCTGATGAAGCTCGCGGGCGGCTCGCGCCTGCACGAGATGAACATCGAGGCGTTCCTCGACCAGGCCCGCGAGTACGACACCGCCGGTGACGTGCGCGACGGCCTGCTGAAGGTCCTCAACCTCCTGGGCTCGACCCATCCGTTCGCGGTGATGCGCGTGGCCGAGCTCGACCGGTGGCGGCGCGGCGGCGACTACGAGAGCATCCTCGCCGGGAACTACCCGCGCCGCGAGGACGACGCCAACGCCAAGGTCACCGACGAGGTCAAGGCCGCGGCCCGCGCCTACCGCGAGTCGTGGGCGCAGTCGCAGGACCCGTTCATCGGCGTGCTGCGCGACGTCGCCGAGGGTGCGGTCAACGCCGGCGAGCGCATCTTCAACCGGTTCGCCCGCAGGGACAACTGACCGCCGCGCCCTTCTCGCCGGGCCCGGCGGCGCCGCGATCGGCCGCCACACGGGGTGGGCTCGGCGCGGCGCACCCCGCGCCCACCCGGTCAGAAGGCGTGGGGCAGCACCCACGCCAGGACGCGGACCGCGGCGGCGCAGACGGCCACGAAGCCGCCGAGCACCGACAGGGCCCGCAGCCCTTCCCTTCGCAGGTCGGGCACCCGGATGCCGAGGCGCTCGACCTCACGGCCGACGATGCCGCCGCACACGATGCCGAAGACCACCCCGGCCACCGTCATCGGGCCCGGCTGCAGCCACCACTCGCCCTCGATGGCACCGCCGGCGGCCACCCAGAAGGCCGATGCGGCGATCGCGGCGGCCGGCACTCCCGGCCACACCGCCGCGCTGATCGCCGACCCGGCGAGGGTCACCGGGAAGGACACCGCGCGCAGGGTCCCGCGCACCCGTGCCGATCTGCGGTTACGGACCAGCCAGTGCCCGATCCACCAGGCGCGGGTCAGCACGATGAAGGCCGCCGTGACGGCGAACGTGGCCGGCGGCCAGATCACCGACGCCACCACGCAGGGCACTGCCAGCATCGCGAGCGCGACCAGCACGGCGCTGCCCGGCGGCGCGGAGGCCGGCGCCGGGCGGGCGGCCTCGGCGGCGAGCAGCGAGTCCTTCACCCCGGTCGCCGCGCGCCGCACCCTGGCCACGCCGGTGGCTCCGGCGGCCGGGCCGCGGCGCTCGGCGGCGTCCGGCCGGGCGCGACGCTCGACCGCCTCACCCGCCTTCGCGCGACGCTCCACGGCCTCACCCGCCTTGGTGCGACGCTCGACGGCCTCACCCGTCTTGGTGCGCCGTTCCGGCCCGTCCGCCTTGGCCCGGCGGTCGGCGGCCTCGGTCTTGCCCCGTCGCTCGGCCGCGGCGTCCGGCTCGGCGGCGCGCACGCGCACGCGCTCGCCGGGAGCCTCACGCACCGCCGCAACGGTCTCCTCCGGCTTGGCCCTGGCTCCGGCGGTCCCGTCGGCCTTGCCGCGCGCCGCGGCGCCGTCGGCCCTCACCCGGCCGGCGGCGCCCGCGTCCGTACGGGACCGGCCGCCGGCGGGCCGTCCGGCCCGGCCGTCCCCGGTGCCGTCCGCGACCGCCCCGCCCGTGGGCGCGGGCTCCTCACGCCGGGCGCCCGGACCGCCGCCGGGTGCCGTCGCCCTGGCCAGCCGGGCGAGCCGGTCCGACAGCAGCGCGGCGGTCGGCCGCTTCTCCGGCTCGCGGTGCAGCGCGGCACGCACCAGGGGCAGCAGGTTGCCCGGCACGCCCGCCAGATCCGCCCGCCCGTTCAGGACGGCGTACATCTGCGCCTCGACCGAGCCCCTGCCGAACGTGGGACGCCCGGTGGCCGCGAAGGCGACCGTCGCCGCCCACGAGTGGACGTCGGCCGGCTCGCCGACGGCCTCCTCGGCGAAGACCTCGGGCGCGGAGTATCCCGGCGTGCCGAGGAAGGTGCCGGTCATCGTGACCCGGGTGGCGTCGGACACCTGGGCGATGCCGAAATCGATCAGCACCGGACCGTCCGGGCCCAGCACCACGTTGGCCGGCTTGACGTCGCGGTGGACGACCCCGGCCGCGTGGATGATGGCGATCGCGGTGGCCAGTCCCCGGGCGAGGTCGACGAGCTGAGCCCCCGACAGGGGCCCGCCGCGCCGGACCGCGTCGAGGAGGGTCTCCCCCTCGATGTGCTCCATCACCAGGTAGGGCCGGTCACCGGACAGATCCGCGTCGAGCACGCGGGCGACGTACGGGTTCTCGACCCGGCGCAGCGCGCGCACCTCGCGGTCCAGCCGTAATCGCGACTCGGGATCGTCTCCGATCGGGTCGCGGAGTATCTTGACGGCGACCTTCACCCCGCGCCGGCCGATGGCGAGATAGACCTCTCCCATGCCACCACGTCCGAGGCGCTCCACCATGGTGTACGGGCCGACTCTCCCGAGCCCGCCCACTCGCCGTCCACCCATAGGGAACGCCACCATAGCGCCCAATGCCGCTTGCGGGCGGGCGACGCGCCGGGAAACGGGATAGGTTCGCCCGGAATTCACCCGGAGGGCGGCATATCGTCCAGCAGAACCTCCAGGCGCACCCGGGGCACCCCGGCGAGCGGTTTCCTGCCGGTGCGCCGCCAGTTGACGTGCCCCCGGCCCTCCAGCCAGAGCATCAACCGGTCGGCCGCGACCACGACCAGCGCGGCGTACCCGAACGCGAAGACCAGACCCATCACCCAAGTCAACCGCGCCATCCCGGCGGACACGGTGCGCGACACGCCGGGCCCAGGAAGTCATGGCCTCATCAGGCCACGCCACGGCGAGCACCGCCGGCCGTGAGCACCACGACCGGCGGAGATGACGACCTTGAGGACGTGCTCCGGGCGGCGGCCGCCGCCCGGAGACCGGATCAGGAACCGGCGATGACGGTGCCCGAGGAGGTGCGCAGGTGTCCCTCGCCGGTGTAGACCCACTTGGTGGAGGTCAGCTCGGGCAGGCCCATGGGGCCGCGGGCGTGCAGCTTCTGGGTGGAGATGCCGATCTCGGCGCCGAAGCCGAACTCCCCGCCATCGGTGAACCGCGTCGAGGCGTTCACCGCCACCGCTGCCGAGTCGACCAGTGCGACGAACCGCCGCGCGGCCTTCTGGGACCGGGTGACGATCGCCTCGGTGTGCGCCGAGCCGTACCGCCGGATGTGCGCGACGGCGTCCTCCAGCGAGTCCACGACCGCGGCGGCGATGTCGAGCGAGAGGTACTCCTTCCGGAAGTCCTCCCCGGTGGCGGGCACGACGGCCCCGTCGTAGGCCGCCGTCCGCTCGTCGCCGTGCACGGTCACGCCCTCGGCGGCCAGCCGGGCCAGCGCGGCGGGCACGAACGCGTCGGCCACCTCCTTGTGCACCAGGAGCGTCTCGGCCGAGTTGCACACCGAGGGACGCTGGACCTTGGCGTTGACCAGGATCTCCATGGCCAGATCGAGGTCGGCGTCGGCGTCGACGTACACGTGGCAGTTGCCGACGCCGGTCTCGATCACCGGCACCGTGGACTCCTCGACCACCGAGTTGATCAGGGAGGCACCTCCGCGCGGGATCAGCACGTCGACCAGGCCGCGCGCCCGCATCAGGTGCTTGACCGACTCTCTGCTGGTGCCCGGGACGAGCTGCACCGCGCCGGCCGGGACGTCGGTGCCGGCCAGCGCGTCCTGCATGACACGCACCAGGACCGTATTGGAGTGGTAGGCGCTGGAGGACCCGCGCAGCAGCACGGCGTTGCCGCTCTTGAGGCACAGCGCGGCGGCGTCGACCGTGACGTTGGGGCGGCCCTCGTAGATGATGCCGACCACCCCGAGCGGGACGCGGATCTGCCGCAGCTCCAGGCCGTTCGGCAGGGTGCTCCCCCGGACGACCTCGCCGACCGGGTCGGGCAGGTCGGCCACCTCGCGTACCGCGCCGGCGACGGACGCCACCCGGGCGGCGTCCAGCCGCAGCCGGTCGATCATGGTCTCGGCCGTGCCGTTCTCGCGGGCGGCGGCGACGTCCAGGGCGTTCGCCTCGACGATCTCGGCGGTGCGGGCCACCAGGGCGTCGGCGATGGCGCGCAGAGCGGCGTCCTTGGCGGCGCGCGGAACCGGAGCCAGCTCGGCGGCGGCCTCGCGGGCGGCTTGGGCGACCTTCAGAAAGTCCTCGGCCTCAGACATGCCTGGCGCTCCTGCTCTCGGTGGTGGGATCCAGTATGACGATGTCATCGCGGTGGATGAGCTCGCGTTCGTATTCGGGCCCGAGAGTCGCGGCCAGTTCACGGGTGGATCGGCCGAGCAGTTCGGGGATCTCCGCCGCGTCGAAGTTCACCAGCCCGCGTGCCACCGGCGTGCCGTGCGGGCTGTACAGGTCGACCGGGTCGCCCGCGGTGAAGTCGCCCTCGACGAGGGTCACCCCGGCAGGCAGCAGCGACATCCGCCGGCCCACCACGGCCTCCACCGCGCCTTCGTCCAGGTGCAGCCGTCCGCGTCCGGTCGTGGCGTGGGCCAGCCAGAGCAGCCGGGCTCCCGGGTAGCGCCCGCCCGGCTGGAAGAACGTGCCGACGTCCGCCCCGGCCAAAGCATGGGCGGCGTGCGCGGCGGCGGTGAGCACGACCGGCACCCCGGCTCCGGTGGCGATGCGCGCGGCCTCCACCTTGGTGATCATGCCGCCGGTGCCGACCCGGCCCGACCGGCCGAGCTCGACGCCCTCCAGGTCCTCGGGGCCGCGCACGTGCGGGATGCGCCGGGAGCCGGGCTGGCGCGGGTCGCCGTCGTACAGGGCGTCCACGTCCGACAGCAGCACCAGCGCGTCGGCGCGCAGCAGGTGGGCCACCAGGGCGGCCAGGCGGTCGTTGTCGCCGAAGCGGATCTCGTCGGTGGCGACGGTGTCGTTCTCGTTGACCACCGGGACGATGCCGAGCTCCAGCAGGCGCAGCAGGGTGCGCTGGGCGTTGCGGTGGTGCGAGCGGCGCATCATGTCGTCCGCGGTGAGCAGCACCTGGCCGACACGCAGGCCGTAGCGGGCGAAGGAGGAGGTGTAACGGGCCACCAGGACGCCCTGGCCGACCGAGGCGGCCGCCTGCTGCGTCGCAAGGTCGCGCGGCCGGGCGGACAGGCCGAGCGGGCCGAGACCGGCCGCGATGGCTCCGGAGGACACCAGCACGATGTGCGTGCCTGCGGCGCTGCGCGCGGCGAGCACGTCGACCAGCGCGTCCACCCGGTCGACGTCGATCGTGCCCTGCGAGGTCGTCAGCGACGACGAGCCCACCTTCACGACCAGCCGGGAGGCGTCCGCCACCTGTCGACGGCCGATGATGTCCACCACGGTCGCATCCCTTTCCTCGGGTGGCCCGGCACGGACGGCCGGGCCGGATGATCGCGCCACCGGCCGTCCGGCACGCGGCGGGACCCTCGCCCCGGCCGCGTGCCGTTGTCCTGGTCCTACTCCTGATCCTGCGCGGACCGCTCGTCCCCCACCGTCTCGGTCAGCCACAACCGGTCGTCGCTGCCGCGCGGGCCCTGGACGGCGACGGCGTCCAGGCTCGGCCGCCAGTCGAACAGGTAACCGCCCTCCATCGGCCCGATGACGACCTCCGCACCCGCCTTGGCGCCCGCCTCGCTGAGGGCCTTCTCGATGCCGAGCCGCTCCAGCCGATCGGCCAGGTAGCCGACGGCCTCGTCGTTGCTGAAGTCGGTCTGGCGGATCCACCGCTCGGGCCGCTCGCCGGTGACCTGGAAGGTGTTGTCGTCCACGCGCCGGACGGTGAAGCCCACGTCGCCGTACTGCTTGGGCCGGATGACCAGACGGGTCGGCTCCTCGACCGGCTTGGCCGCGCGGGCGGCGGCCACCATCTCGGCCATGGCGAACGACAGCGGGCGCAGCCCTTCGTGGCTGGCGGCGGAGATCTCGAAGACCCGCAGGCCCTTCTCCTCCAGCATCGGCCGCACCATGTCGGCCAGCTCGCGCGCCTCGGGCACGTCCACCTTGTTCAGCACGACCAGGCGCGGACGGTCGCCCAGCTCACCGTAGGCCGCGAGCTCGGCCTCGATGATGTCGTAGTCGCTCAGCGGGTCGCGCCCAGGCTCCAGGGTGGCGCAGTCGAGCACCTGGACGATCGTCGAGCAGCGCTCCACGTGGCGCAGGAACTCGTGGCCGAGGCCCTTGCCCTGCGAGGCGCCCGGGATGAGCCCGGGGACGTCGGCGACGGTGAACACCGTCTCGCCCGCGGTGACCACCCCGAGGTTGGGCACCAGGGTGGTGAACGGATAGTCGGCGATCTTGGGCCGGGCCGCGCTGAGCGCGGCGATCAGCGACGATTTGCCGGCGTTCGGGAAACCGACCAGCGCCACGTCGGCGACGGTCTTCAGCTCCAGGACGACATCGAGAGCGTCGCCGTCCTCGCCGAGCAGCGCGAACCCCGGGGCCTTGCGCCGGGTCGAGGCCAGCGCGGCGTTGCCCAGCCCGCCGGGGCCGCCCTGCGCCACGACGTACCGGGTGCCCGTGCCCACCAGGTCGATCAAGACCTCGCCGGTCTTGGCGTCTTTGACGACCGTGCCGTTGGGCACCGTGAGCACGACGTCGTCGCCGTTGGCGCCGTCGCGGTTGGCGCCCATGCCCTGCTTGCCGTTCGCGGCCTTACGGTGCGGGCGGTGGTGGTAGTCGAGGAGGGTCGAGGTGTTGGGGTCGACCTCCAGGATCACATCGCCGCCGCGCCCGCCATTGCCCCCGTCCGGGCCGCCGAGCGGCTTGAACTTCTCACGGTGGATCGAGGCGCAGCCGTTTCCCCCGTCGCCCGCCTTGACATGCAGGACCACCCGGTCCACGAACTCAGCCACCGTAACCCCTCTCACCGGCGTACCCGGATGGGTCACGCCGTCGTCATCGCCGCACCTCCGGCGACGATGCCCGTTCACGACGATGAGGCGGATCGAGTAGTCGATCCGCCTCATCAACGCTTCATCTCGGCCGCCCGCCCCCGCACTCGGGCGGTGGGGCGGCCCGTCTCAGACCGGCGGATCTACTCCGCGGCCGGGACGATGCTCACGGCGCGACGGCCGCGCTTGTTGCCGAACTGCACGTGCCCCGCGACGAGCGCGAACAGCGTGTCGTCGCCGCCACGGCCGACGTTGTCGCCCGGGTGGAAGTGGGTGCCGCGCTGGCGCACGATGATCTCGCCGGCGTTGACGAGCTGACCACCGAAACGCTTGACACCAAGCCGCTGGGCGTTGGAGTCACGGCCGTTCCGGGTGGACGATGCGCCCTTCTTGTGTGCCATGGTTCGCTACCACTACTTCCCGGGGTTGATGGCGGTCACCTTCACCTGGGTGTACCGCTGGCGGTGACCCTGGCGCTTCTTGTAACCGGTCTTGTTCTTGTACTTGAGGATGTGGATCTTGGGGCCCTTGGTCTCGCCGAGAATCTCGGCGGTCACCTCGAACTTGCCAAGCGTGGCAGCGTCGGTGGTCACATCGCCGTCGTTGACGACGAGCACCGGCGCCAGCGACACCGTGGAGCCGACCTCACCGGCGACCTTGTCTACCTCGAGGACGTCACCGACGGAGACCTTCTGCTGCCTGCCGCCGCAACGAACGATCGCGTACACCGCGGAACCCTTCTTCTGGCCTATTGCTCGCTGAACGCTGCGCCTCTCGCATCCAGCTCTGGTCGATTGATAACGACCGGCGAACCGGGTAGGCGCGCGAAGCCAGGCGCGCCACCGGACGCACCGATTGACAAGGATACCGGATGGCTGGTGCCCTGGTCGAACCGGACGGTACGCCGGTTGCCGGTCTATTCGGCCGGCCCTGCGGGTCTGGTCGCCTTCCGGGAGCGTCGCCGCCCTCGCGTGGACTGGACTTGGCCGTCCTCGCTCGCGGACGTGTCCAGCGCGTCGGTCACACTATCACGACCGCCGTCGCCGGTCGCCGCCACCGCGACTCCGGATCCCTCCTTGACCGGCTTCTCGCCCGTGGCCTTGTCGAGCTTCTCGGCCACGGCCTTCTCGATGGCCATCTTGCCCTGCGTGCCGCGAGGCTCCGGCCTGCCCTCGACCGGCTCGGTCGAGACGATCAGGCCACGGCCGTTGCAGCAGTCACAGGGCGTCGAGAACGCTTCCAGCAGGCCCTGACCCACCCGCTTACGGGTCATCTGCACCAGGCCGAGCGAGGTGACCTCGGCGACCTGGTGCTTGGTACGGTCGCGGGCCAGGCACTCCAGCATGCGCCGCAGCACCAGGTCACGGTTGCTCTCGAGCACCATGTCGATGAAGTCGATGACGATGATGCCGCCGATGTCGCGCAGCCGGAGCTGCCGGACGATCTCTTCGGCCGCCTCCAGGTTGTTCCTGGTGACGGTCTCCTCCAGGTTGCCGCCCTGGCCGGTGAACTTGCCGGTGTTGACGTCGACGACGGTCATCGCCTCGGTGCGGTCGATCACCAGGGAGCCGCCGCTCGGCAGCCACACCTTGCGCTCCATCGCCTTGGCGATCTGCTCGTCGATGCGGTAGGCGGCGAAGACGTCGCCGTCCTCCCACTTGGTCAGGCGGTCGCTCAGGTGCGGCGCGACGTACCGGACGTACTCGTCCACCGTGCCCCACGCCTCGTCACCGGCCACGACCAGCGAGGAGAAGTCCTCGTTGAAGACGTCGCGCACCACGCGGACGGTCAGGTCGGGCTCGGAGGACAGCAGCTCGGGCGGGCTGGCCGACTTGGCCTTGCGCTGGATGTTCTCCCACTGGGCCGAAAGGCGCGCCACGTCGCGGGCGAGCTCCTCCTCGGAGGCTCCCTCGGCCGCCGTGCGCACGATCACCCCGGCGTTCTCCGGCATGACCTTCTTCAGGATGGCCTTCAGCCTGCTGCGCTCCTTGTCGGGGAGCTTGCGGCTGATGCCGGTCATCGAGCCGTCCGGCACGTACACCAGGTAGCGGCCGGGAAGGCTGATCTGGCTGGTCAGGCGGGCGCCCTTGTGCCCGATCGGGTCCTTGGTGACCTGCACGAGCACCGACTGGCCGGACTTCAGCGCCGACTCGATGCGCTTGGGCTGGCCCTCCAGGCCGGCGGTGTCGAAGTTGACCTCGCCCGCGTACAGGACGGCGTTGCGGCCCTTGCCGACGTCGATGAAGGCGGCCTCCATCGACGGCAGGACGTTCTGCACCTTGCCCAGGTACACGTTGCCCACGTAGGACTGGCTGGACTCGCGGTCCACGTAGTGCTCGACGAGCACGCCGTCCTCCAGCACCGCGATCTGGGTGCGGCCGTGCTGACGGCGGACCACCATGACCCGCTCGACGCTCTCGCGGCGGGCCAGGAACTCCGACTCGGTGATCACCGGCGGGCGTCGGCGGCCCTGTTCGCGGCCCTCGCGGCGGCGCTGCTTCTTGGCCTCAAGGCGGGTGGAGCCGCGGAAGCCCTGCACCTCGTCCACCGAGACCGGACGGCCGGCCCGAGGGGCGCGGATGCGCACGACGGTGTTCGGCGGCTCGTCGGTGGAGCCCTCGCCTTCCTCCCCGCTCCTGCGGCGGCGACGGCGGCGACGGCGGGAGCCGCCGGTCTCCTCCTCGTCCTCCTCGCGGCCGGCCTCGGCATCGTCGGCGCTGGACTCGGCGGCCTCGGCGGACTCGGCATCGTCGGCGGACGCGGCCCGTGCCTCGTCGTCGCCGTCCTCCGCCTCGTCGGCCTCGTCGTGCTCGCGGACCTTGCCCCTGCCCCGGCCGCCACGGCGACGGCGGCGGCGACGGCCGCCCGCCTCGTCGTGCTCGTCATCCTCACCGGCGTCGCTCTCGGCGACCTCCTCGGCCTCGCCGAGATCCTCCTCGGGCTCGGGCTCGGAGTACGCACGGGGCTCGGGCGCGACCGGAGGCACGACGACGACGCGCGGCTC
>NZ_BMNT01000027.1:114171-129420 GCF_014646695.1 Sphaerisporangium melleum
ATGTCCTCGCCGGCCGGCTCGTCGTCGAGCGGCTCCTCGGCCGGCAGCGACTCGATGATCTCAGGGGTCGCCTCGGCGCCCGCGGGAGGCTCCTCGTCCGCGGCGGCCGGTTCGGGCTGCGCCGGAGTCTCGGCGGCCACGGCGGTCTTGCGGGTGCGGCGGCGCCGGGCCGGCGCGGCGGAGGCGGCCTCGGCCGCATCCCCGGCGGCCTCGGTGGCGGCCACCGGCTCGGTCGCTGCGGGCTCGCCGGCCGGCGCCTCGTGCGAGGCGGTCTGCGCCGGAGGCGCGACGGGCTCCGGGCCGGTCGCCGCCTCCGAGGCGGTGGTGGCCTCGGCCGGGGCGGCGGCCTTCTTGGTGGTGCGCGAACGCCGCGTCGTCGCGGGCGCGTCGGGGTCCTTGGCCGTGGTGCGGCGGGTGCGGGTGCGCTTGACCGGCGCCTCCGCGAGCTCCGCCGGCGCCTCTGCGCTCGCCGCCGGGGCGGCCGGCTCCCCCGCCTGCGACGTTCCCGCCGCGATGTCGTCACCGGAGCCCGCCCGGGGGGCGGGAACCTCGGCGGCGGGACTGACCACCGCGGCGGCGGCCTGCGGCGAAGTCGTCACCAGGCCCGCGGTGCGCTCGGGCTCCTCGGGCGGCGGACCGGCCGGACGGCTCGCCGCCCGGCGCCGGCGGACCGGCTTGGCTTCTTGCTGTGCTGTTGTATCCCCGTCGGAGCCGAAGGCCCCGACAATGGGCTCGTTGTCGAGCATGCGGGCAATCTCCCGTCAGGCTCCCGGGCGCGTCTCCGCGCCGCGCGGGAGCTCTCGTCTCTCGCTGTGCGCCAAGCCGCCTCGCGGGGCCCGGCGCCAAGTCCTATCGGTCGTCGGCGACGTGCCGCACAGCCGGTCCCGTCTCGCCGCCGCGAACGTCGCGGTCCAGGTCGAGCGGGTCGGCGGTCTCACCGGTGCGCGCGTCGAGCGGCCCCTGCGCCAGCCTGGTCACCGCGGGCGGTGACGGCGGCGCGAAGCCGGCCACAAGGCGCAAACCCGTGAGCACGTCGTCTGGTCGAACGGCGGGTGTGACGTGCCGCACGACCATACGCAGTATCGCACATGGCACGCTCGGCACTCGGCCCGCGGTTTCATCCGTTCCCTCGTGGGCCGTCAGGCTGACGACGGCCTCCCTCGCGTCGAAGCGGCGCAGGCCCTTCTTGGTGAGGCGCTCGACTTCGACGCGCTCGGCGGCCAGAAAGCACTCGGCCGCCTCCTTCGCCTCCCGCGGGTCGGCCCCGGCGAGGCGGACCTCCCAGACCGAGCACTCAAGCCGGTCGGCCAGGCTTCCGGCGCGGGCTTCGACGACGTCCAGCACGTCGAGCCCGGGGGGCAGCGACGCGTCGAGGTCGCCACGCAGCCGTGCGGGCTCGCACGGGGCGACGACGCCGATCTCGAGATATTCGGCTTCGCTGGCCACCCCGGTGGGGGCGGCTCCCGCGTAGGAGATCTTCGGATGGGGGGTGAATCCCGCGCTGAAGCCGACCGGAATGCCGGCGCGGCGCACCGCTCGTTCGATCGCGCGGGAGATGTCTCGGTGACTGGTGAACCGCAGCCGGCCACGCTTGGCGTAACGCACGCGAAGGCGTTGCACCACGGGCGCGGGCGGAGGCCCATCAGGAACGGGGTTCTTCAGCTAAGTCATCCTTCCTTGCGTCACATGATGGTCATCTTTTCAGGATAGGGCCGCCGGGCCCGCCCTCGCCGGTCTCGCCGGCACGAGCGGGGCCACGTGGCCGCACGTCCTCACCAGGGTCAACGAGCGCGGAGGGTGTTCGCTTCCCCCGGGCCCGGCCACGGGCCGCCGGGCGGCGCCGGGCCGTCAGACGACCGTGAGCGGCAGCAGCTTCCTGCCGGTGGGGCCGATCTGGATCTCGGTCCCCATGGTGGGGCAGACGCCGCAGTCGTAGCAGGGCGTCCAGCGGCAGTCCTCGACCTCGGTCTCGCTGACGGCGTCCTGCCAGTCCTGCCACAGCCACTCGCGGTCGAGACCGGCGTCCAGGTGATCCCAGGGGAGCACCTCGACCTCGTCGCGCTCGCGCGTGGTGTACCAGTCGACGTCGACCGGCTCACCGGCCAGGGCCTGCTCGGCGCTGGACATCCACCGCTCGTAGGAGAAGTGCTCGCTCCAGCCGTCGAAGCGGCCACCGGCCTCCCACACGGCCCTGATCACCGCACCGACCCGGCGGTCGCCGCGCGACAGCAGACCCTCGACGATGGACGGCTGGCCGTCGTGGTAGCGGTAGCCGATCGCCTTTCCGTACTCCTTGTCGGTGCGCAGGGCGTCCCTGAGCTGCTTGAGCCTGCGGTCGACGGTCTCGTGGTCGCACTGGGCGGCCCACTGGAAGGGGGTGTGCGGCTTGGGCACGAAACCGCCGATGGACACGGTGCAGCGGATGTCCCGCGAGCCGGTGGCCTCACGGCCGGCCTTGATGACCTTCTTGGCGAGGTCGGCGATGCCGAGCACGTCCTCGTCGGTCTCGGTGGGCAGGCCGCACATGAAGTACAGCTTCACCTGCCGCCACCCCTGGCCGTAGGCGGTGGTGACGGTGCGGATCAGGTCTTCCTCGGTCACCATCTTGTTGATGACCTTGCGCATGCGCTCGGACCCGCCCTCGGGCGCGAAGGTCAGACCGGAGCGGCGGCCGTTGCGGGAGAACTCGTTGGCCAGGTCGATGTTGAACGCGTCGACGCGGGTGGACGGCAGCGACAGGCTGGTGTTGGTGCCCTCGTAGCGATCGGCCAGCCCCTTGGCCACCTCGGCGATCTCGGAGTGGTCGGCGCTGGACAGCGACAGCAGGCCGACCTCGTTGAAGCCGGACTCCTTGACGCCGACCTCGACCATGTCGCCGATCGTGGTGATCGACCGTTCACGGACCGGGCGGGTGATCATGCCGGCCTGGCAGAACCGGCAGCCGCGCGTGCAGCCACGGAAGATCTCGACGCTGAACCGCTCGTGCACGGTCTCGGCCAGCGGGACCAGCGGCTTCTTCGGGTACGGCCACTCGTCGAGGTCCATGACGGTGTGCTTCTGCACCCGCCAGGGCACCCCGGACCGGTTCGGCGCGACCCGCTTGATGCGGCCGTCGGGGTGGTACTCGACGTCGTAGAACTTCGGGACGTACACCCCGCCGCTCGAGGCCAGGCGCAACAGCAGCTCGTCACGCCCGCCGGGACGGCCCTCGGCCTTCCACTCGCGGATCACCTCGCTGATCGCGATCGAGATCTGCTCGCCGTCGCCGAGCACCGCGGCGTCCAGGAACCCGGCGATCGGCTCGGGGTTGAACGCCGCGTGCCCACCGGCCAGCACGATCGGGTCGTCCTCACCGCGGTCGGCGGCCTCCATCGGGATGCCGGCCAGGTCGAGCGCCGTCAGCAGGTTGGTGTAGCCGAGCTCGGTCGAGAAGGACACCCCCAGCACGTCGAACGCCCGCACCGGCCGGTGCGCGTCCACGGTGAACTGCGGCACGCCGTGCTCGCGCATGAGCGCCTCAAGGTCGGGCCAGACGGCGTAGGTGCGCTCGGCGAGCGTCTCGGGCAGCTCGTTCAGGATCTCGTACAGGATCTGGACGCCCTGGTTGGGCAGGCCCACCTCGTAGGCGTCCGGATACATCAGGGCCCAGCGGACGGTCGCCTCGTCCCAGTCCTTGACGGTCGAATTGAGCTCACCACCGACATACTGGATGGGCTTCTGCACGCGTGGCAGGAGCGGCTCCAGGCGGGGAAACAGCGACTCGACAGACATGTGCACCAGCGTAGTTGGTGCTCGACGCCCTTCGCGCCAGCCTGCACCCCCGACCAGCCCGAAGGCGGCTAGAACGGGCGTTCGCGAATGTGGACCGCCTGTATCAGGCCAAGGGCGATCATGTTGGCGAACGTCGCGGTGCCGCCGTACGACACGAATGGCAGCGGCACGCCGGTGATCGGCATGATGCCGATGGTCATCCCGACGTTGACGAAGGTCTGGAAGGCGAACCAGCACACGATGCCGCCGACGACCATCGCGCTGAAGCGATCCTCCGAGCGGCGCGCGATGCGCAGGCCACGCAGCAGGACCACACCCAGCAGTGCCACCACGGTGACCGCGCCGAGGAACCCGAACTCCTCCCCCGCCACGGTGAAGATGAAGTCGGTGTGCTGCTCGGGGACGAACCGGCCGGTGGTCTGCCCGCCGTGGAACAGCCCTTTGCCGAACAGCTCGCCCGAGCCGATCGCGATCAGCGACTGGGTGCTGTTGTACCCCGCGCCGCGCGGGTCGTTCGCCGGGTTGATGAACGCGGTGAACCGGGCGATCTGGTACGGCTTGAGCAGTCCCAGCAGCCACACCGCCGCGGCCCCGGCCCCCGCCAGCGCTCCGAGCGCCGCGATGTACCGCTTGCGCAGCCCCGCGAAGATCATGATGGCCCCGGTGATGACGGCGAGCACCATGGTGGTGCCGAAGTCGGGCTGCAGCATGACCAGTCCCATGGCGATGGCCGCCGCCGCCGCGCACAACACCAGATCGAGCGTCCTGGGCCGGTCGGTGCCGCGGGCGGGCTCGGCGAGCAGCGCGCACAGCATGAGGATCAGCGCCGGTTTGGCGAGCTCGGACGGCTGCACCGCGAACCCGCCGCCGAGCAGGATCCACGAGTGGGACCCGTTGATCGTCGACCCGAGGGGAGTGATCACCGCGAGCAGGCCGAGCAGCGACACGCCATAGACGGCCGGGGCGTAGATGCGCAGCGTACGCCGGTCGGCCAGGGCGGCGATGCCGCACAGCACCCAGCCGATGGCCAGGTTCAGCACGTGCTTCATCACCATGCCGGTCGGCGCGCCCGCGGCCCAGGTGCGCGTGGAGGACCACACCAGCAGGGTGCCGATCACCGACAGCGCCATCACGGCGACCAGCAGGACGCCGTCCACCCGCCACACCGGCGAGCGCGCGCCCATGGCCCGCCGCACCAGCGACCGGCTCCGCGGGACCAGGGCCTGGCTCACTGCACCACCGTCCCGTCTCTCCTGATCTTGGGGAGGCGGCCGGCCGGCTTGCCGCCGGGCAGCGCCGCCGTGCCCTTGATGCCGTAGATGCCCTCGTAGATCTCGCGGGCCGCCGGCGCCGCCGCCATCGCGCCCTGACCACCCTGCGAGACCGTCACGACCACCACGAAACGCGGATCCTCGGCCGGGGCGAAGGAGGCGAACCAGGAGGTGTCCTCCTTGCCGTAGACCTCCGCCGTACCGGTCTTGCCACCGATCTTCACGACGTTCATCGGGAAACCGCCGAACGCGCCGGCCGCCGTGCCGTCGGAGGTCACCTCGCTCAGCGCCCGCCGGATGTAGTCGCGGGTCTCCTTGGTGACCGGCAGCCTGCCGGTCACCGGCGCCTTGATCTCGCGCACGTGCGTGCCGTCCGGGCTGACGACCGCCTTGGCGATGCGCGGGCTGCGCAGCCGCCCGTCGCCCACCAGCGCGGCGTAGGCCGCGGCGAGCTGGAGCGGGGTGACCAGCACGTCGCCCTGGCCGATGGACAGGTTGGCCGCCTCCGCGGCCTTCCACTCGAACCCCTCCAGGCAGTTCTCGTTGGCCAGCCGCTTGAGGTAGGCGGCCCGGCCGGGGTTCTTCTTCTCCACCTCCGGATAGCCGGTCTTGGCGCGCGCGCAGCTCGTGTGCCGCGTCGCTGCCCACATCTCCTTCTTCCAGGCGCGGCCCGGGATGCGCCCCGGCACCTCGCCTGGCAGGTCGATGCCGGTCTTCCTGCCGAACCCGAACGCTTTGGCCGTGGCGGTCATCGGCTCCTTGGGACGGGGCACGGGTTTGAGCCCGCCGTCCCGCTTCCACATCTCGTAGGCCGCCTTGTAGAAGATGGTGTCGCAGGACTTCACCAGCGCCATGTGCAGGTCGAGCACGCCGAGGCCGATGCCGTGGAAGTTGTGGAACGCCGTGCCCGCCACGTCGTACACCCCCGGGCAGTCGTACTTGCCCTTGAGCGGGTAGCCGTCCCTGATCATCGCCGACACCGAGGAGACCTTGAACGTCGAACCGGGCGCGTACTGGCCGTGGGTGGCCCGGGAGACCAGCGGAAGCCCGGCCTTCTCCGACAGCAGATGCTGGTAGTCCTTCTCGGAGATGCCGCCCGCCCAGACCTTCGGGTCGTAGGTCGGCACACTGCCGATCGCGATCACACCGCCGGTCTTGACGTCCAGCACCACGGCCGCCGCGCCGTCGGCCCGCGGAGCGTTCTTCATCGCGGTCGCCAGCGCGCGGTCCACGACGCGCTGCACGTTCGCGTCCATGTTCGTGATCAGGATGTCGCCGGGCACCGGGGAGGTCTGGCGCTCGACTCCGAGCACCTTGCCCATGCGGTCCACCTGCACCCGGCGCAGCCCCGGCGACCCGCGCAGCGCCTCGTCGTACACGTACTCCAGGCCGTCCCGGCCCACCAGGTCGACGCCGGAGAAGTTCGCCTTGAGCTTGGAACGCTTCTTCAGCTCCTCCTCGGTGACCGGCTGGAGGTAGCCGAGCGTCTGCGAGGCGCCCGTGCCGAGCGGGTATTCGCGCACGGCCTGCACCTCGGCGTTCACCCCGGGGAAGTCCTCCTGTCGTTCCAGGATCTGCAGCGCCTCGCGCGGGCTGACCTTGTCGTCGATCGGGATCGGTGAGTAGAGCGAGCCGGGCCAGCACGGCCGGGTCACGTGCGGCCCGCACGGGCGGATGCGTTCGCGCAGCTCCTTGACCGGGCGGCCGAGCACCGCGCCGAGCCGCTTGAGCACGGCCATGCCACCGTCGGGCATGCGCTCCAGCTCGGCGCGGTCCACCGACACGACCAGCGCCGTCCGGTTGCGCACCAGGGGCCGCCCGCTGGCGTCCAGGATGGGACCGCGCACCGCCGGGACGATCACGTCCCGCGTGCGGGTCTCGGTGGCCGCGACCACGAAGTGCGGGCCGCGGACGACCTGCACCTGCCACAACCGCACGGTGAGCACCGTGAGCAGCGTCAGCACGAGGAACTGCAGCACGACCAGCCGGGCACGGACGCGGTTCACACGCGCCTCCGCACCGGGTAGGAGCCCATGGGCACGGCCTCGCGCCGCCGGCGTTCCCCGGTGGCCCGCGCCACCAGCCAGAACGCCACGACCGCGATCGCCAGGTTGTACATCACCAGCGACGGCCACAGCGGAAGCAGCGTGCGCCAGTCGACGCGCGGATCACCGAGCAGCCCGCCGACGCCCGCCACCAGCAGCGGCGCGAGGATCACCATCGCGATCACCGTGACCGCGCCGAAGCCGGGCGCGCGTTCCGCCGCCCGGCCCACCAGGTATCCCACCAGGCAGAACACCAGCGCGTACTGGCCGATGACGTGGGCCGCCGGCGGCAGGACGTCGGTGACCAGGCCGGCGGCGAAACCGATGCCCGCGCCGGCCGCCGCCCCTCTGGTCAGGGCGAGGAACATCACGCCCATCAGCACCAGGTCGGGCCCCGTCCCCCCGGGGAGCGGAAGGCGGTTCACCACGGTCACCTGCACGATCATGATGAGGCCGGCGAGCAGCACCAGCGCCATCCCTCGCATCACGCCACATGTCCTCTCGCCCGCCGGACTCCGCCCGTCCACCCGGTGTCCCGCGTCCGGTGCCGCCTGTCATCCCCGTCGCTCGCCGCGCTCGGGCCGTCCTCGCCGCCCCCGCGTCCTGCACGGGCCGGGTCGTCTGTCGCGATCGGCGTCCCCGCCTGCTCGCCACCGCTTCCTCGCGCCGCCCTACTCGCCCCCGTCTCGCTCGCCGGTCCGTCGCCCGTTCGCGCCCTGCCCGTCACCGCCCTGCTCGCCGGCGCCGTCTTCGCCCCGGACCTGCCGCCCTGGTGAGGACCGAGAGGACGACGAGGGCTCGGCGGACGGCTCGGCCGGCCTTTCCGCCGACGTCCCGGGCGTGCCGGGCGCTCCGGACGGGGGTGCCGTCCGCGCGTCGGACTCCTGCGCGGCCGGCGGCCGGGCCGGGGCGGTGGCGCGGGCCTTCACCGCCTTCGGCGGCGGGGACGGGGGCAGCATCGCGTCCCTCGGGTCACGCTGCGGCGCCCGTACCACGACCCCGACGACGTCCAGAGCCGCGAAGTCGACGTACGGCCGGGCGTAGGCGACACGGGTCAGCTCGCCAGGCGTGGGCTCCACCCGCTCGATGGTGCCCACCGGCAGTCCTGGCGCGTACGGCATGCCGTGCTGGGAGCCGAAGCTCACGATGCGCCGGCCGACGGACAGCGAGGACGTCGCGTCCAGCAGGCGGAAGCGGACGTAGCGGCCCTCCGCCGCGGGGCCGAGCCCGGTGATCACGCCGATCTGGTTGCCGCCCTCCAGCCGGGCGCCGGCCGTCGAGGCCGGATCGGTGAGCAGGACCACGGTCGAGGTGGACGGCCCGGTGCGCACCACCCGGCCGACCAGACCGTCTCCGTTCAGCACGGTCATCTCCGCCCGCACACCGTCGTCCCTGCCCGCGTCGATCTCGACGGTGTCCTCGAATCCCGGCACGCCGCGCCTGGCGATGACCTGCGCCGCCACCACGCGGTAGCCGCCGAGGCCGGACAGGCCGAGCATGCTCGACAGCTCGGCCGACCTGCGGCGGTCCAGGGTGCCGGCGGTCAGCTCCCGCCGCAGCCGGGCGTTCTCCGCGCGCAGCGCCGTGATCTGCCGCTTGTACTCGGGAGCGGAGGAGAACGTGTCGATGAACTCCCCCACCGGCCGTACGACCCCGGTGCCTGCCTCCTCGGCCACACCGAACAGCGACGACGCCGCCGTGCGGACCGGCTCGAACAGGGAGTCCTCGCGCTGGCGGTGGTCGACCGTGATCAGGACGAGTGCCGCGGCCAGCAGCAGGCCGAGCACCAACCGCGCGCGGCGGGTATCCCTCATCAGTGTCTCGGCTCCAAATCAGTGTCTCGGCTCCGGCACCAGCACCTGCTGCAGCGCCTCGAACTCCTCGACGCACTTGCCCGAGCCGAGCACGACCGAGTCCAGGGCGTTGTCCACCAGGTGGATCGGCATGCCGGTCTCCTCACGCAACCGGTCGTCCATGCCCTTGAGCAGGGCACCGCCGCCGGTGAGCGCGAGGCCGCGGTCCATCAGGTCGCCGGAGAGCTCGGGCGGGCACTTGTCCAGGGTGGATTTGACCGCGTCCACAATGATCTTGAGTGGCTCCTCGGTGGCCCTGCGGATCTCGTCGGCCGACACCACGATCGTCTTGGGCAGCCCGGTGACCAGATCACGTCCCCGGATCTCGGCATGCCGGTCGTCGCCGGTCGGGCACGCCGAGCCGATCGCTATCTTGATCTCCTCGGCGGTGCGCTCCCCGAGCATCAGGGAGTACTCCTTCTTGGCGAACGCGATGATCGCCTGATCGAGCTCGTCACCGCCGACTCTGATGGACTGGCTGGTCACGATGCCGCCCATCGAGATGATCGCCACCTCGGTGGTGCCCCCGCCGATGTCGACGACCATGTTGCCGGTGGGCTCGTGGACCGGCAGCCTGGCTCCGATGGCGGCGGCCATCGGCTCCTCGATGATGTAGACCCGGCGCGCCCCCGCCTGGTAGCCGGCCTCCTTCACCGCGCGCTGCTCGACCCCGGTGATGCCGCTCGGCACGGCCACGATGATGCGCGGCTTGGCGAAGTGCGCGCGCTTGTGGACCCGCTGGATGAAGTAGCGCAACATGCGCTCGGTGACGTCGAAGTCGGCGATCACACCGTCCTTGAGCGGACGGATCGCCACGATGTTCCCGGGCGTGCGGCCAATCATCCTCTTGGCCTCGATGCCCACCGCCACGATCTTGCCGGTGGTCGTGTTGATGGCGACCACCGACGGCTCGTTGAGCACGATGCCGCGCCCGCGCACATAGACCAACGTGTTGGCGGTGCCCAGGTCGACGGCCATGTCACGGCCGAGGAATGCCAGCTTGCTGCCCATGGGGAAGGAAACCTTCCTTCAGGTCGTTCGCGAGAGATTACGATTCGCATTCGAATCGTAACGTGACGTACCCACTCGCGAGGGCAACGAGCCGCCCGACCGGTGAAAATGTTGGCGTCCTTTACCGGGGACACCTCGCCCACCTGCGGCGATGCTTTTCGTGAACGCGTCAGGGGCTCCGGCGCGCGCCGAAGCCCCTGCCTGTGCGGGCCGTCATTCTCCGGACGACCATGGAAACCGCAGGCCACCCGAGAGCCGCGTCCCGCGGACGAGCCGTTCCGCAGATCTCAGGCGACCTCAGAAGCGGTCGGGAAAGAAGATCTTGACCTCGCGGGCGGCGGACTCCGGCGAGTCGGAGCCGTGGACGACGTTCTCGCCGATCTCCAGCGCGTGGTCGCCCCGAATGGTGCCCGGCGCCGACTTCACCGGGTCGGTGGCACCGGCCAGGGCGCGGAACGCCTCAACGGCGCGGTGCCCCTCGAGGACCATCGCCACCAGGGGGCCGGAGGTGATGAACTCGACGAGCTCGCCGAAGAACGGCTTCTCGGAGTGCTCGGCGTAGTGGGCCTTGGCGGTCTCGGCATCGAGCGTGCGAAGGTCCATGGCCACGACCTTGAGCCCCTTGCGCTCCACCCGGGCGATCACGTCACCGATGAGACCACGGCGGACACCGTCCGGCTTGATCAGGACAAGGGTGCGCTCGGACACGGATATCTCCTTCGTTGGGTTCGCCGGCATCGTTCAGCACCGCCGGCGGAAGAGGGGAAACGTGTGCGCAGCTTACCGGCCCTCGCCGCCCTCACCGTTCTCCCAACGCCGCCACAGCGCTGATTCCCGGCACGTTCCAGCCCATGATTCACCTTCTGTTCACCCCAACCCCGAGATGCCGGCGCCCTGTGCCGCGGGACGGCCGGGGGCACCGGCGGTCGTCAATCGCCGCGCGGGCCGCGGGGCGCTTCCGGTGACGGAGTCGGCGGCGGGATGACCGGTGGCATCGCGATGTCGGGGTCCCCGCCGGGCGACGCCCCTTTCCCTGCCCCGCTCCCGGTGTCCGAGCCCTGCCCCGGAGCCACGGGATCCGCCACCGCCGGCCGAGGGAGGTGGCCCGGCACATCGAACGGCACCGTCTCGGTCGCCCGATGGGAAGCGACCCGGACATCGGGCCGGGGCGAGGTTCTGGCTTCACCGGCTCCACGGTCCGCGTCCCGCGTGAGGACGTCGGCCCCGGCCATCTCGAAGGGCGGGCCGGACTCCGCCACAGCCCTCGGTGCGCCGCGCGCGGAGGCGTCCTGCCCCTCGCGCGCGCCGTCGTCCGGTGAACGCCGGGCGAGCACGGCGCCGAGAGCCAGCACGATCACCACCGTGAACCCGGCGATCAGCGCCCAGACGTGCAGGGCGCCAACGAACCCGTCGACCATGGCCTGCGGCGTCACGACGCCCGACGTGCTCACCGCACGCAGCCAGCCCACCTGGATGCCGGTGCCCAGCAGGAACCCGCAGAGCACCGCCGGGAAGCAGAGGGAGAGCCCGAAGAGCGCCGATCGCGGCCCCGCCCGCCGGACGGCGGCGGTGACGGCCACGGCGCCGCCGGCCGACAGGAGCGCGAACGGCACCACCAGCGGCATGCCGGACCCGGACGGGACCAGCAGTCGCACCGCGCACAGGCCGACCACCATGGTCACCAGGCCGCCGGCGACGAGTCTCGGCGCCGCGGAGTCGTCCACCCGCCCCGCCAGTGCCGCGGCCGCGACGGCGATCACGGCGGCGAGCCCGAAGGGCACCCACATCCCGGTCAACCCCGGGCCGCCGAGGCCGCCGAGTTCGACGTAGGTCATCTGCGCCGCGGTCGGCAGCACCACCAGACCGACGGCGACCATGACGAACGCCGCCACCCGGCCGCTCGCGCCGTGGGCCCGGCTCAGCCCGGCCAGCGTCAGCAGCATCACCAGCGCGACCGCGGCGGCGACCAGGATGAGCACCGACGGCCAGTCGAAGGTGGTGGCGACGGCCAGGACGGCGACGGCCGCCGACAGCGCCACGGCCCGCCCGAGAGGCACCGCGTGTGAACGGGCTTCCACGCCCTCGCCGACGACGGTGTCGGGGACGGAGTCACCGTCCGAGGCGCCCGGAGAACCGGCCCCGGGAACAGCGGAGGCGCCGCTGAAGGCTTCCAGAACACCAGAAGCGGCGCCGGAAGCCCTCGCGCCGGCCCCCTCCTGGGCTTGTTCCGCGCCCGCCATCGTCATCGCAGTCCGCTCACCGTCCACCGGTGCCGTTCCGCTCCGCCCGGTGGCGCCGACCGATGCACCCGCGCCGTCCCGGCCGGCCGGCTCTGTACCGATCGGCCGCGAACCTCGGCCGCCGGCGATCCGCACCAGGACGGAGTACACGGCGGCGAGCGCGAGCGCGAGGCCGGTCAGCAGCGGATACGGCTGCAGGGTCACCCGCCATGAGGTGACCTGGTCGAGCGGCCAGAGGGCAAGGGCCTGGGCGGCCAGCAACCCGACGGCGAGCGCGGCCGTCCACAACGAGGCCAGGAAGTCGCGCGCTGGGCCCGATCGGTCGTGGCAGGCGGCGAAGGTCGCCGGAAGCAGCACGCCGGCGCCGATGCCGTGCAGGACGCGCAGCGCGCCGACCACGAAGGTCGAGTCGGCGAAACCTCCGGCGACGTCGGCCACGGCGAGGCAGGCGAGCCCCGCCGCCAGCAGCGACGCCGCGGTGAAGCGTCGGAGTGCCATCGCGGTGAGCGGGACCGAGACCAGCATCACCGGGAGGGCAAGACCGTGGGCACGCAGGATCCACACTCCGGCGAGGTCGGAGGGGAGGAGCGCGGAGACCACGGAGATCGTGTTGGGCACGGCGACGATCGCCAGCGGGACCGCGACGGCGGTCAGCAGCCCGACCAGCACATCGAGCACCATCGGCAGACGATCGACCCGGCCACGTGTCGCAAGGCCAGTGGCCTGAAGGGGGGGTACGGCCATACTCGCCGACTTTAGCGTTAGGTCACGCCCTCGACACGGCGAGCGACGAAGATTGCCGTCACCCAAAGTGCGCCGAAGATCACGCCGAGGAAGAACATCATGGGAACCAGGAAACCGGTGGCGATGGCCAGTACCTGGAGAACACTGCCCGCGATGTAGGCGAACGGCCTCTTCAGCAGGCCCGTCACGACCACACACGCCAGCGCGAGCCCGACGCCCACGGTGACGGCCAGCGCGGGCGGCACGTCGTTGACCATGATGGCGACCGGCGTGATCAGCGCGAGCACGATGGCCTCCATGCCGAGGACGCTGGCGCACAATCGCCGCATCCCCGGCGTGACAGTGATGTTCACCCGCACACTCTTTCCTCACAAGCCCCGAACGTCATCGCTCCCGCCCCTGTCTCCGTCACGATTCCACCGAGGAGCCACCGTCCATCGGCTCCCGCACCAGGGGGCGCCAGAGATCTCCTCGGCCTCCCAACTCCGCCTATTCCGCCCCGGCGGCCTTGAGCAGGAGACGGGCGTCTCCGACGGTGACCACCGATCCGGTGATGAGCACTCCCGAACCGGTGAACTCGCCGGTCTCCTCCGCCAGTCCGATGGCGATGTCGATGGCGTCGTCCAGCCGGTCCGCCCGGTGGACGCGCTCGCTCCCGTAGATGTCCTCGGCGAGTTCCGCGAGCTCCCCTGGATCCATGGAACGCGGAGAGGAGTTACGCGTGACGACGATCTCCTCCACGACGGGCTCCAGCAGCTCCAGAACGCCGGACACGTCCTTGTCGGCCATCACCGCCACCACGGCGACGAGCCGGGTGAAGCCGAATGACTCCTCCAACGCCTGGACGACCGACTCCATGGCACCCGGATTGTGCGCGGCGTCCACGAGGACCGTGGGACCGCGCCGGATCACCTCGAGCCGGCCGGGCGAGGTGACCGTCGCGAACGCCCGCCGCACCAGCTCTGAGTCCAGCGGCTCGTCTCCGCCGGTCAGGGCCTCCACCGCCGCGAGTGCGCAGGCCGCGTTGCCGGCCTGGTGCTCCCCGTACAGCGGGAGGAAGACCTCTTCATAGACGCCCTTCAGTCCCTGCATCCGCAGCATCTGCCCGCCCATGGCCACCTCGCGATGCACCACGCCGAACTCAAGGCCCTCACGAGCGACTGTGGCTCCGACCTCTGCGGCACGGCGCATCAGCACCTCCGCCGCCGCGATCGGCTGCTGCGCCAGAACCGCGGTCGCAGCGGGCTTGATAATGCCGGCCTTCTCGCGCGCGATCGCCTCGATGTCCGGCCCGAGGTACTGGACGTGGTCCAAGGAGATGGGAGTGATGACCGCGACGGTGCCCTGCGCCACGCTGGTCGAATCCCAGGTGCCCCCCATGCCGACCTCGATGACCGCGACGTCGACCGGCGCGTCCGCGAAGGCCGCGTACGCCATGGCGGTCAGCGTCTCGAAGAAGGACAACCGCCCCTGCTGCTGGTCGACGAGCTGGAGGTAGGGCAGGACGTCCTCGTAGACCTCGGTGAACCGCTCCTCGCTGAGCGGCTCTCCGTCGAGGGTGATGCGCTCGCGCATCGAGACCAGATGCGGGCTGGTGAAGCGGCCGACCCGGAGGTTGCGCTCGCGGAGCAGTGCGTCGATCATGCGTGCCGTGCTCGACTTGCCGTTGGTGCCGGTGATGTGCACGACCGGGTACGCCCGCTGGGGCTGCCCCAGCATGTCCATCAGGACGTTCATCCGGTCCAGTGTGGGATCGATGTCCCATTCCACACCGCGCTGCAAGATCGCCTTTTCCACCGCCTGGTATTCCACACCTGAAGCCTACTGACCAGCCGCCCCGCCTCCCGCACCCTCCCACCCCGCCCGTCGCGCTTCGCCCGCACACGCACCGCAACCGCCGATGGCCCCGCAAACCGAAAGCGCGGGCACCGCAGGCGCGGAGGAGAGCGGAGGGTGAGGGAGCGGAGGACACGCCACGCCCCAGAACCGAGCACACGCTAGAAGCCCCAACTGGCGACCGCATGAAGCCTCCGGTACGGGTCACCTGCGCTAGCGTCGGCAAGAACGGCCGCACGGTCGCGAAGCGGGTGCGGCGACGCCCCTTCGGGGTCGCCGGCCGCGGCCGGATCGACCTGCACGGAAGACACACGCGAACACAGAACACTCAGACCGAGCGTCGAGGGTCGAGGACACGCCAGGAACAAGGACAAGCCTCGGGGCGCAGCACGCTCCTGGTTCCGGGAGAAAACCCCCGGAAACGCAGGAAGGCCGCCCGGAACCCGGGCGGCCTACCTACACTCATCTATCAAATTTT
>NZ_BMNT01000028.1:0-76303 GCF_014646695.1 Sphaerisporangium melleum
CACCCGCAGGTGCCCGCGGTCCTCGGCGCCGTTGTCGTCGCTGTGGCCGAGCAGCATCGTCTTGTCGTGGCTGGAGACGCGGTTCCAGGAGACGGTGACGTAGTCGCTGGCCCGCTTGACGTCGATCGCGCCGTCGTAGCCGTTCGACAGGGAGTTGTGGTCGATCCACACCCGGGTCGAGTACTGCACGTTGATCGCGTCGTCGTCCCAGTTCCGGAAGGTCAGGTTCCGGATGATGACGTTCGAGGCGTTGGTCACGTTGAGCCCGCAGCCGACGATGGCGGCCCCGGAGTTGCCGATCACGCTCTTGTTCGAGGTGACCTTCAGCATGCCCGAGCAGTTGATCGTGCCGGATACCCGGATCACGGCGGCGCTTCCGGAGGAGAGCGCGCTGGTCAGTGCCGAGAGGCTGTTCACCGTGGTGGGCGAGGCGTTGCCGCCGCCGGTGGTGCCGCCGCCCTGGGTGGCCCAGCCGACCAGGCCCGTCTGGGGCTGCGGACTCGGACTCGGCGAAGGACTGGGGCTCGGGCTGGGGCTCGGGTTCGGCCCGCTCGGGCTCGGCGACGGCGAGGGGTTGGCCGACCCGCTGCAGGTGACCCCGTTGAGGGCGAAGGAGGTGGGGACCGGGTTGGACCCGGTCCAGGCGCCGTTGAAGCCGAACGAGGCGCTCGCACCGCTCGCCAGGGTGCCGTTGTAGTCGGCGTTGGTGACGGTGACCTGCGAGCCGGACTGGGTGAAGCTGCCGTTCCAGAGCTGGGTGACGGTCTGACCGGCGGGGAACGACCAGGTCAGCCGCCATCCGTTGACCGGGTCACCCAGGTTGTTAACGCTAACATTCGCGCCGAAGCCGCCGTCCCACTGACTGGCGACGGTGTAGGTGATCCGGCAGGCGATGGCGGCCTGGGCGGTCGGGACGAGCAGGGCTCCGGCCAGGGCGACGACGGCGGCGACCACCGCGGCCGGCCAGAACCTGAGGCGGCGGGCGCCCGGTCCCGTACCGCTCCATGGCGGCGCGGCGACGGCGGGTCGGGAGAGGCGGCGTCTCATCGGCTTCCTCCGAGGACTGTGGGCAGGTACTCGGACACCACGAGCCGGACTCTCGCTGGGTCCGTCCGGGCACGAGCATCCGCGCGCGGAAGCGGTCCGTCAAAGGCGACGCGGCACTTCGCTGCTGGTCAGATGGTGTGTCAGTGATGATATATCGGCATATTTGCACGTCATCGCCCAGCACGGCCAGGACCGGGACGCGCTGACGACGCTGAACGTTTCAGACCACCACCGGCGCCGCCCAGCCGGACCACCTCACGGTCTCGGCCGGGGACCCGGCACGCCGGTACCACCCACCGGTTCAGGGCTTTGCCGGGATCATCAGGGTCTTTGCTGTGGCTTGTAGCCATATGTCCGTCCGACTGCTGCCGGTGGGGAAGGTGTTCATTGCCCGAACCAGTCGATCGCGCCAGCACGGCGAGAACACGGGGGAGCCGCAATGGCCAAGAGCAGGACCATGCCGGAGCTGATGGACGAGAGCGACGTGGTGGGGCTGCTGCTCCGCCAGCACGCCACCATCAGGGACATGTTCGACGAGGTGGAGCAGTCCACCGGAGAGGCCCGCGCCGAGTCGTTCCGCGACCTCGTGCGGATGCTGGCCGTCCACGAGACCGCCGAGGAGGAGATCGTCCACCCGTACGCCCGGCGCGCGCTCGACGGCGGCGACGAGATCGTGGACGAGCGGCTGCGCGAGGAGAACGAGGCCAAGCAACTTCTGGAGCTGATGGAAGAGCGCGGGACCGACGACCCGTCCTTCCCCTCCCACCTGCAGAAACTGCGCATCGCGGTGGAGGAGCACGCGCGCGCCGAGGAGCGGTACGAGTTCGCCCAGCTCGTCCGAGTGACCAGCGAGACCGAGCGCCGGACGATGGCGTTCGGGGTCAAGGCCGCCGAGGCACTCGCCCCGACGCACCCGCACGCGGGAGTGGAGTCGGCCACGAAGAACCTGCTCATCGGCACCCCGACGGCGATGATGGACCGCGTCCGCGACGTGGTCCGCCAGGCGTTGGGCAAGAAGGGGACGTGACCATGACGCGCGGGCGGCGCACCGGTACGGCGAGGGGACACCTCCGCTGATCCCGGCACGTCTGCGGCCGGCCGGTGACGTGGTCACCGGCCGGCCGTCCGGCCGCCGATTTGGAGGGCCGGCGCCGCGGTCAGCGCTCTGAGGGGCGGCGCAGGCTCGGCACCGGACTCGGGCCCTCGGTCTCCATCCGGTAGTCCTGGCCGAACTTCGCCCTGGTCTCCTCCAGCACCTGGTCGCTCGGCGCCGGCTCGCCGCCCATGAGCCGCTCCTGGAACCGCACGAACCGCTCGTGCGCATCGCGCACATAGCCGGTGCCGAGGGTGGTGAGGTCGACCTGGTCGGCCAGCACCTCGCGGATGTAGGCCTTGTTCGGCTCGAAGGTCACCGGCGCCGGGAACTCGGCCGCCACGATCTCGGCGGGGTCGCGGCCCTGGTGGCGGCGCATCAGCTCACAGGCGATGCGCAGGTGCTCCAGCTCCATGTTCAGGTGGAGCTCCCAGATCGCCCTGAGCCGGTCGTCGGTCTCGGTCTCCATGAACGAGTAGTACAGGTAGCACTCGTTGTACTCGTGGTTGACGAGCTGTTCCCACCACGTCTCGTTCGGGTCGAGCATCGACTCGTAGTGGGTGACGTGCTCCTCCTCGATCAGCCCGATCTCCTGGTAGAGCTGGCGGGCGATCGGCTCCATGTACTCCGGGCCGACGTTCATGTAGAAGTTCATGGTCTGCTGCTCGGCGGCCATGATCGTCAGCGTGTGCAGCTTGGAGAGCGGACTGGCCACGTCCTTGTCGTAGTGGTCGCGGACGTTGTCGATCGGATGCCGGTGATGCATCGGCGTGGGCCGGCCGGGCATGACCTCGGTCAGCGCGTCCACGATCTTCTCGGCCTTGCGGTGCTCGATCAGCTCGTACAGGTTGGCGTACCGGTAGAGGTGGTCGAAGTCCTCCAGCATGCCGAACTCGAACCCCTGCTTGAGGTACGGGTCGGGTTCCATGCGGGCGACCCAGGCGGTGAGGTCCACCGCGACCTGCTCGTAGGCGATCGTGGTCTCCAGCACCGAGGCCAGGCCCGGGAGCAGCCAGTTCACGGCCTTCTGCTGCTGTTGTTCGATGTAGCGCACCTCGGCGAGCTGCCGGCGCACCTCCAGATCGGGACAGTGCCGTGCGAACTGGTGGCCGAAGAAGATCGCCTCGGTCTCGATGCCGTTCATCGTGATGACCCGGCAGCGGGCGTAGGGATCGGAGTGGTCGGGATCGAGCTGGGGGACGTTCAGTTCCCGCCAGTTGCGCAGTTGCTGGTCCAGCGGAATTCCCCGCTGTTCCAAAGGTCGAAAAGTCATTGATATGACTCCTTTTGTCCTATTTCGGCGGGCGAGAATCATGTACCCGAGCCGAACGGACCACAACCCGCCCCGCCGGAGCCCCAGGTCCTCCCTTGGCGAGACTTGTTGCCATTTTTGCCCTCTGGCAGTGCGCGTGAAATATCAATTTTTGCCGTTGCCGGACGTTGACAGCCGGCAGCCGGAAATGCCGCGTTCACCATCGCACGCCAGAGGACGAATGATCGTCAGGCGGCCGAGTATGACGCAGGCTTTGGGGGCGGTTCTGGCCGCGCCGGAACCGTCAGACCGTCTCGGCGGCCTGACCCACGCCCCGGAGCGCCTTGGAGAAATCCTGCGCGGCGAGAAAATGGCCCGCCCCGATCACCAGCGCGAGCGGCCACTCGATGACCTCGAACGCGGCCAGCAGGCTCAGCGCCACGTAGAACGCGACGCGGTCGGGCGGGGGCACCTCCACCCGGCCGAGCAGTGGCAGTTCCACTCCCGGACGCCGGGGCCGCCCGCGCCGGGCCTCCTCGTGCGCGCTCCGCGGCTCGGGCTCCTGCTTCCGCTTCGCCCCGCGGCCGGCGTTCGCCCGCTCACGCTTGGCGTCCTTCGGAGCGGCAGTGGCCTTCTGCGGCATGACGACCTCCGTGCGTCGGGATGTCCTGCCCATCCCCCGCGCCTTTCGGCGAATAACGCCGGTTGACCGGGACTTAACGAAAGCGGTGGCGTCCATGGGGCAGGTCATCCTGGCGCTCCTGGGGTCCCCCCTGGCCGGGCGGAGGGCCTGAGCATGGTCACGGCGCATGACGTACCGTCTCTGCATGTGCCGGAGCATCAAGACCCTTCGTGAGCCCTACACCAGCGACGTCACCGACGAGGACGTCCGGGCCGCCGCGCTGCAGTACGTACGCAAGATCTCGGGGTTCCGCGCCCCGTCCGCGCGCAACACCGAGGCGTTCGAGCGTGCCGTGGAGTCGATCACGGCCGCGACCACCACGCTGCTGGCCGAGCTCCAGGTGAAGCACCCGGCCGCCCGCGACCGCTGAGCCCTCGGGCACGGGTGCGCGAAACCCGGACTTTCTGACAAATCCGATAAAGGCATTTCAGTAAACATATCCGGCTCCTCCTGGTTTTCCGCCGGCGAGCGGCCGGCCTTTCCGCATGGCGAACTCGCCCGGGAACGACAAGGTCGTATATCGAATCGGTCCCGGTTGGCCGATCCACGAGTAAGGTTCGGTTCATGAGCCCTTCAGAGACCTCCCGGTTCGAATCCCGCTCGGGCAGGCTCGGTCCGGCTTTCCGACGCCGGAGGGCGTCCAGTTCGTCGCCGCGGTTGCGAGGTCGTCGAGGTGCAAGCAGGCATTAACGGAAAATGGTTCAGGTTATCCCTCTCGGCGGCCCGCCGAGGTTCTTCGGTGACCGGGATGCGCGCGAAGATCGGCCCCCGGCCGATTTCCCGGCGCACACCCCCGTCCCCCCTCGGGCCCGCCGGTGTCAGGGCCGTTCACGTCTGTGGCCATCGCGTAAGGCGGGGGCCCTGTCGCCCGATTCCCCGCCTTGTTACAGTGGCCGCGGAGGACCACCGGGAAGCCTGGTCGGCGCGCACCGAGTCAGGCCTGTTCCACGGAGGCGCCCTGTGACGAGAGACCCGCATCGAGGACGATCCGTCACGGCAGCGGAGCGTCGCCTATGAGCGCGGTCAACGCCAGGACCCAGCGGCTCATGGGGGCGTTGCCCTTCGCCTCCCTCGGCATCGTCGCCGCGGTCGACCTGCTGTCCGGGCCCGATCTCGGCTACCTGTCCCTGCTCGCGGTCGGCCCCGCGTTCGCCAGCCTGACGGGCGGCATCCGGCGCACCGTGCTGATCGGCGTCGTGGCACTGGTCATGTCGCTGCTCCTCGCCCTGTACTCCGGCGTCCTCGGCGACCGGCAGAGCACCATGAGCCTGGTCTCCATCACCGGCGTCACCGCGGCGAGCATCCTGGCCACGGTGGGACGGCAGCGTCGCGAGCGTGAGCTCGACACCGTCCGCTCGGTCGCCGAGGTGGCCCAGCGCGTGCTGCTGCGCCCGGTCCCGCGGCGGGCCGGCCACCTGCGCGCGGCCGTCTCCTACACCTCGGCCAACGCCGAGGCGCGCATCGGCGGCGACCTGTACGAGGTCGTCACCGGGCCGGGCGGGGTGCGGGCCATCGTGGGCGATGTGCAGGGCAAGGGCCTGGAGGCGGTCGAGACCGCGGCGCTGGTGCTCGGCGCGTTCCGCGAGGCCGCCCATGACGAGCCCGACCTGCGCGGCGTGAGCGGCCGCCTGGAGAAGGCCCTCAACCGGCGGCTGTCCGGCGAGGAGTTCGTCACGGCCATCCTCGTCGACGCCGACCCCGCCGGGCGGCTCACGCTGCTGAACTACGGCCATCCGCCGCCGCTGATCCTGCGGGCCAACGGCGAGATCATCCTGGCCGAGCCGGACGACACCGCGCCGCCGCTGGGCCTGGCCGTCCTGCAGGTCGAAGGGCCCGACCCGCACGAGGTGGCGTTCACCCCCGGAGACCAGATCCTGCTGTACACCGACGGGGTGATCGAGGCCCGCGACCGGGCCGGGCGGTTCTACCCGCTCGCCGAGCGCGCGTTCCTGCTCAAGGACGACGACCCGGAGGCGGCGCTGGAGGCCCTGCGGCTCGACCTGGTCGCGCACGTCGACGCGCCCCTGCACGACGACGCGGCCATGCTCCTGCTGCGCTGCCGCGACAGCTGACCCGGGCCCACCGTGGGACGGGCCGCGCGGGGCCATCGCCCCGCGCGGCCGTCATCACCTCGTAAGAGTTGCCAGGCTTTTCGGCCCGTACCGTCCCTGCCATGGACATCGACCTGATCTCCTCCCCCGCGGCACCCTCGCCCTTACGGGGCCGGTCCCGGTGACCCCGGCCACGAGCAGCGGGCCCCCGTCATCGGACCGGGACGAGGGCACGGCCCGATGACGGAGAGCGGCACGGTGACCGGGCGGGTCCACCTCGGCAGCCGGGGCAGCGTCGTGGTCATCGCCAAGGAGCCCGCGCCCGGCCGGGTCAAGACCCGGCTGACCCCGCCGTTCACCCCGCACGAGGCGGCGGCCCTGGCCGCCGCGGCCCTGGCGGACACCCTCGGCGCGGTGGCGCGCGTCCCCGGGGTGACCAGGGTGCTGGCGCTCGACGGGACGCCGGGACCATGGCTGCCCGCCGGGTTCACCGTGGTCGCCCAGCGCGGGCGAGGCCTGGACGAGCGGCTGGCCGCGGCGTTCGAGGACGCCGGGCGGCTGTCGGCCGCGCCGGTCGTGCTGATCGGCATGGACACCCCGCAGGTCACCGCGCAGGCGCTGTCCTCGGCGCTGACCCTGCTCGGCACCTGGGACGCGGTGTTCGGCCCGGCCGCCGACGGCGGGTTCTGGCTGCTCGGGCTGCGCGACCCGCGGCCGTCCCTGCTGA
The DNA here is from genome assembly GCF_014646695.1 of Sphaerisporangium melleum. GTDB lineage: Bacteria > Actinomycetota > Actinomycetes > Streptosporangiales > Streptosporangiaceae > Sphaerisporangium > Sphaerisporangium melleum. The sequence continues at coordinate 6,853 of NZ_BMNT01000028.1, forward strand.
CCGGGGTGCCGATGTCGCGGCCCGACACCGGGACGGCGCAGCTCGCGCGGCTGAGGTCGGCCGGGCTGAGCGTCGCCCACCTGCCGGTGCTGACCGACGTGGACACCGCCGCCGACGCCGCCGAGGTCGCGGCGGCGGCCCCCGGGTCGCGGTTCGCCGACGCCCTCGCCCGGCTGGGGGCCGCCCTGCGGTGACCGGCCCGCCGCGTTCCGGGATGGCGCGCGGCGCTCAGCCCTGGAGCGGGCGCTGCCCGTTGTGCGGATGCCGGGGAACGCCGGTGCGCAAGATCGCCTGCTGCAGGGAGCGGGCCAGGTCGGCGGTGGTGACCATGCCGACGACCCGGCCGTCCTCGGCGACCACGGCCACCAGGTCGCCGGTGAAGGTGCCGAGCCGCATGATGTGCTCGGCGTCCTCGTCGGGGGTGAGCACGTGGTCGGCGGGAAGGCTCGCGCTGACCGACGCGACGCGGCGGCCGTGGCGCACCTCCGCCGGCACCGCGGCCAGGGCCTGCATGGTGAGGACGCCGGTCGCCCGGCCGGAGAAGTCGACCACCGGGAAGACCGACTGGCGGGAGCGCAGCGCCACGTTCTCGACGAACTCCTCGACGTCCTGCCATCCGGGGGCGACCTCCGGCGAGGCGGTCATGACGTCGCGCACCCGCCAGCCCTGGAACCCCCGGTGCGCGATGCGGACCAGGCCCTCGCTGCGGGCGGCGCCGGCCAGGAACCAGCCCACCAGCATCAGCCAGAGCCCGCCGGTCCAGCCCAGCAGGATCAGCTCCAGACCGCCGATGGCGATCAGCGTCATGCCGAGGGCCTGACCGGCCTTGGCCACCGAGCGGTCGGCCCGCGCGCGGTCGCGGTGCCGGTGCCACAGGAACGCGTGCAGCACCCGCCCGCCGTCCAGCGGAGCGCCGGGCAGCATGTTGAACACGGCGAGCACGGCGTTCATCAGCGCCAGCCACCACACCGCAGAGACGAGCACGGCGGGCCCGCGCAGGGGCAGCGCCACGAGGAAGAAGACGCCGGAGGCCAGCAGGCTGGCCAGCGGACCGGCCACCGACACCCGGAACTCGTCCTTCGGGGTCCTCGCCTCCTCCCCCGCGAACTCGGTGATGCCGCCCAGCAGCCACAGGGTGATCGACCGGACGGCGATCCCCCTGCGGCGGGCCACGAGGGCGTGCGCCAGCTCGTGGGCCAGCAGGGAGGCGAGGAACACGATGGCGGCGGCCGCGGCGACCAGCCAGTAGCGCACCGCCTCCTCACCCGGGGCCTCCTGGGGCAGCACCGACACGGCGAGCACCGCGCCGATCAGCACCGCGATCACCAGGGTGGACCAGTGGGCGCCGACGGGGATGCCGGCCACGTGACCGAGACGGAGGCTCTGCCTCATGCTCGCCCGCCTTCCGGCCGGTCGAGGGGCCGTGACGGCACGACGGCGACCGGGCAGTGCGCGTGGTGGAGCACGCCGTGGCCGACCGAGCCGAGCATGGCCGAGCGGAAGCCGCCTCTGCCGTGCGATCCCACGACGAGCAGGTCCACCGCCGAGGACGCCCGGCTCAGTGCCTCCACCGGGTGCTCGCGCACCACGGCCTCGTGCACCGGCACCTGCGGGAACTTCTCCCGCCAGGGCGCGAGCTGCTCCTGGGCGGCCCGCCGGCCGAGCTCGAACATCTTCTCCAGGTCGGTGGTGTAGGCGGCGAACACCGGCATGTGGGTCTCCACCTGCCAGGCGCAGATCGCCCGGAGCGCGGCCTGCCTGCGGGCCGCCTCCTCGAAGGCGTACTCCAGGGCGGCCTCGGACTCGGGCGACATGTCGTGACCGACGGCGATCTCCTGGCGCGGGGCGGTCATGAGGTGCCGGACCACGATGGCCGGGCAGGCCGTGCGCCCGGCGACGCCCATCGACACCGATCCCAGGATCAGCCCGAGGAACCCGCCGAGCCCCCGGCTCCCGACTACCAGGACGGCCGCGTCCTTCGCCGCGCCCAGCAATCGCTCGCGGACGGTGCCGGTCAGGGTGGCGGTCTCGACGGACAGCCCCGGCACCCGCTCGCGGGCGGCCTTCGCCGCCTCGTCCAGGACGGCCTGCGAGCTCTCGCACAACGATTCCTGGAAGCCGGGTGGGGTGGTCAACGGCTGGTCGAACACCCACGGGTCGATGACGTTGACGATGCGCAGCCCCTCCCCGCGCCGCGCCGCGTCGTCGGCGGCGAAGCGCACGGCGTCCATCGAGGGGGGCGAGCCGTCGACGGCGGCGACGACATGTCCGCTCATGGGTCTCCCCTCTCAGGGCTGGCGCGGGCGGCGCCACCGTTGGTGGACACCGGCCCATTCGGCGTCCCATTCGGCGTACCGGCGGCGGTCGAGCAGCCATCGCACGAGCGTCAGGTTCAGGAACAGGACGCCTCCGGCCGCGGCCATGACGCCGAACCCCGCGACGATCGTGTCGGCCAGCGTCTGCGCGTGGGTGCGCGGCGCGGCCACGGGATGGTCGGCGGAGTCGATCCACAGCTCCAGCGTCGACCCTGCCTTGGACTGCGCGGGGACGGCCATGACCTGTGTGTGCTCCCGCCGGTCCGGGCCGTACCAGCGGACCTTGGCCTTGGTGCCGAGGATGGCGCCCTGCGAGGAGACCGTGCTCGTGCTCGTGGCGTCCTCGATCAGGACGGCGGTGACCTGCCTGCGCTGGGCCGGCTCCTCACGTTCGGCGGTCGCCCCGCGTTGGTAGACCGCGCCGGCGGCCAGGGCGGCCGGCCACAGACAGAGCAGCAGTGCCAGCAACGTGATCAGCACGGCCACGCCCTCGACGCGGTCGGAGCGGCGCCGCAACGGATTGCGGTCGAACCGATATCGCCGAGCACACCGCAACGTCCACCTGGCCAAGGATCGCATGGGGCACCTCCCTGTCCGGGAATCTGATTTCCAGACTCGGCCACGGGCGAGCGACCCGGCAGGGTCTTACGACGTCTCTGGCGCGGGACGTTCGACCCTGCCCGCCACCTGCGCTTTCGTACGCACCGTCATCTTCCTATCACCAAAATACGACGAGTGGCCGCGCACTGGCACCCGGGCCCTGATGGTGCCCGCGGAAGCCCGTCCCAACCGTCCGGCGCGGCGTCGCGGTCCTGCCGTGCGGAGCGCCATGAACGACCGGAAGCCGTGAATTGTGTGACCTGTGTGACTCATGAGAAGGTTGCGATTCTCGGACTAACTGTGAAGTTTCCAGACAAGCCACTGTCGAAGCTGCTAAGAAGTTTCGCGGCCAGGTTTATTCATGGAGAAAGGTTCGCGATGGACCGCGACGGCAACCCGAGATCCCCCGACGAGGATCCTCTGAAGCAGACCGGTCCCTTCGACATCGACTGGACCGGCGAGCCGGAGTCCCCACGCGGCGATCTGCTGTCCGACGGCTGGGCGGCCGGGCACGAGCCCGCCCACGGCGACGACCACCCGCGCGCCGAGCACCCCGAGCATTCGGAGTTCGAGCCGGGACGTTCGCCCGACGCGACCGCCCTGCAGGAGGGGTACGACCCCGACGGCCCCGAGCACTACGGCGAGGGTTACCCCGCCGACGACTACGAGCGCCCCGAGGGGTACGCGCGACCGGACGAGGAGGGCTGGGCCCCCGACGGCGAGCACGACCCCGAGGGCGAGGAGCGCCGCGGATTCCTCGGCTCCGGCTGGACCGGCGAGGACGACGCCGAGGAGGAGAAGCGCAGCAAGAACAAGGGCCTCATCCTCGCCATGGTCGCCATCGTCGTGCTGGCGGTCGCCGGCGGCTGGATCGTCTCGTCCTCGGTCGGCTCCAAGCCCGAAGCGGCGTGCGCCGCACCCGCCAACTGCTCACCCGCCGGGGAGAAGCTCCCCGAGACCGTCGAGAGCCCGGCCGCCGACCCCAGCGGCGAGGCCACCGGTCCGGCCGCCACGCCGGAGGAGACCCTGACCGGGTCGCCTACCCCCAGCGCCTCGCCGAGCACGACGCCCACCGTGGCCTCCCGTCCCCAGACGAGCGAGGAGCCGAGCACCCGGCCGTCGCCCACCCGCACCCGCCACTCCTCGGCGCCGCCCACGCCGAGATCCAGCGACACCCCGCAGCAGCAGCCGGAGAACCCGCGGGTTCAGGACGACGAGCCGTCCGACCCGCCGAGCTCCTCGGCCCCGCCCCCGCCCCCGCCGTCCACGCAGGCGCCCCCGCCTCCCGCGCCCACTCCGGAGCGCAACAACGGCGGCCTGCTCGACTGGCTCTTCTAGACCGTCACCGCCCTCGCCACGGCCTCCGCACGGCCCAGGCGAGGGCACCCGCGGCGAGCACCGCGCATCCGGCGAGCGTCGCGGGCAGAGGGAGGCTGAAGGCCAGCAGCAGACATCCGGCCAGCCCGATCACGGGGACGGCCCTCGGCGGGCGCCCTTCCCCGCGGGTCAGCGTCAGCGCCGAGGCGTTGGCGATGGCGTAGTAGACCAGCACGCCGAACGACGAGAAGCCGATGGCGCCACGCAGGTCCACCGTCCCGGCGACGACGGCCACCACGATGCCCACGGCGAGCGCCGCGCGGTGCGGCACCTGGAAGCGCGGGTGGACGGCGCCCAGGGGGCGCGGCAGATGGCCGTCCCTGGCCATGGCCAGCACGGTGCGCGAGACGCCGAGGACCAGCGCCAGCAGCGAACCGAGGGCGGCGATCGCCGCCCCGGCCGTGATCAGGGGGACCAGGCCTCCGGCTCCGGCCGCGCGGACGGCGTCCGCCACCGGCGCGGCCGAGCGGGCGAGCCGCTCCGGGCCGAGCGCGGCCGGCACCGCGACGGCCACGGCGGCGTAGACCACCAGGGTGAACCCCAGGGCGATCGGAATGGCGCGCGGAATCGTCCTGGCCGGGTCGCGCACCTCCTCGCCGAGCGTGGCGATGCGGGCGTATCCGGCGAAGGCGAAGAAGAGCAGCCCGGCCGCCTGGAGCACCCCGCCGGCGGTCATCCCGGTGGCCGGCGACGGCGGCGCCAGACCGGCCCGGCCGCCCGCGAGGCAGACGGCCACGGCCACGGCCAGCACGACCAGGACGGCCGTCACGATCAGCCGGGTCGCCCACGCGGCCTTGTGCACTCCCATGTAGTCGACCACCGTGACCACCGCCACGGCGGCCACCGCGACGAGATGCTCGCGCCCCGGCCAGGCGTAGGCGCCCACGGTGAGCGCCATCGCGGCGCAGCTCGCCGTCTTGCCCACCACGAAGCCCCAGCCGGCGAGATACCCCCAGAAGTCGCCCAGGCGCTCGCGCCCGTACACGTAGGTGCCGCCGGAGGCGGGATAGCGGGCGGCGAGCCGCGCCGAGGAGGTGGCGTTGCAGTACGCGACCAGGGCCGCGACCGCGAGCGCGAGCAGCAGGCCGGAGCCGGCCGCCGCCGCGGCGGGGGCGAACGCGGCGAACACCCCCGCGCCGATCATGGAGCCGAGACCGATGACGACGGCGTCGGTGGTGCCGAGACGCCGGGCGAGCGAGCCGTCAACGGGAGCGGGGGTCATGACGTCACTCTAGGCAGACGGCTCCCGCGGTTCCCTGCGGCCCGGCGCGAAGAGCCGGGGATGGACGGGGCCGCGGTGGGTCAGCCGCGGGTCTCGGCGGGCTCGGCCACCGCCGTCGCGGAGGCGGCGCGCCGGCGGGCGCCGCGCCGGCGCAGGGCCAACAAGGCGATCAGCGCGAGGAGGACGGCGGCCGACGTTCCCGGGCCGATCAGGGCCCCGGTCCGCTGGTCGGCGCCGAGCTCGGGCGCCCACGGGAGGGCCAGGGCGGCGTACCACTCCTGGCCCTGGCGCGGACCGGCGAGGAAGACCAGTGCCACCCAGACCTGCACCGCCACCGCCGCGCCGAGCATGCCGGTGCGCAGAGCCGGGCCGATGACCCGGGGCAGCGGGTCGAGCCCCAGCGCGACGTGGAAGAACCACGTGCCGGTGACGGCCAGCGTCGCCAGGACGGCCAGTCGCACGGCCAGGCTCGACTGCGCCCAGTCGAACAGGCCGGTGACGTAGAGCAGCAGGTACGGCACGCCGTACACCGCCGTCGCGGCGGCCGGGTGGGTCAGCGCCGTGGCGTGGCGCCCTTCGGCGGCGCGGGCGGCCGACGGCGCGGCCTCGCGCAGCGGCACCAGCGGCGCTCCCAGGGCGAACAGCGCGGGTCCTGCGGTGCCGACGAGCGCGTACTGCAGGGCGTGCGCCGAGAAGAGCGCCGGCGCGTACGCGGCCAGCCCGCCGGCGACGGCGTACAGCACGACGAGGACGCCCGCGACCGCCGTCGCGACCTGGCCCACCGGCCACGCCTCGCCACGGCGGGCGAGCCGCCACACGCCGACCAGATAGCCGGCGGCGATCAGGATCACGGCCATGATCAGGATCGGGTCCGGCCGGAACTCGGTGAGCAGCCGGCCCGGGGCGAACGGCGGCAGCACGTAGCCGAGGAGCTCGTGCTGGTCGTGCGAGGCCTCCGCGCGCGGCGGCGGGGTGCGCGACAGGCCGACCGCCAGCGCGATCGCGCAGGCCATCACCGCGGCCTCGGCGGCGGCGAGCCGCAGGAACGGCCCCGAGCCCGGCCGCCCGTCGCCGGCCGCGGCGCCGTCCAGCGTGGCGATGGTGGCGCGGCGGTGCCTCCAGCCGAACCATCCCAGCACGCAGAGCGCCGCCAGCTTGGCCAGCACCAGCAGCCCGTACCGCGTCTGCCACACCTCGGCCACCCCGCCGAGCCGGATCCACGCGTTGACCAGCCCGGAGGCCCCGACGATGGCGAAGCAGCACAGCGCGACCGCGCTGAAGCGCCGCACCGCGACCGCGGCGGACGCGGCGTCGTAGCGGCGCAGGTGGGCCACCAGCGCGAACAGGCCGCCCACCCACAGTGTCACTCCGGCGATGTGCGCCATCAGGCTGGAGATCGCGATGTTGTGGTCGGCGGCGGAGGCGGAGTGGCCGACGTAGGCGGGCGGCAGCACCGCGAAGACCGCGATGGCCAGCAGCACGACCCGGCCGAGGGTGCCGACGCGCAGCGACGTCCCGATCGCCACGACCACGGTCAGCACCGTCACCAGCAGGAACGCCTGCCCCTGCGGCACCTCCATGCTGTAGGTCGGCAGGAAGCCGGACTCGATGGCCTCCCCGACCGGCAGGCCGATCAGGTCCGACATGGTGAGGATCTGGGTGCACGCCGCGGTCGCCGCCCAGGCGAGCGCCCACGGCCCGGCGGCCCTGGTGATCTCGCGGCGGGCGTCCGCGCCGCCGCCGAGGGCCGCGGCGGCGAGCAGGGTGCCGACCGTGGCCACCGCGCACACGTCGTGCAGCACCCGCACGATGGGCAGGCCGGCGGTGGTGAGCAGGCCGGGCGCGGGCAGTCCCGGGATCTGCTGCGGCGGCCAGCCGCCGCCGAACCACAGAGCGCCGAAGAGCACGGCGAGCGCCGCGAGGACGACGGCCACCGCCGACGCGGTGGACACCAACACGATCGAACGCCGGGGAGAGGCCATCATCCTGCTTCCTCGTCATCGGATGCGTACCGTCGCTGTTGCCCGCGCTTGATCGAGTATGTCGGTGTTTGTGGAAGATGGCGAGGGTCTGCGGGGCGTCCACGGGCTTTGCCCAGCTCAGGGGAGGACTTGGGCGACCGGTTGGCCGGAGGCCGTGTTTACCGGCCCTCGCATCGGACAGGTGCACTACGGACAGACCCATTCAGCGAAGGGGGCCGATCATGGGTGTGGACGACAAGTTCTCCAACAAGGCCGAGCAGCTCAAGGGCAAGGTCAAGCAGGGTGTGGGCGAGGCGACCGACGATGAGGACCTGCGGGCCGAAGGCGAGGCCGACGAGGCCAAGGGCCGGCTGAAGCAGGCCGGCGAGCGGGTGAAGGACGCCGCCAAGAACGTCAAGGACGCCTTCAAGGACTGACGCCCCTCACCAGGGCCGACGTCCCGGCGCCCGCGGGGCGGGAGAACCCGCGGGCGCCGCCACGCGCCACCAGGCCGCGCGTGCGGACGGCGGGCCGCGCGCCGCGAGAGCGCTCACACGGACCGCCGCAGTTTGGCGACCATGTCCTCCCGGTAGCGGTTCGCCTCGGCCAGCGTCGCTCCCTCGCGCAGCGCGGCGACGACGTTCTCCTCGGCGTCGGCGTACATGTAGCAATCGGGGAAGACGTCGGTGGAGTCGAGGGCGACCACGCCCGCGGCGTCCATGACGATGGTGCTGCTCTCGTCCACCGTCACGCCGCCGATCTCGACGGGGCCGCCGACGGCGGCGACGTGAACGTCCGGCCCGGGGCCGGCCGTCGCCTCGTACAGGGCCCACACGGGCAGGCCGAGGTCGCGGTGGGCGTTGACGTCCCGCACCCCGCCCTCCACGAGCAGGCCGCGCACCCCGCGGGCGAGCGCGGCGCGGGTGAGGATCTCGTCCCACACCGCCCCGGCCGCCGCCTGCGCGCCGGCCACGACGATCACGCGGCCGTCGAGGCATTCGTCCAGCACCGCGCGCAGGGGCTGGAGGCCGTGCTCACCCGGTCCAGGGGCGAGCCGGACGGTGCGGGGCTTGCCCATCAGTCCTTGCGTACGGTGAACGGGGCGCAGCGGCGGGCTGAGCCAGCCCGTCTGCCCCCGGAGTTGCAGTACATCCGCGATCGCGGTGGTAGGCGGAACCACAGTATCGATCACCTCTTATGGGGAGATTTCCGGATCTTGCCGACTGAGGTGGGCGTGACAGCCCCTCGGGTGCGGTGTCAGACCTGCCGGAACGCGCCCTACCTGGTCGGACCCCGCGCACGCGGTGAAGCACACGAGACGCGCATGTCACCCTCTTCCTGCGCGAGGCCGGCCCTGGTGACGGGCGGCGACGTGCGTCCGCGAACCGGACGGACGTCCGGTCCGGGTGTGGCGTCCCATCGCGCAGGTCCCGGCTCCCCGGGACACCGGCACGGCGGGAGAGGCCGCGGCCGTCCCCGGGCGGCCGCGTGCCGATGGTGGTGGCGACGATGACGGACGGGGGGACGCCGTCACTCGGCCCAGAGCCTGCGGACCTCCTCGAAGACCTTCTGATCGTGCGAGATCTCGACGACGTTGCCATCGGGGTCGGTCAGCGCGCAGACGTAGCCGACGGGCGGTGGCAACTGCATGGGCTCCCAGTGCAGGCACCCCATCTCCCGCGCCCGGCGGGCGACCTCGTCGACGTCCTCGCGGTTCGGCACCTCCATGCCGAGGTGGGCGAACGGCGCGAGCTGCGGCTGCCTGCGTCCCCGGTCCCTGGCGAACTCGACGAGGACGAGCACGAACGGCGTCTCCACCTGCCTGTCGTTGGAGAGCCAGACGTTGCGGCCGTCCTTGTCCTCGTGCCTCGACACCACCACAAGTGGTGTCATGGTGGTGTAGAACTCGATCGCCGCGTCCAGGTCGCTGCTCGGCAGCGCGACGTGCGTCCACCGCGCCTCGGTGAGCTTCTTGCCGGCCACCACTGCCTCCTCGAACGGTTCGCCTGCCGAATTCGGGGCTCCTTCCCTGGTACCTGCCCATCTGGTCATCGGCCGCCGGGCTCGGTGGCGGGCTGCCGCACCGCACGGGCCCGGACGGGGGAGCCCGGACCGCCACGCCGCGACCGCCGATGCCGCTGCGCGTAGTATCCGGTCACCGCGCCGCCCTGCCTAGAGCGTGATCGCCTTCCTGCGCCGAGCGCCCTCCTCCGATCGGTGTACGGCCCGCCCGGCGGCGGAATGATCAGTCGCGGGCGGGCGTTGCCGAGTGTCGAGGCAAGGACCCGCAGATCGTGAGGAGACACCGTGACCAGGCTGAACGAGGACGCCATCGCGCTGCTGCGCCGTCCCATCCCCGGCTGGGTGACCACGCACCGCCCCGACGGATCACTGCACAGCACCGTGGTCTGGATCGACGTCGACGACGCCGGTGACGTCCTGTTCAACACCGCGGTCGGCCGGGCCAAGGAGCGCTACCTGCGCGCCGATCCGCGTCTGTCGATCAGCGTGCTGGACCCGGACAACCCCTACCGCCGGGTCAGCATCTCGGGAACGGCCGAGTTCGAGCTGGAGGGCTCCGACGAGCTGATCGACAAGCTGGCCAAGAAGTACCTCGGCGTGGACTCCTACCCCGGCCGCACTCCCGGCGAGGAGCGGATCACCGTCCGCGTCCGGCCCGAGCGCGTCATCCACTTCGCCGGCTGATCATCCCGGGAAGCCGCCCCCGGTTCCCCGGCCGGGGGTGGTCCGGGATTCCCAGCGCCCCGTCGTGCCGGTACGGTTCCCGCCAAGACCGGACACGGCGTGCAGCCTGATCTACTGGAGGAGCGGGCTGCACGGGAGGGCGACACGTGATCGTCGATCTGATCTTCCTGCTGGGCGCGCTGGCCCTGGTCATCGCGAACGGTGTCTTCGTCGCGGCGGAGTTCTCCCTGGTCACCGTGGAGCGGGGCGAGCTGCAGCGGCTCGCCGCCGCCGGCGACCGCGGGGCCCAGGGCGTCCTGGCCGCCGTGGGCAGGCTGTCCTTCCAGCTCTCCGGCGCCCAGCTCGGCATCACGATCACCTCACTCCTGCTGGGCGTGCTCGCCGAACCCGCCGTCATCGACCTGCTGCGCCTGCTGTTCGACACCATTCCCGCCCTGCCCGCGCCGGTCGGGCAGAGCATCGCCGCGGTGCTCGGCCTGCTCATCGCGACCGTGGGCCAGATGGTGCTCGGCGAGCTGGTGCCGAAGAACGCCGCCCTGTCCCGGCCGCTGGCGATCTCCCGGGTCTCCGTGCCGCCGCAGCGCGTGTTCTCCGTGGTCTTCGCCCCGCTGATCAAGGTGTGCAACGCGACGGCGAACGCCCTGGTGCGGGCGCTCGGCGCCGAGCCGCAGGACGAGCTGGCCTCGGCCCGGTCCCCCGACGAGCTGAGCCTGCTCACCAGCCTGTCCGCCGAGGCGGGCGCGATGCCCGCGACCACCGCGGCCATGCTGCGCCGGGCGCTGAGCTTCGGCGACCGGACCGCCGGCGAGGCGATGACCCCGCGCCCCGACTGCGTGACCGTGGCCGCGGCCGGCAGCGTCACCGAGTTCCTGACCCTGGCCCGGCGCGAACGCCACCTGCGGCTGCCGGTGTCCGGCGACGCCCTGGACGACATCGTCGGCGTGGCCTCGGTGGTGGACGCCTTCGCCGTCGCCGAGGACGACCGGGCGGGCACCCGCGTGGCGGCCATCATGCGGCCTCCCCTGCTGGTCCCCGAGTCGCTCGACCTGGAGACCGTCCAGGAACGCCTGTTCACGGCCGGGCGCGAGATGGCGGTCGTGGTCGACGAGTACGGCGGCTTCGCGGGCGTGGTCACCGTGGAGGACCTGGCCGAGGAGCTGATCGGCGACATCGCCGACGAGTACGACCTGCCCGAGGAGGTCTCGGCCGAGCCCGAGGGCGCCCTGCTCGCCCCCGGCTCCTCGGTGGCCGTGCCCGCGCTGCTGCGGGCGCACGAGGTCGAGGAGCGCACCGGCTTCCAGATGCCCGAGGGGCCGTACGAGACGCTCGCCGGGCTGCTGATCAGCCGCCTCGGCCGCATACCCGACCCCGGCGATCTCGCGGAGGTCTCGGGCTGGACGCTCAGGGCCGACACGGTGCGCCGCCGCCGGGTCGAGCAGATCACACTGACCGCCCCCGAGGAAGGCGAGGACCGATGACCCCGCTGGACGCCCTGGTCATCGTCCTGCTGATCGGCGCCAACGGGTTCTTCGTCGGCGCGGAGTTCGCGCTGATCGCCGCGCGCCGCACCCAGATCGAGCCGGCCGCCCGTGAGGGGTCCCGCCGGGCGCGGGCGGTGCTGGCCGCCATGGACGCCGTCCCGCTGATGCTCACCGCCGCGCAGCTCGGCGTCACCCTCGCCACGCTCGCGCTCGGCGCCGTCGGCGAGCCCGTCCTGGCCCACGCGCTGGAGCCGCTGTTCGCCGCCCTCGGCCTGCCCGAAGGGCTGGTCCATCCGACGGCGTTCGCGCTCGCCCTGCTCATCGTGGTCTCCGCGCACGTGATCATCGGCGAGATGGTGCCGAAGAACCTCGCCCTGGCGGGCCCCGACCAGGCCGCGCTGTGGCTGGTGCCCGTCCTGCGGGTCGTCGCCCGCGCCACCCGCCCGCTGCTGGTCGCGGTCAACGCCCTCACGGCCGGCGTGCTGCGGGCGCTGCGCATCCCGCAGGCCGAGGAGATCCAGACGGTCTTCACCTCCGACGAGATGCCGGCGCTCATCCAGGAGTCGCTCCGGCACCGGCTGCTCGACCGGGACGAGCACGACCGCATGATCGCCGCGCTGGGCCTCTACGCGCGCCCGGTGTCGTCGGTGATGATCCCGATCGGCCAGGTCGTCAGCGTGCCGGCCACCACCCGCGCCGCCGAGCTGCAGCGGTACGCCGGGCGGTACGGCCACTCGCGCTTCCCGGTGAGCGGCGCCGCGCCCGGGCGGCTCGGCGGCTACCTGCACGTGCTGGACGCGCTGAACGGCCACGCGCCGGACCGGCCGCTGCCCACCCGGGAGTTGCCGCACGTCGGCGAGCGGACGACGATGGCCGAGGTGCTGGCGATCATGCGCCGCCGGCGGGCGCAGCTCGCCGCGATCACCGGGGACGACGGCACGGTGACCGGCATCGTGACCCTGGAGGACGTCACCACCGGCCTGCTGCGCCACCCGCGTTCCGACAGCCCCGGTTGACCGGCCGCGGAGGCCGCTGGTTAGAGACCCCGGTCTCACGGGTAGCCTGGCGCGAATGCACGTCGCGACCCGACCGACGCCCCCTCCGTCGCCGCCCGCCGCGCCGCGCGCCTCGCGCGCACTCCGGCAGTCCTGGCTGGACGCGCTGCGCGGCGTCGCCGCCCTGATCGTCGTCTTCGAACACTCCCTGGACCCGCTGCTGCCGGAGGTCCGCGCGGCGATCAGCCCGTGGTTCGACTTCGGCCAGTACGGCGTTCTGGTGTTCTTCCTGGTCAGCGGCTATGTGGTGCCGATATCGCTGGAACGGCGCGGCAGCGTCCGTGGCTTCTGGATCACCCGGCTGTTCCGGCTGTACCCGCTGTGGGCGCTCGCGGCGGCGGCCGGCACGGTCTTCGCCGTCGCGGAGGTCTACACCCGCCTGCCGGCCCAGGCCGCCGAACGGCCGTGGACCGCGCTGCTGGCGCACCTCACCATGCTGCAGGACCTGCTCCAGGTGCCGGCCGTGATCAACGTCTTCTGGACGCTGTCGTACGAGATGGCGTTCTACCTGCTGGTGACCGCGTTCTTCGTGACCGGCGTCCGCCGTACCGGGCTCGGCGCCGCGCTGGTGTTCGCGGTGTGCGCGCCCATCGCCGGAGCCCTGCTGCCCGCGGGGCTGCTGACCAGGAACCTCGGTGAGACGACGGTGATCTGCGGCGTCGCGGTCGTGCTGGCCTTCGGCTTCGCCGCCGTGCTCGGGAAGGGGCGTGACCTGCGGCGGTGCGGCGCCGCCGCGCTCGGCGTCCTCGCGCTCGTCCTGCTGGCCGCCAACAGCAGGGTGGGCGCCTGGCAGAGCCTGGCGATCATGGCGACGATGTTCGGCGGGACGGCGCTCCGCCACCTGGAACACTCCTCGGGCGAGCGGACGAAGCGGGCCTGGGCGCTGGCGCTGGTGCCGGTGCTCTTGGTGGCCACGGCGGTCTGGCTCGGGCCGGGCTGGGGCATGTCCGAGGCCGATCAGCTCGCGTTCAAGTGGAGCTGGTCGGCCGCTCTGGCCGGAGCGTGGCTGACCTTCGCCGCCGGACTCGCTCTGCGCAACCGCGCGATCCCGCGCGCGGTGGCGTGGCTCGGGCTGGTCAGCTACTCGATCTACCTGCTGCATCCGCTGGTGCTCCAGGTGGTCCGGCGGATCACCTGGGACCCGGCGCTGCTGACGCTGGAGGAGCGGCTCTCCTGGCTGGCCACGCTGTTCGCCGTGGTGGTGGCCCTGGCCGCGCTCGCCTACCGGTACGTCGAGCGGCCCGCGCAGGAGCTGGGCCGCCGCCTCGCCGCCCGCCACGGGACGGCACCACAGCGGGACGACCCATCGGCGCGGATCCCGGTGCCCGCCGGGCGCGGATAGACCACGGGGAAAACTGCCCAATTCCTGCGAATTCCACCTAAAACCCCGACAAGGTGCTACAACTGTCACCTGCCTGGCTAGACTTGCCCACGGCTTGCCGGGCGGGTGGATCCGGTGCCTGTAGTCGGCGCGTGGCCCAGGGCCACCAGCCCTGTCCAGTTGCGTGGGGACGATGAACGGCGGGCTTGTCGATGTACACCCGACCCAGCCCGTGGACCAGTCCACCGGCTCGGCGACCGGTGGTGCGAAACGGCTGTGGAAGCCATGGCTGTGGTGCCTGGTCGCGGCGATCACCGGGGTGTCCCTGGCCGCCGGCATCACCCTGGTCGGCGCCTACACCAAGCTGAACGGCAACATCAAGCACGTCGACGTGGACGCCACCGACCTCGGCGCTCGCCCGGCGAAGGTGAGCAAGGCCCTGAACATCCTGATCGTGGGCTCCGACACCCGGGCGGGGGCCAACGTGAAGTACGGCCACCGGGAGGTCGGCGAGCGCACCGACACGATCATCCTCGCACACATGTCCCCCGACCGTGGCAACGCGCTGCTGATCAGCTTCCCGCGCGACTCGCTGGTGCAACTGCCCGCCTGCCCGCGTAAGAACGGCCTGATGGGCCAGCGCCCGCACGTCGGCATGATCAACGAGTCGTTCAACTTCGGCGGCATCGGCTGCACCTGGAAGACCATCGAGGCGCTCACCGGCATCCGCATCGACCACTTCGTGAAGGTCGACTTCACCGGCTTCAAGAGCATGGTGAACGCGCTCGGCGGCGTGGAGATCTGCGTGCCCAAGGCGATCAACGACACCAAGGCGATGCTGCACCTGCAGGCCGGCCGCCAGCTCGTCAAGGGCGAGCAGGCACTCGGGTACGTGCGGGCCCGCTACAGCCTGGGCGACGGATCCGACATCGGGCGCATCCAGCGGCAGCAGATGTTCATCGCCTCGATGGTCAAGAAGGCGATGAGCGGCGACACGCTCACCGACCCCGCCCGGCTGTTCCACTTCCTGGACGCCGCCACCCAGTCGGTCACCACCGACCGCGGGCTCACCGTGAGCGTCATGCGGGACATGCTGTCCAGCGCGCAGGGCCTGGCCGCGGGCAACATCCGCTTCGTCACCACCCCGTGGCGCTACTCGCTGACCCAGCCCGGCCGGGTGGAGTGGGTGCAGCCGCAGGCCAAGCAGCTCTTCCACCTGGTGGCCACCGATACCAAGATCAAGGGCTCGAACATCAAGACCGGCCGCCAGACCACCAAGGTGCCGAAGTCCAAGATCGAGATCGTGGTGCAGAACGGCACCTACCGCGCGGGCCTGGGCCGCCAGGTGGCCGCGGCGCTGGAGCAGCGCGGCTACACGGTGGTGCGCATCGGTGACCCCAAGGTCAAGCCGCAGGCCAAGACGACGATCAGGTACGCCACGGCCGGCCAGACCCGGGTGCCCACCCTGGCCGGCGACCTGGTGGTGTCGCGCAACCAGGCGGTGACCGGCACCACGACCGCCCGGCTCGTCCTGGTCGTCGGCGACGACTGGAAGGGCCTCAAGCCGCCCCCGGTCTCCGACCATGACGTGAAGGGCATCGACGCCACCCAGGATTCCTGCTCGGCCGCCTGACCCCCCGCGCATCCGGCCCGGCCGGCGCTCCCACCTGGCGCCCGTCCGCCCCCTTGTTCCCCGGGGCGCTCGTTGGATCACCGCCGTCCGGGGTACGGAACCGGGCGTACGCCGCGCACCGCCGCCGATCATGTCGATCACGAGCGGGCGCGGCGGGACGGCGCCGCCGGCACCCGGCCGGCGGCACGGGGGCGGGCTGGGGCCCGGCGTCACGAGGGACGGTGAACGATGCGACGCGGTGTCGTCTTCGATATCGACGGAACGCTGGTCGACACGAACTATCTGCACGTCGTCGCCTGGTGGGAGGGATTCCGGCGGCGCGGCCGGGACGTGCCCATGGTGGACGTGCACGGGGCGATCGGCCGCGCCGACCGCGCCCTGATCGACTACCTGCTGCCCGACGCCACCGACCAGGACGCCAGGGAGATCACCGAGACGCACGCCCAGCTGTACAAGCCCCGGCTGGAGGAGGTGCGGCCGCTACCCGGGGCCGGCGAGCTGATCCAGGCGGTCGCCGCGCGCGGCCTCACCGTCGTGGTCGCCACCAGCGCGCCCAAGGACGAGGCCGAGCGGCTGATCGCCATCACCGGCGCGCAGGACGCGGTCGCCGAGCTGGTCCACGCCGACGACGTGGACAGATCCAAGCCGGACGCCGAGCCCGTGCGCCGCGCGCTGGAGAAGGGCGGCCTGCGGCCCGAGAACGCCGTGATGCTCGGCGACACCCTGTGGGACATGCTCGCCGCACGCGCGGCGATGACCGGCCGGGTGGCCGTACGCTCGGGCGGCATCGACACCACCTCACTGATGGAGGGCGGTGCCGAGGCCGTTTACAAGGACTGCGAGGATCTCCTCAAGCACCTGGACGACAGCCCGATCGGACGGCTCCTCCGGCACTGACCCGGCGGTTTGTCCGGAATTGATCCGGCCGCCGGCCAGGTTACCCAGATGGCCCAGGGTGGAGGTTCCCCCTGCTCCATCGAACCGGGCGGCCACGCACGGCGTATAGCCGGATCAGAAGGAGAGTGATCGGACATGGCACAGCAAGCGGTCATCGGTGTGACAGGACTCGGCGTCATGGGCCGCAACCTTGCGCGCAACTTCGCCCGGCACGGGTACGCCGTCGCCGTGCACAACCGCACGCCCACCAAGACCAAGGCGCTGATGGAGGAGTTCGGCCACGAAGGGGACTTCATCCCGGCCGAGACCCCGCAGGAGTTCGTCGCCTCGCTGGCCCGTCCGCGCAAGATGGTGATCATGGTCCAGGCGGGCGCCTCGACCGACGCGGTGATCGACGAGTACGCCCCGCTGCTCGAACCCGGCGACATCCTGATCGACGGCGGCAACGCCCACTTCGCCGACACCCGCCGCCGCGAGCAGGCGCTGCGCGAGCGCGGCATCCACTTCGTCGGCGTCGGCATCTCCGGCGGCGAGCAGGGCGCCCTCGAAGGCCCGAGCATCATGCCCGGCGGCTCGCCGGAGGCCTACGAGTCGCTCGGCCCCATCCTGGAGGACATCGCGGCCAAGGTCGACGGCGTCCCCTGTTGCACCTACGTCGGCCCGGACGGCGCGGGCCACTTCGTCAAGATGGTGCACAACGGCATCGAGTACGCCGACATGCAGCTGATCGCCGAGGCCTACGACCTGCTGCGCAAGGCGTCGGGGATGGCCCCGGGCGAGATCGCCGAGACCTTCCGCACCTGGAACGAGGGCCGGCTCGGCTCCTACCTGATCGAGATCACCGCCGACGTGCTGTCCCACGTGGACAAGGCCACCGGCAAGCCGTTCGTGGACATCGTGCTCGACCAGGCCGAGCAGAAGGGCACCGGCCGGTGGACCGTCCAGGCCGCCCTCGACCTCGGAGTCCCGGTCACCGGCATCGCCGAGGCCACCTTCGCCCGGTCGCTGTCCGGCCACGTCGACATGCGCGGCGCCGCGCGCGGCCTCGCCGGCCCGTCCGGCGGCGGTCTCGGCAGCTCCTTCGCCGACGCGGTGGAGCAGGCGCTGTACGCCTCCAAGGTCGTCGCCTACGCGCAGGGCTTCAACGAGATCCAGGCCGGCAGCGCCGAGTACGGCTGGAACATCGACCTCGGGGCGATGGCCACCATCTGGCGGGGCGGCTGCATCATCCGGGCGAAGTTCCTCGACCGCATCCGCGAGGCGTACGAGACCGACCCGGCCACCCCGACCCTGCTGACCGACGCGCGCTTCGCCGCCGAGGTGGGCGACGCCCAGGACGCCTGGCGTGACGTCGCGGTCACCGCGACCAGGAGCGGCATCCCCGCCCCGGGCTTCGCCAGCTCGCTGGCCTACTACGACGGGCTGCGCGCCGACCGGCTGCCGGCCGCGCTCATCCAGGCGCAGCGCGACTTCTTCGGCGCCCACACCTACCGCAGGACCGACCGCGAGGGCGTCTTCCACACCCAGTGGGAGCTCGACGACCGCCCCGAGGCCCGCACCGACGCCTGACCAGGCGCGCTCCGCCCGGTCGGCCGTCCGGCCGATCATGGGAGGCCGCCGGGTCCGCTAGCCTCGCTTAGTGCGTCCCCGGCGGCCCTCCCGTGAAAGGTGTGTGCAGTGATCGGCTGGTTCGAGGCCCTCGTGCTCGGTCTGGTGCAGGGACTGACGGAGTTCCTGCCCATCTCGTCGAGCGCGCACGTCCGGGTGGTGTCGGCGTTCTTCGGCTGGCAGGACCCCGGCGCGGCCTTCACCGCGGTGATCCAGCTCGGCACCGAGGCCGCCGTGCTGATCTACTTCCGGGCACGCATCTTCGAGATCGTCTCCACCTGGACCCGCTCGCTGGTGCGGCCCGAGCTGCGCGAGGCCCCCGCGGCGCGCATGGGCTGGTACGTGATCGCGGGCAGCGTCCCGATCGGCGTGCTCGGCCTGGCCTTCCAGCACACCATCGAGACCACCCTGCGCGACCTGCGCCTGGTCGGCGCGTGCCTCATCGTCTTCGGCCTGCTGCTGGCCGTCGCCGACCGGCTGGCCCGCAACGAGCTGACCCTGGACAAGAACCTCAACCTGCCGCACGCCCTCACCTACGGCCTGGCCCAGGCGCTCGCCCTCATCCCCGGCGTCTCCCGCTCCGGCGGCACGACCGGCGCCGGCCTGCTGCTCGGCTACCGGCGCGAGGAGGCCGCGGAGTACTCCTTCCTGCTCGCCGTGCCGGCCGTGCTCATGTCGGGCGCCCTGGAGCTGTTCAAGATCGGCGAGGGGCCGGCTCCGGCATGGGGGCCCACGATCGTCGCCACCGTGGTGTCGTTCGCCGTGGGGTACGCAGCCATCGCCTGGTTCCTGCGCTACATCAGCACCCACCGCTTCACGCCGTTCATCATCTACCGCGTCCTGCTCGGCATCCTCGTCATCGCCGCCGTGACCACCAACGTCATCCCCGCCGCCTGACCCCCTCGCCCCACACGGCCGTGCATGCGAACCCCACCGTCCGCCACTGCGTCATATATCGGTAGATTCCCGCAAACGGGGCCAGTCGACCGACACGGAGGGGCGCGATGAGAGCCCGGATAGCGGGGGTGGCGGCGCATCTGCCTGAGCGCACCATGAGCAGTGCCGAGGTGGAGGCGCGCATCGAGGGGTACGTCCCGCGTCCCGGCGTCATCGAGCGGATGACCGGCATCCGGCGGCGGCACGTCGCGCCCGACGGGCAGCAGGCGTCCGACCTCGCGGTGGCCGCCGTCCGGAAGCTCGACGACCACGCGGACGCCGACCTGCTGATCTTCGCCTCGGCCTCGCAGGACATGGTCGAGCCGGCGACCGCGCACATCGTCGCGGCCAAGCTCGGCCTGTCCTGCCCGGTGTTCGACGTCAAGAACGCCTGCAACAGCCTGCTCAACGGTCTGCAGGTGGCCGACGCGCTGATCAGGACCGGAGCCCACCGCAAAGTGCTGGTCTGCACGGGCGAGATGCCCTCGCGGGCCGTCCGCTGGCGGGTCAACGACCGGACGCAGTTCGCCGACGCCTTCGCGGGCTACACGCTCTCCGACGCCGGCGCGGCGGTGCTGGTGACCGCCGACCCGCACCGCGGCATCTTCTACCGCGACTTCGCGGCGGACTCCACGGCATGGCCGATCGGCACACTGCCCGGCGGCGGCTCGGCCCACCCGCGCGACCCCGAGTACTCCTACTTCCACGGCGACGGGCGGCGGCTGAAGGAGGCGTTCGAGCTCGTCGGCCCCGACCTCTTCCTCAACGCCCTCAAACGCACCGGCCTCACCTGGGACGACTTCACGCTCGTGGCCGTCCACCAGGTGGCGCTGCCCTACCTGACCACGCTGGTCCACATGCTGGGCGTTCCCGAGGACCGCCTGGCGGTGACGCTGCCCGACCACGGCAACTGCGCCTCGGCGTCACTGCCGCTGCAACTGTGCGCCGGCGGCGCGCGTCCCGGCGACCGGGTCGCGCTGCTCGGCCTCGGCGGCGGCATCAGCCTCGGCGTGCTGTTCGCGGACCTGTGACCGGCGGGCGGAGAAGCGTGACCGGCATGGACCTGTGGGTGATCGTCCCGGCGTACAACGAGGTCAAGGGCATCGAGGCGACGCTGCGCGCCCTGGAGGAACAGGACGACCGGGACTTCACGCTGCTCGTCGTGGACAACGCGAGCACGGACGGCACGGCCGAGGCGGTGCGGGCGTACGCCGCCGCGTCATCGCTGACCGTCCACCTCGTCCAGGAAGAGCACAAGGGCACCGGCGCCGCCTCCGACACCGGCATGCGACACGCCATCGCGCAGGGGGCCACCCACCTGGCCAGGACGGACGCCGACTGCCTGCCGCGCCGCGACTGGGTACGCGCGATCAGGCGGGCCTTCGGCGACGGGCTGGAGATGGTCGGCGGCAAGCTGCGCCCGCGCAACGACGAGTTCCGGTTGAAGCTGTGGGAGCGCCGCCTCATCCCGTTCGTCGTCGAGGTCGCCGCCGCGTTCGGCCGGCTGCGCCCCGGCAACCGCGACGACGCCTATCTCGGCCCGTACGTCATGATGCCGGGCGCCACGGTCGCCCTCACCGCCTCGCTCTACGAACGCTCCGGCGGGTTCCCGCGCACCGCCATCGAGGAGGTGCACGAGGACCGCGCCCTGGTCAACCGGGTGCGCAAGGTGACCGCCGCGTACGCCTCGCGGCGGGACGTCGTGGTGTACGGCTCGGTGCGCCGCCTGCGCGCGTACGGCCTGGCCGGCACCCTCGCCTGGTACGCCGACCACCACTACCGCCCCGAGGTCGTGGACGTCCGATGACCTCCGCCCGCCGCTGCCGGCCAGGGCAGGAGGCGCGGTTGTATCTGGCCGCGCATCCGGTCGCCTATCCGCTGATGCGGCTGCTCGCCCGGTGCGGCCCGGTGGTGCGGGTGCCCGGCCTCGGCGTCGTGGTCAACGACGCGGCCACGGCGCGCGCCGTGCTGCTGGACGAACGCTTCCGCAAGGACGGCCCCGGTTCGCCCGGCGACCTGTGGACGCCCGTACTCGGCCCGTCCGTGCTGCTCAACATGGAGGGCGAGGCGCACGCGGCGCTGCGCCGCAGGCTCGCCCCCCTCTTCGCCCCCGCCACGGTCGGCGCGCTGGTGTCGCAGGTGCTCGCCGCGCCGCTCGCGGACCTGTCCGCGCGGCTGGGACGCGGCGAGACGGTCGACCTCGCCGACGAGATGCGGCTCATGGCCGGCGCGGTCATCTGCCGGGTGATCGGCATGGGCGAGGTCTCCGCGACCGAGGCGCGCGCGCTCTTCGCCGAGGGCGAGCGCGTGGTGTCCATGGTGTCGCTGCGCTCGCGCCGCCTGTCGGAACCGCAGATCGCCGCCGCCCGCGAAGTGCTGGACCGGGTGGGCGACATCGCCGCGGCCGCCTACGCGCGGGGCGATGAGACCACGGTCATGGGCCGCATGCGTTCCCTCGGCCTGTCGGAGGCCGAGGCGCGGGGCGCGGCGGGCGCGTTCTTCCTCACCGGCACCGAGACCGTGGCCACGTTCGTCCCCCGGCTGGTCGCGCTGCTGCACGACGCGGGCCTGCACCCGGACGGGCCGCAGGAACTGGACCGGGCGATCGAAGAGGCGATGCGGATCACCACCCCGACACCGGTCATGCTGCGCTCGGTGGCCACCCCCGCGCGGGTCGGCCGGGTGCCGGTACGGCCGGGCGACCGGGTGCTCATCGTCACGCACAACTGCGCCCGCGCCTACGGCCCGTTCGACCCGCACCGGCCGCACCCGCCGGAGCTGCGCCACCTGTGGTTCGGGGCCGGGCCGCACTTCTGCGTCGGCTACCCGCTGGCGCTGGCCGAGATCCGCGCCGTGGCCGCCGCGGTCCTCGCCCACCCCGTCCGCGTCACCGCCCGCCGCCCCGCCCGCAGAGTGCTCATCCCCGCCTACCGCCACCTGTGGATCACCGCGGCCCGCCCCGCCACCACGTCCGTGCCCACCCGGCCGGCCGCATGACCACGTCGAAGCGCCGCCCAGCGGGACCCCGGGTGCGCCCCCGACCCGAGAAGATCGGAGCGACCAGGTGAAGGACGTCGTCACCGAGGTGCTCGACGCAGCGGCGGGTGCCCCGCGCCATGTCGCGATCATCGACCAGCGCGGCGCGCGCCTGACGTACGGCGAGCTGGAGCGCCGGGTCCGCGCCGGGTCCGAGGCCATGGCGGGCCTGCGGCCGGGCGAGGCGGTGCTCTTCGCCACCCGGCCCGGTCCGGACGCCGTGGTCCTGGCGCTGGGAGCCGTCGCGGCCGGCGGGATGCTCGTCCTGGTCGATCCCGGCCTGGCCCCCGAGGTGGCGGCCGGGCGGCTGGCCCTGGCGCCCCCGTCCTGGGTGGTCGCCGACGCGCTCGCCTACACCCTGAGCGGGCCGCTGCGCGGCCTGGCCCGCCGCCGGGGGCTCACGCTGCCCCGGCTCGCCGAGCCGATTCCCGGCCGTGCGGTGCGGCACCTGTACGCGGGCCGGTGGCTGCCCGGCGTCCCCCGCGGCGCCCTCGCCCTGCACTCCCTGCCCGGCTACCAGGCCCCACCCCACACCCCGGCAGCCCTCTCTGGTGCTGAATCACCCCACGCCCGGACAGCACCCCACGATCCGGCGGTCCCGCATGGTCCGGCGGCAGCCCACGATCCGACAGCGCCCTACGACCCGGCGGCAGGCCACCGCCTGGGAACGGCGCAGACCCCTACGCCGCCGTACCTCCATGCAGAGCACCGTGACGACCCCGATGGGCGGCATCGCCCACCCACAGCCGCCCCGTCCCGGCCTGGCAGCGCCGTCCTGGGCGAGCAGCCGGCCGTGGTGGTGTTCACTTCGGGGACGACCGGACGGCCGCGCGGCGTCGTGCACACCCGGGGGTCGCTCGCCGAGGGCTCGGCGCTCTTCCGCTCCGCGGTCCCGCTGGCCCCCGGCGACGTCGTGCACACCGACCAGCTCATGCTGGGCCTGCCCGCCCTCATGGCCGGTGCCACCTGGTCACTGCCCGGCGGGCGGCCGTTCGCCCGGGAAGTGGCCGAACGGGAGGCCACCCACGCCTTCTGCGTCCCGGTGCGGCTCGACCGCATCCTGCGGGAGGACCCCCGGCTGCCGGACACCCTGCGCCACCTGCTGCTCGGCACGGCCCCCTCCCCGCCCGCCGTACTGCGCCGCGCCCGCGCCGCCGCCCCGCGCGCCGACATCCGCTCGGTGTACGCGATGACCGAGGCACTGCCGATCGCCATCGCGACCGCGGAGGAGAAGCTGGCCTGCCCGGAGGGGGACCTGCTCGGCACGCCGCTACCGGGAGTCGCCGCCCGGATCGCCGACGACGGGGAACTGCACGTCTCGGGTCCGCAGCTCGCCCGCGGCTACCTCGGTGAGCCGCCGCTGCGCGAGGTCGCCACCGGTGACCTGGCCCGTCTCGACGAGCACGGCCGGTTGGTCCTGCTCGGCCGCAAGAAGGACATGATCCTCCGGGACGGGGTGAACATCTACCCGGGCCTGTACGAGCCGGCGCTGGCCGCGCTGCCCGGGGTGGCGGAGGCCGCGATCGTCGGCGTCACCGACCCGGCGACCGGCGACGAGGAGGTCGTGCTCGCCGTGCGTCCCGACGACGGGTTCGACCCGGCCGCGCTGCGCCGCGCCGTACCCGGCCTGGTGGACGCCGGGGCGCTGCCCGACCGGGTCGCGGTCCTCGATGCCTTCCCCCGTACGGGCCGGACCGACAAGCTCGACCGCGCCCGCCTGCGCGCCGCGGTCGCTCGTGGGCGGCCATGAAGGTCGCGGTCACCGGGGCGTCGGGGTTCGTCGGCGGCGCCGTGTGCCAGGCCGCCGCGGCGGCCGGGTGGGAGGTTCACGCCTTCGGCCGCCGCCCCCGCGCGGCTCTCGGCACGACGGAAGCGGCCGTGACGCCGTCGCACGGACGGTCCGGCAGGGCCGGCCGGTTCGGCGTCGGCCGGTCGCGCGGCGGCCTCGCCGTCGCGGCGACCATGGCGGCGTCGTACCGCTCCTGGGACATCACCCGGCCACCGCCGGACGACCTGCCCGAGGTGGACGCGGTGATCCACTGCGCGGGCACCGTGACCGACTGGGGCCCGTCCCGGGAGTTCTTCGAGGTCAACGCGCACGGCACGCTACGGGTACGGCAGGCCTTCCCCGGCGCGCGGTTCGTCCACGTGAGCACGGCCAGCGTGTACGACCCGCTGCGCCCCACGGTGATGGCCCGCGAGGACGAGTGCCACGCGGCGCGGTACGTCAACGCCTATGGCGCTTCGAAGGCCCTGGCCGAGCGATTGGTGCGGGACACGGCCGTGGTGCTCAGGCCGCACGCGATCTACGGCCCTGGTGACCGTACCCTGCTGCCCCGGCTGCTCGGCGCGGTACGCGGCGGCCGGCTGTGGGCGGTCGGCACCGGACGTCAGCGCATCAGCCTGACCTCGGTCGGCAACCTGGCACAGGCATGCCTGCAGGCCGCCGCCGGCCCGGTGGAGACCGGGGTGTTCAACGTGACCGACGCCGACCCCGTCGTCCTGGACGACGCCCTGCGCGCCTTCCTGCGTGAACGAGGCGTCGCCGCCCGCCCGGCCTACCTGCCCGCCGCCGTCGCCGGGCCGCTGGCCGCGGTCGCCGAGACCGCCTTCCACACGCTCGGCCGCTCCCGCCCGCCGCGCCTGACCCGGTACGGCGTCGGCCACCTCGCCGTGGAGCGCACCCTCGACATCACCGCCGCCCGCCACCACCTCGGCTACCGCCCCACCCCCACGTCCTTCCAAGGAGCCGCCACCTGGTGAGCCGGAACCGGGAGCGCTGTCATCCGCCACCTGCTCGGTAGGGTCTGGTGCACTGCCTGCTCGCTTGATTGACTGGCGCCGTGCTGACCTCCCGGCGCTCAACCGCGTCTTCTGGACGAGCTTTAGCAAAGTTGATCATGATAACGCTGCTGATGGGCGTCGTGCTCGCGATGGGCATGTGGTGGTTGCTGGCAGGGGGATGGAACGCCCTGCTGGATGCGCTGCCGATATGGCTACCGCATACCCGCTCCTAGCCACGAACCTCGACGCATGAGGTGCTACTCATCCTGAGCAGGGGCTCTCTCTGATGAGGTGCCCGCGCGGCGGTGGGCACGTCACTCGGCCTGTAGTCGCTGCCAAGCCGGCTCTGCAGGCTCGGGGCCGCCATGAGCGGAAGCGATCACCGTGGTCGCGGGTGGGTGGGGCCGCACAGTTCCCGGTATGCCTCGCGTAGCTCAGCCACCTCGGGGAGGTGACGGGTTTCCACTGCGCTGATCACCTCGGCTGCTCGCCAGTAGTTCGACGGCACCAGAAGCCCGCTCGTGATCGCGGTGAGGGTCAGGTGCCCGGCCTCGTCGGGCTGATCGGCGGCCAGTAGCGCCAGGGCGAGATCAAGCCGGGCGGACACGGCCCGGCGGGGCCGGGGCGGGCCGTCGGTCGTGGACTGGAGCCGGGCGAGCACACCACGGGCGTACGGCTCGGCCGCGGGGTCACCGAGCCAGGACAGCGTGGTGGCGGTGTAGGCGTCCGACTTGGCGGGGTCGTACCGGTAGTGATGTTCGGGCCGGTCCGGAGTCGGCAGGGGAGCGACCAGGCGGGCCACCCGGTCGAGCGTCTCGCGTGTCTCCCGTGCCGCGCCGAGCCGAGCCCACGCCCGGCCTTCCTGGGCAGTCGCCTGGATGTAGGCGGAGCCGCCCTTGGGCGCGACCCGTTGCGCGGCCTGGGCTAGATCGAGTGCGTGCTGGTGGTCCCCGGCGGTGAGCACCTGCCACGCCTGGGTCTCCAGGCACCACGCGGCGATCTCGGGGTAGTCGGCGTGTTTGGCCAGATGAGCGGCCGTACGCAGCCGGGCACCGCCAGCGGAGAACTGGTGAAGATCTATGTGGCAGGTCGCGGCGAGCAGTGAGAGCCAGCCACCCACGACGAGGAGACGCCGGTGTTCGTCAAGGGTCTTGCGCGCGTCCAGCAACTGAAACACATATCTCAGGTGGCGGCGTACCCGGACGAGCAGCTCGCCCGGCGGCGTACCCGGATAGGCGATCGCCAGCTCATCGACGGCCAGTTCCAACCGCTCGATCGTCTCGCGGCCGATGTCGCTTGCCTCGATCCGCCGCGCCAGCTCAAGCGCCTCCAGTTCGTCGTCAGAACCGCCCACCGTCGTGACCTCGGCCGCTCCGGCGAACAACTCCTCGGCCGGAACACCGAACACCCGGCTGTACAACTCGGTGTACAACTCACCGGGTCGGTGTTCGCCGGCCTCCCACGCCCTGATCATGCGGCGAAGACTTTCGCCGGTCGGCAGCCGCTCGCGGGTGCGCTCATCGGCCGCCTCTCGCAGCCGGGCGGCCGTGTCCTTCAAGGACCAGAGGCGATCACAACGCTCAGCACGAAGCCGAGCGGCCCACCCCGGAAGCATGTTCATCGCCGCGTGCCACCTCTCGGGGGGAACGAGGATATCCGCCTGCCTCCTCCAGTCTCCCCTTCCGTAGCCCGAACGCGCACGGTTGTGATGGACCTGCCAGGTAAAAACGCGGGCCCGCCCGGCGCTGCACACGACCGGACGGGCCCTTGATCAGGAATCGAGGTCCTGACCCGTGTCCAACCCTAGGACCATTCGGGCGATTCGGATTCGGTGGCGGAGGGATGCGCCGCCTTTGCCGTTGGGGTGCCGGTGGTGTGGTCATCCGCCCTACGACCACCGGGCGCACACCCTTCCGCATCGGCGGCACCACCAGTGGGAGCAGCCCACCGCCGCGCAGATGCGCGCACGGCTGGACGCCCGGCGGCGCCTCGGCGGCTGCGACCACCCGCCCGCCGTCCCCGTCCGTCCCATCGCCGTACGCTCCGCCGGTTTCACCCGTCCTCTCGCCGATTCCGCCGCTCGCGACCGGTCTGCGGCTCTCACCCGGCCCCGGGCTGAGCCTGCCGTCGCCATCGGTTCCGCCACGTCGGCGCGTATCCGTACGCCTCATCCGCCGGGGGTCACGCCATCCGGTGAGTACGCCGCCGCGATTCCGCCGGGTCGTCGCCGAGACCCGGACCGAATTGTGGACAGGCGGCGTGCCTACCACCTGGGAGCGGGACGGTGAGCCGGGCGACCGAAGGCCGGCGGGAGGAGCCGCCGACGTTGTGGATGTGGGAAGCCGACGCACCTGACGGGAACGGCGTATGCGGGGTGACCGACGTACGCGAGACCGCCCACCGGGAACTGCTCGCCGCGCTGGAGGCCATGCCGGTGCGCAGCCAGGGCACCATCCGCACCGCCCGGCTCGACCCATACGCGCACCCCTACCCCTGCTATGACTACGGCCTGGTTCTGGTGGACGCCTATCGGGACGAGGTCACCGGCGCGATCGTCCTGCGGTCCGCGCTCCGGCGGCCGGCTCGGTCCGCCCATGGGGACGGTGCATCATGACGGGCGTCCTTTGGGCTGATCACCCGCGCGCGGTCAGAGGTTGGTGATCACTATGTGTCATGACTTGTCTTGACTGTGGGCATTGCGGGATCGGCGCTCGGGTGCGAACGTCGAAAGGACCGTTCGCAAAGGGGAGCGAACCGACGGAGGGACCCCGACTGTGTCCGATCTGCCGCAGATGCCGTTCCAGCGGAACAACGCGCTCGACATCTCGCCGACCTACCGGGAGCTGCGCAAGGAAGGGCCGATCAGCAGGGTACGCACCCAGACCGGCGGCGAGGCGTGGCTGGTGACCGAGTACGAGATGGTCCGGCGGTTACTCGCCGACGAGCGGCTCGGCCGCTCACACCCCGACCCGGACTCGGCGACCCGGGTGTCGGGGTCGGCGCTGATGGGTGGTCCCTCGGGGGACTACGCCACCGAGAAGGAGCGGCACCAGCGGATGCGCAAGCTCCTGACGCCCGCGTTCTCGGCCCGGCGGATGAAGGCGCTGTCGGGCCACGTCCAGGAGCTGGTCAGCGGGCTGCTGGACGAGATGGCGGAGAAGACGCCGCCGCTCGACCTGCACGAGAACTTCTCCTTCCCGCTGCCGGTGCTGGTGATCTGCGAGTTGCTCGGCGTGCCGTTCGAGGACCGCGAGCACTTCCGGGCGCTGTCGGACGGCATCTCCATCACGACGGACCCCGCGGCGTCGGCGGCGGCGCTGGAGAAGTTCAGCGCCTACATCCTGGAGCTGGTGAACCGCAAGCGCGCGCACCCGGCGGAGGACGTGCTGTCGGATCTCGCGCACATGGAGGCCGACGACCAGGAGATCTCCCGGCTGGGGGCGGGCCTGCTGTTCGCCGGGCACGAGACCACGGTCAACAGTATCGACTTCGGCGTGGTGTATCTGCTGCGCGACCTCGCCCAGCGCGACGCCGTGGTGGCCGATCCCTCCGTGGTGCCGCAGGTGGTGGAGGAGATCCTGCGGATCGCCTCCCCGTCCGACCACGGCCTGGTGCGGTACGCCAAGGCCGACGTGGAGGCGGGGGAGGTGACCATCCGCGCCGGGGAGCCGGTGATCATCATCTCCGCGGCGGCGAACCGGGACGAGAACGTCTTCGCCGAGCCGGAGGTGTTCGACGCGCACCGCTCGCAGCCCGAGCCGCACATCGCCTTCGGGTACGCGCAGCACTACTGCATCGGGGCGAACCTGGCCAGGGTCGAGCTGAACGAGGTCTTCGGCACGCTGTTCCGGCGGTTCCCGACGATGGAACTGGCGGTGCCGGCAGAGGAGCTGCGGCTGCGGGAGGGCAGGCTGACCGGGGGCCTGATGGAGGTGCCGGTCACCTGGTGACCTGCTGATGGGCGCGGGTCCCGGTCACCTTCCATCACGTTCCGGACATCTTCCCACCTCAGACCGCTTCTCCGGTGTGTCGCGACGCCGGAGCGGAGATCACGGCGTGCACCGTTACTAACCTGTGATCATCTGCTGGTGAGGTGACGATCCCCGGAAGGCGCGATACCGATGAGAGGTGAACCGGGCCCGCGACCGCTGAGCGCCACTCTCGGGCTCACCCTCGCGTCGGCGCTGGTGTGGGGTCTCGCCCACCTGCGCGCCGGACGGCGGACGGCCGGCGTCGTGCTGCTGTCGGTGTACGGGACGCTGCTCGCGGTCGGGACGGCGGCGGCCACGGTGCTGCGCCCGGAGGCGCTCGGCCTGCTGGCCCGGCCGGGCCGGCTGGCGGGGGTGGCCGTCGCGACGGTGCTGGCCGGCCTGTGGTGGGCGGCCCTGATCGTCGCGTCCTACCGGGTGCTGCGCCCGTCCCCGCTCACCGGCGTCCGACACGCCCTGGCGCGGGGCGTCGTGGGGCTGATGTGCGCCGCGGTCCTGCTGCCCTCGTTCTACGCCGCCCGCCTGGCCTATGTGGGCCGCGAGGTGGTGACCACGGTGTTCGCCGAGCGCGGCGCTGCGGCCGACGCCGACCCCTGGCGGGGCAGGCACCGGGTGAACATCCTGCTCCTGGGTGCGGACGCGGCGCCCTCGCGGCCGGGGGCGCGCACCGACAGCATGTCGGTGGCGGCCGTCGACACCAGGAGCGGTCGCACGGTGCTGTTCAGCCTGCCCCGCAACCTGCAGCACGTGCCGATGCCCGAGGGGCCGGCGCGGCGGATGTTCCCCTTCGGCTTCACCGGGGACGGCATCCCGGGCCGGCCCGCGCTGCTCAACGAGGTGTACCAGTGGGCCGAGGACCATCCGGCGATGGTGCCGGGCGTCCCTGCCGGGCGGCGCGGGCCCGAACTGCTCAAGCGCACCATCGGCGGCATCCTCGGTCTCCCCATCGACTACTACGCGATGGTGGACATGAAGGGCTTCGCGCGCATCGTCGACGCGACCGGCGGCGTGACGGTGACCGTCAAGCACGACATCCCGTACGGGCTGGAGGGCGGCGTGCTGCGGGCGGGCACCCGGCGGCTCTCCGGCCAGGAGGCTCTCTGGTTCGGCCGGTCCCGGTCCGACGGCGACGACTACATCCGCATGGGACGGCAGCGGTGCCTGCTGGACGCGATGGCCCGCCAGGCCGATCCGTTCACGGTGCTCAGGAGCTTCGAACGGCTCGCTGATGCGGCAAAGCGCTACATATCTACAGATATCCCCCAAGAATCACTTCCCGCGTTCATCGCTCTCTCCTCGAAGATTAAGGACGCACGCCTCGAAAGCGTGCAATTCGTGCCGCCGCTCATCAACACGGCCGCCCCCGACTGGGCGCTGATCAGAGAGAAGGTCTCGGCCGCGACCGGCGCGCCACCGGCCTCGGCCCACAGGGCACGGGGCGATCGGGACGCCGGGGACGCGCGTTCGCCGGAGCCGTCCCCGGGCCCGACCACGCCCTTTCCTGCGGAACAAGTACCACTTAACGCTTCTTGTAACTGAATTCCATATGCCCTGGTTAAGATGCGGTTGATCACCACGCTGATCGGGGAGACATGCTGAGCCTGTGGTACGACCGGCCCGCGGACGGGGCGGATGAGCACGACGCATGGGAACGGCAGGCACTGCCCATCGGCAACGGCAGACTCGGCGCGATGGTCTTCGGGCGGCTCGGCACCGAACGGCTCGCCCTCAACGAGAGCACCCTGTGGACCGGCGGCCCCGGATCGAAGGACGCCGGGCCCGACGGGTACCGCCACGGCGACTGGCCCGCCCCCCGGCCCGGCGTGCTGGCCGAGACCAGGCGGCGCATCGCCGAGGAGGGCCGCATCGCCCCGGCCGAGGCCGCCCATCTGCTCGGCGACGTCGCCGCCATGGACGGGCACATCCCCGGCTTCGGCGCCTACCAGCCGTTCGGCGACCTCCTGCTCGACATCTCCGTCCCGGACGCCGAAGACCCCGCGGGCCGTACCACGGCCGGCGGAGTCACGGGGTACCGCCGGGAGCTCGATCTCGCCACCGCGGTCGCGACGGTGGGCTACACGGCCGCCGGGGTGCGCTTCACCCGCGAGCACTTCGCGAGCAACCCCGCCCAGGTGCTCGTCGTCCGGCTGACCGCCGACCGCCCCGGGCAGGTGTCCCTGACGGTGCACCTGGTCCCCGGCCCGTCGAGCACGCCGCCGGACATCTCGGTCACCGCGGGGCGGATCACCATGCGCGGGGCGCTGGACGACAACGGGCTGCGCTACGAGGGGCAGGTCCAGGTGACCTGCGAGGGCGGCACCCGCACCGACGGGGCCGAGACGGTCGGCGTCCAGGGAGCGGACGCCGTGACGCTGGTCTTCGCCGCCGGCACCGACTACGCCCAGGAGCACCCGCACTACCGGGGACCGCACCCGCACGCGACGGTGACGGCCCAGGTGGAGCGGGCGTCCGCGCGCGGGTACGCCGAGGTGCGCGCCGAGCACATCGCCGACCACCGGGGGCTGTTCGACCGCGTCCGGCTCGACATCGGCGCGGGCCGCGGGCCGCTGCAGCCGACCGACCGCGCGCTCGCCGCGTACGGCCGGGAGGGCTCCGATGACCGGGCGCTGGAGACGCTGCTGTTCGCCTACGGCCGTTACCTGCTGATCGCCTCCTCCCGGGAGGACTCGCCGCTGCCGGCCAACCTGCAGGGCCTGTGGAACGACAGCCCGGCGCCACCGTGGAACTGCGACTGGCACACCAACGTCAACCTGCAGATGAACTACTGGCCGGCCGAGGTGACCGCGCTCCCCGAGTGCACCGGCCCGCTGCTGCGCTTCGTCGAGGCGCTGCGCGTCCCGGGCAGGCGCACCGCCGCGAGCATGTTCGGCGCGCCGGGCTGGGTGGTGCACTCGGCCACCAATCCGTTCGGCTTCACCGGCGTCCACGGCTGGCCCACAGCGTTCTGGTTCCCCGAGGCGGCGGCCTGGCTCACCCAGCACCTGTACGAGCGCTACCTGTTCGGCCAGGACCTCGGCCACCTTCGCGATCACGTCTACCCGGTGCTGCGGGAGGCGGCGGAGTTCTGGCTGGACACGCTGGTGGAGGACGGCGGCCTGGTGGTGTCGCCCAGTCACTCGCCCGAACACGGCCCGTTCTCGGCGGGCGCCGCGGCCTCCCAGCAGATCGTGTGGGACCTGCTGGCCAACACCGTCGAGGCGGCCGACCACCTGGGCCTGGACCCCGGGTACCGCATCCTGAAGGCGCTCGGCGAGCTGGACGAGGGCCTGCGCGTCGGGGCGTCCGGCCAGTTGCAGGAGTGGCGGGCAGACTGGGACGACCCGAGTGACACGCACCGGCACCTCTCCCACCTTTTCGCCCTGCACCCGGGCCGGCGCATCCACCCCTGCACGGAGTTCGGCGAGGCGGCGCGGGTCACGCTGGAGTGGCGCGGCAACGGCGGCCCCGGCTGGAGCCGGGCGTGGAAGGTCAACCTGTGGGCGCGGCTGCTCGACGGGGAACGGGCGCACCACCTGCTGGGCGAGCAGCTCAGGCACGGCACGCTGCCCAATCTGTGGAGCACCCATCCGCCGTACCAGATCGACGGCAACCTCGGCACGACGGCGGGCATCGCCGAGATGCTGCTGCAGAGCCACACCGGGGTGATCGACGTGCTTCCGGCGCTGCCGCCGGCGTGGCCGTCCGGCTCGTTCGACGGGCTGCGCGCCCGCGGCGGGCACACGGTGGGCGCGTCCTGGCGGGACGGCGAACTGACCGAGGTGCGGGTCATGCCCGATCGCGACGGCGAGGTCCGGCTGCGCAACCCGGCCTTCCTCAACGGCTGCCGGACCCCGGTCCCGTGCCTGGTCGAGGGGGACGCCGTCTCCTTCCCCGCCACGGCGGGCCGCGCGTACCGCGTCACCGCCGGCTGATCCCCGGGCCGACCGCCGGAGACACGAACCGGTAACGACCTTTTCGCCGTACCCATCCTCGGCTTGACAGCGTGTCCGGCATGCCGTCTTATTGCACTCAACCGACTTATTAAGTAGGAATTAGGGAGAGTGTCATGAAGGTTCGCAGGCTACGAGGGATGGCGGCCGCGCTGGCCGCGGTCGCGGTGACCGCCCTCGCGGCGGCCTGCGGAGGGGATGGGGGATCCTCCGGCGGCGAGGCTGCCAAGACCGAGGTGCGCCTCGGCTTCTTTCCGAACATCACGCACTCCACGGCCCTGGTGGGGGTCAAGAAGGGCTTCTTCGCCAAGGCGCTCGGCTCGAACGTCACGCTGAAGACGGCCACGTTCAACGCCGGCCCGGCCGCGACCGAGGCGATCTTCTCCGACGCCATCGACGCCACCTACATCGGGCCGAACCCGGCCATCAACGCCTGGTCCAAGTCCAAGGGACAGGCCATCAAGATCATCGCTGGCGCGGCCTCCGGCGGGGTCTTCCTCGTCGTCAAGCCCGAGATCAACGACGTGGCCGACCTCAAGGGCAAGAAGATCGCCACACCGCAGCTCGGCAACACCCAGGACGTCGCGCTGCGCTACTGGCTGCAGGAGAAGGGGCTCAAGACCGACACCAAGGGCGGCGGCGACGTCTCGATCGTGCCCCAGGAGAACGCCCAGACCCTGCAGACCTTCGCGACCGGCGACATCGACGGCGCCTGGGTGCCCGAGCCCTTCGCCAGCCGTCTCGTGCTCGAGAGCAAGGGCAAGATCCTGCTGAACGAGTCCGACCTGTGGCCGGGCAACAAGTTCGTGATCACGCACCTGATCGTCCGGCAGCAGTTCCTCAAGGAGCACCCCGACCTGGTCAAGAAGCTGATCGAGGCGCACGTCGAGTCGACCGCCTACATCAACTCCGACCCGGCCGGTGCCAAGGAGGCCATCAACGCCGAACTGCAGGACCTCAGCGGCAAGCCGCTCAAGCCCGAGGTGCTGGAGAGCGCGTTCAAGAACATCGCCTTCACCAACGACCCGATCGCCTCCTCGCTGGTGGGCAGCGCCGACCACGCGGTGAAGGTCGGGCTGCTCGACCCGGTGGACCTCAACGGCATCTACGACCTGAAGATCCTCAACGAGGTCCTCGCCGCCAAGGGCGAGCAGGCGGTGGCCGACAGATGACGGCTCCCACGAAGGAGCTGCGCTCCGGCCGGATCGACGGGCGCGAGCCCGCGGTCCGGCTGGACGCCGTCTCCAAGGTGTACGGCAGGGAACTGCTCGCCCTGGACCGGGTCACGCTGTCGGTCGCCAGGGGCGAGTTCGTCTGCCTGCTCGGCGCGTCCGGCTGCGGCAAGAGCACGCTGCTCAATCTGGTCGCCGGGCTCGACCGCGCCACGGCCGGGACGATCGACACCGGCGGCGCGCGCATCGCGATGATGTTCCAGGAGCCCGCGCTGTTCCCCTGGCTCACCGTCTCGGCCAACATCGAGCTGGCGCTGCGGGTGACCAGCACGGGCGCCGGCACGACCAGAAAGCAGCGCCGGGCCCGGGCGGCCGAGCTGCTGGAGACCGTCCACCTGGGCGACTTCGGCGGCAAGCGGCCGCACGAGCTGTCCGGCGGCATGCGCCAGCGGGTGGCGCTCGCGCGGGCCCTCGCGCAGGACGCCGACGTGCTGCTCATGGACGAGCCGTTCGGCGCGCTCGACGCGATGACCCGCGACCTGCTGCACGACGAGCTGGAGCGCATCTGGCGCGAGCGCGGCCTGTCGGTGCTGTTCGTGACGCACAACGTGCGCGAGGCCGTGCGGCTCGGCGACCGGGTGGTGCTGCTGAGCAGCAGGCCCGGCACCGTGATCGAGGACTACAAGATCACGCTCGACCGGCCGCGCCGCACCGACTCCGGCGAGGTCACCGGGCAGGCCGCCACCATCACCGACCGCCTCAAGCAGGAGGTGCTGCGGCACGCCCGCCGCGCCCCCGCCGCGAGCGGCCCGGACGCGGCCACCGGCACCACACCATCGGGAGGCGAGCGATGACCGCCGACGTCTCCCAGCACCTCGCCGGGCTGGACGCGCTGGAGCTGTCCGGCCGGGAGCGGCGCGGCCTCGCCTCGCGTGTCTGGGCGCGGGCCTGGCCGATGATCTCGGCGATCATCCTGGTCCTGGCCATCTGGGAGCTGGTCGTGCTGAGCGGCTGGCGCCCGGAGTACGTCCTGCCCGGGCCCGGCACGGTGCTCGCCGATCTGGGGCACCGCCTCGGCGACGGCGAGTTCTACGCGGCCGTGGCGGTGACCATGCGCCGGGCGGTCATCGGGTTCGCCATCGCGGTGCTGACCGGGCTGGTCGTCGGCGCGGCCGTGTCCCGGGTGCGGCCGCTGCGCGCGGCGTTCGGCTCGCTGATCACCGGCCTGCAGACCATGCCGTCCATCGCGTGGTTCCCGCTGGC
Organism: Sphaerisporangium melleum; assembly: GCF_014646695.1. Lineage (GTDB taxonomy): Bacteria > Actinomycetota > Actinomycetes > Streptosporangiales > Streptosporangiaceae > Sphaerisporangium > Sphaerisporangium melleum. The sequence continues at coordinate 42,159 of NZ_BMNT01000028.1, forward strand.
CATCCTGCTGTTCAAGCTCAGCGAGAGCGCGATCCTGTTCGTGGTCGTCCTCGGGGCCGCCCCGTCCATCGCCAACGGCCTGATCGCCGGGGTCGACTACACCCCGCCGATCCTGCTGCGCGCCGGGCACATCCTCGGCCTGCGGCGCCTCGCGCTCTACCGGCACGTCATCCTGCCCGCTTCGCTGCCCTCGTTCCTGTCCGGCCTCAAGCAGGGCTGGGCGTTCGCCTGGCGCTCCCTCATGGCCGGCGAGCTGCTCGTGATCATCGCGCACCAGACGTCGATCGGCGAGCAGCTCGACAACGCCCGCGAACTGTCCGACGCCCCCGGGCTCCTCGCGACGATGATCGTGATCCTGGTCATCGGCATCGTCGTGGACATGGTCTTCGGTGCGGCCGACAACGCTCTCCGGCGCCGCTGGGGGCTCGACCAGCGCGTCGGCTGATGCGGATCTCGGCGAGGACACAGTACGCGCTGCGCGCCGTCGCGGAACTCGCGGCGGCGCCGCCCGGGCCGGTGCCCGCGGAGCGCATCGCGACCGTCCAGGACATCCCGCGCCGGTTCCTGGACAACATCCTGCTGCAGTTGCGGCGGGCGGGGCTCATCGAGAGCCAGCGCGGGCCGGACGGCGGCTACTGGCTGGCCCGCCCGGCCATGGAGATCACGCTGGCCGACGTCATCCTGGTGATCGAGGGCGTGCCTCCCCGGGGTGAGCGGTTCCCGGGCGCCGCCGGGCCGCTGGCCGATGTGTGGACGGCGCTGCGCGCGTTCGAGGACCGGACGCTGAGCGAGATCACCCTGGCGCACATCGCCAGCGGCACCCTGCCCTTCGACGGCATGCGGCACCCCTGACGCCGCGCTGGACAGCCGCCCTCGCCATTGGAGCGCGCCGGTCCCGGGAACTGTGGAAGACTGCCCATCTGCTGACTTGTCGCTCCATCGCCTGCGAAGGGGCATTTTGCGATGGGAACTCCTGGTCAACTGGTGGTGAGGCGGTACCGCCTGGTGCGCGCCCTCGGCCAGGGCGGCATGGGCATGGTGTGGGAAGGACACGACACCCTCCTGGACCGGCCGGTCGCCGTCAAGGAGGTCCTGGTCCCGCCCCGGCTGGACTCCCGCCAGCGGCTCCAGATGCTGCAGCGCACCTCGCGCGAGGCCCGCACGGCCGCCCGGCTCAACCACCGCACGATCGTCGGGGTCTACGACGTCGCCGAGGAGGACGGGCATCCCTGGATCATCATGGAGCTCGTCCCCTCCCGCTCCCTGGACCGCGTGCTGGCCAGCGAGGGCCCGCTGTCGGTGACCCGGGCCGCCACCATCGCGAGCGAGGTCCTCACGGCGCTGTCGGTCGCGCACACGGCCGGGGTGGTGCACCGCGACGTCAAGCCGGCCAACATCCTGATCGGCTACGACGGGCGGGTGGTGCTCAGCGACTTCGGCATCGCCACCTCGCTCGGCGACCCCTACGCCCAGCGCAGCGGCACGGTGGGCTCGCCCGGCTTCGTCGCCCCCGAACGGCTCGACGGAGCGCCCGCCGCCCCCGAGGGTGATCTGTGGTCGCTCGGCGCCACGCTGTTCGCCACGGTGGTCGGCCGCCCGCCGCACGACAACTCGATGGGGCCGCTGGCCTCGCTGCTCACCCAGGACGCCGAGCTGGCCAGGGTCCCCGAAGAGCTGCGCCCGGTCCTCACCGGCCTGCTCGCCAAGGACCCGGCCAAGCGGATGAGCGCCGCCCAGGCCAAGGCCCTGCTGGAACCGCTGAGGTCCCCATGCCCCACGCCCGCGCCGTCCGGTCCGCGCTTCGTCGCGCGGACCAGGATGCTCGCCGGAGTGGCGGCCGCCGCGGCGCTCGCGGTGGCCGTCGGCGGCTGGGCGATCCTGCGGCCGTCCGACGCGGCGGCCCCCACCTCCGGCGGCACGTCCGCGGCCGGGAGCCCGGCCGCCCCCACGTCCGGCCAGACCGTGGGCGGCACCGCCTCCGCCGCGCCCGCACCCGCCCGGTTGCGCCTGCGGTGGTACGACGCCGAGGCGGGCTGGAAGGCCGGCGTGCCGCGCGGCTGGCGGCTCACGGTGCGGGACGGCAGGCACACCTGGGCGGCGCCGACCGGCACCGCCTACCTGGAGGTGCAGGTCGGCGACGCCCGGGGAAGGACCCCGCTGGACCTGCTGGAGGAGACCGAGCGGTCCCTGGCGGCGTCGGTGCGCAAGTACCGGAAGGTCCGCCTGGAGAAGGCGCCGGCCGGGACCGCGAGCCCCTCTCCCGCCACCGCCGGAACGGGAGGCGGGCGGCAGGCCGCGGACTGGGAGAGCACCTGGACCGGCCCGGGCTACCACTCGTGGGCGGTGAAGGGCGTCCCATACCACGAGCTGCGGCGGGTGATCGTCACCGGCGGCCGGGCCAGCGTGATCGACTGGGTGACCACCGGGCCGGAGTGGGAACGGCTGAGGCCGACCCTGACGGCCATCCTGAAGTACTACCACCCCCCGGCCGCCCGCACCTGACCTCCTCCCGGCCCCACCTGGCGGCCGCTGACGAGTGAGCACTTCCTCGGCTGCCGGCCGTACCTCGTGCGCTGTCCACGAACGTTGACCGGGTCGGACGCCGTAGCCGGCGCCGGCATCGCCGTACGCCGACCCGCCGGCCCGGCGCCGATCACATGCGGCACATGCCGAAGTGTGGAGCCGCGCCCGGTGCATGTATGCGGTCACCGCACCAGCCCCCTTCGACCACTCGGGACCGGCGCCGGGCACCCGAGACGGCGTGCTGGTCCATTTCGCGGACGGGCGGCAAGACGTCCAACTCGATGATGCGGGCACGGACATCGGCGGGCTGATCGTGGTGGAGCACAGCCCGGCAAGTGCGAGCGGTCTCCGGGTGGCTGTGGCTTAGGCGGGCATTGTGGCCATATGTGCTGGTCAGCAGGGTGACATCAAGGTCATGACCTGGCGAAGAACGGCTTCGGGAGCACCGGTCCGTGGCATCATGGGCTCGTCGGTACTTGCAATGGTTTTCATAACCAGATTGGATCGCACCTATGAGAGTCGCCTTCGTCGGCAAGGGCGGCAGCGGCAAGACCACGCTGTCGTCGCTGTTCGCCCGGTACGTCGCACGGCAGGGCGACCCGGTGGTCGCCATCGACGCCGACATCAACCAGCACCTCGGCATGCTCCTCGGCCTCGACCCCGCGGCCCTGCCCGAGCCGCTGGGTGCACACCTCGGCGAGATCAAGGAATATCTGCGCGGCGTCAACCCGCTGATCCGCTCCGCCGCGTCGATGGTCAAGACGACCCCGCCGGGCCGGGGTTCCCGGCTGGTCACCCTCGCCGACCCGTTCTTCGCCGAGCGGTTCTCGGTGCCCGTCCAGGGCTTCGACCTGATGGTCACCGGCCCGTTCGACGAGGACGACCTCGGGGTGGCCTGCTATCACTCCAAGGTCGGCGCGGTCGAGCTGTACCTCAACCACCTGGTCGACGAGCGCGACGAGTACGTCGTCGTCGACATGACCGCCGGGGCCGACTCCTTCGCTTCCGGCATGTTCACCCGGTTCGACATGACCTTCCTGGTGGCGGAGCCCACCCGGCAGGGCGTGAGCGTCTACCGCCAGTACCTCGACCACGCCCGCGACTTCGAGGTGCCCATCGCCGTGGTCGGCAACAAGGTCCACTCCGAGCAGGACGCCGCCTTCCTCGCCGAGCAGGTGGGCGACGACCTGCTGGTGTGCCTGGAGCACTCCCCGGCCGTCCGGGCGATGGAGCAGGGCCGCCCGTTCACCCTGGACGACCTGGAGCCGATCAACCTCGACGCCCTGGCCGTGCTGCTGGGACGGGTGCGGGTGCAGGAGAAGGACTGGGAGCGCTTCGGCCGCCAGACCGTCGAGTTCCACGTGCGCAACGCCAGGGCCTGGGCCGACGCGGCCACCGGTGAGGACCTCACGCGGCAGATCGACCATGGCTTCGTCTTCGGCGAGAGCCCCAGGGTGACCGCCGGATGACCTGGCGACGAGCGGCTCCATGACCTGCCCGATGACCGCCGTCCGCCCGGCCGGGACCGCCCCGGCCCACGTGACTGTCCCCCTTCCGCCACCTGGAGACGTCCCGACGTGCCGCATAACGTCGAAAGTCGCCCATCTCGAGAGGAGAACCAGCATGTCGCTGACCGTTCCGAACGAGCTCATCGACCAGGCTCGCGCCGGAGACGTGGACGACGAGGCGTTTCTCGCCTGTGTCCGCGACTCCCTCCCGTACGCCTGGTCGATGATCACGGGGCTGGTCCGGGAACGTGAGGAGAGCGGCGCCGAGTTCGCCGACAACCTGACGCCTCCGCCGGACGAGGCCGCGCGGGGCCAGTTGCTGCGCTGCATGGCGAGCGATGCCATGCGGGGAGCCCTGGAGCGCCACTTCGGCGTGCGGCTCGCCTTCCAGAACTGCCACCGGGTGGCGGTGTTCGACCCGTCGGCCGAGAAGGCGCTCGCGGAGTTCGTCACCGCCCGCGCCCAGATCCTCAACCAGCGGCCCGACCTGGTCGACTGCTGACCGGCGGTCCTTCGCCGGCCCGCCCTGTCCGGCCGGCGAAGGACCGTCCGCACTTCTCGCCTCAGCCGGTGCAGGCGCGCACCGGTGCCGGGCCGGCGGCGAGGTCGCGGGCAGCGTCCGCAGCGCCACCGCCACCGAAGGCCGGCCGCCACTGCCCGCCCTGACCACGTGCGGCCGGACCAGGCGGTTCGCCCGCTGGACACCCTCCACGGTCACACCCGTCGCACCCTGATCTGCATTACCGAAGCTTTACCCTCGGCCGGCCGCGCACCGGCCGACGATCATGCCTCTGACCTGCGGAGAAACCCTGGTCACCCCGGCGCTTCCGGACGCCGACCTAGATGTTCCATCCGATTTGGTGCAGAGTATTCAAAGGAGCCCCCATCATGTGCTCATGCCCGCTTTTGTCACCTTGTCCGGGCGCTCCGTGCGCCTGGAACCCCTCAGCTTCGCGGTGATCGATGATCTTGTCGCCGCGGCGAGTGAAGACCGCTCCACCTACGCCTTCACTCGGGTTCCCGCCGGTCGGGAAGAGATGACCTCGTACGTCGAGGCGGCTCTGGCTGAGCAGGCGGAGGGTCGCAGCATGCCCTTCGCCATCCGGTGGCTGCACACCGACAGAATCGTCGGTTCCACCCGCCTGATGCACCTGGAGTACTGGCAGGGCCCTCTGCCCTGGCCGCCCGGTGCACGCGGCGTCGTGGGCGAGGTCCCCTCCGTGGCGGACATCGGTTACACCTGGCTGGCCGCTTCGGCCCAGGGCACCAGTGTGAACCGCGAGAGCAAGTACCTTCTGCTCTCCCTCGCCTTCGACACCTGGCAGGTCCACCGCATCACCATCAAGGCAGATGTACGCAACCATCGTTCCCGGGCCGCCATCGAGGCCCTCGGCGCACACCTCGACGGGGTGCGGCGGGCGGACAGCCGAGGCGCCGACGACACGGTCCGAGATACGGCGTACTACTCGATCCTGAGCCATGAGTGGCCGGCCGTCCGAGAACGGATGCACGCGCGACTCGGCTACGCGCAGGCGGCCTGATCCCCGTTCCTTTCGATGAGACCTTGGAACGCACAGCCCGCCCGGCGGCCTGCACGGCCGCCGGGCGGGCTGTGTGTTTCCCGGGTCTCCCCGGGTCTCCCCGTGTTCCCCTTTTTCCCGCGTCCCCCGATTCCCCGTTCCCGGGTCCCCGGCGGCGCCCCCTCCCCGCGCCACCGGTTCCCCGGCACCTCCCCCGGCCGGCCACCGGTGCTCCCCCGGTCCGGTTCGCCGGCCTCTCCCCCGTGATCCCGGTCCCCCGGCGGCGCCCCCCGCGCCACCGGCTTCCCGGCACTCCCCCCTCGTCCGGCCCACCGGCGGCGCCCCCCGCGCCACCGGTTCGCCGGCGTCATCCCCCGGCCCGTCCGGCTCCCCGAGCCGTCCGGTCTCCCGGCCGTCTCCCCCGGATCCGGCCGGCCTTCCCCCCGACGCCCCAGGAGGCCGCGTTCCCCCGTCAGACCTCCTGGGACGTCCCTGTGGTGCCCCCGCGGGCGCGCTCCCCAGCGCGCCGCGGGCCCGCCGCGCGGATGAGGCCGTGGGGACCTCATCCGGCGGACGCGTCACTCGTCGCCGTCGGCCTCGTAGATGTAGTTCCAGCGGCCGCAGTACTTCTTGGCGTGCTTGTAGTTGTCCCAGTAGCAGACCCGGACCTGGATGTTGTCCACGTCCTCCTCGGAGAAGTGGAAGTAGCGGGAGCCGCTGGAACCGCACTTCTTGGCCCAGTACGTCGAGTCGTCGCCGTCCTCGTTCTCGAACTTGACCTGGACGTAGCCGCACAGCCAGCCCGGGGAGTTCTTGTCGTACACGCGGCCCTCGACGTGGAAGTCCCCGTCCTCGTCCTCGTAGACGTGGCCCTTGGCCTTGGCCCGCGAGCCGTTGTAGTACTTGCTGTAGTAGTAGCCCCAGTAGTCGTCGTAGTCGGCCGAGGCCGAGGTGGTGGTGGCGGTGGCCGCGGAGGCCGAACCGGCTAGGGCGGGCACACCCACCGCGATGACGGCGGAGGCGGCGGCGAGGCCCAGGATGTTGCGGATCGAGCGGCGCATTGTGGTTCTCTCCTCGGTGAGGTTCCCCCCGTAGTGCTTTTTGCTGCCTCGGGGCTTATGGCCTAAGTGATAGAGCCCACCGCCTGCAGAGCACTTACAACGGCCTTATCGCCGCCTGCAAGGCGCTTGAGCCCCGGCCCCTGCCGGACCCCGGTCCCCGAGACCCGGATCCGGCTGTGGTGCCGCTGCCGCCGTGACCGCCCCCGCCTCGGGTCGCGTCCGGCATGAGACGAGCATCGCCCCATCCGTTCAACGCCAGATCAACGGGAAATCAACGACTCGATTAACGCGCCGGGGACCGCATAGGGCAGAAAGCATGTGGGGACCTATCATTTGGCGATAGAACTGTCTTTAGGCTGGAGAAGCACGGAAAATGGCTGGTCAAGAGAGTACGGCTGGCCTCCGCTTCGCGGTCCTCGGACCGGTCCAGGCCTGGCTGTCCGGCAGGGAGCTCGAGCTGGGCACCCCCCTGCAGCGATCCATCCTCGCCATGCTGCTGCTCCGCGAGGGGCGCGCGGTGACCCCGATGGAGATGATCGACGCGATCTGGGGCGAGGAGGCCCCGCCTCGGGCGCTCGGCGCGCTGCGCACGTACGTCTCCCGGCTGCGGGCCGTACTGGAGCCGGAACGCTCCCCGCGCATGCGTCCTGAGCTGCTGACCTCCGTGGGACGCGGCTACGCGCTCCGCCTCGCGCCGGACGCGCTCGACCTCACGGTCTTCGAACGGTCGGTCGCCGCCGCGGACGCCCGGCGCAAGGCCGGCGACCTGTCCGGCGCCGCCACGACCGTGCGCGACGCCCTCGCCCTGTGGTCCGGCGAGCCGCTCGCCGGGGCACTCGGCCCGTACATCGAGAGCCAGCGCGGCAGGCTGGTCGAGCGTCGCATCGGGGTCGTCGAGAGCCTGATGGACCTCGACCTGCGGCTCGGCCGGCACGCCGACGTCATCCCCGAGCTGATCGCCCTGACCGCCGAGCACCCGCTGAGGGAGCGGCTGCGCGGCCAGCTCATGCTCGCCTACTACCGCTGCGGCCGGCAGGCCGAGGCACTGGCGGTGTTCTCCGACACCCGCCGCGCGCTGGTGAACGAGCTCGGCATCGACCCCGGGCACGAGCTGACCTCCCTGCACCAGCGCATCCTCGGCGCCGACCCCCGGCTCGCCTGGACGCCCGCGGAGACGGCCCGGCCCGCCACGCCGCCCGCGACCGGAGACCGTCCCGGCCGCCACGACTCCGGCGAGGAGCAGGGCGCGGCCGGCCGGAAGGCGGGCGAGCAGCCGTTCCCCACCGCCGGCGGCGAGGACGAGGGCTTCCAGGAGATGCCGCGTCCCGCCCAGCTCCCGGCCGCCGTGAACGACTTCACCGGGCGCAGGCAGGTGGTCAACCGGTTGCGGACGCTGCTGACCAGCGGCACCGGCACCGAGGGCATGCCGGTCGCCGCGGTCTCCGGCATCGGCGGGGTCGGCAAGACCACTCTGGCGGTCCACGTGGCGCACTCGCTGCACGACGTTTTCCCCGACGGGCAGCTCTACGCCGACCTGCGCGGATACGGCAAGGAGCCGACGGCGCCCGAGTCGGTGCTCGCGGCCTTCCTGCGTGCCCTCGGCATCCCGGTCGACGTCATCCCGGACGGCCTGGCCGAGCGCGGCGCGCTGTTCCGCTCGCTGCTCGCCGACCGGCGGATGATCGTGCTGCTGGACAACGCCAGGGACGCCGAGCAGGTGGAGCACCTGCTGCCCGGCACCGCGGGGTGCGCGGCGATCATCACGAGCCGGGTCAAGCTCGCCGACCTGCCCTCGGCCCGACTGCTCGACCTGGAGGTCATGGAGCCGGACGAGGCGCTGACGCTGTTCTCGGCGGTCGCCGGCGCCGAACGGGTGGGAGCCGAGCGAGCCGCCGCCATGGACGTGGTCGCCATCTGCGGCTTCCTGCCGCTGGCCGTGCGCATCGTGGCGGCCCGGCTGGCGGCACGGCCGTCCTGGACGGTGGCCTCGCTGGTGCCCCGGCTGGCCGACGAGCGCCGCCGCCTTTCCGAGATGCGCATCGGGCACCTCGCCGTGGACGCCACGTTCTCGCTGGGGTACCGGCAGCTCGACCCGGTGCAGGCCCGCGCGTTCCGGCTGCTCTCGCTGCCCAACGGTCCGGACATCGGCGTGCAGGCCGCCGGAGCCGTGCTGTCGCTGAGCCCGATCGAGACCGAGGACGTCCTTGAGTCCCTGGTCGACGTGAGCCTGCTGGAGGCCCCGGCGCCGGGACGTTACCGCTTCCACGACCTGCTGCGGCTGTTCGCCCGTAAGCAGGCCGAGGCCACCGAGAGCCCGGAGGCGGCGGCGCTCGCGCTGCGCCGGCTGCTCGGGTTCTACCTGACGTCCGCCCAGGCGGCGCACCGGCTCGCGTACGAGGGAAGCGTCATCCCCGACCACCTGGTCGCGACCGGCGTCCCCGGACGCGTCTTCGCGGACGCCGACGAGGCGATCACCTGGCTCACCGTCGAGGCGGAGGCGTTGTTCGCCACGATCGGCCAGATCGCCGAGTCCGGCCCGCCGCCCGAGACGCTGCTCCCCGCGGCCGACCTGCTCGTCGCCATGGAGCCGTTGCTGGAGTCGGGCGCCTACCTGCGGGAGTTCGTCTCCCGTACCGAGGCGGTGATCGCCGCCGCGCGGGCCGTGGGCGACGCGGCGAGCGAACTGCGCTGCCGTTACGTCCTGGGCCGGACGCTGTTCGGCGGCAACCGGCTCGGGGCCGCCGAGGAGCAGTTCCGGGCGGCCCTGGACGTGGCGTCCTCCACCGGCGACCGCATCGTGACCGGCGAGCTGTACAACGGGCTCGCCGTCGTCGCGCAGCGCAGACGCCACCACGAGGAGGCGCTGGTCCTGTTCGACTCCGCGCTCAAGGCGTACCGGGAGATCGGCGCGGCGGCGGGCGAGGCGCTGGTGGCGAGCTACTCGGCGCGTGACCACCTCGGGCTCGGCGACGCCGACGAGGCGATCGCCGCCGCGCACCGCGGCCTGGCGATCTTCGCCGAGCTGGGAAGCGCGCCGGGCATGGCCCGCGCCCGCTACCAGCTCGGGCTCGTGCTGTCGCGGGTGGGCCGGCTGAACGAGGCCGTCGTCCACCACGCCGAGTGCCTGGACTTCTTCCGGGCCGGCGGGCAGAAGGTGTGGGAGCAGCGGGTCTGCTGCCGAATCGCCGAGACCTTCATCGCCGCCGAGCGCTACCAGGACGCGACGCGGTACGCCGAGCAGGCCCTGACCCTGAGCAGGGAGATCGGGCATCCCTATGGGGAGGCGCTGTCACTGATGGTGCTGGGCCGTGCCCTCGCCGGGCTCGGCAGCGTCCGGCGCAGCGGCGACTGCCTCACCCGGGCCCTGGACATCTTCACCCGCCTGGGCGCCCCCGAGGCCGACGACCTGCGCGCGCTCCTGGAACCGGACCAGATCGGCGATGAGCTCTCTGACTCCGTGTAACGGCTCGTCGTCCATCCTGGTCATCCACACGTGATTGATCACCGTTGATCCCCGTTGTGTCGGTTGGCGTACTGGCAGGATGTAATGCTGTGCCCGGCCGGCCGTCTGCCGCCGCTGGGCGCTGGGGGCCCGGTGTCTACCGGTAGCGCCTGCGGCGACCGGCCGCCTCACGACGACGACCGGCCGGACTTCGGCACGAACACTTGAACCCCCCAAGCTCCGTGCCTACGTCGAGAAGCGTCCCGCCCACGGCTCAACATACGATCAACGGCGGATGAAACACCTGACGGCGGGCCGGAAAGAGCTGGGGCACCGGGAGTTCAAGCCGGCGGCAAGCAGCGGGTAAGTGGGTAGAGGTACGACTGTGGCGTACGCCCGCACCGCCTGTCCCAAGGAGCGGATCATGACGTTGATCCCCTGCTACGCCTGCGAGTCACGGTTCCGGCCGGAGGAGTACTTCCTCGCCTGCCACGACTACAACCGCGGCATGGATCTCGTCGCCTGGACCTGCCCGCGGTGCGGCAACCGGGACGACCTGCGCGTGCTGCCCGACGCCATCGGGTTCGGCTACCCACGCCGGGGCCGCTTCGCCGTGCAGGACAGCTTCCGCGTCCCCGGCCTGCGCCGCCACCGCCAGGACCTGCGCCTGGACATCTCGTTGAACAAGGAGGTCTGGCGCGTCTCCACGCGCCTGCGTCAGCTCAGCTAGCCCGCCTGACGCGTCCGCGGACCGCCGTCACCCTCTCTGTGGGCCGCGCCGACCCGGTAGGCACGCGGCGAGCGGCCCATCACCCGCTTGAAGGCGTTGCTGAAGGCGCTCTCCGACCCGTATCCCCAGGCGGACGCGATCGAGTGGATCGTACGGTCGGTGCCCCGCAGGTCCCGCGCGGCGGCGTGCATGCGCCAACGCAGCAGGTACTCCAGCGGGGCAGACCCGACGACCTCCTTGAACCGCTGGGCGAAGCTCGACCGTGACATGCCCGCGGCGGCGGCCAGCTCGGGCACCGTCCACTGCCGCGCGGCCTGCTCGTGCATGAGCCGCAGGGCGGGCCCGATCTGCGGGTCCATGAGCGCGACGAGCCAGCCGGCGCGCGATCCTCCCCCGGCCGCCGCCTGGGCGCGCAGCGCCTGGACGAAAATGATCTGTGCGATGCGCTCGGTCATGAACGCGGCGCCGAGGCCCGGCGCGGAGTTCTCGTGGGCGAGCAGCCGCAACGCCGCGTGCAGCGCCTCGGCGTGGGCGGAGTCGCCCGGCACATGGACGAACGGCGGCAGGACGTCCAGCAGCAGGCGGGCGTTGCCCTCGTCCAGCATGATCGGCCCGCCCACGACCACGACCTCGTCGGCCGTTCCGTACCGGAGCACGCCGTCGACGGCGGCGCGGAACGCGATCGGCCCGTACACCGGCTCGGTGCCGGGGTCGCGATCGCGTGACATGCGGTACGGGGCGCCGGCGTTGACGAGATAACAGTCCCCGGCCTCGACCCGCACGGGTTCAAGGCCCTCCAGAGCGATCCAGCAGGAGCCGGTGAGCACGGCGGCGAACTTGACGCGCCGGTAGCCGTCGAAGCGCAGTGCCCAGGGGCCGCCTGCCTCCAGGCGGACGGGCTGCGCGCTCTCGACGTTCATCATGGACAGCACGTAGGACAGCGGATCCATAGCGGCTCCGGAGCATCTCGCAAGAAAATCGGATTTTCTCGCATGGATTCTCCCTGGTCGGGTGCGTAGCGTGCAAGAGCAACCATCCACAGGGGGAGAAATCATGAAATATCGCCCGTTGGGGCGCACCGGGGTGTACGTCTCGGAGCTCTGCCTCGGCACCATGTCGTTCGGCGGCCCGGACCACCCGGTGTGGGGGGCGGTCGGCGGCCTGGGCCTGCAGGACAGCGACCGGCTCGTCGGCGCGGCCCTGGACGCGGGGATCAACTTCATCGACACCGCCAACGTCTACGCCGACGGCGAGTCCGAGGCCCTGCTCGGCCAGGTGCTCAAGGACCGCCGCGACGACGTCGTGCTGGCCACCAAGGTCTCGGCCCGCATGGGAGCCGGCGCCAACGACGCCGGCCTCTCCCGCCTGCACGTCATGCGCGCCCTGGAGGACAGCCTGCGCCGGCTGCGGACCGACCACATCGACCTGTACCAGATCCACAACATCGACCGGTACACGCCGCTCGAGGAGACGCTGCGCGCACTCGACGACGCCGTACGCCAGGGCAAGATCCGCTACATCGGGTGCTCCAACCTCGCGGCCTGGCAGGTCGTCAAGGCGCTCGGCCACTCGGCCGCCCACAACCTCGCGCCGTTCGTCTCCGTGCAGTCGTACTACTCGCTGGCCACCCGGGACATCGAGCACGAGCTGGTCCCCATGCTCCAGGATGAAGGGCTCGGCCTGATGGTGTGGAGCCCGCTCGCCGGCGGCTTCCTGTCCGGCAAGTTCGACCGCCACGGCGCCTCCGACGCGGACTCCCGGCGGGCCAAGACCGAGATCGACTTCCCGTTGATCGACAAGGAGAAGGGGTACGACGTCATCGACGTGCTCCGGGAGGTCGCCGGCCGCCACGGGGTCAGCGCCGCCCGCGTGGCCCTCGCCTGGGTGCTGGGCCGGCCGGGCGTCACGAGCGTCATCATCGGCGCCAAGCGGCCCGACCAGCTCGCCGACAACCTCGCCGCCGCCGAGCTGACCCTCACCGATCAGGACCTGGCCGAGCTGGACGCGGTCAGCGCCGACCGGGTCCCCCACTACCCCGGCTGGATCCACCGGTTCGGCGAGCACGGCCGCCTCCCCGAGCCGGTCTGACCGTCCCTGCGACGCCGGCCACGACCGGCATGGAAGGAGCCGGGTGGCCGCTTGGCCACCCGGCTCCGGCTCGCGAAGCGCTGCGGGTCAGTGGGCGCCGACGGGCACCGGGGCCGCCTCGACCGCACCCTCGGCCTCCGCCTGCTCCGGCTGGGGCGCGGCGGCCGGGGCGCCCTCGCCGCGCAGGACGATCACCGACAGGACGGCCAGGCCGATGAAGATGGCGGCGCCGACCGCGGCGACCACGTTCAGGCCGCTGGTGAAGGCGGTGCGGGCGGCGTCGGTCACCTCGGCCGCGAACCGGCCACCGAGCTCCTGAGCGGCGCCGAGCGCCGCGGTGATGCTCTGGTGCGCGGTGTCCGCGGTGCCGGCCGGGACGCCGGCGGGCAGCTCGCCGCCGATCTGGGTGCGGTAGACGAAGGTCGCGAGGCTGCCGAGCGCGGCGACCCCGAGTGCCACACCGAACTCGCCGCTGGTCTGGCTGATCGAGGCGGCCGAGCCGGCCTTCTCCGGCGCGACCGAGCCCATGACGAGGTTCATGGTCAGCGACATCGGGAACGCGATGCCGAAGGAGGCGAGCACCAGCCCGGTGATCAGCAGCGGCAGTCCGCCGACGACCGGCACCAGGGTGTGGGCCACCAGACCGGCCCCGGCCACCAGCAGACCGGCGGCGATGACGTAGGCCGGGCGGATGCGGCGGGCCAGCGCCGGGGCGACCATCGAGCCGACGACCATGGCGATGTTCTGCGGCAGCAGCCACAGGCCGGCCTCCATCGGGCCGAGGCCCTGGACGGTCTGCAGGTAGAGGCTGGACAGCAGCGTGGTGCCGGCCATGACGACCCCGGCGAGCAGCCCGATGCCCATGGCGGTGCTGAAGGTGCGGCCGGCGAACAGCCGCAGGTCGAGCAGCGGGTTGGCGAGGCGGCGCTGACGCAGGACGAACACCGCGCCGATCGCGACGCCGGCGACGAGCGCGGCGACGGGCACCGCCTGCACACCTCCGCGGGCCAGCTCCTTCAGACCGTAGATCGCGGGCAGGATGGCGCCGAGGGACAGGGCGACGCTGGCCAGGTCGAGGCGGCCGGCGTTCGGGTCGCGGTACTCGGGCAGCAGGCGGGGGCCGACGACCAGCAGGAGCACCATCACCGGGACGCCGAGCAGGAAGGCCGAGCCCCACCAGAAGTGCTCCAGCAGCAGTCCGCCGACCATCGGGCCGACGGTCATGCCGCCCATGAAGCAGGCGAACCAGATGCCGATCGCCGTGCCCATCTCCTTGGGGTCGGTGAACATGTTGCGGATCAGCGCCATGGTCGAGGGCATCAGCGAGGCTCCGGCGACGCCGAGCAGCGCCCGCGAGGCGATGAGCATCTCCGGGCTGGTCGAGTAGGCCGCGAGGACCGAGGCGACGCCGAAGGCCGCCGCGCCGGTGAGCAGCAGCCTGCGGCGGCCGATGCGGTCACCCAGCGTCCCCATGGTCACCAGGAACCCGGCGAGCATGAACGAGTAGATGTCCAGGATCCACAGCTGCTCGGTCGAGTCGGCGCCGAGGCCGGCGCTCAGGTGGGGAAGCGCCAGGTAGAGGACGCTGATGTCCAGCGACAACAGCAGGGTCGGCAGGGCCAGCACCGCCAGCCCGATCCACTCACGCCGCCCGGCCCGGGGGCCGGCGGTGATCTCACCAGTGGGGCTCATTTCGAAATCCTTCACGGTCGGTGTCCGGGTGGCTTCGTGGTCCTGGCGCGACCGCGTCCCTCTTCGAAGGGCCCGCCGGCATCGGCGCCATCTCGTGCTGACATCACCGTCTCACCGACAAACTTTATTGTCAAGACGATTCGAGCTTTCGGTGGAAAGACGCGCCGGAGCCGGGCTCGAGGCGGGAGGGCTGGAGCCGTCGGCCAAGACCGCAACCGCGGCGCTGGGGCCGGTGGCGAGCGAGATCCGCCCAGGACGAGCCCCGAAGAGGACGTCAGGAGAAGGGTCGGCCAAGCCGGCGAGGCGGCCCTCACCTGGCCGCTGCTGGGGGCCGGCGGCCGCGACATCGGACTGCACCTGGCCCTGGTGGTGGGCCGCGGGGGCTTGTACGGGACGGCAAGCGTGCTCACCAGGCCCGCGCGAGCACCGGGCGTCTGGGACGGACGTAGGAGGCGCGGGAACGTCAGGCCTGCGGCGACATCAGGCGTGCGGCAACGTCCGGCGCCCGCGAAGATCTACCGCGCGGAACGTCGAGCGTGCCGGAGCGTCAGGGTGCGATCGGCCTCGGACGCGTTCCGGCATGCCAGGAGACGAGGGGCGTGCCCCGCGGAGAGGTCAGGGCATGCGGAGGCTGAGCCAGGCCGCCTCACAGAGGGCCTTGATCTCCTCTTCGGTGGGCTGGTGCGCGCCGGAGAACCACAGGCGGCACATCTCGGTGGCGGGGCCGAGCCACAGCACGTAGCACATCGTGGGGTGCACGGGCCGCAGCACGCCGTTCTTCATGTGCGGACGCCACCAGTCGGACACCTGGCGGAAGAAGGCCCGCCGCGACTCGGCCACCTCGGGCCCGCCCGGCTCCTCGCGCCGGGGCGGGCGCTCGCTGAGCAGGATGCGCGCCCGCTCGGGATGCTCACCGCACCAGGCCATGTGCAGCGCGACGATCGCCTCGATGCCGCCCTGGGCGCTCTCGTGCCGGCACAGTTCGTCGACGAAGGCCCGTTGGTACATGGTCTGGATCTCGGAGTAGAGCACCCCGAAGACGTGTTCCTTGCTGGCGAAGTGGTGGTAGAAGCTCCCCACGCTGACGCCGCTCTCCTCGCGGAGGCTGGCCAGGGTGGTGGCGGAGACGCCGTCCTGGCTGAAGCGGCGCAGGGCACCCTCGATGATGCGGGTGCGGCCGTCCCGTCCGTTCTTCGCGGTCTTCACACTGTCAATGGTGGCTCAACAGAACCTTATTCTGCAAACCCCGTAACCCCCACAGCTTACCGGCCTTGACCCGCACCCGCCATTTCGGGCCCGGTCGATCAGGCCGGGGTCACCGGCGCGCGGAGGGCGGGCGACAGGGCGGCGACGATCTCCACCGTCCCCGACGAGACGGTCATCCGGGCGTCCGGCCACCAGCGCCGGACCATCGACAGCACCTTGCGGTTCTCCCCCATGACGTCCATCGTGACCGTCGACGCGCCGAGGCCGGCCGCCCGGCGGAGCAGGGCCCGCACCAGCCGGGAGCCGACGCCTGCGCCCTGCCACTCGTCGGCCACCACCACGGCGATCTCGGTCGAGGCGTCCCGGGTGAAACTCATGGCATGCCCGACGATCCGCCCGGCGGCGTCCAGGGCGACCAGCAGGTCCCGGCCCCCGGTCGCGGTGGTCATGGCCCGCAGCAGCGCCGCGCCGGGATCGGTGAGCCCGGTGAAGAAGCGCAGAGACCGGGTCCGCGGGGAGAGCCCGACGACGAACTCTCGCACGCGCCCACCGTCCTCGGGCCGGGCCGGGCGGATGCGCACCGCCGGCGCGTTGCGCGGCGCGACCGGGACGGCGAGGCCCGCGCGGGCGGCGGGAAGCACCGCGGACATCGCCACCTGGGTCTCGAACATGGACTCAGCCTGGCGGAGACCGTCTAGGTCTGTCAACTAGACTCAGAAGGGCGATGGGAGGGAAGAACGTGACCGCCGACGACGCCACCATGACCGGGCCGTTCCCGTTGCCGGTCGACAACTGCTCCATCGAGCGCACGCTCGCGATCCTCGGCGAGAAGTGGACGTTCCTGGTGCTCAGAGAGGCCTTCCGGGGAGTGCGCCGCTTCGAGGACATGCAGGCCGGCACGCATGCCCCACGGCAGGTGCTCAGCGCCCGGCTCACCCGGCTGGTGGAGGAGGGCCTGCTGCGCAAGGTGCCCTACCGCGAGCCGGGCAGCCGCGGGCGGCACGAGTACCGCCTCACCCAGAAAGGGCTCGACCTCTACCCGATCATGGTCAGCCTGATGCACTGGGGTGACCGTCACACGGCGGACCCGGACGGGCCTCCGGTCCTGCTCACCCACCGTGACTGCGGCGCGCCCGTCGAGTTGCACATGCGCTGCACCGAGGGCCACGAGGTCTCCTCGGCCCGCGAGGTCTCCCCCCGGCCCGGCCCGGGCGCCCGCCTGGCCGGCTGACGAGCGGTCGCGCGCCGGCCCGTCCCGTGCGGCGAGTGGGCCTCAGATCCGATGCTGCACGACGCGCAGCACCCGTTTGAAGGCCAGCAGCGAGGCGGCGGCGGCCAGGACCATCAGGACCGCCACCGCGGAGGTCCTGACGATCAGGTAGGTCTCGATGGACTCGCTGAACAGCAGCCACAGGCTCAGCGAGCCGTTGACGAACTGCACGGTTCCCCACAGCAGCGAGAGGTGCACGAAGAACCGCCGCATCACCGGGTGGCGGACCAGGTGGTCGGGCAGCGGCACCAGGTCGGTGGTGACGCGCTGGATCAGCGGGCGGGGGGTGGCGGCCGTGGCCAGGAAGGCCAGGCTGGCCGCGAACACACCGAGCGTCGGCTGCAGGAAGTAGATGACCACGTCTCCGGTGATCAGGGCCAGCGCCGCCCGTACGGTGATCGCCAGCATCGCCAGCAGCACCGTGCCGGGGACCTTCTGCCGCCGGACCAGCCGGAGCGCGACCCCTCCGTACACCCAGGCCACCGCCATGACCAGCCCGCCGTGGACCCCGGCCAGCAGCAGCCCCGCGTAGAACACGGCGACCGGCAGGATCATGCCCTCCAGCACCCGAGGTGCCGCATGCTTGATCAGGACGGAGAGCCTCGGCAACACCGGGTGCTGCGCGGCCGGCGGCAGCGCGAGAGAGTGCGCGGTCATGTACGAGACTGCTCCTGCGAGACAGAGCGGTATGCCATGGATTGAAACCTGTACGACCGTACGCGATGCCCCGGCGGTCCGCGACCGGTTCGAAAAGATCATGAACTCCGGGATGACCGCCGACACGGCCACCACCTCCGGGCTGGATCCCGGACCACCCACCGGCCTGCCTAGGCTGAGAGGCGTGTACCGGTTCCTCCTGCGGCCCCGCTGGCTGGCGTTCCACCTGCTGGTCCTGCTGCTCATCCCCGCGTTCGTCTTCCTGGGCCGATGGCAGTACGGGCGGTTCGAGGACAGGTCGCGGACGAGCGAGCGGGCGAGCGCCAACCTCGCCGCGGCGGCGGTCCCGCTCACCGAGCTCGATCGCCCAGGTGGCACGGTGCCGGACGCCGTGAAGTTCCGTACGGTCACCGCGACCGGCCGGTTCGACGCCGCCCACGAGATGACGGTCCGGCGCCGCCCGCAGAGCGGCCGGCCGGGGTTCTACGTGCTCACGCCCTTGGTCACCGCCGACGGCACCGCGGTGATCGTCAACCGGGGATGGGTGAAGATGGGGCCCACGGCGGACGCCGCGCCCGAGGTGCCGCCGCCGACCTCGGGTGAGGTAACTGTCACCGGCCGGCTACGCCCGGCGGAGACCGAGGACAGCACCGGAATCACCGACCGCACCGGGCTGCCGCCCCGCCAGGTCCTGCTGATCGACACCGCCAAGCTCGGCACGGCGGTGCCGTACCGTCTCTTCGGCGGGTACGTCGAGCTGACCGAGCAGCGGCCGGCCGCCGCCACCGCGCCAGAACCGGTGCCCGAGCCCGACATCGGCGGGGGCGGCGGGCTCAACCTCGCCTACGCCGTGCAGTGGTGGGTGTTCATCGCCATCGCGATCGGCGGCTGGTTCACGCTGATCCGCCGCGAGGCCCACGACCTGCGGGCCGAACGCGAAGCAGCCCAGCCCGGCACCGGCACCGGTCCCGTCCCCGCTCCGGGCCACTGACCTTCGCGCGCACGGACGGTAACCGGCCTGACCCCAGGCTCGGCCCCCCGTACCGAGGAGGTGGGACGCCCGGTGCGCCAGCACCGTTCGGCACCGGTGCACCACGCCCGATGACTGGCTACTTGTCGTAATCGTCACGCTTTCGGTAAGGGCTCTCACGACGCCGTACACCGCTACGCGTGCGAACGGATACCAACCGGAGACCTCCCAGCTTGTCTCGTGTTATTCCTGCGGCATACGGTTTTCCCTGTGAACCTGTCGCTGCCCCCTGACCCCGAGCCGAGGCGGCGAGATTACGTGATCATCAGCGTCGACGATCACCTGATCGAACCACCGGACCTTTTCGAGGGCCGGCTCCCCGAGAGGTACGTCGACATGGCCCCCAAGGTCGTGGAGACCGAAGCGGGCCATCAGGTGTGGCGGTACGGAGGTGCCACCTACTCGGCCGCCGGCATAGACGCCGGCGCGGGCCTGCCACGCGAGCAGTGGACGCTCGAGCCCATGCGCTACGAGGAGATGCGGCCCGGGTTCCACGACATCGAGGCACGCATCAAGGACATGGACATCGCCGGGGTCTGGGCCGCCCTCAGCTTTCCCGGCATGCTCGGCGTCCAGTCGGGCATGGCGTTCGCCAAGACCCGCGACCAGGACCTCGGCCTCGCGCTGACCCGCGCCTGGAACGACTGGCACTGCGACGTGTGGGCCGGCACCTATCCCGAGCGCATCATCGCCCTGCAGCTCCCCTGGCTGCCCGACCCCGAGGTCGCGGCCAAGGAGATCAGGGCCAACGCCGCCCGCGGGTTCAAGGCGGTGGTCTTCCCCGAGTTCCCGACCCGCCTGCGGCTGCCGTCCATCCACACCGGTCACTGGGACCCGTTCTTCGCGGCCTGCGAAGAGACCGGCACCGTGGTCTGCCTGCACACCGGCGCCTCGTCCTGGTCACCGGTGCCCTCGCCGGACACCCCGATCGAGGCCATCACCACCATGATCCCGGCCAGTGCGATGTTCGCCTGCGCCGACTGGCTCTGGTCCGGCATCCCGCTGCGCTTCCCCAAGCTGCGCATCCTCATCGTCGAGGGCGGCGTCGGCTGGCTGCCCATGCTCGCCTCACGCGCCGACTACGCCCTCGACCACCCGGTCGCGGGTGAGGCCACCTGGGAGGGCGGCCTCAAGCCGAGCGAGGTGCTGCGCCGCAACTTCTACTTCGGCACCCTGGACGACTACGCCCTGTCCGGGGTGCGGCTGGCGGTCGGCCTCGAGCACGTCCTGCTCGAGAGCGGCTACCCCCGCTCGGAGTCCACCTGGCCGAACGTCCAGCAGGCGCTCGCCCGCAACCTGGGCAGCCTGCCCCCGGCCGACATCGGCCGGGTCGCCTACGGGAACGCCGCCCGTCTCTTCGGCCACCCCCTCCCCTCCCGGGCCTGGCTCCTGAGGGAAGGCGAAGACTGACACCCCCGCCCGGCCCTCACCAGCCGGGCGGGCCGCTCCAGGGCGCCACACGGCCACGAGCAGGCCGGGCCGGGCCTTGGGAGCGAGACGGGTCAGGAGACCTCGCCGCGCACCCGCTTGCGCTCCCAGTCGAGGTAGCGGCCGCTCTCGCCGAGCAGGGAGGACATCAGCCACAGGAACGCGCCGAAGTCGTCCGCCACACCGATCACCGGCAGGAAGTCGGGAAGCACGTCCACCGGCGAGACGATGTAGAGCACACCGAGCCCCATGAGGGCCAGCTTGCCCTTGCCCAGCTCGGAGTACTCACCGCGCAACGCGCCGCCGATCATCCTCGGCAGCGCCCGCACCCGTGCCATCAGCCCCGGCGAACCGGGCCGGTTGACCTCCTGATAGGCGCGGTAGGCCGCGGCCGCGCGGGAAGCCTTGCTCATGGGGCCACCTCCGTCTGTGCCAGGGACGCACACGAGGTCGGACTCGTCGACCATCGCGACTACCCCTCCCCGCACCCCCATAACGCACGGCCCGTGCCACCAGGTTCCACCCGCCCTCCAGCCGCGCCACTGGATTCCGCCCCGGCATCGAACGGGTCAGGACGAGCAGCCGGCGTGGGCCGGGCCCTACCAGCGCGACGTGTGGCGGACGCCGGATCGCGGGACGCATCGCCCCCCCGATCGGCACCGGCACAGTGATCGTCACGCCGTTCTCGACGTGCGCCTGCCCCGCACCGGACCGGCCCTCCCGTCCCCTGGCGCGAACGGCTCGTCACCTCGTCCGGTGTGGCCCGCTGCCGTCATCTCCCGGCCGGTCATGACACGGGTGAGCCGGGACGGCGAGCTTCCTCCCCCGGCCCGCTCGGCCGCGGACGGCCCCGTAGCGGGGTCAGGCGCGCAGCTCGCGCATCGCGGTGATGAAGTCCTTGGTCACCCCGCGCAGCCCGGGCAGGTGGGAGAGGCCCACGAGCCGATCGATCAGCGGGACCATGACCTCGATCAAGCGGTACGTACGCTCGCATCCCGGCGAGGTGTCGTGCACCCAGAACAGCACCACGCCCATCGAGGACAGCCACAGCAGCTCGGGAAGCTCCTTACGCAGCTCGGCGTCGATGCGGTCGGCGGAGCCCTCGACGACCTCGCGGTAGATCGCGATGGCCGCCTCGCGGGCCGGCGCCGACTCGCCGCTGAACGGGCTGAGCGGGTTGCTCGGCTCCGAGGCGTGCTTGAAGAACTTCACGGCGAACGCGTGATACGGCTCCGAGACCTGCACCCACGCGCGCAGCACCCCGCTCAGCCGGGCCGCGAACCTGCGCTCGGTCACCAGCAGCTCCCGGCAGGCGGCCTCGTGCTCGCACTGCGCCCGGTCGTAGTAGGCCTGGACCAGTTGTTCCTTGGAGGAGAAGTAGTAGTAGGCGTTGCCCACGGAGACCCCCGCCTCGGCGGCGATGGCCCGCATCGTCGTCGCCTCGTATCCCCGCTCCCGGAACAGGCGCAGAGCCGTCTCGACGATGACCTCCCTGGTCTTCTCTCCCCCGCGCGCCCTCGGCGCCGACTCCGCCACGTGGCCACTGTACGGCCCGGAGCGGCCCATGGTCACAGACGCACAGCTTGCCCGCCAATTTCCCGCAAAAACACGCAGAGTAGTGGAGTCAGCACTTTGCGCGGGTGGGATAGATCTCCTTGGCGGAGGGGCGCCCTGCGACAGAGGATCACTATGGGTGTACATCCATGCACTCGGGGAGCGGCGTGGCTCGGTGCCTGCGCGGTGCTCACCGTGCAGATCACCGTGACGGCGCTGGACACGGCACCGGCCTTCGCCGCGGCTTCGCGGCCGGGCGGCGTGGCGGGTCCCCGTCACGCGCCGGACCAGCGACACCCCGGGGCCACGGCGACCCGGCTGCACGACCTGCGCGCCGAGACGAGCACGTCCCGGCTTCCGGCGGGCGCGCGTACCACCGGCGCCGAGGCTGCGGCCGCACGGTCCGGCGCGGGCGCGGCGCGGTACACCGCGGTCCTGGCCTCCGTCGCGGCACGCGGTGCCACCGGCACCGCGCGGAGCCTCCCGGCCCGTACGCGGGACGCGAATGCCGCCGAGCCGTCGTCCGTCAGGACCGGCGCGGCCGGCCTCCAGGCGACGTCGTCCGGCGCGGTGACCGGCCTGCCGGCCGACGCCGGCGCACCCCAGGTGATCGTCCCGGCGGGGTCGGCCAGGCTCATCCCCGCCGCCGTCCGCCGAGCCACACCCTCCCGGGCGAGCGTGCGCAAGCGGGAGGCGCCCGCCCTGCGGACCACAGCGACGACCGGCGCCTCCGCCGTCTCCGCCGCACCGCGGGCCGCGCAGGAGACCACCCGCGTGCAGGGAGCCGCCCAGCGGACGCCCACCATGCCCGAGACGACGGCACGAGAGGCGGCGGAAGTCATGCGACCGGCCTCACCCGAGGCGGCGCCGTCCCGGGCGGCGCGGCGGACACCCCGCGTACAGCAGGTCGCACGGCACAAGCCCATCGCGAAGCAGGCCATCGCGCGTCACTCGGCCACGGCGCGCCGTGCTCCGGCCGTACGCCAGGCCGCCAAGGCACGCGCGCTGCCTCCACGTCAGGCCAAGGCACGGCGGGCTCTGCCCGCACGCCAGGCGGCCAAGGCGCGGCGGGCTCTGACGGCACGCCTGGCGGCTAGGCGGCGGGTTCTGGCCACCGGCATGGTCGCCCCGGTGCTCTGGCGGCAGCATCTGGCGTTCGGGGCGCTGCGACTGCCGCACGCCCCGGCCGCGCGCCGGATGCGGCACGCGGGCCTGCGGTGGCGGTCGTCGGGCAACTGCGTGAGCCGGCACCGGTCCTCGTGCACCTCCCTGGCGACCGTACGGCTGCAGACGCTGTGGGGCCTGGTCAACCTCAAGCGCCGCAGCGGCTGCGACATCCTCGTCACGGGAGGCACCGAGACCGGCCACGCGGGCGGTCCGCGCAGTCACGGCACCGGCTACAAGATCGACGTGGCGCACAACCGGTGCATCGACCGGTTCATCAGACGCAAGCAGGCCGGACCGGTACGCGGCGACGGCGCCCGGCTCTACTACGAGAACCGCCCGCAGGGCCGCATGATCTACGCCAACGAGCCGAGCCACTGGGACATCACCTTCCGGTGACCCGCCTGGTGGCCGTACGAGGCGCGTCACGGCGTCCCGGCGTCCGGATCGCCGAACGGGAGGAAGGCCTGGCCCCGTCATAGGGCCCGGCGTCACGCGGTGCTGTGACCGGCGGACTCGGCTCATGACGGGTCATGGGCGCAGACGGGCGAACCGCTCCGTTGCCGGATGGATCACAACCGGATCGGCCGATCGCCGCGACGGCCCCATGCTGTTCCCAGCGCGCCGGCGAGGTGGCGTCGAACACCACGAGGGCGCCGGGGTTGCTTGGAGCACAGGCCGGGCCGTGCGCGCGAGGCCTTACCGGTCCGGCTGCCGGTGCCGGCGATCGGGCCGGCCGGTGGTCCACCGGTCCGGCCACGGGTTCACCCATGGCCGGTGCGCGGTGGACCGGTGGGTTCAGCCGGCGGTGAGCTCGGCCGCGACCAGTTCGGCGATCTCGGCGGTGTTCAGCGCGGCCCCCTTGCGGAGGTTGTCGCCACACACGAACATGTCGAGCGTGTTGGGGAAGTCCAGCGCCTGGCGGATGCGCCCGACGTAGGTCGGGTCGGTGCCGACGACATCGGCGGGCGTCGGGAACACGTTGTTCGCCGGGTCGTCCAGGACGACGACCGTCGGGGCCGCCTCGAGCACCGCGCGCGCTGCCGCCACGCTCACCGGCTCGGCGAAGGTCGCGTGCACGGCCAGCGAGTGGGTGGTGACCACAGGCACCCGGACGCAGGTCGCCGAGACCTTGAGGTCGGGAATGCCGAGGATCTTGCGGGACTCGTTGCGGACCTTGAGCTCCTCGGAGAACCAGCCGTCCTCCTTGAGCGAGCCCGCGGCCGGCACCACGTTGAACGCCAGCGGAGCCGGGAACGGCGAGCCGACCAGGTCGGGCACGGCCTTGCGGACATCGCCGGCCACCGTGCCGATGGTGCGGTTGCCCGCCACCGCGGCGATCTCGTCGTACAGCCGCTCGGGGCCGGCCACGCCCATGCCGGAGACCGCCTGGTAGGACGCGACGACCAGCTCACGCAGGCCGTACTCCCGGTGCAGCGCGCCGAGGGCGGCCATCATCGACAGGGTCGTGCAGTTGGGATTGGCGATGATGCCCTTGGGCCGCCGGCGAATCGCCTCGGGGTTGCACTCGGGCACCACGAGCGGCACGTCGGGGTCCATGCGGAAGGCGCCGGAGTTGTCCACGGCGACCGCTCCACGGGAGGCGGCGACCGGCGCCCACTCCGCGGACACCTCATCGGGCACGTCGAACATCGCGACGTCGACCCCGTCGAACGCCTCGGGCGAGAGCGCGATGACCTCGACCTCCCGGCCACGGACCACCAGCTTCTTGCCGGCGGAACGGGGCGAGGCGATGAGGCGGATCTCCCCCCAGACGTCGGGGCGGCCGGACAGGATGTCCAGCATCACGGTGCCGACGGCGCCGGTGGCGCCCACGACGGCCAGGGTCGGCTTGGCGTTCACTGCCCGATCGCTCCTATCACCGGTGTGCTGCTCACTCATCGTCCGCTGCCTCCGTACACCACGGCCTCGACCTGGTCGGCGTCGAGGTCGAAGGCCCGGTGAGCGGCGGCGACCGCCGAGTCGACCTCGTTCTGACCGACGATGACCGAGATGCGGATCTCGGAGGTGGAGATCATCTCGATGTTGACGCCCGCGTCGGCCAGCGCGCCGAAGAAGGTGGCGGTCACGCCGGGGTGGGAGCGCATGCCGGCGCCGACCAGCGACACCTTGCCGATCTGGTCGTCGAAGAGGATCTTCTCGAACCCGATCTGCTCCTGGATGCGCTTGAGCGCGGTCAGGGCGGCGGCGCCGTCGGCCGCGGGCAGGGTGAAGGAGATGTCGGTGCGCCCGGTGGTGGCGGCCGAGATGTTCTGCACGATCATGTCGATGTTGATCTCGGCGTTCGCGAGCGTCCGGAAGATGGCCGCGGCCTCTCCGACCTTGTCGGGCACCCCGACGACAGTGATCTTTGCCTCGCTCCGGTCGTGCGCGACGCCGGAGATGATCGGCTGCTCCATCTCGGTTCCTTCAGTGTCGGGATCGGAGACGACCCATGTGCCTTCCCTGCTGCTGAACGAGCTCCTGACGTGAATCGGCAGGTCGAACCGCCGGGCGTACTCCACGCAGCGCAGGTGCAGGATCTTGGCGCCGCAGGCCGCCATCTCCATCGCCTCCTCATAGGAGATGCGGGGGATCTGGCGCGCGGCGGGGACGATGCGCGGATCGGCGGTGAAGATGCCGTCCACGTCGGTGTAGATCTCGCAGACGTCGGCCGCGAGGGCGGCCGCCAGGGCCACCGCCGTGGTGTCGGAGCCACCCCGGCCGAGCGTCGTGATGTCCTTGGTGTTCTGGGAGACGCCCTGGAAGCCGGCCACGATGGCGATCTGCCCGGCGCGGACGGCCTCCTGGATGCGGCCCGGCGTCACGTCGATGATGCGCGCCTTGCCGTGGGTGGAGTCGGTGATCACGCCGGCCTGGGAGCCGGTGAACGAGCGCGCCTCGTGACCCAGGTTGGCGATGGCCATCGCGAGCAACGCCATCGAGATGCGCTCGCCCGCCGTGAGCAGCATGTCGAGCTCGCGCCCCGGGGGCACCGGGCTCACCTGCTGGGCGAGGTCGAGCAGCTCGTCGGTCGTGTCGCCCATCGCCGAGACGATGACCACGACGTCGTTGCCGGCTTTTTTCGTCGCGACGATCCGCTGGGCCACCCGCTTGATGCGGGCGGCGTCGCCGACGGAGGAACCACCGTATTTCTGGACAACGAGCGCCACGGGATGTCTCCCAAAGGTTCAGTATGCGGAGCTCACAGTCTACTGGCGGCACCTGGAGCACCCACTTATTTAGCCCAGCATGTGGACAACCAGCACCAGTGACCTGTGAAAAGCCAGAATCTGTGGAAAACTCGCCGGCCTGTCGCCCCGGAAAATCCGCGGAGAAACCCAGGGCGGCCGACGGGATGCGAGGGGGCCGGCCTCGAGTGCGAGACCGGCCCACCGGACGTCATCAGGCCGGCGTCGTCTCCTCCACGACGTCCAGCCGGGTGTGGGCGACCAGGGCCTGCAACGCGCGCATCGCCGCGCCCGCGTGGTTGCCCCAGGTGTTGAAGTAGGAGTACTGCCACCACCACAGCGCCTCCAGCGGACGCCCCGCGCGGTAGTGGCCGAGACCGTGGATCAGATCGGCCGCGACGGCCGCCAGGTCGTCCGACAGCCGGTAGGCGGTCACCACGGTGTCCTTGTACGGGTCGAAGACCTCGGCGTAGACGTCCACCGGACCGAGACGGGTGGCCAGCTCCGTACGCACGCCGTCGAGATCGGGATCGGGACCGGTCGCCGGCTCGAAGTTACCCTGCAGGATGACGTCCTCGGCCGCCCCGAGCTGAGCACCCGCCAGGCTGACCTGGGAGACCTCGACGAGCAGCATCGGCAACATGGCGTCACCACCCTCGCCGCTCGCCAGCCTGGTCAGACCGTCGAGATAGTTCTGGGCATGCGCGGCGATGCGATCCGCCATGGCGTTCCACTCGTCAAACATCCAGCAGCCTCCGTCCTTCGAAAGCGCGGCCCAAGGTGACCTCATCGGCGTACTCGAGGTCTCCGCCCACTGGCAGACCGCTGGCCAATCGTGTCACTTTCAAACCCATCGGTTTGACCAACCTGGCGAGATAGGTGGCCGTCGCCTCCCCTTCGAGGTTCGGATCGGTCGCGAGGATCAGCTCGGTGACCTGCCCGTCGGCCAGCCGCGCCATCAGCTCGCGGATGCGCAGATCGTCCGGGCCCACTCCCTCGATCGGGCTGATCGCCCCGCCCAGCACGTGGTAGCGCCCGCGGAACTCGCGGGTCTTCTCGATCGCGACGACGTCCTTGGACTCCTCGACGACGCAGATCACATGGGGGTCGCGCCGGGTGTCCCGGCAGATCCGGCACTCCTCCTCGGCCGCGACGTTCCCGCACACGCGGCAGAACCGGACCCGCTCCTTGACCTCCAGCAAGACGTGCGCCAGCCGCTTGACGTCGGCCGGATCGGCGGACAGCAGATGGAAGGCGATCCGCTGCGCGCTCTTGGGACCGACGCCGGGCAGCAGGCCCAGCTCATCGATCAGGTTCTGGACCACCCCTTCGTACATGTCGGTCAGAACCCCGGAAGCTGGAATCCGCCCCCGCCGAGGCCCTGGGCGAGCGGGCCGAGCTTCTCCTGCTGGAGGTCGGCCGCCGCGCGGACGGCGTCGCGTACCGCAGCGATCACCAGGTCGGCGATCGTGTCGGCGGTCTCCTGCGGATCTCCGGGGTCGATGGCCTTGGGGCTGATCTTCAGCTCCAGCAGCTCGCCACTGCCGTTGACCGTGGCGACGACCAGGCCGCCGCCCGCGGTCCCCTCGACCTCGGCGTCGTTGAGCTCCTGCTGTGCGGTCGCGAGCTGCTGCTGCATGAGCTGCGCCTGCTCGAGCAACTGCTGCAGGTTGACATCACCTGGATTCACGATCGTGCGCTCCTCATGGCTTCGCGTGTGGCACGAGCCTACGGGGTTTGCCACGGATGTTGCACTGGCGCTGGTCGCATCCCTCCGCCCCGGTGGGCGACTCCAGCGTCGCAGAAGCGGCACGGCCACGGCGTCAAGCACCGGCATGTATCACCCCAAGACCACTTGAACGCCCCACCGTCCACCCGCTGATCACCGCGCTAGTGCGGTGACCGCATACGTTCACTGGGGCGCGACTCCACGTTCCGGCCATGTGCCGGATGTCATCGGCGCCGGGTCGGCGGGTGGTGGTACGGCGATGCCGGCGCCGGCTACGGCGTCCGACCCGGTCAACCTTCGTGGACGGCGCACTAGCTGTGGTCGATCTCCTCGATGACCTGGCCGCCGAGCTCGCGCGCGACCAAGGCCATGCCGGTGAGCGCGTCGGTGTCGGCGTCCGCGTCGTTGTCCGGGTCGACCTCGTCGGCCTCCACCGTCGCCGGCCCCGTACGGCGCGGGACGGCGTCCGGCCAGCCCGCCGCGGCGGCCTGCCGTGGGCCCGCCTGCGCCGCGGCCTGAGCGGCCGAACGGGCAGCGGCGAACCCCGTACCCGAGGTGGAGTGCCCGGGGCCGGGACCTTCGTCGTCGGGAGGCGGCGCGTCCGGCCACGGCTCGTCGGACGGAGCCGGGGCGACGGCCGGCCGCTGCGCCGGGGCCTGCGCACGGCCCTGCGCGGGATTCTGCGCGGGGGCGGCCACCGCCGCCGTCGAGGGCTGCTGCGGCGCCGGGGCGCTCTCCTGACGCGCGGGGGTCGTCCTCGGCGCCGGGGCGCTGCGCGCGGGAGCCGCGGGGGCGGCACCGGCCGGCGCGTTGCCGACGACGGCCTCGACGCGCCAGGTGCCGCCCATCACCGCTGCGATGGCCGCCGCGACGACGGCGTCCTTGCCGCCGTTGACGAAGTTGCGCATGGCGCCGACCTGGGTGAACCCGAGCGTGACGGTGTTGCCCTCGACGCCGGCCAGTTGCGAGTTGGTGTTGACGTTCGCCCAGACCGCCGGCGAGCGCTGCTTGAGCACGTCGAGAATCTGCGGCCAGGTGTGCTGCAGAGCGCCGGCCCCGGCCTGGACCGATGGTGCCGCAGGCACCGCCGCCTGCGCGGGGGGAGCCCCGTTGCTCTGGGTGGCGACCTGGGGTGCGCCGGTGCGTGCGGGCGCCGGCCAGTCGTCCGCGGGCGCACGCACGGCGGGCGGACGATTTTCGGCCTGCTGCCCCTGACCCGGCGCCGCCTGCCTCGACTGACCCGGCTGCGAGGGGCGCGCCCCGGCGTCCGGCGGCTCGGGCACCGCGCCGGCCATCCCGCCCGGAGGGGGGACCGCGGCGGCCGGCTGCACGGCCATGGTGGCGAGGCCGCCGCGCTCGAGCCGCTCAAGGCGGGTCAGCAGCGCGGTCTCGCCCTGGTCGGCGGCCGGCAGCAGGACGCGGGCGCACATGAGCTCCAGCATCAGCCGCGGAGAGGCCGCGCCGCGCATCTCGGTCAGGCCGGCGTTGAACACCTCGGCCGCCCGGGTCAACTCGGCGGGGCCCATCGACGCGGCCTGCTCGGCCAGCCGCTCCAGCTCGTCCGCGGGACGATCCAGCAGGCCGCTGCCCGCCGCCTCGGGGACGTTGGCGAGGATGACCAGGTCGCGGAAACGTTCCAGCAGGTCCATCGCGAACCGGCGCGGGTCGTGGCCGCCCTCGATCACCCGGTTGACCGCCTGGAAGACCGCAGCTCCCTCCCGCCGGGCGAACGCCGCGACGATCTCGTCGAGCAGCCCTCCGTCGGTGTATCCCAGCAGGGACACCGCTCGCGCGTAGGTGATGCCGGACTCGTCCGCACCTGCCAGGAGCTGGTCCAGGATCGACAGCGAGTCACGCGCCGACCCGGCGCCCGCGCGCACGACCAGGGGAAGCGCGGCCGGCTCGTACGGCACGGACTCGGAGCCGAGGATCTCCTCCAGCAGTTGCCGCAGGGTCGCGGGCGGCATGAGCCGGAAGGGATAGTGGTGGGTGCGGGACTTGATGGTCCCGATGACCTTTTCCGGCTCGGTCGTCGCGAAGACGAACTTCAGGTGCGGCGGGGGCTCCTCGACGAGCTTGAGCAGCGCGTTGAACCCCTCGCGGGTCACCATGTGCGCCTCGTCGATGATGTAGATCTTGAAGCGCGCGGAGACGGGAGCGAAGAAGGCGCGTTCACGCAGGTCGCGGGCATCGTCCACGCCACCGTGCGAGGCGGCGTCGATCTCGATGACGTCCAGGTGCCCCGGCCCGGTGGGCGCGAGCGCGACACACGACTCACACTCGCCGCACGGGTCGGGCGTCGGGCCCTTCTCGCAGTTCAGCGAGCGGGCGAGGATGCGCGCGCTGGAGGTCTTGCCGCAGCCGCGCGGGCCGCTGAACAGGTATGCGTGGTTGATGCGGCCGGTGCTGAGCGCCTGCCGCAGCGGCTCGGTGACGTGCTCCTGACCCTTGACTTCGGCGAACGTCCCAGGCCGGTATTTGCGGTAGAGAGCGAGACTCATGCCGTCTCCTCGCCTAGGGGGTCGGAGTGACTGGTCACCGGAGCGCCCTGAGGGTCATATGCGTAGATCGTCGTGATCATCGGACCACACCGCCTTGAGGCTCCCAGCGAAGAGACCCCTCGCACACCCGACAGAGCCCGCTTATCCTTGCTGCCTTCCGGCCCTGGGGAGGTTCACAGGATGACGCCGTGCGAGGGGTCCGATGACAGTCTAGCCGTGCGCGGCAGTGCTCGGGGCAGCCCTGGCAGGAAGACCGAGACCGTTTCGTCGCCCTCCGCATGGTCTCGACGCCCTCCAGAGTCCGGTAAGCTTCTCGACGGAGGATTCGCCTAGTTGGCCTAGGGCGCACGCTTGGAAAGCGTGTTGGGGGCAACCCCTCAGGAGTTCGAATCTCCTATCCTCCGCGCTTGGTTGAGCAGCAAGAACACGAAGGCCTCGGTCGATCCAACCGGGGCCTTCGTGCATTTCCGTCTCAGTTCCCGTCTCGGTCGGCCGGCGCCTGTCCGTCCAAGGCCATTCCCTGACGACTTGCCTCGGCACCAGACGCTCTCAGGTTCGATCTCACGGATCGGATGCCTCGTCGTCTCCTGGTCCACCCGCCGCCATCGGCTTCCGCGGCCTCCCGAAGCTGTTCCGCGTCTCCATGCCGTCATCGTGTGCTTCTCAACACCCAACCCGTGGTGGCGGGAGGTGGTGGCGCGGGGACGGGGGCGGCGCCGGGGGTGGGGGTGCAGGCGGGGCGCAGGCCGAGGGCGACGCCGACACCGGCCGCGAAAGCGAGCACCAGACCCGCCACGAACGGACCGCGCGCGGTGGCCCACGTCCGCAGCCATGCCATCACCGGCATGATCGGAAGACTGCGGACGAAGTATGCCGGAGGCGGCATGTCGCACATCGGAGCCGGCTCATCGTCCCGTCCTTGCGGCGCGCCCTCGTCCCACTCCCGCGGGGCGTCGTCGTCGCGGCGTGGCGGCGGGACCTCGTTACGGAAACCCACGGCAACCCCCGGTATCACCAGCAGTGATCTTCGCTGGTCACGCTAGCCGCGCCGTCGTCCGCGATCACGGAACCGGTGCCCGCGCACGACCGAACACGGCCGTCCGTTGGCGCTCGCCAGTGCGGCCCTTGACCCTCCCGCGGAGCGGAGGTGCCGGCAACGCAGGGACCGGCATTGGCACGTGTCACGTTCGCCGCGCACCATCCTCACCTGCGGATCTTCCCGGGTGACGCATGATCGTTTCCTTGGAGGGCAGCAGGAACGGACGAAACCCCCGGACCGAGCGAAGGAAACGGGCCGATGGACTTCCGTGACGATGTCAAACTCGACGCCTCCCAGGTCGAGAACCGAGGCGGCGGAGGCTTTCCCGGTGGCGGGCTGGCCATCGGAGGAGGCGCGGCGGGCATCATCGCCCTCATCGCCGCCCTGATATTCGGGATCAACCCCGGCGACATCACCGGCGGCGGTGACACCACAGGCGTCCAGCCGACCTCCGACCTGTCGCAGGAGTGCAAGAAGGGCTCGGACGCCGACCAGTCGGAGAACTGCCGCGTGGTGGGCGTCGTCAACAGCATCCAGGCGTACTGGAACGACGCCTTCGACAGCGGCGGCAGCGGCTCGTACTCGCCTGCCCGGACCGTGCTGTTCAGCCAGGCGGTGGACACCGGCTGCGGTCAGGCCTCCTCGCAGGTCGGCCCGTTCTACTGTCCGAGCGACAAGCGCGTCTACCTCGACCTGAGTTTCTTCGACGAACTGCAGAGCAAGTTCGGCGCCAAGGGCGGGCCCTTCGCGCAGGCGTACGTCATCGCCCACGAGTACGGCCACCACGTGCAGGATCTCCTCGGGACCATGGGGCGGGTCCAGGGCGACGAGCAGGGCGCTCAGAGCGCTTCGGTCCGGCTGGAGTTGCAGGCGGACTGTTACAGCGGCGTCTGGGCCAAGAACGCCGTGGACACCGGCTTCTACGAGAAGCCCTTCACCGAGACCGACATCCAGGAGGCGCTGGACGCGGCGGCGGCCGTCGGTGATGACCGCATCCAGGAGAAGGCCCAGGGCCGAGTGGATCCGGAGGCGTTCACCCACGGCACCTCCGAGCAGCGGATGAAGTGGTTCAGCACCGGCTACACCTCGGGTGATCCGGGAAAGTGCGACACCTTCTCCGGGGGCATCTGAGGTGATCGCATGCTTCAGCACCGACCCGCTGAAGCATGCGATGCCGGAAAACTCTCTTAAACTCATAGGGTGATCTTCAAGTCAGTCGGTGATGGCCGCCCGTACCCCGAGCATGGCCTGTCGCATCGCGAATGGGCACAGATTCCGCCCCGGCAGGTCAGGCTCGACTCTTTGATCACCACGAAGGCGGTGCTCGACCTGCACTCCCTGCTGGCCAAGGACTCCACGTTCTACGGAGATCTGTTTCCGCACGTGGTGCAGTGGCGCGGTGAGTTCTATCTGGAGGACGGCCTGCACCGCGCCCTGCGCGCGGCCCTGCACCAGCGTTCCGTTCTGCACGCGCGGGTGCTGCAAGTGGACGACTCCGGCGGCGTCGCTCCCGCCGCGGACGAGATGGGGGCCCAATAGCGCCGGTCCGATGACCAGGAGCCCAAAGCAGAGCGCCTGCGATGAATGTGGGGAATCACCCGGAAAACCGGGACCGCAGGTGGCCGGATAGGTGAACAGTCCGCCCAACTCGTACCCAGGCCGCCGGCCGGTCCGGCAGGCGTAATTCGGTTGACCGGGCCGGGCCGAATGGCGAGCCTGGGCGGATGCTGGTGAGACGTGAACTTCCACAGGACGCCCCCGCCATCCGGCGGGTGCACGACGCCGCCTTCGCCAAGGCCGACGCGCCCGGAGCCCGCACCGTCGAGGCGGGCCTGGTGGAGGCGCTGCGGGACTGCGACGCCTGGTCGCCCCCGCTCTCGCTGGTCGCCACCGCGGCGGACGGCGGCGTCATCGGGCACGTCGTCTGCACCCGGGCCTTCGTGGACGGCGTCCCCGTGCTCGGCCTCGGCCCGCTGGGGGTGCTCCCGGAGCACCAGCGTCGCGGCGTCGGGCACGCGCTCATGCACGCCGTGCTCGGAGCGGCGGACGCGCTCGACGAGCCGCTCGTCGTACTGCTCGGCCACCGCGACTACTACCCGCGCTTCGGCTTCCGCCGCGCCACCGAGCTGGGCGTCATCCCGCCGGACCCCGGGTGGGACCTCCACTTCCAGGCGCGCCCGCTGACCGCCTACAGCTCGGCGATCCGCGGCTCGTTCGTCTACGCCGAGCCTTTCCAGAAGCTCTGAGGCGGCGGCTCGCAGCCGTCCGTTCCGCGCTCCGCTGCACGAGTCGCTCCGCTCGGCCCCAGGCCGGGCGCGGATGGGTGCGAGCCGCCCGAGAGCGGCCACCAGGAAGCCGCGGAGATGCGAAAGGCCCCCGGACCCTGAGGTCCGGGGGCCTTTCGCTGTGGCGGTGGAGGTGGGATTTGAACCCACGGATAGGTTGCCCCATCACACGCTTTCGAGGCGTGCGCCCTCGGCCACTAGGCGACTCCACCGCCGAGCAGCCTACCGGATCCGAGCCCTTGTTCGCGCGCGGCCATCGTCTGATATGCACCAAATGCCGGTTTTATTGACGTCGGTCGGCGAAGAAGTCGTGCAGAACGGCCGCGCACTCCGCGGCGAGGACCCCGAGAACGACCTCTGGACGGTGGTTCAGCCGCCGGTCGCGCACCACGTCCCACAGAGACCCGACCGCGCCGGCCTTGTCGTCGGCGGCGCCGTACACGATGCGGTCGACCCGGGCGAGCACCGCCGCCCCCGCGCACATCGTGCAGGGTTCGAGGGTCACCACCAGCGTGCAACCGCTCAAC
>NZ_BMNT01000028.1:76342-99261 GCF_014646695.1 Sphaerisporangium melleum
CGCCACTCGCCGCGCTCCCGTGCCGCAGCGCGCAGGGCGAGGACCTCGGCGTGCGCGGTCGGATCACCGCCCGCCTCACGGTCGTTGCCCGCCACGGCCAGCACCTCACCACTGGGCCCGAGGACGACGGCACCCACCGGCACCTCACCGCGGGCCCCGGCCAGAGCGGCCTGCTCCAGGGCGAGCCGCATGGCAGGCTCGAACTCCGCCGGTTCCCCTTGGTCGCTCACCGGGACGGACGTACCCGCGACGCCGTCCCGGCAACTCCGCATCTGCGCACGGCGCTAGTGCAGCCGGTCGAGCTCATCGGCGAAGGAGAGCTTCTCCGCGATCACCGAAAGGGTGTCGGCCGGGAGCACCCCCTCCTCCATGCTCAGCTCCAGCAACTCCTCAGCGCTCACTCCGAGATCGCCGAGCAGCTCGAAGTCGCCGGCCGGCCGGATGCCGAGATCGGATTCCTTCTCGGGCACCAGGACACCGGCGAGCTCGTTGAACAGCTCACCCAGGCCGTCGCCGGCCGCCGCGTGGGCGTCGGAGAGGAAAGCACGCGGCTCGGCGTCGTCCTGGTAACGGACGATGGCGAACCATTCGTCCTCGACCTCGACGCACAGCAGGGTGAGCTCGTCACCGTTCAGGCCGAGGGCCTCCTGCACGGCGTCGCCCAGATCGTCGGCGATCTCGGCGTTGGTCAGGTCGACCTCGGCACCGCTCCACCCGTCGGGAGTGCGGACGAAAGCCGCGGCGAACAGAGCACTGTGGGTAGGTCTCGAGGGCATGATCGGGGCTCCCGAGGTCAGCCGATGGCTGAGTCGACGGCACGTTCAAACGGCTGGGAGAACCCGAGCCGCGCGGCGATGCTGGAAAGCACCTCGTCAGGCAGCAGTTCGAGGTCACCGGAGAGGGCGCCGAGCTCCATCTCGTCGAGCCCGAGATCGGCGAAGATCGACAGGTCTCCGGCCGGGAGGACCATGTCGAGCTCCTCTTCCTCCGGCACGGGGACGTCGAGGTACTCCAGCACCTGCTGGGCCAGCGGCCAGTCCCAGGCCGCGGTGATGTCGGACAGGAAGACGTCGACGCGCTCGCCGAACACTCTTAATGCCACGAAGAAGTCATCCCCCACGGCGACCAGGCCAATCGTCGCCCCCATGCTCGGCTGCTGGCGCAGCGCATGGATCAGCCCGTGGAGGTCCGCGGTGAGCCCCACGGGCAACATCTCGGCTTCCCAGTGGTCGTCCTCGCGGTAGACCACGATGGCGAAGTCAAGAGCATCTACGTCTGTCATCTTCACCCCACCGACGCGGTTCTTACAGTTGGTAATGCTCCCAGAATCACAGGCGTCACGTACGCCCCTCGGGCAAATTGTGATCAAAGACGGCCGCTGCCTGCGCGTCTGCACGTGATGGGGGTTACCGGCCCGCTCGTACCGTTCACCCGGTCGCAGGGGATAGCGTTGGCAGCCATGAAGACCCTCGTCGTTGATCATCCGCTCGTCGCCCACAAGCTGACCACGCTGCGGGACGAGCGGACGGACTCCCCGACGTTCCGGCGGCTCACCGACGAGCTCGTCACCCTGCTCGCGTACGAGGCAACGCGTGACGTGCGGGTCACCGACGTGACGGTCTCCACCCCTGTCGCCCCCGCCCACGGGGTGCGCCTGGCACGTCCCGTGCCGCTCGTTGTGCCCATCCTGCGCGCGGGCCTCGGCATGCTCGACGGCATGACCCGCCTGCTGCCCACCGCCGAGGTCGGGTTCCTCGGCATGATCCGCGACGAGGGCACGCTCAAGGCGCAGACCTACGCCACCCGGCTGCCCGAAGACCTCTCCGGCCGGCAGTGCTACGTGCTCGACCCCATGCTCGCCACGGGCGGCACGCTCGCGGCCGCGATCGAGCTGCTGTTCGCCCGCGGCGCCGAGGACGTCACCGCCCTCTGCCTGCTCGCCGCCCCCGAGGGCCTCGCGCACCTCGAGCAGGTCTTCGCCGGCTCGGGCAACCCCGTACGCGTGGTGACCGCGAGCCTGGACGAGCGGCTGAACGAGCACGGCTATATCGTCCCCGGCCTGGGCGACGCGGGGGACCGGTTGTACGGCGTCGTCTGATTGTTTTTCCTTACTTCTTCCCCAGGTTGACACACCCTTAGTTACATAGTGTGCTTACGAGGGTACACAGGGTGATGACGATGTCACTGTGTTCCCGGTCCAAGCCGACCGTGGACGCACACCGGGGAGAGCGATGGACCAACTGCCGGATTTTGACGCCTACACACAGGTCGAGACCGCGCTGAAGGTCGAGTTCGCCGGAGTCCATCCCGCCGCGACGGTGACCCGCTGCATCGAGGCGGCACATCACGGCGCGATGGAGGTCACCGGGTACGCCTACCCGAGCCTCGTCGAGCGCATCGCGCGCAAGCACCTGCAGGTGCTCGCCGCGGTGGCCGGCGAACGAGGGTGACACACGTCACATCCAGACCCGCACAGACTGTCGGGTCGGGATGCCTTTACCGAGCCAAAGGGCTGGGTAATGTATACCGTGGGTGCAGTGGGTGACTTGTTAACGGAGGCGGCAGTGCAGGTCAAGAAGGTTCTCACGTACACAGCCATCGCGTTTGTGGCTTTCTACCTGTTCACCAGACCGGCTGATGCGGCGAGCGCGGTCAGAGGGGCAATGGACACCGTCGTGAACGCCGCGGATTCGCTGGCGCTATTCGTCGCGAGGCTAACTTGAGGCTGGTGACCCACGGAGACTCTGCTCCGTCCTCGGTCAACCGTTACCTTCTGCCCAATGAACACCAGGTCATCATGGTGCGGCGCCACCCGGCCGTGCTGCTGCGGCCGGTCGCCGAGGTCTTCGGCGGCCTGGTCCTGGCGGGCCTGCTGAGCAAGTGGCTCGGTGACAACCAGGCTTCCCAGGCACTGGTGATCGTCTGGTGGGCCTGGCTGCTGTTACTGATCCGCTTCGTGTGGAAAGTGGCCGAGTGGTCCGTCGACTACTTCGTGGTGACCTCTAAACGCATGCTCCTGACAACCGGGTTAATCACCCGCCGGGTGGCGATGATGCCGCTCGGCAAGGTGACCGACATGAGCTTCCAGCGCTCGCTGCTCGGCCGCATGCTCGGGTACGGCGAGTTCGTCCTGGAGTCGGCCGGTCAGGACCAGGCGCTCTCGACGGTGCCCTACATTCCGTACCCGGAGACCTTGTACCTCGAGGTTTGCCAGATGCTGTTTCCCAGTTCGGACGACGATGATTAGTCCGGGTTCGTCCTGAATCCCGAGGGGTGAGACGGACTTGCCCCTCCGGATTCTTGACGTGGGTATACCCGATTCGGCCGCTTCGTGCCATCATGGCGAGACCATTGACCATAACATCGCCTTAAGAGATCACATGCCGAGTCAGGGAACCATCGGTGATCGCGTCCGCGGGCTGCGTCTGAGCAGGCGTATGTCTCAGGCCCAGCTGGCCGGACCCGACCTTTCCGACAGCTATGTCTCACTCATCGAGTCCGGCAAGCGCACGCCGACGCCGGTGGTGGCCCGCCTCCTGGCGGAGCGCCTCGGCTGCACCACCGAGTTCCTTCTCCACGGGATCGAGCCGCGCCAGCGCATCGACACCGAACTCGGCCTGCGTCATGCCGAGTTGGAGCTCTACCACGGCGATCCCGCCCTCGCCGCCGAGCGTTTCGGGGAGATCGTCAAGGCGGCGGGAGAGGACAACGCGCTGCTCGCCGCGCACGCCCGCCTGGGCCGCGCACGTGCGCTCGAAGCGCAGGGCAAGCTCGGCCGCGCCGTCGAGGCGTACGAGAGGCTGCGCCGGGAGGCCGCCGCTCACCCCGAGCGCCTGGCCGACCTGCCGCTGACCGTCGCGCTGTGCCGGTGCTACCACAGGGCCGGCGACGTGATGCGCGCCCGGGACCTCGGGGGCAAGGCCCTGGAACAGGCCACTCAGCTGTCGCTGTTCCACGGCGAGGTCGCCGTCGACCTGGCCGCGGCGCTCGCCGACGCCGAGATCGGGCTGCCGTACGTCGAGCAGGTGCTCACCGCCACCGGCGTGCCGGTGCCGATGAACCGCACGACTGAGGTGCTCTCGCTGTGGCAGGCGAGCATCGCCGCCGCCGAGGGCGAAGACTCCGCGCTCGCGGTGCAGTTCGCCGACGACGCGCTGAGCGCCGGCCGGCCCGCCCGCATCGCGGTCCAGATGGCGAAGGTCGCCATGCACTGGTCGCAGCTGTCCTCGTCCGGGGCCGACTCCGCTCTCGGCACCGCCGACGAGCTGGTCACCCGTGCCACCGAGGTCTTCTCGGCCCTGCCCTCCGAGTCCCTGGAGTACGCGCACAGCCTGGTCGTGCTGTCCCGCGTCCACCTGCGGTCCGGTGCGGCCGGGGAGGCCGGCGACCTCGCGGCCAAGGCACTGGAGCTGCTCACCGACCACGTGGCGGGCACCGTCACCGCGTCCGCGTACCTGGTGCTCGCCGAGAGCGCCTTGGCACGGTCCGACGGCCAGGCCGCGCCCCACCTGGAGCGCGCCGAGGAGCTGCTGACGGCGGCGCCCGTGTCCGGGGCGGTTCGCGACCGGACGGTGGCCGAGGTTTGGCGCGAACTCGGTGACCTCTGGGGCAAGGCCGGTGACCGGGGGCGGCAGACGCGCGCGTATCGTAGGGCACTCGAAGCGGTCGGGGTCAGGTCGACCGTCGTCGGTGCCGTCACTGCGGCGGTGTTCGCACGGTAGGTCTCCCCCGCCAGGGCTCCGCGAATTTGGCGCGGAGTCCGTGGAATAAATAAGGTCGACCAATCATTGACTCGTAGGATGATTGGTTACCCGGAGGAGGCAGACAGTGAGTCTGCGTACGGCGCAGCGGGCTTCCCTCGTCGACCAGGTGATCGAGCAGCTCAAAGAGCAGATCACCTCGGGAGCCTGGCGGCTGCATGCCAAGATCCCGACGGAAACGGTCCTCGCCGAGCAGCTCGGCGT
The DNA here is from genome assembly GCF_014646695.1 of Sphaerisporangium melleum. Taxonomy (GTDB): domain Bacteria; phylum Actinomycetota; class Actinomycetes; order Streptosporangiales; family Streptosporangiaceae; genus Sphaerisporangium; species Sphaerisporangium melleum. The sequence goes on from NZ_BMNT01000028.1 coordinate 81,307, forward strand.
CGGCCGGAACACCGTCCGCGAGGCCGTGCGGGCGCTCACCCACGCGGGTCTGCTGGAATGCCGCCAGGGTGACGGCACGTACGTCCGTGCCACCAGCGAGCTCTCGGGCGCCATGGCGCGGCGCCTGCGAGCCGCCGAGCAACTGGAGATCCTTGAGGTCCGCCGCGCGCTGGAGGTCGAGGCCGCCAGGCTCGCGGCCGTACGGCGCACCGAAGGGGACATCGAACTCATCGAAGCCGCCCTGCTCCGGCGCGAGGAGGCGTGGGCCGAGGGCGAGGTCGACGCCTTCGTGGAGGCCGACCTGGCCTTCCACGTCTCGGTCGTCGAAGCCACGCACAACCGCGTGCTGATCGAGCTGTACAAGGACTTCAGCGCGGCGCTGCGTGCCAGCATCGCCGCCGCGGGCACGCCTCTGGAGAACGGCCACATCCCGCACGACGCCATCGTGCGGGCCATCGCCGCCGGGGACGCCGCGGCCGCCGAGCGCGCGGGGTACGCGTGCATGGAGCACATCGCCATCGCGCTCGCCGAGACCCCGGAGCTGGTCGACTGACCAGTTTGTCACGCGTGTCCGAAAAGCCCGTCACCTGGCAGGTGACGGGCTTTCTCATGTCCGCGCCAGGCGCACGTGGCGGCTGCCGCCCGGCGTCAGGCCAGGCGCAGGGACATCACCAGATAGCGGAAGGCCGGGTCGTCGTCCGCGTCGGTGATCAGGGCCGGGCGGGTCGGAGAGGCCATGTGCAGCCGAACCTTCTCGGTCTCCACTCCGGCCAGGCCGTCCAGCAGGTAGTGCGGCTGGAAGGCGATCTGGATGTCCGCACCGTCCAGCTCGGCCGCGACGGCCTCAGCCCCCCGGCCGATGTCGCCGCCGCCTGCCTGCACGAGCACCTGCCCCTCGCTGAACGACAGCCGGATCGCGGTGTGACGCTCGGCGACCAGGGCGACGCGCTTGACGGCCTCGACGAACGGCGCCACGGCGATCTCGGCGCGCATCGCCCAGGTGTCGGCCAGCCGGGCGCGATAGTCGATGAACTGCTCGTCCAGCAGTCGCACCGTGGTGGTGCGCCCGCCGCACTCGAATCCGGCCACACCGTCGCCGAACCCGATCGACACCTCGCCCGCGCGCAGCGAACGGCCGATCTCCACCATGACCCGGGCGGGCACCATGACCGCGGCCCGCACACCGGGCTGCTCAGGGTGCCACAGGAAGTCACGGGCCGCGATGCGATAGCGGTCGGTGGCCGCCATGGCGACGTTCGCGCCGTCGATGTCGACGCGAATGCCGGTGAGCATGGGGAGGGTCGCGTCGCGGCTGGCGGCCGCGGCCACCTGGGCGACGGCCGAGGCGAAGACGCCGCCGCCCACCGCGCCCGCCCTCGGCGGCATGGCGGGCAGGCTGGGAAAGTCCTCCACCGGCATGGTGACCAGGCCGAACTCGGCGCCACCGCAGGTGAGCACCGCCTCGGCACCGGAGGTGGCGATCTGCACCGGCTCGGCCGGCAGGCTGCGGGTGATCTCGGCGAGCAACCTGCCCGGGATCAGCACCTTGCCCGGCTCGGCCACGTCGGCGTCGATCACCGCGCGGGCCGAGACGTCGTAGTCGAACGCGGAGAGCGCGAGCTCGTCGCCGAGGGCCTCCAGCAGAATGCCGGACAGCACGGGCACCGCCGGGCGCGCGGGCAACGCGCGGGCCGTCCACGCCACCGAGTCGGCCAGCACGTCACGACTCACCTGGATCTTCACGTCGGCCCATCCCCTTCGGTCTTCTGCTCCTGCAGGCAAGGTAGCGGCTGCCCCGGACATTTATCCGCCAACCCGGCACCACACCCACTCTTGCGCTGTGCGGATCAGCCTCGGGTGCCGTTGAGGTAGGCGAGGACGGCGAGGACGCGCCGGTTGTCATCGTCGGAGGCGGCCAGACCGAGCTTGGCGAAGATGTTCGCGGTGTGCTTGGCCACCGCGCTCTCGCTGAGGAACAGCCGCTGAGCGATGGCGGCGTTCGACCGGCCTTCCGCCATGAGCTCGAGCACCTCGCGCTCGCGCGGGCTGAGCCGCCCCAGTGGCTCATGCCGGGCGTTGCTGGCCAGCAGCTTCGCGATCACGTCGGGATCCATGGCGGTGCCGCCGGTGGCCACCCGGCGCACCGCGTCGACGAACTGCGTGGAATTGAACACCCGGTCTTTGAGCAGGTAGCCCACGCCGCCGGTGCCGTCGGCGAGCAGCTCTCTGGCGTACAGCTGCTCGACGTGCTGGGACAGGACGAGCACCGGAAGGCCGGGGATGGATCGACGGGCCGCCAGCGCCGCCTGCAGCCCTTCGTCGGTGAAGGTGGGCGGCAGCCGTACGTCGACCACCGCCACCTCGGGACGTTCGTCCAGCAGTGCCTTGAGCAGCTCGGGCCCCGACTCCACCGCCGCGACGATCTCGAACCCGTGCGCCTGGAGCAGGTGCACCATGCCGTCGCGGAGCAGATAGAGGTCTTCGGCCAGGACGACCCTCACACGGTCACTCCCGCCTCGGCCTGCCTGATCTCGATGGAGAGCCGGTACGCGTAGTAGGTCATGGCGGAACCCAGGAGAACCATGGTGCCCATCATGGGCCACTGGAACGGCTCCGGGAGATAGAGGGCCAGGAACCAGCTCCGCTCGTCAACCTGGAAGATCTTCAAGGCCATGGCGACGAGCCCCTGCGGGAACATCGGCAACCAGCACAATCCGAGCAGCAGAGCCAGCAGGCGATATTTCCACCGGGGCACGACGGCGCCGCACGCCCCCTGCCCGGCGAAAGCCCGAGGGATGTCCACGCTGGCGGTCGTCGGCCCGCCCTCGGGGCTGTGCAAGGCGAGGACGCCGTCGAAGGCGGCCACCCGGCGCTCGATGCCGCGCAGGCCACTGCCCCGCGACGGGTCGGCGCCGCCCTGGCCGTCATCGATGACCGTGATGCGCAGGGCCACGCCACGGCGGCTGATGTCGACCGTCACGTGGCGTGCGTTGCCATGCCTGCCGGCGTTGGCCAGCAACTCGCTGACCACGAAGTAGGCCGCGGACTCGACGGGAGCCTCGGGCCGTACCGGCAGTTCCACGTTGACCGAGACCTCCAGCGGGCTGTCGAGGGCGAGCGCCCGGACCGCGTCCCGGAGGCCGCGCTCGGCGAGCACCGGCGGATGGATGCCCCGCACGAGCTGCCGCAGCTCGATCAGCGACGCCGCCGACGCCTCGCGCACCTTGACGATCAGTGCCTTGGCGGCCCGCGGGTCGGAGTCGATGAGCTCCTCGGCCGCGGCCAGGGTCATCCCGATCGCCACCAGGCGGGCCTGCGCGCCGTCATGCAGGTCGCGCTCGATGCGGCGCAGCTCGGCGGCCTGGGTGTCGACCGCTTCGGTGTGCACCTGCTCGAGCCGGCGGATGGCGTTGGTCAGGCGGGCGTTCGGGGTCGGGGCGAGCAGCCACCGCGTCCACAACCCGTGGAGGCGGACCATGCGCGGGGCCAGCAGCAGACCGGCGGAGGCCAGCGCGAGGCCGATCACGGCGTACAGCGGGCCCTGCGGCACCAGCGCCAGGCCGAGCACCACCAGCAACGGCGGCGGGGCGACCAGCAGGACGCCGGCCAGCGTCTCGGCGAGCAGCCAGGCCAGGTCGCGCCAGGTGGCCGGATCTTTGAGCATCCAGGCGAAGGTGCGGTTGAAGTTCGGCACCATGGACGTGCGGTAGAGGCTCCGGCCTTCGCGGTACCAGCCGTCGCGTTGCGGCATGGGCGGGGGCGGCGGCGGGCGGTAGGGCGGGATGATCTGCACGTCGGCCCAGGCGAGGGCCAGCCTGCGCGCGTGGGTGGCCCGGCGGCGGATCAGGCGGACGCCGGCCGGGAACAGAAAGATCATGCCGAAGCCGAAACACAGCAGCAAGACCAGCGCCGCCATCGCGAAGAGCACGGCGTTCACCGCAGCCAGGGCGGACAGCACCAGGGAACGCCCCAGGCCGACGAGCGTGGTCTTGAGTGGCATACGGTCAAGTCTGCGCCATCGGACCCGCGATCCGCAGTGGTCGTGACTGCCGTTCCAGGGTGTACCTAGGTACACCTCAGCCGGGGAAACAGGTTCATTCCGCCGCGCTCACCGGCTTTCTAGCGTCGTGGACATGGAAATCATCGAGATCACCGGCCTGCGCAAAGCGTACGGCGGGCGTGCGGCGGTCGACGGAGTGTCCTTCACCGTCCGAGAGGGCGAGGTGTTCGGCGTGGTCGGCCGCAACGGCGCCGGCAAGACCACCACGATCGAGTGCCTGTGCGGCCTGCGCACCCCCGATGGCGGCACGCTCACGGTCACCGGCCTCGACCCGCGCACAGATCGCGCCGAGGTGCGGCGCCGGGTGGGCGTGCAATTGCAAGACTGCTCGCTTCCCGACAGGCTCCGCGTCGGGGAGGCACTCGATCTGTACGCCTCCTTCTACGACCGCCCGGCCGACTGGCGCTCTCTACTGGAGGAGGTCGGGCTCGGGTCCAAGCGCGACACCCCGTTCGCCAAGTTGTCGGGCGGGCAGCGTCAACGGCTGTCGATCGCCCTGGCCCTGGTCGGCGCGCCCCGCGTGGCCGTCCTCGACGAGCTGACCACGGGACTCGACCCGCTGGCCCGCCGCGAGACCTGGAGCCTGATCGAGCAGGTCAGACGACGCGGCGTCACCGTTGTGCTGGTCACCCATTTCATGGAGGAGGCCGAGCGGCTCTGCGATCGCGTCGCGGTCATCGATCGCGGGCGGGTCACCGCCGTCGACACCCCCGCCGGCCTCGTCGCCCGCGCCGGGGGCGGGCAGCGGGTGCGGTTCCGTGGCGGGCCGGGCGCCGACGAGGTGCTCAGGGCGCTCCCCGAGGTGACGAGCCTGAGCCGCGAGGGCGACATGGTCACGGTCGCCGGGCAGGACGGCGTGCTGCTCGCCGTGACCACGGCGCTCGCCGCCTGCCAGATCGTCCCCGCCGAGCTGCAGTCCGAGCGCGCCACCCTGGACGACGCCTTCCTCGCCCTCACCGGCCGCCCGGCCGCCGACCCCGCCTAGGAGGCGGCCATGACGACCACCGACTCTCCCGCCGTGACCCGCCACCGGCCCTCCGCGCTGCGCAAGGTGCTGCTCGCCGAGACCAGGCTCTTCCTGCGCGACCCGGCCACGGCCTTCTTCACTCTCGTTCTCCCGCTCGCGCTGCTGTTGATCCTCGGCAGCGCCATTCCCGCGTTCCGCCAGCCCGACCCGGCCACCGGCGAGCGAGTGGTGGACATCCACCTCCCGTCGACGATGATCATGCTGGCGGTGGCGACGGCGGCGTTCAGCGCCATCCCGAGCGTCCTCGCCACCTACCGCGAGCGCGGTGTGCTGCGCAGACTGTCGGTGACGCCTGTCTCGCCGGCGACCCTGCTGGGTGCGCAGTTGCTGCTGAACCTCGCGACGGCCGCGCTCGCGGCGTTCCTGACCATCCTGTCCGGTCACCTGGTCCTCGGCTCACTGCCGCCCGCCGCGCCCGCCTGGTTCGTGCTCGCCTTCGTCCTCGGGGTGAGCGCTCTGTTCACGCTCGGTCTGTGCGTCGCCGCCCTGGTCCCGAACGGGCGCGCCGCCGGCGGCGCCGGCGCCCTGGCGATGTTCCCGTTGCTGTTCTTCGGGGGTTTGTGGCTGCCGCGTCAGCTGATGCCGGAGGTTCTGCTCCGGTTCAGCGACTTCACCCCGACCGGCGCGTTCGCCCAGGCGATGCACGACTCCTGGGCCGGGCAGGCTCCGCAGCCGCTCCACCTCGGCGTCCTGGTCGCCTGGACGCTGGTGGCGGGCGCCTTCGCCGCCCGCGCTTTCCGCTGGGAGTGACCATGATCACCCGGTGGCGGCCCACAGGGGCGGCCGCCACCGCATATTAGACCGATCGTTCTTGATAGAGTGTCGCACATGGCCCGCAGCAAAGAGTTCGACCCGCACGAGGCGCTCCAGGCCGCCCTAGAGCTGTTCTGGGAGCGCGGCTACGAGGCGACATCGATGGCCGACCTGGTCGAGAGGCTCGGCGTGGCCCGTGCCAGCCTGTACGCCACCTTCGGTAGCAAGCACGACCTCTACCTGCTCGCCCTGCGGCGTTACATCGAAACGCGACGGCCCTCGCCCATCGAGATCCTCTCCCAGCCAGGGCCCGCACTCCCTGCGGTACGCGCGCTGGTGGAGCACTACGCGGTCGATTCGGTGAACGACGTACGCCGGCGAGGCTGCATGGTGGTCAACGCCGCCGCCGAGATGCTGCCAGGGGACGCGGAGGTCGGCCGCCTGCTGGACGCCAACTGGACGGCCATGGAGACCGCGCTGACCTCGGCCCTGACCCGGGCCCGGGCACAGGACGAGTTACCCAAAGGCCGCGATCCACGGGCGCTGGCCCGCTTCCTGCTGGTCTTTCTGCAGGGCCTGCGACTGGTGAGCAAGGGGTCCCCCGACCCCGGCCGTCTGCGGGACGCCGCGGCCCAGGCCCTGTCCGTACTGGACTGAACGCGTCCAGGCGTCCGCGGCCTCCGCGGACGTCGCGACGGACGCACCGGCCCAGCGCCAGGGCCGATCACCCGCCATAGAGAGCACGGCGGGGTCGTCAACGGCTCTTTCCAGAACGATCGATCCAGATGGAAGGTGAAGATCATGAGATTCGACGGCAGAGTGGTGCTGGTGACCGGAGGCGGGTCGGGCATCGGCCGCGCCCTCGCCCGCGGCTTCGCCCGCGAGGGCGCGACGGTGGTCGTCACCGGCCGGCGGCCCGCGCCGCTCGCGGAGACCGTCCGGCTCATCGAGGCCGAGGGCGGCCGGGCCGACGCGGTGACCGCCGACGTCACCGACTCACCGGACGTCGCCCGGCTGATCGACGAGGTGATCGGGCGGCACGGGCGCCTGGACGTCGCGGTGAACAACGCCGGGGTGTTCACGATGGGCCAGGTGGCCGACATCGACGAGGACGACTGGGCGCACACGCTGGAGGCCAACACGACCGGCGTCTTCCTGTCGATGAAACACCAGATCACGGCCATGCGCCGGGGCGGCGGAGGCGTCATCGTCAACATCTCCTCCCAGGTCGGCGCGCACAAGCGCATCCCCGGGCTCGGCGCCTACGCCGCGTCCAAGGCCGCGGTGGTGGCGCTCACCCGCACCGCCGCCCTGGAGTACATCGGCGAAGGCGTCCGCATCAACGCGGTGAGCCCCGGACCGCACGACACGCCGATGTCCATGCGTCCCGGCGAGACCGAGGCCGACCGCGCCGAACGCCTCAAGCGGCAGCTTCCCATCGGCCGGGTCGGTGATCTTGCGGAGATCACCGCCGCGGTGCTGTGGATCGCCTCGGACGAGGCCACGTTCGTCGTGGGCCATGACCTGGTCGTGGACGGCGGCTCCACCGCCTGAGCCTGCGGGGCACTTCCACCATCTGCCGAATCCGAGGTCCGAGACGGCAGTCCGCAGCCGTTCACCTCCACCTCGGCCCTCCGGAGCAGGACACGCCGGGAGCCGGAGTGGAGGTGATTACCCGCGGCGTAATCGCGGGGCCGCACGGACCGGCATACGCTCGGGCCATGACGACGACCGGGCTCTCGCAGCGGCCGGTGGGCCAGTTGCTCCGGCGGTGGCGCGAACACCGCCGGCTCAGCCAGCTCGACCTCGCCATCCAGGCCGACATCTCCGCCCGCCACCTGAGCTTCCTGGAGACCGGACGGTCCAACCCCAGCCGGGAGATGGTGCTGCTCCTCGCCGAGCACCTGACCCTCTCCCTGCGCGAGCGCAACCGCCTGCTGCTCGCGGCCGGCTTCGCCCCCGTCTTCACCGAGCAGGCCCTGGACGCGCCGGGCATGCGGGCCGTGCACCGGGCGATCAGGCAGATCCTCACCGGGCACGACCCGTACCCGGCGGCCGTGGTGGACGGGCGCTGGAACCTCGTGGACGGCAACACCGGCCTGGGGCTCCTCACGCGGCTGGTGTCGCCGCGCCTGCTGGCCGCGCCCGTCAATGTCCTGCGGGCCAGCCTGCATCCCGAAGGTCTCGCCCCGCACATCGTCAATTTCGGCGAGTGGCGGGCGCATCTGCTCGGCCGGCTGCGCCGCCAGATCGCGGTGACCGCCGACCCCCATCTGGAGGCGCTGGACCAGGAGTTGCGCGCCTACCCCTGTGACCAGCCCGAGCCCGAGGTCGAGTCACCCGGCCCCGGGGAGATCATGGTGCCGCTGCGACTGCGGCACGAGGGCGGCGAGCTGGCGTTCTTCAGCGTGATCGCGACCTTCGGCACCCCGCTCGACGTCACGGTCGCGGAGCTGGCCATCGAGTCGTTCTACCCCGCCGACGAGGCCACCTCCGAGGCTCTGCGTGAGATCGCCGCCGCTCCAGGCCACCCGCCGTCCTGACCGCCCGCGCGCACCGTCCACGCCGCCCCACCGGCCGATCCCACCGGCCACATTTCGCGACCACACCGTCCCGTTGTCCAGGTCGTTCGGCGACGCGAGCGCTGTCAGGCACCCACGCGGCCGGACGTTGCCGGACGTGCGCACGCGTGCTCATCGCTCACCTCAGTGCGGGGCCATGTCCACGAAGCGGCTGTAGTGGCCCTGGAAGGCGACGGTCACCGTGGCCGTGGGCCCGTTACGGTGCTTGGCCACGATCAGGTCGGCCTCGCCCGCCCGCGGTGACTCCCGCTCGTACGCGTCCTCCCGATGGAGCAGGATCACCACGTCGGCATCTTGCTCGATGCTGTTATGAACCGATATCCCGTTCGCTACGAAGTTATGGGTCCCCAGCACCGTGGCGTCGTAGACCTGCTGGTACCCCACGCTCTGGATCGAGGCGATCTCGTCCCAGAACACGTCATTCGTTGCCAGCATCTCGAGCTCGGCGTGCTGCAGAACGGCAGCCACCCTCCCGAGACGCTCACGGCTGGGGGCGTGCTTCCACATGGTGCCGCCGCAGAACTGAGTTCCCAGCAAAGCCGAGAAGCGCCGATGAGTCATGTCCTGTTCGGCCATGATGTCGCGGACACGATCCCAGACCTCGCCAGGCACCGTATCGACGTTGGTATTGCCCTTGATCTCTTCGAGCCTGGCGATACACCGAGCGGCTTGAACCGATCGCTCACCGTACACCCCAACGTCGTGCAGGAACCTGAGTTGATTCTCCGCACCGTAGATGTGCAACTGGTAACCGGGCCGACAGCCGGTCTTGCGCACCTCCTTCACGCGTGTCATCACGTTGAACCGGAGGAGCAACCGTGCCACGTCATCGATCAGGCGACGGCTGGTCGAGGCGTAATAGATCCTCGCCTGACCGCCCTTTTCCCCCAACCAGACGCAACCGTCGGTCGCCCAGAGATGCCGCAGGAACAGCCCTATCTGCTCCTTGGACAACGAGAAGACCTCATCGGGTACGAACTTCTCATGACTCCGAAGGCCGAACAGCCCCAAGGAGTCAAGCCATGCCGCAATGGGATTACGTCTGCCGTGAGTCAGCCGATAAGGGGCCGGCAGCCGCAGAGTCGTGACTCTTGCGGCGGGATATTCGTCCCTGACCGCGCTGACACCGAAGTGGGTCGCGGCCTGCGTCACCGCCGACAGACATGCCTCATCGCGGCTCGCGTAGCGGATCGGCTGTTTTTTGACGAAGGATCCATCACCGATGAGATGCGCCAAGAGGAGGATCTCGTTCTCCGGCCACTCTCGTAGCTCCCGCGGGGCCGGAACATGGCGTGGGACGGCGATCCGTACTCCCGGCCGCATCTCTCCTAGCGGCTGCCATCCGTCATAGGTCATGAAGGGATGGTTCGTCGTCGCCGTCACCTCCCGGCCGGACTTCAACCGTAGTCGGTACACCTCCTTCACTCCGCTGGGGAAGACGTGCGTCATCGTGCGGGGTACCAGCCGAAGCTTCTCATCGAGCGACCACACCGGAACATCACGCGCGTCCGACTCGATCAACTCCGCCAAGGAGACCTCGGCTCCGGTGTCGGCACGAAGCACACGGGTGTCCGCAGTAAGGCAACCGGACTCACGTAGGTCGGAGACCTGGGGGCGCTTGTCGGTGCGCTGTTCGGGACCGCGGTTCAGCTGGGAGATCGCGATCACCGGCACCTCGAGCTCCTTGGCCAGCAGCTTGAGGGCACGGGAGATCTCGGAGACCTCCTGCTGGCGGCTCTCGGTCTTCTTCGGCGAGCTCATCAGCTGGAGGTAGTCGACGATCACGAACCGCAGGTCGTGACGCTGCTTGAGGCGGCGGCACTTGGCGCGGATCTCCATCATCGACATGTTCGGCGAGTCGTCGATGAACAGCGGCGCCTCGGCCACCTCGCTCATGCGGCGCGCGAGGCGGGTCCAGTCGTCGTCGGTCATCGTGCCCGCACGCATGGCGTGCAGTGCGACGCGCGCCTCGGCGGACAGCAGGCGCATGGTGATCTCGTTGCGCGACATCTCCAGCGAGAACACCACGGTGGTCATATGGTGCTTAATCGCAGCAGATCGGGCGAAATCCAGACCTAGGGTGGATTTACCGATGGCCGGGCGGGCGGCGACGACGATCATCTGGCCGGGGTGCAGGCCGTTCATCAGGGCGTCCAGGTCCTGGAATCCGGTCGGCACACCGACCATCTGGCCGCTGCGGCTGCCGATCGCCTCGATCTCGTCCAGCGCGCCCGGCATGATCTCCGACAGCGGGCGGTAGTCCTCGCTGGTGCGCCGCTCGGTGACCGCGTAGATCTCGGCCTGGGCGCGGTCGACCAGCTCGTCGACCTCCTCGTTCTGCCCGCCGTACCCGAAGGAGACGATGCGGGTGCCCGCCTCGATGAGCCGTCGCAGGACGGCCTGCTCGCGCACGATCTTGGCGTAGTAGCCGGCGTTGGCGGCCGTGGGCACGATGGCGGTGAGGGTGTGCACGTACGCGCCGCCGCCGACGCGGGCGATCTCACCGCGCCGGGACAGCTCGTTGAAGATGGTGACCGCGTCGGCCGGCTCGCCCCGCCCGTAGAGATCGAGGATGGCGTCGTAGATGATCTGGTGGGCGGGCCGGTAGAAGTCGTCGGCGCGCAGCACCTCGACCACGTCGGCGATGGCGTCCTTGGACAGCAGCATGCCGCCCAGCACCGACTGCTCCGCCTCGATGTTGCTCGGGGGCGTGCGCTCGAACGGTGCGTCGAAGGCCGGAACGGTCTCACTGCTCAACTGGCGGCCCTCCCTTGCTCCCCCGTGCCACCCCCGAAGTAGCCGGGGTGACAGTTTCGCCGGTTCTCCCGCCACCGGCAACGCGCCCTGTCGATAACCCTGTGGATAACGTGTGCACTTCTGCGCCAGAGGTGTGGGAACGCTGGGGACAAGCCTGTGGATAACTGTGGACAACATATCCACACACCGCTTTGAGCAGCGGAAACGTTATCCACGGGCTGTGGAGGAAAGAAAGTCCGGTAGACGACACGACAAGCGGCGCGGCCGGGGCGAAGCATGCCACGGTAAGGGGCAAGATAGACAAGTGGCTCTTACCCCTCGTGTCGGCGGCAGGGAGATCCTCCGCCTCGCCGTTCCCGCCTTCGGCGCCCTGGTCGCGGAGCCGCTGTTCATCCTCGTCGACTATGCCATCGTCGGCCGGCTCGGCACGGCAGCGGTCGGCGCCCTCGGCATCGCGGGGACCGCGCTCACCACGCTGGTGAACATCTGCGTGTTCCTGGCGTACGGTACGACCGCCGCCGTGGCCCGGCAGGTGGGGGCCGGCCATGTCGAGCGGGCGGTGAAGCAGGGCATCGACGGCCTGTGGCTGGCCACAGGCATCGGGCTGGTGCTGCTCGCGGCTGGCTGGCCGCTCGCCCCGGCCATCGTCGAATGGTTCGGCGCCGCTCCCGAGGTGTTCGACGGGGCGGTGACCTACCTGCGCATCAGCCTGTTCGGCGTCCCGGCCATGCTGGTCGTGCTGGCCGGGACCGGCATCCTGCGCGGCCTGCAGGACACGGTGACCCCCCTGGCCGTCGCGATCGGGTCCTTCGCCCTCAACGCCGTGCTGAACGCGGTGTTCGTGCTGCTCCTGCACTGGGGCATCGCAGGGTCGGCCTGGGGCACCGTCCTGGCTCAGGGCCTCGGCGCCGCGGTCTACCTGGTCGTCGCCGCCCGCGCCGCCCGCACGCATCGGGTCTCGCTGCGGCCCGACCTCGCAGGGGTACGAGCCTCCGGCACCGCGGGCATCGCGTTGATCATCCGGACGGTGTGCCTGCGCATCGTGCTGATCGTCGCGACCGCCGTCGCCACCCGCATGGGAGTAGCCCAGCTCGCGGCGCACGCGATCGCGACGCAGATCTGGTCGCTGCTGGCCTACGCCCTCGACGCGCTCGCCATCGCGGGCCAGGCCATCGTCGGGCGCACCCTCGGCGCCGGGCAGACCGCGCACACCCGGGCCGCCACGCGCACCATGGTGGTGTGGGGCATCGGCTACGGGGCCGTTCTCGGCGTCGCCCTCATCGCGCTGCGGCCGGTCATCCCGCACCTGTTCGACGCCTCCCCGGACGTCGCCGAGCAGCTCGTCGCGGTCCTGTGGCCGGTCGCGCTGTCCCAGCCGCTGTCCGGGGTGGTGTTCGTGCTCGACGGCGTGCTCATCGGGGCGGGCGACCGGCGCTATCTCGCCTGGGCCTCGGCGGTCACGGCGGCCGTCTACCTGCCCGCGGCGTACGCCGTCGTCCACCTGGGCGGTGGCCTGGTGGCCCTGTGGATCGCGCTCGGGCTGTGGATGACCGCCCGGCTGGTCACCCTCGGCGCGCGCGCGTACGGGCGCGCCTGGCTGGTCACCGGCGGCTGAGTGCGCCGGTGGGCGTAGAACGGTCAACCGCGGCCGAGCACCCGCTGGAGGAACTCCCTGGTGCGCTGCTCGCGCGGCTCGGTGAAGATCTGTTCCGCCGTCCCCTGCTCCAGCAGGACTCCGCCGTCCAGGAAGCACACCTTGTCGGCGATGTCCCGCGCCAGGCCCATCTCGTGGGTGGCCAGCACCATCGTCATGCCGGAGTCCTTGAGCTCTCGGATGATCTCCAGCACCTCGCCGACCAGGGCCGGGTCCAGGGCGGAGGTCACCTCGTCAAACAGCAGCAGCCGCGGCCGGGTGGCGAGTGCCCTGATGATCGCCACCCGCTGCTGCTGCCCGCCGGACAGCCGGTCGGGATAGGCCGCGGCCCTGTCCGCCAGGCCGAACCGGGCGAGCAGTTCACGGGCGCGTTCCTCGGCCTCGGCCCGGCGCACGCGGTGCGCCTTGCGCGGCGCCAGCGTGATGTTGTCCAGGACCGTCATCGCGGGGAAGAGGTTGTAGGACTGGAACACCATGCCGATGCGCTTGCGCACCTCGTCCGGGTTCGCCCGCACGTCGGTGATCTCGTCACCGTCCAGATGGATGGTGCCGTCGTCGACGGTCTCCAGCAGGTTGACGCAGCGCAGCAGGGTCGACTTGCCGGAGCCGGACGCGCCGATCAGGCAGACCACCTCGTGGGAGTCCACCGACAGGTCGATGCCGCGCAGCACGCTGTGGCGGTGGTACTGCTTCCACACGCCCGCGATCTCCAGCAGGTTCCGCCGCGGCTCGGCCGGCCCGTTCACGCTCCCCTCCTTCGCTGCGACCGGGCGGCCAGATGGTCGGTGAGCCGGGCCATCGGAATGGTGAGCAGGATGAACAGCAGCGCGGCCACCAGGTAAGGGGTGTAGTTGAAGCTGTCAGCGGTGTGGATCTGCGCCTGGCGCAGCGCCTCGAGCGGCCCGATCGTCGCGACCAGGGCGGTGTCCTTCTGCAGGGAGACGAAGTCGTTGAGCAGCGGCGGAACGACACGCCGCACGGCCTGCGGCAGCACGACGTAGCGCATGGCCTGGCCATGGGTGAGCCCGAGGGACCGGGCGGCGGCGCGCTGGCTTGGATGCACCGAGTCGATGCCCGAGCGGAACACCTCGGCGACGTACGCGCCGTAGGACAGCACCAGCGCGATGACGCCCAGCGTGGCCAGATCGGTGGGCACGCCCTGCAGCCGCAGTGCGGGCAGGCCGAATCCGACGAGGTAGATGACCAGAATGGTCGGCAGTCCGCGGAAGACGTCGGTGTACAGCACCGCGAGCGAGCGCAGCGGGAAGAAGACCGGCGCGTGCAGAGTGCGCACCAGCGCCACGAGTAGTCCGACGACCAGGATCAGCGGCTCGGCCATCAGGAAGATCTTGATGTTGCGCAGGAAGCCGTCCAGGACGTCCGGCAGGGCGCCGGTGAACTGCCCGGCGTCGAAGAACGTCTCCCTGACCCGCGGCCAGCCTGGCGAGGCGGTGATCCCCCACAGCACCAGGACCAGGAACACGACGGTGGAGCCGGTGGCGATCGACCCGGACCGCAGCCCGGAGCGGCGGCGCAGCCGTTCGCGCTCGCGCTGCCGCTCGCTCTTGTGCCAGGAGTGGCCCGCACCGGGGGCGGCGGGCGGGGCCGGAGCCCGGTCGCTCACTTCAGCTCCGGCGCGCCGGCCGCCGAGCCGAGCCATTTCGTCTCGATGGCCGCGAGTTCTCCCGAGGCCTTGAGGTCACCGATCGCCTGGTCGAGGCAGGTCACCAGCGGGTTGCCCTTCTGCAGCACCAGGCCGAACTCCTCGGGGGTGCCAAGGCCGCCGCCGAACTGTCCCACGATCTTGGAGCCGGGCACCTGGGCGGCGGTGACGTAGAACGCGGTGGGCAGGTCGACCACGAGTGCGTCCACCTGCTTGTTCTTCAGGGCGCTCACCGCGTCGATCTGCTCGTTGTACACGTTGGGCTGCTCACCCGGCTGGATGACCTCCTTGACGGCGCGCAGCGCCGTCGTGCCCACCTGCACACCGATCTTGACGTCCTTCAGAGCGGCGAGGGAGGTCGCGGCGGCGGCCTTCGAGCCCTCCAGGGCGACCACCGCCTGCTTGACGGTGTAGTAACCGGTGCTGAAGTCGACGGCCTTGGCCCGGGCAGGGGTGATGGACACCTGGTTGATGTCGAAGTCGAACTGCTTGTCCCCGGGCGTGAACGCCGAGCCGAACGGGACGGTGGCCCAGGAGACCTCGCCGTTGGCGAAGCCGAGCTTTCCGGCCACGGCGTAGGCCACCGCGCTCTCGAATCCCTCGCCGCTCGCGGGCTTGTCGTCCTTGAACCACGGCTCGTAGGCCGGCTTGTCGGTACCGATGGTCAGCGTGCCCGGCTTGACCAGCTTGAGCTGCTCTTTCGTGCAGGACGCGGACGCCGCGGGGGTCGCGCTCGCCGTACCGGAGCCGCTCGCCGCCGGGGTGGCGCCGTCAGGGGCCGGAGCGCACGCCACCGCCACCAGCGCGAGGGCACCGAGCGCAGGCAGCATCGAGGGACGGAGCATATGGGCCTCCAACAGGGGGGAACACCAGGGAATTCGTCGCCCAGGATAACGGACACAACGTATTTCCGTATACAGAGTTCCCAGGGAGCCGAAAAGGCCCCCTTCATGGAGAAGGGGGCCTTCGTCTACCTCAGACCGTTATCTGCCTCCCGGCGACCGGCGCAGGCCGGCCGACCGGAGGCGGAAGGTCAGGAGCCGACGACCTCGACGTCGAGGCTCGCGGACACCTCGGGGTGCAGCCGGACCGAGATGCGGTGGGAGCCGACGCTCTTGATCGCATTGTTGATCTCGATGCGACGGCGGTCGAGCTCGGGACCGCCGGCGGCCTTGACGGCGTCGGCGATGTCGGCCGTGGTCACCGAGCCGAACAGCCGGCCGGAGTCGCCGGCGCGGGTCTTCAGCTTGACCTTGAGCGCGCCGAGCCGGCCGGCGACCTCCTTGGCGGTGCCGAGGTCGCGGATCTCGCGGGCGTCACGGGCCTTCTTGATGGACTCGATCTGCTTCTCGCCGCCACGGGTCCAGCGCATGGCGAAGCCGCGCGGGATCAGGTAGTTGCGGCCGTAGCCGTCCTTGACCTCGACGATGTCACCGGGCGCGCCGAGGCCCGAGACCTCAGTGGTGAGAATGAGCTTCATGTCTGGCAAGCCTCCTTGTCAGCGCGCAGTGCTCGTGTACGGCAGCAAGGCCATCTCACGAGCGTTCTTGATCGCGGTGGCCACGTCACGCTGGTGCTGGGTGCAGTTGCCCGTCACCCGGCGAGCACGGATCTTGCCGCGGTCGGAGATGAACTTCCGCAGCAGCGCCGTGTCCTTGTAGTCGACGTAGGAGATCTTGTCGTGGCAGAACAGGCAAACCTTTTTCTTCGGCTTGCGCAGTGCCGGCTTCGCCATCTTGGTGCTCCTCCTGGGAGAGCCCCGCGTGATGCGGGAATGGTCGATCGGTTACTGGAATGAATGGGTGATGATCAGAACGGAGGCTCGTCGCTGAGGTCGCCGCCTCCGCCACCGCCGTAGCCGCCCTGGTTGTAGCCGCCACCGCCGTAGCCACCGCCGCCGCCACCACCGCCGTTGTACCCTCCGCCGGAGGGTGCCGGGGTGGCCGAGGCCCACGGGTCGTCCGAGGCGCCGAAACCGCCGCCGCCGCCCCCGCCGCCACCCTGCCGCGAGGTCTTGTTGACCTTGGTGGTGGCGTTACGGAGAGACGGGCCGACCTCGTCGACCTCGACCTCGTAGACGGTGCGCTTCTCGCCTTCCTTGGTCTCGTACGACCGCTGCTTGAGACGGCCCTGGACGATGACCCGCATCCCACGCTGGAGGCTCTCGGCGACGTTCTCCGCCGCCTGGCGCCACACGTTGCAGGTCAGGAAGAGGCTTTCGCCGTCCTTCCACTCGTTGGTCTGGCGGTCCATGAACCGCGGAGTGGACGCGATGCGGAACCGGGCCACGGCCTGCCCCGAAGGGGTGAAACGCAGCTCGGGGTCGTCGACAAGATTGCCGACGATGGTGATCGTTGTGTCGCCTGCTGCCATCGGTCGCTTTCGCCTTCCTGCGTGAGTCTGCGCAGCCTGTCGCGCCTCAGCGTACGGCCACCGCCCGACAAAAGCCGGGCTTCGGCGGGACTTCGCGGCTGCTCAGTGCACGTCGGGGCGGAGCACCTTGGTGCGCAGAATGCCTTCGTTGAGGTTCATCTGGCGGTCGAGCTCCTTGACGGTGGCCGGAGCCGCCGTCAGGTCGATGACGGCGTAGATGCCCTCGGACTTCTTGGCGATGTCGTAGGACAGCCGGCGACGGCCCCAGACGTCGACCTTCTCCACGGTGCCGCCATCGTTGCGGATGACGCCGAGGAACTGGTCGAGCGAAGGGCTCACGGTGCGCTCATCGAGAGACGGGTCGAGGATGACCATCACTTCGTAACGACGCATGGAACTTCCAACCTCCTCTGGACTCTTGCGGTCACGACACCATGCCGTGACAGGAGGAATGCCGGCGCCTCGCGCTCCCGCCTCGGTGGCGCGGAGCCGCGACGTGCCCGACGGCGCGAACGCCGGATGGCACGCATAGATGGCGCAGCTCAGGAAGTCTACCAGGGCAGTGGAACCTCCCTGTCACGGTTGCCCGCCCCCATGCGGGGAACGTCGCGAAGAGAAGGAAAAGGAGGTAACGGTCATGCCATCCGCCACGAGTCCCGCAGGCCGGGAGCACGTCCGCCTCACGCTGAACAGCGACGGCAAGAAGCACACCCTGGAGAACACCCTGACGGCGGTGGCGCTGGTCTGCGGCGTCATCGCGTTCCTGAGCGGCCCGGTCGTGCTCGCCCACGCCGTGGCGTCGTGGGCAGGGGTGATCGGCTTCCTGGTCGGGCTCTACTCGCAATATGTGTCCGCGACGACCGCCGAGCGCGCGGTGAACATCGTGGCGATCGTCATGTCGTTCCTCGGCGCCGCCATGGGGATCTACCACGGCGGTTTCCTCTGATCACAGCTGATCACAGCCCGATCCCGGCCGATGGGCCGACGGTGCGCCTCGCGCGACGGGCCGGGGTGGGGCGCCCCCGATGCGCCCCGCGCCGTCATACGCCGCCGATGTGCAGATCGATGCCGAGAAGGATGAGGAAC
>NZ_BMNT01000028.1:99305-128621 GCF_014646695.1 Sphaerisporangium melleum
CACAGGAAGACCGCCAGCAGGGCCTGGGCGATCTTTCTGAGCAGGCTGGGGTTGATGTAGTCGTGCACCCAGGCCACGTAGATGCCGATGAGAATGTAGATCAGGCCTAAGAGGCTGATCCCGCGGCGGTAGTAGGCCACAGTCGTCTCCTATATGTCACGGTACGCGGGTCTCAGGGCGTACCGGCCTGGCGCGCACACTGCCCCTGGTGCCGGCCTTGAAACGGCTAGGCTCGTCCCATGGTGCGTATCGGAGCTCACGTCGACCGCGACGACCCGCTGGCCCACGCGCGGGCGCGCGACGCGCAGGTCGCGCAGTTCTTCCTCGGCGACCCGCAGGGGTGGAAGGCCCCGGTGTCACCTGAGGGCGCCGAGGCGTTCGCCACCTCCGGCATCGAGGTCTACGTCCACGCCCCGTACGTGATCAACGTGGCGACGGCGAACAACCGCATCCGCATCCCGAGCCGCAAGCTGCTCGCGAGCCACCTCGCGGCCGCGGCGGCGATCGGCGCCAAGGGCCTGATCGTGCACGGCGGGCACGTCGGCAAGGACGACGATCCTCAGGCCGGGTTCGACAACTGGCGCAAGGTGTTCGAGCGCCTGGAGTGCCCGGTGCCGGTGCTCATCGAGAACACCGCGGGCGGTGGCAACGCGATGGCCCGCCGCCTGGAGCGCATCGCCCGCCTGTGGGAGGCGCTGGACGGCTTCGACGTGGGCTTCTGCCTGGACACCTGCCACGCGCACGCCGGCGGGGAAGACCTCGTGGACGTGGTCGACCGGGTCAAGGCCATCACCGGCCGCATCGACCTGGTCCACTGCAACGACTCACGCGACGCGTTCGACTCCGGGGCCGACCGGCACGCCAACCTGGGCAAGGGCCAGATCGACCCCGAGCTGATCCTCGGTGTGTGCCGGGCGGCGGGCGCCCCGATCGTCGTGGAGACGCCAGGGGACGGACAGGCCGCCGACATCGCCTTCCTGCGGGCCAACCTCTGAGTCACGGCACCCCAGAGTCGTGCACAGTGTCCACAACCTGTGGATAACTCCCCTGGATTACGGAACGGGAAAAAGGGGTAAAGAGTCGGCTCAGCCCGCCCAGGCGCCCCGCATGAAGCCGTAGACGTTCATCACCATGAGCGGCCCGACGACCACCGCGTACAGCAGCAGCAGCCAGGGGCGGCGCGCCGAGGCTCGTCCGAGCAGCACCCAGACCGGCCACCACAGCAGGGCCGAGCGCGGGATCGACAGGTAGTACGCCGAGAACAGCAGCGCACCCACTTGCAGCCCGACGTACACGAACTCGCTCCACCTGCGGGCCAGCAGCAGCCAGACCAGCACGGCTACGCCGAGCAGCGCCCCGGCGACCTCCATGCGGAACGCCCACACGAACTGCCCGTCGCCGGAGGCCATCTGCAAGGTCGTCTGGAACGACTCCCACGGCCAGACCATCCGCCGTCCCCAGCCGGCCTCCTGCGCGTGCTGCCAGGCCAGCCAGTCGCCGGTGCGCTGGTGCTGGTAGGCCGAGTAGGCGACGAGGGGGAGGAACGGAACCGCCAGCCACCACGCCTCGCGCAGCCGCCGGCGCTGCGTCACGAACTCCACGATCAGCGCGAGCGCGAGGAACAGTCCGGTGATGCGCATGCAGGACGCGCCCGCGGCCAGCAGCGCGGCCGCCGACCAGTCCTGGCGCCGGGCGTACAGCCAGGCCGGGATCGCGAACGCCAAAAACAGCGGCTCGCTGTACCCGGCGAACAGGAACACCGCCATCGGGAACAGGATGAGCGCGAGCGCCGCCCGCCATCCCGCGCCGGGCGGCCCCTCGAAATCGGCGAGCCGGGCGAGGGCGAGCACCGCCACCGCACCGGCGGCGAACGAGATCAGCAGCCCGGCGAGCGACCAGTCGGGCACGATCAGGTGCACCAGCCGCAGCGCGATGGGCATCCCCGGGAAGAAGGCCGGCAACCCGGGGTCGGGCTTTTCGGCCGGGTCACCGTCGTAGCCGAACTTCGCGATCTCCACCAGGAGCCCGGCGTCCCAGTGGAGCCATCGTTCCAGGAACGGTGTCTTGGCCTCGTCTCCGCCCAGTATCGCCACACCGGCCGTCATGGCGATGACGATCCCGATGCGCGAGCCGAGCCAGACCAGCAGCGTGTTCGTGTCCCATGCGCGCTGCGGCGCCGCGGGGGCGGGAGAAGCGATCTCCTGGGGGGAGGTCTGCACATACAGGAGAATAGATGGTCAACCTGGACCCTAGATCAGTGATCGGTGAAATCGGGCGATCAGGAGGATCCGGGAGCGGGCTCGCGGACCGCGGTCGACGGGCGGAGTCGCAGGACGAAGTGGTCCTCGGCGCCGTCGAAGACGCCGCCGATCGGGTCGTCCACCCCGTTCTGCCGGATCACGTCGTGCCCGGGACGGAGGATGTCGCGGACCACGAACACCGCCAGGATGACGATGGTGATCGCCCTGGCCCACACGGCGCTGAAATAGGCGCCGTCGCCCCAGCCCAGGGCCTCGTTGCCCGGCTGCTGGGTCACCAGGTAGAGCCAGATCGCGAAGAAGTACCAGCACTCGGCCACCTGCCAGAGCACGAGCGGCTTCCACTTCGGCCGGGCGAGCACCGCGAACGGCACCAGCCACAGCACGTACTGCGGCGACCACACCTTGTTGGTGACCATGAAGGCGGCCAGCACCAGGAAACAGAGCTGCATGAGCCGCGGCCGGGTCGGCGCGGCGAGCGCCAGCACGGCGATGGCCAGGCAGAGCACGCCGAACGACGCGATGCCCAGCATGTCGAGCCGCTCGGCGTCACCGAGGAAGGGCCATCCCCGTCGCTGGAAGAAGAACCACAGCGACCCCCAGTCGGCGCCGCGCTCGCTGCTGAAGACGTAGAACCTCTTCCACCCGTCGAAGGCCAGCAGCATGAACGGCAGGTTGACCGCCACCCAGGTGATCACGGTGCCGGCGACCGCCCACAGGAAGGCCTGTAGCTTGCGGGATCGCAGCGCGAGCAGGAACAACGGCCCGAAGAACACCACCGGGTAGAACTTCGTGGCCACGGCCAGGCCGAGCAGCACACCCGCCGTGAAGTGCGCGCGCCGCGACCAGGCCAGGAAGGCGCCGAGGCTCAGCGCACCGCACAGCAGGTCCCAGTTGATGTACGCGGTGAGGATGAGCGCGGGCGCGAGCGCGTACCAGGCGGCGTCCCACGGCCGGCCCTGCAGCCCCGCCAGCGCGACCATGATCACCACACCGGCGACCAGCGAGGCCGCCATGACGAACACGGTCAGGTCGTAGAACCGGACGCCCGGATCCGCGGTGCCCGACACCAGATGCTGGATGACCCACATCAGCGACCCGATGCCGACGGGATACTCCACCGGGTGCCCGAAGTACGGCGTGACCCCCTGGTCCAGCTTCTCGTTCCACCACAGCGGATAGATGTCGGTGTAACAGAAGTTGAGGAACTGCTGGGTCCCGTCGTTCCACGCCCCGCCGTAGCGGCAGGGTGCCTTCCACAGGTACGCGAGGACCGCACCGAGAGCGGCGAGCAGCCCCAGAGGCAGGAACGGCAGCGCGGCGCGCGCGGCCGTCGCGGCGGCGCCCGGCGAGGACGTGGAACGGGTCATGACATCCGTCCGATCAGCGGGAGGGCGCGGGCGTCGATCGGCGCCCGCCCGGCGCGCTCGGCGTGGGTGTCGGTGTGGCGGGGTCGGCGGGCGCGTTGCCCTGGTTGAACGGGTCGCCCCCGCCACCACCGCCGTTGTTGTTGTTGTTACACGAGTCGTCCCAGGGGAGACAACCCCCGCCATTGTTATTCGGATCGCCGTTGTTGTCAGGATTTCCGGAGTTGTCGTCCGGGAACCCGTTGCCGTCGGGGAGGCCGTTGCCGTCCGGGAACCCGGGGTCGGTCTCGGTGGGCGTCGGGGTGGGCGTCGGCGACGGCACGATGTTCTCCGGCTCGCCGCCGCGCGGCGGCTCGGGGAACTGCTCGACCGGCTTGCCGTTCATCGCCGCGGCCATGAATGCCTTCCACACCTGGCTCGGGTACGTCGCGCCCTGGATGTTGCCGAGCGAGATCTCCTTGCCGATGTATCCGTTCGGGCAGATCTCCCGTCCGGTGAGGATCTTCCCCTTCTTGTTGACGCACTGCTCGCGGTACATGCCGACCGCCGTGGACAGCTGCGGGGCGAAGCCGACGAACCAGGCTTCCTTGTTCTGGTTGTTGGTGCCGGTCTTGCCGGCCACCGGGCGGTCGGGCAGCGCCGCGCCGCGGCCGGTGCCCTCCTTGACCACCGCACGCAGCGCCTCGACCGCGTCCGCGGACTCCGACGGCGAGATCACCTGGGTGAAGCTCTTGTCCTCGGGGATGACGACGTTCTTGTTGGCGTCCTCGACCCGCAGCACGACGTGGGTCTTGTAGTGCTTGCCCTGGTTGGCGAAGATCGAGTAGCCACCGGCCTGCTCGAGGGGCGTGACCAGGGCGGTGCCGATCGACATCAGGTACTTGTGCTCCGCCTCGTCCCGGTCGAGCTCGTCGCGGGGGATGCCGGCGCCGGCGGCGACCTCCTTCACCTTGTCCAGCCCGACCTGGTAGGCCATCGAGGCGTAGGCGGTGTTGATCGAGTGCGCGGTCGCCGAGGTGACCGTGATGGCCGCCGGCATGCTGTGCTCGTTGGTGACCTTGGTCGTGCCCTCCAGCACCTTGGGCACCGTCTCGTTGCCGGGGACGAAGCTGTTGAGGCTGTACCCCGCGTGCAGCCACGCGGCGAGCACGTACGGCTTGAACGCCGACGCGGCCTGCTTGCGCGCGGCGAACGCGTCGTTGAACTGGTCGGGGTGTTTGCCGAGGTAGTTCTTGCCGCCGTAGAAGGCGATGACCCGGCCGTTGCGCGGATCCACCGCGGCCAGCGAGGTGTGGATCTCCGGCGAGAGCGGCCGGGTGTTGTTGTGCACGGCGTCGGCGGCGGCCTGCATCAGCTTCTTGTCGAAGGTGGTGTAGACGCGGTAGCCGCCCGACTTCAGCACGGAGGCCGGCAGCCGGTCCTTGAGCTCGGCCAACGCGGCGTCGAGCATGTAGCCGCGGAAGCCGCTGAGGTTGTTCCGGACCTTCTGTGCACGGATCTTGGGGAACTTCGCGGTGTTCGGCAGGTCGGCGTACTTGTCCGGCCAGGTCTTCGCCATCTGCCTGATGACGTAGTTGAAGCGCTCCTGGGTGCCCGCGAAGTTCTTGTTCGCCTCTTGTTGGTCGAAGTTGCCCGGCTGCTGGATGCGTCCCGCGAGGTAGGCGGCCTGAGCGGCGGTGAGGTCCTTAGTCTTCTTGCCGAAGAAGGACCGGGCCGCGGCCTCGATGCCGTAGGTGTTGCGGCCGAACGGCACGATGTTCAGGTAGTAGAGCAGGACCTTGTCCTTCTCCCACTCCTTGTCGAGCTTCACCGCGATGAAGATCTCCTTGACCTTCCGGGTGATCGACCGCTCGTTGTTGAGGTTGTCGAAGAAGCCGCGGGCCATCTGCTGGGTGATGGTCGAGGCGCCCTGCACCTGCTGACCGCTCGCGGTGCTCCACAGCGAACGGACCATGCCGGACAGCGAGATGCCGGAGTCCTCGCGGAAGGTGTCGTTCTCCGCGCCGATCACCGCGTCCTGGACCACCGCAGGAACGTCGTCCTTGAGGCTGTCGAGGGTGTAGCGCTCGGTGCCGAGCCGGGCCATCACGTCGCCGTTGGCGTAGTAGATCGTGCTGCCCTGGGCGGTGGCGGTCTCCTTGGCGCTCCGCTCGTCCGGCAGCGGGGTGTTGGCGTAGGCGACGGCGATCATGCCGAAGACACCGGCCGCGATGACCACGAAGGCGGCCATGACGATCTTCCAGTTCGGCAGGAACCGCGTCCAGCCGCGGCGGGGCGGCTCGCCGTCGGACGACCTGCGCGCCCGGCGCCCGCCGGGGGGACCGTCACCCGGCCCCCGGCCATCGGGGCCGGGCCTTCCCGGGCCTGCCGGCTCTCCCGGCCCCGCCGGACCGCCGGGTCTTCCCGGACCGCCCGGCGCCCTGCGCGAACGACGCGGGCCGGGGTCGCGCGACTCGCGGCTCACGACCGTCTCGGCGCCCGGCGGCTCGCGCCGCGGACCGGGGGCCGCCGGCCTGGCACCGGCCACCTGCCCCATCGACTGGGTGTCCTCGAAGGCCGCCTCCGAACGGCGGGTCCGCGGGTCCACCGGCCCGCGGCGCGGGTCGCCGGCGCGGGCACGCGGGTCAGCGGGGGCCGGGCGCGGGCCGGGGGCGGAGCCGGGACGGGCCGGCGGCGGGAGCTGAGCGGTGTTCCATTCGGCGTCGGGGGGCCCGGCGGCGCGCCGCCCGGAGCCCTGGTCGTACGCCGGTGCCGAATGCGATGCCGGGTGGCCACCGGCGGGCGCGTCCCCTTGGGGAGAGCGACGGCGCCGCCCGGGTCGGGCGGGACCACCGGCGTCTCCGGCCGGGTCAGGGCGGCCGGTCGGCTCGGAGCCATAGCTGCTGTAACTCACGCGTCCTCGTTGGGTCATCTGGCGATCTGGAGGGTCATCGACGTCTGTCTTGGGCAGGCGGAGAGTGCCTCCCTGAGGAACTCGGGGCCGCCCTCGGCTAGGTCTCGGCGGGATGCCCGCCCGAGTCGGAATCGGCCCGCCGCGTGTCGTCCGGGTCGTCCGGTGACCCGCCATTGCCCAGGACGAAGGAAACCGTCAGGTGATTCCATGAACAACCTTGGCAGACCTCGACAACGTAGACCCGGAATTCCTCGTATTCGTGGGCCATCTGAACAAGGTCTGACGTGGCCTTTACGCGCCCTGCGCTGCGACCGAGCGCGTCGCCGTACACATATGTGACATGGGTCACGTTCCGGTGCGCACAGATGGGGCAGACGCGGTTCGTCGGCTCACCGTGGTACCGGGCGGCACGCAAGAGGTAAGGATGAGCATCGCACACATCGCGCCTGGCCATGCGCCCGGAGCGGAGCGACTGGAGGGTCGCCCGCTTCGCGAGGCCGTAGTTCACGACCCCTCGCTGTGACCACATGGGCGCCAGACTACGACTTTTTCCGCTATTCCGCCCAACCGCTTGACGGATTTCTTCATTGCGCAGTATGCCACCGCGACGTATCCTCTGGATGTATCGGCTCGATACATCAGCGGGACACATCGCGGCGAGAGGAGGCGGTTCCAGATGGCGGTCGGCAAGGGCGCGGTCTTGGAGCTGGCCGTGCTCGGCTCGCTCCACGAGACGCCCCTACATGGCTATGAGCTGCGCAAACGGCTCAACGCACTGCTGGGCATGTTCCGCGCGTTCTCCTATGGCTCCCTCTACCCATGCCTGCGGCAGCTTCTCGCCAACGGGCTCATCGCCGAGGAGACGCCCGAGGAGAACGCCGCCGGCACCGGGACGCAGTCGGCGCTGGACGGCGCCCTGCCGCTCACCGGCCGACGGTCGAAGATCGTGTACAAGCTGACCGCCGAAGGCAAGGAGCGGCTCCACGAGCTGCTGACCCAAGCGGGTCCCTCCTCTTGGGAGGACGAGAGCTTCGGCGTTCATTTCGCGTTCTTCCGCCACACCGAGGCGGAGGTACGGCTGCGCATCCTCGAGGGCCGCAGAAGCCGCCTCGAGGAACGGCTCGAAGGGGTGCGCACCGCTCTCGCCCGCACGCGGGAACGGCTGGACAGCTACACACTGGAGCTGCAGCGCCACGGTCTGGAGTCGGTCGAGCGCGAGGTGCGCTGGCTGAACGAGCTGATCGACACCGAACGAGCGCAAGCCGTCCGGGCAAAAACGGACAGGGCACAGGCGCAGGACGCCGAGCCCGTTCCTGATGATACGAACGAGTGAAGGAGCGAGTGCCATGGGTTCCGTGCGCGTAGCCATCGTCGGTGTCGGCAACTGCGCCGCAGCGCTGGTCCAGGGCGTGCATTACTACAAGGACGCCGACCCGGACACACGGGTGCCGGGCCTGATGCACGTCCAGTTCGGCGACTACCACGTCGGTGATGTGCAGTTCGTGGCGGCCTTCGACGTCGATGCCAAGAAGGTCGGCCGTGACCTGTCCGAGGCGATCGTGGCCTCGGAGAACAACACCATCAAGATCTGCGACGTGCCGCCGACCGGCGTGACCGTGCAGCGCGGCCCCACCTATGACGGTCTCGGCGAGTACTACCGGGAGATGATCGAGGAGTCCGACGAGCCGGCCGCCGACGTCGTCGCGGCGCTCAAGGCCGCCAAGGCGGACGTCCTGGTCTCCTACCTCCCGGTGGGGTCGGAGGAGGCCGACCGCTTCTACGCCCAGTGCGCCATCGACGCGGGCGTGGCCTTCGTCAACGCGTTGCCGGTCTTCATCGCCTCCGACCCGGTCTGGGCGCAGAAGTTCACCGACGCCGGCCTGCCGATCGTCGGCGACGACATCAAGTCCCAGGTCGGCGCTACCATCACCCACCGCGTCATGGCCAAGCTCTTCGAGGACCGCGGGGTTGAGCTGCTGCGCACCTACCAGCTCAACTTCGGCGGCAACATGGACTTCATGAACATGCTGGAGCGCAAGCGCCTGCAGTCCAAGAAGATCTCCAAGACCCAGGCGGTCACCTCGCAGATCCCGCACGAGATGGCCAAGGCGGACGTGCACATCGGCCCGTCCGACCACGTGCCGTGGCTCGACGACCGCAAGTGGGCCTACGTTCGCCTGGAGGGCCGGTCCTTCGGCGACACTCCGCTGAACCTCGAGTACAAGCTGGAGGTCTGGGACTCGCCGAACTCCGCGGGCGTCATCATCGACGCCGTGCGCGCCGCCAAGATCGCCATGGACCGCGGCATCGGCGGTCCCATCCTGTCCGCCTCCTCCTACTTCATGAAGTCGCCACCGGAGCAGTACTCCGACGACGACGCGCGCGAGGCGGTCGAGAAGTTCATCCGCGGCGAGGTCGAGCGCTGACCCCGGCCTGAGTGCCGCGCCCGGCGGCCCTCGAGTTGAACGCAGGCGCCCGTGGTTCCACGTGAAACCACGGGCGCTTTCTTCATGCCGCGGACCTACCGGGGCCTCGCACGCCGGGCTTCAGCGGCCAGGATGGCAGGTACGCGGAGGCGTGGAGGCATCCGCGTTCAGCGGCGCCGGGACCGGACGGTCGATGGTGGCGCGGCTCAGGCGCCGGGCACCTGGGCGGCCGGCGGCAGCTCGGCCGGGTCGGCACCGGGCCAGGTGTAGGGGTCGGCACCGAGGGCCGTCAGCAGCGGCACCTGCTCGCCGCACCACGGAGAGATCGCCAGCAGGCCGCTCAGGACGTCCTCGGTGAACTCCTTCCACGGCATCCAGCGGGCGGCGCCGACCTCTTCGGGGTTCGGCGAGGGGTCACCGGAGACGACGGCCCGGTACACGGGACACATCTCGTGCTCGACGATGCCGTCCTGCATCACGGCACGGTAGGCGAAACCGGGAAGCATCAGGTCGATGCGCTCGGCCGTCAGCCCGAGCTCGTAGGAGAGCCTGCGCGCGACGGCCTCGGGCAGCGGCTCCCCCGGGAGTGGGTGCCCACAGCAGCTGTTGGTCCACACCCCCGGCCACGTGCGCTTGTGGGAGGCGCGCCGCGTGAGCAGGACCCGTCCCTCGCCGTCGAACACATAGCAGGAGAACGCCAGGTGCAGCGGGGTGTCGGCCCCGTGCACAGCCGTCTTGGCCGCGGTGCCGACCGCCTCGCCTCGTGCGTTCACCAGCACGACATGTTCGTCTTGGGTCACCTGACCGAGGGTACGTGATCATGTCGACTTCGGGGAGTATGCCGTTCCGTCCGCGCGCCTCCCCCGGCCGCAGAACCGTCATCCCCGGACGAGAAATCCTCATCCCCGGTGGAGCCCTCATCTACTCCACGGGCCCCGCCGCGGAGCGGCACCAGATGCCTTGGCCGGCAGGGGAAGTACGCGATGAGGTGTTCATCGGCCGTTGGGGAGAATTCAGGGATGTTCCCGATGTGACGTGCGTCGCTCGGACAGTAGGCTGACCCGCGTGTCCATCGTCTCCGACCTCCGCGCCGTCCTCCGAGGCCGGGACTTTCGACGGTTGTTCGCGACTCGCCTGGTCTCGCAGTTCTCCGACGGGGTGTTCCAGTTCGCCGTGGCGGGCTACGCGTTCTTCACTCCGGAGAAGCAGGCCAGCGCCGCCGAGGCGGCCGTCGCGTTCGCCGTGTTGCTGTTGCCCTACTCCTTCCTCGGGCCGTTCGCCGGCGTGTTCATCGACCGCTGGTCGCGGCGGCAGATCCTGGTCATCGCCCCGGTCGTGCGCGGTACGTTGCTGGTCGCCACGGCCCTGCTGGTGGCGCTGAACGCCCCCGACTGGTGCTTCTACGCCGCGGCCCTGGCGGTGCTCGGCGTCAACCGCTTCTTCCTCTCCGCGCTGAGCGCGTCGCTGCCGCACGTGGTGGAGGGCGAGCGACTGCTGGTGGCCAATGCCGTCACTCCCACGTCGGGCACGGTCGCCACGTTCATCGGCGCGGGGGCGGGCTTCCTGCTGCGCCTGGCCTTCGGTCCCGAGCACAGCGGCACGGCCGGGCTGCTGGTCATCTCGGGCGTGGTGTTCGGGTTGAGCGCCCTCATCGCGTCCACGATGCGCAGAGACCTGCTCGGCCCCTCCTACGACCCGAACCTGCCGCAGGCCCGCCAGGCGGTGCGCCATGTGTTCACCGGGCTGATCGACGGCGCCCGCCACATCGCGCACATGCGAGCTCCCACCGCCGCGCTGGGCAGCATGGCCGCCCACCGCTTCCTGTACGGCCTCACGATCGTCATGACCGTGATGCTCTACCGCTACTACTTCACCCATGACGTCGAGGCCGGGCTGAGCGAGGTCACCTGGTGGCTGGTGACCACCGGCGTCGGCTTCTTCGTGGCCGTGCTCATCACGCCGTGGGCCACGAAGCGGTTCCGTATCGAGACGTGGATCCCGATCATGCTGGCCACCGGGGGCGTGCTCGAACTGGTCCTGTGCCTGCCGTTCCGGCAGCCCGGCTTCCTGGTGACGGGCTTCATCCTCGGGGTCACGGGGCAGAGCGTGAAGATCTGCGCCGACACGATCGTGCAGCGGGACGTCGAGGACGCCTATCTCGGCCGGGTCTTCTCCATCTACGACATGCTCTTCAACGGGATGCTCGTGCTGGCCGCCGCCATCGCCGCCGCGCTCCTCCCGGCGGACGGCAAGTCCTACACGGTGCTGCTGATCGCCTCCTTGGGTTACGTCGTCAGCGCCATCGCCTACCGCCTCGTCGCCGGTGTCACCCCCCGCCCCACTCCCCAGGAAGCCACCCGCTGACCTGCCCGGCCGGCGTCCCCCTGACCCGTCCGGCGAGCGTCCCCTCCGCACCGCTCACAGATACCGGCCCCGACCTCGGCACGTGACCTGGCCGGGCGAGCCCCGGTGCCCCCTACGCCCTTGGTCACGGGGTCAACGGGGTCAAGTCCCTCATCATCACCGACGAACACGGCACAGAGGCGGGACGGGCCGGATCGTTGCCACGGCAACCCCGCGTGCGGGTCACGGGATCATGGGGTCGACGTGGTCAGGGGGAGAGGGTCGCGGCCGCGGCGTTCATCGCTTCGGTGATCACCGCGAGGTCGTCGGGGCCGGTCGCGTAGGGCGGCATGGTGTAGAGCAGACGGCCGAACGGGCGCAGCCAGGCACCGTGCGCCATCACAACCTCCTGAACGCGCGCGACGTCCAGCGGCTCGACGGTCTCGATCACCCCGATCGCCCCGAGGACGCGGACCTCGCGCACGCCGGGCGCTCCGGCGGCCGCCGCCAGCCCTTCGGCGAGGGCCGCCTCGATGCGTTTGACCTCTTCGCGCCAGGGACGCTCCTCCAGCAGGGTCAGTGAGGCGTCGGCGACCGCCGCCGCCAGCGGATTTCCCATGAAGGTCGGCCCGTGCATCAGCACGCCGATGCACTCTGCGACCTCAGCGGTGCACAAGGTGGCCGCCATCGTGAGGTATCCGCCAGTGAGCGCCTTGCCCACGCACATGATGTCGGGCCGCACGCCCGCATGGTCACAGCCGAACAGCTCGCCACTGCGCCCGAAACCGGTCGCGATCTCGTCGGCGATGAGCAGCAGGCCGTGCTCGTCGGCCAGCTCGCGCAGCCGGCGAAGATAGGCGGGATGGTAGAAGCGCATGCCGCCGGCCCCCTGCACGACCGGCTCGACGATGATCGCGGCCAGCTCGCCGGCGTACCGCGCCACCATCTCGTCGAGATGCCGGAGGTACGCCTCGTCGGGCGCCGGCTCCCCAGGGACGCCGGGACGCAGGCCGTAGTCGGCGGGGGGCCGGTCGGCGAAGACGTGGGCGGGCAGCACTCCGGTGAACAGGTGATGCATGCCGTTCACCGGGTCGCAGACGCTCATCGCACCGAAGGTGTCACCGTGGTAACCGCCCTTGACGGTGAGCAGACGGCTCCTGCCGGTGCACTGGATGGCCATCTTGATGGCGACCTCGACGGCCACCGAGCCGGAGTCGGCGAGGAACACCTTGGGCAGCCCGGTCATCAGCGCCAGGCGGCGCGCCAGCCGCGCGGCCGGCTCGTGCGTGAGACCGCCGAACATCACATGGGCCATGCGGCCGAGCTGGTCATGGACCGCGGCGTCGAGGCGGGGATGAGCGTACCCGTGGATCGCCGCCCACCAGGAGGACATGCCGTCCACCAGCTCACGGCCGTCGGCGAGCGTCAGCCGCACCCCCTCGGCCCGGACCACGGGGTGGGCGGCGACCGCCGGCGAGGCGGCGGCGTAGGGATGCCACAGGTGGCTCCGGTCAAGGTCACGCAAGATCTCGGCGTCCATGCGGCCACCCTAGAGCCGCGGTGTCGTCCGGACCGGAGCGGCGGGCGACCTGTGGACGACCGAGCACGGCGATAACGACGCCAGGCAGGAAAGTGCGCAAATCTCCGCACGTCCTGTGGACAAGAGCGACCTCGGCGAACCGAAGCGCCAGCGACCGGCGAGCACGGCGAGCACGGTGAACCGACCGCGCGCCCGAAACGGAGCGCGCGGTCAGGCGCCGGGGGTGACGCCGTGGTCGCGGGCCCAGCTCAGCAGGGCTTCACGGGCGGCGTCCTTGCCGACGATGCCCTGGTCGAGGCGCATGTCCAGCAGGAACTTGTACGCCTTGCCCACCACCGGACCCGGGCCGACCCCGAGGATCTGCTGGATCTCGTTGCCGTCCAGCTCGGGCCGCATCTTCGCCAGCTCCTCCTCCTCGGCGAGGCGGGCGATGCGCTCCTCCAGCTGGTCATAGGTGCGCGACAGGGCCAGGGCCTTGCGCTTGTTCCGGGTGGTGCAGTCGGCGCGGGTCAGCTTGTGCAGCCGTTCGAGCAGGTGACCGGCGTCCCGGACGTAGCGGCGCACCGCGGAGTCGGTCCACTCGCCGGTGCCGTAGCCATGGAAGCGCAGGTGCAGCTCCACCAGCCGGGAGACGTCGGCGACGACGTCCTTGGGGAAGCGCAGCTCGCCGAGACGCTTCTTGGCGAGCTGGGCGCCCACCAGTTCGTGGTGGTGGAACGAGACCCGCCCGGCGTCCTCGTAGCGGCGCGTCTTGGGCTTGCCGACGTCGTGCAGCAGCGCCGCCCAGCGCAACACCCGGTCGGGGCCCGCGGCCTCCAGGGCGATGGCCTGCTCGAGCACGATGAGGGTGTGCTCGTAGACGTCCTTGTGGCGGTGGTGCTCGTCGATCTCCAGCCGCAACTTGGGAAGCTCGGGCAGCACGTGCGCGGCCAGACCGGTGTCGACGAGCAGGCCGAGCCCGGCACGCGGGTCGGCCCCGCAGATGAGCTTGTCCAGCTCGTCGCGGATGCGCTCGGCGGACACGATCTCTATGCGGTCGGCCATCGCCGTCATGGCGGCGACCACCGCGGGGTCCACGGTGAAGCCGAGCTGGGAGGCGAAGCGCGCCGCTCTCAGCATGCGCAGCGGGTCGTCGTCGAAGGACTGCTGCGGCGTGCCCGGCGTACGCAGCGTCTTGGCCGCGAGGTCGGCCAGGCCGCCGTAGGGGTCGACGAACTCGTGACCGGGCAGCCGCACCGCCATGGCGTTCACCGCGAAGTCGCGGCGTTCGAGGTCGGCCTCCAGGGTCTCCCCGTAGACGACCTCGGGCTTGCGCGAGGCGGGATCGTAGGACTCACTGCGGTAGGTCGTGATCTCCAGGACCCAGTTGCCCTTGCGCACGCCCACCGTGCCGAAGTCGATGCCGACGGTCCAGACGGAGTCGGCCCAGTCTTTGACGATCTCCAGCACCCATTCCGGGCGCGCGTCGGTGGTCAGGTCGAGATCGTTGCCGATGCGTCCGAGGAAGACATCGCGGACGGAGCCGCCGACCACGGCGAGCTCGTGCTTGTGCGCGGCGAACAGCTCGCCGAGCTCATCGACGATCGGGGCGATGCGCCGGAAGAGATCGGTCACTGCCCTCTGCTGACTGACGCTCAGATTTGAGACGGACAAGCTGGGTAGGTCCTTCGGTTACGGAAGCTAATCTCCGAGCTGCCCTGGTGTAACCCACCCGGGAATACACCCCGAGCGATCACCAGGTTACGGTCGGTGGCAGATCTGTCGGGGGCACCCGGACAAGACAAGGAGCACGAGAGATGAAAGACGCCCTCGCGATCCACCGCTGGCTCCTGTCCCACCAGATCCACCATGAGATCGTACGGCTTCCCCGGGCCTTGACATGCGCCGACGACCTCCCGGCCATTCTCCACGCCGAGCCGGCGGCCTGCATCCGAGTAACGGTCTTCGAGGTCACGGCCCGGGTTTCGCGTGATCCGGTGGCCGTGATCACCACGGTCGCCTCGCCCCCGCGCCCGAGCGTCGTCGGCGCTTTCCTCGGGGCACGTGAGATCCGTCTCGCTCCCGCGTTCCTGGTGAACTCCGCGACCGACTACGCCGCCACGTGCGTGTCGCCGCTGCTGCTGCCCGAGGACCTCGCCGTGCTGGTCGACGAGCGCCTCGGCGATCCGGCCGACCCGGACGAACCGGTGTACACGCCGACCGGTGAACGCCGCACCGCCCTGCGGCTGAGGATCATCGACCTGCTGTCGCTCATGGGCGGGAAGTACGTGGACCTGCGCTCACCGCGGCACCGGCCGGCGGCCTGATCGGGCCGCGCGGGTTGCCGCCGATGCGGGCTCCGCCCCGGCGCGGAACGCCGCCCGCTCTGCTTTAGGCCATACCATTCTGGGCGTGCGCCGAACTCCACCCCTGGCCGGCACGTGACTCGCGGAGCCGCCCTGTTCTTCGCGTTGACCGCCGCGTTGCTGATGACGCCGGCGGCCACCGCCGCTGCCGCGGGCGCGGCACGGCCGGTGGCGGCGCGTGCCGGAAGCATGGCCGGCGCGGCCGGCGCGGCGCAGCCCGCGGCGGCACCTGCTCAGGCGGCCTCCGAGCGGTCCGTGCGAGCGGCCGGCAGGCAGGACGCCCACGTCGTCGTCAACGCGATCACCCCGCAGGTCCCCCGCGCGTCCACCACCCAGATCAAGATCGCGGGGGTGGTCTCCAACACCGGCGCCGCGCCGCTCACCGGGCTCACCATCCGTCTGCGCTTCTCCCGGCAGCCGTTCGCCACCCGCGCCGAGATGCAGGCGTTCGCCGGAGGCGGCCAGCTCCTCGACTCCTCCCGCCTGACCATCCCGGTGAGCCAGCTCGTCGCCTCCGGCCAGGTGCCCTGGGAGTTCGTGTTCACCCCCGGGCAGCTGGGCATGTACCGCTACGGCGTCTATCCGGTGACCATCGAGCTGGTGGACGTGGCGAGCCGTCAGCTCACCGCCCAGCGCACGTTCCTGCCCTACGCTCCTGAGGGCCAGCAGGTCACCCGTACGAAGATCGCCTGGGCGCTGCCCATCGCGGACCAGCCGCATCGCGGCGACGATGCGACCTTCGTGGACGACGGCCTGCACGACGCCGTGTCCGACAACGGGCGCCTGGGCAAGATCCTCAAGATCGCCGAGGCGCCGGCCCCGGGAGTGAGCTGGTTCCTCGACCCGGCGGTGCTCGACGACGCACAGGTCATGGCCAAGGGCTACACCCTCAAGACGGGCCGCGACTCCGAACGCAAGACCGGTGACCAGACGGCCGACCAGTGGCTGCAGCGGCTGCGCACGGCCCTGAAGGACGTCCCCGTCTCGGCCATGCCGTACGCCGATCCGGACGTCACGGCGGTCACCCACCACGGGCTCGACGCGTTCACCGGCATCGCGATCAAGCAGGGCTCGGCCGTCGCCACCAAGCTGCTCGGCAAGGAGGTCACCACCTCCGTCAACTGGCCCGCGGCCGGGGTGGTCGACCGCGACGCCCTGGACGTCCTGGCGGTCGCCGGTGTCGGCACCGTCCTGCTGGACGCCTCGGCGCTGCCGCCGAGCCCGCTCCTGCCCTACACGCCGGACGCCGTGGCCACGGTCGACACCGTGCAGCGGCCGGTCCGCGTGCTGCTGGCCGACTCGGTGCTGAGCCAGCTCGCCGCCACCACGGGCGCCTCTGGAGCGGGCGTGACGACGCTCGCCACCCAGCGGTTCCTCGCCGAGACCGCGATGATCAGCGTGGAGCGCCCGTCCGAGCCGCGCACGGTCGTGGCGGCGCCGCCGCGCCGGTGGAACCCCGATCCCGCGTTCGTCAGCGCGCTGCTGAAGACGGCGGCCTCGGCCCCGTGGCTCAAGCCGGTCTCGCTGAGCTCCATCAAGCCGTCGGCCAAGACATCGGTGCCGCGCGCCGACCTGGTGTACACCGACAAGGACCGCCAGGCCGAGCTGGGCAAGGCCTACATCGCCTCCGTGCGCAAGCTCAGCAGGCGGGCCGAGGTGACCGCGACCGTCACCAGCGATCACCGGCGGGTCTTCGACACCGCACTGCTGCGCGTCACCTCCAGCGCCTGGCGTGGCCGCACCGGCGGCGCGGGCCCGCTGCTCAAGCAGATCGACGCCGCCGTCACCGGGCGCACCGACGCGATCTCCATCACCAGCGGCGAGGACCGCGCGCTCGCCGGCCAGAACGGCATCGTGCCGATCAGCATCCGCAACGACCTGCCCGACCAGGAGGTCACGGTCGGGGTGCGCATCACCTCGGGCAACCGCAAGCTGCTCACGATCGGCTCCTACGAGTCGCCGGTGACGATCAGCCCCGGCAAGACCAGGCCGATCGACATCCCCATGGTCGCCAAGGCCGGCGGCCAGGTGACGGTCAAGGTCCAGCTCACGACCGCGGACGGACTGCGGTACGGGGCGCCGGTCGAGTTCTCGGTGCGCACCACCGGCTACACCGCCATCGCCCTGGTGATCGTGGGCGCCGCGCTCGCCGTCCTGCTGGCCGCGGTGCTGCTGCGCATCGTGCGGCGCCGATCACGCAAGATCGCGAAGGCGCGGGCCGCCGCCGGCCGCCGCGGGCAGCCGCCCGCCGTCCCCGAACCGGCACAGCAGCGAGAGGGTCCCTCATGAGCCGCATGCTGCGCGCGAGCGCGATCATGGCGGCGGGCACCATGGTGTCCCGCCTGACCGGCTTCGTCCGTACGGCGGTGCTCGCCTCGGCCATCGGTGTCGCGGCCCTCGGCAACGCCTACAACATCGCGTACATAATCCCGCTCATCCTGTTCGACCTGCTCATCGGCGGCCTGCTGAGCAGCGTGGTCGTCCCGATGATCGTCAGAGCCCAGCGGGAGGACGCCGACGGCGGCCGGGCGTACGAGCAGCGGCTGATGACCCTGGCCACGCTGGTGCTGCTCGCCATCGCGATCCTGGGCGTGCTGTGCGCCCCGCTGCTGATCGAACTGCTGACCACCGACCTGTCACCACGCGAGGCCGAGGTCGCCACGACACTGGCGCGTTTCATCCTGCCGCAGATCGCGTTCTTCGGCATCGGGGCGATCGCCGGCGCCATCCTCAACACCCGTGACCGCTTCGCCGCCCCCATGTGGGCCCCGGTGCTGAACAACATCGTCGTCATCGGGGTCGGCGTGCTCTACCACCTGGTCAGCGCCGCGGGCGGGAACGTCGACGCGGCCACCGACGCCGACCTGGCGCTTCTCGGGCTCGGCACCACCGCGGGCATCGTCGCCCAGTCGATCGTGCTGATGATCTCGGTGCACCGCGCCGGGTTCCGGTTCGTCCCGCGTCTCGACCTGCGCAACGCGCGGCTGGGCGAGATGGGGAAGGCGGGCATGT
Organism: Sphaerisporangium melleum; assembly: GCF_014646695.1. Classification (GTDB taxonomy): domain Bacteria; phylum Actinomycetota; class Actinomycetes; order Streptosporangiales; family Streptosporangiaceae; genus Sphaerisporangium; species Sphaerisporangium melleum. The sequence goes on from NZ_BMNT01000028.1 coordinate 117,490, forward strand.
GGACGCTCGCCTTCGTCGGGCTCAACCAGCTCTCCTACATCGTCACCACCAACCTCGCCACCGGCGCCACCGCAAAGGCGGGGAAGGTGGACGTCGCCGGCCTCGCCTCCTACAGCTATGCCTTCCAGCTCTTCCAGCTCCCCTACGGCATCATCGCCGTCTCGGTGATCACCGCGATGCTGCCCCGCATGAGCCGCTACGCGCACGAGGGCGAGTACGCCGCCATTCGCGAGGAGTTCGCCTCGGGGGTACGCCTGGTGTCGTCGGTGATCGTCCCGTGCGGGCTGCTGCTCATGGTCCTCGGCCCGGCGGCGACCGTGCTGATCTTCGCGCACGGCAGCATCTCCGTGCAGCAGGCCGTGAGCATCGGCAACGTCCTGCAGGTGTTCGGGCTGGCGCTGGTGCCGTTCTCGATCTACCAACTGCTGCTGCGGGTGTTCTATGCCTTCGGCGACACCCGCACTCCCGCGCTCATCGCCGGTGGCAACTTCCTGGTGTACGCCGTGACGAGCTACGTGCTGTACCTCACCCTGCCGCCGCGGCTGATCGTCATGGGGCTCACCGCGGCCTACGCCTTGGCGTACGCGGTGGGCGGGACGGTCGCCTGGCGGCTGGCGAGCCGCAGGGTGGGCGGCGGGCTGGGCGGCCGTCTCGTGGCCGCCGGCCTGTCGCGGATGTACGTCGCCGCCATCCCCGCGGCGATCGTGGCCCTGGCCGCGCTGTGGGCGACCACCGAGTGGGCCGGGGTCACCCCGCTCACCTCGGCGGTCATCCTCGTCGCGGGCGGCGGCCTTGGCGGCGCGCTGTACCTGGTCGCCTCGCACCGCCTGCGCATCACCGAGGTCAGCTCGATCATCGCGCTCGTGGCCGGCCGGGCCGGACGGTGACCGATCCGGCGAGATCCCACCCTTCGGAGTGTCCGCCGCATCGCTGGTGAACGCCCCGGCGGTGGCCGCTGGCCAGGGAGGCGGGCGAATGCGCGGCCGACTCGTAGGCATAGCCAGCCCGAAGTCCGGTTCGCCCGTGTTCAAAGGGCAACACGGACGTGACCCGCGCCGGACTACGATGGTGCCCGGCGCACGCTGACGATCGCGCGCCGACGGCCGACGATGATCAGGAGGGGCGTGGGGGCATTCGCACGGACATCGCCCGCGATCAGGGAGAGGATCACCTCATGAGCGCCCCTGCCGTGGAGCCCGGTGGCCGCCTGGCCGATCGGTTCCGTCTGGAAGACCGCGTCAGCGAGTCGGGTGGCGCCACATTGTGGAAGGCCATCGACGAGGTGCTGGCGCGCCCCGTCTGCGTCCTCACACTCGATCCCGACTTCGAGCGGGTCTCCGAGGTGGTCACCGCGGCTCGCCGGGCGAGCCGCCTGACCGATCCGCGGCTGACCCAGGTCTTCGACGCCGCCGAGGAGAACGGCCAGGCGTACGTCGTGAGCGAGTGGGTCACCGGCGAGTCGCTCACCGACATGGTGTCCTCGGGCTCCATGGCGCCCGAGCGCGCCGCCGCGCTGGTCGCCGAGGCCGCCGAGGCGGTCGCGCACGCGCACGAGGCGGGCCTGGCCCACCTGTGCCTGACGCCCGACCGTCTCATCTGGACCGCCGGCAGCACCGTCAAGCTGCTCGGGCTGGCCGTCGACGCCACCCTGAGCGACATCGACAGCGAGACCGCCGCACGTGACGACGCCCAAGGCCTCGGCCGCCTGCTGTACACCGCGCTGACCGGTCACTGGCCGGGCGACGGTGACGTCGGCCTGCCGCCCGCGCCGCTGGACGACGGCAGGGTCTGCACCCCACGCCAGGTCACGGCGGGCGTCCCCGGGTTCCTCGACGCCATCACCTGCCGGGCGCTGTTCCAGGAGCCGCGGCGAGGGCTGCCCGCGCTCGCGACGCCGGCCGAGGTCGCCGAGGCGCTCGCCGAAGTGCCCCGGCCTGCACCCGTCCCGGTCTCGATGACGCCGCCGGCGGTCACCCTGCGCGCGGAGGCCCCCTCCGAGACCCAGCCGCAGCGGCACATGTCGCCACCCCACCGGCATCCGCCGACGGGACCGGCGCCGCAGCGTCCCGGCGGTGGCGGCACGGCCGGCCGCCTCCTGATCACCATCGTGGTCCTGCTGGTCATCGTGGGGGTCGGCATCGGCGCCTGGACGCTCGGGCAGAGCCTGGGCAAGCAGGAGTCGCCGCCGGTGGCGTCCGCCTCGCCCTCGCAGTCACGCCCGCCGAAGCTCGTCACGGTGCGGCCGGCGAGCGCCGTCGGGTTCGACCCGCTGGGCAGCGACCATTCCGAGCACCCCGAGATCGCCAATCTGGCCATCGACGGGAAGCCGTCCACCGAGTGGCACACCGACAAGTACAACAGCGCTGATCTGGGCGGGCTGAAAAAGGGCGTCGGCCTCCTGGTCGAGCTGAGCAGGCCGATGCCGATCGCCGACGTGGTCGTCTCACTGGGTGGTACGGGCAGTTCCACCGTCGAGTTGCGAATCGGCGATTCCGCGGACCTTTCCGCACTGAAAACCGCCGCCAAGCTGGACGATGTCTCCGGTACGGTGACCTTGACCCCCGAGAAGGCGGCAACCGGTCGGTACGTTTTGATCTGGTTTACGCGCCTTCCGGCCTTTGAGGGGAAGTTTCGTGGCACCATCTATGACGTAGTGGTGCACTCTCCCGGATCGGCCTAACAGGACACGCGTTGTGAATCCTCCTCCCGACAGTCCGCCGGCGGCTCAGCCCGCCGCACGGTCCGCGTTGTCCGACGCCGACCTGCTGATGAGCCATATAGGCGGCGATCCGCACGCCTTCAGTGAGATCGTCCGGCGCCACCGCGATCGCATGTGGGCGGTCGCGCTGCGCACGCTGGGTGACCCCGACGAGGCGGCCGACGCCGTACAGGACGCCTTCGTCTCCGCCTACCGCAAGGCCGAGAGCTTCCGCGGCGAGGCGGCGGTGACGACCTGGCTGCACCGCATCGTGGTGAACGCCTGCCTCGACCGCATGCGCCGCAAGTCCGTCCGTCCGGTGGCCGACGACGAGCTCGTCGAGGCCGCCGAGCGGGACACCCCCGTACCTGACCAGACAGGAGATCGTGACGTCTCCATGGACGTCACGGCCGCCCTCAAGCTGCTCCCGGGCGACCAGCGCGCCGCATTGGTGCTGGTCGACATGATGGGCTACTCGGTCGAGGACGCCGCCCAGGTGCTGGGCGTGCCGACCGGCACCGTCAAGAGCCGCTGCGCGAGGGGCCGTGCGAAACTTGCCCCGATTCTTTCCCATCTGCGGAACCGTTCGGATCGAACCCGCGTCTCATCCGCGAAGGGAGCACAACTTCGTGACGGGTGATACGCACTACGACTTGGAGATCCTGGCCGAACTGGCCGAGGGTCTCCTCGACGACGCCACGGCGGCGCGCGTCCGCGAGCATCTCGCGGTATGCGATCCCTGCGGGGAGAGCCTCGCCGACCTGGCGTCCGTCCGCGAGATGCTCGCGGGAGTGCCGGTGCCCGCGATGCCGATGGGCGTCGCGCTCCGCATCGACAAGGCACTTGCCGCCGAGGCCGAGGCCGGACGCTCCGGCGGCGGGCTGCGGCTCGACGAGGCGCCCGACTGGGATCGCATCATGGCGGACTCCCCATGGGAGACCGCGGCGGCCTCTCCATGGGAGACCGCCCCGGCCCTGCCCTCGACGGACGACCGGCCACCTCTCCAGGTGGTGCCCGCGCCGGCCCCGGTTCCGGTGGCGGCCGTGGCCTCCCCGGTGTCCGCCGGGCCCATCGCGCCGGCCGAGCCACCGGCTCCGCAGTCCGAGGAGGTCGTCCACCTCGGCGTGGTGGCCGGCGACGGCACGATCGTCCCCGCGAGGCGCCGCAAGGCGTCCCGCCGGCGGTCGTGGGCGATGGCGAGCGTGGCGGCCGCGGCCGTCGTCGGCGTCGCCGGGCTCTCGGCGAACCTGCTGATGGCCTCGGGTCCCACCGGCACCGCGGGTGACAGCGGCATCGCCCTGTCCCCCGTGGAGACTCCGGCCCCGAGCAAGCAGCCGCTGACCACGACCGGCCGCGGCTCGGCCCAGGTCCAGCGGCACAGCTACATGATCGGCAAGAGCGGCTTCAACTACTCGAACCAGGTGCTGAACGGCCCGCTGGCGACCTACGTCGGCGCCATCGCCCCTGGTTCCACCGGGGACGCCTCCAGCGACCCGGCGGTGGTGAAGTGCGTCACCCGTCTTTCCGAGCGGGTGGCCGACAAGCTGGGTTCGGCCAGGAACCCCAACCCGATCGGCGTGGACCAGGCCCTCTACCAGGGCAGCGAGGCGACGGTCGTGGCATTCTGGAAGGACCGGCTGCGCAACGCCGTCTGGGTGTACGTGGTCGACGACAACTGCCGCAACGTGCGGCCGCCGTCGGTCAGCCGCTGGCAGTAGGCCGCACCGGGCAGGGCGAGACGTCCTTCCCGATCATCGTGCAGAAGTCCCCCGCGTGCTTCGCGGGGGACTTCTTCTTTCAGAAGGCGCGGCTGTGCAGGGGCGGGAATCCCGGACGCCTAGGATCTGTTGACGCCCTTGCGAAACCAGAACGAGTCGATCCAGGGCCGGACAGCATGCGGAGACGCACACCGGCGAACAGCCGGCGAACACCATGCGCAGAAAGGCGAGAGGCGTGAGCGACGTCCGTAACGTGATCATCATCGGGTCGGGCCCCGCGGGCTACACGGCCGCGGTCTACGCGGCACGGGCCGATCTCAACCCGCTCGTGTTCGAGGGGTCGGTCACCGCCGGTGGCGCGCTCATGAACACCACCGAGGTGGAGAACTTCCCCGGCTTCCCCGACGGCATCCTCGGCCCGGAGCTCATGGACAACTTCCGCAAGCAGGCAGAGCGGTTCGGCGCCGAGCTGGTCGCGGACGACGTCGTCGAGGTGGACCTCACGCGCACGCCGAAGGTCGTCAAGACGGCCACCGAGACCCACCTCGCCCAGACGGTCATCGTCGCCACCGGTTCGGGGTACCGCGAGCTGGGGCTGCCCAACGAGAAGCGCCTGTCCGGCCGCGGTGTCTCGTGGTGTGCCACCTGTGACGGCTTCTTCTTCCGCGACCAGGACATCGTGGTCGTGGGCGGCGGCGACACCGCTATGGAGGAGGCGACCTTCCTGAGCCGGTTCGCCCGCACGGTCACCGTCGTGCACCGCCGGTCCGAGCTGCGCGCCAGCAAGATCATGCAGGATCGGGCGTTCGCCAACGAGAAGATCCGTTTCCTCTGGGACAGCGTCGTGACCGACGTGCAGGGCGAGAACCGCGTCACCGGCGTGACCGTGCGCAACGTCAAGACCGGCGAGCAGACCGAACTGGCCGTGGGCGGCATGTTCGTCGCGATCGGCCACGACCCGCGCAGCGACCTGTTCAAGGGCCAGCTCACGCTCGACGACGAGGGCTACATCAAGGTCGAGGGGCAGACCACCAGGACCAACCTGGACGGCGTCTTCGCGGCCGGCGACGTCGTCGACCACACCTACCGCCAGGCCATCACCGCCGCGGGCACCGGCTGCTCGGCGGCGATCGACGCCGAGCGGTGGCTCGCGGACCACCCCGCCGCCACCGTCATCGCCACCATTTAAGGGGAGAACACCATGGGTGCCATCAAGTCCGTGACCGACGCCACCTTCGAGGCCGAGGTGCTCAAGAGCGACAAGCCCGTCCTCGTCGACTTCTGGGCCGAGTGGTGCGGCCCCTGCCGTCAGGTCTCGCCGATCCTGCAGGAGATCGCGAACGAGCACTCCGACAAGCTGACCATCGTCAAGATCAACATCGACGAGAACCCCGCGACTCCGCGGGACTACGGCGTACTCCAGATCCCGACGATGAACGTCTACAAGGGTGGAGAGGTCGTGAAGCAGATCATCGGCGCGAAGCCGAAGGCCATGCTGCTGCGCGAGCTCGACGGCGTCATCTAGGCGCCGACCTGCGGTTCGCGCCGTCGCCCGACTCCGCGAGCCGTACCACCCCGCCGCCTCCTTCCGGGCGGCACCCCACCCTGCAGAGCCCTCCGCACCCACCGCGGGGGGCTCTGCGCATGGATGGGAGCCCGGGTTCAGGCTTACCCGGCGGCCATACCTCCCTGCCCCCTCCGGCCGCTGAGCGGTGCCGGCCGCCTTCCGTCCCGGCGATGTCCGCGGTTCCGGCCGGCCGGTTCGGCGGCGCGTTCGCCTGCCGGGGCTGGAGAACGGCCGGACAGGCACCGCCGAAGGCTGAGATCGCCTCAGACCGGGCGAAGCGCGCGTTCGGGCGTCATCGATCCCAGGAGGCGTTCGAGGGCCACCTCGACGTCCTCACGCCATGAGACCGCCGTCTTCAGCTCCAGCCGCAGCCGCGGGAAGCGCAGATGCGGCCGGACCGTCTTGAACCCCACGGCCAGAAGGTACTCGGCGGGCATGACGCAGCCGGGCTGCTCCCACTTGAGGTCGCCGAACGCCTCGATGGCACGGACGCCGCGCCGCGTGAGGTCCTTGGCCACCCCCTGGATCAGCATCCGGCCGAGCCCTCCCCCGGAGAACTCGGGGATGATGTGCGCGGTCATCAGCAGGACGGCGTCCGCGCTGACCGGGGAGGTGGGGAAGGCCACCGAACGGGGCACGTAGAGCGGCGGGGCGTACAGCACGAACCCGGCGGGCACGCCGTCGACGTAGCAGATCTTGCCGCAGCTCCCCCATTCGAGCAGGGTCGCGGAGATCCACGCCTCCTTCTCCAGCCCTGGGTCGCCGCTCATCTGGGCGCGCTCCCCGCTCACCGGGTCGAGTTCCCAGAAGACACACCGTCGGCAGCGGCGCGGCAGATCGTCAAGGTTGTCCAGCGTGACGTTCACCAGCCGACGCGACACCTCGGAGCCCCCCATCGTGGCGAGACGGACGCGAGTCATGGCGGAAATGCGCACGAATTACGGCGTCTCCAAAGTCGCATGGTAGCCGAGTGAAAGCCGCGCGGGGCGGTCCTGCCGCACGAACCGCGCAAGCCTGTCAGACCCGCGGAACCGCCGACGTGCGCAAACGCCGTCAGACCCTCGGAAAACGGGCCGCATGGCACCGGATCAGCGAATGGCACCGAGGCCGGGCTCTGCGCGTTCTGACGATCGCGCCCTGCGTCAACCGGCACATCACCCCAGAAAACCGGGCGAAATGCCGGGAGAAGTGCCTGATGTGAAGAATTGCGGAGAGGTTTCGGAGGTGCCTGCCGTAGGCTGGCACTCCGCGACGAAACCTTACTCTCCACACCCCTAGGAGGTGGACCGTGACGGAAGAGCAGGATCACGGTCGGAGGACGGCGGCCCACGGGTCGCGCATCGACGCCTACGTCGACCGGTACGCCGCACGGGCTACCGGCATGGTGGCCTCCGAGATCCGAGCTCTTTTCGCCGTCGCATCGAGGCCCGAGGTGGTCTCGCTGGCCGGCGGCATGCCGTACGTCACGGCCCTCCCCCTGGACGCGGTCGGCGAGATCGTCGCCGACCTGGTGGCCCACCGTGGCACCGTGGCCCTCCAGTACGGCTCCGCCCAGGGCGACCTGCACCTGCGCGAGCACATCTGCGAGGTCATGCGCGAGGAGGGCATCGACGCCGGTCCGGACGACGTCGTCGTCACCGTCGGCTCACAGCAGGCCCTCGACCTGATCACCCGTGTCTTCATCGACCCCGGCGACGTGGTGCTCGCCGAGGGCCCCTCCTACGTGGGCGCGCTCGGCACGTTCGCCGCCTACCAGGCGTCGGTGGTCCACGTGGCGATGGACGACGAGGGACTCGACCCCGCCGCGCTCGCCGAGACCATCGACACGCTGTCCCGGCAGGGCCGCCGCATCAAGTTCCTCTACACCGTGCCGACCTTCCAGAACCCGGCCGGCGTCACGCTCAGCGCGCCGCGCCGCCGCCAGGTGCTGGAGATCTGCCGGCGGGCCGGCGTGCTGGTCGTCGAGGACAACCCGTACGGTCTGCTCGGCTTCGACGGTGAGCCGATGCGGGCACTACGTGCGGACGACGCCGACGGCGTGGTCTATCTCGGCTCGTTCTCCAAGACGCTGGCACCGGGCTTCCGTGTCGGCTGGGCCCTGGCCCCGCACGCCGTACGGGACAAGCTGGTGCTCGCCCTGGAGTCCGCCGTGCTGTCGCACTCCACCTTCACCCAGCTCACCGTCGGGCAGTACCTCGCGACCCAGCCGTGGCGCGAGCAGATCAAGCACTTCCGCGAGCTCTACCGCGAGCGGCGCGACACCCTGCTCGGCGCCATGGAGGCGCTCATGCCGCCCGGCTGCGTCTGGACCCGGCCGGCCGGCGGTTTCTTCGTCTGGGTGACCCTGCCCGACGGGCTGGACGCCAAGGCCATCCTGCCCCGCGCCGTCGCCGAACGGGTGGCCTTCGTGCCCGGCACCGGCTTCTTCGCCGACGGCTCCGGCCGGCGCAACATGCGCCTTTCGTACTGCTACCCGGAGCCGGAGCGCATCCGGGAGGGCGTCCGCAGGCTGGCCGGCGTGATCCAGCAGGAGGTCGTCATGCGTGACACCTTCGGCACCGGCTCCGCCCCGGCACACGCCGGGGTGGACACCCCCGGGCCTGATCTAGCCTGAAGATGACGTGCGACGGGCGCCTCGCTGGGTTCGAGCGAGGCGCCCGTCCCGGTAAACAGAGCAATTCGCAAGAAAGGTCCTTGATGAGCGATCTCGGCCATGTGCTGGTGCTGGCGGGCGGGCTGTCCTACGAGCGCGAGGTGTCGCTGCGCTCGGGCCGCCGGGTGGGCGAGGTGCTGCGCGCCGCCGGGATCGACGTGGAGACCCGGGACACCGACGCGAGCCTGGTCCCCGCCGTCCTCGCCGACCCGCCGGATGTGGTCTTCGTGACGCTGCACGGGGGCAGCGGGGAGGACGGCGCGATCCGCTCGGTGCTCGAACTGCTCGACCTGCCGTATGTGGGCGCCGGGCCCGAAGCATGCCGCATCGCCTTCGACAAGCCGGTCGCCAAGACGATGGTCCGCTCCGTCGGGGTACGCACCCCCGAGTCGGTCGTGCTGCCGAAGGAGACCTTCCACGACCTCGGCGCGTCGGCCGTGCTCGCCCGCATCATCGCCCGGCTCGGGCTGCCGCTGTTCGTCAAGCCCTCGCACGGCGGATCGGCGCTGGGCGCGTCCATCGTCCGCAAGGCCGACGAGCTCCCCGCGGCCATGGTCGGCTGTTTCGCCTACGGCGACACCGCGCTCATCGAGCAGTACATCGAGGGCGTCGAGGTCGCGGTCTCGGTCATCGACCTCGGGGACGGCCCCACCGCGCTGCCGCCGGTGGAGATCGTCGCCGACGAGGGCGTCTACGACTACTCGGCGCGCTACACCGCCGGGAGCACCGAGTTCTTCGCCCCGGCCCGGCTCAAGCCCGAGGTCGCCGAAGCCTGCGCGCAGCTCGCCGTCACCGCGCACACGGCCCTCGGCCTCCGCGACCTGTCACGCACCGACCTCATCGTGGACACGCAGGGGCAGCCGCACTTCCTCGAGGTCAACGTCGCCCCCGGCATGACCGAGACGTCACTGCTGCCCATGGCCGTGGAGGCCGCCGGCCAGGATCTCGGCGCCATCTGCCAGGGCCTCCTCCGCAACGCCCTCCACCGCGCGCACTGATCCGCGCACAGGCAGGCGTAGCCTGGCGGCGTGATCGAAGAGGTTTACTCCAAGAGCTTCGCCAGTGACAACCACGCCGGAGCGCACCCCGCGGTCATCGAGGCGATGAGCGCGGCCAACACCGGGGACGCTCCGGCGTACGGTGACGACCGCTGGACCGGCGCGCTCGACGAACGGATGCGCGCCGAGTTCGGCGAGAACGCCGCAACCCTGGTCGTGCTCAACGGCACCGGGGCGAACATGCTCTCGCTCAGCATCATGCTCGGCCGGCGCTACGAGGCGATCATCTGCCCCGAGACCGCGCACATCGCCACGCACGAGACCGGGGCGAGCGAGCGTGTGCTGGGAGTCAAGCTCGTCACCGTTCCCACTCCGGACGGGAAGCTGACCCCGTCCGACATCACCGCGCGGCTCGGCGGCCGGGGCAACATCAGCGAAGTGCAGCCGCGGGTGGTCTCCATCTCCGAGGTGACCGAGCTCGGCACCTGTTACACCCCGGAAGAGATCGCCGCGCTCGCCGCGACCGCCCACGACAACGGCCTGCTGCTGCACGTGGACGGCGCACGGCTGGCCAATGCCGCGGCCTTCCTCGGCTGCTCACTGCGCGCACTCACCACCGACGCCGGCGTGGACGTGCTCAGCTTCGGCGGCTCCAAGAACGGCGCCGCCCTCGGCGAAGCGGTCGTGGTCCTGCGCCCCGACCTGGTGGAGGCCGGGCCGTACCTACGGCGCCAGACGCTCCAACTCGCCTCCAAGATGCGCTTCGTCTCGGCTCAGCTCTCGGCGCTGCTCACCGACGATCTGTGGCGGCGCAACGCCGAGCACGCCAACGCGATGACACGCAGGCTGGCCGACGGTGTCGCGGGTCTGCCCGGACTGGACGTCACCTGGGCGGTCGAGTCCAACGCCGTCTTCGCCGCGCTTCCGGCCGGGGCGATCCCGGAGCTGCAGTCGCGTTACCTGTTCCACGTGTGGGACGCCTCCCGGGGGATCGTCCGGTGGATGACGGCGTTCGACACCGCACCGGAGGACGTGGACATCTTCATCGCCGACATCCGCCAGTCCGTCAAGCGCCACTCCGGCTGATCGCACGGCTCGCCCCCGCTCCCCTGCCCCCATCGTCCTGCCGTAAGGAGGAGCGGCCCGCAATCCTGAACGAGCAGGCGCGTCTCGCCTCCTTGTTTCACGTGAAACGCAGCAGCGAGAGCCGGAAACGTCCTGTCCCGGAGGACCGCGTTTCACGTGAAACAACCACGTCCTCACCACCCGGGCAAGGTGGTGGCCCTACCTTCGCGACGCGGCCTCGGCTTCGTCCGCCGGCTTCTGCCCGCACCTCCGCTGCGGCCCTCCATCGGCGCCCGTCGTGGTTCGGCTGGGGGTCGACGGTCTCCTTGTCGATGTCACGGAGCATCTCCATGGCGATCGGCGCGAGCCGGCACTCGGTGTACCGCATGGCGGCGGCCGGGTCGTTGCCGGGCGAGCCGAAGTTGCCCTGCCC
>NZ_BMNT01000029.1 GCF_014646695.1 Sphaerisporangium melleum
GCTTCACCGGCGGCAGCGGCAACCTGTTCAACGTCAACTGGTGGCAGTTCGGCTCCGGTGGGCCGACGCCTACTCCCACCCCCACCCCGACCCCCACGCCCACGCCCTCTCCGACCCCCACCCCCTCTCCGACGCCCACTCCCACGCCGGGCGGTGCCTGCGGCGCGACCTACCGCACCACCAACTCGTGGTCGGGCGGCTTCCAGGGCGAGGTCACGGTGACGGCCGGCGCTTCGGCGATCAACGGCTGGACCGCCCGATGGACCCTGGGCAGTGGCCAGAGCATCAGCCAGGTCTGGAACGGCACGCTGAGCACCAGCGGCTCGACCGCGTCGGTGACCAACGTCTCCTACAACGGTTCGCTCCAGCCGTCCGGTTCGACGACGTTCGGCTTCCTCGCCAACGGCACCCCGACGACCCCGGCCATCACCTGCACCAGCCCCTGACGGCGACCGCCGTCCCCAGACGGGGACGGCGGCACGCCAGGCCGGCACGCCGGTGACCACGGCGTCGCATCTGAGCGGCCGGCGGTGTGCGGATCCCCGTGATCGCCGCACCGCCGGCCGTACCGGTCCGATCGGCATCGGCGAGTCTTCGGAGCCGGCCGCACGGCGAGCGTGATGCGCACGGTTTGACATTGACGTGACGTCAACGTTTCCGCTGAGGCCATGCTGATCGGTGAGCTCGCCGCGATGGCCGGGGTGTCGACCCGGACCGTGCGCCACTACCACCACCGGGGCCTGCTGCCCGAGCCGGCCCGCCGAGGTGCGGGTGATGCGCCTGTTCGCCGACGACCCGGCCGCCGTCCTCGCGGCCCTGCGGCCCGCCCGCACGCTGGACCCGTCCTGACCGGTCTGTGGCCCGGCCCGTCCTTCCGGCCGCCACGGCTCTGCCGCGCGGACGGCAGGTCCGCCGGGCCTACCTGCGGCGGCGGCCGAGCGCGGCGGCGACGTTCACCAGGATGATGCCGGTCCAGGCCAGAAACAGCCCGGCGGGCCCCGCCTCGCCCGCGGCGATCGCGGTCAGCGGGATGCCGATGCCGAGGGACCCGAGCGCGATCGGGATGGTGGAGTCGGTCTGCTTCGGCCTGCCCCGGGGAGGGGACGCTCCCGGCGTGCCCGGCTGGACCTGGTATCCGTTCTGCGCGGCCACCTCGGCCCGCACCCGGGCCTCGATCGCGGAGTCGATCTTGTCGAGGAAGGACTCGACCAGCGCCTGCTCGTAGTCGGGGCCGAGATCGCGCCGGGCCTCGATGGTGGCCCGGAGCTCGTCGCGGGGGAGTGTGTTGTCCGGCACCCTGCCAATGTGGCACAACGGCAGCTCACCGGCATCCCCCGGAAGAAGGAAGGCCCTACTCCCGGAGTACGGTGTTCGGCATGGAGATCATGACGCCGCGGGGGCGGGCGGTCGTGGAGGTCGACGAGGCGGCCGAGCCGAGGTTCCTGTTCGTCCTCACCCACGGGTCGGCCGGCGGGGTGGAGTCGCCTGATCTGCTGGCCGTGCGCGACGCGACGGTCGCGATCGGCGGCACCGTCGCCCGCGTGCTGCAGCCGTTCAGAGTCGCCGGAGCCCGCGCTCCGGGGTCGCCGGCCAGGCAGGACGAGGCGTGGACCTCGATCACCGCGTCGCTGGGGGAGAAGTTCCCCGGCCTGCCCCTGGTGCAGGGCGGCCGGAGCAACGGAGCCCGGGTGGCCTGCCGGACCGCGCGTGCCGTCGGTGCGGCGGCGGTCGTGGCGCTGGCCTTCCCGTTGCACCCGCCCGGCAAGCCCGGACGCTCACGGGCGCAGGAGCTGCGCGAGGCGGGGGTGGACGTGCTGGTGGTCAGCGGCGACCGGGATCGCTTCGGAATCCCCGAGCGAGCGGACGCCGCGCGCCTGGTGGTGCTGGCGGGCGAGGGGCACGACCTCAACCGGGACCCCGCCCGGGTGGGCGAGGTGGTCGCGGAGTGGCTCGGCCCGCGGTTCTCGTGACGGTCAGGCTGCGCTGATGGCCAGATCGGTGGGACGGTGCGGGGCGATGACGGCGCCATCGGGCAGGAGCTCCCCGGTGTCCTCGAAAAGCACGATGCCGTTGCACAACAGGCTCCACCCCTGCTCAGGGTGCGCCGCGATCGTGCGGGCGGCTTCGCGGTCCGGCGCGTTGGTGCCAGGACAGGACGGCTCATGCGGGCACATCGTGTGCCTCCGGTTTTCTCTCTCGGTCTGGGGCTCGCGGGGGCATCACTCGCCAGGCACCGCTGCCCTGCGCCGACTCCCCCATTCCCCGTCACACGGGGACGAGCGCTGTTGTGATGGTGTGTGCGCTAGCGCACACCTACAGAGTAAGTGTGCTGCGGGTCACACGCGTACGACATAGCCCATTGGGACGGTTTGTAGCCGCGGGTTAGGGGTCCGAGGGGGACCCGCAGGACTGGTTCGGTCGTGTGACCTGCCACACAAGCGTGCCCGACGGAAGATAACGGTCCAAGCACGACTCGCCGCCGAACGGATAAACGAATGGTTACGCGTCGGCGAGGCCCCTCAGCAGGGCGTCGAGCCCGCGTTCGAAGGCTGCTTCGGCCTCCTCGGCCGGCTCGGCCCGTACGGCCGCGGGGGACGGTCCCGTCACGGTCTCCCCGTCGTCCTCGGCGTCGGCGGCCGGTGCGGCCCAGCCGGAGCGCTGGATCTCCACCGCGACACTACCCAGCACGTACGCGCGCAGCGTGCGCACCGCCTGGGCGGCCCGGGCGGCATCGCCGAACCCGGCCGTGGCCAGTTGTTCGCCCTGCTCGCGGATGGCCAGCAGGGCGGTGCCCTGCGGCGGCTTGGTGAGAGCCAGGGCCAGCACACCCGGGTGCTCCAGCAAGGCGGTCCGTGCGACGCGCGCCCAGGCCCGGGCGACGTCCTGCCAGCCGGCGGCGGAGGCCTCGACGGTGACGCTGGTGACGTGCTCGGCGAGTGCGTCCATGAGCGCCTCCTTGCCCCGGGGGAGGTGGTGGTAGATCGCCATCGCCTCCACCTGCAGGGCGTCGCCGAGGCGGCGCATGGTCAGCCGGCGCAGGCCCTGACCGTCGGCGATGTGCAGGGCCGCTTCGATGATGCGTTCGCGGGACAGGGGGACCGGAGGTCGCTTCGCTGGCATGCCCATCATGATCCCGAGCCTGACTTACTTTGTAAAGGCCGCCGCGCTGGACAACCCCGGCGCCCCACCCGCGCCGCCGCACTCACCTGCGTGCGGAAGACACCGGTCCCGGAAGATCGATGACCGCCGGGGCCGCGGCCGAGCCGGTGCCGCGGGCGGCGTACGCTAGGGCGCGAGCGACGAACGCCGGTCAGGGCCGGCGGGCAGGAGAGATCGCCGGCGTGGCCGGTGGTGTGCCGAGAGAGGGCAGGCGATGGCGTTTTTCCGTCCGAGCGTGAGCAGGGAGGCGGAGGTCAGGCACCACGCCGACCAGGAGGTCGGAAAGAGCTTCCCCCAGTTGGTGGACAGGGCGCGTGCGGCCGAGAGTGAGCTGCGGCGGCGCCAGGCCGCCCGGGCCGGAGTGCCGGAGCTGCGGGAGGCCGCGCTCGCCTACGATCGCGCGCTGACCGACGCCCTGCGCGCCGCCGAGGCGGCCCAGCGCGCCACCCTGGGCGTCAAGGCCTACGACGACCGCATCCGGCGGCGCAAGGGCAGGGCGACCCCCGAAGGCGCCAAGTGGACCCAGGAGGTCGACCGCCTGCGCACCCTGCGCGAGGCCAACCGCCTCACCGGCATTCCCCGCGTCCCGCGCCCCGTACCCGCCGCGCGCTAGCTGTACTGCACCGGGAAGGCCCGGGCACCGCAACGGCCCCCGCCCGGTTGTGGGCGAGGGCCGTTTCGGATGGGTGCGTCAGCTCGCCCAGTCGAGCAGCGGGCGGGTGTTGCTCGGGTGGCGCAGCTTGGACAGCGACTCCTTCTCGAGCTGGCGGATGCGCTCGCGAGTCAGCCCCAGGTGCTTGCCGATCTCGTCCAGCGTGTGCGGCTTGCCGTCCACCAGGCCGAACCGCAGCGCCATGATCTTGGCCTCGCGAGGGGTGAGGTTGCCGAGCACGCCGCGCAACTCGGCGCCCAGCAGCTGCCGGTCCACCACCTCTGACGCCTCGGGGGCGTCGACGTCCTCGATGAGGTCGCCGATGGTGGTCTCGCCGTCCTCGCCGATGGTCGCGTTCAGGCTGATCGGCTGGCGGCTGGTGCGCAGCAGCTCCTCGATCTGGTCGGGGGTCTTGTCCAGCTCCACCGCCAGCTCCTCGGGGGTGGGCTCGCGGCCGAGGCGCTGGTGCATGTCGCGCTCGATGCGCGACAGCTTGGACAGCATCTCGAGCACGTGCACCGGGAGCCGGATCGTGCGGGCGGAGTCGGCGAAGCCGCGCTGGATCGCCTGCCGGATCCACCACATGGCGTAGGTGGAGAACTTGTAGCCCTTGGAGTAGTCGAACTTCTCCACCGCGCGGATCAGGCCGAGGTTGCCCTCCTGCACGACGTCCAGCAGCGCCATGCCGCGGTCGGTGTACTTCTTGGCCACCGAGACCACCAGGCGCAGGTTGGCCTCCAGCATGTGGTCCTTGGCCCGCCTGCCGTCCTCGGCGACCCACGTAAGGTCGGCGCGCTGCTCGTCGGTGAGCGTCTCGGCCTCGAGCTTGTACTCGGCGTACAGGCCGGCCTCGATGCGCTTGGCCAGCTCCACCTCCTCGGCGGCGGTCAGCAGCGTGCGGCGGCCGATCGACTTGAGGTAGGTGTGCACCGAGTCGCCCATGACCGAGGACTGGTCGTCCAGGTCGAGCGGCTCGTTGGACAGGTCGAGGTCGTCCTCGGTCCAGCTCTCCTCCGGCTCCGCGGAGTCCACCTGCTCGGCGGGGCCGGCCGGGGGCGGGGTGGGGGCGGCGGGGGCGGGGACCGTCTGCGTGGTCGTGCGGGCGCGGCGCGTCGCGGGGCGGCGGCGGGTGGCGACCGCGCCCTCGGCGGGCTCCCCGCCGGTGGCGGGGTCCGCGGTGGCGCTGGTGGTGCGGGTCATTGCCCTCTTCGCGGTAGTCTTCACTTCGGTGCTCTTACGGGTCTTTCGCGCCGGGCTGCGGGTGGGCTGGTCCTCCGTGGCCAGGCTCACGCCGGCCTCGGTGAGCTCGCGCAGGATCGAACGGCCCTTGGCCGGGCTGATCTGCGCCGATGAGAACGCCTCGCGTAGCTCCGCGAGGGAAAGGTGACCTTGCGCTCGCCCTCGGTCGAGGACCTGAGCGAGCGTCGTCGTGGTCGCCTCGCGCGAGGGCGAGGTCGCCGCGGCAGTTCGGGGCATGAGCACACCTCCTCCGTCACGGAGTCGTCATTTCGGTCTTGGGATGGTGCGGCGTTCGAGGCTCGGCGCACCGTTATCAATAACGTCAGACGGCGCCGTTTGTTCCCGGCACCCCTCGGCGCGGCCGGGCGGACCACCTGATGAGCGTGCACGTCCCGCCTGGTGAACACCCGGGGCGGCCCCGGCGGGCGTCGTTCGCGGCGGTCCGGCGGGGGCCGCGCGCCGCCGCACTGCCCGCCGGTGCCGCCGACCCTCCACTGCCCACGATCGCCCGATCCACACACCATCCGCGCTTCCCGCCGTCCTCCGGCCGGGCGCGCCGGGGAGAAGACCCCGGGGGAGTGGAGGGGACCGGGCGAGAAGATCGTGCTCGACGATGTTCACGGCCGCGCGAGCGCGGGGGATCCGCCGGTGGACGGGAGGGACGGGAAGCTCCTGTGGGTGCTCAGGCGTGTCTGACGGTTCGAAGTGGCGGAGCCGGAGCATCAGGGCGCCGATGGTGGCGCTGGCGAGGTGGCGGCCGGCGAGTTCGTCGAAGCGGGTGGCGACGGCTCGCCACTACTCGAGCCTGCCGGAGCAGGGTGGCGAAGGCGTGAGGGCGGCATCTGCGGCTGCCCCTTGTGCTTGCGGTCGGTGATCCGGTCCTTGCGCCCGGGGATGACCGCCTGGATGCCACGACGGTACAGGTAGGTGCGGATCTTGGTGGAGGACGCCCCTTGTCGCCGATCAGCCGGTCGGGACGGGACCGGGGCCGTCCTGGGCCGGTGCGGGGTGGCCGGAGTTCGGCCGTCACCGCTGCGAAGGCGGCAGGGGGGCTTGGCATGACAGGAGGCGGGCCGCCATCTGGCGGGCCGCCTCCTGAGAAGCCTGGCGCCTTGCCGGTTACTTCGGCTTCTTCTCGCCGGTGATGACCGGGATCGGCAGCGGCTCGGCCTCCTCCATGCGCTTCTCGGTCCAGAACTCCGCGACCTTCTTGGGGTCGCGGTTCATCTGCTCGTCGGTGAAGACCTTCGGCGGGGCGGTCGGCTCGGCGTTCGCGGGGACGTCGGGCCCGGGGATCCGACCAGGCGCCTCACCGGGGGCGTAGGTCGTGGAGGTCTCGCTCTGGCGACCGGCCTTATCGGTCTCGACCCGTCCCGTGGCGGCGGCCGCCGCGACGGAGATACCCCCGACGAGGACCGCTCCCACCACACCGGCGGAGATCCACATCTTGCGGGTTGGGTTCATCAAGGCGTCCTTCCTAGATCCACTGCCTGTCCCTATGACGGCTGGATACGGCTTCCGGTTCCCTGACGGGACATTGTGGTCAAGAAACATCACTTGCGCCAACAAACCCGGAAATATCCCGGCGGATCGCTACAAGATCGTGCTTGCCGTTGGGCAGCAGCGGGAGACGGTCTCTCAGCACCAGCACGCGCGGCGCCGCGTACCCGGGCATCCGCGTCTTCACCAGGGCGCGCAGCTCCTCCAGCGCCGGGGGAGCGGCCGGGTCGGCGGCGACCACCACCGCGACGACCTCCTCGCCCCACTCCGGGTGCGGGCGCCCGGCGACGACGGCCTCCCCGACGCCCGGATGCCCGGTCAGGATCGCGGCCACCTGGGCGGACACCACCTTGCGCCCGCCGGTGTTGATCACATCGTCGGCGCGGCCGAGCACCCGCAGCCGGCCGTTCTCCAGCGCGCCGAGGTCGGAGGTGACGTACCACCCCTCGCGCAGCGCCTCCCGCGTCAGGTCGGGGCGCAGCCGGTAGCCGGAGAACAGCGCCGGGCCGGCCAGCAGCACCCGGCCGTCCGCCCCCACCGCGGTCCGTACACCTGTGAGCGGCACGCCGTCGTAGACGCATCCACCGCACGTCTCGCTCATCCCGTACGTGGTCACCACGCGCGCCCCGGCGTCCCGCGCCTCGGCGAGCAGGCCCTCGGGCGCGGCGGCCCCGCCCAGCAGGATCGTGCGGAACCGCGACAGGCCGGCGCCCGCGTCGAGCATCCGCCGCAGCTGCGTCGGCACCAGCGACACGTGGTCGGCGCCGCTGCCGGCGACCGCCTCGGGGGAGAACCGCTCGTGCATCAACGGCTCAGTGCCGCCCAGCAGCGAGCGCACCAGCACCATCAGGCCGGAGACGTGGGAGACCGGCAGGCAGCACAGCCAGCGCTCGCCCGGACGGGCGCCGAGCCGGTCCAAAGAGGCCGCCGCGGCGGTGGTCAGGGCGGACGCCGCCAGCTCCACCCCCTTGGGCACCCCGGTCGAGCCGCTCGTCGCGATGATCACCGCGGTGTCCCCGGCCGCCGGCACCCCGCCCGCGTGGCGCCGCACGCCATCGGCGGTCGCCACATGGGTGGGGCGCAACGCCGAAAGCGCCTCGCGCAACGCCGGGGCGGGCAGGTCGGGGGCGAGCGGCAGCACCGCCGGACCCTCCCCGCGTACCGCGTCACGGATCATGCCGAACAGGGACGGACCGGGAGGGAGAACCACCGCGTGCACAGGACGCTCACTCACGGTCGTAAGGTTAGTCCGGGCGAGGGGCCCCATCCGGCCCTGCCCGTTCCCCCGGGTCGACCGCCCCGCCGGGCGGGCCGCCCCCCAGGCACTTTTCGAGGAGGGCAGGTGAACCCCGCCACCGCGCTGACCGGCGTCCTGTTCGACGAGCTGGCGCGCTGCGGGCTGACCGACGTGGTGCTCGCCCCCGGGTCCCGCTCGGCCCCGCTGGCGCTCGCCGCCCACGGCGACCCCCGCCTGCGGCTGCACGTGCGCATCGACGAGCGCTCGGCCTCCTTCCTGGCCCTGGGCCTGGCCCGCAGGTCGGAGCGGCCGGTCGCCCTGGTGTGCAGCTCGGGCACCGCCGCCGTCAACTTCCACCCCGCGGTGGTCGAGGCCCACGAGTCCGGCGTCCCGCTGCTGCTGCTCACCGCCGACCGCCCGCCCGAGCTGCGCGGCACCGGGGCCAGCCAGACGATCGACCAGCTCAAGCTGTACGGCGCGGCGGTGCGGTGGTTCACCGAGGTCGGAGTCCCCGAGGAGCGGCCGGGCCAGGTGGCCTACTGGCGCTCGCTCGCCTCCCGCGTCTACCAGCGCGCCCTCGGCCCCGGCGACCCCGGCCCCGTCCACCTCAACCTGGCCTTCCGCGAGCCGCTCATCCCCGACGGCGACACCACCTGGTGCGAGCCCCTGGAAGGCACCGGGACCGGCCCGTGGGTGCGGGCAAGGGTCGCGCCGCCGTCCGCCGGCCTGCACGTCCCGCCCACCCGCCGCGGCGTGCTGGTCGTCGGCGACGGCGCGCCGAACGTGCGCCGCTACGTCGCCGCCGCGGGCATGGCCGGATGGCCGGTGCTGTCGGAGCCGACCGGGGGCGGCCGGTACGGCGACCACGCCATCTCGGCCTACCACTTCCTGCTCGGCACCCCCGAGTTCGCGACCGCCCACCGTCCCGACGTCGTGGTCACCCTCGGCCGGCCCAGCCTGTCGCGGCCCCTGCTGGCCTGGCTCAAGCAGGCCACCGAGCACATCGTCGTCGCCTCCGACCTGTCACGCTGGCCAGACCCGGCCCGATCGGCCACCCAGGTCGCCCAGGCGGTCGAGATCCCGGTGGCCGCGGGCGGCGACTCCTGGCTGCGGTCCTGGCGTGCCGCCGAGGCCGCGGCGCGCGCTGCGGTGGACGCCGTGCTGGACGACGCGGGGATCACCGAGCCGCGCCTGGCCAGAGACCTGGCCGACATGCTGCCCAACAACGCCCTGCTGTTCTCCGGCTCCTCCATGCCGATCAGGAGCCTGGACCAGGCCATGCGGCCCCGGCGCGGCGTGCGGCTGCTGGCCAACCGCGGCGCGGCGGGCATCGACGGCCTGGTCTCCACGGCCGTCGGCGCGGCACTGGCCCACAACGGGCCCTCCTACGCGCTGCTCGGCGACCTGACCCTGCTGCACGACCAGAACGGCCTGGTGATCGGGCCGCGCGAGCCACGGCCCGACCTGTGCGTCGTGGTGGTCAACAACGACGGCGGCGGCATCTTCTCGCTGCTGCCCCAGGCCGCGCTGACCGACTCCTTCGAGCGGGTGTTCGGCACCCCGCACGGGGTGGACCTGTCCTACCTCGCCGCCGCCACCGGCACCCCGCACACTCTGCTGGCCTCGATCGGCGATCTGTCCAAGGCGATCAGGGGGGAGGGGCTGCGCATCGTGGAGGTGCGCACCGACCGCGCCGAGAACGCCCGCGTCCACGCCGAGATGCGCGACGCCGCCCAGGCCGCCGTGCGGAGTCTCGGCTGACCGCGCGGCCGCACCCCTGATTCCGGCGGGCCCGTCCGCGGGCGCTGCACAGGGCGTACCAGCGCATAGGGTGTGAGCCATGCATGTCGAGGAGTGGCTCCAGGCGATCCCGCCGGTGTGGATCTGCGTCATCGTGGGCGTCGTGATCGGGCTGGAGAGTCTCGGCATCCCTCTGCCGGGCGAGGTCGTCCTGGTCAGCGCGGCGCTGCTGTCGGCGCAGCACGTCGTCAGCCCGGTGTGGGTCGGGGTCTGCGCGAGCGCCGGCGCGATCATCGGCGACTCGCTGGGGTACGCCATCGGCCGCAGGGGCGGGCAGCCGCTGTTCGACCGGCTCGCCCGCCGCTTCCCCAAACACTTCGGCGCGGCCCACATCGCCAAGGCCGAGCGCGCCTTCGACAAGTGGGGCATGTGGGCGGTGTTCTTCGGCCGCTTCGTCGCCCTGCTGCGCATCCTGGCCGGTCCGCTGGCGGGCGCACTGCGCATGCCGTACTGGCGGTTCCTGGTGGCCAACGTGCTCGGCGGCATCCTGTGGGCCGGCGGCACCACCGCGGTCATCCACTACCTCGGCATCGTCGCCGACCGGTGGCTGAAGGGCTTCTCCTGGGTGGGCCTGCTCGTCGCCGTGCTGTTCGGCTGCGCCACCACCCTGTACATCAAACGCCGCGCCGGGCGCCTCACCGAGCCCGCCGAGGAGAGCGGTGCCGAGGCAGGGGCGACCGCCGCCCCGGCCGGCGCTCAGCGCTCGATCAGGGTGACCTCCAGCGAATAGTGCGAGGCCTGGTAGACATGTGAGCCGTGCTCGACGGCCCTGCCCTGGTCGTCGTAGGTCGTACGCACCATGGTGAGCAGCGGCGCACCCCGGCGCTCGTCCAGCAGTCGCGCCTCCGCGGCGGTGGCCGCGCGCGCCGATGCGCTGGTTGGCCACCCGCATGCGCACCCCGCCCGCGCACGGCAGATCGTACAGGCCGCGCTCCTCCAGAGCATGCCGTCAGCCGGCCGAGACCGGTGGGCAGCCAGTTGTGCAGCAGGGCCAGCGGCTCCCCGGCCGCATAGCGCACCCGCTCGAGCCGCAGCACCTCGGTGCCGGGCGCGACGCCGAGTACTCCGGCGATCTCGTCGTCGGCAGGCCGCGGTAGTGCTGCGCTACATCGCCCGTGCACGCGACCGCGGTCTCGGCGTGGTGTTCATCACCCACAATCCGCACCACGCCTACCCGGTGGGCGACCGCTTCCTGCCGCTCAACCGCGGCGTCAGCCTGGGAGAGTACGACCGGCACTCCATCACCCGCGAGGAGCTCACCTCGCTCATGGCCGGCGGCGCCGAACTGGACGACCTCGCCCACGAACTCGACCGCCTCCCCGGTACTTCGGCGAAAGACCGCCCGGAACCCGCGGCGGGCTGAACCGCGGTCTCCTTCGACAGAGCCGTCGCCGCCTCGAATCCCGACAAGCCGGCCATGGCCTGAGTGAACCCGAACATGGTGGGTCTCGCCGGTCCGATCGTGAGGTTCGCCCAGTACAGAGGGGCGCCACGACCGCTCTTACGTTGTCGTTCGGTCTTGTCGCCGGTATTTGCCGGGCGCGATGCCGTACTGACGCTTGAAGGCGTTGGCGAAGGCGAACTCCGAGGCATAGCCGACCTGCCGGGCCACCATGCTCAGGGGTGCCTCGGAGTCGCGTAGCAGCCGTCGGGCGATGATCATCCGCCACCAGGTCAGATAGGTGAGCGGGGGCCGGCCGACCAGGGCCGTGAAGCGGCGGGCGAACGCCGTCCGGGACAACCCGCCGCGCCTTCCCAGCTCCTCGACCGTCCAAGGCCGGGAGGGATCGCGATGGATGCCGCTCAGGGCCGCGGTGATCGCCGGGTCGCTCAATGCCGCGGCCCAGCCGGTGGTCGTGCCCTGCTCGGGGCGGCCGGAGAACCAGGCGCGCAGAATGTACAGCAGGAGTACGTCGAGGAGAGCCGGTACGGCGGCGTCCGCGCCGATGCGGGAGTTCTCCAACTCGGCGCCGAGGAGGTCGACGGCGGCGCGGAGC
Organism: Sphaerisporangium melleum; assembly: GCF_014646695.1. Lineage (GTDB taxonomy): Bacteria > Actinomycetota > Actinomycetes > Streptosporangiales > Streptosporangiaceae > Sphaerisporangium > Sphaerisporangium melleum. Next base: position 11,585 of record NZ_BMNT01000029.1, read on the forward strand.
TCGGGATGGCGACCAAGCCGGGCCGGTAGGTGAACGATCTCGGGTAGGTCGTTCAGAAGCGGGTGCGCGAGCGCGGCGTCGAACCGGTACGCGCCGCACAGGGTCACGCTGGGCGGCCTCGAGCCCTGCTCCGCCCTGCCTGACGGGAACTCCTCGCGTTGCCCGAAGTAGAGGCCGTTCTCGCCGGGGAAGCAGAAGGGTTCGGTCAGGGGGCTGGAAGGGCTGTCGGCCAGTGCGTGGTCGATCGCCCGGGGAAGGAACACCACATCCCCTGGGCTCAGCGCGATCGGGGCGCCGTTGGAGGGAAGCAGCCAGCACGTCCCCTGGAGGACCACGTGGAAGGCGGCCCCTGGTGAGGGCGGATAGCTTCGCCCCCATGGGGCGTGTCGTCGCACGCGCGCGGAGACCGGGCGACCGACGTGCATGACCGCGAGCACGTCACTGAGCACGTCCATGAAGCCAGCTTACTCTCGCGAGCGTCTACATATCGGGACGATGCCGTATGAATGAGAGCTTTTCCAGCATTGGACGTCCCCCAACGCCGCCCTAGGGTCGTATGCGTTCCGTCTGCCATATCAGGAGACAACGCATATGCCCCAGAAGTCACGCTGGCGCGCGTTCGCCGTGCTCAGCGCCGTACAACTAGTGATCATCATCGACTCCAGCATCGTGTACGTGGCGCTGCCCACCATCCAGACCGACCTCGGGTTCTCTCCCGCAGGCCTGGCCTGGGTCGTGAACGCTTACATGATCGCCTTCGGTGGCCTGTTGCTGCTGTCCGGGCGGCTGGGCGACCTGATCGGCCGCAAGCGCATGTTCGTCGTCGGCCTGAGTACCTTCACCGCGGCCTCGCTGCTGTGCGGGCTGGCCGTGAGCCAGGCGATGCTGGTCGCCGCCCGGTTCGTTCAAGGGGCCGGTGGGGCGATGGCTTCGGCCGTGGTCATGAGCATCATCGTGACGATCTTCCAGGAACCGCGGGAGCTGGCCAAGGCGGTCGGCGCGATCGGGTTCGTCGCGGCCGTCGGCGGGGCGGTCGGCGGTACGGCCGGAGGGCTTCTCACCCAGGCCGCCGGCTGGTCCTGGATCTTCTTCGTCAACGTCCCCATCGGGGTCGTGGCGGTGGTGCTGGCCGTTCGGCTGCTGGCCGATGACCGCGGGTCAGGCCTCGCCGTGGGAGCCGACATCACGGGCGCCTTCCTGGTCACCGCGGGTCTGATGGTCGGCGTCTACACCATCGTCAAGGTGGAGCAGCACGGCTGGGGATCGGCGCATACGCTCGGCCTCGGCGCGGTGTCCATCGCCTTGCTCGCGGCGTTCGCTGCGCGCCAGGCCAGTGCCAGGAGCCCGCTGATGCCGCTGGGTGTCTTTCGCTCGCGCAACCTCGCAGGCGCCAATCTGGTCCAAGTGCTGATGGTGGCTTCCATGTCCGGATTCCAGTTCCTCACTGTCTTGTACCTGCAGCGGGTAGTGGGATACGGCGCGGCCGAGACGAGTCTGGCGGGACTGCCCATCGCGCTGGTGCTGGCGGTCGTGTCGCTCGGCCTGTCCGCGCGGATGAGCACGCGCTTCGGCCCGCGTGCCGTACTGCTGGCGGGTCTTGTGCTCCTCGCGGCCGCGCTGGCGTGGTTCACCCGTGCCCCGGTGGACGGCGGATACCTGGTGGACGTCCTGCCGTCGATGGTGCTGCTCGGCGTGGGCGGGGGCCTGGCCATGCCCGCGGTGATGACGTTGGCCATGTCAGGTGTACGCCCGGGCGACGCCGGGCTCGCCTCCGGTCTGGCCGGTACGGGAGCGCAGGTGGGAGGCGCCCTCGGCTTGGCGGCCTTGGCCGCGCTCGCATCCGGACGCACCGCCCGGCTGACCGCTGCCGGGCAGAGCACCATCTCAGGGCTGAACGCTGGTTACCACCTGGCGTTCGGCGCCGGTGCGGGCCTCCTCGCCACCGCCGTCATCGTCGGCTTCGTCATCCTGCGCCCTGAGCCCGCAGGACCGCCGCAGGAGAACCCGTGATCAAGGTAGCCGTCATGCCGCTCGGTATGGCGGCGTCCACCGCCGGGGCGGTACACGCCTGGGACCGGGCCCGCTCGCCGGTCGGTCCTGGCACTATGGGCGGGTGGATCGGTTCTTGGCCCTGGACGGGAGGACGGGGAACGCGCTGACCGCGTTCTGGCCCGCCGCCCGCGTCCGCGTGGTGCCCGGCGACCTGCCGATGCCCGCGGCCCTGGTCGCGGTCTGGTGCGGGTTCCCGCGCCGTCGCCGGCGCGGTGGGGTGATCAGCCTTCCAGGGCGTAGCGCATGACGCGGAACTTGGCCTGGGCCTCGGCCAGCTCGGCGGCGGGGTCGGAGTCGCCCATGATGCCGCAGCCGGCGAACAGCCGCGCCCGGCGTCCCTCGATCTGGGCGCAGCGCAGCGCGATGCCCCACTCGCCGTCGCCGCGGCCGTCGATCCACCCGACCGGGCCGGCGTACCCGCCGCGGTCCATGCCTTCCAGCTCGCGGATGACCTCCAGCGCGACCCCGGTCGGCGTGCCGCCGACGGCCGCCGTCGGGTGCATGGCGGCGACCACGTCCAGCACCGACGCGCCGTCGGCCAGGCGTCCCCGCACCCGGCTGGCCAGGTGCTGGACGTTGGGCAGCACCAGCAACTCGGGCTGGTCGGGCACCGTGAGCTCGGCGCACAGCGGCGCGAGCGTGTCGCGTACCGAGGCCACCGCGCAGGCGTGCTCGTAGCGGTCCTTGCGCGAGGCGAACAGGGCGGCGGCCTGGGCGTGGTCCTCCGCGGGGCCCGGCCCGCGGTAGGTCGTGCCGGCCAGCACCAGCGACTCGACCTCCTGGCCGGTGTGCCGGACCAGCAGCTCGGGAGTGGCGCCGACCAGGCCCGCGCAGGAGAAGGTGTAGCAGTCGGGGTAGGCGTCGGCGAGCCGGCGCAGCAGCAGCCGCACGTCGATCTCGCGTTCGGCGGTGGCGACCAGGTCGCGGGCGAGCACGGCCTTCTCCAGCCGGCCCGACCTGATCTCGCCGATCGCACGGCCCACGGCGTGCTGCCACTGGGGGGCGGTCAGCGAGCCGTCGCCGTAGCGGATCTCGCCGGGGCCCCGCGGCGGCGTCATCAGCTCCATCGGCGCCTCGCCCACGGTGGTCAGCCACGCGCGGCCGTTCCTGCGGCCCAGCACGACACGCGGGACGACCAGCACCGAGCCGGGGGCGTCGGGGTCGAAGGTGAACGAGCCGAAGGCGACCGGCCCCGAGCCGGGCACGTGCACGCCGTCGTCCACGCTGGCCTCGCCGAAGACGTCCGCCAGCCAGGCCCTGGCCCAGTCGAACCGGCCGGGGCCGGGAGGGACGTCGACCCGGGCCGCCTCGCCCCAGGCGACCATGCCCTCGCCCCGGTGCACCCAGGCGTAGGGGGGAGCCTGCGGCAGTCGCGCGACCAGATCTCCGGGATGGTCGATGGGGATGGTGCGAACCAGCGGGGGGCGGGTTATCCCGAGCGCGACACTCACCCGACCCACCTTATGCGGAATCTGAACATGTTCGACATCGGCCCCCTGTCTCACACGGCCCCGCAGGTCACAGGCGTCGCACGTCCATGGGGGCCTACACAGCCCTGCCGTCGTGTCAAGCCGCGATAGGAACTCGGTCAACGGTAGCAACGCCTTCCCCGCAGGTAATAGAGCATGCCCGCGCCGGTCCCTACCTTGGGTTGCCGATCTCCCACCCGGAGATCGCCCAGCTCAGCCCGTCAGCCCGGAGGTAGCCCATGGTCGGCAAGATCGCGTTCGTGCTCGCGGCCGTGGTGGTGTGCCTGCCCGGTACGGCCGCCCCGGCCGCCGCCGAGCCGGTGCCGCCGGTGATGGCGGCGCTGGGCGACTCGATCAGCGCGGGCTTCAACGCCTGCGGCTGGTACGTCTCGTGCACCTCCCGGTCGTGGGCGGCCGGGGACCACCCCTCGGTGAACAGCCACTACCTGCGCCTGCTCGGCTACGGCCAGGCCGTCAAGGGCCACAACCTCAACTTCGCCGTGCCCGGCTCCACCAGCGCCGACCTGGCCGCGCAGGCCCGCAAGGCCGTGGCGGCCGATGCGGCGTACGTCACGGTGCTGATCGGCGCGCAGGACGCCTGCGTGTCCACCGAGGCCCGCATGACGCCGGTGCCGTCCTTCCGTGACCGGATCGACCGCGCGCTGGCCGTGCTGGCCCCCTCCGGGGCGAAGGTCTTCGTGGCCAGCATCCCCGACGTCAAGCGGCTGTGGCGCATCGGCAAGGACAACGTCGTGGCCCGCTCGTTCTGGGCGCTCGGTCACATCTGCCCGGCGATGCTGGCCCGCGCCGCCTCCTCGGCGAAGAAGGACCAGGCGCGCAGAGACCGGGTCAGGGAACGCGTGCAGGACTACAACGAGCAGCTCGCCCAGGCGTGCGCGGCCTACGGGCCGGCGTGCCGCTACGACGGCGGCGCGGTGTTCGCCTTCCCGTTCACTCTGGACCACGTGAGCAAGTGGGACTACTTCCACCCCAACGCCGATGGCCAGCGCGCGCTGGCCCGGGTGACCTTCGAGCGCGGCTTCACCTGGGACCGCGCACCGCTCGCCCCCGAGACCACCCCCGACCCCCGCGCCCTGGCCCGGTGACGCCTCACCGGGCGCGCGGGGCGGTGGCTCACAGCGGCGGGTAGGCGTTGGCCAGGAGCTGACGGAACTGCGCGCCGAACCACTGCCCCGCCGGCGGGGCGCCCGGGAGCGCCCCGCTCGGCCGGTAGGAGCCGATCGGCGGAGAGTAGGTGGGGTCGCACATCGGGTCCTGGCCGACGCCCTCGGGGTCGGGGGCGCCGGTGCTGGAGCCGTCGGAGACGCCCGGCGGTTTGATCCAGGCGTAGGCGTCGATGCCGGTGGTGAGCACGGCCCGGGGGCGCTCGCCGAGCCCGGCGCCGGCCTGGTTACACCAGTTGGCGATGCGGTACCGGCGGTCGGTCCGGGACTGGTCCACGAAGGTGTCCACGTTCGTGGCGGAGCCGGCGTGGGCCGGACGGTCCGGCCCGCCCCAGCCGTTGCGAGAGGTGTCGATCACCATGCCGATGTCGGAGGTGAAGCCGGCCGCCAGGAGCCGCCGCCGGAAGTCCTGGGCGAACGGGAGCTCGTCCACGTAGTCGTTCCAGTCGACCCACCGGGACAGCTTCACCGGCTGCCCGTAGATCACCATGCGGGCGTTGTAGTGCGGTTCGACGAGCGCGCCGTAGTTCGCGACGTTCACCGTGAAGCCGTGGACGAGCGAGGCTCCCCCGGAGGCCACACCCGCGATGCCGGCCAGCAGGTCGGCGGCCCGGCCCATGTTCTCCGGGTACCCGAGGATGCCGTGGTGGGAGGCGTCGAGATAGACGTACACGTTGGGGATGGCGTGCAGCCGGCTCACCGCGTACCGCACCGCGCCGGGGTACCCGCCGCTCGACTGGACGGCCGCGCAGCGGTCGGTGACGGGCGGCATCAGCAGCCCGGGCAGGAAGTCGGGTTCGACGACCGCCACGATGCGCAGCCGCTGGTACGCCGGGTCGGCGAGGATCTCGGCGATCGGATCGACGTACTCGGTCCGGTAGCGGTCCAGGCCGCCGGAGGACACGCTGAAGTCGCCGGCGGACACCAGGCGGGTGCAGTTGCGGTCCGGCAGGTCGTTCAGCACGATCTGGATCGTGAGCGGGGCGGGGACGACGGCGGCGGCCTGCAGGAGGGCCTCGTTCAGGTGGGCGCGCAGCCCAGGTGCGGAGGCCGTGCCCTCGATGCGGGAGACGCGGTCGAGCCAGACGCCGGTCGGCTGGGCGGCCACCACGGCGCCGCCGGGCTCGGACGCGGCCGACGCCGACCACCAGGGGTCGACATAACCCCGGGCGCCCAGATAGGGATTGTCCACGCGGACGCCGGCCGCCGCCGGGGCGGCTGTGAGCATCGTCAGGACCGGCAGGAGGAAGACCGCCGCGAGCACCGCCACCAGAGGCGTTCCCCGTCGCACCGCCATGTCGTGCCTCCTCGACCGAGGGCGTGCGGATATTCGTGACAATGGACGTCGCCTCTACGATTCACACACCGCGCACCGGCTTGTACAGCGCCCGATCGGCCGGTGGCCCCTGCCATGACCGCCGCCGGCGGTGCGGACCCGCGCTCATCTCGGCGGACGCCCGCCGCGCCGGACGCCGCCGCCCGTGCCCCCGGTGAAAGCTTCAGCCAGGCCGGTCGTCCGCCAGGCGCACGGCATCCCGGCCGCACCGCCCGGGGGACCCCCTCGGTGCCCCGGCGCAGACACCTGGAAAGATCATCGCCGCGGGTCCGGCACGGCCGAGCCCGTCGGCCGTCGCGATGCCGGTCGGATCTCTCGTCCTCTTGCGGCGAAGCGTCATGCCCGGCGCCCAATCGGGCCCGCGCTGAACATTTCACCGCCATCACCCATTCCCGCAGCTCACGACCAGGCGGTGGCGGCCACACCGAAGTGATCTTCCTTCGTCCTGGCCCGGATGCGATGCTTCCACCGCCCGCACCGCGCCACCCCCGACCGCAGGAGGATCCATGCGCAGACTCTGCACGCTCCTCGTCACCGCCGCCCTCGCCGCCGGCCTCAGCTTCTCCATCGGCGCCGCCCCGGCCCAGGCCGAGAGCCTCCGCAACGTCTACTACTACGACTGGGACTGCAACCGCGTCGGCCAGCTCGGCATCAGCAGCGGCTGGTGGACCTCCTACCGCTGCGTCCCGCAGTACAACCTCTGGTTCCTCTACGCCTGACCGAAAGGCCCCTTGCCTTCTCCCGAAACCTGGAAGTCAAGGGGCCTTTCCCGGACGCCGGGTGCACAGTGGAGGCAAGGTCCGGACCACCTCACCGAGACGTTCGCGCCTTCCAGCGCGCGCATGAAGGCACGATCACTCCGGCGTGTCCGGGCGAACCAGCCGGAGCCCCGGCCGGACCCGAGCAGCGAGCGGCAGGTGGCCGGCGGCCACCTCGCCGGACGGTCTCACAGCCAGCCGTTGTGGCGGGCCGCGGCGGCGGCCTCGATGCGGTTGCGGGTGCCGGTCTTTCCGATGGCGGCCGACAGGTAGTTGCGCACCGTGCTCTCCGACAGGTGCAGCCGGCCCGCGATGTCGGCCACCGTGGAGCCGTCGGCGGCCGCGGCCAGGACATCGCGCTCGCGGTCGGTCAGCGGGCTCGGCCCCGCGCTCAGCGCGGCCGCGGCGAGCGCCGGATCGACCACCAGCTCCCCGGCCAGGACGCGCCGCACGGCCGCGGCCAGCTCCTCCACCGGGCCGTCCTTGACCATGAAGCCGCGGGCCCCGGCCTCCATGGCGCGGCGCAGGTAGCCGGGCCGGCCGAAGGTGGTCAGGATCAGCACCCGGCACCCCGGCAGCCGGTCACGCAGGTCGGCGGCGGCGGCCAGGCCGTTGCGTCCGGGCATCTCGATGTCCAGCAGCGCCACGTCGGGCCGGTGCTCCAGGGCGGCGGCGACGACCTCGTCCCCGGCGGCGACCTGGGCGACCACCTCGATGTCGTCCTCCAGGCCGAGCAGCAGCGCCAGCGCCCCGCGCATCATGCGCTGGTCCTCGGCCAGCAGTACCCGGATCACCGGGCTCCCGCCTTCGGTCTCGCCGCATCGGCCCGCCCGCCGGGGCCGTGCACCACCGCAACGCCCGCGCCGGTCGGCACCTGCTCGCCGCGGGGCCGGCGGCGAGCGGAGATGCCGGTGCGGCTGGTGTGAGACGTCACGGAAAGTCCTCTCCGGTAGGCGGTGCGGCGGCGCGCAACCGTCTCGGGTGCGCGAGGGCGAGGTCAGGCGAGCGCTCCGGGGATCGTCACCCGCAGGCGGAACCCGCCGGCGGGCAGGTCGTCCACGTCGAGCAGCCCGCCGGTCGCGGTCACCCGCTCGCGCAGCCCGCGCAACCCCTGCCCGGCACTCTCGTACCGGGCGCCGCCCCGGCCGTCGTCGCGGATCTCCAGCACCGTGCCATTGTCGCCGACCCCGAGGTCGATCTCGCACGTGCGCGCCCCGCTGTGCCGGATCAGGTTGGTCACGCCTTCCCGGACCGCCCAGCCGAGCAGCGCGTCGGCCTCCGGCGGCAGCTCGGCGGCCGGCATCCGGGTGGTGAGCGCCACCCCGGCGTCGCCGAGCACGGTGCGCGCCGCGCGCAGCTCGGCGGTGAGCCCCCGGCCGCGGTACCCGGTGACCGCCGCGCGCACCTCCCGCAGGGCCTCCCGCCCGACGCGTTCGATGTCGGCGGCCTGTTCGGCGGCGGCGGCCACGTCGGACGGCAGCACGCGACGCACGGCCTCGGCCTTGACCACCATCACCGACAGGGTGTGGCCGAGCAGGTCGTGCAGGTCACGGGCGAAGCGCAGCCGCTCCTCGGCGACGGCGGTCCTGGCCAGCTCCTCCCGGGTCTGCCTGAGCTGACCGATTACTTCGAACAGCCGCAGGACGATCGCCGGGACCAGGCCGGCGGTGAACGTCCCCCAGCCCAGGGACTGCAGGCCGCCCCACTGTCCGCCATCGGCCAGCAGGAGGCCGCAGGCCACGACCGTGGCCGCCCCGAGCACCGTGGCGGCCCGGCTGAGGCCCTTCACCGCGACGCCGCCGGCGATGGCGAACATCGGGAACAGCATGTACCAGGAACCGTGCAGGGTCAGGACGAGGACCAGGGTGAGCGCGCCGAGGGCGGGCAGCGGCCCGCGCTCGGCCCGGCGGGGGTCGACGAAGGCCAGCCTGATCGTCCACAGGTACAGCGCGCCCGCGGCGGCGAGGCCGGGGAGCGCCAGCCACAGCGGCCGCGCCTCGCCCTGGAGGACCTCCCACAGCGGCCAGGCCAGCAGCACCAGCCAGATCACGAACCCGCGGGCGTCCGGGCCCTTCGCGGCGAAGTCGCGGTCGGCGCGTTCGCGGCAGGGGACGTTCGGCTCGCTCACCGCACCAACCTAACCGCGATCCCCAGGCCTGTCCCACCCGCGTGCGCCCGCGACCTGCCCGGGGCTCCCCGGTGGCCGGGCACGCAACCGGTGTCCGGCGGTGGACACCGGCCGGGATCCGCACACCGGCGCGGATGGGACGGAGCCGGGCCCCTGCGCCGGCTCCTCCCCATCCCGCCTCGTACGGGACGCCCGATCGCGGTCACGCCCTGCGGCCGGCCCGGCGGTAGCCGTACAGCGCGTAGGCGCCGAAGACGGCCAGCCAGCCGAGCAGGATCAGCGCCGATCGGGCGGAGGGCGCCTGCCCGAAGGCGACGTGCCAGGACAGGTCGGCGTAGTTGAACGTCGGCGTCCACCGCGAGATCTCCTGCAGCCAGCCCGGGAACAGTTGTGCCGGCAGCCACAGCCCGCCGGTGACGGCCAGGGCCACACTCGAGGCGAAGTTGACCAGCCCCGCCGCCTGCCCGCTGAGCCGGTAGCCGTTGCCGAGGCCGAGCAGGGTGAACGGGATGGTGCCCGCCCACAGCAGCGCGATGATGGCCACCCACTGGCCGGGGCCGAGGGTGACGTGGTGGACCAGCGCGCCGGCGGCCAGGATCGCGGCGATCGCCGGCACCACGACGACCATTCCGGTGATCGTCTTACCCGCGACGATCGCGGTGGGCGCCAGCGGGGTGAGGCGCAGCTGCCGCAGCCAGCCGTGGGCCTTGTCCTCGGCCAGGCCGCTGCCGTTGTTGAACGCCGCTCCCATGCCGCCGTAGGCGGCCATGCTGACCATGGCGAAGAGCGCGGCCTCGCGTTCGGCGCCCGGGGCGAGACCGGCGCTGGTGAAGATCAGATACATCACGACGGGCATCGCGATGCCGAACAGCAGGAAGGTGACGTCCCGCAGGACGCGTGCCAGTTCGAGGCGGATGTAGCCGAGCATCAGGCGGCGCTCTCTTCCCCGGCCGTCCCGGCCGCGGGCATGGTGGTCGTGAACGGGGCGGTGCGGGTGGGGGAGTCCGGCGGGGAGGCGCCCACGGCGGCGTGCCGGCCGGTGAGGGCGATGAACGCGTCCTCCAGGTCGGCCGGGGCCACCTCCAGATCCCGGACGGCCCCGGCCTGCGCCAGTGCCATGACGGTGGCGTCGGAGTCGGTGCTGCGCAGCTTGGCGCGCCGGCCGCGGATCTCCACCGCCGTCACCCCCGGCAGCCCGGCGAGCCAGGAGGTGTCCCCGGTCACGGTCAGGCCGACCGTGGTGAGGGCGGCCAGGCGCTTGATCTCTCTGCTGCCGCCGTCGGCGACCACCCGGCCGCGGTCGAGCACCACGATGCGGTCGGCGTGCTCGTCCGCCTCCTCCAGGTAGTGGGTGGAGAACAGGATCGTCTTGCCCCGGGCGGCGAAGCGGCGCATGCCGTCCCAGAACTCCCGTCGCGCCTCGACGTCGAGCGCCGCGGTGGGTTCGTCCAGGATGAGCAGGTCGGGGTCGCCGGCCAGGGCCAGCGCGAATCGCACGCGCTGCGCCTGCCCGCCGGACAGCCGGTCCGCTCTGCGGCGCGCCAGTCCGGTGAGCCGGGCCATCGCCAGCACCTCCTGCACGGGGAGCGGAGTGGCGTAGGTGCCGGCGACGAAGCCGAGTAACTCGCCCACCGTGACCCGGGGGATGAGTCCGCCTTCCTGCGGCATGGCGCCCAGCCGGCCGGCCCGTACGGCGGCGGCGGGGGGCCGGTCGAACACCTGGACGTGCCCGGTGTCCGGTGCGGTCAGGCCGAGCAGCACGCTGATGGTGGTCGACTTGCCGGCTCCGTTGGGGCCGAGCAGGGCCACGGTCTGGCCTTGGGGGATGTCGAGGTCCAGGCCGTCCACGGCCCGCACCGCCCCGAAACTCTTGGTCACTCCCGCGAGTGACACGGCGTTCGCGGTCATGTCCATTGACGGTAGGCGGCGGGTGGATCGGCCAGTAGACACGCCGATCCACGGCTCCCCAGGACAAATGTCCCATGCGAATCCTCGCAAGAGGATTTGATCTACAATGTAAAGGCGCTCGCCGGGGTCATGTCACCAGGTGGCGTGCAGCACACGCTGCCAGTTCGCGTACGCGATTCCGGTCACTACGTCATCGTCGTATCCCGCGTCGCGCAACGCGACCAGCAGTTTGGGAAGAAGAACGGCTCCGCCGGGGTAGCCGGCGTTGGGCGAGCGATAGAGGTCGGAACCGAGGGCCACGTGGTCCGGCCCGGCCTGGTCGATCAGGTAGCGGATCTGGTTCATCACCTCGCTGACGATCCCGACGGGCGAGGGGGCGACGCCTTCGAGGCTGACGCCGATCACGCCGCCGCTGTCGGCGATCGCGACGATCTGGTCGTCGGTGAGTGCCCGGCTGGTGGGTGACAGGGCGTGGGCGGCGCCGTGGGTGACCACGAGCGGCGCTTGGGAGCAGGCGGCGATGTCCCAGAACCCGGCGGTGTTGAGGTGGGCGAGGTCGACCAGGATGCCGAGTTCATTGCAGGCGCGTACGAGCCGAGTGCCGGCCTCGGTCAGGCCGGGCCCGATGTCCGGGGTTCCCGGTGAGTGGTACGGCACGCCGTACCCGAAGCTGTTCTGGCGGCTCCAGGTGATCGCCAGCGAGCGCACGCCGGCCGCGTGAAAGAGGTAGAGGGTTTCCAGGCCGGTGTCGATGGCGTCGGCGTCGGCGAGGTGCAGCACGACGGCGAAGGCGCCCTCCTGCCGGGCCCTGGCAAAGTCGTCCACCGTTCGGGCAAGCCGCACCCGGCCCTTTGATTCTCGGATGAGCCGCAGCAGAGCGCCGATGCCGGCGATGTTCTGGTCGAGGGCGTAGTGGCGGTCGAGCCGAGGCGGGTATTCGATCTGAAGGCCGGTGTCCGTCTTGGTCATCTGCAGGCGATCGATGGGCGGGACCATCACTTCGAACAGGCCACCGCCCAGGCCGTTGGAGGCGGCCAGGTCCGCTGGAGGGACCTGAGCCCGAGGCGCGCCGGTGAGCGGCCCCTTCATGTCGTAGTCGGCCAGGCCCGCGATGAAGTCGCTGTGTCCGGCGAAGATCCATGGTCGGTCGGTCATTTGAGTCCTCCGGCACATGTGAGACTAGTCGGTCTAGTCTCGCTCGGATGGACACTCTAGACGGGACGGTTCCGTCTAGGCAATTGGTAGTCTGTGCCCATGGAGCAAGAAGCCGGGAACCGCCGTTCGCCTGCCAAGCGCGAAGCCATCTTGGGGGCGGCCTCGGAGCTGTTCTTGAGCGAGGGGTATGCCAGGGTCAGCGTCGATGCGATCGCCGCCCGCGCGAAGGTGGGCAAGCAGACCGTGTACAGCCACTTCGGCAACAAGGAGCAACTCTTCCTCGCGGTCGTCGGCGAGGCGCGGGCCGCGGCGAGTGTCCCACCAGATGGATCGTCGGAATCGATCCGCCCTACCGGTGACCCGCAAACCGATCTCCAAGCCGTGGGTGAGCGCCTCCTGCGCGTTGTCCTCTCACCCGCCGTCGCCGCCTTGCACCGGCTCACGATCGCCGAGCTCACCCATCATCCGGAGCTGCAGAAGTCCTGGCGAGAGACCAGCTCCGACGCGATCCTGCAGGAGGTTGCGGAATACCTGGCGGCGGCGGACCGCACCGGCACACTGGAGGTCCCCGATCCCGTCCGCGCGGCACGTCAGTTCGTGCTTCTTGTGGCCACCGAGGGGCGGGTGCGTTCGCTGCACGGCACGCACCCTCTCCCCGACCTCGACCGTCACCAGATCGCCCGCGAAACGGCGGAGTTGGTGGTTCATGCCCACCGCCCCGGCCGGCGATGAATCGGACCATCGACCAAGGCCGGTGGGAGGGCCGGGTCACAGGGCCGTGTGCACCAGACCGGCCTCGTAGGCGATGATGGCGGCTTGGACGCGGTTGTCCAGGCCGAGCCGCAGCAGGATGGCGCTGACGTGGGTCTTGACGGTGCCCTCCGAGAGGAACAGCTCACGGGCGATGGCCTGGTTGGACATCCCGCGGCCGACCAGCGCGAGCACCTCGACCTCGCGCGGCGTCAGCGCCTCCAGCCGCCTGCGCGCCGCGTCCGCCCGGGAGAGCCGTCCGCCGCCGAGGCGGGCGATGACCTTCCGCGCGATTCTCGGCGACAGGTAGGCCGCGCCGTCGGCGACCGCCCGCACCCCGATGATCAGCTCACGCGGGTCGGCGGCCTTGAGCAGGAAACCGGACGCCCCCTCGGCGAGCGCCCTGGAGACGTACTCGTCCTCGTCGAAGGTGGTCAGCATGATGACCGCGACCTCGGGCACGCCGGCGCGCAGCTCGGCGGCGGCCGACAGGCCGTCCAGGCGGGGCATGCGGATGTCGAGCATCGCGATGTCGGGCCGGTGCGCGCGCACCAGTTCGATCGCCTCGCGTCCGTCGGCGGCCTCGGCGACCACCTCGATCCCCGGGTCGGTGGTCAGGATCGTCCGCACCCCCACCCGGATCATGGCCTCGTCGTCGGCCAGCACCACCCGGATCACCGGCTCCCCCTCCTTGGTCCCGGTTCCGGGACTTCGTGGCCGTCTTCACGCTCGTACGGGCGTCGCCGCGTCAGGGCCTCCGGCGCGCAAGGCAGCCGCGCCGTCACGGCGAACCCGTCGCCGTGCGGCCCGGCGCACAAGGTGCCGCCGAGCAGCCGCACCCGCTCCCGCAGGCCCGCCAAGCCGCTGCCGCCGCCGGACGGGACCGGCTCGGCCCGTGCCGCGGAGTTGCGCACCGTGACCGCGACCTCATCGGCGGCCTGTGCCAGGTGGACGAGAACGTCCGCGCCGGGGGCGTGACGGGCGGCGTTGGTCAGCGACTCCTGCACCACCCGGTGCACGGCCCTGTCCACCAGGGCCGGCAGGGCGGCCGGCTGCCTGTCGCGTCGGAGCTCGACCACCATCCCGGCGTCGCGCGCGCGGCCGACCAGCGCCTCGACGGTCTCGTCCGGCGGCTCGGTCGGCGCGCGAGAGGGAATCTCACCCGCGCCCTGTGGAGTGGTGGTCTCGCGGAGCACCCCGATGGTGTGGCGGAGCCGGTCGGTCGCGGTGACCGCCGACGCCCGCAGACTCGCGGCCGCCTCCCGCGCCGGGCCGGTCAGGCCGGGGGCCAGTTCCAGCGCTCCCGCGCGCAGTGCGATGAGCGCCAGTTCGTGGCCGAGCGAGTCGTGCATGTCGGCGGCGATGCGGGCGCGTTCGCGCAGCGCGGCGCGTTCGGCGACCAGCTCCTGCTCGCGTTCGAGGCGGGCCACCCGGTCCCGGGCCGCCAGCACCAGTTCGGCCTGCTGCCCGCGGAACCGGCCGGCCAGCCACGGCAGAGCCACGAAGACGCCGAGCGCCATCATCGCCGTGGCCCCGTTCCAGAAGTCCGGCACGGCGAACACCGCCCCCTGCGCCGCGGCGACCGCGAGCAGCAGCCAGTCGCGCCGTTCGAGAAGGTGGCGTCCATGCAGGTAGGCCGCGACGACCAGCACGGCGAACAGGAGCTGCCGCCACGCCGGCACCTGGTCCAGGTGCAGGCCGTTGACGACGCCGGCCTGCGCGATCACCGCCAGGATCGCCCGGTTTCGCCACGTCATGGGCGGGGCCGCACGGTTGCTCACCGCGACGAGACTACCGATCGCAGCCGGAGCAGCCGCATCACGGTGGTGGCCGCCCCCGCCGCGGCCGCGACGGCCATGGTGACGGTCAGGGGCGCGGCGTGGTAGGTGAGCTGCTCCCAGGTGACGGTCCGCCCGTTCATGAGGACCGAGATCAGATCCGGGTACAGCGCGAGCAGCGCCACCGGCGGCAGCCCTGTGACCAGCCCCAGTGTGAGCCGCCAGGCGGGTCCGCCGGCGCGCCGGCGGGCCCAGCGGCGTGATCGCAGCACGCCCAGTACGCCCAGGCCCGCCGCGGCCAGGGCGGTCAGGCCCAGTGTCAGCTCCACCCACTGCCGGCCGCCGCCCGGTGTGGCGGGTGCCCGGCCCCGGCTCATCGCCACGAGCCCGGTGAGCACATCGTAGGTGTCGTCGTAGAGTCCGGCGCTGTTGGTCATGACGGCGAAGCCGTACCCGGTGTCCGGAACGATCGCCTGTACGGCGGTGTAGGTGAACAGGTTTCCGGCGTGCACGAGCAGTTCGGCGCCGTCCAGGCTCTCCCGTCCCCAGCCCATGCCGTAGCCGCCCACGGCGGAGGGGGCGTGCATGGCCAGCAGGCTCCGCGGCCGCACCGGCCTGTTGCCGTACCCGTTCTGGGTGATCAGCCATCGGCCCATGTCGGCGGCGGTGGTGATGACGCCGCCGGCGCCTCCGCCGTAGAGGAAGGCGCGCGGCTCGCTCCTGGCCGTCCAGACGCCGAACAGCGAGTCGAAGCCGTCCTCCGGCATGATCGTCCGGTCGCCGACGGCGCTGCCGGTCATGCCGAGCGGTGCGAAGATCCGCCGCCTGACGTACTCGCCGAAGGGCAGGCCGCCGGTCACCTCGACCAGCCGGGCGGCCAGCTCGTAGTTGGCGTTGCAGTACGCATAGCGGGTGCCGGGATCGGCGGCCAGGGTGCCGGTGCTCAGCGCGGCCACGTACCCGGTCAACGTCGTCGCGGACTCGGCAGCGCGGATGTCCACGGTGCCGTCGGTGATGCCGGAGGTCTGGTTGAGCAGGTGCCGCACGGTGACGCCGCGGGCTCGCGGGTCGGCCATGCGGAACTCGGGCAGCCACCGGGCGACCGGCTCGTCCAGTGCGATCTCACCGGCGTCGACCAGTGTCATGACGGCCATGGCGGTGAACGACTTGCTGAGCGAGGCGACGCGCATCGGCGTGCTGCCGGTGATGGGCCGGCCCGCCGAGTCGTGCCCGTACCCGGCGGCGTGCACGACCTTCCCGTTGTGGGTCACGACGACCGACATCCCCGGTAGCGCGGTCGATCTCATCGCCTTGGCGAGGTAGGCGTCGATGGCGGCGGGAGAGGGATCGCCGGTGGCGGTCGTGCCCGCCCGGGCGGCAGCAGAGGGGGCCGCGGCCAGGGAGGGAGCGGACGCCGGAACGGTGAGGGCCACGGCCAAGGCGGTGGCCCCTGCCAGGCCGGAGAGCTTGCGTTTCATGAGGCTCAACGCTAGGAACCGGTGATCGCGGCGGCATCCGGCGATCGGCCACGATCGCCTCTGACGAAAGGAGGACCCCGGGCGGCCGGGGCCTGTCGTCCTCGCCCGGACGGGAACGGCCGCGGCCGGGCGAGGCGCCGGTCAGGGGCGCGGGGGCAGCGCCGGGGGGACGAGCCGGGGGCGGTCGGCGGGGTTGGGAGTGTGCGGGGGGTTGTGCTCCAGGCGCTCCAGCGCGACGTCGATCGCCCGCTCGAGCTGGCTGTCCACGCCCCGCGCGTAGTCCTGCGGGGTGATGTCGACCTCGATGTCGGGGTCGGTGCCGTAGTTCTCCACCCGCCAGCCCACGTCGTCGAAGGCGAAGGAGAACTCGGGCTGGGTGGTCACCGTGCCGTCGGCCAGCCGGTGCCGCGGCCAGATGCCGATCACCCCGCCCCAGGTGCGCTTGCCGATCAGCGGGCCGAGCCCGAGCAGCTTGAAGGTGTGGCTGAAGATGTCGCCGTCGGAGCCGGCCCACTCGTTGGTGATGCCCACCAGCGGGCCGCGCGGCGACTCGGCGGGGTAGGGCTCGGGCACGCCCCAGCGCGGGAAGTCGTACCCGAGCCGGTGCCGTGCGAGCTTCTGCAGCAGCAGCCCCGAGACGTGGCCGCCGCCGTTGTAGCGGACGTCCACGATCAGCCCTTCGCGGTCGTACTCCGCCAGGAAGCCGCGGTGGAACTCGGCGTAGCCCTCGGGGCCCATGTCCGGGATGTGGACGTAGCCGATCCGGCCGCCGGTGCGATCGTGGGCGCGGGCGCGGTTGGCCTCCACCCAGTCGCGGTAGCGGGCCGGCTGCTCGTCGGACACGGCCTTGACGGTGATCGTGCGCGCCGGTCCGCCGTCGCGGGCGATGGTGAGCTCGACCTCTTCGTCGGCCTGGTTGACCAGCAGCCGCGCCGGTCCGCCCGGCCCGGTGACCGGCTGTCCGTTGACGGCCAGCACGGCGTCGCCGGGGCGGACGTCGAGGCCGGGACGGTTGAGCGGCGAGGTGGCCTCCGGGTCCCACGGGTCTCCGGTGACGATGCGGGCGATCGTGTGCAGGCGGCCGTCGTAGGCCCAGTCGACGCCGAGCTTGCCCTGCCAGTAGTGCGGACGGGGCCGGTACTCGCCGCCGCTCTCGTAGGCGTGGGAGGTGCCGAGCTCGCCGTGCAGCTCCCACAGCAGGTCGGAGAACTCCCCGCGCGTGCCGACCCGGTCGACCAGTGGCAGGTAGCGCTCGTACACGCCGTCCCAGTCGATGCCGGCCATGTCCTGGTCCCAGAAGTTCTCCCGCTGCAGCCGCCACGCCTCGCGGAACATCTGCCGCCATTCGGCCTCCGGGCAGACCGACACCTTGACCCGGTCCAGGTCGATCCATCCCGAGGACCTGCCCGGCCCGTCGTCGTCCGGTGGCGCCTCGCCGGCCTTGATGACCCGCAGCCGCCGCCTGGACCAGTAGAGCAGTGTCGTGCCGTCGCGGCCCAGCCGGAAGTCGGAGACGCCGCCGGTCAGCGCGTCGCATTTCTGCCGGTTCAGGTCGTAGGCGTGCAAGGTGCCGGAGGGGGCCTCGGGGGCGTACTCGTCGCCGAGGCCGCCCTCCACCGGGAAGGAGGTGAACAGGACCTTGTCCTTCAGCCCGGCCACGCGCTCGTAGCGGCCCTCGGGCACCGGGAAGGCGACGACCCGCCGCTCGATGCCCGCGAACTCGATCTCCAGCGCGTCGTCCTCCTCGTCCTCCTCCCCGGGCTCGGCCTCCTGCGCGTTCTTGGCGGCGCCGTCGTTCCCGCCGGCCTCGGCGGGTTCGGCCGCCGGCCGGTCGCCGGACCGCGGGGCGGCGTCCCCGTGTTCCTGCCCGTCCTCGTCCGGGTCGTCGGTGTCGTGGCCGGCCGTGTCGTCCTTGGGGGAGGCGGACTCGGCCGACAGCGGGCGGGGTTCGGGCACGAACGGCGAACCGACGTCGGGGCGCAGGGCGATGGCGTACGGACGGGTGCCGAGCGGGAATCCCAGGTCGAACTGCAGCGCGTCGTAGACGGGGTTGAATACCCGCTGGCCGATGAAGTAGAGGTAGCGGCCTTCCGGATCGAAGGCGGGCCGGCGGTCGCACAGCACCGGCCGGGTGGCCCGGTAGGTCTCGCCTGTGGCGACCCGGCACAGTTTGATCGCCGTGGTCTGGGCGGTGTCCGGGCAGGTGTAGGCGAGCCAGTGCCCGTCGGGGGACCATACGGGGTCTTCGATGCGGCCGAACCGGCTGCTGTCGACGACGGTCATCGTGGCCGTCGCCCGGCCGCCTCCGCCGTCCGTCCCGGACTCGCCCCCGGGCGCACTGTTCGCACCGTCCGTTCCCGTGGCCGGGATCGCGTCAGGTCCGCCGTCCGTCCGGTCCGCCTCCGCCGGCGGTGCCTTGTCCATGGTGCCGTCGGGCTCGGCCGCCGCGGTGGCCGCTTCGCTGTAGGCCGCTTCGCCCGCTTCGGCCGGTGCGGGAACGTCCGCTTCGCCGTGTGCCGCCGGCGCGGCCTCCGGTTGGCCGGCGCCGGTCTCACCCGAGCCGTCGGTGGCAGCGCCGTCGGCGGGGGAGGAGCCGCCGGGGGACAGTTCGATCAGGAGCAGCTCGTTGCGATGGTTGGTCAGCGCGATCTTGTCGGCGGCCGGGGAGACCTCCAGCGCGATCGCGCGCCCGGTCTCCAGTTCCGGCAGCCGGACCGGCGGGACGCTGCCGTCGGCGGTCAGCACGACCAGCACCTCGCGGTCGCCCTCGTCGCTGGCCGCCGCGACCAGCCTCCTGCCGTCGCCCAGCCAGCTCAGCAGCCGGTAGCGCACGCCGTCCGGCTCGCCGTGCTGGCGCACCGGCCCCTCCCAGCCGCCGAACGAGTACGCCTTGCCGCGCGTGGTGATCGCCAGGCCGCTGCCGTCGGGGGAGAGCCGGGCGCTGTCGAGGTAGGCGGCGGCCGGGACGAACCGGCGGTTGCGCTGGGTGCGCGAGCTGCCCAGGCGCACCTCGACCCGGCGCGGGCCGCCCTCGCCCGGGTCGAGCACGTACAGCTCGGCCCCCGCGTGGTAGACCAGCCGGGTGCCGTCTCCGGACAGGTTGCGCGCGTAGTAGTCGCCGTGGTCGGTGTGCCGCCGCAGGTCCTCGCCCGCGGGGGTGCAGGAGTAGACGTTGCCCACCCCTTCGTGGTCGGACAGGAAGTACACCCGGTCCCCCGCCCAGCAGGGGGAGGCGAGGTTGCCCGCCAGCGAGATCAGCCGGGTGAACTCGCCGTCGCCCTCGCGGTCGACCCACAGGTCGCCCACCGTGCCGCCGCGGTAGCGTTTCCAGCGCGCCGGGTCGGCGGTGTTGCGGCCCAGGACGACCGCGCCGCCGGGACCGTAGGAGATGGAGTTGGCCGGCCCGTGCGGCAGGCGCCGGGAGACCCCGTCCATGTCGAGGCGGTACAGCCACCTGCGCCGGCCGAACGGCTGTCCCTCGTCGCTGGCGTAGATGACCGCGCCGTCCCGGTCCCACCCGGTCACCGTGCACAGCGCTCCGTCGTAGGTCATCCGCCGGGCCGTGCCGCCCTCGGCGGGCATGACGTAGACCTCCTCGGGGCCCTCCTCCCGGCCGACGAAGGCGATCTGCGCGCCGTCGGGGGAGAATCGGGGGTAGCCGGCCTCCGCTACCCCGGCGGTCAGGCGGAAGGCCCGGCCGCCGCCGGCGGACACCATCCACAGGTCGTCTTCGGCGGTGAAGACCACGACGTCGCCGAAGATGGTGGGGAAGCGTACGTACACGGACATCGAACCTCGCGTTCGGGACGGGCCTCCCATGATCAGGCACCCGGCCCCGCCGCGTCGAGCCCACCGGCGATCCCGTACAGACGGCCGGGCGGTGCTGTCACGGCCGCCCTCTTGGGCCGGGGCGCGGCGCCGCGGAGGGACGCCGGCCGCGCGGGGAACGCCTCTCCCCGCTGCCGCGCGACTCCCGGATGCGGGCGGGGCCGTCGCGGCGCGCGGGGCGCGGGCTCGGCGGCGGGGGAGGGGTGCCTGATCTCGCCTGCTAGGCGGGGGCCCTGCTCAGGGGAGTGCCCGGCGTGCGGCGCGGGGCCCGTCCGCGCTCACCGGGCCTGTTCGGCGCCGGCCTCGCGCCTGTCCTCTTCCTCGCGTCTGTTCTGCTTGATCTCGCGCGTGGCCTTGATGGCGGCCTTCTTGGCCTTGCCGGTGGCCTTGCTCGACTTCTTCCGGTCTGCTCCCGCCATGATTCCCCCTGTTTCTCCGGGTTTTCTGCCGACAATGCGTCATATTCGGCGCATCACGCGCGTTAAATACCCAACAATGGAGTTAACCACCCATATGGCTATTTCGATGGCAGAACAGGGCGTTGGTCGGATCGGAGGGAACCGGTGCCGGCCGCTTCAGAGCAGGGTGAGCTGCTCAGGCCCGGCGGGGGCCTCGGCGGCGGCGCGCGGCCCGGTGCCTCGGGTGGCCGCAGGGGAGGAGCGCACCATTCCCGCGCGTCGTGCCAGCTCGTGCACCTGCCGTGCCACCCGCGCCTGGTAGGACTTGGAGGCGTAGGCGCCGCGGCCGTACAGCTCCAGGTAGCGGGGCACCAGCCGGGGGTGCTCGCGGCCCAGCCAGGACAGGAACCACTCGCGGGCGCCCGGCCGCAGGTGCAGCACGATCGGCACGATGTGCGTGGCGCCCGCCTCGGCGATCTGCCCGACGGCGCGGGCCAGCGCCTGGGGCGAGTCGGTGAGATAGGGCAGGATCGGCGCCATCAGCACCCCGCACCGCAGACCGCGCCCGGTGAGCGCGGCGCAGGCGTCCAGCCGTGCCTGCGGGCGGGGCGTGCCGGGCTCGACCGCACGCCACAGCTCGTCGTCCACGAACCCGACCGACAGCGCGGTGGACACCTCGGTCACCTCCGCCGTCTCGGCGAGCAGGTCGAGGTCGCGCAGGATGAGCGTCCCCTTGGTGAGGATGGAGAACGGGTTGCGGGCGTCGCGCAGCGCGGCGATGATGCCGGGCATCAGGCGGTAGCGCCCCTCGGCCCGCTGGTAGCAGTCGACGTTGGTGCCCATGGCGATGGAGTGGCCGCCCCAGCGTGGCGCGGCGAGCTCTCTGCGCAGCAGCTCGGGCGCGTTGACCTTCACGATGATCTTGGAGTCGAAGTCCCGCCCGGCGTCCAGGTCGAGGTAGGTGTGCGTCTTGCGGGCGAAGCAGTAGACGCAGGCGTGCGAGCAGCCGCGGTAGGGGTTGACCGTCCACTCGAACGGCACATGCGAGCTCGCCGGGACCCGGTTGACGATCGAGCGGGCACGCACCTCATAGAAGGTCATGCCGCGGAACTCGGGTGTGTCGAAGGTCCTGGCGACGGCGTCGCGGGCGAACAGCGGAACGTCGGCGGTGTCCTGCCCGGCGTCGGTCAGGCGCAGGTCGTCCCAGCGCATGCCCTCGATTAGAACAGAGGTTCGACACAGATCGCAACTGTGCCGAACGCCCGCCGAACCCGCGGTAAAAAGCGGCCCTCGAAAAGGCTAAAGATCTTCGTGGTTGGGCAGAACGTCGGCACACCGCTTGCGTCGCCGGGAGGTGCGGCATGGCCTGGTCGCAGGACGAGGAGCGAATGCTTGCCCAGATCGAGAGTTACCTCACCGATGATGACCCGCGCCTCGCCGCCCGGCTCGAGTCGTTCAACGAGCGTGTCGAGCGCAGGGAGACCCAGACCAGGAAACGCGCCGCTCGGGCGGGCCGGGGCCGTCGCCGTCCCAGCCGTTCGACGATCATCATCCTGGTGAGCTGGCTGCTGATCGCCACCTTGATCGCGACTTTGCTCATCATGGTCTTCCGGCACGACGCCGCCGCCCTGCCGATCTGATCGTACGGAGCCGCCGTCCGGCGCGCCCGGCCGCCGTCCGCACATGCGCGATCAGAGGCTTGCGGCGGGGGGAGCAGCGCCCTGCTGCCGTGGCCCGGCTTCGACCGCGTCCCAAGCCGCCGTCACCGCCTACGGAGCATCCGGGCGGTCCGCGCCGCGCCACCCACGGGCCCGGTCGCGCAGGCGTGCAGATGCAGGTCGGCCGCGTCCTGCACGGCGAGGTCAATCGGTGCATGACACCTGGACGGCAGACGCTCGGTCACGTCCTCACTGTCAGCCGGGCAGGGCGCGCAGGAAACGGGCGGCGGCCGGCGCGGCCACCTTGCCGCCCATGCCACCACCTTCGACCACCACGGCGAAGGCAACATCGCCGCGGTAGCCCATGAACCACGCGTGGGAGTCGAGCTCGGGGCCGGTGCCGAACTCCGCGGTGCCCGTCTTGCCCGCCGTGCCCTTGGGAAGGCCGGCACGCGCGGCGGTGCCCTTGGTCACCACGGCCGCCATCATCGACCGCAATTGCGGCACCACCGTCTCCGGCAGCGGCTGGGGCTGGACCTTCTGCTTGATCGAGGGCACCAGGGTCGGCGGGCGCCAGGTGCCGTCGGCGACCGCGGCGGCCACCGTCGCGATCACCAGCGGGCTGGCGGTGATACGCGCCTGGCCGAAGGACTCCGCGGCCAGCTCGGCGTCGCCGGCCGGCTCGGGCAGGCTGGCCTTGGCCGCCGGAACGCCGATCGACAGCGGCTGGTTGAACCCCATCTTGGTGGCGATCTCCCGCAGCTTGCCGCCGCCCAGATGCTGGGCGGCCAGCGGGGCGAAGGTCGTGTTGCAGGAGTGGGCGTAGGAGTCCAGGAAGCTGAGCGAGCCGAACGCCTCGTGGTCGGAGTTGCGGATCGACAGGCCGCCGACGTTGGCCGTCTTGGGGCAGGTCACCTTGCTATCCGGGGTGAGGCCCTCGGCGAGCAGCCCGGCGGCCGTGATCGTCTTGAAGGTCGAGCCGGGAGGGTAGCGCCCATCAAGGGCGCGGTTGAACCCGCCGCGGTTGTTGACCACGGCCAGGATCTCCCCGGTGGACGGGCGCACCGCCACCAGCGAGGCGGGCTTGGACAGGTCGCGCACGGCCTCGACGGCCGCCCGCTGCACGGCCGGGTCCAGGCTGGTGCGCACCGGGGAGCCCGGGGAGCCCTCGAACGTCTGCAGCGTCCGCAGGGACTTCTTGCCCGAGGCGTCCGTGACGACGATCGCGCTGGTGGGCGTTCCGGCCAGTCGCTTCTGGAAGGTCTCCTGCAGGCCGCCGCGGCCCACGGGATCGCTGGGCCGGTAGGCCGAGCCGAGCCGGGTGACGTCCTTGGCGGTGGCCTTGTCCAGGTAGCCCACCAGTTGCTGGACCGACCCGCCGGCCTCGCCGGTGTCGATGCGCCCCCCGGAGGCGTCCTCGATCGCCGCCCGCTGCGGCCAGGTGGTCTTCAGAGCGAGGTGGGACCCGGCGGTGAGCGCGGGGTGCACCGCCGCCGGCGTCCAGGCGACCTTCCAGTGGTGGTCCTTGACCACCAGGTCCAGCGAGCCGGTGTAGGTCCACGCGCCGACGTCCTTGAGGGTCATCGTCGCGGTGTAGGCGGCCTTGGCGCGATCGTCGCCGGCGGGGGTGACCGTGCCCAGCCGGATGGCGACCTTCTCGGCCCCGAGCTGCCGGACCGGCTCGGCGTAGGCGGCGTCGAACCCCGGTGCGGGACCGGTGAGATCGGCCTTCATGGCGGCGAGGTCGCCGCGCGACCATGCCGCGGCGAAGTGGCTCGCGGTCTGCTCGGCGCTGCCCCTGGTGTGCAGCACGTAGTAGGCGCCGCCCGCGGCGGCCCCCACCGCCAGCACGGTCACGGCGGAGGTGATCGCGATCGTACGGCCTCGCGGCACGCCTTACCCCCCGGTGTCTGGACGTCGCCACGAGCCTAGCGCGGCCCGCCGACAGGGCTCGCCCCTTCCGCCGAGCCGGGCTCCCCTCCGGCGGGTGCGGTCGCCGGGCGGACCAGGGCCTGCAACGGCGAAGACCGGAGCGGTACCTGCGGAGCCCGGCCGCGATGCGCGTGGGCGGCCCGGTGCGTGCCGGGGGGTGGAAGTGGGGGATGCGTCAGGCGGCCCGCTGGGCCTGCTCCTTGCGGCCGGCGGCGTAGGCGGGTACGTACTCCTGGCCGGACAGCCGCTGGATGGCGGCCATCACCTCGTCGGTCACCGCCCGCCGGTCCCTGGCCCGCGCCGCGTCGCCCTGGAAGGTCATCGGCTCTCCGATGCGTACGCCGATCTTGGCGATGCGCGGCACCGACGCCCCGGGCGGCAGCACCCGCTCGGTGTTGACCATGGCGACCGGGATGACCGGCGCCCCGGTGGTGAGCGCGAGCCAGGCCACCCCGACCTTCCCGCGGTACAGCCTGCCGTCGGGGGAGCGGGTGCCCTCGGGGTAGATGCCGAACAACTCTCCCGCCTTGAGCACCTGCACGGCCGCGTCGAGCATCTGCTGGGCGGCCGCGGCGCTCTGCCGGTCGATGGCCACCTGCCCGGTGCCGCGCATGAACATGGCCATCAGCCGGTTGCCGGTGAAGTACTCGGCCTTGGCCACGAAGGTCACCTGCCGCGGCAGCATCAGCGGCAGGAACACCGAGTCCACGATGGACAGGTGGTTGGACGCGAGGATCGCGGGCCCCGAGGCCGGGACGTGGTGCGCTCCGACCACCTTGGGGCGCCACAGCACGCGCAGAAAAGGGCTGCTGATGATCTTGGTGAGGCGATACAGCACGGACACTCCCGATGTGCGGACGGCCAAGGCCCACCATACGGTTCCGATGGGCAACCATGTGTTACGGCCGCCCACAAAGTGTTACATCGGTGTACAACGAAGCGCCCCGCAAGCCGGGCTTGCGGGGCGCTGACGTTTAGGCCGATGTGGCGGTCGCCTCCTCGGCGAGTTGCACAACACGGCTCCAGCCGAACGGTATTCCGTGAAGGCGGTAATTGCGGCCCGGGGGACACAAACCACATCGGCTCCTCGACGATATCTCACTCGCGGGGGTCGTCGTCCCGCGGCCGAGCCCCCGGCGCGCCCACCGGCGCCGCCCGCGTAACCGCGAACCCGCTCCCACCTGCGCGGACGTCCTTCTCCGCCCCGGCATCGGAAGATCTTGGGGTGCCGGTAGCTTCCCGGCGGTGACCGGTGGTGCGCAGACGCTGAAGGACTTGGTGTACGAGTTCAAGACCAAGGGCCCGGCCTACCGCACCACGGTGCAGACCACGCTGCGCGCCTCCTACACCAACCACTACCGGCGCGGGTTGATCGCGTTGCTGGACACCTTGGAGTTCAAGAGCAACAACACCGCCTACCAGCCGGTGATCGAGGCGTTGGAGCTGGTCAAGCGGTATGCCAAGGCGGGCAGCACCACCTACTACCCGCGCGGCGAGCGGGTGCCTGAGCATCGCGGCACCGCCGGGGCCTGGGAGGACCTGGTGTTCAAGCGCGACAAGCGCGGCCGCCGGCGGGTGGTGCGGATGGTGTACGAGATCGTCACCTTCCAGGCGCTGCGCGAGGCACTGCGGTGCAAGGAGATCTGGGTGGTCGGCGCGGGCTCCTTCCGCGACCCGGAGGAGGACCTGCCCGCCGATTTCGCCGCCCGTCGCGTGACCAACTACGCCGAGCTGCGCAAGCCGCTGGACCCGGCGGTGTTCATCGCCGAGTTGAAAGCCGAGATGCGCGCCGAGCTGGAGGCGCTGGACACCGCGCTGCCCACGCTGGACTGGGTGGAGATCAAGGACCGCAGGTCCGGTGCGATCAAGCTGACGAAGATCGGCCCGGCGGAGGAGCCGCGGAACCTACGCAAGATCAAGAACGAGGTGGGACGCCGCTGGGGTTCGGTGCCGCTGATCGACATGCTCAAGGAGGCGGTGCTGCGCACCGGCTGCCTGAACGCAGTCACCTCGGTGGCGGGCACCTCTAGCCTGGCGCCGGAGGTGTTGGCCGAGCGGCTGATGCTGGCGATCTTCGGGTACGGCACCAACACCGGGATCCGGGCGGTCGCCGCCGGCGGGCACGCCCACAGCGAGGACGACATCCGCTATGTGCGGCGTCGCTACCTGACCCCGCAGGTCGCCGCGGACATCGCGATCGCCATCGCGAACGCGACCTTCACCGCCCGCGACACCGCGCTGTGTTTTCGTCGCCCGCTACCTGCGCCTGCGCGAACTCCAGCGCGAGATCCAGGAAGGGCTGAACGTGGTGGAGGCCTCCAACGGCGCCAACTCGGTCATCCTCTACGGGAAGGGCGGCGACATCGCCACCAACCGGCGCGAGGAACTGGAGATGACCGTGCTGTGCCTGCGCATCCTGCAGGCCGCTCTCGTCTACATCAACACCCTGATGCTGCAAGACGTCCTGGCCGACCCCGAGTGGGTCAAGCTGCTCAAGCCCGCCGACCGGCGCGGCCTGACGCCCTTGTTCTGGCAGCACGTCCAGCCCTACGGTGAGGTGCGGCTGGATGTGGCCAAGCGCCTGCCGCTCGGCGGGCAGGAGCAGACCGGGCGGGCGCCTGCCTCCCAGTAACGCCGAGATCGACAGAAGACGGCCCGTCCCGGGCCGGGCGGATGCCAGCATCGACACCATGAACTGGTGGCGACGCAAGCCCTCCCGGCCCACCGACAGCGACCCCGACCTCGCCGACATCCGCCGCGACCTGGTGTGGAAGTTCGGCGAGGACATCGCTTACGCGATCTGGCTGACCGGCAAGGATCAGACGCCGGCCGCACCCCGACCTGGGACACGCTGGTTTCGTCCGCGTTGATGTCAGTGGCGGTGACGCGAACTCGCGACCTCAATGTGGGAGCCCGGCCTTCCCGGGGCTGTGCCCCGGGGCCTTGCCGGCCGGAGCGGCGATCGGGCAGGACCGCCGCCCCGATATCGCTGGCAGTTCAGACGATCCTGATCCCTTGGATGCGGACCCCACCGGGATGGTTCGGCCAGGTGAACACGGTCCACTTCGGGATCGGCTGAGCCGGCTGCCACCTTCCGTCCCCGTACCACTGGACGCGGTTGTTACCGGTTGAGATCCGGGTGACCCACCAGACATCCTGGACGTACATATCCGTTCCGCCGTTGGCGTAGCAGTAGTCGGCTGACGAGCCGCCGGTTGCGTGGATTGTGGCGCGCACGAGGTCGGTCCGGTCGCCGCACGGGACCTCATTGATCGCGTACGCCGCCGTCGGGAGGGCGACGGCGAGTGAGGCCGTCACCGCGACGGACGCCAGAGTGGCCAGGGCCGCGCGTTTGGTGATGCGTTTCATGGACTTCTCCTTTGCAGTGAGATTCATGCGGTGGAACTGGAGCCGGACTATCCGCAGGCGTGACCAGGAGATCTCTGGCCGCCTGCCGGGGTGGCTGTCTCGCTTCCGATGCGAACATCACGGCTCACGACCGGCTGCGATGCCACAGGGCGTCAGATCTGCCTCAGACGGGCTGGCCAACCGGCCGGATGGTCAGGGTGTTGAGGTCGACGTCGGCCGGCTGGTCGAGGGCGAAGCAGATGGCCTTGGCGACGGGCTCGGGGGACAGGGCGAAGGGCGGGACGCCGCCTTGCCAGAAGGCGGTGTCGGTCATGCCGGGGTTGACGAGGGTGACGCCGATGCCGCGGCTGGTGGCGTACATGCGCAGGTTCTCGGCCATGCCGGTGATGGCCCATTTGGTGGCGGAGTAGAGGTTGGCGGGGCTGTTCTTCAGGCCGGCGACGCTGCCGATGAGCACCAGCCGTCCGCCCGTGGTCTCGAGGTGGGGGAGGGCGGCGTGGGCCAGCAGGGCGGGGCCGAGGACGTTGGTGAGGACCATGGGCGCCCACAGGTCCGGGTCGCCGTCGGCGATGGTGCGCGGATGGTCGGCGGGGATGAAGCCGGCGTTGGCCACTGCGGCGTGCAGGGCGCCGAAGTGTGCCACGGTGCGGGTCACGGCGGCGTGGGTGGCCGGCCAGTCGGCGGCGTCGGCGATGATGCCGAGCAGGCGGTCGGGGTGGCCGGTCTCGTTGAGGAAGGACTTGAGTTTGGTCTCGTCGCGGCCGGTGACGGCCACGCGGTGGCCGCGGTCGAGGAGCAGTCGTGCGGTGTGGGCGCCGATGCCGCTGGTCGCGCCGGTGATCAGTACGGCCTTGCCGGTCATGGTCATACTCCCGGGTGCTGGAGGTCCTGGTGGTGCATCACAGGAGGGCGTCGACGGTGGTGGGCGGCCCGATCACCACGACAAAAGCTGGTCGGACAGGGTCCATCTCCGTGTCGCAGGTCGCGTTCGATTCGCTGATCCCAGGAAACCCGCCTGGCCGGGCGCGAGGCAGAGCGCGTTTATAGGGGGGATAAGCTCAGCCCCCTTACCGTCGGCGCCTGCGCGAACCCTGCGGTTACCGTGGGGGTATGGACGACCGGGCCGACAACCGCGACCAGATCCGGGATTTCCTCGCCATCCGGCGCGCGAAGCTCACTCCGGAGCAGGTCGGGCTGCCCACCGGCGGTCGGCGCCGGGTCCCCGGGCTGCGCCGCGAGGAGGTCGCGGTGCTGGCCGGTGTGAGTACCGAGTGGTACACCCGGCTGGAGAAGGGCCACATCAGCGGCGTATCGGAAGAGGTGCTCGACGCGGTCGCCCAGGCCCTTCGCCTGGACCAGGACGAACGCACCTACTTGTTCGACCTGGCCCAGGCCGCCCGGCCCGCCCGCCGCGCACCTTCGCGCTGCAAGGACGTCCAGGTCCCGCCGCGCGTCCAGTGGCTGCTGGACTCCATGACGATGTCGGCGGCGTTCGCACGCAACGGCCGCCAGGACATCGTCGCCCACAATGCGCTGGCTCGGGCCCTGCTCGCGCCGGTCTTCGACGGCCCTGCCAGCACACGGCACGGCCGCGCCAACCTCGCACGCTACGTCTTCCTCGACCCGGGCTCCCAGCGGTTCTTCGTCGACTGGGACGCGGCCACCGCCGTCAGCGCCGCGCTGCTGCGCGCCGAGGCCGGACGCGAGCCCCACGACCGGGCGCTACGCGACCTCGTCGGCGAGCTGTCCACGCTCAGCACCGCGTTCCGCGGCCAGTGGGCCGCCCACGACGTGCGCATCCGCCACGCCGGCGGCAAGCGGCTGCGGCACCCGCAGGTCGGCGACCTGGAGCTGACCTACCAGTCCCTTGACCTGCCCATCTCCAGCCGAACAGTGTACGACCTCACCATTTACACCGCGGAACCGGGCAGCGCCTCCGAAGAGCGGCTCAAGCTCCTGACCAGCCTGGCAGCCACCCAGCCGGCACACCCCACCAGCCAGCCGCGTTGAAGCGCGCCGACTTGCTCACGGCCTGCAGCTCGGGCACCTATAGCTACGGCGAGCCGCTGCGCTGACCGGGCCCCGCGGACAGGCATTGAACGAACATCACCACGACCTGAACACGCGTTCACCCCAGCATGCCAGCATGCCAGCCAACGTGCCTTTACGTGCCTGGCAAGATCACATCTCCCTGCCCTGCGAAAAGATGCGAACAACCCCAGATAGCCACGGCGACGCCTGTCATCATCGAGGTCCAGGTGTGCTTCGAGAAACGATCTCCCAGGGGGCGGCACGACGAGAGCGTGATCCCCGCCGTGCCAAGCCGATGGCGAGCGGGGGCGCAATCGACCGACTACGCCCCCTCACTCGATCCAATCAGAACCCAGCGCCCGACCTGCCGAAACCGGGCGCCGATCCAATCAGATCCGATCTTCACTTCCGCCCCTCCTTTTCGCCCCCTAAAGTGGCCATCAGAGCCCGCCGGACACCTCCCGGGCCACCTGCGGGGAAGGAACCTGATCGGGCATGGCCGACCGCGTCTACCTGCGGCACTCCACCGACAAGCAGACCGACGCCCGCCAGCGGCACGCCCTGGCCGCGCTGATCGCCTCCGGCACCCCCGTCTACGACGACCCCGCCACCTCCAGCCGCCAGCTCTCCCTGGACCGGGTGGGGTTCACCAAGCTGCTGCACGAGGCCGCAGTCGGCGACACCATCCGCCAGGCGCTCATCTGGGGGCGGATCATCCGCCGTGGCAAGGGCTACTCCATCCGCCTCACCATGCCGCTCGAACTCCACCACGCCGCGCTGCAACAGAGCGCAGCCCTCGCCGCCGAGGGCGCCGGGCCGGCCGAACGCAAGGCCTACCGGGTGTACGCCACCCGCATCACAGCTGCTCAACAGCAGAGGACGCCCGGCAACTAACCACGCCGCTTCGCCGGGCTCACCAGCCCCTGGCCGTACTGATCCGCTACCTCGGGCTCGTTTGGGGCTCATGACACGGTTCTTAGCGGCACCCCATCTTGGGGCAGAATGGGGCCATGCTGGAGACCGGACGACTCCTCCTGCGGCGCTGGACCCCGGCGGATCTCGCCCCCTTCGCCGAGTTGAACGCCGACCCCGGGGTGATGGAGCACTTCCCCGCCCTGCTGACTCGGGAGCAGAGCGACGCCTTGGCCGAGCGGTGCGTCGCCGGCCTCGAGCGGTACGGCTTCGGGCTGTGGGCGGTTGAGGTGAAGGCGAGCGGCGAGTTCATCGGCTTCACCGGCCTGGCGGTGCCGAACTTCGAGGCCCACTTCACCCCGGCGGTGGAGGTCGGCTGGCGGCTGCGCCGCTTGGCCTGGGGCCACGGCTACGCGACCGAGGCGGCGACGGCGAGTCTGGACCACGCCTTCGGGCCGGCGGGGCTGGGCGAGGTCGTCTCGCTGACCGCGACGACCAACCTGCGGTCGGCGGCGGTGATGCGGCGCCTGGGCATGACCCGCGACCCGGCCGACGACTTCGACCACCCGGTGCTGCCCGAGGGCAGCCCGCTGCGCCGGCACGTGCTGTATCGCCTGGACGCCGCCACCTGGCGCGCCCGCCGCCATACGGCGATTGCGGACCGGCCGCAATGACTCCGGAGAGAAGCCGGAAAGTCACGTGAAGTAGCGGACGCCTCGGAGATCTTGCGGCACGCTTGACCCATGGCTTACATCGAGGAACGCGTCACCACCGTCGAGGGCGGCATCACTGAGATCAGAGGCGACATCGCAGTGATCAAGAACACCCAGGCCGGGATGCAGCTGAAGCTCAACCGCGTCGCCGATGACGTCGCCGAGTTGAAGGCCGGTCAGATCGAGATCCGCGACCTGCTGGCCCGCGTCGTGGCCCGCCTGGAGGGCGTACGGGCGTAGGCGGCCCCGCGCGTCCCATCGTGCACCGCCGGCGCCGCCGGTCAGGGGGAGCCGGGGCGTAGCGGGCGGGCATCGGGCATGCGCAGCCGGTCGACGGCCTCGCGGCGGCGGGCTTCGGGCCGGCGGTCGTAGCGTGCGGTGGTGACCGGTGAGGCGTGACCGACCAGCGCCTGGGTGGTGGCGAGATCGACCCCGGCGTCCAGCAGTTCCCCGATGAAGGTGCGCCGGAAGTCGTGCGGAGTGCGCCGGGCGGCGCCGGCCGCGGCCAGGCGGCGGGAGACGATGTCGGCGATGGCCTGCCCGGTCATCGGGGCGGGGCGTCCGCCGGGGGCGCGCAGCCGCCCGGCCTTGTTGATCGGGCAGAACAGCGCTCCGGGCTCGTGGCCGCGCACGGTGAGCCATGCCTCGGCGCGTGCGACGGCCTCGCTGGTGAGATAGACCAGGCGTTCCTTGTCGCGCTTGCCGCGCACCCGTAGCGAGCGGGCGGCGCTGTCGTAGTCGGCCAGGGCGAGCCCGGCGACCTCGGCGCGCCGGCAGCCGGTGGAGTACAGGACGGCCAGCAGCGCTCCGTCGCGGGCTCCGGCGGGGGAGGGGTCGCCGTCGCAGGCGGCCAGCGCGGCGCCGGCCACCTCGGGGGGGACGTGCTGGCCGGCGGGCAGCCGGGTGTGCGCCATGGTGGGCAGGTCGGCGGCGCGGTGGTAGTCCTCGGCGCTCATCTGCCCGAGCCGCCAGGCCTCGCGGAGCACCCGCCGCAGCGCGACCAGATGCTTGTTGAGGTAGGCGGGCGACCATCCCTGCTCGGCGAGGATGGCCCGGATGCGCACGGTGTGCTCGTAGCGCAGCAGGTGCCAGGGCTGGCCCGCGCCGGTGGCGGCGGGGTCGCCGGTGATGACGCGGGCGACCCTGTCGAGGCAGCCGCGCATGGTGCGCCGCGACTCGGCGCTGGTGAGGGCGCCGAGGTAGACCACGTAGGGATCGCCCGCGGGTGTGACGGCGGCGGGGCCGCCCGGTACGGCGGGTACGTCCACGCGCCGATCTTAGCGGTCGATTAAGAATCTACAATGTAAAGGGCGTGGCCGGTTCGTTCAACACCTCCGCCAGATCGGACAACCGTCGCCCACGTGCCACCAGCCCGGCCACCAGCGCCAAGTCGTCGCATCTGCCGCCGGCGCGCGGTGCCCACGCCTCGCGCAGTTCGCGCAGAGCCGGCTCCAGTACGGCGCGCACGGCGGCGGGATGCGGGTGGACGACCGGCCTGCCCCGCCCGGGGCGGCCGCGCGGGGGGTGCCACGGCGTCGCGTCGCCCGGCCCGCCGGCCGGTGGGAACGGGTCGCCGGAGTCGGTGCCGAGCCGCACCTGGCCGTCGCACTCCAGGCGGGCGACCACCCGGGCGGCCTCCGGCTCGGGCAGACCGGCCAGCGCGGCCAGTCGCCGGAGCGTCAGCGGTCCCTGGTGCCGCAGCAGGACCAGGCAGCGGAAGCGTGGCGCGTCCAGGCCCGAGCGGGCCGCGAGGGCGTGCACCAGATGGTCGGCCTGGGCGAGCAGGCGGTCGGTCTCGCGTCCGACCGCCTCCAGGACGTCGACGCGGTCGGTGCGCTGGGCGCGGTCGTCGTGGGACATGGCGTGCTCGCTTCCGTTCGCGGCGGCGGGTCCGGGGCGGCGCCGGGTCGCCGGGGCGGACGGGGCGCTCCCGGCCTGGGGCGGCCGGCGGGGGGCCGGGTGGCCGGCCCGCCCGCCGTGGCCGGCCTCACAGCGGCGCGGCTTGCGTCTGGCCGGAGGACTGGGTGACGCAGCGCATCACGGCGTTGCGGAAGAAGGCGGCGAAGCCGTCGGGGGTCGCGGTGTCGCGCGGGTCGGCGAGGAAGGGCACGATGCCCTTCTCGATGGTGTGGACGTGCGGCTGGGCGGCCAGGTGGCGGGCGATGCCCGCGAAGTCGCCCTCGTAGTGGATCACCCGGACCAGTACGTCGTCCTTGACGAAGACGGCGGTTCCGATCAGCCGTCCGGTCTCTGTGCCGTGTTCGTCGGTGATGATGGGGGACTCCAGCGGTGGGGAGTCGGCGAATACCTTGGTCAGCTCGTCCTCATGTCCGGGTTTGACGCGGAATGTGATGGCGGCGTAGGGCATCGGATACCTCCGTGGTGGGGCTGATGGGTGTGGCGGTGCCGGTCGGCACCGGGTGCGGGGCCGGTCCCGGGCCGGTGTGGTGCCGTGGCCCGGGACCGGCGGGTGGGTCAGTAGGCGGCCACGACCTGGTAGGAGCCGAAGATGCCGAGGTTCTTGTCGTGGTAGCGGGCGAGCGGGGAGGTGGTGGGCAGGTGCTCGGGACTGCGTTCCCACTCGCGGTAGGCGGGCAGGTCGTCCCACTCGCTGAGCACGGCGTAGCGGCGGGGGTCGCGCAGGGAGCGCAGCAGTTCGTTTCCGCGTAGTCCGGGGCGTCCGGCCAGGGTGGTGCTGATCTGGTGGTAGGCCGTCTCGATGGAGCCCTTGTCGGACTCGGGTTCGTTGAGGTAGAGGGCGACGCGGACGCGGCCGGGCTGCTGGGCGGGTCGTTCGTCCAGGCGGGTGGAGACGAGCATGGGGGTCATCGAGGTGCCGGCCGGGTCGCGGTAGGGGTCCAGGCGCATGCGGTTGGCGGCGTGTTCGGGGCTGTGCTCGAACTCGTGGAACCGTTCCTCGTTCTCCCAGTCGCTGGTGACGTAGTAGACGCCGTCCTCGGTGGGGCTCTTGGCCATGGACTGGCCGCGGTTGGCGGGATGGCGGGCGATGGTGGCGGCGATCTCGCGCCAGGTTCTTTCGAAGTCGCGTTCCATGCCGGGGTGGATGCGCATTCTGACCATGACGCGGTAGACGCTGTCGTCGTGCTTCATGCCCACTGTTCTCTTTTCTCTGTGTCGTGTGTGGTGCTTTCCGGTGCCGTGGTGGGGGAGTGGGCGGGGGTCAGGCGGGGGTGGGTGACTGCCGTTCGGCGGCCTCCTCGACCAGTTGCCTGATGCGGTTCATCTGGATCACGGTGTTGTCGTTGAGTCGTTTGGTCATCTGCTTGTCGCTGACGGGGGCGTCGGGGCGCATCTCGAAGTCCTGGACCCATCGCATGCGTACGGCGTCGGGGACCTGGGTGTACTCCCAGAAGAGGTTCATGTACTTGAACCAGCCGGGTTCGACGCGGTGGGCGCGGACGGTGCGGGTGGCCGGGTCGGGGGTGCGTTCGGAGACCCAGCTCCACTGGTTGCCGTCGGCGTCGGGGTGCATGGTGAGCCGGAAGCGGACGGTGGGGCCGCGTCGTTCGAGGATGTCGGTGGCGGCGTACTCGCTGAACAGGGTGGGCCATGACTCCACGTCGTTGGTCATGTCCCACACCAGGTCCATGGGGCCGGCGATGATGATCTCGTTGTCGGTGTGTCCTGCCATGGATGGGTTCCTCCTGGTTCAGGCCGCGAGCCGGCGGTTGACGTAGTCGACGGCCGCCTGCGGGGTCTTCATCTCGTCGACGGCGTCGTCGGGGATGCGTACGCCGAGTTCCTGCTGGATGCGGGCGGCCATCTCCAAGACGGCGAGTGAGTCGTATCCGAGGTCGGTGAAGGGGATCTCCCCGATGTCGTCGGCGAGGTCGAGGCTTTCGGGGACTCCGGCGCAGCCGCCCATGATGCGTCTCATGTCGTCGAGGGTGAAGGTCGTCATGTCGTTCTCCGTTTCCGGTGGCTGGGGAGGTCTTAAGGGTCAGGGTGCGGTGACCAGCAGGGCCGCGTTGAAGCCGCCGTGCCCGCGGGCGAGGACGAGTGCGTTGCGTACGGGCCCGTCTCTGGGGGTGGCGCGCACCAGGTCGAGTTCGCATGCGGGGTCGGCGGCGCGTACGCCGACGGTGGGGGGGATGACGCCGTCGCGGACCGACAGCAGTGCCGTGGCCACGTCGAGTGCGGCGCCGCCGGCGTACAGGCGTCCGGTCATGGTCTTGGGTGCGGTGACGGGTACGCCGTAGGGGCCGAAGACGGTGGCGATGGCGTGTGCTTCGGCGAGGTCGTGGCCGGGTGTGCCGTGTGCGTCGGCGAAGACGACGTCGACGTCGCCGGGGGTGACGCCGGCTTCGCGCAGGGCCAGGGTGATGGCCCGGCCGAGGTTGGAGCGCGGTTGTCGGCCGGGTTCGGGTCGTGGGTCGAATGTGGCGCCGTATCCGGCGATGGCGCCGTAGGGGCGGGCGCCGCGTGCTCGGGCGGCCGTCTCCTCTTCCATGATGAGCATGGCGCCGCCTTCGCCGGGGACGTAGCCGCACGCGTCGGTGTCGAAGGGCAGGTAGGCCCGTTCGGGGTCGTCGCGGGGGCTGAGCATGCCGGTGGCGATCTGGGCGACCAGGCCGTAGGGGCACAGTGAGGCGTCGGTGCCGCCGGTGACCACGATGGTGGCGTCCTGGCGGAGCAGGCGTCTGGCCTGGGCCATGACGTCCAGGCCGCCGGCCTGTTCGGCGCAGATGACCCCGCATGGGCCGCGCATGCCGTAGCGGATGGAGATCTGGCCGGTGGTGGCGGCGTAGAACCAGGCGATCGACTGGTAGACGCCGACGTACTGGGGTCCTTGGCTCCAGAGTTTCTCGATTTCGCGCTGGCCGAATTCGGTGCCGCCGGAGGAGCTGGCGGTGACGACGGCCATTTCGTATTCGGGTAGGTCGCCGGGTTTGACGCCTGCGTCGTGCAGGGCCATGTCGGCGGCGGCGAGGCCGAGGTGGCTCCAGTGGTCGGTCTGTACGGCGAGCCGGCTGGGGACGTGTTCGGTGTCGTCGAATTCGGTGACCTCGCCGGCGACGCGGACGGGGTAGCGGGTGGCGTCGAAGCGGGTGATGCGTCCGAGGCCGCTTTTGCCGTCGAGTGTGGCCTGCCAGTAGGCGTGGGTGCCCAGGCCGTTGGGGGCGGTGACGCCGATGCCGGTGACCACGGGGCGGGTGGCCCGCCGGTCGGGTCGGGGTTCAGTCATGGTGGCCTCCCCGGCCGGTGTCCCCCGGGTCGCGGGCCAGGAGCATCGCCGTCTGGAATCCGCCGAATCCGCTGCCGACGCTGAGGACGACGTCGACGGGTTGTTCGCGGGCGGTGAGCGGCACGTAGTCGAGGTCGCATTCGGGGTCGGCGGTGTGCAGGTTGGCGGTGGGCGGGACGAGGTTGTGGGTGATGGCCAGGACGCAGGCGGCGATCTCGATGGAGCCGATGGCGCCGAGTGAGTGTCCGATCATGGATTTGATGGAGCTGACGGGCGCCTGGTAGGCGTGGTGGCCGAGGGCGTCTTTGAAGGCGGCGGTCTCGTGGCGGTCGTTCTGGCGGGTGCCCGAGCCGTGGGCGTTGATGTAGTCGATGTCGCCGGGGTCCAGGCGTGCCTGTCCCAGGGCGGCTCTGATGGCTTCGGCCATTTCCCGGCCGTCGGGTTTGAGGCCGGTCATGTGGTAGGCGTTGCTGCGGCTGGCGAATCCGACGATCTCGGCGTGGATGCGGGCGCCGCGGCGCAGGGCGGCTTGGCGTTCTTCCAGGACCATGACGGCCGATCCTTCGCCGAGGACGAATCCGTTGCGGTCGAGGTCGAAGGGTCGTGAGGCGTGTGCCGGGTCGTCGTTGCTGGGTGAGGTGGCTTTGATGGCGTCGAAGCAGGCGACGGTGATGGGTGAGATGGGTGCGTCGGTGGCGCCGGCGAGTACGGCGTCGGCGCTGCCTTCTTTGACGAGCTGGTAGCCGTGGCCGACGGCGTCGAGGCCGGCGGTGCAGCCGGTGGAGATGAGTGCGACCGGTCCTTCGGCGCCGCCGGCCCAGGCCACTTCGGTGGCGATGGTGCTGGGGACCATGTACCCGTAGAGCTGGGGTACGCCGTAGGCGGGGTCGACCAGCCAGGTGCGTCCGCCGTCGCTGAGGACGACGTACTCCTCTTCCAGGCCCATGGTGCATCCGACGGCGCTGCCAATGGAGACGCCCAGGCGTTCGGGTGGGATGGTGGTGGTGAGGCCGCTGTCGGTCAGGGCTTCGCGGGCGCTGACCACGCCGAGTTGGGCGGCGCGGTCCATGCGGCGTGCCTCTTGGGGGGACAGGCCGCGGGCGGCCGGGTCGAAGTCGCATTCGGCGGCGATCTGTGAGCGGAAGCCGGTTGCGTCGAAGAGGCTGATGGTGCGGGTGGCGGTCCGCCCGGCGCTGATCAGGTCCCAGAACGCGGGGGTGCCGATGCCGCCGGGGGCGGTGACGCCGAGGCCGGTGATGACGACTCTTCGCTGGTTGCGGGTGCGCCGGGTGGCGGTTCTGGCGGGCCGGGTGCGGGTGTGGCGCCGGGGGGCGGTGCGGGTGCCGGTCTGGCTCACCGCGGGCTCCCTGCCGGGGTGCCGTCGGCGGCCTGTTCGGTGTCGACGTGGCCGAGTTCGGGCCGGGGTGCGAGGGGGCTGGCGTGGAAGACCATGCACGCTTCCTCGTCGCCGGTGTTGTCGACGCGGTGGCGGACGGTTTTGGGCACCATGAGGGCGTCGCCGGGGTTGAGGGTGATCTCCTGGCCGCCGTCGATGCGGGCGGTGACGGTGCCGTGGACGAGGTACATGAACTCTTCGGAGTAGGGGTGGTAGTGCTCGACGAAGTGTTCGCCGGGTTTGAGGTAGGCCACGCCCATGAAGCCGGAGGTGGCGCCGGCGGTCTTGGGGCCGAGCAGTACGCGGATGTCGCCGCCGCGGCGGTGGTTGGGTGTGACGTTGGCGGCGTTGAACTTCTGCAGGCGGATGTCAGGCATGGCCGTCGGCCTCCCAGGTGTAGAAGGGTTCGGCCATGGCGTCTTTGGGTTCGCGCCAGCCGGGGTCGTAGGGGCGGATGTGTTCGGCGAGTCGCTGGTTGATGTCGCCGTACAGGGGGTGGCTGCGTGCCTTGTAGAGGTTGGGCGTGATGTCGTGGTCGGCTTCGACGAGGTGGAAGTAGAGGTCGTGGAAGCGGAACAGCGTGCGGCGTGACACTCCGATCAGGTGTGGCAGGTCGCTCGCGTCCGAGTCGGCGAAGATCTTCGCTACGGCTTCGGTCTCGGAGGGTTCCATTCGCGCGACGATTAGCGTGCGGTGCACCAGATGTCTCCTTTCGCTCGCAAGCAGCAATGCTGCGCGAATCTCCTGGTTTCATGCTGATGCGGCGCTAGTGTCGGAATTGCCGCCTGAAGCGCTTCCCGGTCCCCGCGTACAAGACCGGTGGCCTGGGGCTTGCGTGACGCCGGCCGAGACCTCGACGCCGGCGGGGTTCATGCGGATGGCCCTCCCGTCCCGGCGGTGGCGCAGGCTCGCCTCGATCCCGGTGACCTCCGGGTCGGCCTGCAAGGCCGCTCATGGACCGCAAGTGCGGGCGGCGTCACCGCTCACCGGAGGGCTCGCGCCTGCTGACGAGATGGGCGTACGACCGCTGTGAGCGGTGGTCGAGGGGCGGGTCGGAGTGGCGCTCCCATGCCGCACCGGTGGAGGCCGGCCGGGGTCAGGGGACGCGGACGGCGGTGCCGGTGAGGGGTTCGGCCGGCACGGTCAGCGGCGACGGCCGCTTCGCCGCCGCCTCCGTCGGCATGCCGGCGGGTTCGGGGTGCCCGGGCGCCGCGGTGGCGGGCGGTTCGGGTTCGGCGCGGCCGTCCAGTTCCCGCTCCAGGCATTCACGTGCGTACAGCCGGACCAGTTCGTGCATGGCGTAGTGCACCTCACCCGCCGGGGTGGTGTGCGCCGACAGCAGGCAGCGGTCGGCCAGGCGGGCCAGCAGCCGCTCGGCGTGGCCGCTCTGGCAGCCCAGCAGCGCCGCCGCCCGCCGGCTGGTGACCTGCGGTGTCCGCAGCAGGCTCAGCAGCCGGAACAGGCCGCGCTCGCCGTCGCCGAGTTGCTCGTAGGCGGCGTGGAAGGCGGTGCGCACGTCCAGGTCGGCCACGCGCAGATCCGACAGGCGCGAGCGGGGGTCCTCCAGCCGCTCGGCGAACATGGCCGGGGTGAGGCCCTGACCTGCGGCCAGCCGGGATCCGGCGCACCGCAGGGCGAGTGGCAGCCGGCCGCACAGGTGCACGATGCGCCGGGCGGCGGTGTGGTCGGCCCGGACCCGGTCCGGGCCGATGATCCTGGCCAGCAGCTCCAGCCCTTCGTCCTCGGTGAGGGGGTCGATGCCGATCATGTGGGCGCCGGCGAAGCCGTGCAGCGGGACGCAGCTGGTCACGATGACCGCACAGCCGCCGGAGCCGGGCAGCAGCGGCTGGATCTGGGCGTACCCGGCGGCGTCGTCGAGGACGATGAGCACCTGGCGGTCGCTGCACCAGGTGCGGAACAGCTTGCTGCGCTCGTCGCGGTCGGCGGGGATGTCGGCCGCGGGGACGCCGGCGGCGCGCAGGAACCCGGCCAGCACCTCCGAGGGGTCGGCGGGGGCGCCCGTCCCGCCGAGTTCGGCGAAGAACTGGCCGCAGGGGAAGGCGGCACGGGCCTGGTGGGCGGCGTGGACGGCCAGGGTGGTCCGGCCGGTCCCGGGCATCCCGCTGATGCAGATCACCCGTACGGCGGTCCCGCATCCGGCCGGGCGTGACAGGACGGCGGCGATGCGCTCGCCGGGCTCGGCGCGGCCCACGAAGTCGGCGATGTCGGGCGGGAGCTGGGCCGGTCGTACCGCGGCGGGCGGGGGCGCCTGCGGCGGGACCGCCGGGAGCGGCGGCTCAAGACCCGGGTCGGCCGACAGCAGGCGCTGCTGCAGGCGGCTCAGCGCGGGGGAGGGTTCCAGGCCGAGTTGCCCGACCAGCACCTGGCGCAGGTTCTGGAACACCTCCAGTGCCTCGCCGCGCCGGCCGGCCCGGTAGAGGGCGGTCATGAGTTTGGCGTAGAAGTCCTCGTTGAGGGGGTGGGTGGCGATGAGTTCCTTCAGTTCGCTGATCAGTTCGTGGTGGCGGCCCAGGCGAAGGTCGGCGTCAAGGCGCAGGTGCAGGGCGCGTAGCCGGCCCTCTTCCAGGCGGGTGATCTGCGCCGAGAGCAGTTCGCCCGCGGCCAGGTCGGCGAGCGCGGGACCGCGCCATAGGGCGAGGGCCCGGGTGAGGGTCTGGGTGGCGTGGGCGGGGTCGTCGTGTTCGAGCGCGTTCCACCCGTCGGCGACCAGCCGGTCGAAGCGGTGGGCGTCGATGGTCTCGGGGGCGGTGGCGAGCAGGTAGCCGTACGGCTGGGTGATCACGGTGGCCGGGCCGCCGGTGCCGAGCATCTTGCGCAGCTTGTAGACATAGGTGTGCAGGGTGGGCAGGGCGGTCGCCGGGGGGTGTTCGCCCCACAGTTCGTCGATGAGTTCACGGGTCGAGACGATCTGGTTGTGCCGTAGCACGAGCATGGCCAGGACCGCGCGGACCTTGCCGGCGCTGGGCGTCAGATCGGCGCCGCCGTCGACGACTTGCAGCGAACCGAGAACCCGGAACTCCATGTGATCTCCGCAATCGATCGGCGAGGTCGTCCGGGCGGGCGGCGCGCCGTGCCGCCCTTGGTGCCCGGGTGTGCCTGGTGGACCTCTCGAATTTAGATGAACCCGCTTATCCGAACTTCCGGAAAGATGGCTCATGAGGACAAAATCTCCTAAAAAGTCCCGGTCTAGTACTATATTCTTTACCGTGTACGGGATTTCGGAATAACGTGCATACCTCCAGGTAGGGGACGTCCGGTGGCCGATGGGCGGCGTCGATGGAATAACCCACTTATTTCCGGATAAGTCGCTTATGTAGCTATATGGTGTGCGTGGCCGGCGGTGCCCGGGCCGGCTCGGCATCCCCCGCCGAGCGGCCGCCGGCGCTCCAGCGGTGCTCCAGTGCGCTCCCAGCGGGCGACCAGCGGACGGGCGCATCGTTGCGGGACGGGAAGGCCCGCCATGACGCCGCGCGCCGGCCGTCCCGCCAGGCAGGGGAGGAATGCCATGCGACCGCACGCTCCTTCGGCGGCCGTCCCGCGGGCGGGCGGCGGCGCCGCGACGTCGCGGTGGATCCGCTGCCCCGGCTGCCACGATCTGCTGTACGCCGAGCACCACCGCAGGAACCTGATGGTGTGCTCCGGCTGCGGGCACCACGGCCGGCTCGGCGCCCGCGAACGGGTGGACCGGCTCTTCGACCCCGGGACGGCCACCCCGCTCGCCGCCGCGCCCACCCTGGCCGACCCGCTGGGGTTCACCGGCTACGCCGGCCGCCTGGAACGGGCCCGCGACGACAGCGGCCTGCCCGAGGCGGCGATCTGCGTATCGGCGTTCCTGAACGGCCGGCGCGTCGTCGCCGCGGTCATGGACTTCGCCTTCATGGGCGGCAGCCTGGGCTGCGCGGTGGGCGAGCGCGTCACCGCCGCCGCCGAGCACGCCCTGGCCACCCGCACGCCCCTGGTGGTGGTGACCGCCTCCGGCGGCGCCCGCATGCAGGAGGGCGCGCTGGCGCTCATGCAGATGGCCAAGACCGCCCAGGCCATGGCCGACCTGGACGAGGCGGGGGTGCTCACCCTCACCGTGGTGACCGACCCCACCTACGGGGGCGTCGCCGCCTCCTACGCCACCCTGGCCGACGTCATCCTCGCCGAGGCGGGGGCCCGCATGGGATTCGCCGGCCCCCGGGTGATCGCGGGGACCTTCGGGCAGAGCCTGCCGGAGGGCTTCCAGACCGCCGAGACCCTGCTCGCGGGCGGCCTGGTGGACGACGTGCGCCCGCGAGGCGAGCTGCGGCCCGCGCTGGCCGGCCTGCTCGCGGCCGCCGGCTGGGCGGCCGAGGGCCGCCCGGTCCCGCACACCTGGAAGGACACCGGCGCCCACCTGGTGCGCCACCCGGCCGCGCTGCCCGAGCGGGACGCCTGGCAGGCGGTCGCCCTGGCCCGCGACCCCGGCCGCCCCACCACGTTGGACTACGCCGCGTGCTTGCTGGAGGACTTCCACGAGCTGCACGGCGACCGGATGTCGGGGGACTGCCCGGCCATCGTCGGCGGCGTCGGCCGCCTGGGCGGGGTGCCGGTCGTGCTCATCGGGCACCAGAAAGGCCACGACACCCGCGAGCTGGCCGCCCGCGGGTTCGGCATGGGCACCCCGGCCGGGTTCCGCAAGGCCGCGCGGCTGATGCGCCTGGCCGGCAAGCTCGGCCTGCCGGTGGTCACGCTGGTGGACACCCCGGGCGCCTGCGCCGGGGTGGAGGCCGAACGCGGCGGGCAGGCCCACGCCATCGCCGCGAACCTGCGCCTGATGTCCACGCTGCCGGTGCCGGTGGTCGCCGTCGTCACCGGAGAGGGCGGCAGCGGAGGGGCGCTGGCCCTGGCCGTGGCCGACCGGGTGCTGGCCCTGGGCAACGCCGTCTACTCGGTGATCAGCCCCGAGGGCTGCGCCGCCATCTTGTGGCGCGAGGCCGGCGCGGCGCCGCGCGCCGCCGCCGATCTGCGGCTCACCGCCCGCGACCTGCTGGCCCACGGGGTGATCGACGCGGTGGTGCCCGAACCGGACGGCGGCGCGCACCGCGACCCCGCGCTCGCCGCCCGCCTGCTCGGCGGCGCCCTGACCGCGACGCTGCACGAGCTGGCCCGGGCCGACCCCGCCGAGCTCGTGGCCCGGCGCCGGCGCCGCTTCCGCCGTTTCGGCCTGGCCTGAGGGCCACCGGCCCACCTGGATCGCACCGGACCGGCGCCTCACCCCGGCCCTCCGGGGGGAGAGTGCGGCTCCGGCGGACCACGAGCACCCGCACGCCGCGCCCGGTGGATGCGGCCACCGGCAGCGTCGGAGCACCAAGCCACCGCATAGCCGCACGGCATGAACGTCCGGACAAGGAGGACACATGACAGCCGAACCCGCACCTTCGCAGGAGGGCGAGCGTGTGCTGGACTGGGTGACCCGCCACGCAGCCCGGCTGGCCGGCACCGGACCGGCCCCGCTGCGCCGGATCACCGTCTCCACCGCCACGCTGGCCGTGCACGTGGAGTGGGCGCCGCCTCCGGCCGGCGGCGCCGCACCGCCGGCCTGCCCGGCCGTGGAGGGGACCCCGGCCGCCGCCGCGCGGCAGGACGCCATCATGGTGACCTCGCCCATGGTCGGCACCTTCTACCGCGCCCGCGAGCCGGGAGCCGCGCCCTTCGTGGAGATCGGCGACCTCGTCGAGCCGGGCCAGCAGATCGGCATCGTCGAGGCGATGAAGCTGATGAACGCCGTCCAGGCCGAGCACGGCGGCCGGGTGGCCGAGGTCATCGCCGCCGACGGCGCCCCGGTCCAGTACGAGGAGCCCCTGCTGGCCCTGGTGCCCGACGACCGAGCCTGACCGCCGCCCCGAGCCCGCCCACCTGGAGCGTCATGTTCACCACAGTCCTGATCGCCAACCGGGGCGAGATCGCCCTGCGCGTACTGCGCACCTGCCGCGAGATGGGGATCCGCACGGTGGTCGCCCACTCCACGGCCGACCGCGACACCCCGGCGGTGCGCCTGGCCGACGAGGCGGTCCAGATCGGCCCCGCCGCGCCGCGCCGCAGCTACCTCAACCCGGCCGCGATCGTCGCCGCCGCCTTGCAGACCGGCGCCGATGCCGTCCACCCGGGGTATGGGTTCCTGTCGGAGAGCGCCGAGTTCGCCGAGATCTGCCGGGCGCACGGGCTCACCCTGATCGGCCCGCCGCCCGAGGTGATCGCCCGGCTGGGGGACAAGACCTCGGCCAGGGAGTTCGCCAAGACCGCGGGCCTTGCGGTGCTGCCCGGCGGCGGCACCTGCGGCGGCGCGGCCGAGGCCGCCCGCACCGCCGCCGCCATCGGCTATCCCGTGGTGGTCAAGGCCGCTGCGGGTGGCGGCGGGCGCGCCATGACGGTGGTGCACGAGCCGGGCGATTTCGCCCGTGCCCACGCCGCCACCCGACGTGACGCGCTCGCCCTGTTCGGCGACCCGCGGGTGTACGTGGAGCGGTACCTGGACGCCGCCCGGCACGTGGAGGTGCAGGTGCTGGCCGACGGCCACGGCAACGTGGTGCACCTGGGCGCGCGTGACTGCACGGTGCAGCGGCGCCGGCAGAAGCTGATCGAGGAGACTCCGCCGCCCACCCTCACGGCCGCGGCGGTCGAACGGCTGGGCGCGCTCACCGTGCGCGCCGCCCTGACCGCGGGGTATGTGGGGGCGGGCACCTTCGAGTACGTGCTGGACGAGCACGGCGCCTGCCACTTCATCGAGGTGAACTGCCGGCTGCAGGTCGAGCACCCGATCACCGAGATGGTGACCGGCGTCGATCTGGTGCGCGAGCAACTGCTCATCGCCGCCGGACGGCCGCTGAGCCTGCGCCAGCAGGACATCGTCTC
This sequence comes from Sphaerisporangium melleum, assembly GCF_014646695.1. Lineage (GTDB taxonomy): Bacteria > Actinomycetota > Actinomycetes > Streptosporangiales > Streptosporangiaceae > Sphaerisporangium > Sphaerisporangium melleum. The sequence continues at coordinate 55,921 of NZ_BMNT01000029.1, forward strand.
GCGCGGGGTCGCGATCGAGTGCCGGGTCAACGCCGAGGATCCCAGCCGTGGCTTCCTGCCCACCGCCGGCACCATCGAGCACTTCGTCCCGCCGGGCGGGCCGTTCACCCGGGTGGACACCCATGCCAGCGCCGGGGCGCGCGTCACCGCCGACTACGATCCACTGATCGCCAAGGTCGCGGTGTGGGCGCCCGACCGGGCCCAGGCGCTCGCGCGTGCCGACCGGGCGCTGGAGGAGATGGTCGTCCAGGGGCCGGGGGTGCGTACCGGGCTGCCGTTCCTGCGCGAGGTGCTGGCCCACCCGCTGTTCCGCTACGCCAAGCACACCACCGGCCTGGTCGATCAGATGATGTCCACCCCGGTGCCCTGAACGCGGGGCCGAGGAACAGCCGAAGCGCTCCCAGGCGTCACCGCGTGCACGTCCGCACCGCCCGCCGCGGTGATGGCCGCGGCGGACGGCAAGGCGATCGCCGTGAGGGCCATGGCGGTGATGAGGAGGATCGCGGTGACCGTGCCGGCCGTCCACCGGCCTTCCGTCCACCGGCCTTCCGTCGGATCAAGGAGATGTGCACCTTTTCGAACGTCGGCCTGTCGGCTGTGGCACAGCCTTTGCGACGGTGGTCTTCGCCGCCCTCTCATCGAAGCGGACGCATTCCGCTGCGTCTGACGGGGCACGTGCCGTCGAACCCGGCGTCCAGGCGGCCGTCCGGCGTGGCTACTCGTCCGGGGACAGCAGCCCTGACCGGTAGGCGTAGATCGCGGCCTGGACACGGGTGCGAGTACCGATCTTGGCCAGGACGCGTGACACGTGGATCTTGACCGTTCCCGGGGCGATGCCGAGCATGTCGGCGATCTCCCCATTGGACCGGCCCAGGGCCACCAGCCGGAGCACCTGCGTTTCCCGCACCGTGAGTTCCCGGGCGCCGTCCCGGACCGGCGGGGTGGCGAACCTGCGCACGAGTCTGCGGGTGACCTGCGGGTCGATCAATCCCTGACCTCGGTGGGCCGCGTGCACCGCCGCCAGGTAGAGGTCGGGGTCGCCGTCCTTGAGCAGGAAGCCCACGGCGCCCGCTTCGAGCGCACCGAAGAGGTACTCGTCCGTGTCGAAGGTGGTCAGCGCGATGATCGCCGTGTCCGGCTCCCGGGCCGTCAGCCGCCGGATCGCCGTGATCCCGTCCATGCCCGGCATGCGCAGGTCGGTGAGTATCACCTCTGGCCGGTACTCGCGCGCCATGTCGATCAGCTCGGCCCCGTCGCGTGCGGCGCCGAGGAAGGCGATGTCGGGCTCGTGGCTCAGCAGTTGCCGCAGGCCCTCGCGGGCGAGACGCTGGTCGTCGGCGACCAGAAGACGGATCACGAGATCTCCTGCCGGACCGCACGGCCGTCCGTGCAGGACGCCGGGGAAGGGGCGTGATCGCCGCCGCCGGTCCTCGCCGCCGATCCGTGCTCCCGTCGCGCGCCGGGGGGCAGCGCGGGGAGGTCGGCGCGCACCCGCCAGCCGTTGTCACCGCGCCGGCCGATGTGGCAGTGTCCTGCGAGCGCCGCCACGCGCTCGCGCATGCCCGCCAGGCCTCGCCCCCCTTTCGGTGCGCGGTCGTCCAGCGGGTCGCCGACGGGCGATCGGCGGGGCGGGCCCGGGTCGTCGATGGTGACGATGACCCGGGTGCCGGCCGCGCGCAGATCGACCGAGGCCGTTCGGGCCGTGGAATGCCGTGCCACGTTGGTCAGCGCCTCCTGCACGACCCGGTAGGCGCAGGTCGCCGTCTCGGGGTGGACGGTGCCGTCGAGGCGGGGATCGACGTCCAAGGTGACGGCCAGCCGGGATCCGCCGCTGCGTTCCGCAAGCGCGGGAAGGTCGGCCAGGCCCGGCGCCTGCGCCTGGTCTTCGCCGTCCGATCGCACCAGTGTCGCCAGCAGCGCCCGGATCTCGGCCAGCGCATCGGCCGACGAAGCGGCGATCGCGGCCAGTGCGCGGTCGGCCTCGCCGTCGCGGCCGGCCAGCGCCCGCCGGGCGCCGACCGCCTGGAGCCTGATGGCGCTGAGGTGGTGACCCACGACGTCGTGGACATCCCGGGCGATCCGGGCGGCCTCCTGTGAGCGGGCCTGCTCTTGCCTGGCACGTCGCAGCCGCGCGGCCTGCGTGGCGCGTTCGGCCCGCAGCCGTAGCGCGTACCCGACGGCGACCGGCGCCGCGCCGGCCGCCGCATAGACGGACATGGTGGCGAGATCCGGCGTGGCCGTGCCCGCGATGCCCACCGCCACCGCCCAGGTGATCGAGCCGATCAGGAGAGCCGACCGAAGGCGGTGGCGGTGGTAGGCCGCCGACGCCACGGTCAGGCCCAGCACCCAGATGCCGCTGTCGCGCTCCAGAGCGAGGCCGGCCGCCAGCATCACCGCCGCGGACGCCGCGACCGCCGTCAGCGGCAACCGCCTGCGCACCGCCAAAGGTGCGCAGGCCGCCAGGATCGGCACCGCCCAGAGCGCCGCCGCACCCACATCGGCCAGGTCGGCAGGCTGATCGCGCCACCAGCCGTCCAGCGCCGAGACCGTCAGTGCGATGACCGCGGCGAGGCAGGCGAGCAGAGCGTCGCGGCCCATGAACGGGAGGTGCCTTAAGACACCGGCCGCCTGGCGTGTCGCCCGGGAGCCGAAGGCCGCTGTTGGTCTCACGGAGACCAGTATCACGCCGGCCATGCGGGGCAGGTGGTGCCCGCGGCCGGGAGCTTCCCGCTGATCAGGTATCTGTCCACGTGCCCGATCACGCAGGGATCGCCGTCGTTGATGTACCGGCCGTGACCGATGCCGGCGTACCTCACCGTGACCGAGCCGGGGACCTGGTCGGTCACGGCGCGGACAGAGGCGTACTCGTAGACGGGCCCGATGCCGAGCAGCGGCGCAAGCGCGCGGGCCGGAAGCGGCGCAGGCGGGTTGACGGCCTTGGCGGCCCACGGGGAACACCCAAGGAGATTGTTCTCCCGGACACCGGAGAAGTTCGGTGACACCTTGGCTGAGCGCCGTACCGCCGCACGGTAGGCGTGGTAGCCGTCGTAGCGGAAGCCGTCGGCGCACGTCACCGCCCGCAGGGCGCTGGGGAGTGGCGGCACGCCGCGGCCCTGAGGATCGAATCCGGACGCGTCGCCGTCGACGGCACTCGCGATGGCCTTGGCGAACGCGGGCCAGCCCGCCACACGCAAGACCATGCCCTGCGCCAGTGCCTTGAGGTCATCGCCGTCGTAGCGGCGGTCACCGGCGGCTGCGGCACCGGGCAGGGGATGGCGCTCGGCCCGATTCACGACATCCTGCCAGGTCGTTTCCACGTCGGTCCCGTGCAGTGCGCATTCCGGGGCTTCGGCGCACCAGCGGATGAACCGCTTGAACACCTCCTCCAAGCCCTTGTACTGCAGCCGCTCGGACTCCGCGAGGGGGGAGACGTGGTCGGGCACGCTGTCCAGCGCCATGGCGCGCACCCGCTGCGGGAACAGTCGCGCGTAGGAGACCCCGAGCACGCCGCTGTAGGAGTTGCCCAGATAGGAGAGCTTCGCCTCGCCCAGGGCGGCGCGGATGGCGTCCATGTCGCGGGCCTGGGTGGCGGAGTCCATGTGGGCGAACACCTCGGGCGCGGCCTCCCTGCAGGGGGCGACCGCGGCGGCGTTCGCCCGCAGTGCCAGGTCGTACTCGCGCCGGTTGTCCGGCGTGGCGAACGCGGGGCCGGTCACGCAGGACGCCGGCGGGAGGTGCTCGCCGCTCTGCCCGCCGCGTGGGTTCCAGGTGACGACGTTCATCCGGGTACGCAGGCCGGCGAAGTGGTGCAGCGACCGCGACAGCACCTGTACGCCAGGACCGCCAGGGCCTCCGGGACTGAACAGGACGGTGCCCGCGGCCTTTCCGGTCGCGGAGGCCCTGGCAAGGGTGAGGGAGATCATCTTCCCGTTGGGCTCGTCCCAGTCGAGGGGAACGGCGAGCTTGGCGCACTGCAGTTCGGCCGGCGCGTCCGCGCCGCATGCCGACCATGTCAGGGACGGCGCCGGTGCCGCGGTGGAGGGAAGTGAGGTGGCGCTCGCGGGGGCGAGCGATCCCAGCATCACGACCACGGGCAGGGAGCACAAAATCGATCTTGGCCAGGTCATGGAGTCTCCGATGGACGGTGCGGCCAACGCCGCAGATGACCTCGCACACGTTAGGTGGATGAAACTGCGGCCACATCTGCCACAGGGCATACACGCAGGCCCGCCGCCCGGCAGGATCGGATGGCGGTGCTCGCCGCCCTGTTCCAGCCCTTGCACCCTCCGGCGCCGCCGCGGCGTGGCCGGGAACCTTCGCCGATCGCGAGGCGGCGTCGCCGGGGCCGGTAGGTGCGCGTGCGTCGCGCGCGGGCACATCAGCGGTCGGTGTGCCCGCGCGGTCGGAGTGGCCGGGGCCGTTTCCATGCGGTCGTGGACGGCCCGGCGATGGTGCTCGGCGCCCGGCCGGTGCCGGGGGCAGGCGCCCGCGGAAGGCCTCGGGCCGGTCACGGGACCGGCCGCCCGGCCGGCTTCGTGCCGATGCCCTGTTCAACTGCCTGACCAGCCACGATCCGCCGGGGTGGTTTGCGGGAGCGGCGGAGAAGATGCTCTGATATGGGGTCATGGCGGTCTCGGAGACCCAGCACGCGGTCGGCCGGGTGTGGCGGGCGGAGTCGGCGCGCGTCATGGCCGGTCTGGCCCGTGCCGCGGGCGACATCGGCGCCGCACAGGAGCTCGCCGAGGAGGCCCTGGCGGCCGCGCTGGAGCGGTGGCCGCGCGAGGGCGTCCCCGACGACCCGGGTGCCTGGCTGCTGGCGGCCGGCCGGCGCCGGGCGGGGGAGCCGCTGCGGCGCCGCGGGTTCCTGGACGGTGAGATCGCCGGGCAGCCGGGCCGGCGGCCGGCCGGGCAGGGCCGTTGCGACGGCGCGGCGGAGGAGTTCCCGCCGGGCGGCGACGTCCAGGATGACGTGCTGCGGCTGGTGTTCACCGTCTGCCACCCGCTGCTGCCGGCGAAGGCGCGCGCCGCGCTCGCCCTGCGCCTGCTGGGCGGGTTGACGACCGGGGAGATCGCCCGGGCCTTGCTGGTGGCCGAGGCCACCGCCGCCGAACGTGTCACCGGCGCCATAGGCGCGCTGTCGCAGGCCCGCGTCCCCTTCGAGGCGCCGGCCGGGGCCGAGCTGGCCGGCCGGCTGCCGCCGGTGCTGGAGGCCGTGCATCTGATCTTCACCGAGGGGTACACCGCGGCCGCCGGCGACGGTGGGGCCCGCGGGGCGCTGTGTGAGGAGGCGCTGCGCCTGGGAGGGGTCCTGGCCGGGCTGCTGCCCGGCCAGGCGGAGGTGCACGGCCTGCTCGCGCTCATGGAGATCCAGGCCTCCCGGTCGGCCGCCCGCACCGGCCCCTGCGGAGAGCCGGTCCTGCTGCTGGAGCAGGACCGCGCCAAGTGGGACCGGGCCGCCATAGCGCGCGGCCTGGCGGCGCTGGCGCGTGCCGAGCAGGCCGCCGCCCCCGGGCCGTACACGCTGCGCGCGGCGATCGCCGCCTGCCACGCGCGCGCGGGCACCGCCGCGCGGACCGACTGGCGGCGCATCGCCGCGCTGTATGAGGCGCTGGTGCGGCAGTCGCCCTCCCCGGTGGCCGAGCTGAACCGCGCGGTCGCGCTCACCATGGCCTTCGGGCCGCAGGCGGGCCTGCGCCTGGTCGACGGGCTGGCCGGTGATCCGCGGATGGACGGCCACCCCCTGCTGCCGTGCGTGCGGGGCGACCTGCTGGTCAGGCTGGGCAGGACCGCCGAGGCGGGGCGGGAGTTCCGGCGGGCCGCCTCGCTCACCCGCGACGAGCGCGAGCGTTCTGTGCTGCTCGCCCGCGCCGCCGTCTGCGAAGCCCCCGCCGTGCCCGCCCTGTCGGAGGACACCGCGGCCCAAGAACGGCGGATCTCGGCCCGGCAGACCTCCGGAAGGTAGACCTCGCGGGTGCCGGCCTGCAGGCCTGGCGGGCTGCAGGCCGGCCGCTGAGGTGGAGCGTCGCCGGGGCGGGTCGTCCTCTCGCCGATGCCGCGGTGGCGATGGTGTTCATCCCCGCTCGCGTGTCCCCCATCCGCGGGTGGCCGCCGCCGGGACGCCGGCCTGGGCGAACCGCTGGAAGATGCGCTCGCGATCCGCCACCGCGATGCCCTCCCCGTCGCCCGGCAAGGCGACCGGCGCCCCGCGCCGATACGACATCCGGCCACCCGCGGAGGGTGGGAGGAGATCAGGAGGTGATGCGGGGGAGGGAGGCGGCCGGGTAGCGTTCCCCGGCCACGGCGCCCCTGGGCGCGGCCTGCTCCAGGGCGGCCATCTCATCGCGGGTCAGGGCGATGTCCAGCGCGGCGACGTTCTGCTCCAGGTAGGAGCGCCGCTTGGTGCCCGGGATGGGCACCACGTCCCGGCCCTGGGCCAGGACCCAGGCCAGCGAGAGCTGGGCGGGGGTGACCCGCTTGTCGCGCGCGATCTGCTCCACACCGGTGACCAGAGCACGGTTGGCGGTGAAGTTGCCGCCCTGGAAGCGCGGGTTGGCGGCGCGGAAGTCGGCGGCGCCGAACTGGTCGGCGCTGGTGATCGTCCCGGTGAGGAAGCCGCGGCCGAGCGGGCTGTAGGCGACCAGGGCGATGCCGAGCTCGCGCAGCAGGGGCAGCACCTCGTCCTCGATGTCCCGGGTGAACAGCGAGTACTCGTACTGGCCGGCCGTGATCGGGTGGACGGCGTGAGCGCGCCGCACCACGTCCGGGGCGGCCTCGGAGATGCCGAGGTGGCGCACCTTGCCGGCCGCCACCAGTTCGGCCATGGCGCCCCAGGTCTCCTCGATGGGGACCGCGGGGTCGACGCGGTGCTGGTAGTACAGGTCGATGTGGTCGACGCCCAGCCGCCGCAGGGACGCCTCGCACGCCTGCCGCAGGTAGCCGGGGCGGCCGTTGACCCCGACCCGGGTGCCGTCCGGGCGGCGTTCGATGCCGAACTTGGTGGCCAGGACCACCTCGTCCCTGCGCCCGGCGATGGCCTTGCCGACCAGGACCTCGTTGGTGAACGGGCCGTAGATGTCGGCGGTGTCCAGGAAGGTGACGCCCAGGTCGAGGGCGCGGTGGATCGTCGCGGTGGACTCGGCGTCGTCGCCTGGCCCGTAGAACTCGCTCATGCCCATGCAGCCGAGTCCGAGAGCGGAGACGGTGAGCCCTTGGCCGAGAGTGCGCTGCTTCACGACTGCTCCTCCTTGATGCTCCAGGTGGTGCCGAGAGCCCCAGTCTCGGACCTGGAGCGCACTCCACGTCAAATCGGCGCCCCACGCGCCCGGGACCGCGCGACGCATGGACATGGACGGGGGACGCCGATGCGGCGCGGGTGCCCGGCCATCCCCCCGGCGGGCCCGCCTCCGGCCTGCGAAGCCACACGACAGGGACGATGCCCGCCGGGGCGGAGGGGCGCTGGGCGCACGAGGCGCGGTCAGTGGACGGAGAAGCCGCCGTCCACGCAGATGGCCTGGCCGGTGATGTACTCGGCGCCGTCCCCGGCGAGCAGCACCGCGATGCCGGCGAAGTCGGCGGGCACGCCGTTGCGGCCGACCATGGAGCGGGCGGCCATCGCCTCGACCCGGCCGGGGACGGCCTGCGCGGAGGCGGTGAGCGGGGTGAGCACGAACCCCGGCAGGACCGTGTTGCTGCGCACGCCGTGCCGCGACCACGCCTCGGCCTGGGAGCGGGTGAGCCCGGCCAGGGCGGCCTTGCTGACGCCGTAGACGCCGCTGTCCCCGAAGGCGCTGGTCGACTGCTGGGAGCCGACGTTGATGATCCGGCCGAAGCCGCGGGCCGCCATGCGGGGGCCGAAGTACTGGCCGAGGGTGTAGGGGGCGGTGAGGTTGACCCGGATCGTCGCCTCGTAGTCCTCGGGCGTCAGCTGCTCCATCGGGCGGCGGATGTTGTTGGCGGCGGCGTTGACCAGGATGTCGATCTCACCGAAGAAGCCGGACGCCTGCTCGCACACCCGGCGCAGGTCGCCGGGGTCGCCGAGGTCGGCGGCGATCGCGGCCACCCGCACTCCGCGCTCGCGCAGCCGTCCGGCCGCGGCGTCCAGGCCGGGCTTGCCCCGGGCGAGAAGGACCACGGCGGCGCCCGCGCCGCCGATCGCCTCGGCCATGGCCTGGCCGATGCCCGAGCTGCCGCCGGTCACCAGGGCGGTGCGGCCGGACAGGGAGAACAGTGCCTGGAGGTGACCGGTGGTGCCGGTGGCGTCGCCTGGCTGCATGGACCATGAAGGTAGCAGCCCGCCACACGCGGCCGGCGCCGGACCGGACGCCGGTACGGGCGGGCCGCCGGCCGCATCGGGTGATCGCCATGGGCCGGGGAGGACTCCTCGCAGCGCCCCGCCCAAGGCGAAGGCGCCCCGTCCAAAAGGCCGGGCGCGGTCCAAGGTGGAGGGCGGCCGCGCACGCTCCGGTCGCGTTGCGTTGCGGGGCGCGGCGAAGGATCAGCAGGGGCCGTACAGGTCGGCCGCGGCGGCGCACAGCTTGGCCATCACCTCGTCCAGGCTGCGCAGCGTGGCGGTGTCCAGACGTTCGAGCAGGCGCCGGTAGCCGGCCAGGCCCGCGTCGATGAGCTCCTCGGTCATGCGGCGCCCGGCCTCGGTGAGCTCGACGCGGCGCACCCGGCGGTCGGCGGGATCCTCACGGCGGGTGACCAGGCCCTGGGCGACCAGGCGGTCGACGATGCCGGTGACGGTGCCGGGCCCGGTGCCGAGGGTGGCGGCGAGCTCCTGGCCGGAGGCCGAGCCGCGGCCGGCCAGGATGAGGGCGACCTTGAGCTGCCGCATGGTGAGGTTGAGCGCCAGCAGCGGCGTGGAGCGGTCGCCTGCGAACGCGCGCCCGAGGGTGTGCTGGGCGTCGCCGATCCGGGTGATCAGCTCCTGTCGTTCGTCCACGTTCGCCTTCCGCTGCGGGCCGCCAGATTACCAGGTGTTCATAGCAGTGCTAAATATTCGTACCAGGCGAAGTGTTAGCATTGCCGGAAACTTTCGGCCGCCGGCCGTCTTTCGGAGGAAGGTCGTGCCATGACCGCTCTGGCCAGGCTCAGCCTCGCCAACCGCAGCCTCGTCATCCTGGTCGCGGTCGTGATCAGCGGCTTCGGCGCCTTCGCGATCCCCTCGCTCAAGCAGCAGCTGCTGCCGTCGCTGTCGTTCCCCGGGGCGTTCGTGGTGGCGCCGTACGCCGGTGCGGCCCCCGACATCGTCGAGGAGCAGGTGACCAAGCCGGTCGAGGGCGCCGTGCAGGGCATCAGCGGCGTCACCGAGGTGACCTCCACCTCCCGGGAGGGCATGGCGCAGGTCCAGGTGTCCTTCGAGTACGGCACCGACATCGAGGGTGCGGTGGCCGAGCTGCAGCAGGCGGTCGGCCGGCTGGGCGGCCGGCTGCCCGCAGGGGTGGAGCCCACGGTGGTGGCGGGCAGCACCGACGACATCCCGGTGATGGTGCTGGCGGTCGGCGACGCCGGCGACCAGCGCGCGATGGCCGACAAGCTGCAGCGCATCGCGGTGCCCGAACTGCGCGGCGTGCCGGGGGTGCGCGAGGTGTCGGTGACCGGCGCCCGCGAGCAGACCGTCGTCATCACTCCCAACCTGCTCGCCATGGCGCTGCACGGGGTGGCGCCCACCGCGATCGCCGACGCGCTGCGCGCCAACGGGACGCCGATTCCGGCCGGCGGCCTCACCGAGGACGGCAGGACGCTCACCGTCCAGGTCGGCCGCCGCGTCTCCTCCCTTGATGACCTGCGCGGGCTGTACCTGACCCCGCAGGCCGCCGCCCCGGCCGGGCAGGGCTCCGGGCGGGGCGGCGCGTCGCAGGCGCCACCCGCCGGCACCGCGCAGGCCGCGCCGAAGCCGGTGAAACTGGGCGAGGTGGCGACGGTGGAGGAGAGACCGGCCGAGGCGACCACGATCACCCGCACCGACGGCGCCGACAGCCTCGGCGTGTCGATCACGATGACCCCCGACGGCAACGCCGTGCGCATCTCCCACGACGTGCGCGGCAAACTTGCCGGGCTGACCCGCTCGCTCGGCGACGTCGCCGCGATCACCGTGGTGTTCGACCAGGCCCCCTACGTGGAACGCTCGATCGAGGACCTGTCCACCGAGGGCCTGCTCGGCCTGGTGTTCGCCGTCGTGGTCATCCTGCTGTTCCTGCTGTCGCTGCGCTCGACGATCGTGACCGCGGTGTCCATCCCGCTGTCGGTGATCATCGCTCTGATCGCGCTGTGGGCCGGAGACCACTCGCTGAACCTGCTGACGCTGGGCGCGCTGACCATCGCGATCGGCCGGGTGGTGGACGACTCCATCGTGGTGCTGGAGAACGTCAAACGCCACCTGGGGTACGGGGAGGCCAAGCGCGAGGCGGTGCTGACCGCGGTGCGCGAGGTCAGCGGGGCGGTGACCGCCTCGACGCTGACCACGGTCGCGGTGTTCCTGCCGATCGCCTTCGTCGGCGGCATGGTCGGCCAGTTGTTCGCGCCGTTCGCGATCACCGTGACGGTGGCGCTGCTGGCCTCGCTGCTGGTGTCGCTCACGGTGATCCCGGTGCTGGCGTACTGGTTCCTGCGCGCGCCCGCGCTGACACCCGAGCAGGCGCGGCAGGTGCGGGCCGAGGCCGAGGCCGCCGAGCTGCGCAGCCCGCTGCAGCGCATCTACCTGCCGGTGCTGCGCCTGGCCACGCGGCTGCGCCTGGTCACCCTGCTGGCCGGGGTCGCGGTGTTCGCCGGCACCCTGGCGCTGGTGCCGGGGCTGAAGACCAACTTCATCGACTCCTCGGGCAACGACACCGTCAACCTCACCCAGAAGATGCCCGCGGGCACCGACCTGGCCACCACCGACAAGGCCGCCAAGAAGGTCGAGACGCTGCTGGCCTCCCTCAAGCAGATCGCCTCCTACCAGGTCAACGTGGGCTCCGGCGGCACGTTCGCCGGCGGGGTGGGCGGCTCACCCGACCGGGCCTCCTACTCGGTGACCGTCGCCGAGGGGGCCGACACCCCGGCGCTGGAGCAGACACTGCGCGACCAGCTCGCCGGGCTCGGCGGAGTGGGCGAGGTGACCGTCGGCGGGCAGGGCGGCGGCGCCTTCGCCTCCGACCGGGCCGAGGTGATCGTGCAAGGGCCCGACCTGCCGGCGCTGCGCGCGGGGGCCGAGGCGGTGGCGGCGGCGCTGCGCGGCATCGACGGGCTGCGGGACGTCACCTCCAACCTGCAGACCGGCGCCCCGCGCGTGCAGGTGGCCGTCGACCGGCGCAAGGCCGCGGCCGCGGGCCTCACCGAGGCGGCCATCGGGCAGAGCGTCGCCCAGGCGTTCCGCGGCGCCACGCTCGGCCACCTCACCCTGGACGGGCGCGGCAACGAGGTGATCTTGCGGGTGGGCTCGGCGCCCGATGACCTCGCCGCGGTGCGCGACCTGCGGCTGCCCACCGCCTCCGGGACGGTGAAACTGTCCTCGGTGGCGGCGGTGCGCCAGGTGGAGGGGCCCACGCAGATCACCCGCAAGGACGGCGACCGCACCGCCTCGGTGTCGGCCGCCGCCACGGCCAGCGACCTCGGCGCCGTCACCGCGAAGATCACCGAGCGGATGCGGTCGCTGACCCTGCCCGCCGGGGTGAACTACAGCATCGGCGGGGTGAGCGCCGACCAGGACGAGGCCTTCGCCCAGCTCGGCCTGGCCATGCTGGCGGCCATCGCCATCGTCTTCATGATCATGGTGGCGGCGTTCCGCAGCTTCGCCCAGCCGCTGATCCTGCTGGTGTCCATCCCGTTCGCCGCCACCGGCGTGATCGGCCTGCTGCGCGTCACCGGCACCCCCCTCGGGGTTCCGGCGCTGATCGGCATGCTGATGCTCATCGGCATCGTGGTCACCAACGCGATCGTGCTGATCGACCTGATCAACCAGTACCGCGAGCAGGGCATGGGCGTGGTGGAGGCCGTCGTGGAGGGCGGCCGGCGGCGCCTTCGGCCCATCCTGATGACCGCGATCGCCACCATCTGCGCGCTCACCCCGATGGCCTCCGGCCTCACCGGGTCGGGCGGGTTCATCTCCCAGCCGCTGGCGATCGTGGTCATCGGCGGCCTGGTGTCCTCCACGCTGCTCACCCTGATCCTCGTCCCCACCCTGTACACGATCGTCGAACGCGCCAAGGAGCGGTTCGGCCGCCGGGGCGGCGGCGCGGCCGGCCGGGAGCCGGCGGTGTACGACGAGCAGGCGCTGGCCGCGCACTGAAGCGGCCCCTCTACACTGGGGCGACGTGACCAAGCCGCGTATCCCCAATGTCCTTGCCGCCCGCTACGCCTCGCCGGAGCTGGCCCGTCTGTGGTCTCCCGAGCACAAGGTGGTGGCCGAGCGCCGTCTGTGGGTGGCCGTGCTGCGCGCCCAGGCCGAGCTGGGCGTCCCGGTGCCGCCCGGGGTGGCCGAGGACTACGAGGCGGTGGCGGGGAAGGTCGATCTGGACTCCATCGCCGCCCGCGAGCGGGTGACCCGCCACGACGTCAAGGCGCGCATCGAGGAGTTCAACGCGCTGGCCGGGCACGAGCACGTGCACAAGGGCATGACCTCCCGCGACCTGACCGAGAACGTCGAGCAGCTGCAGGTGCGCGACAGCCTGCTGCTGGTCAGAGACCGCACCGTGGCGCTGCTGGCCCATCTGGCCGACCTCGCCGCCCGCCACGGCCACCTGGTGATGGCGGGACGGTCCCACAACGTGGCCGCGCAGGCCACCACACTCGGCAAGCGGTTCGCCACCGCCGCCGACGAGCTGCTGGTGGCCTTCGCCCGGCTGGAGGAGCTGATCGCCCGCTACCCGCTGCGCGGCGTCAAGGGCCCGGTCGGCACCGCCCAGGACATGCTCGACCTGCTGGGCGGCGACCGCGACCGGCTGGCCGCACTGGAGGAGCGGGTGGCACGCCACCTGGGCTTCTCGCAGGTGTTCACCAGCGTCGGCCAGGTCTACCCGCGGTCGCTGGACTACGAGGTCCTCACCACCCTGGTGCAGCTCGCCGCCGCTCCCTCCAGCCTGGCCAAGACCATCCGGCTGATGGCCGGGCACGAGCTGGTCACCGAGGGCTTCCAGCCGGGGCAGGTCGGCTCCAGCGCGATGCCGCACAAGATGAACACCCGCTCATGCGAGCGGGTCAACGGGCTGACGGTCGTGCTGCGCGGGTACGCCTCGATGGCCGGGGAACTGGCCGGCGACCAGTGGAACGAGGGCGACGTGTCGTGCTCGGTGGTACGCCGGGTGGCGCTGCCGGACGCGTTCTTCGCCTTCGACGGGCTGGTGGAGACCATGCTGACGGTGCTGGCCGAGTTCGGCGCCTTCCCCGCGGTGATCGCCGCCGAACTGGACCGCTACCTGCCGTTCCTGGCCACGACCAAGATGCTGATGGCCGCGGTCCGCGCGGGCGTGGGCCGCGAGAGCGCGCACGAGCTGATCAAGGAGCACGCGGTGGCGTCGGCGCTGGCGATGCGCGAGAGCGGGTCGCCGAACCTGCTGCTGGACCGGCTGGCCGCCGACGAGCGGTTCCCCCTGGACCACGCCGCGCTGCAGGCGCTGCTCTCCGACCCGGCGCCGTTCACCGGCGCGGCGTCCGCGCAGGTGGAGCAGGTCGTGGCCCGGGTGGGCGAGATCGTGACCCGCCACCCCGACGCCGCCGCCTACCGGCCGGGCGCCATCCTGTGACGGCGCCCGGCCGGTAGGCCGCCGGCGCGGGCCCTTGGCGGACGGCGCTCGCCGCCGCCGAGGCGGCCGGTGACCAGGGGCCTGCCCTTCGCAGGCGGTGCCTCAGCTCACCGCCTGCTTCACCAGCGCGGCGATCCGGGCCTCCACCTCCTGCGTCATCTCGGTCAGGGCGAAGGCGACCGGCCACATCGCGCCATCGTCCAGGTTCGCCCGGTCGCTGAACCCGAGCGTCGCGTAGCGGGTCTTGAACTTCTCCGCGGGCTGGAAGTGGCAGACGATCTTGCCGTCCAGCGCGTAGGCGGGCATCCCGTACCAGAGCCTCGGCGCGAGATCCGGGGCACTGGCCATCACGACCTCATGGACGCGCTCGGCCATGATCCGGTCCGGCTCCTGGAACTCGGCGATCTTGGCGAGCAGGTCCCGCACCGCCTCCGCCGCCTTGTCCGCGCGCGAGCCGCGCCGCGCCGCCTTCTTGCGTTCCTCGGCGTGGTCCTTCATCGCGGCCCGCTCCTCGGCCGTGAAACCCTCGTAGCCGCTGCTTTCGGTGCTGCTCATGGGACGAACCTTTCGGTGAATATCGTGATGTACGGAGTTCATGGCGCCCGGGCCGGTGTCACCGGGCGCAGCCAGGCCATGCCGCCGCGAGCCGACGCCGGCACCGGCGTCCACCGGGGCCTTCGCGACATCGCGGGCACGGCGCCGGTCGCCGCGTGAACGTGGCAAGGCGCCGCGCGGGCCGCACCTGTCGGAAGGGTGTCCAGGCGGCCCGGTTACGGTGAAGGGACCGGCCCGGCCCACCGGTCCGGGTGGCCACCGTCAGGGTAGGCGACCGCGGCCACCCGGGCGGCCTTGCTTCACGAGCCGTTCATGGCGGCCCCGGTGATCGCGGGCACATCGCCTTGCCGTGTCCATGCCCACAGCCTGCTCCCCGCCCGGCCGGCCCGCATCCGTGGTGACCACGGATCAGGCCACGACAGCGGTCCGCACGGACCCCACCTGGTGGTCACCGCCATGGCGGCTCCGGCCCGGGGCGCCGTCAGCACTCCTTGGGCCTGAGCGGTTCGAGGGCCAGGGTCAGGGCCTGCTCCAGGTAGCCGACCCGGCCGGTGGCACCCAGCATGACCACGCCGCCCTGGACGGCCGCCAGGATCGCGCGCGCCCTGGCCGAGGCGTCGGCCCCGGGGGAGCGGCCGGCGGTCAGGGCCTGGACCCCGCCGGTCAGTGCCGCCTCCCAGGTGTCGTACAGCAGGGTGACGATCGCCCGGGCCTCGGGGGAGGACCTGCCGAGCTCGCTGGTGAGGGCGCCCAGAGGGCATCGCTCGCCGAGTTCGGTGTAGTGCGCCAGGACGGCCTCGCGCCACTGCTGCCAGGACCGCCAGGTCGACAGGTCACCGAGGAACGGCTGCTGCGCCTGGATGACCTGAGCCGCCTCGTGCTCGGCCACGGCGACCAGGATCTCGCTCCGGCCGCCGGGGAAATAATGGAACAACTGGCTCTTGCTGGTGGAGGTGGCCGCGCGGATGTCGTCCAGGCTCGTCTCGGACGCGCCCTTGTCACGGATCAGCAGCGCGGCGGCGATCACGATGCGCTGCCGGGTGGCCGCGCCCTTGGCGGTCAGTGTCCTGCTCATGGCCCCTACCCTCCCGCATAATGGACCTCGCGGTCCAGCGGAGCCTGGGGGCGCGCCGGCACCTGGACGCGGCCGCGCCAGGGCGCCTACCGGATCGGTTCGCCGGCCCGGGCGCCGGCGGCCTCGTCGTGGCCGGGAGGCCGCCGGTCGAGCCACTGCCGCCGGGTGATCGCGTATTCGACCTCGCCGAGCTCACTGCCGGGGAGCGGATCATCCCAATCGGGGTGGAAGGTGCGCACGTGCCGCAGGCCGACCGAGGCCATGGTGGCGCGGGAGGCGGTGTTGACGGCCATCGTCTCGGCGAAGACGCGCTCCAGCCCGAGATCCTCGAATCCGTGCCGGACGAGCTCGCGTGCCCCCTCGCTCGCCAGCCCCTGCCGCCAGTGGCGGCGCAGCAGCCGGTAGCCGAGCTCGGCCTGCCCTTCGGCCGGCCCCTGGTCGGGGCGCTCCGGCGGCTCCAGGATCCACCAGCCGACGAAGGTGTCCCCGGTGAAACCCACCCAGAACCCCAGGCCGGGAACACGGGCGGCGGCCGCCAGCCGCCGGCGGTGAAAGACCTCCACCTCCTGGCGGGTACGGGGCCGGCCGAGGTAGCGCATCACCTCGGGGTCGGCGTCGAGTTCGACCTCGTGCTCGAGGTGGTCGTCGCAGAGCGGGACGAGCCGCAGACGGGCGGTTCGAAGGATGGCCTGGTGCATGGGCGCATTCTCGTGCACGCCCCGCCGGTGTTCCATCCATATTCGCCCAAAGCCGTCACCCGCCCCCGCCGGCCGGCGCCTGCCGCCATCCTGCGGTGACGTCGTGGGTGTACAGCCAGGACGTTCCGCGCTCGTAGAACAGCCATAGCGCCGCTGGCATGAGAAGGTCACGCAGCCGGCGTGCCACCGGACCGGCGGTCTTGGCGTCGCGGTTGGCGGCGGCGGATCGCACCAGTTTGGCGATGCGCGCCCGCCGCCGCCGCGTATGGTCTTCCAGCGCGGCGGCGGGCGGAGTGCTGCTCGAGCGCGCGGGCCAGCACCACGGCGTCCTCGATCGCCATCGAGGCGCCTTGTCCGGCGCCGACAGGCTGGCCGGCGCCGCCGACCAGCACGATGCGGTCGCTGTGCCAGGTCGGGACCTCGGCCAGGACGTGCATGAGAGTGGGCGGCTCAAGGCGCAGCGCCCGTCGCACGGCCCGGTCATCGCGGCCCGGCCTCGGGCGGGGGCCAGTCGGTGAGCACGGCGTGCAGGGCGTCCAGGGTCCGCGACCACGAGGCGTCCACCAGGCGAGGGGTGTGACGGAACCCGCCCGCGATCTCCAGGCTCACGAAACCGTGGAAGGTGCCGTGCAGCATCCGGACCGCATCGGTCTGGTCGGGCTCGGCCAGCCGGTATCCGCGCAGGATCGCACGCGTCATCTCCGCGTGCCGGCGCGCCGCCTGCGCCGCCTCGCCCCGCGGGTCGATCCCGTCGAGCTCGATCTGCATCGCGGCGTACCTGCCCGGATGCTCCTTGGCGTAGCCGCGGTAGGCGCCGGCGAACGCCACCAGCGCGTCCTTGCCCGCACGGCCGGCCAGGGCCGAGGCGGCCCGGTCGGCCAGCTCGGCAAGGGCCAGGGCCGCCACCCGCACCCGAAGGTCCTGAAGGTCCCTCACGTGCGAGTACAGCGCCGCCGGCTTGACCGCGAACGCGCGGGCGAGCGCCGAGACGGTCACGTTCGCGAAACCGATCTCGTCGGCCAGCTCCGCCGCCGCACGCGTCAGGCGCTGCGCGGTCAGCCGCTCGCGCGTCATCTCGTCCCCTCCCATCACTTAAAGGCTTTAAGTATTTGCATACTACCCTTAGGGAGAGCTAGCCTCGCCGCTCATGAGACCGCTCACCGACCGCGACATCCGCGCCTCGTTCATCAACTGCTCGAAAGGGGAGACCAAACGCCTGGACCTGCCCGGCGACCTCGCCGAACGCCGCTGGGATGACCTGGACTTCCTCGGATGGCGAGATCCCGGCGCGCCCGAACGCGCCTACCTGGTGACCGAACGCGACCAGGCGCTCGTCGGCGTCGCCCTGCGGGTGACCACCTCCGCCTCACGCAACTTCACCTCGCGCAGCATGTGCTCGCTGTGCCTGACCACGCACACCAGCGGCGGGGTGGCGCTGATGACCGCGCGCAGGACCGGCGAGGCCGGCCGCCAGGGCGACTCCGTCGGACGGTACCTGTGCACCGACCTCGCCTGCTCGCTCTACATCCGGGGCGAGAAGCAGCCCGCGGGGGCCGAGATCGTCCAGGAGTCCCTCACCCTGGAGGAGAAGATCGCCCGCATCCGGGAGAACCTGTACGCCTTCCTGGACAAGGTGACCGCCTGAGACGGCGAGGCGATCGGGGGAGGGGCCACGTCCGGTGACAAGCCGTTCGCTGCCTCACAGGGGGCGGACCAAGTACGAGTGAAGGGGCGGTGAGTCGGGGCCGGGATCCGGCGCCGCGGTGCTCCAGCCACGCCTGCCAGGCGGCCTTCACCCCGAGGGCGAGGGGGAGTAGCCCCAGGTAGGGCAGCACGGGCTCGGGCAGGAACGTGGCACCGAACGCGGCGGCGACGGCGAGGACGAGGATGGCCGTGAACCCCGCGTACTGGCCGGCCACCACCTGGGCGGCGCCGCCGGGCCGCCCGGAGCCGCGGGCGTAGAACAGGGCCAGCACCACGATGTCGTCGACGTTGGTGACGGCGAACAGCCCGGCGGCCTGCCCCACGATGCCCGGGTTCATCTAAGGAGTCCCTAATCCCGTGGCGAATGTCCGATATGATCTACTTTGTAAAGGCGGTGGCCGTATACAACCAAGATCAATCACAACATAAGCCGCAAGCGACGAACCAGTAGCAGAGGAACCCTATCGAGGCCGTGGTCACCATCCAGCCGCAAAGCCCCGCCCGGTCATGAGGCGCCGTTCGGCGGAGCCGGCGTCCGCTGACGTCACGGACGGGGGATGTTGCGGAGGTTGGAACGGGCCAGGTCGATCATGCGGCCCACGCCACCGGTGAGGACCAGCTTGCTGGTGGTCGTGGCGAAACCGGCCAGCTGACGGCCGGTGATACGCGGCGGCATGGCCATCGCGTTGGGGTCGGTGACCAGATCCAGCAGAGCCGGCCCCGGATGCGCCAGCGTCTCGCGCAGCGCGTCGCGCACGTCCGCCGGATCGTCGACCCGGACACCGTGGGCTCCGGCCGCACGGGCGATCGCCGCGTAATCAGCCGAAGGATACGCCGTACCGTACGGCGGGTAGCCGGCGACCAGCATCTCCAGATCGACCATGCCGAGCGCCGAGTTGTTGAAGAGCACGACCTTGACCGGCAGGTCGTAGTGGACCAGCGTGAGGAAGTCGCCCATCAGCATGGAGAAGCCGCCGTCGCCCGACATCGAGATCACCTGCCGGCCCCGGCCGGCCAATTGCGCACCGATCGCCTGCGGCATGGCATTGGCCATCGAACCATGGGTGAATGACCCGAGCAGGCGGCGCCGGCCGTTGGGGGACAGGTAGCGGGCGGCCCAGACGGTGCACATGCCGGTGTCGACGGTGAAGATCGCGTCGTCGGCGGCCTCCTCGTCCAGGATCGCGGCGACGTACTCCGGGTGAATCGGCCGGTGGCGCTCGACGTCGCGGGTGTAGGCGGCGACGACCCCCTCCAAGGCGTCCGCGTGCCTGGCCAGCATCCGGTCCAGGAACCGGCGGTCGGACTTCTGCGCCACCTGCGGGATCAACGCCCGCAAGGTCTCGCGGACGTCTCCCCACACCGCAAGATCCAGCTTGGAGCGGCGGCCCAGGCGCTCGGGCCGGACGTCGACCTGGACGATGCGCACGTGCTCCGGCAGGAACGCCGTGTAAGGGAAGTCGGTGCCGAGCAGGATGAGCAGCTCCGCCCCGTGCATCGCCTCGTAGGCGGCGCCGTAGCCGAGCAGCCCCGACATGCCGACGTCATAGGGATTGCCGTACTGGATCCACTCCTTGCCGCGCAGCGCGTGCCCGACAGGGGCCTTGACGCGTTCGGCGAAGGCCATCACCTCGTCATGGGCGCCCGCGCAACCGCTGCCGCAGAACAGGGTGACGGCGTTCGCCTCGTCCACCAGCCGGGCCAGCTCGGTGATCTCGGCCGCTCCCGGGCAGACCGCCGGCCGCCGGGTGAGCATCGCCGCTCCGGGCAACCGTTCCGGCGCGTCCTGACCCGCGATGTCACCGGACATGCTCACCACGGCCACGCCGGACAGCCCTATGGCGTGCTGGACCGCGGTCCGCAGGATGCGCGGCATCTGCTCCGGCTGAGAGATCAGCTCCGAATAGTGGCTGCATTCGGCGAACAACCGATCGGGATGGGTCTCCTGAAAATAGGAGGTGCCGATCTCGGCGCTGGGAATGTGGGCCGCCAACGCCAGAACGGGCGCCATGCTCCGATGCGCGTCGTACAGGCCGTTGATCAGATGCACATGGCCTGGGCCGCAACTGCCGGCGCACACGCACAGCCGCCCGGTGATCTGCGCCTCCGCCCCGGCCGCGAACGCCCCGGCCTCCTCATGCCGTACCTGGACCCATTCCATCGCGGGGTCACGGCGCACGGCGTCGGTGACGGGATTGAGGCTGTCGCCGACCACACCGTAGATCCGCTTCACCCCTGCCTGGGAAAGAACCTGGACGAACTGTTCGGCCACGCTTTGCCGTGCCACTTCTCCAACCCCCGTCCGGCGTCGGCTCAGCCCCTTCCGGTGAATGATGCCCGCCAGGTGGTCATCATCGCGCCATGCCCGGAAAAACACGACTTTGACCAGGCGTGACTCGTCCAGCTTCGGAGGGCAACGGACTCACGCACCGCACAGGCACCCCACCACACGCCCAGACGACGGCACGACGCGGAAAACCAGATGAAGCCCGGCCACCGGCGAGGCACAGTTGTCGAGTGATGTCCGATTTCGCGTCCGGCTTCGTGCCAGGTCTGGAACTGTCCCGCACCTTCTACACCGAGGTGGTACGCCCCCTGATCGGCGAGGTGCCGCACAGCGCCGCGCTCATCGGCCCCGGCTCAGAGGTCCTGGCGTTCGACACCGAACGCTCGGCCGACCACGACTGGGGACCACGCGTGCTGGTGTTCGTCGAACCCGGCCAGGAGGCCGGGCTGACACAACGACTGGCCTACGCCCTGCCGGCCCGCTTCCGCGGCTATCCGACCGTCTTCGGATCCGACCGCAACCCGCCCCGCCACGGCGTGGTGGTCACCGGGTTCGGCCGCTTCGCACGATCACGGCTCGGCTTCGACCCGCGCCGCCCGATCAGCACCGCCGACTGGCTGGGCGTCTCCTGGCAGCGGCTGGCCGAGATGACCAGCGGCGAGGTCTTCCACGACGGCCTCGGCGAACTCGCCACCGCCCGCGCCAACCTGCGCTGGTACCCCGACCAGGTGTGGCGGTACGTACTGGCCAGCCAATGGAGGAGAGTGGCCGAACTGGAGAGCTTCCCCGGCCGATGCGCAGAGGTCGGCGACGACCTCGGCTCCCTGCTGGTGACCGCCCGCCTGGTCGAAGAGCTCATGCGGCTGTGCCTGCTCATGCGCCGCCGCTACCCCCCCTACGCCAAATGGCTGGGCAGCGCCTTCGCCCGGCTCGGCGGCTCGGCCGAACTCGGCGAGGCGTTCTCCGCCGCGCTCGCCGCACGCGACTGGCACGCACGCGAGGAACACCTGTGCCGCGCCTACCAGCGGGTGGCCTCACTGCACAACCGCCTGGCGCTGACCGAACCGCTGGACACCTCCGTACGCGGCTACCACGACCGGCCGTTCCGGGTGATCGGCGCCGCGCGATTCGCCGAGGCGCTACTGGACACCGTCGGACCACCCCTGCGGGACCTGCCCGCGACCGGATCGGTGGACCAGTTCTGCGACGGAGTGGCCCTGCTCGGCGACAGCACCCGCTCCCTGGCGGTATCCCGCACCGTACACGGCGCCTGACCAGCCGCGGGGGAGCGGAGGGAAGGGCCATCGCGATGGACGTCCCGACCGGCCCGCCGACACGATGAACACCCGGTGGGGGAGCGCGGCCGGCATGCCCACATCCGGCACGCCGGCCGCACGCCCTCCCGGACGACACCTCCCGCGGCGGCTACCAGCGGTGGTGCACCTGCGGGCGGATCAACTCCTCGTACACCCCGGCCACCGCCGCGTGCACCTGCGGCGACAGCGGCGGCAACTGCGCCGCGGCGGCGTTGCCCACCGCCTGCCGCTCATTACGCGCACCCGGAATCACCACGCTGACCGCCGGATGATCGATGATCCACCGCAGCGCGAACTGCGCCGTCGTCATCCCCTCGGGAACCAGCGGCCGCAACCGCTCCACCGCGGCCAGCCCCGTCCCGAACTCCACACCCGAGAACGTCTCACCCACATCGAACGCCGCACCCTGCCGGTTGTAGGCACGATGATCGTCGGCCCCGAACGTGGTGTGCTCGTCGTACCGGCCCGACAGCAGGCCACTGGCCAGCGGCACCCGGGCGATGATCCCCACCCCCGCCTCGGCCGCCGCCGGCAGGACCCGCTCCAGCGGCTTGAGCCGGAAGGCGTTGAAGATGATCTGAACCGACGCCACCCCCGGACGCGCGATCGCCGTCAACGCCTCCTCGCACGTCTCCACGCTCACCCCGTAGGCGGAGATCCGACCCTCGTCCACCAGGGTGTCCAGCGCGTCGTACACCGCCTGGTCCCCGAAAACGGCAGTAGGCGGACAGTGCAACTGCACCAGGTCGATCGTCTCCACGCCGAGGTTCCGCCGCGAACGGTCGTTCCAGGCCCGGAAATTGTCCAACGTGTAGGCCTCGGGCACCTGCGCCACCCGGCGGCCCATCTTGGTGGCCACCATCAGCCCCGGCCGCTCCTTCAGCAGCCGCCCGACGATCTGCTCGCTGCGCCCGTCACCGTACACATCAGCGGTGTCGATGAACGTCACCCCCGCGTCCACCGCGGCGTTCAGCGTGGCCAGCGCCTCGCCCTCGCTCACCTCACCCCAGTCGGCGCCCAACTGCCACGCCCCGAGCCCGACGACCCCGACCTGCCTGCCCGTACGTCCCAATACACGCTTTTCCACACGCCGAATCGTACGGCCCACCACCACCCCTCAAACCTCCGGGGCACAGCCCTCCACCCCTCACACCGCCGCGCTAACCACCGCTGCGCCGCTCACGCAACAGCGGATGCGCCCGCATCGCCACCTCAAGCTCACCCGGCAACTCATCCCGATAACGCCCCAGCGTCGCCAGATCACGATGCCCCAGCACCCGCCGCACCGCATCCATGTCCACCGCGTCCGCCAGCAGATGCGTCGCCGTCGTATGCCGCAACCCATGCGGCGTCACCGACCGCCGCCGCGCCGGATCGACCCGCCGCTGCACCCGATCGATCACCGCCTGCACATCACCCCGCGCCAGCCGCCGCCCCCGCCACGACAACAACAACGCCTTGTCCGCCGTGGCCGGCCGCGCCCCCGACAGATAGAGATCGAGCACCCCCGCCACATCACCCGGCAACGGCACATCCCGCGTACGCCCGCCCTTACCGAAGATCCGCCAATATCGCACCCCGTCATTGGTGTAGAAATCCTCCACATTGGCCCGCACCAGCTCCGACACCCGCGGCCCCAACGTCGACAACAACAACACGATCAGCGCATCACGCACCTCCACCTGCTGATCACGCCGCCCGGCCCGCGGCTCGGTCACCGCCTGCTCCCGCGCCGCCCCCACTAGCCCCTGCGCCTGCTCCCGCGTCAACGCCCGCCGCTCGGCACGCAACCCGCCCCGCTCCCGCGCCGTCACCGTCGCCGTGGTCATCGGATCGACCTGCACCCACCCCGACAACGCCGCATGCTTGAAGAACGCCGACACCGACCGGCGGAACCGCGCCTGCGACGACGGGCTCTGCGTCGCCGCCGTGGGGGAGGAGCGCCGCCCGTCCGGCTTACGCGCGAACGCCAGCAGCACCGCATCGACGTCCTCACCGGTCAGATCGTCCAGCACCCGCCCCGGCCCCGCCAGCTCGGCGAAGGTCGACACATCACGCCCGTACACCTCCGCCGTCGCCGCCGACAGCGCCCCCGTCACCGTCTTGGCACGCACCAACTCCACATAACGGTCGACACACTCCTCAACGCTCAGGCGTGTCAGCTTCACGGGACGCATCGGTCAGCAATCCTTCCGGCCGGGAACCACCGGCACCGTACCCGCTCCCACCGACACTTTCCGCGCCCACGACCCCACCGAACCGGGGGAGCGGACCAGAGAAACCGGGGGAGCGGGGAACAGAGCCGGAAACCACCCCCGCATCCTGCGCCCCGGAATCAGACTCCCTCCACGCCCTGCCCACCGGACGCCCCACCCTCCACCGGCGGACGCAACCGCCCCAGCACCCCGTACGCCGGATTTCCCCGAGCCGCCGCCCGCACCTCCCGCGCCGTCGAAGCCACATACGCCTGACCGGTGACGATCGACGAATGCCCCAGCAACTCCATCAGCTCATGCGCCGAAGCCCCCCGCTCGGCCAGCCGGGTCGCGAACTCGTGCCGCAGCGCATGCACCAGCGTCCCCCTCTGCACCCGGTCATGCACCCCCGCATACCGGTAACACTGCCGCACCAGATACTGCAGACCACCCCGCTTCAACGGCTCGTTCCGGGTGTCCACCAGCAACGGCGCGGAACGGGGGAGCGCCGCCTGCCCGAACCGCCGCAACCGGCTGCTCAGATACTCCTCGATCAACCGCTCCAGCGGCGGCTCGATCGGCAGCGAACGCGTCTTGCCGCCCTTGCCGACCACCTGGATCCTGCGCTCGCCCTCGCCACCCCCGATCGACCCCAGCGTCAGCCCCAGCAACTCCGCCGACCGCATCCCCGTGACCAACGCCAGCGCCAGAACCAGCAGATCGCGCTCCACCCACGGGTCACGCGCCTTACGCGCCCCCTCGGCCACCCGCTCCAGCAGCGTGGCCGACGCCGTGCCGTCACCCAGCAGCGGCTTGGGCGCCTTGGCCGGCTGCTTGGGCCGGGGGACCGCCGCCATCGGATTGCCCTCCAGCAACCCCTCGGCCACACAGAACGTCAGAAACTGGTTCCAGGCACTCCACGCCCGATTGACGCTCGCCGCGGACCGCGGGCCGGCGAACTCGGCGAACGCCCCTCGCATCAGCCGCCCGCCCAGATGACGCACCTCGAGGTCGGCCTCCGCCACGCCCGCCAGCCGCGCCGCGATCCGGCCCACCAGATCAAGATCACGCCGGTATCCCGCGACCGTGTGCGGAGAGAGCTTCTTGGTGCGCAACGAGGACACGTACTCCGCCACCGCCTCCGGCAGGCGCATCAGGATCAGCGGATCACGATCGTCCACGACGGCCTCACCCTCCACCTCCGGCGCGCTGACGCGCGGCGACCTCACACCACGCGATGGTGCCTCGCGGGCGGCAGGCGCGGACGCACGTGGCTGCGATTATGCATCAAAGCGATGAATCAGGGCCGGTGACACGCCGCATGAGTCCTCCCAAGCGCCCGCATAACGCGCCACCTCGCCGGATCCGGACACCTCCCGCGAATCGTCGGCCGAGGACCGGACGGCCGCCGGCCCGAGACGGACCCCGCCGCGCCGCGCAGGGACGCCTGAGCGGCGACGCCGAGCGGCAGGTAATCCGGGCGGCCAGCACCCGCATCGGGGAGGCCGGGGCAGGCGCCGCAAGTGATGCATAAGTGCGATTATGCATGAAACGCTGATAACGCACCCCGGGAAGGGGTCGCACAAGACGCGCCGGGCACGGCCCGTCTCGTGCATGCCGGACGGCCGCGCAGGCGCTCGGCGCCGGACGCGTCGCTTCGCTGACACGCCGTCGTACGCGGCCCGGCGGCCTCGGTGCAGCGTCGTGCAGCGCGCGGGTGCCAACCCTGGGCGCCGCCGCACCGCAGGACGCCGATCTTCGGCGGCGGGGACGCATCTGCGGTGGGCCTCCGTCCCAGAGCCGGCGATACGGCCGAGGTGCGGTGAGGTTTCCGCCCTTGCCGGCACGGCCGGGACGATCATCCGTAAAACGATCTTGAAGGGGACGCCTCGAGGGCCCGTCCGCTCCAGCGGCCGTCGTGCCCGGGAATCACGATGTCGGCCGGGGCGCACCGCGACGCCCGTGGCCAGGCTCACCTACAGCCCCGTTCTGGCCCCCTCTTCAGACGCACAGATCTCCTATACCGAACAGAAGCTCAATTCTGTTCGGTATAGGAGAAGTCTGTAGATAACCGGACAATGCGGCCACGGTGACCCTGCGTCCCAGATCGCCCTCAGCGGCTCCTCTGTTCAAGGGCGCCGACGCGCGACCTCAGTTCGGGACGGGCAAAGATGTGCGGTCTCACCCGCTCCGGCATCGTCAACGCCGCGTCCGCCGTCGGCGGACGCGGCGCACAGGTGCCCGCCCCTCCCCCGAACTCGGACGCGCCGCGTCTGCCGACCGGCAGACGCGGCGCGTCCGCGGGCCGCTCAGGGGTCTGCGGGCGGCCCGAACCCGCCCGGCACCGCGGCGTCGGTCAGGACCACGACCGCGCGGGTCGCAGGTGAGAAAGGGGGAACCGGATCGCGGTTCTCCCCTCCTCACCGGGGAGGGTCATCCGGCCGAGTGTGCCGGTGTCCCGCAGGGCCGATCGGACGATGCGCTCACGAGCGCGACTCCGGGGGTACGTAGTCGAAGGTGGGGCCGGCCACGGTTCCGTCCTCGTGGCGCATCAGCAACAGGGCGTCGGCCTGGGCCTTGAGCGCGTACATGGTGCCGACGGCGGCGCCGAGCGTTCCCGGGTCGCCGTTGAACGCCTGCTCCAGTTGGTTGAGCAGGGTGCAGTAGGTGCGGTTGAACTCTTCCTGCGCGTTGCGGATGGCGCTGCCCGGGGCGTGGTCGGACAGCCGCGGGTTGGGCCGCATCGGGCGTACCGCGGCCATGTCCACCGAGATCGGCTCGCCGGTGGGCCCGGACTGCGGGGTGTCTCCGCGCTGGTAGCGCCGGCCGAGTTGCAGTTCCCGGAAGCGGTAGTAGTGCCCGACCTCGTCCCGATCGGGATGGAAGACGTCCTGGTCGCCGTCCCAGACTTCGCCTCTGACGGTGCCCTCGCCCTGTTCGACGATCTCTTCCAGCGCCTCCAGTGCCGACTTCAGGTCCCGTACCGCGGTGAGCCGTCCGGCGGTGTGCCGGAAGTGGCTGTCGTTCAGCTGGCGGGCGGGATCGCCGCTGAAGACCTCCTGCTCGCCGAGCCGCTCGCTCAGCTCACGCAGTCCTTGTTCGATCGCGGCGTAGAACTGCCCGATCGTCTCGTAGTGGTCGCCTTGTGCCGGCGCTTGGCGTGGGGCGGGCCGTTCCAGGCGCAGGAACATCTCCAGGGCTTGCGGGCCGAATGGGAGCAGTGACAGTTCCAGGTCGCTGTGGGGTAGCCGCCGGGGGTGCGGTGGCAACATCTGTGGCGTGTCCAGGCGTGGCCGGCCGCCGACGGCGTTGAGCAGGTTCGCGGCGAGCGCCAGGTGGAGCATCTCCTCGGCGAAGACGCTGCTCACCACCTCTGCGGCTTCGGGGTTGTGGTCGGGTTCCAGTGAGTACAGCGCGCACAGGTACGGCGGCAGTGTGGCCTGTTCCAGTTCGACCGCCCATTGCAGGTGCTCGCGCAGGCTGTCGAGGGTGTCGATTCGTGCCGGTGCTGGAGCGGCGACCGTCTTGCGAGGCTCCGGATTCTTCATCAGGTGCTTCTCCGTGTCAGAAGGGTTTCGCGCAGCGTGATCGCCCGGCGGTCGTCCGTCCGCCGATGGCGTCCGTCGCCACCCGGTCGCCAGCTAAGACCGGATGTCTGTCCACGTTGTGACGATCCGGCGAGATTCGGCCCCGGCCGCGGTGAGGCCGCCGATGAGCTCTCGGGGCTTGGCCGGCCGTGCGCGGGTCTGTCCGTCGTGCGGGTCGCGGCGGTGACCGGCGGTTGATGTGGTCGCGGGCCGGTTGGTGGGCGAGGGCCGCTACCGGCCGGTGGGGTTGTGCCGGCCGCTCCCCTGGTCTGGATGGGTCAGCGGGTCCACAGGGCTTCCTGGACGGTGTTGATCAGGGTGATCAGTTCGGGGGTCGCCTGGTCGGGTGACCAGGCGATGCCGTAGGTGATGCGCAGTTCCCCCGCTTGGAAGGGGACGAAGGTGACGTCGGGCCGTTTGACGGAGGTGGCGAGCAGCCGGGGTACCGGCAGGACGCCGGTGCCGGCGGCGACCAGGTCGAGTAGTGCGGCGAAGTCGTCGATCTCTTCGGCGACGAGGCGGTGCTGGTGGGGGCCGTGCAGGGTGGCGGCGAGGGTGGCCCACATGCCGCCGCGTGGGCGGTCGTGGGGCATGAGGACCTTGTGTGCGGCGAGTTGGGTGGGTTTGACGGCGGTGGTGCCGGTCAGCGGGTCGCCGGTGGGGATGGCCAGGTGGGTGATGGTCATGCCGAAGCGGGCGCTGGTGGTGTAGCCGGTGGGGAACGGGGCGGGGAGCAGGGCGGCGGCGACTTCGCCGTTGGTGAGGGCTTGGAGGGCGGCGCGTCGTCCGGTGGGGCGCAGGTCGACGTCGATGGCGGGGCGGCGGCGGGACAGGCGGCGGGCGGCCTGGGCGACGAGGCTGCCGGCGGGGGGTGCGTAGGCGAGGCGGATGGCCGGGTGGCGTGGGGTGGCGAGGCGGCCGGCTTCGGCGTGCAGGGCGGCTGCGGTTTCCAGGAGCGCTTCGGCGTAGGGCAGCAGGGCCTGTCCGGCGGGTGAGAGGCGTACTTCGCGGCTGGTGCGGTCGAACAGGCGGACGCCGAGTGAGCGTTCGGCGCGGCCGATGGCTTGGCTCATGGCGGGTTGGGAGAGGTTCAGGTCCGCGGCGGCGCGGGAGAAGCTCAGTGTTCGGGCCACGCGGGCGAAGCAGTCGATTTCGCGCAGGGTGGGTGTGGGTTCCACCGGGTCAGTATGGCGGCCTGTTGTTGCCGGTGGGGTGGCGGCGATAAGCGGTGTTGATGGATGGGCGCTCTGTTGCCCTCCCCCGCTGGCGGCTGGGTGTGTGGCGCGGTGTGCCGGCTGCGCTTTTGGGGGGTGTCGGGGGTGGTCGCGCGGGTGCCGGCTCATGGATTCGTCCAGATCTACCCACTTATTGGTAAGTTTCAGGAGCACATTTGGCAATTCAGAGCAGGAGGACCGGGCCGTGGTGGACATCGAGCAGACGGCGCTACCGGGCATCGGGTTGCGGCACGAGTTCACCACCCGGTCGGGGCGCCGTATCGGTGTGATCTCTCACCGGTCCGGCCGGCGCGACCTGGTGGTCTACGACAAGCACGACCCCGACCAGGCGTGCGAGACGGTCAAGCTGAACGACGAGGAGGCCGACGCGCTGGTGGAGCTGCTCGGCGCCCCGCGCATCGTGCAGCGTCTCAACGCCCTGCACCGGGAGGTGGAGGGGCTGGTCAGCGCGCAGTTGCCGATCACGCCGGGTTCGCCCTACGCGGGCCGGGCGATGGGCGATGCGCGGGTGCGGACGCGTACCGGTGCCTCGATCGTGGCCGTGGTCCGTTCGGGGCAGGTCTTCGCGAGTCCGGCGCCGGACTTCACCATTCAGGCCGATGACATCGTCGTGGTGGTGGGCAGCCCGGAGAGCACCTCCGCCGTCGCCGACATCCTCGGCCACGGGTGAGGATCCCGCGTGGAGCACACTGCAATACTGTTTCTGGAGTTCGGTGCGGTTCTGCTTGCGCTCGGGGTGCTGGGTGCCCTGGCGTTGCGGGCGGGCATCTCCCCCATTCCCCTGTATCTGATCGCCGGGCTGGCTTTCGGCACCGGTGGGATTCTTCCGCTGGCGACCAGTGAGGAGTTCATCGGCACCGGCGCGGAGCTCGGGGTCATTCTGCTTCTGCTGACGCTGGGGCTTGAGTACAACGCCGACGAGCTGGTGACCAGCTTGAAGGGGAACGCTCGCGCGGGTGTGGTGGATCTGGTGCTGAACGCCACGCCGGGGGCGGTGTGCGCGCTGCTGCTGGGGTGGGGGCCGGTGGCGGCGGTGGCGATGGCGGGTGTCACCTATGCCACTTCCTCGGGTATCACGGCCAAGGTGCTGTCGGATCTGGGGTGGATCGGTAACCGGGAGACGCCGGTGGTGCTGTCGCTGCTGGTGTTCGAGGATCTGACGATGGCGGTGTATCTGCCGTTGCTGACCGCGATGCTGGCGGGGGTGAGCCTGGCCAGCGGGGCGATGTCGGTGGGCATCGCGCTGGCGACCGTGGGTGTGGTGCTGGTGTTCGCGCTGCGGTACGGGCGGTGGATCGAGGCGTTCGTGGCCAGCCCGAACTCCGAGGTGTTGTTGCTGAAGGTGGTCGGGCTGGCGTTGCTGGTGGCCGGGATCGCCCAGCAGTTGCAGGTGTCGGCGGCGGTGGGGGCGTTCCTGGTGGGCATCGCCTTGTCGGGTGAGCTGGCCGAGGACGCGCAGGCGTTGCTCGCTCCGTTGCGTGATCTGTTCGCGGCGGTGTTCTTCGTGTTCTTCGGTCTGCAGACCGATCCGGCGAAGATTCTGCCGGTGGCGGGGCTGGCGGCGGCGCTGGCGCTGGCGAGCATGCTGACCAAGCTGGCCACCGGTGCGTACGCCGCGCGGCGGGCGGGGATCGCGCCGGCGGGCCGGATGCGTGCGGGTATCGCGCTGATTCCGCGTGGTGAGTTCAACATCGTGATCGCGGGGCTGGCGGTGGCGGCGGGTGCGCATCCCGACCTTGGGCCGCTGGCCGCGGCGTACGTGCTGATCCTGGCGGCGTTCGGGCCGCTGGCGGCGCGGTTGGTGCAGCCGTTGCTCACCGCGATCGCGAACCGGGGGGCCGAGTCGGCCGGGCGGGCGGGTCGATAGGCGTCGTCGATGGGACGGCGGGGGTGGCAGGCGGGGCGGGGCGGTTCGCGCGGGTGGTGACCTGCGGGCGATAAGCGGCGTGGATGGATCGGGCCGGGCGGGGCGGTGGCGGGCAGGATGCGGGGCGATCACCTTCGCTTCGAGTCACCGGGAGTGTCATATGACCGCCGTACCGACGTCGCCGTTTCCCGCCTCTACCGTGCTGGGGTATCCGCGGATCGGCCCGCGCCGTGAGTTGAAGCGGGCGCTGGAGGCGTACTGGCAGGGCCGCCTTGGGGTGGAGGGGCTGCGCGAGGCGGGGGCGCGGTTGCGGGAGGGGACCTGGCTGCGGCTGGCCGAGCTGGGTCTGGCCGCTCTGCCGTCCAACACCTTCTCCTTGTACGACCATGTGCTGGATGCGGCGATGATGGTGGACGCGGTGCCCGGGCGGTACCGCCGGCCGTTGCCGGAGGACACCTGCTTTGCGATGGCGCGTGGTGGCGAGGGGGCGGCGCCGCTGCGGATGACCAAGTGGTTCGATACCAACTATCACTACTTGGTGCCGCAGGTCGGTCCGGGGACGCGGTTTCGGGCGGTGCCCGGGAAGCCGGTCGGGGAGGTGCGCGAGGCGCGGGCGCTGGGGTTGTCGACCCGTCCGGTGTTGCTAGGGCCGGTGACCTTCCTGCTGTTGTGCCAGGCCGAGCCGGGGGCTGCGGAGGGTTTCCGGCCGTTGGAGCGGTTGGACGATCTGCTGGCGGTGTACGAGCAGGTGCTGGGTGCGCTGGCCGCCGAGGGGGTCGCGTGGGTGCAGTTGGACGAGCCGGCGCTGGTGGCCGACCGCTCCCCCGGTGAGCTGGCGGCGGTAGGTGAGGCCTACCGCAGGCTGGGCGGGTTGCGGGGGCGGCCGGGGTTGCTGGTGGCGGGCTATTTCGGTGAGCTGGGGGCGGCGCTGCCGGTGCTGGCCGGGACGCCGGTGGAGGCGATCGGGCTGGACCTGGTGCGGGGTGGGGGCGATCTGGCGGCCGCGTGTGCGCTGCCGGAGCTGGCGGGCAAGACGGTGGTGGCGGGGGTGGTGGGCGGGCGTGATGTGTGGCGCACCGACCAGGAGCGGGCTTTGGCGGGGTTGCTGGCGTTGCGGGCGCGGGCGGGGCGGGTGGTGGTGAGCACGTCGTGTTCGCTGCTTCACCTGCCTTATGACGTCGATGCGGAGGACGGGCTGCCGGCGGGGTTGCGGGAGCGGCTGGCGTTCGCCGAGCAGAAGGTCGCCGAGGTGGTGGAGCTGGCCGGGCGGCTGGCGGCGGTGCCGGTGGACGCGCCGGTGCCCGGGGTTCCGGTGCTGGCTGCGGGGGCCGGTGTGCCGGACGCCGGGCGCGGCGCGGCGGGGCCGTGGCCGGCGTCGGGGCGTGCCCCGTATGAGGTGCGGGCGGCGGCGCAGGCGGCGCGTTTGCGGCTGCCGGCGCTGCCGGTGACGACGATCGGGTCGTTTCCGCAGACCGGGGAGTTGCGCGCCGCGCGGGCGGCGTTCTCGGCCGGTGAGCTGGGCGCCGGGGAGTATGAGGAGCGGGTGCGGGGGGAGATCCGCCGGGTGGTGGAGCTTCAGGAGCGGCTGGGGCTGGATGTGCTGGTGCACGGGGAGCCGGAGCGCAATGACATGGTGCAGTACTTCGCCGAGCATCTGGAGGGTTTCGCGGTCACCCGGCACGGCTGGGTCCAGTCGTATGGTTCGCGGTGTGTGCGGCCGCCGATCCTGTACGGGGAGGTGCGTCGCCGGGGGCCGGTCACGGTGGGGTGGACGCGGTATGCCCAGTCGCTGACGGACCGGCCGGTCAAGGGGATGCTGACCGGGCCGGTGACCATCGCGGCCTGGTCGTTCGTGCGGGATGACGTGCCGTTGCCGCGGGTGGTGGGGCAGATCGCCGAGGCGGTGCGGGAGGAGGTGGCCGATCTGGAGGCGGCGGGGGTGGCGATCGTCCAGGTGGACGAGCCGGCGTTGCGGGAGTTGATGCCGTTGCGTGCGGCGGGCCGGGCGGAGTATCTGGCGTGGGCGGTCGGTGCTTATCGGCGGGCGACGTCGGGGGCGGGTGAGCGCACGCAGATTCATACGCATCTGTGTTATTCGGAGGCTTCGGAGATCGTCGAGGCGATCGACGCGCTGGACGCCGATGTGACCAGTGTGGAGTCGGCGCGTTCGCAGGGGCGTCTGCCGGCCGAGCCGGGGGTGGCGGGTTTCGGCCGGGGGCTCGGGCCGGGTGTGTACGACATCCACTCGCCGCGGGTGCCGGGGGTGGCGGAGGTCGCCGGGGGGATCGAGGCGGTGCTGCGGGTGCTGCCGGTGGAGCGGGTGTGGGTGAATCCCGACTGCGGGTTGAAGACGCGCACCTATGAGCAGGTGGAGGCGGCGCTGGCCAACATGGTGGCCGCGGCTCGCCTGGTGCGTGAGCGGTTGCTCTAGGGGGTGAGGGGGCGCGTTGGTGCGGGTGGTGCGCATCCCTCGGCCGGCTGAGGGGTACGCACCACCCGCGGCCGGCCGTCGGATCGGTGGTGGTCGCCGCGTGCGCGTCCGGTCATGGACCGCGCCGTAGGGGCGGGTCGATGACCGGACGCCTTGAGGTGGAGGGAGGTGGCGGGGCCGGTCACCCCGCTCCCCCGCCGGGTGGCATGCCGGTCTCAGCGGTCCTGGATCAGGCCGAGGACGTTGCCGTCGGGGTCGGTGACGGTGGCCACCAGGCGGCCGCCGCCGACGTCGTGCGCGGCCTGGTGCACGGTGGCTCCGGCGTCGGTGAGTTCGGCCAGTTTCGCCGCGATGTCGGGGACGTGCCAGTAGGCCACCGGCGAGGTCATGCCCTGCGGTCCGCCGCCCGGGACCAGCCCGATGTGCTGGCCTCCGGCGTCGAAGCCGACGTAGTACGAGGAGTCGGCCTGAGGTTGGATGCCGAGCAGGGCGGCGTACACGGCCTTGGCCTTGTCCAGGTCGGACACCGGGTGCAGCACGGTCTTGATGGTCGGCCCGGTGAACGGGGGGATCTCGGCGTTGGTGGTGTTCATGCAGATCAGGCTAGGTGTGGCGCTCCGGCGGGCGCTTCTCGATTCCTGACCGGTCTGGTGACCTGCTTGGCCAGGCACGAGGGCAGCCCTGCCGCCGCGCTCGCCGCGCGGCGCCGGTAGACGCTCGGCGGCATGCCCACCAGTTCGGTGAAGCGTGTGCTGAAGGTGCCCAG
Source organism: Sphaerisporangium melleum (assembly GCF_014646695.1). Lineage (GTDB taxonomy): Bacteria > Actinomycetota > Actinomycetes > Streptosporangiales > Streptosporangiaceae > Sphaerisporangium > Sphaerisporangium melleum. The sequence continues at coordinate 89,361 of NZ_BMNT01000029.1, forward strand.
GGAGGAGCAGCCGACCGCGAAGCAGACGTCGGTCACGTTCAGGTCGCCGCGGGCCAGCAGTGCCATCGCGCGTTCGATGCGCCGGGTCATCAGGTATCCGTACGGCGACTCTCCGTACGCCCGGCGGAACTCGCGGCTCAGGTGTCCGGCTGACATGTGCTCGCCGCGGGCCAGTGCCTCGATGTTGAGCGGCCGGGCGTACTCCCGGTCGATGCGGTCGCGGATGCGCCGCAGCCGTGCGAGGTCGTCCAGGCGTCGTGCCTCGATGCCGTTCGTGCTGGTCACCTGAGAAATCGTGCCACATGGTACGGCCTGCTGAGTCGGCGAGCCGGTGCGCTGGGCCGGCCGGCTCCAAAGCATGGCGGGGTGGGTGATTCGGACGGGTCTGCGGCGGGCCGGGCATCGGTGTGTGAATCGGTGGGGCTTGCCGCGTTGCCGGGTGTCAGGGGGTGGGGGGTGGGGCGAGCATGGCGGTGGTGGCCTCGTCGACGATGTCGCGCATGGCGCGTTCGGCGGCTTCGGGGTCGCCGGCCTGTACGGCCTGGGCGACTTCGGCGTGGCGGCGGATGGCGGCGGGTTCGGGGTGGGCGGGCATGAGGTGGTGGCGGGTGCGTCCGGCGAGTACTTCGGTGACCACGCCGGCGAGCGCGGCGAGCATCTCGTTGCCCGAGGCCTGCAGCAGGGTGGTGTGGAAGGCGATGTCGGCCTGCAGGTAGGCCGCCAGGTCGCCGGCCCTGCCGTGGACGGCCATGCTCATGACCGCGCCGGTGAGCAGGCCGCACTGCTCGGGGGTGGCGTTGCGGGCGGCCAGGGCGGCGGCGACCGGTTCGACGCCGCGGCGTAGCTGGCCGAGTGAGCGGAGCTGGTCTTCGCGGTCGCCGGCCTGCAGTCTCCAGCGGATGACGCGGGGGTCGAACAGGTTCCATCGGTCGCGGGGGGTGACGGTGACGCCGACGCGGCGCCGGCTGGTGAGCAGGCCCATCGATTCCAGGACGCGGATGGCCTCGCGGACCACCGAGCGGGAGACGCCGAAGTGTTCTTCGAGCTGTTCGATGCGCAGGGTGTGGCCGGCGGGGAGTTCGCCGGAGGCGATGCGCAGGCCGAGGCCGTCCAGGAGGGTGCCGTGTAGTCCTGGTTTGGTCTGGTCTTTGGCTCCCACGGCGGTCAATCCTGCCATGGTGTGCTGGAAGATCCGCCCCTGAGACCAAAAGGTCTGATTAATCGGTCATTACCTCTTGATTACGGCATATCAGTCATGACAGGCTGTGCGGCAGCCCCGTCGAGAGGTCCGTCAATGAACCCCGCAGATCCCTCGCCCCCGGCTTCCCCCGGCGCCGCAGGGCAAACCCGCGCCGAGGCCGGGACGGCGCCGCTGCTGGTCGTCATGGGGGTCACCGGATCGGGCAAGACCACGGTCGGCCAGGCCCTGGCCGACCGGCTCGGGCTGCCGTTCGCCGACGCCGACGACTTCCACAGCCCGGCCAGCGTCGCCAAGATGACCGCCGGGATCCCGCTGGACGACGACGACCGCATGCCGTGGCTGCGGGCCATCGGCGCCTGGCTGGCCGACCACGCCGCCGGCGGCGCCGTGGTCAGCTGCTCGGCGCTCAAGCGGTCCTACCGCGACGTGCTGCGCGCCGCCGCGCCGCCGGCCTGCTTCGTCCACCTGGCCGGCGACCGGGAGGTCGTACGCCGGAGGGTGGCCGGCCGGCCCGGGCACTTCATGCCCGCCTCGCTGGTCGACTCCCAGTACGCCGCCCTGCAGCCGCTGCAGGACGACGAGCGCGGCGTGGTGCTCGATTTCACCCGTGGCGTCGAGCAACTGGTGGAGGACTACCTGGCCGCCGCCTGTCCCGCGGATCTTCCCGGCCCCCCGCGGGCACCGGAGAGATGAGATGAGCCCCACATCGCTCGCGCTGGCCCCCGCCGGCGCGGCCGTCGCCGCCGGGCGCCTGCTGCCGGCGGCGCTGGTCGGCATCGCGCTGATCGTCGTGTTGATCACGCGGTTCAAACTGCACCCGTTCCTCAGTCTCACCCTGGGCTCGCTGGCCGTCGGCGCCGTCGCCGGTCTGCCCATGACCGAGGTGATCGGCAGTTTCACCACCGGCTTCGGCTCCACCGCGGCCGGTGTGGGCACCTTGATCGCGCTCGGCGCCATGTTCGGCCGGCTGCTGGCCGACTCCGGCGGTGCCGGGCAGATCGTCGACACCATCGTCGGCCGCTCCAGTGCCCGTTCCCTGCCCTGGGCGATGGCCGCGGTGGGCGCCATCATCGGCCTGCCGATGTTCTTCGAGATCGGACTCGTGCTGCTGATGCCGGTGATCTTCCTGGTGTCGCGCCGCTCAGGTCTGTCGCTGGTCAAGATCGGCATTCCGGCGCTGGCCGGCCTGTCGGTCATGCACGGCCTGGTGCCGCCGCACCCTGGACCGCTGGCCGCCATCGACGCCCTCAAGGCCGACCTCGGCCTCACCCTGGTGCTCGGCGTGCTGGTCGCCCTGCCCACCGTGGCCGTCGCCGGGCCGCTGCTGGCCCGCTACGCCGCCCGCTGGGTGCAGGTGCCCGCGCCGGAGCTGTACGATTCCGAGCCGGGCGAGCCCGACGCCCGCCGGCCCTCCTTCGCCCGCACCGTGGCCACCGTGCTGCTGCCGGTGGTGCTGATGATGGGCAAGGCCGTGGCCGATCTGGTCGCCGCCGAGGGCGCGTTGGCCCGTTCGGTGCTGGACTTCCTCGGCACGCCGCTGGTGGCCCTGCTCATCGCGGTCATCGTCGCCATCTTCACCCTGGGCCGCGGCGGCGCCATGGACCGCAAGGCGATCACCGCCTCGCTGGAGAACTCACTGCCGCCGATCGCCGGGATCCTGCTGATCGTCGCGGCCGGTGGCGGGTTCAAGCAGACGCTGGTGGACTCCGGCATCGGCAAGCTGGTGGCCGACTGGGTGCAGAGCAGCGGCCTTTCGGTGCTGCTGCTGGCCTGGCTGGTCGCGGTGCTGATCCGCCTGGCCACCGGGTCGGCCACGGTGGCCACCGTCACCGCCTCGGGCATCCTGGCCCCCCTGGTCCCCGCCCTGGGCACCGGGGAGACCTCGCTTCTGGTGCTCGCGATCGGCGCGGGGTCGCTGTTCTTCTCACACGTCAACGACGCCGGGTTCTGGCTGGTGAAGGAGTACTTCGGGCTGAGCGTCGGCCAGAACATCAAGACGTGGTCGGTGATGGAGACGGTGATCTCGGTGGTCGGCCTGGTGCTGGTGCTGGCACTGGACCTGGTCGTCTGACCGCAGGCCACTCCCCCGGCTCCGTCCCGGCACACCAGCAGGTGTCGATGGGGTCAGGCGCTCGCGGGTGACAGCAGGCCGGGCAGGTCGGCGAGCCGTTCGATGCGGAGCACCGCCTCGTCCGCCGTCGGCGAGGGTCCCCCGGTGACGAAGTCGACGCCGCGGTCCAGCCAGATGCCGGTGAGCCCGGCGAGGGTGGCCGCGTGCACGTCGCTTTCCAGCATGTCGCCGACGTTGACCGCCCTGGCGGGGCCGGTCCGCATCCACCGGCAGGCGGCGGCGTAGGCGGCGGGCTTGGCCACACCGAGCTCGGCCGGGGTCAGGACGGCTTCGAAGTGGTCCAGCAGGCCGAAGCGGGCGAGCTTGGCGCGCTGCTGCTCGGGGTCGCCGTTGGTGAGAACGGCCAGGCGCGGTGGGCGGGGAAGCCGTTTCAGGTCCTCCAGGCAGGGCCGGACGTCGGGGTAGCACCGCCAGGACCGCTCGAACACGGTGAGGTAGCGCTCGGCGATCCAGGCGTCCAGCAGGGCGGGGCTTTGCGGGACCGGCTCGCCGAGCATCGGCAGGAAGGAACGGAGCCTGCGCCGGTGGTGCTCGGCGAAGGAGCACCGGCCGGCCAGGTATTCGCGCATGTGGCGCGCCTCGAGGGTCCACCACAAGGTCATCAGTTCCTCGGGGGGAGCCGTCGCGTTCGGCGCGGCCTGGACGATCTGGCCGATCGCCTCCCAGACAGCGCTCCGGTGATCGACCAGGGTGCCGTCCAGGTCGAAGAAGACCACATCCGTCATGGGGTGATCATCTCGTGGTGCTCGCCCTGATTCCACAGGGGGCCGCGGCATCTGGGCGCCGGTCCGGCGGAGCGCGGTGCGGGGTGGCGCCCGGCGGCGAGGGGGTGCCTGTCACCTGGCCGAGCCGGGATCCGCGCGAGGAGTCGTGAGGCGAGGAGGCCGATCAAGCATTTACCCGCCTGTCGGCGTGGGGGTCGGCGGGAGAGGGGACTCTCCGGTGCAGCGCGGGTGCGTGCGGCGAAACCTGACAATCGGGCAAAACGGAGATATCGTGGAAGATCAACGAGGGCCGGCGGTCAGCCGCCGTGACCTGCTCAGCCTGTCCACCGTCGCACTGGCCGGCGCCGTGCCCCTCGCCGTCCATCCCGGGTCCGGCGCCCCGGCGCTCGCGGCGGTGTCCCCTTCGCAGGCCCGCGGGCACGAACCGGAGGAGACGCCGGCCGAAGACCTCATGCACGAGCACGGGGTGCTGAAGCGGATCCTGCTGGTGTACCGGGAGGGGATCCGGCGGATCCGGCGCGGTGAGCAGGTGCCCGCCCAGCCGTTGCACGCCGGGGCCCGCGTCGTGCGCGACTTCATCGAAGGCCACCACGAGCGCCTGGAGGAGAAGTACGTCTTCCCCCGCCTGGTCAAGGCCGGCCAGCTGCGCCACACGATCACGGTCCTGTGCCTGCAGCACAAGCGGGGACGCGAACTGACCGGCCGCATCCTGGCCGCCACCCGCCATTCCCGGGCCTCGGCCCATCAGCGCAACGCCCTGGTCTCCGACATGGCGGCCTTCATCCGCATGTACGAGCCGCACGAGGCCAGGGAGGACACCGTGGTGTTCCCCGCCTTCCGCAAGGTGACGCCCGCCGGGCAGTACGCCCGGCTGGGCGAGATCTTCGAGGCCGAGGAGCGCCGTCGTTTCGGGCCGCGCGGGTTCACCGTCCTGGTCCATCGGGTCGCCGACATGGAACGGGCGCTGCACATCCACGACCTGGCCCGCTTCACCCCGCCGAAGTCGTCCGCCCGCACCTCACGCGGATCCGCCCCGGCCCGCTGACCTCCCGCGTTCTCCCCCGTGAAGGCCGCGCGGGCGCGGGTCAGTGCTGCCAGGTCCAGTCGCGGATCTCGGGCAGGTCCTCGCCGTACTCGCGGGTGTGGGCACGGGCCCGGGTGCGCGCGTCGGTCATCTCCTGGCGCAGGTGGCCGCAGCGTTCCGACAGGCCGGGTACGCGGTCGATGACGTCCATGACCAGGTGGAAGCGGTCGATGTCGTTCATCATGGCCATGTCGAACGGCGTGGTGGTGGTGCCCTCCTCCTTGTAGCCGCGCACGTGCAGGTTCTCGTGCCCGTGGCGGCGGTAGGTCAGGCGGTGGATCAGCCATGGGTAGCCGTGGAAGTTGAAGATGACCGGTTTGTCGGTGGTGAACAGGGCGTCGAAGGCGGTGTCGGTCAGCCCGTGGGGGTGCTCGGAGTCCGGTTGCAGGCGCATCAGGTCCACGACGTTGACCACGCGCACCTTCAACTCCGGCAGGTGGCGTCGCAGCAGGTCGGCGGCGGCCAGCGTCTCCAGGGTGGGGACGTCCCCGGCGCAGGCGAGCACGACGTCCGGCTCATGGCCCTGGTCGCTGGAGGCCCATTGCAGGATGCCCAGGCCCCGGGTGCAGTGCAGGATGGCGTCGTCCATCGACATCAGGTCCAGCACCGGCTGCTTGCCGGCGATGACGACGTTGACGTAGTCGTGCGAGCGCAGGCAGTGGTCGGCCACCGACAGCAGGGTGTTGGCGTCCGGCGGCAGGTAGACCCGTACCACGGTCGCCTTCTTGTTGACCACCACGTCCAGGAACCCGGGGTCCTGGTGGCTGAAGCCGTTGTGGTCCTGGCGCCACACATGCGAGCTGAGCAGGTAGTTGAGCGAGGCGATCGGGCGCCGCCAGGGGATCTTGCGGCAGGCCTCCAGCCACTTGGCGTGCTGGTTGAACATCGCGTCGATGATGTGGATGAACGCCTCATAGGAGGTGAACAGTCCGTGGCGGCCGGTGAGCAGGTAGCCCTCCAGCCAGCCCTGGCACAGGTGCTCGCTGAGCACCTCCATGACCCGGCCGTCGGTGGTGATGTGCTCGTCGGTGGGCAGCTGCCCGGCCTGCCACACCCGGCCGGTGACCTCGAAGGCCGCGCCGAGCCGGTTGGAGGCGACCTCGTCGGGGCCGAGGAGGCGGAAGTCGCGGGGGTTTGCGGCGATGACGTCGCGGATGAAGCCGCCGAGCTGGCGGGTGGGCTCGGTGGTGCAGGTGGCCGGCGCCTTGACCTCGGTGGCGTAGTCGCGGAAGTCGGGCAGCTTGAGCGGGTCGAGCAGTTCGCCGCCGTTGGCGTGCGGGTTGGCGCTCATGCGGCGCGGCCCGTCGGGCACGATGGCGGTGACCTCGGGCAGGGGCCGGCCGTGCTCGTCGAACAGTTCGCCGGGACGGTAGGAGCGCATCCAGCGCTCCAGCTCGGCGAGCTTGCCGGGGTCGTCGCGTACCGCCGACAGCGGCACCTGGTGCGAGCGCCAGGTGCCCTCGACCGGCAGGCCGTCGACCTGCCGGGGGCCGGTCCAGCCCTTGGGGGACCGCAGGACGATCATCGGCCAGCGCGGGTCGTCACCGGCCTTGACCTCGGCGATCTGGTCGAAGACCACCTCCAGGGTGTCGGCCATGAGCCGGTGCATGACGGCGGGGTCGTCGCCGGAGACGATGTGCGGGCGGTAGCCGTAGCCCTCCATGAGCTTGATCAGCTCGGTCTCGGGGATGCGGGCGAGCACGGTCGGATTGGCGATCTTGTAGCCGTTCAGGTGCAGGATCGGCAGTACGGCGCCGTCCCGCGCGGGGTTGAGGAACTTGTTGGAGTGCCAGCTGGTGGCGAGCGGGCCGGTCTCGGCCTCGCCGTCGCCGACGACGCAGGCGACCACCAGGCCGGGGTTGTCGAACGCGGCGCCGTAGGCGTGGGCCAGGGAGTAGCCGAGTTCGCCGCCCTCGTGGATGGAGCCGGGCGTCTCGGGGGCCACGTGGCTGGGGATGCCGCCGGGGAAGGAGAACTGCCGGAACAGCCGGCGCATGCCCTCGGCGTCCCTGGACACCTCGGGGTAGACCTGCGAGTAGGTGCCCTCCAGCCAGGCGAGCGCGACCGCGGCCGGGCCGCCGTGCCCGGGGCCCGCGATGTAGATCATGTCCTGGTCGCGCTGCCGGATCATCCGGTTGAGGTGGGCGAAACAGAAGTTCAGCCCGGGGGTGGTGCCCCAGTGGCCGAGCAGGCGGGGCTTGATGTGCTCGGGCAGCAGGGGCTCGGTCAGCAGGGGGTTGTCCAGCAGGTAGATCTGCCCGACCGACAGGTAGTTGGCGGCACGCCAGAAGGCATCGACTCGCTCAAGCTCGTTCATGGGTACGAGGGTTCCCGCTGGGGGGTGAGTAATCCAGTGCCGTTGGTCCCTAGGCGGCGGGCCCTGCGGGGGTGGTGGCGTCGGCGTCCGCGACGGCCAGGTCCAGCGAGGCGGTGACCCGGCCCAGCATGCGGCGCAGGTGCTCGGCCTCGGCGGCGTCCAGGCCGGAGGCGGCGTGGGCGCGTGCGGGCACCCGCTCTGCCCTGGCGCGCAGCGCGTGGCCCTGGCCGGTGAGCGCGACGCGTACCGACCGCTCGTCGTGCCGGTCGCGCTCGCGGCGGACCAGGCCCGCGGCCTCCAGGCGCTTGAGCAGGGGGGACAGGGTGCCCGAGTCCAGTCGCAGGGCCCGGCCGAGTTGCTTGACGGTGGCGGCGGCCTCGCCGTTCGGCCCGGCGTCGGCGGCGCGGCTCCACAGCTCGAGCATCACCAGGTACTGCGGGTAGGTGAGGCCGAGGGCGGCCAGCTCGCGCCGGTAGAGGGCGTCCATCGCGCGGCAGGCGGCGTACATGGCGAAGCAGAGCTGCCCGTCCAGCCGCAGCAGGTCCTTTCCCATGCCGGCCAGTCTACCGCTTTGACAGCACCCAATTCGGTTGTGCACAATCAAACGGTGTCACGTTCTCCTGGAAGGGCACCCATCATGAGCACCGCGCTGTACACCGCCGTCGCCACCTCCTCGGGCCGGGACGGCCGCTCGGTCAGCTCCGACGGCCTGCTGGACGTCGGCCTCGCCGTCCCCAAGGCCCTCGGCGGTGACGGCAAGGGCACCAACCCCGAGCAGCTGTTCGCCGCCGGGTACTCCGCCTGCTTCGCCAGCGCCCTGTCCGCGGTCGCCAGGCAGACCGGGCAGGACGTGGGCGAGGCCGCGGTCACCGCCGAGGTGGGGCTGCACAAGGCCGAGGGCGGCACCTACGGCCTCAGCGTCACGCTGCGCGTCGAGCTGCCCTAGCACTTGCAGGGCGAGGCCGGCCGCACGCTGGTCGAGGCCGCCCACCAGGTCTGCCCCTACTCCAATGCCACCCGCGGGAACATCCCGGTGGAGCTGATCGTCGAGTAGCCGCCCCGGCCGCGCCTAAGCGCCCGGCGGGCCGTGCCGCCCGTGCCCGTTCCCGCCGCCTGGGACGGGCGGGCGGCGCGGGGAAAATGCGTTGCGGAAGTGTCGGTGGCCTTGGTTAGGGTCGCCTGGTGTCCCAACTACCTCTGATCCACGCGCGTGGCCTGGTGAAACGCTTCGGCGACTTCACCGCGGTCGACGGCATCGACGTGTCGGTCGCCCCCGGCGAGTCGTTCGGGTTCCTCGGCCCGAACGGCGCCGGCAAGTCCTCGACCATGCGGATGATCAGTTGCGTGTCGCTGCCGACGGCCGGCGAACTCCGCATCCTCGGCATGGACCCCGCCCGTGAGGGCACCCGCATCCGCGCCCGCCTCGGCGTGTGCCCCCAGCTGGACAACCTCGACTTCGACCTCAGTGTCCGGGAGAACCTCACCACCTACGCCCGCTACTTCGGTATCGGCCGCAGGCAGGCCCGGGCGCGCGCCGAGGAGCTGCTGGAGTTCGTCCAGCTCGCCGACCGGGCCGGCGGAAAGGTCGAGCCGCTGTCGGGCGGCATGAAGCGCCGGCTCACCATCGCCCGCGCCATGGTCAACGACCCCGACATCATCCTGCTGGACGAGCCCACCACCGGCCTGGACCCCCAGGCCCGCCACCTGCTGTGGGAGCGGCTGTTCCAGCTCAAGCGGCGCGGCACCACCCTGGTGCTCACCACCCACTACATGGACGAGGCCGAGCAGTTGTGCGACCGGCTGGTGGTGATGGACGGCGGGCGCATCGTCGCCGAGGGCTCGCCCCGCTCGCTCATCCAGACCTACTCCACCCCCGAGGTGGTCGAGCTGCGCTTCGGCGACGAACGCCCCGCCGACGTGGCCGGCAAGCTCGCCGGGGCCGGTGAGCGCATCGACCCGCTGCCCGACCGCCTGCTGGTCTACGCCGCCGACGGTGACGCCGCGGTGGCCGAGGTCCACCGCCGCGGGCTCACCCCCTCCAGTGTGCTGGTGCGCCGCTCCACCCTGGAGGACGTCTTCCTGCACCTCACCGGCCGGACGCTGGTCGACTGATGGCCCAGCTCACCGCGCAGGTCTCGGCCCGCTCGACCCTGGCCGTGCTGGAGCGCGGCCTGACCCTCTATCGCCGGCTGTGGGCGGCCTCGGCGCTGTCGACCTTCCTGCTGCCCGTGCTGTTCTTGATCAGCATCGGCATGGGGGTCGGCGGGTACGTCGGCGAGGTCGGCGGGGTCGACTACCTGTCGTGGATCGTCCCCGGCGTGCTGGCCTCCACCGCCTTCCAGATGGCGGTCGGCGAGTGCACCTACTTCGTGCTGGGCGACTTCAAATGGTCGCGGGCCTACCACGCCATGGCAGCCACCCCCGTCCAGCCCGGCGACATGGTGTGCGGCTGGCTGGCCTACGTGGTGATCCGCGTCGAGATCGCGGTGGTGGTCTTTCTGGCCGTCACCTCGCTGTTCGGCGCGCTGCGCTCCCCGTGGGCGGTGCTCACCCCGCTGGTGTGCGCCCTGGTGGCCCTGGCCTCGGCCGCCCCCACCATGGCGTTCGCCGCGAGCATCGACCACGACAGCTACTTCGCGCTGCTGTTCCGCTTCGTGATGATCCCCGCCTCGCTGTTCTCCGGGGTGTTCTTCCCCGTGGAGCAGCTGCCCGCCCTGGTGCGGCCGCTGGCCTACCTGTCCCCGCTGTGGCACGGAGTCGAGCTCGACCGCGCCGCCACCCTGGGGGCCGCCCCGCCCTGGCCGGTCGCCGCGCACCTGGCCTGCCTGCTGGCCTTCGCCGCCGCCGGCACGCTGTGGGCCTTTCGCGCCTTCCGCAAACGACTGCAGGACTGACATCCATGATGACCACCATGATCGCCGCCCGCCTTGCCCCCCAAGGGGCGGCCCCCGGGCGGGTCGGCGCGGTGATCGGCCGCAACCTCGGGGCGCTGCGCTCGGGCCCGTCGTACTGGCTGGTGCTGCTGTCGGGCTTCTTCGAGCCGCTGCTGTACCTGCTGTCCATCGGCGTGGGCGTCGGCGCGCTGGTCGGCGAGCTCACCGTCGCCGGGCGGGCGCTGTCGTACGCCGCCTACGTCGCGCCGGCCATGCTGGCCGTGTCGGCCATGACCGGGGCACTGGCCGAGACCACCTTCAACTTCTTCCACAAGATGAAGTACCAGAAGGTCTTCGACGCCATGCTCGCCACCCCGGTGCGGCCACTGGAGCTCGCGCTCGGCGAGCTGGGCTGGGCCATGATCCGCGGTTCCCTCTACACCGCGGTGTTCCTGCTGATCATGGTCGGGCTGGGGCTGGCCGAGCCGCTGTGGGCGCTGGCCGCCTTCCCCGCCACCGTCCTGGTCGGGGTGGCGTTCGGCGCCTGCGGCATGGCGGTCAGCACGCTGATGCGCGGCTGGCAGGACTTCGACCTGATCACCACCGGCCAGTTCGCGCTGTTCCTGTTCTCCGGCACCTTCTCCCCCGTCGGCGACTACCCGGCGGCCGTGCAGGTGCTCGTGCAGGTCACCCCGCTGTACCACGCGATCGAGCTGGTGCGCGGGCTGTGCATCGGCGACGCGCACCTCGGCCTGCTCGGGCACGCCGCCTACCTTTGCGCCATGGCCGCCGCCGGCCTGTGGTTCGCCGCCCGGCGGCTGCAGCGACGGCTGTGCGTCTGACCCTGTCAGGGTGGTTGAACCCGCTCCGGGCGGCGTGACAGCCTCGGGAACGGCACACCCGCCGGCCCAGGTCCCAGCAGGGCCGCGGCGGCGTGAACGGCGAAACGGAGCGGGAGCATGGACCACGGAAAGCTGCGGGCGCGATTCGCCACCCTGACCACCGCCTACCTGGCCGACGCCTGCATCCGCGCCGGCGTCCCGGTGCGCTGCGCGCCCGCGGGCCTGCGCCCGCTGTCGCCCGGCGGCCGGATCGCCGGTCCGGCGCTGCCCGCCCGGCACGCCGGCAGCGTCGATGTGTTCCTCGAGGCGTTCGAGCACGCACGGCCCGGCTCGGTGCTGGTGGCCGACAACGGCGGCCGGCTGGACGAGGCGTGCGTGGGCGACCTGGTGGTGCTGGAGGCCCGGGCCGCCGGCCTGGACGGGGTCGTGATCTTCGGCCTGCACCGCGACAGCGCCGACATCCGCGCCATCGGCCTGCCCGTCTTCAGCCTCGGCGCGATCCCGGCCGGCCCGCCGGCCCCGAGGGAGCGGCCGGCCGGCGCCCTGTCCTCGGCGACGGTGGGCGAGTGGACGGTCACGCCCGCCGACCTGGTCGCCGGCGACGACGACGGCGTGCTGTTCATCCCCGCCGAGGCCGCCGAAGAGCTGTTCACCCTCGCCGAGCGCATCCGCGACACCGAGCGCCGCCAGGCCGAGCACATCAGGACCGGCCGCACGCTGCGCGCCCAGGTGCGCTTCGAGGCCTATCTCGACCGGCGCCGGCACGAGCCCTCCTTCACCTTCCGCGAGCACCTGCGCGCCATCGGCGGCGCCATCGAGGAGTGACCCCCGCCCGCGCCCGCAGGGCGGCGATCAGCCCGGACAGGTTCCCCGCGCGGCGGCATGGGCGCAGGCGGTGGGTGGCCCCCCCTGCGGGGCGCGGATCTGGGCCGCGGCCGTCGCCGGGCACCGCGAGCCGCCTGGCGCGGCGACGGGCCACAACGCCCCTGCCACCGACAGGGCGCGGGATGCCGGGGCGGCGGGATCACTTGCCAGGCGTATCGAATACGTGTTCCACTGTAGGTCATGCGTTTCGACGCCCTTCCCCTTGTCGATCACGCCCCGGTGTCCCGGCCGCGCATCGAGCGCCGCGCTGTGCGCCGGGTCCTGGGTGAGACCACCTGCTATGAGATGCCGGCCCGCACCGTCATCGAGCGGGTGCCCGAGACCGCCGGGCTCGGCCTGTCCTTCGCGGTCAGCCCCTACCGCGGCTGCGCCCACGCCTGCCTGTACTGCGGCGCCCGGCGCGCCCACCGCTACCTCGGGCTGGACGGCGAGCGCGACTTCGGCTCGGCCATCGTGGTCAAGACCGACGCCGCCCGGCGGCTGCGCGCCGAGCTGGCCTCGCCGCGCTGGGCGGGCGAGACGATCGGTGTGGGGCTGAGCGGTGACTGCTACCAGGACGCCGAGGAGGTCTACCGGCTGATGCCCGGTGTCCTCGCCGCGCTGCGTGACGCGGGCAACCCGTTCAGGGTGATGACCAAGAGCGCGCTGATCCTGCGCGACGCCGAGCTGATCGCCGAAGCGGCCGAGGTCGCCGAGGTCGAGGCGCGGGTGTCGATCGGGTTCGTCGACGACCGGTTGCGGCGGGTGGTCGAGCCGGGGGCGCCCAGCGCGCAAAAACGCCTGGAGCTGTGCGCCGAGCTCGGCGAGCGCGGCGTGCCCTGCGGGGTGCTGATGGCGCCGATCCTGCCGTGCCTGACCGATTCGGAGGACCAGCTGCGCGCCGTGGTGCGCCGGGTCGCCGAGGCGGGCGCGGTCAGCCTCACTCCCCTGGTGCTGCGCCTGCCGCCCGGCGCCCGCGAGTGGTATCTGAAGTGGCTCGCCGAGGAACACCCGCGCCTGGTGCCGCGCTACCAGGAGCTGTACGGCGCGGGGCCGGTCGCCGCGCAGGACTACCGGAGCCGGGTCGAGGGCCGGGTCGCCGAGCTGGCCCGGCTGTACGGCATCGGCGCCCGCCGGGCCCCGTGGACGCCGCGCCGCGCCGCCGACCACCAGCTCGCCCTGCTGTAGCCAAGCCGGGGTTTCCTCCCCGGCATGTCCCGGCCGCTGTTGGGGTGCCCCCGGAATACGGCAGAAACGGGCCGCGCAGTTGATCACTGATCGTTGGACTCGCTGGGTTCCGGCTCACGATGGCGACCGGGTGCCGGGGGGAGGCGTCGATCAGCGTGCCGGGATGGTCACCGCGGACGGGTGTGCTTCGTCGTGGAAGAGTTCGAAGGTCGTCGTGTGCGCTGTCGTGGCGTGCTCGGCGGGTTCGCCGCCGCCGAGGTTGCGGGCGAATCGGGGGAAGGCGCCGGCGGAGACCTGGACGCGGAGCCGGTGTCCCTTCTTGAAGCGGTAGGCGGTCGGTGACAGGTGCACGGTGGCGCGGGTGGCGCCGTCGGTGTCGACGTGCACGAGGTCGTCGCACACGTTGAGCGACGTGCCGCGGGGATCGACGTCGCACAGCCGCACGAACACATCCGTGCTGGGCCGGTTCGCGCCTACCCAGACCTCGGCGGTGACCTGGCCGATGACCTCCAGGTCGTCAGTGAGCGGTGCTCCGGTGAAGGTGAGCACATCGGGGCGCTCTTCCAGCTTCCGGTTGTCGACGGAGCCGGCGCCGGTGGGGTTGAGTTTGGCTCCGCCGAGGGAGGGGGTGGGGTCGTTCGGGTCGTAGATGAACGTCGATGGCGGTGCCGCGGATCCCGCCGTGCCGGCCAGGGTGCCGTCGGCGCGTAGATGGAGTTGCCGGGGCTCGTATCCGGTGGGTGGCCATGAGGCGAAGTCGCGCCATTCGTCGGCGCCCATCACATACAGCCGCACCGGGGCCCGGGGCGGGGGCTCCTGGCCGGTGGCGACAGCGGAGCCCCACTCGACGACCTGGGCGATGGAGGCGCCCATGCCGCGCGGGTCGGCGTGCCACCACGGGCCGACGGTCAGCCGGGGCTTGCGGCCGGCGTCGACGAGGGTGGTGAAGTCCTGGAGCTGGTCGGCGAGGAAGATGTCGTACCAGCCGGTGACGGAGCTGACCGGCACGGTGACGTCGGCGACGGTGCCGCTGCGGTCCAGGCCCTCCAGGTAGGTGCTGTCGGGGTCGTGGCGCACGATCTGCTGGAAGAACTCCGACGTGCGGCCGAGCAACGCCTGGTCGACGTCGGTGACGGGCAGGGTGTTCATCGCGTTGGCGATGCGGCGGCGGTCGGCGCCGACCATCGACCGCAGCAGGTAGCCGCGCCGTTCCTGCGCGGCGGGCAGGGATGAGCCGTCGCGGCGCTGAGGGGCGGTGTTCCAGGAGAAGTTCGTGATCGTTTCGAGGTCGACCCTGCCGGGCCGCATCAGGCCCAGCGCGAGCCGGGAGGAGGTGATGTGCGGGACCATCGCCTTGACCTCGGGCGGCAGGGCGTCGGCGATCGCCCATTGGGTGTAGCCGAAGTAGCTGGACCCGGCCAGGATCACCTGGCCGCTGGACCAGGGTTGGCCGGCGAGCCAGCGCAGGGTGGCGAGGCCGTCGGCGCGTTCGTTGCGCATCGCCAGGAACTCGCCGTCCGACCCGAACGTGCCGCGGGTGCTGACGATCAGTACTTGCAGGCCGCGTTCGGCGAGTACGGGTCCATAAAGCCAGCCGAGGGGGCCGCCGCGCCCGTAGGCGGTGCGGACGACGACGACGGGAATCTCGCTCAGCGATCCTGCGCGGGTCTCACGCGGGGCCCAGTGGTCGGCCAGGAGCGTGGCGCCGTCGTCCATCGGAATCCGCAGGCCGCGTTCGACGCGGACCCGGCGGGAGGTGGCGGGCGGGAGCGGAGCCATGCGCTCCGCGAGGCGTCCGAGTGCGGTCATGGTCATGCCTCCGGGGTGAGCACGATGCGGCCGTTGACCTCACGGTTCTCCATACGCTGGTGGGCGGTGACGGCCTGGCTGAACGGCAGTACGTCGACCTCGATCTGCGCCAGGCCGGCGGCGGTCGCCTCGACGGCCGAGGCCAGCGCGGCGGGAACGGCTTGCGGGTGGGCGGGCAGGAACGCGCCGGCGTTGTAGCCGGACACGGTGATGCTGCGGAACCACAGCTGGTTGGTGTCCACCACGTGGCCCCAGTCGTCCGAGGCGTTGCCCGCCGCGATCAGGCGGCTGCCCGGCCGCATCACCTCGAAGCTCCGGGTGCGCAGCGTCCCGCCGACGGGGTCGATCACGACGTCGAACTTCTCATCGCCCAGGACACCGAGCAGCTCCGTGGAGTCCACGATCTGGTCGTAGGGCAGCCGGCTCGCCCGGCCGGCGGCCAGTTTGCCCGGCAGGACCGTGCCCACGACGCGGGAGGCGCCGAGCTGTTTGGCCACACCCGGGAACCCGGCGGCCAGCCCGCCCAGCGCCCCGTGCACCAAAACGCTGTCCCCCTCGGCCAGGTGCGCGACCCGGGTGAGCGCGACGTGCGCCATCGCGGCGTTCGGGACCACCGACACCGCCAGCGCCGGGTCGATGCCGCGTCCCTCGATCGAGACGGACAGCGCGGCCTTGGCGATGTAGACCGAGGCGTAACCGCCGGTGCCGGTACCCGCGGACAAAGCGACCACGTGCTCCCCGACACTCAGGCCGGTCACGCCCTCACCGAGCGCGCGCACGGTGCCGGCGACCTCCAGGCCCGACACGAACGGCGGCTGCGGCATACCAGGCTGGTCCTTGTACCGGCCCTGCCGCAGATACAGGTCGATCAGGCCGACCGCGGCGTGCGAGACGTCGATCGCGACCTCTCCCGGCCCGGGGACCGGGTCCGCAAGATCGGTGATCAGTTTGAGGACCGCCGGGTCTCCGAACCGGGTGACATGCACTGCCTGCATGAACCTGTCCTTCCACATGCGACACATCCGCGTCGCCATTTAGCACACCTCATGATGCGTTAACTGGAACCTAGCACGAAGACTCACTTAACGCATCATGGTGCGCGTTATAGTTGTCGCATGAAGGAACGAGCACGGTCCGCCCAGGA
The DNA here is from genome assembly GCF_014646695.1 of Sphaerisporangium melleum. Lineage (GTDB taxonomy): Bacteria > Actinomycetota > Actinomycetes > Streptosporangiales > Streptosporangiaceae > Sphaerisporangium > Sphaerisporangium melleum. The sequence continues at coordinate 105,539 of NZ_BMNT01000029.1, forward strand.
CAAGGAACAGCGGTCGCAGGATCTGCTCACAGCCGCGCAGGCGCTGGCCACCGAGCTGGGCGGCGTCCGGTTCATCACCGTGCAGGCGGTCACCGAGCGCGCGGGCTTGCACCGCACCGGAGTGCGCCGCTACTACTCCAGCCGAGAGGAACTCCTGCTCGAGCTCGCCGAACAGGGCTGGGCCCAATGGCGGGCCGCGATCGCCGCACAGACGGCCGAGCGCACCGGCCTGGGGCCCGAAGACGTCGCCGGCATCGTCACCGACACGATCATCGCCCTTCCGGTGTTCTGCGACCTGCTCACCCACGTCGCTCTGAGCCTGGAGGGCGACGTGGCCATGGAACGCGCACGCCAGTACAAGACACACTCGTTCGCCGCCTACGACGCGATCGTGGAGGACCTGAACCGCGCCGGCTCGATGACCCCCGACCAGCTGCGAGGACTCATCGCCGCCACCCTCGCCCTCGCCGCCAACGGGTGGCAGGTGTCCCACCCCACACCCACCCTCGCCGCCCTCTACCAGCAAGTACCCGAATGGGGCCACGCCGCCTTCGCCTTCGCCCCACGACTGAAACTGCTCCTGACCGCACTCGCCGTCGGCCTGCACACCGTCATCCCCGCCCCCGACCCGGCTTCGGCCCCGGACTGAACCGTCCAAGCCCCCGGCACCACCTCCCCACCGCGCCGAGCGAAGGGGCTCTACCTGGGCCGCGCCGACTACCGGTTCGGCCCCGCATTCCGCGCCAGCATCAACGGGACCGGCGGACCGCTGTCCGACGACGCAGCCCACCACCGATGGAAGTACTACTGCGAAGAGCAACGGGCTGGGCGTTCAACTGCCGAGGGCGCGCTTTTGCGGGTGGATCGCCTCGCCGCGGGCGAGCATGTCAACGAACTGGGTGATACGGCGGGCTCGGGTCTCGGCGCGTTTGGCGCTTGCGATCCGATAGAGAACGGCGTAGCGGTTCTGGGAGGTGAGGATGTCGAACATCGCTTGCGCCTGGGGTTTCGCGGCCAATGCGGCGGCCAGGTCGGCCGGCACCTCGATGCCGGCTTGTCCCGCGTAGGCCGCGTCCCAACGGCCGTCGGCCTTGGCGCGTTCGACCTCGGTCATTCCGGACGGATGCATCCGGCCTTCGCTGATCAGACGGGTGACGAGGTCAACGTTACGCGCCGACCAGGAACTCCGCCGTCCGCGAGGGGTGAAGCGCCGGCAGAAGGTGATCTCATCCCGCCGTCGTAGCCGGCCGTCGATCCAGCCGTGGCACAGGGCTTCGTCGAGCGCCTGGTCGTAGGTCAAGCTCGTGGGCCGGGTCGTGTTCCGCTTGGCGAGGACCAGTCACACCCCTGCCGAGCTGTCGTGGTGCCTGCTGAGCCACTCCCGCCAGGCTCGGGCGTCGGTAACGGTCAGTTCCAGTGGTTCGTTGCTCATCGTTCGTTCGCCCTCGTGGTCATGAAAGGGATGGTCGTCGGCGGTCGTCAGAAGATGGGAGCCCGGGACGGGGACCTGCCGGAAGTGGCGCTGGATCGGTCAGCGGCGAGCCGGCCGATCAGGTCCTTCGCCACGCCGCCACCGCGACCTCTGGGCGAATGACGCCGGCCCGCCTTCACCAGGTCTTGCCGGCCTGCTCCCGATCGTGTGGTCGATCCGGTCGAAGAAGCCGGTGAGCGCGATGTCAAGAATGCGGGATCCGACGTCTCCATGGGTGCCGGCGCGAACAGCCGCGCGAAGCCGACGATGGTTGGCGGGCCGGAGCCTGGCGCTGATCAGCCTGTTCCGGCGGCCGAGGTCAGGGGCCGGTGAGGACGACCAGGCGCTGGGTCGCCCGGGTCATCGCGACGTAGCGGTCGACCGCTTCCTGGACGCCGTGGCCGGACGCCTGCGGGGTGACCAGGACGACCAGGTCGAACTCCAGCCCTTTGGACAGTTCCGGGCTCAGCGACCGCACCCGGGGGGTCGGCCGGAAGGTGGGATCGCCGATGACGCAGGCGGTCCCCTCGGCGTGCTCGGCGAGCCAGGTGTCCAGGATGGAGCGCAGATCCGACACCGGTCCGTGCACGACGGGGACGCCTCCGCGGATGGAGGCCGGCACGTTGGCGTCGGGGAGCACGGCCCGGATGACCGGTTCGGCCTCCGCCATGACCTCTTGCGGTGTCCGGTAGTTGATGCTCAGCGAGGTGAGGGTGATCCGGTCGAGCCCGATCCGCTGCAGCCGTTCCTGCCACGACTCGGTGAACCCGTTCCTGGCCTGGGCGCGGTCGCCGACGATGGTGAAGCTGCGGGAGGGGCAGCGCTGCAGCAGCATCTGCCACTGCGCGTCGGTGAGTTCCTGGGCCTCGTCCACGACGATGTGCGCGAACGGGCCGGCGAGCACGTCGGGGTCGGCGCCGGGCAGTGCGCTCTCATCGACCAGGGCGTCCTGCAGGTCCTGTCCGCGCAGCATCGTCACCGCGCCTTCACCGTCGTCATCGGCCTGCAGCAGGTCCTCCACGACCTGTGCCATGCGCGCGCGTTGCGCGGCGACGGCGGCCTGCTGGCGGCTCCTGCGCCGTGACTCCTGCGGGTCGCCGAGCCGGCGCCGCGCGGCGTCCAGCAGCGGCAGGTCCGACACCGTCCAGGCCTGGGCGTCGGCGCGCTGCAACCTGCCGATGTCGGCCGGGCTGAGCCAGGGAGCGCACAGCCGCAGGTAGGCGGGCACCGTCCACAGGTCTCCCACCAGGTCGGCCGCTTCGATCAGGGGCCAGGCGCGGTTGAAGGTGGTGAGCAGGTCCCTGTCGCGCAGCAGCGCCTTGCGCACCAGGCCGGCCGGCGTGTCGTCGTCATGCTTGTCCACCAGGATCGTGACCAGTTCCTCCCAGATCTGCCCGCGTGCCTCGTTGTGCGGCGTGCCGGGTTCGGGGGCCTGGAACGCCTCGGCCCAGTCGCCGGCGCTCAGGTCGACCTGCGACCAGGGCGTCGTCACCGTCATCGGTGCGGTGGGCGGGTTCTCGTAGAACCTCACCGCCGGCTCGATCGCCTTGACCAGCTCCGCCGACGACTTCAGCCGGGCCACCTGCGGGTCGGTCTCGGTCGCCGCCGCGGCTCCCTCGGCGACCAGGTCGCTCAGGGTGCAAAGTTGCACACCCTCCTCGCCGAGGCTGGGCAGGACGTCGGCGACGTAGGCGAGGTAGGGCTGGTGCGGGCCGACGAACAGCACGCCGCCCCGGTGGTGGCCCAGGCGCGGGTCGGAGTAGAGCAGATAGGCCGAGCGGTGCAGGGCGACGACGGTCTTGCCCGTACCCGGGCCGCCGTCGACGACGAGGGCGCCGCGCGATCCCGCGCGGATGATGGCGTCCTGGTCGGCCTGGATGGTGCCGAGCACGTCGCGCATCCGATCCGACCGGTTGCCGCCCAGGCTGGCGATGAAGGCGGACTGGTCGTCGAGCGCGGCGTGCCCGGCGAGCGCCTCGTGGGTGAACACCTCGTCCCAGTAGTCGCTGATCCGGCCGCGCATCCAGCGGTACCGGCGGCGGCTGGCCAGGCCCATCGGGTTGGCGTGGGTGGCGCCGAAGAACGGCTCGGCCGCAGGGGAGCGCCAGTCGAGCAGCAGCCGGCGGCCGGCACCGTCGGTGAGGCCGATGCGCCCGATGTACACCGGCTGCGGGTCGTCCGCGGGGACCATGTGCCCCAGGCACAGATCCAGGCCGAAGCGCCGCAGTACGCGCAGGCGGGCGGTCAGCCGGTGGATCTCCAGGTCCCGGTCCAGCGCCTGCCGGCCTTTGCCGCCGGGTGCCTTGCGCTCGGCGGCGAGGCGCCCGGACAGGTCGGCGATCGACCGTTCCAGGGTGTCGGCGATGGCCGCGAAGTGCCGCTCGTCCCCGGCGATCAGCGCCGGGTCGGCCTTGCGGGACAGCCGCCCGGGAAGGTCGAACGCGCTGGTGGGCGAAGGGTTCACGGTGTCAGGCTCCCTATGTGAGGTTCGCCGGCGCCGTCAGGCGCGGCGAAGCGGTGTCCACGGCGGGCGGGGTTTCGCCCGCCGTGCCGTTGCCGGGTCGACCGGCCGGGGTTTGAGAAGGTCGCGGTGCTGCGGGCCCCGGCCCGGCATGCCGGGCGCCTCACCTGGGTGCGACCGCTCCGGCAACGTCCTTGCACGTGCCCCCGAGCCCGCGAACCGGTGGCACAGCGGCCGGCGGGTACGCCTCCGGTACGGCCGGGAGCCTCCGCTCGGCCCGTACCTCGACGGCGCACACGCATGCCACGTCCCCGTTTCCGCAGGTTGCGGCCTCGGCCGACCGATTGTGCAGCATGGAGGGGGTCTTGCCGCAAGCCCCCCGGTGCGCTATACGTTGAGAGTGGAAAGGGGACGGCGATCTCCTTTGCCTTCCGCCTCCCTGCGGACGCACGGCCCTGCCCCTGAGGCCGCACCCCGACGTGCACGCCATTCGCGGCGGCCCAGACGCTCTGCCCTACCCCGCGGATGCTCCCCCCAGGACGGGAACTCCCCCCTTCGGCGAGGCGGTTCCAACGCGGGCGTCAGGAAGGGCGTCGCCGCGCCGGACTTTCCTTGCCGGGCTTGGCGCGCTCGACGATCGAGGCCACCCGCGCCCGGAGCCGCGCCCGGCGTTCCGGCCACCCCTGCGCGATGATCGAGTACATCGCCGAGTCGCGCGGCAGCCCATGCTCGCCCGGCGCCCACGACCGGGACCAGTTGCGCGGCACGCCCTCGGACCGGGCGCCCACGCCGGCGATCGCGGCACGGGAGCGGCCGTTGCGCGCGTCGGTCTTCAGATCGACCCTTGCGACGTTCCAGTGCTCGAAGGCGCCAGGGCCTCCTCCACCCGGCGATCGTAGGGGAGAACCCGTCGCCCATGGGTGGATCAAGACGAACGCGACGATCAGTGCCAGGGCCGTGGCGATCGACGGCACCGCGCGCGGCCCGGCCGAGGCGGCAAGACCGGCCGCGCAGGACGACCAGCACATGCGGAACGTGCCGTGATGTCAGCACGGTCGTATGATGACGCCTTCCCCTGGCGCAGGGAGCCGGCCGCGGCAGGCCGGGCTGGTTCTCCTTCACGGCCGGGCCGCCCGGGTCACGCGGGCGGCCCGGCCGTGCGGGGCGTCGGGCAGACCGGCTCCGGCGGGTGTCGCCCGGGCGAGCAGGCGGGGGTCAGGCGGCGGTCAGGGCGCTGCCCTTCTTCCACTGCTTGAACGGCATCTGCCAGAACCCCCACCCGTTGTTCCACTCCAGTGCCCTGTTGGTGCCGACGATCTTCACCACGTCACCGCGGTGGAAGTTGTCGTAGAACCACTTGGCCTGGTCGGGGCGGGCGTTGACGCAGCCGTGGCTGACGTTGGCGCGGCCCTGGGAGCCGACCGACCACGGTGCGCCGTGCACGTACTCGCCGCTGTTGGAGATGCGGACGGCGTGGTTGACGATCTCCTTGTAGTAGCCCGGGTCGCCCTTCTTCTTGCCCGGGGAGATCATGGTGACCGGGTTACCGCGTTCCATCGTCAGGTGGACGCCGTTGGTGGTGGTGTACTCGCGGGTGGTGGCCTTGCCGGCGCTGATCGCCATCTTCTGCACGACCTTGCCGTCGCGGCGGACGACCATCTGGTGGGTGCGGGTGTCGACGCTGCTGATCCACGCCGCGCCGACTTTCATGGTGGTCGCGTAGTCGCGCATGCCGTAGACGTCCTTGCCGGCGCGCACTCCGGCCAGGCTGGCGGTGAAGCGCACCTTCTGGTGGGCCGGCCAGAACTTGGCGGGACGGTAGATGGCCAGGCTGTCGTCGATCCACCGCCAGGCGCCCGCGACGGGCTTTTCCGGGGTGACCTGCATTGCCCGCTCGACGGTCTTCTTGTCGCCGACCGGGCGGCTGAAGCGCACCATGATCGGCATGCCGATGCCGACGGTCTCCCCCTTGATGTTGGGGGTGATGTCGGCGATGCGCAGCTGCTGGGAGGCGGTGGGCTCGAGGGTGGTGAAGGAGCTGGTGGCCGTCGCCTGGCCGCCCTGGCCGGTGGCCGTCACCGAGACGGTGTAGGCCTCCGATGGCCGCAGCGGGCCCTTGGAGACCCACTTGGTGCGCCCGGAGTCGAACTCGCCCTCCAGTGACTTGCCGCCGGCCTGGACGGTGACCTCCCCCAGCTCACCGCCGGCGGCGGTGACCACGACCTTCTTGTCCGGCCGGACCGCGGTGGCGCCCTTCGCCGGGCTGATCTTGATCTGCGGCGCCGGCGTGGCCGGGGCGCTGCTCTGGCTCCCGCCGCCCGGGCCCGCCGACCCCGGGCCCGTGGCGCCGCCCGAGCAGGACGCGGTCAGCAGCAGGGCCGTCGCCGTGGCCGACACGGCGACCAAAGCCCTCAGACGGTGGCGCAAGTCCGGCACGATCTCTCCCCCAGCACACAGCAAAGTACTGATAAAAACCCTAATAGGGATTGGCACTGGAACGTGCACGTTTTGGATGCCTTGGGTCACATTTCGGCCACCTCCGCGGCCTGGATCGGGCCCATCCGGACACCTGCCACCCGCACGGACCCCGGCGCAGGTGACCCTGGTCACCTGCGGACTCTGGCCGTGGGTGACCGGGCCGGTGCCTACGGTCACCCGCCCGGCGGACATCTTCACGAGGGAGACGGCGGCAGCGCGGAGCATGTTTCTCCGGCCCTTCGACGTACCGGAAAAAAACCTGAATGCCCGTTAAGTAGGAATCGGCACGTCCGGAAGAAGGCACCCGCAGGGCTCGCCGCCGCATCGGCCGGCACCAGGGCGGCACCACTGCGCGCGCCGGGCCCCGGACGCGGCGGGCCTCATCGGCCTCGCGCGGCGCGATCGGCCTGGTCCGGCCCTGACCGCGGATACGGCGCGGTCCGGCGCCGACGGTACGGGCCGGGCGACGCGCTCGCCCGCATGAGCGGGCGTGGGGTCAGCCCTGGCGGAGGCGGTGGGTGAGGCCGGTGTGGCGGCGGCCGGCGCCGCGGGTGCGCACCGCCTGGGCCAGGGCCCGCCGGGAGCCGACGAGCACCACCAGCTTCTTGGCCCGGGTGACCGCGGTGTAGAGCAGATTGCGCTGCAGCATCATCCACGCGCTGGTGGCCAGCGGGACCACCACGGCCGGATACTCGCTGCCCTGCGAGCGGTGGATGGACACGGCGTAGGCGTGGGCCAGCTCGTCCAGCTCGTCGAAGGCGTACTCGACGCTCTCGTCCTCGTCGGTCAGCACGGTGAGCCTGCCGTCCTCGGGCCGCAGGTCGGTGACCACGCCCACGGTGCCGTTGAACACCCCCGCCACGCCCTTGTCGTAGTTGTTGCGCAACTGGGTGACCTTGTCGCCGATGCGGAAGACCCGCCCGCCGTACCGCCGCTCGGGCATGCCCTCGCGGGCGGGGGTCAGCGCCTCCTGCAAGGCCGTGTTGAGGTTGCCCGCCCCGGCCGCGCCGCGGTGCATCGGCGCCAGCACCTGCACGTCCCGCCTGGGGTTCAGCCCGAACCTGCGGGGGATGCGCCGGGCCACCACGTCCACGGTCAGCGCGGCGATCTCCTCGGGCTCCTCGCAGGGGAACAGGAAGAAGTCGCTCATCCCGGCCAGAGTGGGGTGCAGCCCGGTGTTGATGCGGTGGGCGTTGACGACCACCCCCGACTGCTGGGCCTGGCGGAAGATCTGGGTCAGCCGCACCCGCGGGACGGCCTCGGCGGCCAGCAGGTCGCGCAGCACCTCGCCGGCCCCGACCGAGGGGAGCTGGTCGACGTCGCCCACGAACAGCAGGTGGGCCCCGCTCGCCACCGCCTTGACCAGCTTGTTGGCCAGCAGCAGGTCCAGCATGGAGGCCTCGTCCACCACCAGCAGGTCGGCGTCCAGCGGGTTGTCGCGGTCGAAGGTCGCATCCCCGCCGGGCCGCAGTTGCAGCAGGCGGTGCACGGTGGTGGCCTCGTGCCCGGTCAGCTCGGCCAGCCGCTTGGCGGCCCGGCCGGTGGGCGCGGCCAGCACGACCTTGGCCTTCTTGGCCCGTGCCAGCGCCACGATCGAGCGCACGGTGAAGCTCTTGCCGCACCCGGGCCCGCCGGTCAGCACGGCGACCTTGGAGGTGAGCGCCAGGCGCACCGCCTCGGACTGCTCGGGGGCGAGCTCGGACCCGGTGCGCTCCCGCAGCCAGGCCAGCGCGGCGTCCCAGTCGACGCCGGCGAACGCGCCGAGCCGGTCGGCGCCGGCCTCCAGCAGGCGGCGCACCCCGCCGGCCAGCGACAGCTCGGCCCGGTGGAAGGGCACCAGGTAGACCGCGGGCACCGTCCCGTCCCCGGCGGGGACCTCCTCGCGGATCACGCCCTCGGCGGTGACCAGCTCCTCCAGGCAGCCGGTCACCAGCTCGGCCGGCACCTGCAGGATCTTCACCGCGTCGCCCACCAGGTTGGGCGCGGGCAGGAAGCAGTGACCGGCGTCGGCGGCCTGGGACAGGGTGTGGCGCAGCCCGGCCTTGACCCGTTCGGGGCTGTCGTGCGGGATGCCGACGGCCTGGGCGATGGTGTCGGCGGTCTTGAACCCGATGCCCCACACGTCCTCGGCCAGCCGGTAGGGCTCGGTGCGCACCACCGTGATCGACTGCTCGCCGTACTGCTTGAAGATGCGCACCGCGATGGAGGTGGACACCCCGACCCCCTGCAGGAAGATCATCACCTCTTTGATGATCTTCTGTTCCTCCCAGGCGGCGGCGATCATCTTGGTGCGCTTGGGGCCCAGGCCCGGCACCTCGACCAGCCGTTCGGGCGAGGCCTCGATGACCTCCAGCGTCGCGACCCCGAAGTGGCCGACGATGCGCTCGGCCATCTTCGGGCCGATGCCCTTGATCAGGCCGGACCCCAGGTAGCGCTGGATGCCCTGCACCGTGGCGGGCAGCACCGTGGTGTAGGACCACACCTCGAACTGCCTGCCGTACTTGGGATGGGAGGTCCATCGGCCGGTCAGCCGCAGGCTCTCGCCGACCTGCGCCCCGAGCAGCGGCCCCACCGCCGTCACCAGGTCGGGCCCGCTGCGCTCGGCCGCCACCCGGGCGATGGTGTACCCGGTCTCCTCGTTGGCGTAGGTGATGCGCTCGAGCACGGCGTTCAGCACGTGACCGGGGGGAGGTCCTTCCGCCGCGGAGGTGGTCATGGCCGGTATTCTCCCCCAGCCCGCCTCCCGCGCGGCGCCCTCGCCCGATCAAGGGCCCCCGCCGGGGCGCGCGGCGGGCTCCTCATCCGGGCCGCGGGAGAGGGGCGGCGGATCCGGCCCCGGCTAGGGTGGCACTGTTCCCGGCCCGGCAATAAGGAGAGACGGCGGATGGCGGCGATTCTCGAGGCTACGGCGCGCGCGCTGCTGCGCCGCGTGGCGATCGAGCAGACCGAGGCGCGGCTGCCCTCACTGAGCACCATGGTGCTGCGCGACGGCGAGCCGGTGTGGTTCGGCGCGCGCGGCGCCGTCGAGGACGGCGCCGCGCCCACCCCCGCCACCCAGTACCGCATCGGCTCGATCACCAAGACCCTGATCGCCGTCCTGGTGATGCGGCTGCGCGACGAGGGCGCGCTGGAGCTGAACGACCCGCTGTCGCGGCACCTTCCCGGCACCCCGGTCGGGGAGGTCACCCTCGCCCAGCTGCTGTCGCACACCGCGGGGCTGACCGCCGAGCCGCCCGGGCCGTGGTGGGAGCGCGTGCCGGGCGCCGACATCGGGTCGCTGACCGCGGCGCTGGACGCCGGCACCGCCCGCCACCGGCCGGGCCGCCGCCTGCACTACTCCAACGTCGGGTTCGCCCTGCTCGGCGAGGTGGTCGCCCGGCACCGCGCGACCGGCTGGGCCGAGGCGGCGCGCGAGGAGATCCTCCAGCCGCTGGGGATGGGCGACACCACCACCCGGCCGCGCGAGCCGCACGCCCGCGGATACGCCGTCCACCCGTGGGCCGACGTGCTGCTGCCCGAGCCCGAGCACGACGCCGGGGCGATGGCTCCGGCCGGTCAGCTCTGGTCCACCTGCGACGACCTGGCGCGGTGGGTGCGGTTTCTGTCCCTGGGGGATCCGGACGTCCTTGCCCCCTCGACCCTGGCCGAGATGCGCGAGCCGATCGGGGTGGACGACACCGACGCCTGGAGCGTGGGCTTCGGGCTGGGCATCCAGCTGCTGCGCCACCGCGGGCGGCGCCTGGCCGGGCACGGCGGGTCGATGCCCGGCTTCCTCGCCGCGGTCTGGGGCGACCCCGCCGACGGGTCGGGGGTCTTGTGCCTGGCCAACACCACCTCCGGGCTGCGGCCCCCGCTCCTCACCGACCTGCTGGACATCATCGACGCCCACGAGCCGGTCATCCCGCGGCCCTGGACGCCGTCCCCGGCCGACACCGAGATGCTGGAGCTGACCGGCCCCTGGTACTGGGGCCCGGCGGCGTTCCTGCTGCGGCTGCTGCCCGGCCGCGACTTCGTGCTCGGCCCGGTGAACGGGCAGGGGCGGGCCTCCCGGTTCGCCGCGAAGGACGACGGCACCTGGCTGGGCCTGGACGGCTACTACGCCGGGGAGACCCTGCGCGTGGTGCGCCGCCCGGACGGGACCGCCGGGTACCTGGATCTGAACACCTTCGTCTTCACCCGCCTGCCCTACGACCCCGGCGCGCCGATCCCCGGCGGCGTGGACGACAAGGGCTGGCGCTGACCCACCAGGCCACAGCGCGCGGGACGCGCTTCCGGCCCACGGCCGAAGGGAGCGCTGCCCCTGACGGACACCTCACGCGTGGCCGCGTGACCACGCCCCCGCTCGCGCGGCCACCGGATGAACGGGCGCGGCCCGGCTCCGGCGAGAGCGTGAGGGCGGCGCCGGCCGCCGTATGCTGGCCGGGCGCACGGCGGCCGCGGGCGCGGGCCGGGCCGCACCGAACGGCACGCGGGGGGTGGTTGTGCGTACCGGCCAGCAGGTCGAGGAGCTGCTGCGCGAGCTGGCCCCGCAGGTCCTCGGCGCCCTGGTGCGGCGGCACGGCCGGTTCGACGCCGCCGAGGACGCCGTCCAGGAGGCCCTGCTGGCCGCCGCCGTGCAGTGGCCGAAGCAGGGCGTGCCGGACGCCCCCAAGGCGTGGCTGGTCACCGTCGCGACGCGCCGGCTGACCGACCTGTGGCGCAGCGACCAGGCGCGCCGGGCCCGCGAGGTCACCGTCACCGCGATGACACCCGGCGGCGAGGTGACGAAGGGACCGGGCGAGGACGCCCCGGCAGACCGGGACGACACCCTGCTGCTGCTGTTCATGTGCTGCCACCCGGCGCTGTCGCAGCCCTCACAGCTCGCGCTCACCCTGCGCGCGGTCGGCGGCCTGACCACGGCCCAGATCGCCCATGCCTTCCTGGTGCCCGAGGCCACCATGGCGCAGCGGATCAGCCGCGCCAAGCAGCGCGTCAAGGCCACCGGCATCCCCTTCGGCCCGCCGCCGGAATCCGAACGGGCCGAACGGCTGCGCGTGGTCCTGCACGTGCTCTACCTCATCTTCAACGAGGGGTACACCGCCAGCTCCGGGGACGACCTGCACCGCGCCGACCTGACCGGCGAGGCGATCAGGCTGACCCGCGCCGTCCACCGGCTGCTGCCCGCGGACGGCGAGGTGGCCGGGTTGCTGGCGCTGATGCTGCTGACCGACGCCCGCCGCGCGGCGCGCACCGACGACACCGGCCGGCTCATCCCGCTGGCCGAGCAGGACCGCGGCCGGTGGGACCACGCGCAGATCCACCAGGGCCTGACGCTGATCGCCGCCGCGCTGGCGGGGGCGCCGCTCGGCCCGTACCAGCTCCAGGCGGCCATCGCGGCCGTCCACGCCGAGGCGCCCACCGCCGAGCGGACCGACTGGCCGCAGATCCTGGCCCTGTACCGGCTGCTTTCCCGCGTGGCGCCGAGCCCGGTGGTCACCTTGAACCACGCCGTCGCCCTGGCCATGGCCGACGGTCCCGCCGCCGGGCTGGCGCTGCTCGCCACGCTGGAGGGTGACGAGCGGCTGGCCGGCCACCACCGGCTGGACGCCGTACGGGCTCACCTGCTGGAGATGGCCGGTGACCTGCCCGGCGCCCACGCCGCCTACCGCGCCGCCGCGCGCCGCACCACCAGCCTGCCCGAGCGCCACTACCTGGAGGGCCGCGCCGGCCGCCTCGAGCATCTCGCGGCAGGCCGAAGCCCGGATTGATCACCGCCTCCTGTCACCCGAGCCGTTCGGCGGCGATGCGGCCACGCCGCCGCCGAGCAGATCACCGGAACCCTCCAGCCGCCGGTACTCCTCCAGCGCGAGGTGACGCAGCGGCGCCGAGGGCAGGTCGCAGGCGGCCGGTCGTCCGATCCAGGCGAAAGAAGCGCGGGTGGCGCCCGAACCAGGCAGGCCTGCATCGATCAACGTGACGGGTCGGCCGCGCCCGGCCAGGTGGTACGCCAGTGACGCCCCGATGATGCCGGCGCCGACCACGATGATGCCGTGATCCGCCATACCGGTGTTCTAACAGGTGAGGCGCCGCCGCGACACCGGATATCGACAGCGCACTGCCCGCCGATCTCTTGCTGCCGGGCGCGGCCCGCGCCCAGAGCGGTGTCCAGCCGGCAGCGGGCGGATCTCGGCCGGATGTGACCAGTCCGGCACCCCGGTCAAGGGGCGAGCGAGAGGCTCGTGCCGGCGCTCTCGCGCCCACTTGCCGGAGCTCACTCCGGCAGGGATGCGCCGTTGCGCTCCAGTTCGGCGCGGGCGGCGCGGCAGTCGGGGTCCTGCAGGGCGGCCTGCTGGAGCCGGGTGGCCAGCAGGGCGGCGGCCTCGGCGAAACCGGCCAGCCGCTCGGCGCCCAGGGTGTCCACGACCAGGCGGCGCACCGACTCCTCCCGCACCCGCCGTGCCCGCACCGCGGCCTCGCGTCCCGCGCCGGTGAGGGCGATGTCCCAGCCGCGGGCGTCCTGCGGGCACGCGACCCGGTCGACCAGCCCCCGGCCGGTCATCCGGGCGACCTGGTGGGACAGCCGGCTCTTCTCCCACTGCAGGGTGTAGCGCAGCTCCAGAGCCCGCATGCGCCCCTGCGGCGCGTCCAGCAGCGCGTCGAGGACCTGGTGGTCGGCCTCTGACAGGCCGGTGGCGCGGGTGAGCTCGCGGGACAGGTGGGTGGCGAGTTGCGCGTGCGCGGCGGTGTAGCGGCGCCAGGCCTCCAGCTCGGGAACACCGGTGTCCGCCTGCTGCTGCATGGTCATGCGTCCACCCTACGCGCAAGGAGGTTGATACGTCACCCACCGGCGAGGTATGGTTGATACGTCCACCACTTTCGGGGAGGCTCTCCACATGCCCGACTACGGCCACGACCTTCGGTTCGGCGTGTTCATCACACCCGACGCCCGCCGTCCCGACGCGGTCGTCGCCCTGGCCCGCCTGGCCGAGCAGGCCGGCCTGGACCTGGCCACCTTCCAGGACCACCCCTACCAGAGCGCCTTCCTGGACACCTGGACCCTGCTGAGCTGGGCCGCCGCCCGGACCGAGCGCATCCACCTGTCGGGGAACGTCCTCAACCTGCCCCTGCGCGGCCCCGCCGTGCTGGCCAGATCGGTGGCCAGCCTGGACCTGCTGTCCGGCGGCCGCGTCGAGCTCGGCCTGGGCGCGGGCGGTTTCTGGGACGCGATCGAGGCCATGGGCGGCCGCCGGCTCACCCCGGGCCAGGCCGTGGACGCGCTGAGCGAGGCGATCGACATCATCCGCGGCGTGTGGGACGCCGGCGAGCGCCGGCCGCTGCGCGTCGAGGGGACCTACCACTCGGTGCGCGGCGCCAAGCGGGGACCCGCGCCCGCGCACCCGGTGCCGATCTGGCTCGGCGCCTACAAGCCGCGCATGCTCCGCCTGACCGGCGCCAAGGCCGACGGCTGGCTGCCCAGCCTCGCCTACCTCACCCTCGACGAGCTGACCGCCGGGCACAAGATGATCGACGAGGCGGCCGAGGAGGCCGGGCGCGACCCGCGCGAGATCCGCCGGCTGCTCAACATCGCGGGCGGCTTCGGCACCGGGGAGACCGGCATGCTGCAGGGACCGCCCGCCACCTGGGTGGAGCAACTCCTGCCACTGGCACTGCAGGAGGGGGTCGGCACGTTCATCCTCGCCTCCGACGACCCGCGCGCGATCCAGACCTTCGCCGAGGAGGTGGCCCCGGGCCTGCGCCAGGCCGTGGCCGCCGAACGCACCTCCACCGGCGCCGCCCCGGGCACGGCCCGCGCGACGGCGCCGAAGGCGCCGGGCATCGACCACGACGCGCTGCCTGCGTCGCTGTCGGCGACCGCGGTACGGCCCGGCGACCGCGACTACCGGCGGGTGCGCTCCAGCTACGTCTGGCCCGGCTCCCCCGGCCTGGTCCTGCGCCCCGCCACGCCCGGGCAGGTCGCCGAGGCCCTGACCTACGCCCGGCGGCAGCGGGTGCCGCTGTCGGTGCGCAGCGGCGGTCACGGCATCAGCGGGCGCTCCACCAACGACGGCGGCATCATCGTCGACGTCGGCGCGATGAACGGCGTCGAGGTGATCGACCGCGGGCGGCGGCTGGTACGCGTGGGCGCCGGCGCCCGCTGGGGCGAGGTCGCGCAGGCCCTGTCCCCGCACGGGCTGGCCATCAGCTCCGGGGACTACGGGGACGTCGGCGTCGGCGGCCTGGCGACCGCCGGAGGCCAGGGATTTCTGGCCCGCTCCTACGGGCTGACCATCGACCGCGTGGTCGGCGCCGAGGTGGTGCTGGCCGACGGCCGCGTCGTACGCGCCGACGCCGGTGAGCACCCCGACCTGTTCTGGGCCCTGCGCGGCGCCGGCGGCAACATGGGCGTGGTCACCTCCTTCGACATCGAGGCCGCCGAACTGCGCGAGGTCGTCTTCGCGCACCTGACGCATGACGCCTCCGACACCGCCGCCTTCCTGCGGGAGTTCGGCCGGCTGACCGAGGACGGCCCGCGCGCCCTCACCCCGTTCCTGACCCTGTTCCTCACCGGCCAGGGCGGGCAGATCCTCGCCCAGACCCTCATGGTCTTCGCCGGCGACGACACCGACGCCGCGGTGTCGGCCATCGAGCCGTTCCTGTCCCTCGGCCCGGTGCTGCGGCAGCAGGCCACGCTGACCCCCTACGCCGCCGTGGTACCCGCGCACCACGGCGAGCACCACGGGCAGGGCAGCGGACGCGTCCGCTCGGCCCTGGTCGACCACCTGGACGAACAGACCGCCGCCACACTGGCCGGCCTGCTCACCGGCGGCGGCGTGGGCATGGCACAGGTGCGCACGGTCGGCGGCGCGGTCAACGACCTCGCACCCGAGGCCACCGCCTACGCGCACCGCACGCAGAACTTCTCCCTGACCGGGGTGTTCCACGACGTCGGCGACGGGCGGAACTGGGATCGCCTGAGGGCCGAGGCGATCTACCTGAGCTTCGAGTCACACGGAGACCAGGCCCTGCTGGCCAAGGCGTTCCCGCCGGCCACCCTGCGACGGCTCCGCCGCGTCAAGGCGGCCTACGACCCCGATAACGTGTTCCGGCTCAACTTCCCCATCACCCCCGACCCCGTCGCCTGACCCGTGCGCCGGCCGCGACCGCGCGGCCGGCGGCACCGCGATCAGAGCGGACGACAGGCCACGCAGCAGGACCCCGACCGGAAAGGCGGCACCCACATGTCCACCGACCAGTACGCGGCGGCTCCCCCCGAGCCCGTCCTCGACGCAGCCCCGCACGACACCCCGGCCCCGGCGGCCACCGGCGGCGCGGCGCCCTCCGCCCTGATCGTCCTCGGTGACCTTCAGGCGCCGGCCTGCACCGACGGGCTGTGCCAGTGAGCGCCCCGGTGCGGGTGCGCGTCGAGGTCTGGTCCGACGTCGTGTGCCCCTGGTGTTACATCGGCAAGCGGCGCCTGGAACAAGCTCTGGAACGCTTCGAGCACGCCGGCGAGGTCGAGGTGGTGTGGCGCGGCTTCCAGCTCGACCCGCAGTTCCCGCAGGGCGTGCGCAGGCCGGTGCCCGAGATGCTGGCCGAGAAGATGAACGCCTCCCCCGGCCAGGTGCGCCAGATGCAGGCACGCGTCACGCAGATCGCGGCGCAGGAGGGCCTGGCCTACGACCTGGAGCACTCGATCATGGTGAACACGATCGACGCCCACCGCCTGCTACACCTGGCCGGTGAGCACGGCCTGGCGGGGCAGGCCCACGAACGGCTCATGCGCGCCCAGCTCATCGAGAGGCAGATCGTCGACGATCCCGAGACGCTGGTCCGGCTCGGGGTCGAGATCGGCCTGCCCGAGGAGGAGACACGCCGCGTCGTCGAGAGCAACGCCCACCGCGAGGACGTCGAGAACGACTTTCGCGAGGCGCGGGCGCTCGGCATCACCGGCGTGCCGTTCTTCGTACTCAACCGCGCCTACGGCGTGTCGGGCGCCCAGCCGGTGGAGGTGTTCGCCTCGGCGCTGCGCACCGCCTACGACAACGCCGCCGCACCGGCCCGGTAGCGCCCGCGCCCGGCGCGCCCGCACCCCCCAGGACCGGCGAGCGCGCCGGGTAGGCAAGGTGTCACCACCGGACCGCACCCTGCCTATGTAGAGTTCTAGGCATGAGCGGGCCCCGGATGACCATGCAGACCCAGGCGCTGCTGCGCATGGCGCTGAGCGAGCCGTCCCGGGAGTGGTACGGCCTGCAGATGTGCGAGGCCACCGGCCTGCCCTCGGGGACGATCTATCCGATCATCGCCCGCCTGGAGCGGGCGGGCTGGCTGGAGAGCCGCTGGGAGCGCCCCGAGGAGCACGCCGCCGAGGGCAGGCCGCGCCGCCGCTACTACCGGCTCACCGGACAGGGCGCCGAGCGGGCCCGCCTCGCCCTGGCCTCGGCCTACCGCTCCCGCTCCACCGCCCGCCTGCCCTTCGGCGCCGGCCCCACCCCCGGCGACCTCACCTGAGCCCGACCCGCCGGCGCCAGGTCGCTCAGCACGGCGCCCGCGAGAGTGCAGAAGAGTGTGTTTCTCCCCGCGGTGTTCCCAGAACGTGGTCACATCACCGAGCAGACGACGGCTTCTCGTCGTCTCCGCGGTCGTCGGACGACGGCTGAGCACTGACCGTGATGCCGGCGCGGGTGAGCACATCGATCTGAGCGGGGTCGCCGTCGCCGGCCTCGTGGAGCAGGTGCGCTCGGCGGAGTACGTCGACCTGGGCGGGGTTGTAGAGCGCCCTGAGGGCGTGACCGGCGGCACGCCGCGCCGCCTCGGCCCGGCCTGGCGTGGTGGCTCGCGGCTCCATCGTCACACCGTGTGCGGTGGCGCCCGGGTCGATGAAGGGCGCGAGCTGCTCGGCGAGGGCCTGACGGGTGGCATCGTCGGCGTCTTCGGGCAGGTCGCGGAACGCCTCGTCGAGATCGTCGTTCGGGTGTGCTTCGAGCGTTCGGCGCAACACCTCCATCGACTCGTCCGAGAAAAGCCGGGCGTAGATCGTCAGCAGGGCGCGGTCGTTGTCGCGCAGGTCCTGGACCAGTCCGCTGAAGCCGGTCGGCACCTCCGGTGACGCACCCGGCTGCGCCAGGGTGGCCAGCTCTCGCCGGATGCTCTCCAACCGCCGGATCGTCGCCTCGAGCTCGGCGTCGACGGTCCGGAAGACGGAGGCCCGCCCTTCGTCGCTCGTGCCCATCTCGGCCACCTGCGCGAGCGGTACACCGAGCCCGGTCAGGCGCTTGATCTGCAGGAGCCGCGTCAGGTGGTGCACCTCGTAGCGCTTGTAGCCGTTGGGCTCGCGGTCGGGCTCGTCGAGCAGCCCGACCTGGTGGTAGTAGCGCACCGTCTTCACCGTGGTGCCCGCCAGGTCGGCGATCTCGCGTGTGCTCCAGGTCATGGGCCCTCACCTCGTCGTCCGGTGCCGATTTTAGGTCGTGCGCCGTGCACGTCGCTCGCGCACCCAGACGAGGACGACCATGGCGATGTTGACGGCGGCGAGGATCAGCAGAGCCGCATCACCGGTGTCGGTGGACCGGTCGATGGTGTAGCCCTCACCGTCCGCCATCAGCGTATTGACGCTCGAGAACAGGACGTTGTTGGCGACGTGGAACGCGGCCGGCGCCTCGATGCCGCGACTGATGATCGCCATCAGTCCCGTGGCAACGCCGAGCAAGGCGTAGTAGCCGAACAGCCAGGGGTCGCTGGACCCGTGAACGACCGCGAAGGCCAGGCTGGAGACCACCAGACCGACGGCGAGGGCCGGGCGAGCCGCGCGCACCCAGGACGCGGCGGCGGGCAGCACGGCGCTGCGGAACATCAGCTCCTCGCCGACGGACTGGAGCGGGGTGCTCAGCACGGTGATCACCAGCATGAGGATCGTCGTCCCGGAGACACCGAACGCGACCCAGCCCGGGGACTCGGGGGCGACCAGCGCCACCACGCCGATGCCGGCGCCCACCAGCAGGGACGCGCCGAGCAGGTACTGCGCCAAGCGCCGGCCGTCGAACGCCCGTGGCGAGCTGATCAGGCTGCGCCACGGCACCTTCGCCAGCCGTGCCAGCAGCAGGATCGCCACCACGCCCGCGATGCCCACGCTCAGGTTGACGGCCAAGAGCTTCAGCGGAGTGAAGGTGGCGGACATCGGGTCGTCGCTGCCCTCGATGACGCCCACGACCTGGTACAGCAGGATCTGCAGGAGCACCATCACGACCGGCGGCACGACGAGGACGACCAGCGGCCTCCACCAGCTCATGCGGACGTGGGCACCGAACGGCCGGGAGCCGTCGGCACCCGGCCCGCGACGGCCGGGTGCCGGGTCGTCGGCCTGGTGCGGTGAGCTCGGGCGCGCGGCCGAGGCCGAGGTCTGGGCGGGTCCTGGCACGGACATCGGGCGGTCCTCCTGGGTCGAGATGGTTGCTCCACGCACCAGGGAACACCGTGCCCTGGGGGCACACTCAAGCCGCCAGAGGAGACCGTTTCCGCGCCGAGGACCTCGGAGATCACCGTACGAGCGAACTCGTACCGCTGGTCGTCGTTCACCGTCACCGAATGGCCCTCGGCGTTCGGCCCGTACGCCGTGGCGATGTGCCGGCACAACCGGGTGACCTCGGCACATCATGTCTTCCGATCGTCGAGCCGGCCGGGACCCGGCCGGCGGGGGATCTCCGTACGGAGTGCGTGGTGGCCGAGGGCCGGCTCAGCCGGTCAGCAGCCCGGCCATCTCGCGGGGGTGGACCACGTGCGGGAAGTGGCCACCACCGGGCAGCACGGTGACGGTGAGATCGCGCAGAGCCGACGTCAGCCACTCCAGGTACGCCGGATCCGGCTGATGCGCGCTCACGTAGCGGTAGGGCACCCCGCTGGACCGGATCACCTCCAGGTCGCGGGCCCGGCGCCGGCCGAGTTCCTCGGCGGAGTCGACCAGGATCTCGTTCCAGTAGCCGAGGAGCAGGTCCTGCCGGGGGCCGGTGGCCGTTGCGACCAGGTCCCGCGCCGCCGGCGGCAACCGGTCGACCTGCATGGTGGCGAGCATCCGGTCCCAGATCTGGCTCCAGGCCGGGCCGCGCAGCACCGGTTCGGCCTGCCGCAGGATGTCGCCGAACCGGCCCACCAGCAACGGCTGGTCGATGTTGACGACGCCGCGGGCCGGATGGGCCGCGGCGTACTTGGTCACCAGCACGCCGCCGAGCGAGTGCCCCACCACGATCGGCGCGGCGAGCCCGGCCTCGGTCACCGCCGCGTGCACGGCGGCCACGACCTCGTCGAGGTCGTAGTGGTCCCACCGCGGCGACCCCCCGTGCCCGGGCAGGTCGACGGCCAGCACCCGCCGGCCCGGGTCGAGCCTCGCCAGCTCACCCAGCAGCGGCCCCCATTGGCGCCGGTCGTAGGTGAGCCCGTGCAGCAGGACCAGCGCAGGCCGGTCGCCGGCCGAGCCGTGATCGTCGGCGGCGAGGCCGCCGTAGTAGCCGGTGTGGGACATGTCGCGCTCCAGAGTTCGAGGTCTCGCCCGGAAGGCGTAACTCTGGAGTGCACGATTTGTACGTGAGGCGGGTCACACGTTCCAGCGGGCGGGACCGCCCGGGGCGGGCTGGTAGCGCAGGAAGCGGCCGGTGCGCAGGGACGCCCGCAGGTGGGCCCCCGCCAGCGGCGCCGCCGCCTCCACCCGGCCGACCGCGGCCCGCACGGCCCGGGTGGCGTTGACCCGGGCTCTTTCGGCTTCCCCGCCATGCACGCGCGGCCGGCCGCCGAGCCCGCCGGCCCGCCGCAGCTCCTCCAGCAGGGCGGCCCTCTCGGTGTGCAGGTCGCTCGCCCGTTCGGCGTCGCCGGCCCGGTCGGCGCCGGCGAGCTGGTCGTCGAGCGTCCGCAGCCGTCGCCGGTAGGCCATGCGAGCGGCCTCGTCCAGCAGCGGGTCGTTGTCGCGGGCCCGCAGGCCGGCACCTCCGGCGACCAGATCCAGCGCGGCGATCTCCCGTCCGGGTGCGGCCAGCAGGGCCCGCAGGTACTCCATCCCGCGCCCGTGGCGCAGCCTGGCCGTCTCGGCTCCCGCCTGAAGCAGCCAGTCGGCGCCGTCGCGGTGCAGGCGCCACTCGTCCGCAGGCGCCTCCAGCGTGGATAGGACCGTCTTCAGGCCGAGGCGCTGCGCGATCGAACCCGCTCGCCGCAGATCCTCCTGCGCCCGCCGCCGGTCGCCTTCGCCGTCGCGTGCGGTCAGCGCCCGCGCCCGGGCGGCCAGTGTGCCGGCCAGCCAGGGCAGGGCTCCGATCCGTTGCTCCAGCAGAGCCGCCTCCTCCAGATGGGACACCGCCAGGCCCGGCCGGTCCAGCCGGGCGGCGAGCCGGCCCAGATAGTCGTCGACCGGCCCGGTGATCGTGTTGGCGCCGCCCCAGACCACCAGGCGTCCCCGGTAAGGCAGCAGCGCGTCGTACAGGGCCTGTGCCGTCGCCGGTTCGCCCGCCCGCGCGGCGACGAACGCCAGGTCGGCGCAGACTCCCAGCCAGCGTGGCCCGGACCCGGCCAGCACGCTCGGCAGCAGCCGCTCCACCTCGAGACTCGCCTCCTCGCCGCGACCGGCCCCGGCCAGTGCCCGGGCGGCGGCCGCCTCGAAGAAGTGCCCGGGCAGTCGCCGGGCGAGGTCCTGCCACGGGGCCACCAGCGACTCGTGCTCCCCGCGCAGTGAGGCGATCTCGCCTCGCAGCGTCCCTGCCAGGCGGTCGGTGTCGGACAGCCCCACCCGGCGGCCCTGCTCGCGTACCTTCTCCGCGAGCGCCTCTGCCATGGCGAAGCGGCCGCGGACGGTCGCCAGCATCGCCTGGCGTGCCAGCACCACCACGGCCGCCGCGGGATCGCCGGCCAGCTCACCCGCTCGCGCGTACGCGGTGAGGGCGGCCTCGGCGGAGACCAGCTCGCCCAGCTCGGCCAGGGCGGTGAAGCGCCAGAAGAGCCCCCGCCGCTCGGCTTCGGCGTCGCCGGCGCGCCGCGCCTGGACCACGATCTCCGAGGCGGTGCCCAGCCGCTCGTGAGCGGCGGCGGGGTCCCACAGCGCGTGCAGGCGGGAGTCGAGGACCTCGGCGATCGTGCCGGGGTCGCCGCATCTCCGCGCCAGCTCCGTCGCCTCGTCGATCAGCTCTCGCCGCCGCGGACCGGCCGACGGGTCGCCCAGCAGCTCGCGGGCGAGCCGGGCCAGCACCCGGGCCCGGGTGCCGGGCTCCGGTGCGCGCTCGGTGACCGTTTCCAGCAGGCGGACCAGACCGGCGTCGAGATCGAGGAACTCCGCCCGCGAGGGCGTGGTCAGCGCCAGGTGCACCATCGCGTCCGCGGTGTGGTCGAGCCCGGCCAGCTCGCCGGCCAGGCCGATCGCGGCCGCGGGCAGGCCACCGGAGGCCAGCCACACCGCGTGGACCGCGTCGAGCGGCAGGCCGGGAAGCAGTTCGGCCAGTTCCGGTTCGGTCAGGCCGCGCAGGTGCAGCACCGGCGCCGGGCCGACCGGCGCCGTGGTGGTCGCGATCAGGGCGGTCGCGCCGGACCCGAGGTGGGTGGCGAGCAGGGTGAGGAACTCAACGGCACTATCACCGGCCCGGTCGGCGTCATCGACCAGGAGCAGACGCGGACCGCCCTGGGCGATGGCCCGGGCGGCACCGTCGAGGTCGGCCGTCCCGGAACCTGCCGCCGGCTCACCCGCTCCGGAGGCGTCCGGCAGCCCGATCCAACGGGGCAGGCCGGTCCCGTCGAGCGTGCCGGTCACGTGGAACACCGGTATCCCGCACGAACGCGCCAGATCCGCGGCGGCGGCGATCAGCTCGGACTTGCCGGCACCGGGCGCCCCGGTGACGGTCAGGTGGCCGCCGTGCCCCGCCGCGGCCCGCTCGAGCAACCGTGCCACCGCGGTGAGTTCGCGGCGGCGTCCGACCAGCGTCACCCGCGCCCCGTCACGGCCGTCGGCAACGGCGAACCGGGCCGCTCCGGCCGGTGCGGTCGTGCCCGCTCGCCGCGCAACGGTCCTTCCTCGAGCCCGGAAAGCCCCCCGACGCGTTCACCGGCGAAGGTGGGTACTCCGGGGACTTCCGTACGGTGAGCGGTCACCTGGTCTGTTCCAGCTCGGCGAGCAACTCGTGCTGGTCGGCCAGCAGTTCGGTGAGGATCCGGCGGGCCGCCCGCATCATCTCCGACACATCGGCCCCGGCCAGCTCGTACACCACGGTCGGCC
>NZ_BMNT01000030.1:0-26259 GCF_014646695.1 Sphaerisporangium melleum
CCACGTGGCCGTCCGGCCGCAGCAGCACGGCGGGGACGTCCGGTTCCTCGCCGGCGTCGACGACGTGGCCGACCCGATCGGCCCACCCCGTGACCGAGAGCCGGCCGGTCCGGTCGAGCAGCAGCCCGCGTCCGTCGTGCATCCGCTCGTACAGGCGTCCCTGCTTCAGCCCCACGTCCCGCAGGCGCCGGCCGAGCAGCTCGTGGCCCTCGCCGAAGTCGTAGCGGACCGAGATCGCCGTGACCTTCTCGATCAGGTACCGGTTCACCTCCTCGAAGTCCATCAGTTCCGACAGCAGCCGGCGCACCGCCTGCGGCCCGGGTTCGGTGGACAGCAGTTCCATCTGGGCGCGGGTGTTGTCCAGCACGGCGGCCGCCACCGGGTGCCGTTCGGTGTGATAGCCGTCCAGCAGCCCCTCCGGCGCCCATCCGGCCACCTCGGCGGCCAGCTTCCAGCCGAGGTTGAACGCGTCCTGGATCCCGAGGTTGAGTCCCTGACCGCCGGTCGGCGGGTGGATGTGCGCCGCGTCGCCGGCCAGCAGCACCCGGCCGTCCCGGTAGCGCTCGGCCAGCCGGGTCGCGTCGCCGAAACGGGACAACCAGCGCGGCGAGTGCACGCCGAAGTCGGTGCCGGCGACCACCTGAAGCTGCCGCCTGAACTCCTCCAGGGTCGGCGGGACCGTACGGTCCTCGGCCACCCCCTCGGCGGGCACGACGACGCGGTACACCCCGTCTCCGAGAGGCCCGAGCCCGAACCGCAGCTGGGTCGTGCGGACCCGCGCGACGACGGCGGCGACCGTCGCCGGATCCTCGCTCACCTCCATCTCGCCCAGCAGTGTCTCGACCTTCGCCGGCTCGCCGGGAAAGCCGATGCCGAGGAGCTTGCGTACCGTGCTGCGCCCGCCGTCGCAGCCGACCAGGTAACGCGAGCGCAGTCGCGTGCCATTCGCCAGCTCGGCGGTCACCCCCTGGTCGTCCTGGCTCAGGCCGGCCAGTTCGCAGCCGCGCCGTATCTCGGCGCCGAGCTCGGCGCCCGCTCGGCCAGCAGGCGCTCGGTGAGGGTCTGCGGGATACCAAGGACGTAGGCGTGCGCGCTGTCCAGCCCCGTGGGCGAGGACTTGGTGATGCCGGCGAAGAAGCCGCCGACCTCGTGCCGCCGCCCGTGCGCGAGGAACCGCTCGAGCAGCCCCCGCTGGTCCATCACCTCGATGCTGCGCGCGTGCAGGCCGAGCGCGCGGACCTGCCTGGTCGGCTCCGCCTCCCGCTCCAGCACGAGCGTGCGCACGCCACGCAGCCGCAACTCGCCGGCCAGCATCAAGCCGGTCGGCCCGCCGCCGGCAATGATCACGTCGTACATGAACCGCCCATCCCCCTGAGTTCGCCTTCCGGCCGGCCGCCTCCGCCCTCCCGCGGCGGCGGACGTGCGCGAGCGCACACGTGCTTCGCGAGTCCCTGTCTTCGCGCAGGTTCCGGCCCCGGCGGGAGATTCTGCGGCACGACCGGGGTCTTGCCGCAAGCCCCCCTGTGCGCTATACGTTGAAAGTGGCGGGAAGTGGGTGTTCCCCCCGCCCTTCGTACGGCATCAGGAAACCTAGGCCGATGTAGGCCCTTGTCGTCTGGACGGGGCCTCGGCGACGATCCCGATCAGCGGGCGGGCATCCTTGGTGCCATGAGCACTGGGCTGCGGTACGGGTGGACGACCGGCGCGTGCGCGACGGCGGCGGCCACCGCCGCCTACACCGCGCTGCTCACCGGAGCCTTCCCCGACCCGGTGGAGATCGCCTTGCCCCGCGGGCGGCGCCCGGCGTTCGCGCTGGCCGTCGAGGCGCTCGGGGAGGACCCCCCAGGTGGGCCCTGGGCACGGGCCGGGGTCGTGAAGGACGCTGGGGACGACCCGGACATCACGCACGGCGCGCTGATCCGCGCGACCGTACGGCACGGCCTGCCGGGCACCGGTGTTACTTTCCGCGCCGGGCCGGGCGTCGGAACGGTCACCAAGCCGGGGCTGCCGCTCCCGGTCGGCGAGCCGGCCATCAACCCGGTGCCCCGGCAGATGATGCGCGACCACCTCGCGGAGGTCGCCGCCGCGTACGGCGGCAGCGGCGACGTCGTCCTGGAGATCTCGGTGGACGGCGGCGAGGAACTCGCGCGCCGCACCTGGAACCCCCGGCTCGGCATCCTGGGCGGCCTGTCCATCCTCGGCACCACCGGGGTCGTCGTCCCCTACTCGTGCTCGGCCTGGATCGACAGCATCCGCCGCGGCGTGGACGTCGCCCGCGCCGCCGGGCACCGCCACGTCGCCGCTTGCACCGGCAGCACCTCCGAGCGGGTCGCCACCGAGCTGTACGGCCTGCCGGAGGACGCGCTGCTCGACATGGGAGACTTCGCCGGCGCCGTCCTGAAGTACCTGCGCCGCCACCCCGTGCCCCGGCTGACCGTGGCCGGCGGTGTCGGCAAGCTGTCCAAACTCGCCGACGGCCACCTCGACCTGCACTCCGGCCGCTCCCAGGTGAACACCGAGTCGCTGGCCGCCATGGTGACGGCGTCCGGCGGCGAGGAGCTGGCGGCCCGCGTCCGCACCGCCAACAGCGCCCTGCACGCCCTCACGTTGTGCCAGGCGGCGGGCGTCCCCCTCGGCGACCTGATCGCGGCCCGCGCCCGCGCCACCGCTCTGGACGTCCTGCGCGGCGCCCCGGTCGAGGTCGACGTCATCGTCATCGACAGAGCCGGCACCCTTGTCGGCCGCGCCGCCTGAGCGTCGCTGAGGCGGCGCGGCCGGGACGGGGATTCAGGCGATGGAGCCGGTCCAGCGGTTGGCGGCGTCCAGGTAGACCGTGTACAACTCACCATCGAAGTACGGCGAGACGTTGGTGTCGTACAGATCGTCGCCATCGGTGTCGGAAACGCTGATCGTGATGCCGTTGAGATACCCGACACCGCTGTCGCCCGTGTAGTTGGTCAGCCACGAGGACCCGAGAGAGCCTTCACCAGTGAACGGGGAGTCCGTGCCGATGGGCCGATCCATGGGAGGGCCCGTGACCGTCATGGCGAACGTCGATCCGGTCGACCGTTCGAGGATCTCGCCCGTGTAGGGCCGGGTGCCGTCGGGGTTGGGGCCGGCGGGATAGCCGAAGACGTCGACCGTGGGTGCGAGAGGCTGGTTGTACCTGAGCCCCTGGCCGCCCACGTTGTCCACCAGCCTTCCGACGTTGGTCAGCACGTCCCCGGAAGGGGAGACGACACCGCCGTACACGTCGACGAAGGCGTAGTCGCGGTCGTGGTCCCGAATGTCGTCGAAGTCATAGTTCGTACTGGCCTGCTTCCCGACGTACAGGCCGAACGGGGTTGAGCCCTCGGAGTAACCGGGGACGAAGACCCACTTGGCGAGCGGGCCCATCGGAGCCTCGACGTCCAGCAGGCAGTGACCCGCCGTCGCGACGAGGTTCCGGTACTTCGACTGCATGGCGGTGCCGGTGCACCAGTGCGGCCGGAGGTCGCTGCCGATGAAGAACACCTTGCCGGAGGTCGTGGGCATCTGCCACTCCGGCGAGGCCGGCCCCTGCACGGGCGCGACAGAACCCGGGCGGCCGTCTGGAACGATGTCCGTGGCCAGGCGCTGCCCGCCGGTCGCGGTCTCGACGGCGTACGGGGTGGCGTTCTTCAGGTTGGCGGCTCCGTCGGCGAGCCAGAACATCGCGACCTGCTGCGCCTGCGGCACCGTGGCCGCCAGCGGGACGATCAGTACGCTCGCGGCCTGTGCCGGCTGGGCGACGATCGTGGAACCCAACAAACTCAAGCCGATGCCGAACGCGGTCAGCGCACGCCTCAAGATGGATCTCCCGTTCCGTCCGAGGGGCTTCTTCGCCCCGTCAGCGAGGGCCGGCCGATCGTGACGGCCGGCGGACGGCAAGATCATAAGCACGGCGGAGGCCGTGATTCCAGATGTTTTCGATCATATGTTTGATAAGTTGCCTGATGGACGGCCTGATCCCTGGCCGTGAAGGTCACGTCCTGTGCCAGGATGCAAGG
Source organism: Sphaerisporangium melleum (assembly GCF_014646695.1). GTDB lineage: Bacteria > Actinomycetota > Actinomycetes > Streptosporangiales > Streptosporangiaceae > Sphaerisporangium > Sphaerisporangium melleum. The sequence continues at coordinate 4,029 of NZ_BMNT01000030.1, forward strand.
CGCAGATACGACCCGGGCAGGCGGCCGGCCGTATTCCTGTCCGCTTCATCTGCGGACGGGGCATCCCGGGCGGCCCGGCACCACCGGGGTCGTCTCCTCCTCGTGCTCGCCTTTCAACCGAGGACGGGGGTGCCGAACCAGCGGGGGAGGTGGTCGAGCAGCTCCTGCTGGTCGTCGCCGGCCCAGGCCACGTGTCCGTCCGGCCGCAGCAGCACGGGCGGGGACGTCCGGTTTCTTTGAACTCGTTTCAGATGACGCCACGCATCGCGGAATTCATGTCTTCTGACGGCACCAGACTTCCGGCTGGTCACCGGCTGTGACACGCCGGCGCTTCCAGCTGTTCCCGGATGGCTCTCGAAGTCATCAACACTGTGCGCCCGTTGATCAACCTCTGGCTCTCGAACCAACCGGCATCCGGCTCTGGTTCACACCTTCACGGCCACGCGTCATCGGCAACCACCCGCCTTCGGTGAGCCGCAGTCCGCGGCGGGCCCGGTCAGGGCGCTACTGGTGATCCCCGGTGCGGGCCCGGACGATCGCGGTCGCCGTGGCCGGCAGGGTGGTGTGGTGCTCGGACGTGGTTGCGGACTCGACGCGGTAGCCGTCGCCGGTGGCGGTCACCAGTACGGCGGATCCGGCGGGCCGTCCGCAGCGGCGCTCGCATCCCGCCCAGTGCACCGGGAATGGCCGGTGCCCGGTGGCGAGCCGTCCTTGTGCGGCTCCAGTGGCATCTGCACTCCCGGTGGCCTCCCCGCCTGCGTGTGTTGCCTGCGGGACGGTGGGCGGTGCGGACACGGCGGGCGGTGGTACGCGGGGGAAGGCGGGTGGTTGGGCCGGTCCGGCGGCGGGGCGTGGGTGCAAGGTGGCCAGGATCGCGTCGGACCGGACGTCGGCGAGCGATTTGGCGCAGCCGGGTCGGCCGGTGCAGGCGGTGACGCCGGTCCACGGGGACGCCGGATCGGTCACCAGCCCGGCGGACATCAGGCGGGATGTCCATGCAGCCGCCCCGGTGCGCGCGATGCCGGGGATGATGAGGGTGCGCCACGGGGTCAGCCGGACCTCTCCGTTTCCGGCGTCCGCCGCGTCGGCCACCGCGTGCGCCTGGGCGGTGTCCAGCCTGCCCAGCGGGGCCAGGACGACCAGCGCGACCCGCTCATCAGCCATGGCGACGATCCCGGGCAGGCGTCCGGGCCACGTGTCCGTGCCCTCGGCCCTCCGTTCCGTTCCGAGGCCCGGGCCGGTGGCGGCCACCGGCGGCGTGTCGGGGCCGGTGGGTCCGCCCGGCGCGCCGGTCGTGAGCAGCGTGGTGACGCCGGCTGTGCCGGTGGTGAGGCGGGCGGTGATCCTGGCGGGGCCGTCGATGAGCTCGGCGATGCGCCATGCGCCGCTGCCCTGGGCGGTCCGCTCGGCCAGGAACGCCTCGGCGGCGGCGATCATCACGGGTACGGCGTCCGTCAGGCGGAGCCGCAGCCCGGTGTCCTCCCTGGCGAGCAGCAGCACGCATTCGGCCGTCCCCGGCCCGTGCTCGGAGTCCCGGACGCATCCGCCCGGACCGAGTTCGTTCCCGGTCGGGGCGTGCCGAGTCGCCGCGAGTTCGTTCTCGGCCTTCCATGTGTTCCCGGCGTGCCCGGTGTCCCCGGCGGTCGTGTGGCCGGTCTCCGGCCGCACGGCGGACATGCCGCCGCCACCTGGTTCCTCCGCAGTGGGACGGCTGTTCTCCAGGTCCGAGGCGGCCGGCCGGTCGTACTGCGGAAGCGCGGGGGAGGGCGGGGCCGGGAGGAGGGTGAGGTCGGCGCGGAGGGGGAGCAGGTCGCGGCGGCCGTCGTCGAGGGCGAACAGGAAGCGGCCCGGCAGCTCCGCGAGGGCGGGGCGGGCCAGCAGGGCGGCGTCCAGCGCGCGGACGAGAGGGACGACGTCGGCGACGCCGCGCCCGTCGAGGCCGGACAGCGGGCCGGCGAGGATGTTGCGCACCCGCTCGTGGGTGGCCGAGGGCAGCAGCCCGGCGGCGGCCATCCGGTCCGCGAACGTGCGCTCGCTCGCCTCGCCGAGCCCGCGCACCTGCACGTTCGCCCGTGAGGTCAGCTCGATCACGCCCGAACCCCACCTCGTGGCGGCGTCCGCGAGGACGCGCAGCCGGTCGGCGGTGAGCAGGCCGCCCGGCGTCCGGACGCGGGCGACCGCGCCGTCGGCCGCCGCGTGGGTCTGCAGGGCCCCGGGGCAGGCGTCCGGCTGTGACCGGGCAGGGGCATGGGGACGGGCGGGAAGGCGGGTGGTCTCGCGCGCGGATGTCCGGCGGGAGGAGCCGGCCAGGGGTGCCTGGGCGGAAAGGCCGGTGGCGTCGGGTCCGGAACGCCGGACGGGGGAAGAGCCGGAGAGGCGTGCCTGGGCTGGAAGGCCGGTGGGGTCGGGGGCAGGATGCCGGATGGGGGAGGAGCCGGCGGGGGGTGGCTGGGCGGGATGGCCGGCGGTGTCGGGGGCGGGATGCCGGTCGGTGACGTTGTCGGGGACGGGGGGTCCGGAGAAGTCGGCGGCCACGTCGAGGATGGTAACCCGGCTGATCGCAATAACGACATCTCGCAATAAGTCGGACGACGTGATCTGATGGACGGCGACGGCATGTGGAGGAAGCCGGTGTGAATCCGGCGCGGTCCCGCCACTGTCACCGGGGAGCGAACCCCACCGACGGCCACGGCCCGGCAACGGGCGGGAAGGCCGGGGTGATGCGTCGATCCGGGAGCCAGGAGACTCCAGGCCGTTTCCGGACCGACGACCCGGGGCGCGGACCCCGAGTGAGGATGCGCCATGCGCGATCTCCCTGTTCTCCTGCTGTCCACCTCCGACACCGACCTGCTCAGCGCCCGCGCGAGCGGCCTGCCGTACCGGCTGGGCAACCCGGCCCGGCTCGGCCCGGACGACCTTCCCGAGCTGCTGGACGGCGCCGGGCTCGCCGTCGTCCGGCTGCTCGGCGGCAGGCGCGTCTGGGAGGAGGGCCTGGACGCGCTGGTCGCCGCGCCCGTCCCGGTGGTGGTGCTGGGCGGTGAGCAGGCTCCCGACGCCGAGCTGATGGAGCTGTCCACCGTGCCGAAGGGGGTGTGCGCGCAGGCGCACGCCTACCTCGCCCACGGCGGCCCGGACAACCTGGCGGAGCTGCACCGCTTCCTGTCCGACACCGTCCTGCTCACCGGCCACGGCTTCGCCCCGCCCGCGCCCACCCCGAGCTGGGGCCTCCTCGACCGCCCCGCCGGGCGGAACCGGGGCGAAAGGCATGCCCACGTGGAGTCGCCTGTCCCAGGAACGGATCGCCGGCGCGCCTCGGACGGCCCAGGAGGCGGCTCCGGCGCATCGCCCGAGGATGGAGACATCGGGCCCGCGGCGAGCGCCGCCGCTACCTCGGCGGATGGACCCACAGCGGGTGGCGCCTGGTCACAGGATGCGGTGCCGTTGGACGGCGCCTCGCCCGGGAACGGAGGCGCCGGGCCCGCGACGGGTGTCCCTACCCGGGCGGATGTACCGGGTGGGGCCTCTTCCGGAAACGATGCGCCGTCGGACGGTGCCCCGGCCGAGGGCGGCTCCCCGGCGGGCGGGGACGGGCGGCCGGTGGTGGGGGTGTTGTACTACCGGGCGCACCACGTCGCCGGCAACACCGGCTTCGTCCACGCGCTGTGCGACGCGATCGAGGACGCCGGCGGCCGCCCGCTCCCGGTCTACTGCGCCTCGCTCCGTACCGCCGAACCCGGCCTGCTCGACGCCCTCGGCCAGGTGGACGCGCTGGTCGTCACCGTGCTGGCCGCCGGCGGCACCCGGCCCGCCACCGCCTCGGCGGGCGGGGACGACGAGGCATGGGACGTCGGCGCACTGGCCCGCCTCGACGTACCGATCCTGCAGGGGCTCTGCCTGACCGGGAGCAGGGACGCGTGGGAGGCCGGCGACGACGGACTGTCGCCGCTGGACGCCGCCTCCCAGGTCGCGATCCCGGAGTTCGACGGCCGCCTCATCACCGTGCCCTTCTCGTTCAAGGAGATCGACGCCGACGGCCTGCCGGTCTACGTGGCCGATCCGGAGCGGGCCGCGCGCGTCGCCGGCATCGCCGTACGGCACGCGGCCCTCCGGCACGTCCCGCCCGCCGCGCGGCGCGTGGTGGTGATGCTGTCGGCCTACCCCACCAAGCACGCCCGGGTCGGCAACGCCGTCGGCCTGGACACGCCCGCGAGCGTGGTCCGCCTGCTCGCCGCCATGCGGGACGCCGGGTACGACATCGGCGCGGAGGGCGAGATCCCCGGCGTGACCGGCCTGGACGGCGACGCGCTGATCCACGCCCTGATCGCCGCGGGCGGCCAGGACCAGGACTGGCTCACCGAGGAACAGCTCACCGGCAACCCGGTACGGATCTCGGCCGCCCGCTACCGCGCCTGGTACCTGACCCTCCCGGCCGACCTCCGCGACCAGGTCGAACGGCATTGGGGGCCGCCGCCCGGCGAGCTGTTCGTCGACCGTTCCCGCGACATGGACGGCGAGATCGTGCTGGCCGCGCTGCGCGCCGGGAACGTCGTGGTGATGGTGCAGCCGCCGCGCGGCTTCGGCGAGAACCCGATCGCGATCTACCACGACCCCGACCTGCCGCCGAGCCACCACTACCTGGCGGCCTACCGCTGGCTTTCCGACGGGTTCGGCGCGCACGCCGTCGTCCACGTCGGCAAGCACGGCAACCTGGAGTGGCTGCCCGGCAAGTCGACCGGCCTGTCGGCGTCCTGCGGGCCGGACGCCGCGCTCGGCGACCTGCCGCTGATCTACCCGTTCCTGATCAACGACCCGGGGGAGGGCACGCAGGCCAAGCGCCGCGCGCACGCCACCCTGGTCGGGCATCTGGTGCCGCCCATGGCGCGGGCCGACACCTACGGCGACATGGCCCGCCTGGAGCAGCTCCTGGACGAGCACGCCTCGATCGCCGCCATGGACCCGGCCAAGCTGCCCGCGATCCGCGCCCAGATCTGGACGCTGATCAGGGCGGCCCGGCTCGACCACGACCTCGGCATCGCCGACCGGCCGCACGACGCCGAGTTCGACGACTTCCTGCTGCACGTGGACGGCTGGCTGTGCGAGGTCAAGGACGTGCAGATCCGCGACGGCCTGCACGTCCTCGGCGAGGCCCCGGTGGGCCCGGCCCGGGTCGCCCTGGTGCTGGCCATGCTGCGGGCCCGGCAGATCTGGGCGGGCGACACCGCCCTGCCCGGCCTGCGCGAGGCGCTCGGCCTCACCGAGGACGGCACCGCGGGTCTCGCGGGGACCGACGAGGTGGAGGCGCTGGCCGAGGCGCTGGTCGCGGGCATGGAGGCCCGCGACTGGGACCCCCGGGCCACCGAGCAGGTCTGCGCCACCGCCCTGACGGCCCCCGCGAAGCCGACCCCCACTGAGCCGGTGGACGCCGACCCGGTTCGTGGCGAGTTCCCGCGAGCCGAGCCGGTGCGGGGAGCGCCGGTGGCCGGCGCGTCGGATGCTCCGGGGTACCGGGCCTCCGTCGCCGAGGCCCGTGCGGGCTCGCCGTCGCGGGCCGTCGATCCGGCGCAGGTGGCGGCGATTCTGCGGTTCGCGGCGACCGAGATCGTGCCGCGGCTGGCCGGGACCGAGGGTGAGATCGACGCCGTGCTGCACGCGCTGGAGGGCGGGTACGTCCCGGCCGGGCCGAGCGGGTCGCCGCTGCGCGGGCTGGTGAACGTGCTCCCGACCGGCCGCAACTTCTACTCCGTGGACCCCAGGGCGGTGCCGAGCCGCCTGGCCTGGGAGACCGGCCAGGCGATGGCCGACTCGCTGCTCGCCCGCTACCGCGCCGACACCGGCGAGTGGCCGCGCTCGGTCGGCCTGTCGGTGTGGGGGACCAGCGCGATGCGCACCGCCGGGGACGACGTGGCCGAGGTGCTCGCGCTGCTCGGCGTGCGCCCGGTGTGGGACGAGGCGTCCCGCCGGGTCACCGGCCTGGCGCCGATCCCGCCCGCCGAGCTGGGCCGGCCCCGGGTGGATGTCACCGTCCGGATCAGCGGCTTCTTCCGCGACGCCTTCCCGCACGCCGTGGCGATGCTGGACGACGCCGTACGCCTGGTCGCCGGGCTCGGCGCCGAGCCGGAGGAGGTCAACTACGTCCGGGCGCACGCCCAGGCCGACCTGGCCGTCCACGGGGACGAGCGGCGGGCCACCACCCGGATCTTCGGCTCGCGTCCCGGCGCGTACGGCGCGGGGCTGCTGCCGCTGATCGACAGCCGCAACTGGCGCGACGACGCCGACCTGGCCGAGGTGTACGCGGTGTGGGGCGGCTACGCGTACGGCCGGGACATGGACGGCAGGCCGGCCCGCGGCGACATGGAGGCCGCCTACCGGCGGATCGCCGTCGCGGCCAAGAACATCGACACCCGCGAGCACGACATCGCCGACTCCGACGACTATTTCCAGTACCACGGCGGCATGATCGCGACCGTCCGGGCGCTCACCGGCCGCGCGCCCGCCGCCTACATCGGCGACGGCACCCGGCCGGACGCCGTGCGCACCCGCAGCCTGGCCGAGGAGACCGCGCGGATCTTCCGCGCCCGGGTGGTGAACCCGCGCTGGGTCGCGGCGATGCGCCGCCACGGCTACAAGGGCGCGTTCGAGCTGGCGGCCACGGTGGACTACCTGTTCGGGTACGACGCCACGACCGGCGTGGTGGCCGACTGGATGTACGACACGCTGGCCGCGACGTACGTGCTGGACGAGGGGAACCGGCGCTTTCTGTCCGAGTCCAACCCCTGGGCGCTGCACGGCATGGCCGAGCGCCTGCTGGAGGCGGCCGGCCGGGGGATGTGGGGCAGCCCGGACCCCGATGTCCTGCGCGACCTGCAGGAGGTGTATCTCAAGGTGGAGGGCGATATCGAGGCCGGCACGGAGTCCGGGCCGCAGGGCGGCGCTCGGGGCGGGCCCGATCGGGGTATGGGGCACAGCAGGGGATGACGCTGCCCGGCGTCGGGGGAGAGGGCGGTGTGCGGGCATGACCAGGACACCCATCGCGGGGTATGCGCTGCTGTCCGACCGGCACTCGGCCGCGCTGGTCGGCAGGGAGGGCTCGGTCGACTGGCTGTGCCTGCCGCGGTTCGACAGCCCGTCGGTGTTCGCGCGGATCCTCGGGGAGAACGCCGGCTCGTGGTCGATCCGCCCGGCCGGGCCGTGCCGGGTCTCGCGGCGGTACCTGCCGCAGACCATGGTGCTGGAGACGACCTTCCAGACCCCGGCCGGCACGCTGGTGCTCACCGACGCGCTGCTGGTGGGCGAGGAGCCGGACGTCCACCGGCTCGGCGCGGACGCCCCGCACGTGCTGGCCCGCCGCGCGGTCTGCAACGCGGGCTCGGTGGAGATCGAGGTCCGCTACGCGCCCCGGCCGGAGTACGGGCTGGTGGTCCCGCTGCTGGCCGCCGTGCCGGGCGGGCTGCGCGCCCGCGGCGGCCCCGACCAGCTCGCCCTGTCCTCGCCGGTCCCGCTGGAGGTGCGCGCCGAGGAGGCCGTGGCCAGGGCGCAGGTCGGCGCGGGCGCCGACCTGCGGTTCGCCATGCACTGGAGCCCCGCGGGCGCGCCGGCGCCGGAGCTGTGGGACGAGGAGCGCGTCGCCGCGGGCATCGACACCACGATCGCCCGCTGGCAGGCCTGGTCGCGTGACCACCAGGCCTACACCGGCCCGTACCGCGACCTCGTCGGCCACTCCGGGCGGGTGCTGTACGCGCTGTCGTACCAGCCGACCGGGGCGATCGTGGCGGCGCCGACCACCTCGCTGCCCGAGACCGTCGGCGGCGAGCGCAACTGGGACTACCGGTACTCCTGGGTGCGGGACGCCAGCTACACGATGAACGCGCTGTGGGTGGCGGCCTGCCCCGACGAGGCCGACCAGTTCCTGCACTGCATGACCACCGCCGCCGCGACGTACGAACCCGAGCGCGCGCTGCAGATCGTGTTCGGCATCGGCTGCGAGCACGACCTCAGTGAACGGGAGCTGTCGCACCTGAGCGGATGGCGCGGCAGCCGCCCGGTGCGGGTCGGCAACGACGCCTGGCACCAGCCGCAGGTGGACGTGTACGGGGAGCTGATGGACGCCGTGCACTGCGTGTCCAGCCAGCTCGGGGAGTTCGACCCGCCGGTCCGCGCGTTCCTGACCGCGCTCGCCGATGCCGCCGTCGCCCAGTGGCGCGAGCCGGACCACGGCATCTGGGAGATCCGCGGCGAGCGACGGCACTACCTGCACTCCAAGGTGATGTGCTGGGTGGCGGTGGACCGCGCCGTCACGCTGGCCTGGCGCCTCGGCGCCGAGCGGCGGGTCGAGGGGTGGCGGGCGGCGGCGGACGAGATGCGCGACACGATCCTGCGCGAGGGCTGGAGCGAGGAGGCGGGCGCCTTCACCCAGGCGTTCGGCTCGGCCGATCTGGACGCCTCGGTGCTGGTGATGCCGGTCATGGGGCTGCTGCCCGCCGACGATCCGCGGATGCTCGCCACCATCGACGCCATCGCCGCGCGGCTGGTGGACGAGCGCGGCCTGGTCTACCGCTACCTGGCCGACGACGGGCTGCCGGGGCAGGAGGGGGCGTTCCTGCTGTGCACGTTCTGGCTGTCGCAGGCGCTGGCGCTGGCCGGGCGGACGGCCGAGGCGCGGGAGGTCTTCGAGCGGGCCGGGGCGTTCATGAACGACGTCGGGCTGATGGCGGAGGAGGTCTGCCCGCGCACCGGCGAGCTGCTCGGCAACTTCCCGCAGGCGTTCAGCCACATCGGGCTGATCAACGCCGCCTGGGCGGTGTCCCAGATGGAGCACGGCGGCCGTTTCCAGCCCGCCTGCCGGTAGGTCGCCGGCGACCTGACGCCGGAGACGCTCGTGGCCTGGGTACGGTCGGCTCGCGGCGCAGGTGGCGGCGGGACTCGCGAAGATTCCTCGAGCGCGGCGCGTACGCGCCGAGATCAGCGGCATGACGCGCCGGGAGACGGCATGGGGCCCGTCGGCCGCCGCGTCGGGCGGCCGGGACGGAGACGGTCAGGGGGTGGGTGGGGCGCCGCGGTGGACGGGGCCGTGGGGGTCGGCGCAGTGCGCCTCCACGCGGCCGATGGTGAGCAGCTCGGGGGTCGCGTGGTCCACCTGCAGCGTGGTGTGCCCGATGTGGTAGTCCTCGCGCACCAGCCGTTCGGCGGCGAGCCGCACCGCGTGGCAGTCGGCGCCGGGCTCCACCAGGATATGCGCCGACAGCGCGGCGTACCCGGAGGTCACCTCCCAGATGTGCAGGTCGTGTACCTCGACGACGTGCTCCAGGGCGGCGGTCCTCCTGCCGATCTCCGCGGGGTTCATGCCGGCCGGCGCGGCCTCCATGAAGACCCGGCCTGAGTCGCGCACCAGCCCCCAGCCGGCCTTGAGCATCAGGGCGGCCACCACGAGCGCGGCGAGCGCGTCGGCGCGGCCCCAGCCGGTCAGCCAGACCACCAGGCCCGCCACGGTGGTGGCGATGAACGCGTACAGGTCGTTGAGGATGTGCTGGAAGGCGCCCTCGACGTTCAGGCTCGTCCGGTTGGCCCGGCTGAGCAGCCAGGTCGCGGCGAGGTTGACCGCGATGCCGGCGAGGCCGGTGGCGACCACGTAGGCGCCCTCGACCTCGGGCGGGGTGACCAGCCGCCGTACGCCCTCGATGATGAAGTACAAGCTCAGCAGCAACAGCGTGATGCCGTTGATCTGGGCGGAGATGATCTCGGCGCGCTTGAGCCCGTAGGTGAAGCCGCCCTGGGGCGGGCGCTGGGCGATGCGCATGGCGACCAGCGCGAAGACGATGGCGATGGCGTCGGTCAGCATGTGGCCGGCGTCGGAGATCAGCGCCAGCGACCGCGCGATGACGCCGATGACGACCTCGACGGCCATGAAGCCCACGATCAGCGCGAGCGCTCCGGTCAGCATCCGCCGGTCGGTCTCGGCCCCCACCCCGCCGCCGTGCCCGTGGCCATGCCCGTGCCCGACCTCGCGGTCGTGCCCGCGTTCCCGGGTGGTGTGCTCAGCCATCGCCGCCCTCCTCCTCGCCGGGCTCCGCGGGCTTCGCGGGCTCGGCCGTCTTCGGAAGCTCTGCCGGGTCGGCGAGCCCGGTGGGCTCGGTGTGCCGGGCATGAGTGATCGCCAGGTCTAACAGCATGCGCACGTGCGAGTCGGCGAGCTGGTAGTAGGCCATGCGGCCCGACCGGCGCACCTTCACCACCCGGCGCATGCGCAGCAGCCGCAGCGCGTGGGAGGCGCCGGACATGCTCTGGCCGGTGGCCGCGGCCAGGTCGCACACGCACATCTCGCCGCCCTCCAGCAGGGCGGCCATCATCCGCAGCCGGCCCGGGTCGGCGAGCAGCCCGAACACCTGGGCGAGATCCTGCACGGTGTCGTCCGAGGGCAGGGTCTCCCGTACGGCGGCGACTCGTTCGGCGTCGACCATCGGCACCGAGCAGCCATGCGGGTCCATCACGGCGACATTTGAACGATCATTCATATGTCGAAGTGTAGGAAACGGCCGGGCCCGCTGTCGACCCCCCGGCCGGTCCCGCGGACGGGACCGGCCGAAGAGCCCGGCGGATGTCACAGGGGGGTGAACCCGCCGGTCTCGGGACGGTAGTGGGACACGACGCCGGTCTCGACCTCGTAGAACCAGCCGTGCAGCCGCAGGCGGCCGCTCGCCAGGCGGCGGGCCATCCGCGGGTAGCGGCGCAGCTTGTCGAGCTGGGCGACCAGGTGGGCGCGGGCGGCCTCCTCGTCGGTCAGCGCGGGGGCCTCGCGCCACCGATGGGTCTGCAGCAGCCACCACCGGGTGGTGGGCGCCGAGCGCAGCGTCGAGGAGCGCACCCGGCCCTGTACGGCGCCGCAGCGGGTGTGCCCGCAGATGATGACGTCCTGCACGCCGAGGATGTTCACGGCGTACTCGATCGTGGCGGCCTCGGCGGTGAGCCGGCCGAGGCGGTAGGGCGGGATGACGTTGCCCGCCGTGCGCAGCTCGACCAGCTCGCCGGGGCGGGCGCCGGTGATCAGGGAGGGGATGACGTGCGCGTCCGAGCAGGTGACGAACATCGCCTGCGGCGCCACCGCGTCCTGCGGGGTGGCCGCCTGTTCTCGGCCGCCGACCTTCTGGTGGAACGTCCGGGCATGGTCGATCAACGATTGCATGGGAGTGGACTCCTTGGTGCTGATGACGGGCAGGGAGCATCGGCCGGACGCGCGGGGCGCGCCCGGTACCCGCGTGCGGGAGCGGGAGACCGAGGCCGATCAGCAGCGGAAGACGGGCAGCCGCGGCCTGGCCGGCCGCGTCCGTCGCAGGGCGGAGACTCCCGCGGCGGGAGCCGCCGCCCGAAACGCCGCCTCGGTGGCGGGTTTCGTGCGCTGCGACGGATGCCCGCCGTGCCGGGACGGCGGGAGGTGGGGCTTGGCCCAGCCGGACGCGCAGGGGTCCTCCCACGGCTTGGGACAGCCGTCGTGATCGGAGGAGTCGGCCGGCGCCGGGCCCGGTGCGGCTTCGGCGAGCGTCTCGGCGGCCGGAGCGGCGGTGACGCCGGACGGGCCGTCGTGGGACCGGAGGGTGAGGACGAGCACGAAGAGGGCCGCCGTGGCGAACAGCAGCCGGAGGGCCGCCCGCACCGCCGATCGTCGCTCCGTCAAAGCACCGCCCCGCTACCTGTAGCATGCACGTGATTACCGATGGTAGTCGAGGTCTCGTGTCTCGTACATGGGGAGTTTGGCAAAAGTGCTGGTCATGCTATGCGGATGGGAGATCGGCGCCGCTGGGCCCCGCCCCGCCGGGGGTTCGCGGCCGCGGCGGCACCGATCACGGGACGGGCACCGGCGAGTCATGTCGTGTTGTGCCGTGCTTCATCGGGCATCCCTAACGTGACGGCCATGAGAAAAACCATGATCGGGTTGGGCGCCCTCGCACTGGCGCTGAGCCTGTCCGCTCCCGCCCTCGCCGACGGCCACGACGGCGGCCCCGCCGCCCAGGGGCACGGCGGGCACGGCGGGTTCGGCCGCGCCACGCTCACCGGCTTCGCCTCCCTCCCCGCGCAGACCTTCGTGCCGGGCAGTGAGCCGTCGGGCGCCGCTCTCGGCACGTCCCCGGTCAACGGCATCACCCCGCCCTTCTCCGGCCAGCCGGTCCAGGGCTTCAGCGGCGTCGTCCGCCGCCGCGACGGCAGCTTCGAGGTCCTGTCCGACAACGGCTACGGCAACAAGGCCAACAGCGCCGACTTCCTGCTGCGCATCCAGCGCATCAAGCCCGACTTCCGCACCGGCACCGTCCAGGCCATCGGCGGGATCGACCTGAGCGACCCCGACGGCCGCGTCTCCTGGCCGCTGACCCGCGCCGACCGCAGGCTCACCGGCTCCGACTTCGACGTGGAGTCGATCGTCCGCCGGCCCGACGGCACCTACTGGATCGGCGACGAGTTCGGCCCGTGGCTGCTGCACTTCTCCGCCACCGGCACCCTGCTGGAGAAGCCCATCGCGCTGCCCGGCGTCAAGGCCCCGGAGAACCCCTTCCTGAACGGCGGCACGCCGAACATCGGCAGCAGCAAGGGCTTCGAGGGCATGGCCGCCTCGGTCGACGGCCGTTACCTGTACCCGCTGCTGGAGGGCACCGTCGCCGGTGACCCGGCCGGCACCCTGCGGATCAACGAGTTCGACCTGCGCACCCGCTCCTACACCGGCCGCCGCTGGGCCTACCGCCTGGAGTCGCCGGACCACGCCATCGGCGACATGATCGCCGTGGACCGCGACCGGCTGCTCATCATCGAGCGCGACGGCGGGCAGGGCGACACCGCGAAGGTCAAGCGGCTCTACCTGGCCGACCTGCGCGACCGCGACAAGGACGGCGCCGTGGACAAGACCCTGGTGGCCGACCTGCTCGACCTGGCCGACCCGCGCCGCATCGGCGGCTTCGGCACCACGTTCACCTTCCCGTTCCAGACGATCGAGGACGTGGTGATCCTGGACGACTCGACGCTCGGCGTGCTGAACGACAACAACTTCCCGTTCTCCAGCGGCCGCACCGCCGGCAAGCCGGACGACAACGAGTTCATCACCATCCGCCTGTCGCGCCCGCTGGACGCCGACCCCCGCGCTTACCGGCGCTACTGACCGCAAGGCCCCTGGGCCCGCCGCACCCCGCGGCGGGCCCAGCCGGCTCAGGCGGGCGGGGTGGCGGTGAGGCGGGTCCATTCGACCCGGGCCGCGGCGGCGTTGCCGCCCGCCGTGCCGTTCACCCAGTGCGTCACCTGCGGGCTCTCCCGGCTGTCCTGCACCACCCAGGTGGCCCCGGTGTCCGCGCCGTCGCGCCGCAGCCGCGCCACCCCGGCGCTGTCCACGGTCACCTTCCAGGTCGCCGGGCCCGCGGCGGTCGGCGACGAATAGATCTTCTCCCACTCCGTCGCGCCCTTGCGGATCGTCCAGACGCCGCTCTTCTGCACGGTGAGCATCAGCCGGCGCTGGCCGTTGGCGACCTTGGCGCCCAGGCTGACCCCTTCGCCGGTCCGCGGGTCCAGCGCGCTGTCGTCGGTCACCTGCCCGCGGAACTCCAGGGTGAAGTCGCACCCCTGCCGGACGTCCAGGCCCAGGGACGCGCTGGAGGCCCGGCGGGAGGCGCTGCGCAGCAGCAGGGCGCCGCCGGTGACCTCCGCCCGGCCGCCCGCCCCGTTCAGCGTCCAGTCGCCGAAGGCGTCCCAGCTCGTCCCGGCGATGTCGTCGACCACCTCGAGCCGGTCCACCAGTGCCTGCGCCGGGGCGGCGGCGGTGCCCGAGACCCACAGCGCCACCTGCGGCGTCTCCCGGGAGGCGGCGACCGTCCACCGGGCGCCGGTCTCCCTGCCGTCCACCGACAGCACGGCCGCGCCGCGCGCGTCCACCGCCACCTGCCAGGTGTGGGCGGCGGCCGTGTCGATGGGCTCGGCGTGCACCCGGCTCCACCCGGCGACGTCGCGGACGAAGGAGTAGAGCCCGTCCGGCTGGAGGGCCAGCATGAGCCGGACCGACCCGGTGGCGACCTTCAGCGCGAGGCCCGCGCCCACGCCGGTACGCGGGTCGATCAGGGAGTGGGAGACCACCCGCGCCGTGAGGGTCGCGACGAACCCGGCCGGCGGGCCGTACGGCTGGGTGACCCCGCGGAAGGCGGTGCCGCCGGAGGAGGCGTCGGCCAGGCGCAGCCGCCCGGTGCCGTCCGGCTCGGCGGTGCGGGCGCCCGCGGTCACCGTCCAGCCCGACAGGTCGCCCCAGTCGCCGCCGACTCCGGTGAACGACCGGGAGAGGTCCAGTTCGGCTACCTTGATCGCCTTCTGGTTGTGCTCCCACACCACGAAGAACCGGCCCGGAGCGTACTCGTCGGCGCTCGCGTACACGTCCCAGCCGCGGGCCGCGCCCTCGGTCAGCCGGGTGCCGTCGGCGAACAACCGGCCCGGCCCCCACGGGGCGCCCGGCCGCTTGACCTTGTAGTACAGCACCTCGCGGTACTGGTCGGGCTTGCCGGCGGACGAGCCGGTGAACGGGCCGGCCAGCGTGTTGTAGACGGTGAGGTAGCGGCCCGTGGAGTCCTTGGTGAACAACCCCTTGACGTAGTAGTTCGGCAGGGCCGGGTCCAGGGTCATCCGCGACCAGGTCAGGCCGCCGTCGGTGCTGGTCGCGGTGGCCGCGTAGGAGGGGTTGGCCCGGTAGAAGGCGTCCCTGGCCGCGGCCGAGGTCCCCGTGGTGAGGTTCAGGGTGCGGGTCACCATGAGCAGGGTGCCCGGGTCGTCCTGCGAAACCACGAGCTGCGGCTCCTCGACCGACACGCCGGGCGGGTTGGCGGCGAGCGCGCCGGGCGCCCAGGTGACCAGGTCGGCGGAGCGCAGCACGCCCGCCCGGGTGGTGCCCCCGGCCGCCTGCCAGTAGGGAAGCAGCCAGACGTCCCCGTGCTTGAGCGGTCTGCCGGCCAGGACCACGCCGCGGGAGTTGGCCGGCACCCCCACCTTGATCGGGAAGTCGGTCCAGGTGCGGCCGGCGTCGGTGCTGCGCTTGGCGATCATGGCGACCGGGAAGGCCGCCACCTCGCCCGCGCTGTTGCGGTTGGCCGCGACGTTGATCCGGCCGAGGAACGCCAGCAGCGTGCCACCGTCGTTCAGGAAGATCACATAGTGGTAGCGGTGCGTGCGGGTGGCCGCGGCCAGCGTGCCGGTCGTCCAGGTGGCGCCCCCGTCGGCCGAGGTCGCGTACATGATCGTGCCCTGGTCGGTCGGGGAGGGGTCGCGGTCGTCGCCCACCCCCGCCCGCCAGCCGATCACCAGCCGGCGGGCGTCGAGCGCGACGATGTCCGGCACCCGGTTGCCCTCGTGCGCGAGCTCGCCGCGGGAGTCCAGCGCGACGGCGTCGTACACGGTGACCGGGGTGCCGACCGCCGCGCCGACGACGTCGGCGTCCGGCCAGCCACGGGCGCGGTCCGGGGAGGCGTTCATGCAGGGAAGCGAACATCAGCGTTCCGGCCCGCGCCAGCCGGTCAGCCGTCCCTTCACCGGGTGTTCACCCGCCGCACGCGAAGGGCGGCGCCGCGCCGCCGGCCATCGGCCGGAGCGCGACGCCGCCCGGGGCAGTCGCTCGTTACCCTCGATCCGCCTCAGTGAGGCGGCACGGTCACGGGCTGGAGCAGGTCAGCGACGGGCTGCCGGGGCTGCCCTGCGCCACGTAACCGAAGGTGGTGGAGGCGCCGCTTCCCAGCGAGCCGTTGTGCGCCGCGTTCTTCACCGCGATCTGCGAACCGCTCACCGTGTAGGAGCCGTTCCACAGACTGTTGACCGTGGTGCCGCTGGGCAGCGTCCAGCGGACCGTCCAGCCGCTGATCGCGCTGGAGCCGGAGTTGCGGACGGTCACCTCGCCCTGGTAGCCGTTGCCCCAGTTGCCGAGGGTCGCGAAGGTCGCCGTGCAGCCACCCGGGTTGTTCGGGGTCGGAGAGGTGTCCGGGGTCGGCGTCGCCGTCGGCGTCACCGTCGGGGTGGGCGTCGGCGTCGGGCTGGGGCCGCCGGTGCCGTCGCCGACGCCGGTCACCTCGCCGTTGCCGCCGTCGAAGACGACGTCAGAGCAGTTGTAGAAGGTCTCCTGGCTGTCGGAGCGCTGCCACACCGAGTAGATGATGTGGCGGCCGGTCTTGTTCGACGGCAGGGTGGCGTTCCAGTAGTAGTAGCCGCTCTCGGTGCCGACGGAGCCGACGCTCGCCGGGTCCTGGGCGGTGTAGAACGGCGTGCTCTCCAGGTCGCTCCAGGCCAGCGGACGGTTCGGGCTCCAGCTGTCCTTGGTGATGTAGGTACGGAACGATCCGGGGTGCGCGGCCCACTTGTTGTACCGGAACTGGATGTTCCGCCCGGCGGTCAGGTGGGTCACCGGCCAGTCGGTGCGGGCCAGGTCGTAGCCGCTGAAGTCGTAGACGACCGCGCCGCCACTGCACAGCTTGCCGTCCGGGATGAAGCCCGATGTGCGGCCTCCGCCGTCCGAGCGCAGCACGGCGAACCAGTTGTAGATCGAGTTGGTGCCACTCTGGGCGATCGCCGCGGCACAGGCCGGGTTGCGCGGGTTGGGGGCGCCGTTCGGTCCGATGGCGTCCTTCCAGCACAGGTACGTGCGGCTGCCGGGCATCATCATCGCGCCGTGCGCCGACGCCTGGCCGGGCAGCAGCGCGACGAACAGCAGCGTCGCGATCGCGGCGGCGGCGCCGGCGATCGAGATCTTACGTCGCTTTCTCAATGGAACACCTTTCGAGGGGTTACGACGTAGGTCCCCGGTGCAGCCGGGACGTCCATCGCGGCAATGCGTCCGGCATGCTCGAGCAGGGTCCGGACGCCATGCACGTCAAGGAGTCACCGAGGACCTGGTGAAGTAACCGGTCGTCGCCGTGGGGCGAACAGCCGTCGACTGCCGACCAGCATGCGAGAGCGCTTCCGCGAAAAAAACTCTAGGTCGCCGGGGGCGGCCCCGGAAAAGGGCCGGTGGCGCCGGGCTGTACGTTCGCAAAGCTCGCGGATGCCGCCGCAGGTGGGAGCCCTGATCATTTGCGCGGTCCGCTGCAATTGAATGAAACGCCATGAAAATTTCGCGAACGGGACTAATTCCCGCACCCGCTGAGCGCTGCCGCGGCCCCGTCCCGGCCGGCGCGGCGCATCTGTCCGCGAGCCGGCCGTTGGAGGCGTGCCACCCGCGCGCATCGGAGAGGATGGGGGAGTGGACGCACGACCGATCTCCCCCTCGGCCCTGGTGGAAGAGCTCGCCGACCGCATCGCCGGCGCGCCGAGATCATCGTGGGTGCGGGTCGCGCTGGACGGCGCCCCCGCGGCGCGGCCGGGGGAGCTGGCCGACGCGCTGGTGGGCCCACTGCGCCTGCACGGACGTGAGGTGCTGCGGGTCCCGGCCGCCGGCTTCCTGCGCCCGGCCTCGCTCCGCTACGAGTACGGCCGCACCGATCCCGACGCCTTCTACGACGGCTGGCTGGACTACGGCGGCCTGACCCGCGAGGTGCTCAACCCGCTGGAGCCCGGTGGCACGGGCAAGGTGCTGCCCACCCTGTGGGACCCGGTCACCGACCGCGCGACCCGCGCGGGGTACGTCACCCTGCCGCCGGGCGCGGTGCTGCTCATGGACGGCGGGCTGCTGCTCGGCCGGTGGCTGCCGTTCGACATCACCGTGCACCTGTGGCTGTCGCCGGCCGCGCTGGCCCGCCGTACCGCCGAGGAGTCGCGGTGGACGCTGCCCGCCTACGACCGCTACGAGGAGGAGGTCGCTCCCCGCGAGACCGCCGACGTGGTCGTCCGGGTGGACGACCCGCGCCACCCGGCGATCATCACCGCTCCCCGCCCCTGATCCCCGGCCGGTCCCGCCGATCAGGGTCGGCACGGTCACGTGAGCCGTCGCGGCCGTCCACGCCGATGGCGAGGCCGGGTCAGCGCCGAGGGGGACGCGGCACACCCCCCATATTGGGGCATATGTCTCAGTGAGTGTCCGTTGACCTGGGAGAACGCGCCGTTCCCCTGCCGGGGGCAGGCGGGCGGTGTCGTCCGGTTCTGCTCTGGTGATACGTGGGGGCCGCGAGATGTGTGGAATCTGTGGATGGGTGGACTTCGAGGGTGACCTGCGGGAGTCCGGCGACACGCTCAAGGACATGACCGAGACGATGGCCTGCCGGGGCCCCGACGACGCGGGGATGTGGATCTCCGAGCACGGCGCCGTCGGGCACCGCCGCCTGTCGATCATCGACCTGGAGGGCGGCCGCCAGCCCATGGTCGCCGAACAGGACGGGAAGGTCCTCGCGGTCCTCACCTACAGCGGAGAGGTCTACAACTTCCGCGAGCTGCGCGCCGAACTGGCCGGCCGCGGCCACGAGTTCCGCACCCGCAGCGACACCGAGGTCGTCCTGCGCGCCTACCTGGAATGGGGCGACGGCCTCGCCGAGCACCTCAACGGCATGTTCGCCTTCGGCGTCTGGGACGCCCGCCGCGAGGAGCTCGTCCTGGTACGCGACCGGCTCGGCATCAAACCGCTCTACTACTACCCGACGCCGGGCGGAGTCCTGTTCGGCTCGGAGCCCAAGGCGATCCTCGCCAACCCCGCGGTCGAGCGGGTGGTCGACGCCGAAGGCATGCGCGAGCTGCTGGTCTTCGTCAAGACCCCCGAATGCGGCGTCTTCCGCGGCATGCACGAGGTGCGCCCCGGTGGCATCGTCCGGATCGGCCGCGACGGCCTCACCAAGCGGCGCTACTGGCGGCTGCCGTCCCACGAGCACCCCGACGACCTGCCCACCACGGTACGGACCGTCCGCGGGCTGCTGGACGACATCGTCGAACGCCAGCTCATCTCCGACGTGCCCCTGTGCACCCTGCTGTCCGGCGGGCTGGACTCCAGCGCCGTCACCGCGCTCGCCGGCCAGGCGCTGCGCCGCCACGACCAGGGCAGGCTCCGCTCGTTCGCCGTCGACTTCACCGGCTACGCCGAGAACTTCAGCCCGGACGCCATGCGCGACACCCCGGACGCGCCGTTCGTCCACGACCTGGTGCGGCACCTGGAGCACCTCGGCGTCGAGCACAGCGACATCGTCCTGGACTCCGCCGACCTGATGGACCCCGGCGTCCGCGCGGCCGTGCTGCGGGCCCGCGACCTGCCGACCGGCGTCGGCGACATGGACACCTCCCTCTACCTGCTGTTCCGCGCGGTGCGGGCGCACTCCACCGTCGCGCTGTCCGGCGAGTCGGCCGACGAGGTGTTCGGCGGGTACCGCTGGTTCCACGACCCCGCCACCGTGGACGCCGGCACCTTCCCGTGGCTGGCCTCCGGCACCCGCCTGTCCGCGCTCGACCAGGTGCTCGACCAGGACCTGCTGCGCGAGCTGGACGTCCCGGGCTACACCGCCCGGCGCTACGGCGAGGCCCTCGCCGAGGTGCCCCGCCTGCCGGGGGAGAGCGCGAAGGAGGCGCGCATGCGGGAGGTCTGCTACCTGCACCTCACCCGGTTCGTGCAGATGCTGCTGGACCGCAAGGACCGCATGAGCATGGCCGTCGGCCTGGAGGTGCGGGTGCCCTTCTGCGACCACCGCCTGGTGGAGTACGTGTTCAACACGCCGTGGTCGATGAAGACCTTCGACGGGCGGGAGAAGAGCCTGCTGCGCGCCGCCGCGGCCGACGTCCTGCCCGAGTCGGTGCTGGCCCGCAAGAAGAGCCCTTACCCGTCCACCCAGGATCCCGCCTACGAGAAGGCGCTGAAGGACGAGGCCGCCCGGCTGCTCGACAGCGGCCGCCTGCCGTCCGTCGCCGACGCGGCGAAGGTGCGCGCCATGATCGACGAGCCGGCGTCCGCGGTCAGCCGTCACGACCTGCGCGCCAACCTGGAGGGCCTGCTGCAGTTCACCGCCTGGCTGGACCGCTACCGCGTCACCGTGGCGGTCTGACCCGCCGCCAGGCGAAGCCGTTCCCCGCGCGGGCCAGGACCCATCCCCGGATGCAACGCCGGCAGGGTGGCCCTATGACATGAGGGGCGTGCGGCCGCGCCTCCAAGGCACGCTCAGGCCGTGTGTGCCGGGTGACGGCGCCATCTCGCCCTCGTGTCAGTGGCGTGCGGCGGCGCAGCCGGGGCAGACGCCGAAGATCTCCACGGTGTGGTCCACCTCGACGAACCCGGCCTCCGCCGCGACCCGCTCGGCCCACCGCTCGACGTCCCGGCCCTCCACCTCGACGCTGCGCCCGCACACCCGGCAGGTCACGTGGTGGTGGTGGCTCCCGGTGGCGCAGCGCCGGTAGAGCGTCTCGCCGTTCTCGTCGCGGATCGCGTCGACCGCCTCGTCCTCGCTGAGCACCTGCAGGTGGCGGTAGACGGTGGTCAGCCCCACCCGCTCGCCGCGGCGGCGCAACTCGGCGTGGATCTGCTGGGCGCTCTGGAAGCCCGGCAGCGTGCCGAGCACCGCCATCAGAGCCTCGGCCTGGCGCGTGCCCCGTACGCGGGTGCCCCGCGAGAGGGGCGGGCCGGTCGGTGACGGCTGGGTAGATCGCGACGTCATGTTCGTGAACCTCCCCGTACCGGCTCCCGGCGGCCCGGCGTCCACGGCCGCGCGCGGTCACGGAGAACACTAGCAACCAGAACGCCCACAGCCCCGCCCGCGCCGCTACCGGAGGCTTCGGGATCGAGGGGGCGGTGGTGCCCGTACGAGCCGGGGTGCCGGACGTCCCGGGCGAGATGGCGGCGTCGCGGCGCATAATTGGCTGGCCGATCGTCCGCCCGGATCGGTGCGGGCCCGCCTCGGCGCGGCCGCAGCCGACTGAGCACTGCCGAAGGAGCCGATGAGCGTGTCCTGGCGCCACCTGCCCAAGCCCGCGCGGGCCGTCGCCGAGGCGAGCGAGGACGCCGTGGCCGCCGCCCGCGCCCGCGACCTGCCCGAGTTCGAACGGGCCGCCGGGCTGCTCGCCGCACAGGACGCCGAGCACGTCGCCCTGGTGCTCGGCACCGTGACCCGGATGCTGCTGGAGGACCTCTACCCGGGCGGGCTCACCGCCGACGACGTGCGGGCGCTGGTGGGGCGCTGCGCGCGGGCGGCGGCCGGGTGGTTCCCCGGGGTGGACGCCGACACCCTGGTGATGCTGGTGGCCGGCGCTCTCGGCGTGCACCAGCCCGAGCCGGACGCCTTCCCGATCGACGGGCAGGCGGTCGCCCGGCACGCCGCGCTGCTCGTCGCCGACCTGCTGGAGGCCTCCGGTCACGCGCTCCGCGACCTCCTGGGGGCCGCCCTCGCCGACATCGCCCTCGTCCAGTCGGCCGACACCCCCTGACGGAGACCACCCGCTGGAGACCGCGGATCAGTACAGGTGGGACACCGAGCCGGCCAGGGTGAGGGCGTGCAGGTGGTCGCGGGTCACCCGGACGCCGGTGGCGCGCTCGGCCAGGGCCAGGGCCGTGATGATCGGATCGTCGCCCTCGTCGTCGTCCAGGGCGGCCTCGGCCTCGTCCTCCTTGGTCGGCATGCCGAGGGCCAGCATCTGCGGCAGCAGGCGGTCGGGATCGTCGCCCCAGCGCTCGTCGGAGCCGTCGGGCTCGAAACAGGTGACCGCGCGGCCGTCGGCCGCGAAGACGAACTGCTGGTCGCGGTTGACATTGACGAACACCGCCGCCGTCACCGTGCCCGCCGACAACCGCCGGACGACCTCGGTCAGTGTGCCGGCGAAGCCGTTGACCTCCAGCAGCGTGCACCCGCCGATCGCCGGGCCGGCGGTGATGGTCTCCGGCGTCGCCAGGTCGGCCGCCGTCACCGGCCGCGGGGTGACGCCGAGACGGCGTAACGCCTCTTCGGGGTCGAGATCGCGGACGAAGGTCAGGCAGAAGCCCAGCGAACCGAAGCTCTCGCCGAACTCCTCGTCGAACCAGGCATAGTCGGCCGCGGTCGCATCGCTCATCGGTGGGGGTTCCCTTCGCGTCGCGCTTCCCAGACGCATGATCGTGCCAGTCGCGACCGACAGTGTTGTTTTGCCTCGCTCCGCTCGGCGGCTCGTGGCGCCTTTGAGGCGGCGCTCCTCGTCGTCGTACGGGCTCGTTCCTCACCCTCCCTCCTCCTCCGAGCACCGCCGCGCCACGAGCGGTGTTGTTTTGCCTCGCTGCGCTCGGCGGCTCGTGCCGCCTTTGAGGCGGCGCTCCTCGTCGTCGTACGGGCTCGTTCCTCACCCTCCCTCCTCCTCCGAGCACCGCCGCGCC
>NZ_BMNT01000030.1:26307-47879 GCF_014646695.1 Sphaerisporangium melleum
AATGGCCTCGCTCCGCTCGGCGTGCTCGTCGCGCCTTTGAGGCGGCGCTCCTCGTCGTCGTTCACGAGCGCTCGTTCCTCGCACTCGCTCCCTCCTCCTTAGACCACCGCCGCGCCACGAGCGGTGTTTTATTGCCTCGCTCTGCTCGGTGGCTCGTGGCACGCTTGAGGCGGCGCCCTTGGTCGTCGTCGGGGCTCGTTCCTCACCTCCCTCCTCCTCCTTGCGGGGGCCGCCGCGCCACGGGAAGGGAGGCTGGCGTCGGTGACTCCGGCGGTCCGGGACAATGGTGGGGTCACGCTTTCACGGAAGGAAGTGCCGATCGTGGGTATGAGCGCCGAGGCCGACTGGGTCGCACGGTTCGCGGACGAGGTGATCGCCGAGGCGGAGCGCCGTGCCCCCGGCAAACCGATCGTCTGCGCGTCGGGCCTCAGCCCGTCCGGCCCGATCCACCTCGGCAACCTGCGCGAGGTCATGACGCCCCACCTGGTCGCCGACGAGATCAGGCGCCGCGGGCACGAGGTGGTCCACATCATCTCCTGGGACGACTACGACCGGTTCCGCAAGGTGCCCGCGGGTGTCGACTCCTCCTGGTCGGAGCACATCGGCAAGCCGCTGACCTCGGTGCCCGCGCCGCCCGGCAGCACCTACCCCAACTGGGCCGAGCACTTCAAGGCGCCGATGATCGCCGCGCTGGCAGAGCTGGGCGTGGAGTTCCGCGGCATCAGCCAGACCGAGCAGTACACCTCCGGCGCCTACCGCGAGCAGATCCTGCTCGCCATGCGGGAGCGTGCGCGCATCGACGAGATCCTCGGCCGTTACCGCACCAAGGGCAAGTCCGCCAAGGCGCCGAAGCGGCAGGGCGGGCTGGACGAGGCCGACGCCGCCGCGGCCGAGGCGGCGGCCCAGGGCTCGGGCGCCGCCGAGGAGGACGACGGCTCGGCCGCGACCGGCTACTACCCGTACAAGCCGTACTGCTCGGTGTGCGAGCGCGACACCACCACGGTGACCGCCTACGACGACGAGACCACCGAGCTGACCTACACCTGCGGCTCCTGCGGCAACGAGCAGACCGTGCTGCTGTCGGAGCACGACCAGGGCAAGCTCGTGTGGAAGGTCGACTGGCCGATGCGCTGGGCGTACGAAGGGGTGGTCTTCGAGCCGTCCGGCGTCGACCACCAGTCGCCGGGGTCGTCCTGGACGGTCGGCGCCCCCATCGTCAGCGAGGTCTTCGGCGGCGAGCGGCCGATCGGCCCGATGTACGCCTTCGTCGGCATCAGCGGCATGGCCAAGATGAGCAGTTCCAAGGGCGCGGTGCCGACCCCGGCCGACGCCCTGGAGATCATGGAGGCGCCGCTGCTGCGCTGGCTGTACGCGCGGCGCAAGCCGAACCAGTCGTTCAAGGTCGCCTTCGACCAGGAGATCCAGCGGCTGTACGACGAGTGGGACGCCCTGGAGCGCAAGATCGGCGACGACACGGCGCTGCCCGCCGATGTCGCCGCCTACACCAGGGCGGTCGGCACGGCCTCCGGCCCGCTGGCCGCGACGCCGCGTCCGGTGCCCTACCGCACGCTGGCCTCGATCGTCGACGTGACCACCGGCCACGACGAGCAGACCCTGCGCATCCTGAGCGACCTCGACCCGGAGAGCCCGATCACCTCGCTGGAGGAGGTCCGGCCGCGGCTGGACAAGGCGGCGCGGTGGGTGACCACGCAGGTTCCGGCCGAGCAGCGCACCCGCGTGCGCGACGAGCCGGACTCCGCGCTGCTGTCCTCGCTCGGCGAGCGCGAGCGCGAGTCGCTGCGCCTGCTGCTCGCCGGCCTCGACGAGCAGTGGTCGCTCGACGGCCTCACCGCCCTGGTGTACGGCGTGCCGAAGGTCCAGGCCGGGCTGGCGCCGGACGCCAAGCCGACGGCGGAGCTGAAGGTCGCCCAGCGCGAGTTCTTCGCCCTGCTGTACACCCTGCTGGTCGGGCGGGACACCGGGCCCCGGCTGCCGACGCTGCTGCTCGCCGTGGGCGCCGACCGGGTCCGCGCGCTGCTGGGCGGCTGATCGCCCACCTCCTGATCGGGCCGCCAGTTGTTGATCGGGCCGTCGTCCTCTCCACCTGGACGGCGGCCCGTTCGCGTGTCCGTCCGGGGTGGTGAGGTCCGCCCACGGGTGGAAATACGCGGCTTTTGCACGGCTGCGGGGTCCGTCGGGGCTCCGATGCGAGGTTGTGGCCCCATATGGCCATATCGCCGGGGAAGCGAAGTGTGAGGGAGATCGCTACCATCGGGAAGGAGAGTGAGCGGCGAGGGAGCGGCGTGAGCGAGAACATGGTGCCGACAGGCGTGGATCCGTCCATTCCGAGCGTCGCGCGCATCTATGACTACTACCTGGGCGGGAAGGACAACTTCGCCGCCGACCGCGCCGCCGCCGAGAAGATCATCGAGATCCTGCCGAACGTGCGCCAGGTCGCGAGGGAGAACCGCGAGTTCCTGATCCGCACCGTGACCCATCTCAGCCGGCAGGGCGTCCGCCAGTTCCTCGACATCGGGGCCGGACTGCCGACCCAGCGCAACGTGCACCAGGTCGCCCAGGATCTCGCGCCGGAGTCGCGGGTGGTCTACGTCGACAACGACCCGATCGTGATGACCCACGCGCGTGCGCTGCTCGCCGAGAACGACCGGGTCCTCGCGGTCGGCGCCGACCTGCGCGACACCGAGGCGCTGCTCGACCAGCACGAGATCCGCGCGCACCTGGACTTCTCGCGGCCGGTGGCGATCCTGCTGCTCGGCGTCCTGCACTTCATCCCCGACGACGGGGAGGCCGCCAAGATCGTCACCACGCTGCGGTCCGCGCTCACGCCGGGCGGCCACCTGGTGATCTCGCACGGCTCGGTGGGCGAGATCGACGAGGGCAGGGCCCAGGAGGGCCGGCAGGTCTTCGCCCGCACCGCCGCGCCGGGGGTCACCTCGCGCACGCCCGAACAGGTGCGCGCCTTCTTCGACGGCCTGCAGCTGGCCGAGCCCGGGGTCGTGCCGTTGCACGAGTGGCGGCCCGAGCTGGAGCCGGTGCTCGCTCCAGAGGGCGGAGCCGGCGCGGTGGGAGGGGTCGGCCGGCTGGTCTGACCACGGCACGGCAAAGCGCGACACATCCAAGGGCCTCGGCGGAAAGCCGGGGCCCTTCGCCATGTCCGCGATCTCCTCGGGGACGTATGCGCAGGTAGATGGGCTGGTAAAGAGAAACTTCATGCTAGTCTGCAAGGAAGAAAAAAATTGTCCCCCCTGTCCTGACGCGCGTACGGCCCCGGCGATCGGGGATCTGGAGAGCACTTCATGAAGCGACTCGCAGCGATCGCCGCCCTGGCGGCCCTCGCCGCAACCGCGGCCTGCGGACAGGTCGCCGCCCCGGCAGGGCCGGGTGGCGTCTACACCACGATCGACGGCGCCAAGCAGATCGACGCCACGGCGCCGATCAACCCGTTCAACCCGCAGGGGAGCACCTTCGTCGGCTACGACGCCATGTCTCTGGCCTGGCCGAAGAACAGCCTGACCGATCCCAACCAGTTCTATCCGGGCATCGCCCAGAGCTGGACCACCACGCCCGGTCAGGGCGAGGTCGTCGTGCACCTGCGGCCGGACGCCCGCTGGTCGGACGGAAAGCCCGTGACCAGCCAGGACGTCCGCACCTCCATCGGGCTCGCCTACACCCAGGGCGGCAGCGCGTACACCGTCAACGCGGGCGCGGCCGGCGCCGCGGCCGACATCCAGGTCGTAGACGCCAAGACCATCAAGGTGGTCCAGGGGGCCAACCGCAGCAACACCTTCCTGCGCAACGTGCTGTCCACGGTCGTCGTCCCCGACCACGTCTACGGCAAGCTGCTCCCGGCCGGCTTCTGGGCCACGCTGACCGCCGCGCGGGGCACCGGCCCGGCCGCCGACCGGGCCAAGGCCGAGATCACCGGGCTGACGCAGAAGGTCATCACCTTCGCCCCGCCGCAGGACGTCTCGGCCGGGCCCTTCGTCCTGGAACGGATCAACCCCGGCGCCGCGCTGCTGCGGCGCAACCCGTACTTCTACGACGCCGCCAAGATCGTGCCGGACAAGGTGAAGGTGCTGAACTACACCGGCAACGAGCAGATCTGGAACTACCTGGTCTCCGGCAAGCTGGACAGCGCCCCCTTCACCGCCGTCCCCGCCGCCGTCATGGGCCGCATCAAGAGCGCGCCCGGCAACGCGGTCCGCAGGGGGTACTCGCCGGTGGCCGCTTCCATGGCGTTCAACCAGGCGCACAAGCCCTACGACAACGTCCACGTGCGCCGGGCCCTGGCGTACCTCATCGACCGGGCGCAGGTCACCAAGATCGCCTCACCGGAGGCCGGGACGCCCTCGCTCACCACGACCGGCATCCACGGCGACTCGGCCAAGGCGTGGCTGGGCGAGCGGCTCGCCACGCTGAACCCCTACAAGGTGGACCCGGCCAAGGCCGACCTCGAACTGAAGGCCGCCGGCATGGTCAAGCGGGGCGGCACCTGGCGGATGCCGGACGGAAAGCCGTGGAAGGTGGAGCTCCACGTGCCCGCGTCGTTCTCCGACTGGGTCGCCGCCGCCAAGTCGATCACCAGCCAGCTCAACGACCACGGCATCGACGCCAACGTGACCACCTCGGCGGACTACGTGCTCTACCTGGACGAGCTGGCCGCGGGCAAGTTCGACGTCGGCTTCTGGCTGATGGCGCTCGGCCCCTCCTCCTACAACATCTTCCAGCGGCTGTACGGCTCGGCCAACGGCTGGTCGCTGCTCGCCGGCCGGCTCAGCCACTCCCCGCCCGGCAAGGACGGCAACTGGATGGGCGGCCCCGAGAAGATCGACGGGATCGACCCCGGCGAGCTGACCAACCGGCTCAACCTCGCCACGCCGCAGGAGCAGAAGAACATCGTCGGCACGCTGGCCACCGTGACCAATCAGCAACTACCGGTGATCCAGATCTACGACTACGTCAACACCCAGTTCATCAACACCAGCCGCTACACCGGCTGGCCGCCGGACGGCAGCGAGGCGCTGCGCCTGCCCGCGGGAGTGTGGATGCAACTCGGCATGATCAAGAAGAGGTAGCCCATGACGCCTCTGCCCAACCAGCGCGCCCCGAAGACCCGGGCGGTGGCCCGGCGGCTCGGCGGTCACGTCGTCCGCGGCCTGGTCATGATCTGGGTGGTCACCACCATCAGCTTCGTGATCATCCGCAACATCCCCGGCAACCCGGTGCTCGGCCAGTACGAGAAGCTGATCGAGAAGGGCATGTCCCCGGACGAGGCCCAGCGGGCCACCGCCGCCCTCTACGGGTTCCTGCCCACCGGCACCCTGTGGGAGCAGTACACCGGCTACCTCAAGGCGCTGCTCCACCTCGACCTCGGCCAGTCGATCAGCACGCCGGGCACCGAGGTGGTCACCCTGCTCGCCTCGGCGGCCAAGTGGACCGTGCTGCCCGTGCTCGGCGGCACACTGCTGAGCTTCCTGCTCGGCGTCACCCTCGGCGTGTACGCCGGCATCAAGCGGTCGGGCAAGCTCGGCGACCTGCTGTCGATCTCCGGCTCGCTGCTGCACGGCGTGCCGCAGTACGTCATCGGGCTGCTCATGCTGGCCATCTTCACGACGCTGTGGCCGATCCTCCCGCCGGGCGGCCCGGTCGACGTCGAGTACGTCCCCGGCCTCAACGCCGGCTACCTGGCCTCGCTCGTCCAGCACGCCACCCTGCCGGTGCTGACCTACGCGCTGGCGAGCTACGGCGGCTGGGTGCTGGCCATGAAGTCCAGCGTGGCCACCGTGCTCGGCGACGACTTCATCCTCGCCGCCGAGCTGCGCGGGCTCACCAGGGGAGTGCTGTTCCGCTACATCGCCCGCAACGCCATCCTGCCGCTGTTCACGATCCTCGCGCTGTCGCTCGGCATGCTGTTCGGCGGCGCCATCTTCATCGAGCGGATCTTCAACTACCCCGGCCTCGGGCTGCTGCTGGTCAACAGCATCGGCGCCCGCGACTACGCGCTCATGGGAGGAACGTTCCTGGTGACCACGGTGGCCATCATCGTCGCCAACATCGCGGCCGACCTGCTCTACACCGTGATCGACCCGCGGGTGCGGACGGGAGGCGCGGCATGAGCGTGACCGTACCGCAGACCGAGCTGCAGCCCGGCCTGTCCGGCACCCGGGCGGCCCTGCGGCGCAACTTCTGGCGCGGCGTCGCGCGCGTGCTGCGCCGCAAGCCCAGCCGGATGGTGGGCGTCGCCATCGTCGCCCTGTTCCTGCTGATGGCGGCGTTCGGGCCGATGCTGTACCCGGCGCACCTGCCGCGCGACAACAACGCCCTGTACGCGCCGCCGAGCCTCGCCCACCCGTTCGGCACCGACTTCGAGGGCACCGACGTGCTCGCCCTGGTCGTCACCGGCGCCCGGTACGTGATCCTCACCGGCCTGGTCACCGCGGTCATCACCGTCGCGGCCGGCACGCTGCTCGGCCTGCTCGCCGGCTTCCACCGGGGACGCTGGGACACCGCGCTCATGCGGCTCACCGACCTGCAGCTCACCATCCCCGGCCTGCCGCTGCTGCTGGTGCTGTCCACCGTGTGGAAGTTCCAGGGGCCGCTGGCGATGGGACTGGTGCTCGGCCTGCTCGGCTGGGGCGGCATCGCGCGGGCCGTGCGCTCGCAGACCCTCTCGCTGCGCGAGCGCGGCTTCATCGAGGCCGCACGCGGGCTCGGGCTGTCCACCACGCACATCATCGGCCGTGAGCTGCTGCCCAGCATGGCCCCCTACATCGCGATGAACATGCTCATCGCGGTCACCGGGGCGATCTACGCCCAGGTCGGGCTGTTCTTCCTCGGCGTGCTGCCGTTCGACTCCAACAACTGGGGCGTGATGCTGAACCTCGCGGTCTTCGGCGGCGGGGCGCTCACCAGCGCCGCCGCGCTGCCGTACCTGCTGGCCCCGCTGCTGGCCATCCTGCTGCTCACTCTGGGCATCGTGCTGGTCGTCGACGCGATGGACGAGATCTTCAACCCGCGGCTGCGTGAGGAGTAACCGGTGACCACCCTCTCCCATGGGCCCTCCGGCTCGCCCGGCTCCCACTCGTCCGAGGAGGGCGACCTGGTGGCCGGCCCTGCGGCGCCTCCGCCGCCCGGGGTACGCGTGCGCGACCTGGTCGTCGTGTACAAGACCCCGCTCGGCGAGCTGCCCGCGCTCGGCGGGGTCGGCCTGACCGTCGACCCCGGCACCATCACCGGCATCGTCGGTGAGTCCGGCTCCGGCAAGTCGACGCTGGCGCTCTCGCTGCTCAACGCCGTCCAGCCGCCCGGCCGCATCGCGAGCGGCAGCGTCGAGATCGACGGGCTCGGCGACGTCGTGCGGCTCGACGGCGACCCGCTGCGCCGGGCGCGCGGCCGGCACCTGGGGTACGTCTTCCAGGCCGCGCAGAACTCCCTGAACCCGCTCAAGACGATCGGCAAGCAGTTGCTCGACCTCGGCCGCTCACACGGGGTGGCCGACCTCGCCGCCCTGGTGCGCGACGCCAAGGACCTGCTGGGCCGCATGGGCCTGGACGGCGCCCGCGTGCTGGACTCCCACCAGCACGAGCTGTCCGGCGGCATGCGCCAGCGGGTCGGCATCATGCTCGCGCTGGTGCTCAACGCGCGGCTGGTCATCCTGGACGAGCCCACCACCGCGCTGGACATGATCACCCAGGCGACGATCCTGCGCATCATCCGGGAGATCCACAAGGAGCGCGGCCTGACCACTCTGATGATCACCCACGACATGGGCGTCGCGGCCGAGGTCACCGACCATCTCGCCGTCATGTACGGCGGGCAGGTGGTCGAGCACGGCCGCACCACCGAGGTCCTCGGCTCGCCCGCCCATCCCTACACCCAGGGCCTGATCAGGGCGATCCCGCGCCTGTCCGGCGACATCACCAAGGCCAGCGCCCTGCCCGGCCGGCCGCCCACCCTGGGCACCCTCCCCAAGCAGGGCTGCGTCTTCCAGGAACGCTGCCCGGTCCGCATGGACGTCTGCGCCACCGTGGCCCCGCCGCCGGTGACCACGCACGGCCGTACCGTGGCCTGCCACGCCACCGCGGCCGCCCCGCCCCTCGACGGCCGGAAGGAGCAGCCGTGATCACCGGCACCGGCATCACCAAGACCTACAAGCAGCGCGGCGACGTCCTCGGCAGCCGCGAGGTGCGCGCGCTGCGCGGCGTCGACTTCGCCGTCCCCAGAGGCGGAGCGGTCTCGTTCATCGGCGAGTCCGGGTGCGGCAAGACCACCCTCGGCCGGATCATCGCCGGGCTGGAGACCCACGACTCCGGCGAGATCGTCATCGACGGCACCCCGATGACCCCGCTCAGCCCGCGCAGACGCCGGCCGTACTTCCGCAGGATCCAGCTCATCCACCAGGACCCGTACTCGGCGCTCAACCCGACGCGGACCATCCACCAGACCCTGCGCGCCCCGCTCGAACTGCGCGCCCGGCAGACCGGCAGGCCCGGCTCGTGGATCGACCAGCGGGCCGGCGAGCTGCTGTCCCTGGTGGGCATCGACCCCGGGTACGTCCTCGGCCGCTATCCGCACCAGCTGTCCGGCGGCATGCGCCAGCGGGTGGTCATCGCCCGCGCGCTCACCGTCGACCCCGAGATGCTGGTCGCCGACGAGTCGGTGTCCATGATCGACGTGTCCATGCGGCTGAGCATCCTCGCCCTGCTGAAGGACCTGCGCGAGCGGCTCGGCGTGAGCCTGCTGTTCATCACCCATGACATCGCCACCGCGCGCTACATCGGCGACGCTGGGGAGCTGTACGTGCTCTACCGGGGGCAGGTCGTGGAGCGGGGCCTCACCGAGAGCGTCATCCACGAGCCCGTCCACCCCTACACGCAGGCGCTGCTGTCGGCGATCCCCGTCCTGCACGGGCTGGAGCGCCCCGGGCGCGAGCGCGTCGTGCCGACCGAGGCGCTGGACGAGCGGCATGCCGACGAGGGCTGCCTGTTCGCCCGCAGGTGCCCGTTCCGCACCGAGCGGTGCGAGAAGGAGCTCCCGGTCCTGGCCGGGTGCCAGGACAGCAGTCACGAGCACGCCTGCTTCCACCCGCAGCGGCGCGCGGTCATCCCGGTGGAGGCCGTCGCGTGACCGCCGCACCCGGCCCCGCCCGCGACCGTCCCGCCACCTCCGCCCCGACAGGCCGAGGCGTTCCGGGTACGGCGGCCGGTGCCACGCCGGCCGGTGTCGCGCCGACCGGGGCGGACGGCGGCGAGTCGGCCGCCGTACGGCCGGTGCGGCCCGCCGACCTCCCCGTCCTCGGGGAGCTCGCCCGGGACGCGCTGGTCCACGACGCCGGCGAGGCGGCGGCCCTGGTGTCCCGGCTCGCGGCCCCGCCCCAGGAGCGCGTGTGGACGGCGCTCACCACGGCCGGCCTGGACGGGGTCGTGTTCGCCTCCCTGTCGGCTACCGGGGACGCGGGTCACGTCGACCTGCTCGCCGTACACCCCGCGGCGCAGGGACGTGGCCTCGGCCGGGACCTGCTGCGCGCCGCCGAGGACTGGCTACGCGACCAGGGCGCGCGCGAGGTACGGCTGGCCGGGAACCCGCCCTGCTACGCCTGGCCGGGCATCGACGTGCGGTACACCCCCGCCGTCTGCCTGGCCGAGAGCCTCGGCTACGAGCGGTACCGCGCGGCCTTCAACATGACCGCCGACCTGCCCGCGGCCGCCGGTGACCGGGGGGACGGCGAGGAGCGACAAGAGCGCGAGCGGCTGGCCGCGGCCGGGGTGACGCTGCACGCGGCGCCGCCCGGCGAGCGGGCCGAGGTCGCCGCGTTCGCCCGCCGCGTCTGGAACGGCAACTGGGCCTGGGAGGCCGAGCAGGCCACCGGCTGCCACTACGCGAGCCGGGACGGCGAGATCATCGGCTTCGCCGCCTGGGGGTCCCGGCCGGCGTGGTTCGGCCCCATGGGCACCGCCGAGGCCGCCCGCGGGCTCGGCGTCGGCAGGGTCCTGCTGCGGCGCTGCCTCGCCGAACAGGCGGCCGCCGGCCTGACCAGCGTCCAGATCGGCTGGGTGGCCCCGATCCGGTTCTACGCCAGAGCCGTGGGCGCGCGGGTGGAGCGGGTCTTCTGGCTCTACCGGCGCGACCTCGGCTGACCGCGCCCGGCCGGCCACCGGCCGAGCCCGCCCCGTCCGCCGGGACGGGCGGCGGATCACCGGACAACCTTCGGCCGCACTCGGCCGTCCGCCGCGTGCGGCCGGCGGACCGGCCACGACCGTCCCCGCGAGATGAGGAGAGATGATGCGACCGACCGCGACGCCGGCCACCACGGAGCTGAGCGATCCGGCGTACCGCCAGATCGACCGCCTGCCCACCGAGGAGATCGCCCGCCTGATGAACGCGGCCGACTCCACCGTGCCGGCCGCGGTCGCGCGGCGGATCCCGGAGATCTCCGCGGCGATCGACGGCATCGTCGCCCGGATGCGGGACGGCGGGCGGCTGCTCTACGTGGGCGCCGGCACCTCCGGCCGGCTCGCCGTGCTGGACGCCTCCGAGTGCCCGCCGACGTTCGGCACCGACCCCGGCACCGTGGTCGGCGTCATCGCCGGCGGCCCGCCCGCCCTCACCCGATCGGTGGAGGGCGCCGAGGACGACGCGGAGGCGGGCGCGGCGGCCATCGGCGAGCACGGCGTCGGCCCGCGGGACAGCGTCGTGGGCCTGTCGGCCAGCGGCCGGGCGCCGTACGTGGTCGCCGCGGTGACGCATGCCCGCCGCCTGGGCGCGCTCACCGTCGGACTGTCGTGCAACACCGGCACCCCGCTGTCGGAGGCGGCCGACCACGCCATCGAGGTCGTCGTCGGCCCCGAGGTGGTGGCCGGTTCCACCCGCCTGAAGGCCGGCACGGCGCAGAAGCTCGTGCTCAACATGATCTCGACCATCTCCATGATCAAGTGTGGCCGGACGTTCGGGAACTACATGGTCGAGGTGTCGGCGAGCAACACCAAGCTCGTGGCCCGCGCCGCGCGCATCGTGGCCGACATCACCGGCGCGGACGGGACGCGGGCGCTCCGGGCGCTGGAGGAGGCGGGACACGAGGTGAAGACGGCCGTGGTGATGATCCGGCGCGGCCTCGACCCCGACGAGGCCCGCCTGCTCCTCGCGGCCTACGGCGACCGCCTCGACCTCGTCCTCGACGCCCGCCCGACCTGACCCCCGCACGCCGTGGCGGAGGGCATCGGGGGCGGTGCGCGGACGACGTGCGACGGGCGGGCATAATGCACAGTCGTGTCCGCACACATCGAGCTGACCTGGCCGTCGGCGGCCGATGACGTCCTGCGCGCGCAGGTCCACCGCGTGATCCACGCGGTCGTCCGTGCCGGTGGCGCCGTCGGCCACCTCGCCCCGCCCGGCCGCGACGAGACCGACCGGTTCCTGGACGAGGTGCTGGCCGGGGTCCGCGCCGGGGACGCCGCCCTGGCCCTCGCGCGGGTGGACGGCGTGGTCTCGGCCATGGGCATGTGGCGGCGGTCGCTCGCCCCGGTCTTCGCGCACTCCGCCGAGGTCGGCAAGGTGATGGCGCACCCGTCGGCCCGCGGTCTCGGCCTCGGCCGCCTGGTGGTCGACGGGCTGATCGCGAACGCGCGCGCCGCCGGTCTGGAGATCCTGACGCTCGGGGCGCGCGGCAACAACCACGGCGCCATCGAACTGTACGAGGAGCTGGGCTTTCGCGAATGGGGCCGGCTGCCCAACGTGATCGCGGTCGGCCGGGAACGCTTCGACGACGTGCGCATGTTCCTGGACCTCGGCAACCGGGCCCCGGAGGTCGTGCTGCGCGGATCATCGGCGGGCGGCCCGGGCTCCTCCCCGCGGCGCCGGGCAGGGGCCGGCCATCGGGGTGACGGTCAATGAAACGGGCATATCTCCTATAACCAGTGGTTGGGCGGGCCGTCTCAGCCACCGGCGAGGGGAGGGCGTAGATGTCCGTACGACTGCGCCGCATCTATGACGAACCATCATCGGACGACGGCACGCGCGTGCTCGTCGACCGCCTCTGGCCGCGCGGGCTGGCCAAGGACGAAGCGCGCCTGGACGAGTGGCTGAAAGACGTCGCGCCGTCCGACCAGCTGCGTGTCTGGTACGGCCACCGGCCGGAGCGGTTCGAGGGCTTCCGCAGCCGCTACCTGGCCGAGCTGGACGACCCCGCCCGCCGGCGCGCCCTCGACCGGCTCACCGAGCTGACCCGGCACGGGACGGTGACCCTGCTCACCGCCACCAGGGACGTCGAGCACAGTCAGGCCGCCGTCCTGGCCGGACTCCTCTCCCGGACCGGCGGAGCCCGCCGCGCCCCCCACTGACGCCCTGTACGCGGTGCAGGCATCACCCGTCCGGGGCCGGTGACCACGGGTTGGCCGGGGTCTCGCCATAGGAAGGCGTCGGCGTTCGCCGTACACCGTCCCGCTGTCCACGGCGGCGGGCCGGCCGGGATGACCGGCCGGCCCGCCATCCGGCTTACGTCGGTCGCGTCCCCGTGGGGGCGTCAGAGCCGTTCGGTGACGGCGCGGCGGCCGAGCAGCAGGCCGAGGGCGATCATGCCGGCGCCGAGGAGCAGGTGCAGCCAGTTGTCGGCGCTGTTCAGCGGCACGAAGTTGGCCGCGGTGTCGTGGCCGATCAGCATGCCGTACAGCCACAGGACCAGGTAGACGGCGCCACCGCCGAGCAGGAAGGACCGGGCGCCCTGCCAGGTGCGGGCGAGCGCGATGCCGGCGACACCGAAGAGCAGGTGGACGATGTTGTGCAGCACCGACACCTCGAAGACGCCGAGGAGCATCGCGTCGGACTGGTGGCCGGCGAACTGGAGCTGGTCCACGTTCGACGTCACGCCCGGCACGAAGCCGAGCACGCCGACGACCAGGAACACGACCCCCACCACGAGCGAGGCGGTCTGCATGGGGCTGCGACGTGCGGTCCGTGCGCCGTGCGAATGCCGGGTGTGGATGGTGTCCATGACCCCTCCAGAAGGGATTGACGCTTCGCCTTTTCGCTTGCCAAGCCCCGCTACCCCGCTTACGACGGCATATTCGACTTCCCCGGCGGGCGGGCCGATAAGAAGGCCGGCCGGCCGCGCGAATATCCTGGAAAACGGTCGATTATCGTTTACCGAATTTCTTTCCACCGGGCCGCCGTCCAGGGCCGCGCGGAGCCCGCCGCAGGTCAGCGGCATACTCGGCGTGATCTGTGGCGCGAATGGCGGTTTACTCACCCGCGGTGGGGTACATGCTGCGGTCCCAGTGAAAGGAGACGCCGATGGCCATGGAACGCGGCAGCGACAAGCACGGTCGCCGTCTCGACGAGGAGATCAAGCACGAAACCAGCGGCCTGATCCGCGGTGGTGGAGTGGGCCACGCGGAGGAGTGGAGGGAGCCGGAGCCGGTGCGGGACGCCGAACAGGACATGCGCGCCCACGGCTACCCGCCCGGCCACGAGCCGGGAGTGGCGCCGGGCATGACGCAGAGCGACGTGGACCAGCGCAGCAACCTGGCCAGGTGGCTGACCGACGTCCACTACCCGGCCGGGCGCGAGGAGATCCTCGCGCGCGCCGAGAGCAACCTCGCCATGCCGGACTCCGTACGCGAGACCCTGCGGCGGCTGCCGGACGGCGAGTTCCGCAACATCGGGGAGATGGCCGAGGCGCTCGGCCTGGGACGGGAGCACCGCTTCGGCGAGTGACCCGGGCGAGCGGCGCGACAGGTCCCGCACGCGAGGCGTTGCCGGGGCGGAGCCGGGAGCACGGCGGCATCCGCCCCGCCTCGCCTCCGGTCAGGCCGGAGGGCATGGGGCGCGAGTGGTTTTCCGTAGGCCTCTGCGGGTAACGGGGCCGGACGCATCGCACCTCGCAGTGTAAGGAGCAGAAATGATCAAACATGGCGGTGACGTCATCACCGTCCTCACCACCGACCACCGGGAGGTCGAGGAGATCTTCGCGGAGCTCGAGGCTCTGCGGGAGAAGCGTGACGACGATCTCCGCAGAGAGCTGACCGAGAAGGTGATCACCGAGCTGGTGCGGCACTCGGTGGCGGAGGAGGCCTACCTCTATCCGGCCGCCCGGAAGTTCCTGCCGGACGGCGACCGGCTGGCCGACCGGGAGATCGCCGAGCACGTCCACGCCGAGCGCCTGATGAAGCAGCTGGAGGGGGCCGATGTCACCGACCCGGCCTTCGAGGGACTGCTCGACGACTTCATGACCACCGTCCGGCAGCACATCCGGGAGGAGGAGGCCGAGCTGTTCCCCGAGCTGGTGAAGTACGCCGACGCCGAGGAACTGCACGACCTGGGGAAGAAGGTCACGGCGATGAAGAAGATCGCCCCGACCCGTCCGCACCCTGGCGCGCCGCACCACCCCCCGGCCAACAAGCTGCTGGCCCCCGGCGCGGGCCTGGTGGACCGCATCCGGGACCTGATCACCGGCCGTTCCACGCTCTGACCCCCTGCCGTGCCACGGGCAGGTCCGGTCTCGTGGACGGGGTGACGAGGGCAGGTCAGGTGTTCCAGCAATTCCGCTCTAGTGGCGCGTGCGGACGGTGGTCCGCGGCGCGTGGCCGGACGGGCCCTCCGGTGGATGGGGGAGGACGAGCGGCGGGAAGGTTCCCGCGTACGACGAAGGCGGGGGTGGCCGGGGACGGGCTCTGGCAAGGTCTGACCCAACCTGGTCAAAGGTGTGTCCCAACCCGGTCAAATGATCGCGTCTACTCGCGTTTCGGCGCACAGCCGTGGGGCAGCAGCGTCGTATGAGAGTCATCGTGGTCGGTGCGACGGGCAACGTGGGCACGAGCGTGGTCTCCGCGCTGGAGTCCGATCCTGACGTCACATCGATCGTCGGGATCGCCCGCAGGCTTCCCGCCCGCCGCTCGTCCTTCCCCGGGCAAGGCCCCGGCCGCACCGAGTGGCGTTCGGCCGACATCGGCACGAGCGATCTCACCGGCATCTTCTCCGGCGCCGACGCGGTGGTGAACCTCGCCTGGCTGTTCCAGCCCACCCGCAACCCGGTGCTCACCTGGCGGGCCAACGTCCTGGGCGGCATGCGGGTCTTCCGCGCCGTCGCCGAGGCGGGCGTGTCCATCCTGGTGCACGCCTCCTCGGTCGGCGCGTACTCGCCGGGGCCCAAGGACGCCCCGGTGGACGAGAGCTGGCCGACGCACGGCTGGCCCGGCGCGGCCTACTCCCGCGAGAAGGCCTACCTGGAGCGGGTGCTGGACGTCTTCGAGAACGACCACCCGAGCATCCGCGTGGTACGGATGCGCCCGGGCTTCATCTTCAAGCGCGAGTCGGCCGGCGAGCAGCGCCGCCTGTTCGCCGGCCCGTTCCTGCCGGGGCGGCTCCTGCGCTCCGGCCGGGTGCCGATCGTGCCGGACGTGCCCGGCCTGCGGGTCCAGGCCCTGCACTCCGCCGACGCGGGCGAGGCCTACCGGCTCGCCGTCACCCGCTCGGTCTTCGGCGCCTTCAACCTCGCCGCCGAGCCGGTGCTCGACTCCGCCGCCCTGGCCAGAATGCTCGACGCGCGCCTGGTGCCGGTCTCGGCGCAGCTCGCCAGGACGGCAGTGGCGGCGGCGTGGCACCTGCGGCTGACCCCGGCCTCGCCGGGGCTGGTGGAGATGGCGCTGCGGATCCCGCTCATGGACACCACGCGGGCGCGCACCGTCCTCGGCTGGCGTCCGCGCCACACCGCGCTGGAGGCCGTCGGCGAGCTGCTGGCGGGCCTGCGCACCGGCGCCGGCATGGAGACCCCGCCGCTGGCACCCCATGCCGGTGGGCCGGCCCGGGTCGGCGAGTTCGCGAGCGGCGTGGGCCGCCGCCCCTGACCGCCCGCCGCCCGGCAGGCGCCCGACCGGCCGGGCGCCGTACGCCATCCCCGGCACGCTGCCGCCGTCCGGAGTCAGCGCCTCCGAGCCCTCAGAGATCGCTGCTCGGGCCCTACCCTGGCCTGACCGGGAGTGGCATTCGGCCGACCGGCCCCGTGTGGACGTGATGAGCCGCAACTTCTGGTGTGCGCCCGGCATCTAAGCAGACGAGTGCGTACGATCTTGCGGGGTGACCGGAATGGTGGCGGCGGCGCTGACGGCGGGGGATCCGGCGCGGTTAGGGGACTACTGGCTGGCCGGGCGCCTCGGCGCCGGGGGCCAGGGCGTGGTGTACGAGGCGTACGACGCCGAGGGCGCCCGGGTGGCGGTCAAGGTGCTGCACGCCGACGCGGCCGGCGACCCCGACCTGCGCTCACGCTTCGGCAAGGAGGCCGTCGCCGCGCGACGCGTCGCCTCCTTCTGCACCGCCCGGGTGCTCGCC
Organism: Sphaerisporangium melleum; assembly: GCF_014646695.1. Lineage (GTDB taxonomy): Bacteria > Actinomycetota > Actinomycetes > Streptosporangiales > Streptosporangiaceae > Sphaerisporangium > Sphaerisporangium melleum. Next base: position 42,646 of record NZ_BMNT01000030.1, read on the forward strand.
GTCGACCTGGAGGCCGCCAAGCCGTACATCGTCAGCGAGTACATCCCGGGCCCCAGCCTGCGCAGGGCCGTCTCGGGCGGGCGGCGCTTCGCCGGAGACGACCTGTACCGGCTGGCCACCGCCGTGGCCACCGCGCTGACCGCCATCCACGACGCCGGCGTCGTCCACCGCGACCTCAAGCCCGACAACGTCCTGCTCGGCCCGGACGGCCCCCGCGTCATCGACTTCGGCATCGCCCGCACCCTGGAGATGTCGCTCACCGCCACCGGCCTGGTCACCGGCACCCCCACCTACATGGCGCCGGAGGTCTTCACCGGAGAACGCGCCGGCGCGCCCGCCGACGTCTTCTCCTGGGGCGCCATCGTGGTGTACGCCGCCAACGGCGACGACCCGTTCCGGGCGGAGAGCCTCGGCGCGGTCATGCACCGGGTGCTGGCCACCGACCCCGACCTGCGGAACCTGCCCGACCGGCTGCGCCCGCTGGTCGCCGCGGCGCTGTCGAAGGATCCGCAGGCCCGCCCCAGCGCACGCGAGTTGCTGCTCGGCCTGCTCACCGGATTCCACGGCAGCCAGGCCGAGCTCCTCACCCTGGCCAGCGCGGAAGCGGGGATGCTCGGGCGCGATACGATCACCGACCCCGCGCTCGGCACGCTCGCGGAGGAGGCCTACGGGTTCCTCGACGCCGCCGAACGCGGCCTGGTCCCGGACGTGTTCCTCAGGTTGGTCGGCGTCGGCGACGCCGGCCAGATCACCATGCGGAGCCTGTCGCGCGGCGAACTCCTCGACGGGCGCACTCCGCAGGAGGCGGCGGCGCTGGACCGCGTCCTGGACGTCTTCTCCTACCTGCTGACCACCCGGGGGGACGAGGTCCGGCTGTCGCGTCCCGCGCTCATCCAGGCCTGGCCGCGGCTTCGCTCGTGGGTCGGCGACGAGCGCGACGGCCTGCCCGTACACGAGACGATCAACTCCGCGGCACGGCACTGGAACGACCACGGACGCCGCGAGGCCGACGTCTTCCAGGGCAGCCGCCTCGCGGCCGCGCTGAGCTGGGCGGCCACCGGTCGGCGCCACCTCACCCTCAGCGGGCTCGAACGCGACTTCCTCGCCGCCTGCGACGCCGCCGTCCGCGACCGCGTCCGGCGGCGCCGCCTGCTCACCGCCGCCCTGGCCACCCTGCTCGTCCTCGCCCTGACCGGCGGCGCGATCGCCGTCCAGCAGGCCCGGACCGTCACGGCGCAACGCGAGATGCTCGCCGCCCGGCTGGCCGAGGCGATGGCCGGCAAGGTCGCCGCCGAGGCCGACACCATACGGACCACCGACCCGGTGCGCGCCATGCTGCTCAGCGTGGCCGCCTGGCGGCTCGCCGACCTGCCCGGCACCCGGGCCACGCTGCACAACGCGTGGGCGCAGCGGGAACGCGCCGCCTTCACCGACCCCGACACAGCGGGCGACACCGTGCGGCGGATCACCCTGGACGGGCGCCGGCTGTTCAGCGTCTCCCCACGGGGCGTGCGCGTCTACGACCCGCGCACCGGCCGCCGCGTCGACGGATGGGACGACGTCAAGATCGGCGGCCAGGCGTTCCGCGACGCCGCCCTCAGCCCCGACGGCCGCCGGCTGGCCATCGTGGCCGGCGGCACCGTCCAGGTGTGGGACACCGTCCGCCGGCGGCCCACGGCCCGGTACGAACTCGTCGCACAGCAGAACTTCAACGACATCTCCTTCGGCCTGAGCGACCGGTGGCTGACGGTCCGCGAAGGCCAGGGCGCCGTGCTGTGGGACATGCGCACCGGCGCCACCCTCGACGGCGAAAAAGTGTCCGCGCCGATCGTGGACACGGCCTTCACCCCCGCCGGTGACCTGGCCGCCGTCTCGCTCATCTCCGATCCGGAGCGCTTCGCCCTCCTGCGGCTGCCGAGCGGTGAGCCCGTCGCGCGCTGGCACGACGCCGACGGCTGCGCGGGCACGACCGCGACGGCGGTCGCGTTCAGCCCCGACGGGCGCACCCTGGCCTGCGGCACCCACTCGGCGATCACCCTCGTCGACGTCCGCACCGGCCGATCGCTCCCGCACCAGCCCTATCTCGGCTGGGACTGGCCCAACGGCCGGATGCGGTTCAGCCCCGACGGCCGGTTGCTTCTGGCCGGCGGCGAGAAGAACGTCCGGCTCATCCGGGTCGCCGACGCCCGCACACTGCTGACCTACAACGGGACCGTCGAAGGGGCCGGCTTCGACGGCCCCACCCTGCGCTTCCTCGCCGGCGGCACGGTGGTGGACGTGGACGTGGCCGGCCTGCTCACCCCCGCCCGCCTCCCCGGCGCGGCGCCGCAGGCGGCGCTGTACAGCCCGGACGGCCGCCTGCTGATCACCCAGGCCGAAAACGCGCGGTCGCTGGTGCTCCGCGACCCCGCCGGCCGCCCGGCGGGACGGCCCATCCGGCTGACCGGCGCGTACGACGTGACGCTTCCGGCCGAGCCGGCGTTCAGCGCCGACGGGCGGACGTTCGCCTTCGCCGGAGACGGCAACGGCGAGACCGTACGCCTGTGGGACACCGAGCGGCAGGCGCAGATCGCCCAGGTCCCGGTGCCCCAGGACTGGTATCCGCACTCCCTGGCCATGAGCCCCGACGGGGCGCTCCTGGCCATCGGCGCGAGAACGCCCACGGGCGACGACGAGCAGGCCCGCGGCCGGCTCATGATCTGGGACGTCCGCCACGGCCGCTGGGGCAGGTCCATCGACCTGGACGACAACGCCGGCGTCGTCTTCCGCCCGGGCACCACGACGGTCGCCCAGACCCGGGGCCCGTCCAACCGGCTGCTCGACGTGGCCACCGGCCGGCAGACCGGCCCTTCCCTCGGCCCCGCCCGCGACTCGCAGGTCGTCCTCGCGTTCAGCCCGGACGGGACCACCCTGGCCTTCGCGTCCTCCGGCGGCCTGAGCTTCTGGGACGTTCGCACGGGCGCACGGCGCGGCCCTGTGCTCAAGGGCATGTCACCCCGCGACCTCGTCTTCTCCCCTCGCGGGGACGTCCTCGCCGCGGTCGGCGAGGAGGTCCAGTTCGTGGACGTCGCGACCATCCGGAAACTCGGCGTCCCTCTCCCCGCCGAGGACGCGTCGTGGTTCGTCTCGGCGGGCTTCGGCTCCGGCGGCGCGGTGCTGCACACCATCGAGGACTCCGGCGTTCTGCACGAGATCCCGGTCGACCCCGCCCGGATGGCCGCCGCCGTCTGCGCCCGCGCCGGCCGCACCCTCACCCCGGCCGAATGGCACGCCTCCTTCCCTGGCGTCGAGCCCTACCGCGACCCCTGCCACTGACCCGGCCCCGGCGGGTCAGACGGCTTCTCCGGCGCCTTCCGGCGCCGGGTCGGGGGTCGCGGCGTCCTCGCGGAGGAAGTCGAGGATCTGCCGCGTCCGCCCGACGATCAGGTGCCCGACCTCCGGCCGCAGGTCGATGCGCGCGTGCGGGGCCGCCGCGCGCAGCCGCCGCTGCGTGCCGGCGGAGTCGAGCAGCCCGTCGCGCCCGCCGAGGAGCACCAGCATCGGCATGGTGAGCCGGCGCAGACCCGCGTCGTCCAGCACCGGAAGCGGCTCCTGCCGGTACTTGACGTTCTCGGACACCAGCATGAAGTAGTCGGCGAACCTGCGGGCCTCCGGAGTCGACGGGGGCTCCATCGGGCCGAGCGCCGCGCGCATGGAGACGCGTCGTCCCCACCGGCCGAACGGGCGCAGCAGCAGCCAGATCAGCAGCGCCTGGTACTTCTGCCGGCCGATGCCGCCCGGGCACAGCAGCGCCATGCGCTCCACCCGCCCGGGCCGGTGGCTCGCGTACCGGGAGGCCATCCAGCCGCCGAGTGAGATGCCCACCATGCTCACCCGCGCGAGGCCGAGGCCGTCCAGCACATCGTCCAGCCAGTTCTCGTACGCGCCGGACGCCAGCGGCGGCCGGGACGGGGCGCTGAGACCGGGCTCGCCGATCATGTCCACCGCGTACAGCCGGAAGTGGCGTGACCAGGCGCCGACGTCGCCGATCCAGGACGAGCTGTTGGCGCCGGAGCCGTGCAGCAGCACCAGCGGCGGCGCGTCCGCCGGCCCGCAGGCGACCACGAACGTGTCGCCCTCGCGGGTCGGCACGTGCACCTGCTCATTGGGCACCGGCCACCGCTCCAGGTAGTACCGGTACTCCTGCTCGACGGCGCGGGCCCCCTCCTCGGAGGTGTAGACGGCTGAGGTGTACGTGGTGTTCACTGCCCCTCCTCGATCAGCACTTGGATGATCCTCAGCAGCTCGGTGGTGTCGGCGAGGCCGCCGATCATGACGATCCGCATGACCGCGCGCTCCTCGTCGTACTCGGTCTGCACCTGCAGGCGCTGTCCGCCCTCGCGGCCGCCGACCGAGGCCAGGCCCAGGGTGCTGATCCGGCTCATCGTCTCGGGGCTGACCGCGTCGATGCGCACGACGGTGGACACCTCGGTGTGCCGGGTGCGCCGGACGGTCTCGGCGGCGGGCGGCGCGACCGGGTACCCGGCGAACGCGTCGAGGTCCTCCCGGGTGATGCGGTACTGCTTGCCGACACGGACCGCCTTGAGCCGCCCGTCACGCACGTAGCCCCGCACGGTCTTCGGGTGCAGATCGAGCAGGGCGGCCACCTGTTCGACGGTGTACGGCTGCTGAGAGATCATTCTTCGCTTGTCCTTCCCTAACTTCCTTCAAGATGCATGATGTCATGGCTTGATAGGGAAGTATAGGGAATTACGTGCAACTGACGCCGAGCTCGGTCATCCGGGCGGAGACGGACGTGCGCTCAGCAGGGCGCGCAGTTCCTCGAACTCGATCGGACGGCCCAGCCGCAGTGCGGCGTACTCGGCCGCGCCGCCGCTCGCCCCGGCGAGCAGTGCGCACGCCAGACGCCACTCGTCGCGCGCCGTGCGCAGGGCCTGCGCCTCCTCCGGCGAGAAGCCGGTCGGGGACGGCGACGACCGATCGCGAAGGCGGACGTACGCCTCGTACGCCGCACGCTCCGTCGCGGCCTCGGGCAGCGCGGGAGCGGGCAGCCGCTCGCCGAGGAGTTCCAGCAGCACGCGTGACCGGGCCAGCTCGGCGAACCGCCACGCGGTCACCCCCGGGCTCGCCGACGCGCTCCCGCCCTCATCGTCGTCCCCGGCCTGCTCCTGACCGGCCTGCTCCTGACCGGCCTGCTCCTGACCGGCCTGCTCCTGACCGGCCTGCTCCTGACC
>NZ_BMNT01000030.1:47960-125579 GCF_014646695.1 Sphaerisporangium melleum
TCTGCTCCTGAGCGGCCGTTTCGGGGCCGGTCGATTCGGAAGCGGCCGATTCCGGGCCGGTCGGTGTGGAGGCGAACAGCCACACCGCCAGGTCGTACAGGCCGGTGATCGAGCCGCCGGCACTGACGCGCAGCTCGTCGTGGACGGCACGCCCGCGCAGATCCTCCGCCGACCGCAGCGCCTCCAGCAGGCTGTCGCGGGCCAGATCCATGCTCCCGACGAACCTGGCGAGCTGCGACAACCCGGTCAGCGCGTTCATCTCCCAGATGATCTGGCCGGCGGCGCGGGCACGGGACGCGGCCTCGGTGAAGAGCCTGGCGGCCTCGTCGGCCCGTCCCTGTTCGGCCAGCTGGTCGGCGCGCAGGACGAGGTCGCGGATCGGGTTCCCCCACGCGGGAAAAGGGGCCATCGTGCGCGTGGACAGCCACGTGCGCATCTTCTTCTCCATGTTCCGGTGACCGCGGGTGCCCACCAGCACGGTGAAGGGCAGGGAGTTCATGGTGCGCGACTGCTCCCACCCCCACGCGAACCACTCCCGCGGCCCGCCGAGGGGAACCGCCGCGGCCTGCTCCGCCAGCCGGCGCGCGCCCGCCACGTCGCCGCGCCCCTGCAGCATCTGCGCCATGCCCAGCATGGCGATCCGGCGCAGGTACGGGCTGTCGTCCGGCGAGAGCAGCTCGTGGTCCAGGTCCACCGAGTCGATGCGGTGCCGGGTGAGCAGGCGGCTCCACGCGGTGTGCCTGGCCTGGGCGGCCATCCGGGGGAAGCCGAGTTCGGCGTACTGTCGGGCGCATTCCTTCCAGGTGGCCAGCACCTCGTCCTCCCACCCCAGGTACTGGTAGGCCCCCGCCCGCGTCCACAGACAGGCGGTGCGCTGGATCGCCACGTACCGCGCCAGGCGCGCCGCGTGCCGCCGGGCGATCCGCGGCGTCACCTCCGCCTCCACCAGGCCCAGGGCCAGCTCGGCCAGCTTGACGCGGCGAAGGGCCGTGTCGGCGGAATCGGAACCGGCGGTGAGGTGCGCCTCCGTGCACAGGGTGTTGATCAACGTGCGGTCGGGCCTGCGGGGACGGGACAGGACGCCGTCGTACAGCCACTCGCCCAGGTAGCCGGACACCCGCAGGGCGGGCACTCCGGGATCGAGGATCTCCGTCAGCCGGGAGAGCGTAGGTTCCCCGCGGCCGTCCAGCGCCGCCACGACGGAGCGCAGCACCTGGAACATGAGGTCCCCGGTGGCGGGAGCGTGGAACATCCGCAGGTCCGACTGCTGGGCGGTCAGCGCCCCGAAGACGACCTGGTTGACCGTCTCGGCCATCTCCAGCACGACCAGCGTGAAGGCGGGCACGGCGAGCCGCGGGTCGGGATGGGTCACGTAGGCCAGCAGGAACGGTGTCCAGGCGCACCGCAGCAGCACCGTCAGCGGCACCGACGCGGCCCCGGCCAGGACCCGCAGGAGCCCGCCGGGGCCGCGGGCCACGATGCCCAGCAGCCCCCGGATGATCCCGGCCACGACCGAGACCCCCAGTACGGCGGCCGCGAGCAGCGCTCCGCCGTACGCCGTTGCCCAGCCCGCCGCCGCCCACGCGCCGGCGAGCCACCCGCCGACGGGGGACAGGGCCAGCGCCGCGCCGGCGGCCAGGACGATGAGCGCACCCCAGCGCCGCAGCCGGGCCTGGCGGCGGAGCAGGCCGCGCGCCGCCCACATCCGGACCGTCACATGCCCGCTGACCAGCAGCCCGGCCACGGCCGGCAGCCAGGCGGGGACCCCGGTCGTCCGCCACGCCGCCCAGCCGCCGAGGACGGCCGGCAGCACGCAGGCGATCCGCCGGGCCCACGCCGACAGCCGGTCGGCCCGTCCGGGCGGGCGGATGACCGGGCCGTACGCGCGGACGGGCCGCTGCCGGAACAGGCCCCGAGGGGCATGGCTGCTGTCGGACATGACGCCTCCCGCCCACCAGGACGCCTCCCGGCCCGTCCCGGTTCACCGATAGTGCGCGGGTCATCACGAATCCGCATCACGTCTTCTCCGCGCCCTCCATCGCGGTTAGCTTCGGCATCGCGACGGTTGATCTGGCGGCGGGTGAATCAGCGCGGAGGGCCATGCCAAAGCGGGTGCGCGTCCGGAGCGGCGGTGAACCCTGGGCGCGGTACGTCGCTCGCGCCCGGCGGCGCCTGGCGACCGGCAGACCGGGGGAGGCGGCGGGTGAATACCGGCGGGCCTGCCGGGTGGCCGACCGGGCGGACGCCGATCCGGCGGTCCGGTCCGCACTGCGGCAGCGGCTCGGGCTCGCCCTGCTGAAGGCCGGCCGAGGTGACCGGGCGCTCCAGGCGCTGACCGAGGCCTGCGACCTGCTCCGCGACGACGAGGGCGACGGTCGCGGCGACGCCGGCGGCGCGGTGGCGCGGCAGTACGCCGCGACCCTGGACACCCTCGGTCTGGTGCAACGCGACCTCGGGATGCTCGCGGCGGCCGAGGAGTCCCACCGGGACGCGCTGGAGCGCCTGCGGCGAGCCGGCGCCACGCACGAGGCCGCCCGTGCCGCGGTCAACCTGGCCGTCGCCGTGAAGGACCAAGGACGGATCACCGAGGCACGCGGGCTGCTCCAGGACATTACGCCCCGGCTCCGGCGAGACGGTCCGCCAAGCCTGCTCGGGCACGCCCTGCTCACGCTCGGGCTGGTCCAGGAACTGCTGAACGACCTGGAAGCGGCCGAGCGGCTGGCCCGGGAGGCGGCGGAGGCGTACCGGGCCGCGCACGACAGGGAGAGCGAGGCCGCCGCGACGCACAACGTGGGCCGGGCGCTGGACGCCCAGGAACGGTACACCGAGGCCATGGAGTGCTTCGCGCTCTCGCTGGAGATCAACCAGGAGATCGGCGCCGAGCTCGGCGTGTCCGACGATCTCGGCGCGATGGCCTCCCTGTTCCAGCTCGCCGGACGGTACGACGAGGCCCGGCGGATGCACGAGCGGGCACTGGAGATCCAGCGCAGGGCGGGCTACCGCCGGGCCGCCGTCGCGACCCTCGGCGATCTCGGGATACTGGCCCGCGACGCGGGTGACTTCGCCCAGGCCCGCAGCCACCTCCAGGAGGCGCTGCGCGAGGCCGAGGCGATGGGCGACCCCCGTGAGGTGTACGAGACGCGGGTCCTGCTGGCCGAGATCAGCATGCTGGAGGAGGACTACGCGCAAGCCCGCGTCGCGTACGTCGCCGCCGCCGAAGCGGTGGGCGACGCCCGCCGGGCCCTGCTGGAGGAGAGCGACGCCGTCGAATACTTCAGTGAATCGCGCCTCGACGCCCTGGACATGCTGGTCCGGCTGTCGCTCCACCTGCACGACCCGACCGGGGCGCTTGAATGGGCGGACGCCGCGCGCGGGCAGGAGCTGGTACGCAGGCTCGCCCTGGCCTCCCTTCCCGCGCCGCACGGGGCGCCGCAGGAGATCCTCGCCGAGGAGGCCGAGGCGCGACGCCGGCTGCGCGATCTGGAGGCGGCGCTGGGCGGCGGCGGATCCGCGGACGCGGCGTTGTCGGCCGCCCACCGGGAGACGCTGCGCCACCTGCGGCGTCTTGAGGACCGGCTCGGCGAGCAAGCACCGGAATACGTGGCGATGCGCCGCGGCGAGCACCTCGGCTGGGCCGGCATCGCGGCCCTGCCGGTTTCCGCCGGACGTGGCCGACCGCACGAGGAGCCCGATGTGACCGACCTTGCCAACCCCGCGCCGCCCGGGTCCGGCACGTCCGCCGGTGTGGTGCTGGCCGAGTACTACGTGACCGACCATGAGACGTACGTCTTCGGTGTGACGGCGGACGCCGCCGAACCGCACATCGTCACCGTGCCGGTCACCCGCGACGAGATCCGCGAACTGGCCGGTGCGGCCCACGCGACGCTGGCCGATGAGCGGGCGGGCCTCGGCGCGCACCTCGCCGACGACCGGCTGGTCCGGCTGCTCGCGCCGGTGGCCGGCTGGGCGGCGCCCGGAGACGTCGTGTACCTCGTGCCGCACGACGCGCTGCACCTGCTGCCGCTGCACGCCGTCCCCGCCGACGGCCGCCCGCTGATCGACCGCAACCCGGTCGCCCTGGTGCCGTCGGCCTCCGTACTGCGCTACTGCCAGGCCAAACGCAGGCCGCGCCGCGACAGCGTGCTCGTCGTCGCCGACCCGCCCGCCGAGCACCCGCTGGCCTTCGCCAGGGAACAGGCGCTGGCGGTGGCGCACGAGTTCGGCGACCGGCAGATGCTGACGGCCGCCAGCGCCTCCCGCGCGGCGCTGCTCGCCGCCCTCGCCGCACCCGGCCCGGCGCCGGACGTCCTCCACTTCGCGACGCACGGGGTCTTCGACCCCGAGGAGCCGATGCGCTCGGGCATCGAACTCGCCGACGGCAGACTGACCGCCGAGGACATCCTCGGCCTGCGGCTGGAAGTGGACCTGGTGACGCTCGCGGCCTGCCAGACCGGCGTGAGCGAGCGCCGGCCGGGTGACGAGCTCATCGGCCTGACCCGGGCGCTGCTGTACGCCGGCGCGCCCTCGGCGCTGGTCGCCCTGTGGCGGGTCGACGAACTGTCGACCAGCATGCTGTTCGCCCGGTTCTACGCCGAACTGCGGGCCGGCGTCTCCAAGGCCGCGGCCCTGCGCCGGGCCCAGCTCTGGCTGCGCGACCGGACCGTGGCCGACGTGCTCGACCACGCGCGGGACGCCCACGCCCGCCTGGCCGGCGCCCCCCGGGCCCAGGCCGTCCTGCGCCTGGAGGAGGCACGGCTGCGGCGGGCCGCCGGTGACCTGGCGGCCGCGGCCGGCCTGTACGCCGAGCTGATGACCTGTCCGGACCTGGCCGAGGAACAGCGGGGGGCCGCGGAGGTGGGCATGCTCCGGACCAGGTTGACCATGGACACCGGGATCGAACCGGATTTCAGCATCCCGGCCTTCGCCGACCCCTACCACTGGGCGCCCTTCACGCTGATCGGCGACTGGCTCTGATCACCGACAAGGAGGTCGAGTGGAACGGCTACGGCCCATCTCGGAACTGAGGACGGACGACTTCACCATCGCGCGAGCGCCGGACCCGGCGAGCACCGGCGCGGGACCGGACACCCCGATCACCGTGCTGATCGGCCAGGACGGCCTGCCCGCCGGGCTCGTCATGGGCGGCCGGGCCGGCCCGGCGTACGTCGTGGACGCCGGCACTCCGGTCATCGACGTCACCACCTCGGCGGACCTGCTGCACGCGCTCGTGGCCGGCCTGCCCGGGCTGGTCCTGCTCGACGGGGACGGCGTCGCCGGTGTGGTCACCGCCGAGGCGATCAGGGCCGAGATCGCCGCCGCCGACGCCGCCCTTCTGGTCGCCGGACGGCAACTGGGCGACGCCCAGCCGCTCGGCAAGCGGGCGAAAACCGACAACGTACGCATCCAGTGCGCGGTCTGCGGCGCCACCAACACCTTCCGCCGCTTCAGCCAGGCCGAGGAGCACACCTGCCAGCACGGCGACCACATCTTCGTCCCCTACTGGAACGGATGACATGGGAGGGCTGGTCGAGGCGGCCTCAGGAGTGGCCGACCGGCGGCTGCTCACCACGACCTTCCTGCCGGTCCTGCTGTTCCTCGGCGCCCTCGCGGCCGTGGCGGTCGCGGGCGTGGGCCCGGCCGCCGCGACCCGGTGGTGGTCCGCGCTCGGCACGCAGGTGCAGGTCACCGCCTCGGGGCTCGTGCTCGCGGCGACGCTGCTGCTCAGCCAGCTCATCGCGCTGCACCGCGTCGGCCTGATCAGGATCTACGAGGGCTACTGGGACGCGCTGCCGTACGGCCGACGTCTCGCCGAGCGCTGCCGGCTCCGGTTCACGGCGGCCGACGATCAGCGGTGGTACCTCTACCCGGCCGACGAAGCCCGCCTGATGCCGACCATGCTCGGCAACATCCTGCGCGGAGCCGAGGACCACAGCCGCGAACGGTACGCCATCGACGGCGTCACGGCCTGGCCACGCCTGTATCCGGCCCTCCCCGACACCTTCCGGCAGGTGTTCGCGTCCGCGTCCGCCGACCTCGACCTCATGATCACGGTGAGCGGGCTCGGCCTCGCCTTCTCGCTGCTCGGCGGAGCGCTCGGTGCTTTCCTGCTCCCGTGGTACAGCGCCCTGCTGTGCTGCTGGATCGGCCTGTTCACCGCCTGGTGGGGCTACCGGGGCGCGGTGCGCGCCGCCGAGCCGTACGGCGAGCTGTTCCGCGCGGCCTTCGACGTGCACCGCTGGACCCTGCTCGACACGATGGGCCTGCGGCGGCCCACCGAGTACCGCGCCGAGGCCGAGCAGTGGCGGCAGCTCGACAAGCTGTGGACGGCCGGCGCGCCCGACAGCGACCACGCCGCCTCCCTCGGCTTCCCCACCCCCACAACAGGCGAACCCGCTCCCGCGCAGGCTAAGCCCCCCGCGTCGGGGCGACCCGCTCTCGTGGCAGGGGAACCGGACTCCGGGACTGGAGAAACCGTCCCTGAGGCGGTCCCGGCGGTGACCTCGGCGGGCGAGCCGGTCGCGGCGGCCGGGACACCGGCACTGGACGGATCCCAAATGCGGTCTCTGCGCCTCGCGCCATGGCTGGTGGCCGCCGCGGCCATGCTGGGACTCCTGGTGGTCGCCGGGAACCTGGTGATCCGTACGGTCACCTCGCCCGCCCACCCGCGGGCCGTACGCGCGCTGGCCCCGTACCGGGTGCTCACGGCCGCCGACGTCGAAGGCCCCTCGGCGGCGGACGCGGTGGGACGGTACCCGCTGCGGAACGTGGCGGAGGACGCGCCGCTGGGGCCGGACGTCCTCGGCCCGCGGCTGCCGCCCGGCGCGGCCGACGGGAGAGCCGTCGTCAGCCTCCGTCCCAAGCCCGGCCGGCTGTTCGCCGATGCCGCCGCCCGGGGTACGACGGCCGCACTGCGCCTGGTACCGACGGCGACGTCGCGGGGCAGGACCGGCACGCCATTGATCTTGCCCGAGGTCACGGTGCTCGACCTGCCCGGCGATGGACGTACCGGCCTGGTGGTCGCGGTGCCCGCCGAGCGCCTGACGGCACTGCTCGGCGCCCTCGCGGACAGCGACGTCTACCTCGTCACCACCCTGCGATGACCATGCTCTCGTGCCGGACGCAACTCCGGCTGAGATGCCTGCCGAGAACAGATCAGGATGGCGTCGCCGGGGTGCCGGAGGCGGCACCCCGGCGAGCGCGGTCAGCGCTGGGCTTCGGCCAGCTTGGCGCGGAGCGTGGCGGCGTCGGCCGGCTTCGCGGGCGAGTCCCAGAACGTCGCCGGGTTCTGCGCGTAGATCAGGCCGTACGCCGGGGTGTCCCGCTCGAAACGCCAGCTCTCGGCCAGGGGGCCCGCGTCGACCGCGTCATAGCCGATGCCGTCGAGGAAGGCCGTCGCCTCGGCCTTCGCGTCGGCGTCGTCGCCCGCGATCGCCAGCACACTGCGGTCGGCCGCGTCCGCGGGCCGGGCCAGGTCGTGCAGGTGCTTGAAGAAGATGTTGTTGAAGACCTTGACCACCTTGGAGTCCGGCAGGTGCCGCTGCAGCAGCTCGCTGGTGGTGGTGGACTTGTCGTCCAGCTCGGGGAAGGTGCCGTCCCGGTCCGGATAGTAGTTGTTGGTGTCGAGCACGAGCTTGCCGGCGAGCGGCTCGGCCGGAACGTCGCGGTAGGCGCGCAACGGAACGCTGACCACGACCAGGTCGCCGGCCGCCGCGGCCTCGGCCGCGGTCGCCGCCCGGGCCTTGGGCCCGAGTTCGTCGACCAGGTCCTTCAGCGTCTCCGGGCCGCGCGAGTTGCTGAGCACGACGTCGTATCCGGCCGCGACCGCGAGCCGGGCGACGGTGCCACCGATGTTCCCGCTGCCGATGAATCCAACAGTTGTCATGACCGTCTCCAACCCTCGCCATGTGCCCGACATTCCCGATCGGCTTCCAGTGCTGCGCCAGGCCCGGTGAACCGGCCGTCCGCCGCGCCGATCAGGGCTCGAGCCCGACCGGTACTACCGGTCCGACGAGGGCTTGCCCGCGCGCAGCTGGGCGATGCCGTTGTCCAGGGCGGCCTCCAGGTGGGTGGTCTGCCCGGTGGCCATGTGGATCAGTACGCCGCCCTGGATGCCGGCCAGCAGAGCGCTCGCCGCCTGGTCGGCGTCCAGCCCGGGGTCGGCCTCGCCCGCGCGCTGCATGTGCCGGATGCCCGTGGCGATCTCGTCCTGCCAGCGCCGCATCAGCTCCACGAGCACGGCCCGCGCGCCGGGAGTGTGGGCGCCCGCCGCGGACAGGACGGTGTTGATCGGGCACTGCTCGCCCTGGCCGCGGTACCGCTCGACGACCTTGTCCCGCCAGGACCGCCACGCGGGCCAGGAGGTGAGCTCGCCGAGCTCGGGCCGCTGGTCGTCGAGCACGCGATCGGCCTCGTACCCGGCCACGGCCAGCAGCAGCTCTTCGCGGCCCCCGGGAAAGTAATGGAACATCTGGCTCTTGCTCGTCGCCGTCATGGCCAGCACGTCGTCAAGGGTGGTGGCGGCCACCCCGAACTCCCGGATGTGCGCGGCGGCGCCCTCGATGATGCGCTGCCGCGTAGCGGCTCCCTTACGGGTCAACGTGCGCATGGTCGTCCTCCGCGAGTGGACTTGACAGCCCAACCTAACACGACCGCCGGACCGCGGATCGAACACCTCCAGGAGAGGCCGAGCGGCGCCGACGCGTGCGTCATCGCAGTGACCGGAACCGGGCCGGTACTCGGACCGTTGATCGATCTGGCATCTCTCTTCCGTACGGTTGTGAGGACCTTTGACCCGATTACCCATGGTCATCGTGGCGACGTCCCTGTGCATGGTCGCCGCGTGCACCACCTCGCCCCCCACCCCTGCCCCCGATGAATCCTCCGCGGGCTGGCAGCCGGTCCCGCAGGCCGTGCCCGATGACGATGAGGAGGACGAGGAGGGGTTCATCGAGATCTGCGTCACGAAGAACACGCGGGTGCGGGTCGGCTACCGCGGATGCGACGACGCGCGGCCCGGTGTCACCTGGTATTTCCTCCCGATGGACGCCCGGGTCCCCGCCGTCGGGTCGACGGCGAAGCGCGGCTCGGTCAAGAAGCCGCAGACCGATGAGATCCTCCGGGCGCCCGCGAAGGGCGGCAAGGGTGAAGACGTGGGGATCGCCGACGTCGAAGACCGCGTCGAGGTCTGTGTGGTCAGGACCACCCGGATCCGGGTCTCCGACAGCAGGTGCGAGCACCACCGGAAGGGATACGGCTGGTACTACATCCGGATCGACGGCCGGGTGCCGGCGGTGGGAAAGCAGGCGGAGGGCGGCTCGTTCCGGAAACCGTACGCCGAGGCGTACCGCGCCCGCCGGAAGGGCGGCGACGCCGCCAGGGCGGCGATCGACTACGAGGATCCGGACGAAGAAGAAGAGGAGGAGGAGTACTGCACCACGACCATCGACGGCGAATGCGTCGCCACCAACCGGTGCACGCAGACGCTGGACGGCGTCTGCACCGACTCCGGTGACAACTCGTCAGAGCCCCGCCGCACCTGCAGTCAGGTCTTCGTGAACAAGCACTGGACGCGCCACTGTCGCCCATGAGCCGCCCGCCTGGCAGGCCCGGCCCGTTCGGTACGAGCCGGGCCCTGCCGGTGCCTCGGGATCAGGCGACCTCGCCGATGGTCGTCTGCTGGGGGAACAGGTCGTCGAAGACCGCGGTCCGGTCGAAGGACATCGCGCGGGTGCGGGCACGGACCTCCAGGTCCCGCCGCTCGGAGACCGGCATGTCCAGGACCACCCGGTCCAACGCCGCGGCCAGGCCCGCGATGTCCCCGGGCTCGACGATGACGGCGGTGTCGCCGACCGCCTCCAGCGTGCCACCCGTCGCGGTGGTGACGATCGGCCCGCCGCCGGTCAGCATCTTCTCGGCCAGGGCGATGCCGAAGGTCTCCACGAAGTCCGGCTCGGGCTTGGTGGGCAGGGTGTAGGCCGCGCAGCCGCGCATGAGCAGCGGCTTCTCGTCGTCGTCGACGTCGGTCAGGAAGATCACCTGGTCGTCCTCCTTGGCCATCGCCTGCACGTGCTCCAGCGCAGGGCCGTTGCCGGCGACGACCAGCTTCACCCGCGACCGGCTGCGCATCTGGCCGAAGGCGATCAGCAGGTCGTAGATGCCCTTGGCCCGGGCCACCCGGGACAGGAACAGGATGTACCCGTCCCGTTCCAGGCCGCGGCGCGCGAGCGCGGCGTCCACCTCGGCCGGGTCGGGGTCCAGGAACGCCGAGGAGTCGATCGGCGGATAGCTGACCGTCACACGGCGCCGGCACTGCTCGGCGAAGGCCGTGCCGGAGTGCGCGTCCACCTCCTCGGCCGAGGCGATGATCTCCTGCCGGGTGTACTCCGACACCGCCACGACCTCGTCGTTGGCCAGGAACGTGGTGAACAGCGCCGTCGCCGCGCCGAACCGGCCGTCCCGCAGGCACGAGCGGATCACGTTGGTCACGTCCGAGCCGACCGCCTTGGCGATCGTGTGCACGTCGGGGGCGAACCCGGCCGCGCGCGCGGCGGCGACCGCGTCCACGACCACGTTGGTGTGCGGCGCGAGGTACATGGAAAGGCAGGTGGTCGGCACCCGCTCGGCGAGCAGCTCGACCAGCCGCCCGGTCAGCCCGGCCTGGTGGCGCCCGTCCGGCACCCGGTAGTCGCCGACCGGCTCGGGCCGCTCCACGGTGATCCCGGCGCTGTACGGCAGCAGCCGGTCCAGCGGCTTGAGCGGCAGCCCGGCGGCCTGCAGCGCGGGAATCGGCCAGGTCAGCAGTCGTACGTCGTCGAACCCGCGGGTCAGCGCCACCTCGGCGAGATTGCGGGCCTCGCCGGAATGGCCGCAGATGACCGGGTCGGCCCTGACCACGATGACAAGACGGCGGCGGGGAGGGGTCATCAGGCTCTACTCCGGTGTCGCGAAAGGATCTGAAAGAGATGGTGGGCGGATTCCCCGCCCCCAGGCCGAAGGCTCCGGGCCGAGCCGCAGATGCAGCCGGCCACCGCGGTGCACGGTCGCCGCGCTCAGATGCGTCGCGTGCAGCGGTTCGCCGTTGAGGGTAGCCGACTGCACGTACTGCACCGGCGGGTCCCGGTCGACGCCGTCCACGCCGATCGGCGTCTCCCGGTGCCCGCTGGTCTCGATGACGAACTCGTTCTCGCCCGCCCGCAGCACGGCCCGTTCGAACGCGGGCGCGTTGACCAGGAACAGGCTCTGCCCGGCGACCGGGAACAGCCCGAGCGACGCCCAGGCGTACCACGAGCTCAGGCCGCCGGAGTCGTCGTTACCGGGCAGCCCGCCGGGGCCGGTGCCGAACTGCCAGGTCAGCGCCGCCTGCACCACCTCGGCCGTACGGTCGGGCCGGCCCGCGTAGTGGTAGGCCCACGGCGTCTCCATGTCGGGCTCGTTGTTCAGCCCCTCGAACCGGTTCAGGGCGTACCCGGCCGCCATCTCCGCCGGCTGCGGGCGCCGGCCGGGCTGCTTGACCGGGGCGGCGCCGAAGCCGAAGAACCGGTCCAGCTTGCCGATGAAGGCCGCGTCGCCGCCGGCCAGCGCGATGCGCGCGGCCATGTCGTGCAGCAGCCGGAACGAGTAGTTCCACTTGCCGCCCTCGTAGAACTCCGAGTCGCGCAGCAGCCCCGTGCCCGGGTCGAAGGCGTTGACCCACTGACGGCTGCGGTTCTCCAGGTCGTCGGCCAGCCGCCGGTCGTTCAGCGCGCGGGCGAGCTGCGCCGTGCAGTGGTGGGCGTAGGCGAGGTCGAGGGTGTGCGAGATCGGGTGCACCACTCCGTGCTCGAAGAAGTCCTCGCCGTACATGCGGCGCAGGTCGTCCACCATGTGGACCAGCGCCCAGTTCCAGTCGAGGCCCGCCCAGCCGAGCGCGTGGGCGTCGGCGATCGCGGTGTGCACCAGCGCGCTGCCCTGGCGGAAGAACCGGTCGGCGCCGCGGGCCATGCGGTACCCGATGGGGAAGTTGCCCTCCTCCTCGCAGACCCGGATCAGCGACTCCAGCAGATCCACCGCCCGGTCGGGGGCGATGGCCGCGAGCAGCGGCAACTGCGTCTTGTAGATGTCCCACATGGTGCACACGTCGAACGCGTACGGCCCGCCGGTCGGCCAGAACGGGCTCTCGTCGTCGGCGACGCACGGCTTGATCAGCGAGTGGTAGAGCGACGTCGCGAACACGGTGCGGCGGTTCGACGTGCCCCCCTCGACCTGGACCCGGTCGAGGTGCTCGCCCCAGTGGGCACGCGTACGGGAGCGCACTGCGTCGAACGCCGGCTGGGCCTGCCCGCACTCGCGTTCGAGGTTCTCCCGCGCCTGCTCGCACCCGCGCAGCGAGAACCCGAGCCGCACCTCGATGGTCTGCCCCGCGACGGCCGGACCCATGAAGAGCAGGCCGAACGGCCGCAGGTTGGTCTGCCGGATGCTGTCGAAGTCCAGCCGGGTGCCGCCGTCGATCAGCCGCCGGTCGTACCAGAGCATCTGCCGCCAGCGCGGGCTGTCGACCTCCAGGTACACCGACAGCGGCACGCCCTCCATCACCACCGTGCCCTGGGCCCGGCCGTGGCCCATGCTCTCCACCTGCGCCCGCAGCGGAATCGTGCGGCCGAGCTCGATCGCCAGGCCGCCGCAGGACAGGTCGACCACCACGCGGGCGCTGCTGTGCCGCGGGAAGGTGTACCGGTGCACGGCGACCTTGGCGCCGACGGTCACCTCGCAGCGGACCCCGGTGTCCAGGGTGGCGGCGTAGTAACCCGCCTCCGCCACCTCGTCGTGCAGCGGCCAGGCCTCGCCGAGCGCGTCCAGCGGCTGCACCATCGGGGTGACCCGGACGTAGTTGTAGTACTTGCGGATCGCACCGGTGCCGGACTGCTGGAAATGGGTGAACCCGGACGCCTGGAGTTGCTCGAACATCTCCTCCGGCACGCCTTCGGTGTTCTTGCCGTACCTGCCGTAACCGGTCGGGTACGCCCCGGAGTAGGCGCACGCCGACACCATGCCCAGCGGCGACGTGGCACCCGGATGGGTGTTGCCCACCTGCGGTTTCGGCCACCACCAGGTGCCGGCCAGACCATGCGCCTGAGGCAGGTCGGTCGCCGCTGTACCGATGAAGGGATCAACGAAGTCGAGGATGGCCGGACTCTACCCGCCCCCGCCCCCGCCCAGGTTTCAGCCACGTGAACAACTTCGTCAACCTTCCCAAAACCCCCGCCACCCCCACGAGCAGCGGCTCCCAGCAACCCGCCCTCGCGCCGTCCTAGCTCGATGTCGGGTCTCGGGAGTCTTTTGGACCCATGTAGGCCGACTCACAGCGGACCGAGGAAGTCGCCCCGTCCCAGGCGGTCATCCCAACGGCTTGACACTCGGCACTCGTGGCGTGACCACGGTTCTCGCCAACCGGTCGTGCAACGTCCGGCCATCGGGGTCGAGGAAGGTCCACAGCACGTCAATCACCAGGACGAACGGCCCCACGACCGGTACGAACACCGCCCCCGGGAACACCAGCGTCCGCAGCGCCACCCGGCCCACTCCCGGTTTCGCCTCCCCTGCTCCGGCCAGGCGGATCCGCAGCAACCACTTGCCCAGCGTCCACCCCTGCCGGCTGTGCTGCGCCCAGAAGTACGCCAAGACCATCGGCAGAGCGATCAACCGGTCGGGATCCATGCTGACCGGCGACACGCACATCGCGTTCACCAGCCCCCAGTTCGTGGCGAACGAGGGGGAGCCGTCGAGGCCGGTCACCAACAGGACGAGTGCGACGACGAAGGGAAGGGCCACAACGAGGATCACGTAGTCCACCAGAAGCGCCGCCACTCGGCGCCAGGTGACCCCGGCCGCCGGTCTCTGTGCCGTGGCGATACCCGTGATCCGGGCGGCGAGCAGGACGAGCGCCGCGGCACCCAGCAGGCAGAACTGGGTAGCGCCCCAACTGCCCAGCACGGTGGCGAACCACTCGGGGCTGAGCATCGTGATCATGCCGCAGTCGTCCGGATCCGGAAGTCCATAGGCGGGGACGGCCGGCTCGAGGACCGCGATCAGCGCGAGAGCACCCGCCGCCCGTCGTCCTTCCTGCCTCGCGCTCTTGTGTCCCAGGCAGGCGATGAAGACCACGACGACCAGCAGCACCGGAACGGCCGCCGCCGTCACGTCCCGCAGGAGCACATCCAGATCGCCGCGCAGCGGGTCCAGCGGCGACGTCTCCATCGACCCGCCGAAGCAGGCGCGTATCTCCGGCTCGCCGGGCTGGAGCCGGAAACGCCACTCCTCCCACGTCGGAAAGGCGGCGACGGCCGCGGCCGCCATCCAGGTCGATAACGCGGCCCTCGACAACTGCGGGGAGTTCACCCGGGCATCCCTCTCAAGATCGACCCCCAAACCCTAACGACCCGGCGCGTCCACCACCCCGATCACCGTGAAACCGATCGTTGCTGGAAACAAGGGCTCTTCAGCGTCCATTAGCGCGTCGGCTGGGCTGTCAAGACGCCAAGACGGTCTAGATCAGGCCGGCCAAACCCGTGTCCGCGTACGACCCTCCCGGCACGATGGACCACCACGGCCGCACGCGCGTCGGCCCTCGTTCTGCCCGTCTGTCGACCCTATATTGAGATCGAACCTACATTCGAATTGGTGGCGACCATGTGCACACCTGAAGAACGCGCCGCGGTGCTCGCCCTGACCAGAGCCACCAGCGATCGGCCGTGGCACCACACCTCGCGCGTTGTCACCGGCAGACGCAGCGCCAAGGCGCTGATGGACGGTGACTTCACCGGTCTGGACGAGGACGACCGTGCCCACGCCATCCACGTTGTCACCCGGCTGCGACCTGGCGATCTCACCTGGGCGGGGCACCTCATCGCCGCCATGCGGGCCGAGGGCGTTCACCTGGTCACCGTGCTGGACGAGAGCTATCCCGGCAACTTGTACGACGCGTACAACCGCCAGCCGGTCCTGTGGATCCGCGGTCGGTTGTCGGCCCAGGACCTCCGGGCGGTCGCCGTCGTCGGTGAGCGGGACGCCGGCCACGCTGTCCAGGCGGCCCGCGCCCTGGCCAGGGCAGGGTCGACCGTCGTGGCGGGGCTGCGTTCCGATCTCGACGCGGCCGTCCACGAAGCCGCGCTGGCCTGCGGTGGCCGCACGATCGCGGTGCTGGCCGGTGGCATCGCGTCCCCGGCCGGCCTCGGCCAGTACGCCACTGTGGCAAAGGAGATAGCCACCGGCGGCGCGGTGGTCTCCCCGTTCTGGCCGGACACCATGCCGAGCGACGAGACATCCGCCCTGTCGCGGGTGGTGATCAGCGGATTGGCCGGCTCGCTGTACGTCGTAGATGGCCGTGACAACGGCCTTTCGCAGCGACAGGCCGAGGTCGCGCTCGACCACGGCACCCATGTCTTCGTGCCCCACTCGCTCCACCAGACACAACAGTGGGTCGCCACAGTGGGCTTCCGGGGAGGTATCACTGTCGTCCAGGACATTGACGACCTGACCCGCCAGACCGTCAATCTGATAGATATGTGCCGGCAGACGACGACCTTCTGATCATGGGGAACGCCGAAGCGTTCACCAATCGGTTCCTGCAGCTCTATCACAACGTTCCGCCCGTCCGTCCCGGCGTCTGCCGGATCTGCCATTCCGGGCCGAAGGACCGCCTGGATACCGGCGAACCGTATGACATCTGCGCCAGCTGCGCCCGCACCACAGCAGGCTTTCATGGGCACAGTCAGTATGTCGTGCCCATCTCGCTCGCCGTGAAGGACTCGCAGTTGTACGACGTCGTGGTCCGCAAGAGGGACCCTGCGGGGCCCAGCGGCAGAATGGATCGACTCGTCTTCCTGGCCGCCACGGTCGCGCGTTTCTATCGCACACATGCCGAATGCCTTGCAGAGGCGGCCGGTGGACCACTCACAATGGTCACCACCATTCCCAGCGCCCGGCTGGAAAGGCCTATCCCGGCGTTTCACGCCTTGCCGAAAGTCGTGCAGAAGGTCGGTGCCTTCGACAAATTCAAGAAGCCCATCCTGATGACCAACGACGAGTTCGCGCCCGTGCTGGCCGAGCGTGAGTCACACAAGGATGCCTTCTGGGTGATGGGCGGCCGGATCGACGGCCACCGAGTGCTCCTGCTGGACGACCTGTTCGTGTCCGGCGCCCATGTACAGAGCGCCGCGTCCGCACTGATCCGACATGGTGCGGCGGCCGTGGTCGCGCTCGTGATCATCCGCTTGCTCGACCCCGAATCCAATCCGCACAGAAAGCGGATCTGGGCCGAGGCCCGCGCCGAGCCGTTCAGTTTCGATCGCTGCTGCTTACGCGGCCCGACCGACCGACACGTCCAACCGAACGCTCACTAGACCCGGGCAGAACGGCAGCTGCAAGGCGGGCTCCGTGGCTCGGCCGGGTCGGACATTGACGCGAACCTGAACCGCGCGGTGGGCGTGCCCTCTTCGAGGGCGGTGGTCCGATTTTGGACGTGGCGAGGCGGTCGTCGGCCCGCACGCCTGGGAGGCAGCCGGTTCTCCTTCGGTCACCCGCGGATCGCCCATCGCGCGTCCTTGTCGTTATCCGCTACTTTGGGGAGCAGGCTGATTCGTCGATGGTCCGGGCGTGCCGCTGAAAGCGCCCATGTCATGTGCCTTCATCTCCTCGGCGCCGGAGCGCTCCGCACTCTGCGGTGAGCGGGCGCGCCGTACGGGTCCGCACCCGTGAAGACCTGCGAACCGAGCGGCGGCGACGCCCGCCGCGCTGCTTGGGACATCTGACCGCCGCGCCGCTCTGGCCGCTGCACGGGGTCAATCTCGGGACCCTGCTCCGCACGTGTGACGCCGTCGGCGCCTGCCTGGCCGTACCCCGCCTGCCATGGGTGCCGGAGGCGATCCGCCGGGGGAACACGCTGCGCCAACAGGCCTGCGTGCACTGGGTGGGCGATCCGCTGAAGTGGCTCGCCCGGCAGCGCTCGGCCGGAACCGCGGTGCTCGGTGTCGAACTGGCCGAAGACGCGGTACGGCTGGCGGACCTGCCCATGGCCCGTCGGCCGACCATCGCGCTCCTCGGCCACGAGAGCGACGGCATCCCGCCTGAGGCGCTCGACCTGCTCGACCAGGTGGTCGAGATCCCGATGATCGGCACCGGGGCCAGCCTCAACGTGGCGGTCGCCGGCTCCCTCGTCCTCTACAAACTGGCCGGTTTCGCCTGATACCTGGCGTGGTCCCTTAGGTGTGCTCGTTCTATCCGGCCGGGACGCGGGTCTCGTGGTCGTCATTGCTCTGAGTGCCGGCCGGGTGGTCGGTGGAGTAGGCGTCGGCCTGGAGGTGGAACAGTTCGGCGTATTTGCCCTGCTGGGTGATGAGCTGGTCGTGGGTGCCGGTGGCGGCGATTCGCCCGTGGTCGAGTACCACGATGAGGTCCGCGTGGCGGACGTTGGCGAGCCGGTGGGTGATCAGCACCGTGATCTTCCCGTGGTCGTGGCCGGTGGTGTGCAGGTCGCGTAGCGCGGTGAAGACCGCGTGCTCGGCGCGGGCGTCCAGGGCCGCGGTCGGCTCGTCGGCGATCACCAGGGGAGCGTCGCGGTACAGGGCCCGGGCGACGGAGATGCGTTGCCACTGGCCGCCGGACAGGTCCCGGCCCGTCTGGAAGTGCCGCGACAGCATGGTGTCGTAACCATCGGCCAGAGCGGTGATGACGTCATGCGCGCCGGAGCGGGTGGCGGCCTCCATCAGCGAGGCGTCGCCCGGGTCGGGCCGGTCGAGGCGGCCGATGCGGATGTTGTTCGCCGCCGTCATCGGCCATTGGGTCGGCGACTGCATCACGACCGCGATCCGGCTGTGCAGCTCGACCGGGTCGACGGCGGTGATGTCGACTCCGTCCCAGGTCACCGTGCCCGCGCCGGGCAGGTAGAGGCCGGTGAGCAGCTTGGCCAGGGTCGACTTGCCCGAGCCGTTCTCCCCGATTACCGCCACCAGTTGCCCCGAGCGGAGGGTGAGGGAGACCTGGGCGAGGGCGGGCTCCGGCTGGCCGGGGTAGGTGAACGACACCCCGGTCAGCTCGATCACGCTCGGGCCCGCGGCGGGCAGGGCCGGTCCCGCCCCGAGCGCGCGACGGCGGGTCCTGCGGCGGGCGTCGTCCAGGCAGTTCTGATAGATGTCGTGGTAGAGGCTCGACTCGTAGAGCTGGTTGCCGGTGCGCACGATGGTGCCGACCGCGCCGGTGGCGGTGCGCATGGCGAGGACGGCCGCACCGGCGAGGGCGAGGGGCAGCGCGCCGGTGTAGATCAGAGCGCCGAGCACGAGGTAGGCCACCGCGGTCCCCACCCCGGCCAGCGTCCGGCCGGCCAGGCGCACCAGGTTCTTCTTGTGCTCGACGTCGAGCGTCTCGTGCATCAAGCGCAGCGAGATGCGCCGATGTTCGGCCAGCAGCAGATCTTGCGCGGTGAAGGCGCGGATCTCGGCGGCGTCGGAGCGCGAGGTGATCAACCCGGCGGTGACGGCGCGGCGGCGTAGCTGGGAGGTCATCCTGTTGAAGGCGTCATAGGCCAGTCTGGCCGACTGGATGCTCGCCCATCCCTGGGGTACGGCGGTCAGCAGGACCACCGGAGCCAGCAGTGGGTGCAGCAGCCCGGCGCCGACGGTGGCGGCGGCCACCGACACCAGCGAGGCCACCAGGTCGCCGATCGCGGCGGTGGTGTGCCGCAGGGACTGCAGTGACGTGGCGCTGGCGTTGCGCACCAGTTCGGTGAAGTCCGCGTCGTCGAACGCCGGCAGGTCGACGCCCATGACCGCCGTGTACAGGTCGTCCTCGACGGCCCGCTCCACGCGCGGCGCCAGGGCCGCCTGCGCCGCGCCGTTCGCCGCGTCCAGCAGGCCCCGGACCGCGTAGGAGGCGACGACCCAGCCGAGCGCGGGGAGCGCGGCGAGCAGGCGGTCCGGGGTCGGCCCTCGCTCCAGCAGTTCGACGAACACGTTCGCGGTGGCCAGCAACCCGAGTGTGGTCGCGATGCCCACGCCGAGCTGGACCAGGCCGGTGGCGAGGGTCAGTCCGGGGGCGGCCCGCCAGGCGCGCCGGGTCATCAGGGCGACCATCCGTGGCGCCGTCCGCGCGATCCGGCCGACCCCGGCCGAGGACACCTGCTGGTCGATGGCGGACCAGTAGGGCGTCTCGACGTCGTCGACGCCGATGAGACCGCCTGCGGTCTCGGTCTTCGCCTCTCGGGCCACGTCCGTTGCCTCCCACGCGCTGATCCGGCCGGTGTCGCTCGCATTCGGGTGAATTCACAGAAGTGAAGGAGATGTCAGGGCATGCGAGCCAGGCGCAGCATAGTCACCGATTCATCCGCGCCGTCGCCTTCGTGGACGTCCGTTTGGCCAGGCGGAACTCGGAAAACGCCATCTACCTGTGGATTTATGACCCACAAGGGTCTTGATGGGTATTTTTACCTATTCCGTGATCGGCGAGAGCTGTTAGAACTTCCCCCCGTAAGTGCCGCGACAGGTGGCACGAGCAAGTAATGGAAGGAGTAAACATGCCCAACGCAACCACGGGCGCCGTACTGGACTCCGAGGACCTCTTCGACCTCGACCTCCAGATCGACAGCGTCGAAGTCGAGTCGTCCTGGGTCGGGCTGCGCACGACCGGCGGCCCCGGCTCCATCTTCGAGCGGTGCGTCGAGTCCGGCTGCTGTAAGTAATCCGCAGGACAGGCGCCCGTCAGGGCGCCGTTAGAGGGTGAAGACCGGTGGACGCCGGCTGCGCGGCGTCCACCGGTCGGCTCCGGAGGAACACAAACCATGCCCAGCCACTCGGCTCGGTCCCTGTACACCTGCCTCGACACCGCTCTCATCCGGCTGCCCGTGCTGCCGCGAGACCACATCAGGCGGACCCGGCCCGGCATCAACGCCGATGACATGACCGATGACGCGGCCGCGATGCGGCGGCGGCTCGCCGATCTGGTCGCCGACCCGGTCGTGCGCGAGGCGATAGCGGTGTCCAGCAGAGCACTGGCCGAACAGGTCGACGAGGCGCTCGCCGGACGCGAGATCCCGCCGAACCGGCTGGGCGACCTCGTCAACGCCGTGACCCGCTACCTGCTCAGGATGGCGACCAGACCGACGCCGTTCGGGCTGATGGCCGGCGTCGCACCGGCCCGGTTCGGCGATGACGCCACGGCGTGGCTCGGCACACGGCACCGCAAGAGTGCCCGCCCCGACATGGGATGGCTGCTCAGCCTGGTCAACCGCTGGGAGTGCCTCCCCGAGGTGTGGCGGCACCTCGACATCGTGGCCAACGACCTGTGCGTACGACGCGGGGACCGGATCGTCCTGCCCCTCCCGCCGTTCGCCGACGGCACCGACCACACCGCGCCGATGGCGGCCGAGGTGTCGGTACGGCACACGCCGGTGGTGAAGGCGGCGTTGCGGATGGCCGCCGTGCGCATCCCCGGCGACCGGCTCACCGCGGCGCTGGAACGGCTGTTCCCGCACGCCGCGCCGGGGGCGGTGCCCCGGCTGATCGGCCAACTGGTGGCCAAGGAGATCCTGCTGACCAGCCTGCGCCCGCCGGCGGACACACCCGACCCCCTCGCCCACGTCCTCGAACGACTCCGGCACGCCGAGGACCTCCCCGAGCGGGACGTCCTGGCCGCGATCCACCGGGACCTGCGTGCCTACGCGGCCGCCGAACCGGGGGCGGGACTGCCGAAGTGGAACGCACTGACCGCCACGATGCGGAGCCTGGCGCCGCGCGACCAGGTGGTCCAGGTCGACCTCGCCATGGACGCGCACGTCACCCTGCCGCAATGCGTCGCCGAGGAGGCCGAACGCGCCGCGAGCGCGCTGACGCGCATGGCGACCGGCCCCGACGCGCCCGAGTACCTGCGGCGGTACCACCTGGACTTCCTCGAACGCTACGGCGCCGGACGGCTGGTGCCGATCAAGGATCTACTCGACCCCGCGGTCGGCCTGGGCACCCCCGCCGGGTACCAGGTGCCGCCCGGCGCCGGACCGGCGGCCCTGGCCAGGGAGCAGGCCCGTGACAACGACCGGGACCGCCTGCTGGCCGCGCTGGTGATGGACGCCGTGCGACGGCGGGCCCGCGAGATCGTCCTGGACGATGCGACGGTGGCCGCGCTGAGCCCGGGGCCGCCCAAGCCGCTGCCCTCGCTGGAGCTGTACGGGACGGTGGTGGCCGGCTCCATGCGCGAGATGGCCGCGGGGAACTTCCGGCTGTGGCTGACCTCCGACACCGGCTCCGGCCAGGCCGGGGCGACCGCCGGCCGGTTCGCCCGGCTGCTCGGAGAGGAGACCGCCGTCCTGGCCGTGGCCGCCACCGACCCCGGCCGGCTGCCGCCCGGCGCGCTCGCGGCCCAGTTGTCCTACCGGGGCGCCTTCGCCCGCACGGCGAACCTCACCCAGGTGCCGCAGTGGCTCGGGCACCGCATCAGCGTCGGGGAGTTCGCCGACCCCGCCGATCCGCGCACCATCGGCATCGACGACCTCGCCGTCGGCGCCGACGAGACGCGGCTGTACCTCGCCTCGATCAGCAAGGGGCGCGAGATCGCGCCGATCTGCTTCTTCATGGCCAACTCCCGTACCCAGGCGCCCAACCTGGCCCGGTTCATCCAGGAGATCGCCTGGAGCGGTACGGGACCGTGGACGGCGTGGGACTGGGGAGCCCTGTCCTCCCTCCCCTTCACCCCGCGCGTCCGCCACGGCCGCACGGTGCTCGCCGAGGCGCGCTGGTCGCTCGACGCCGCCTCCCTCCCCGACGCCCGGGCCCCGGAGAAGGACTGGCGCCGCGGCTTCGACCAGTGGCGCGACGACTGGGCGGTGCCGGACGCGGTCCGCCTGTCGTCGGGCGGCAGGGAGATCGAGCTCGACCTGAGCTCGCCCGCGCACACCCTGCTACTCCGCGAGGAGATCATCAAACGCCCCGACTCAATCCTGCGCGAGGTCCCCGACGACGGCACGCTCCCCTCCGGTCGGCGTACCGGAGACGGTGTCTCTCCGTCCGGTTGGCTCATCGGGCCAGGCGGCGCGCACGTCAACGAGGTGGTCTTCGCCCTGACCTCGCCCACCCGTCACAAGCGGGCGGCCGGGTTCGCGGTCCGGCGGCCGGGCACCGGCGACCACCTGCCGGGCGGGCAGTGGCTGTACGCCAAGGTCTACGGCGCCGAACGCGACCACGACCACATCCTCGGAGAGCGGATCCCCGCGCTGCTGGCCGGCCTGGAGGGGAACGTCACCCGCTGGTTCTTCATCCGGTACCGCGACCCCGAACCCCACCTGCGGCTCCGCTTCCGATGCGCACCGGGCGTCCAGTCAGGCGAGCTGCTGCCCGTCCTCGCCGCCTGGCTGAACGAACTACGCGAAGCGCGGCTCGCGCGCGGCCTCGCGATCGACACCTACGACCCGGAACTGGAGCGATACGGCGGGACGGAGGCGATGGCGGCCGCCGAGGCCGTGTTCTGCGCCGACAGTTCGGTGGTCATCGCGCAACTGCGCGCCCGCAACGCGGGCCGGCTGACCCTCGACCGCAGGTCGCTCGCGGCGCTCAACTACCTCGACATCGTGCGGGCCTTCCACCCCAAGGGCGAGGGAGCCGAGCCGCTGCTCGGCCTGTACCCGAGGGGTGAGTTCCACGACCGGACGCGCCGCGAACGCGACGCGCTCACCAGATTGGTCACGGCCCACGGCCCCGAGGATCTCCTGTCCGCGCTTCCCGTCGGCGACGCCCTCGCCACCGCATGGCACGCCCGGGCGGAGGCCCTGCGGCGGTACGCCGAGGAGCTCGGCGGCAGCGAAGCCGAAAGCACGCCCGACGACGTCCTGGCAAGCCTCCTGCACATGCACCACAACCGCCTCGCCGGCATCGACCGCGCCGGGGAACGGATCAGCCTCGCCATCGCCAGGGGCGCCGCCGAGGCCTACCACTCCCGCCTACGAGCACTGCGATGAACGACGACAACCCGATGCGCGACGACAACGTGTCCCACGCCGACCACCCGACCAGCGACGACAACAGGCCCTCCGACGAGACCGGGACGCGCGACGACGTGGTCCGCAGCGGAACCCAGACGTGGGGTGGGAACGTGACCCACGAGGAGACCGGGGCGCGCGACAGGAAGGTGGCCCACAGCGGAACCCGGACCCAGGCCGCGTCCGTGACGTTGGAGGACGCTCGTACCCGCGACGAGAACGTGACTCGGGACGGTCACCGGACCCGGGACCAGTACGCGACGCGCGAGGAAAGCCGGACCCGCGACGAGCACATGACCCCCGGTGAAAGCCGGACGCGGGACGAGAACCTGGCGATCGTGCGGGACGTGGCCGGGCGGCTGGCGGTTCCCGGGGTCGTCCACCGCACGGTGACCGCACCCGAACTCGTGTCGCTGCTCGCCGCCGGGCCGCCGCGCGAGGCCTGGCACCACCTGTCGCTCGACGAGGGCTACCCGGGGATCGTCCTGCTGTTCGCCGAGCTCGGGCACACCGACCCTCGGGCAGGCGAGATCGCCCACGCCTACCTGAGCGCCGGGGCTCCGCACGCGGCGGCCGCCGCTGCCGCCCCCGACGGCATCTACCGGGGGATCCCCGCCCTCGCCTTCGCCGCCGCCGCGGCGGCCCGACGCCCCGGCGAGTACGCGAAACTGCTCGCGAACCTGGACGAGATCATCGCCGCGCGTACCTCCGGCCTCCTCCAGCAGGAGAACGCACGGCTGGACGCGGGCATACCGGGCGTCCGGCTCGCGGTGTACGACGTGATCTCCGGGCTGACCGGCCTCGGACGCTATCTGCTGTCCCGGCCGGCGGCCTGCCGTCCCGCGGCCGTGGCCGTGGCCGAGTACGTGGTCCGGCTCTCGCGTCCCGTGACCGTTGACGGGCACGAGGTCCCCGGCTGGTGGTCACCGGACGGCGCGACCCAGGACACCCGCCTGCACCCCGCCCGGGGCCACCTCAACCTGGGCATGGCGCACGGCATCGCCGGGCCGCTCGCCCTACTCGCCCTGGCACACCAGCACGGGGTGAACGTGCCGGGCGCCGGCGAGGCCGCCCACCGCATCGCCGAATGGCTGCTGTCCTGGGTTCGGACCGACGCCTACGGGCCGCACTGGCCCGCGCTCGTGACCTTCGAGGAGCAGGTGGCGGGCGCCGCCGAGCCGTCCCGGCCGGTGCGCCCGAGCTGGTGCTATGGCGCTCCCGGCATCGCCAGGGCCCTGCAACTGGCCGCGCGGGCCTTCGGCCGTCCCGAATGGGAGCGCACGGCACTGGAGGCCGTCCGGGCCGCCGTCACCAGACCGGTGACCGACCCCCGGATGACGGGGGACGGCGGCGTCTGCCATGGATACGCCGGCCTGCTCCAGATCATCCGGCTGATGGCACGCGACACCGGCGACCCGGCGCTCGTCCAGGCCACCGCCCCGGTGGCCGGCCGGCTCGCCGGCCTCTTCCGGCCGAACAGCGCCTTCGGCTACGGCCTGCGCCTGCCCGGCGGGGAGACGATCCCCCGCGCGGGTTTCCTCGAAGGCGCGGCCGGCTCCGCGCTGGCGCTGCTCGGCCACGCGACCGGACGCCAGGCCACAGCCTGGGACAGCGCGCTCCTGCTCACCTGAGGACCACCGATGACCACTGACACGACCATGCTTCCGCGACACATCGAGGACGCGTTCCTGCGCGGCCACGGGCGGCGACATCCGGTGATCCAGCGGCCGGTGGACCCACCGCCCCCCGACTCCGACGTCGCGGACGACCTGGTGCCCACAGGGCTGATCCCGTACCCCCGGCTCACCACCACCACCGACAACCGCTGCGCCGACTTTGTGAACACCGCTGACCGGAGGCACCCGTGAAGACCGACCCGCGACAGGACGGCTGGGAATGGTTCGGCCTGGAGGAGGCGCTCACCGCCGGGCGCGCCGACCTCGCCCGCTGCGTGGGCGACGTGGAGAAGTTCCTGCGCACGCATTGGGAACAGGACCTCCTGCTGCACGACGGCGAGGATTTCTCCGACCTGCTGAGTCTTGAGGCGTTCGACCGGATCCTCACCCAGTACCCGATCCCGGTGGCCTCGCTGCACGTGGTGCGCAGCAGCGTCGCCGCGCCGGCGGAGGCGATCGTCCACTACCCGGGCGGAACCGGCCCGCTGGCCGACCCCACAAAGGTGCTCGACCAGTTCGACGGCGGAGCCACCCTTGTCCTGCACGGCCTGCACCGCTGGTGGCCGCCGCTGAAGGACATGTGCCGGCGGCTCAGCGCCGTGCTGGGTCACAAGGTGGTGGCCGACGCCTACCTCACCCCGCCGGGTCAGAACGGCCACCTGCGCCACTACGACACCCACGACGTCCTCGTACTCCAGATGGCGGGAGCCAAGCACTGGCGGGTCGAGGAGCCGGTGGTGACCCTGCCGGTCAGAAGCCAGCACAACACTCCAGAGCGGCTCGTACCCTCCCGGATCATCCTCGACCAGGAGATCCGGGCGGGGCAGTGCCTCTACCTGCCGCGCGGCCACATCCACACGGTGAGCTGCCTGGCGGAGCCGAGCCTGCACGTGACCCTCGGCATCGAGGCCGTGACCTGGGAGGACGCGATGGTGCAGGCCCTGCGTTCCCGCGCCCACGAGGACGTGGCGCTGCGCCGGGTGCTTCCCCTCGGCTTCACCGGGACGCCGGTCGACCTCGACGGACCGGGCGAGGCGCTGCCCCGCGGCTTCCACCACGGGCTCGTCGCCGCCGCCCGGGAGAGATTCTGGGCCGAGGACCACCGCAACGGCAGCGAGGGAAGGCTGCTGTCCATCCTGGACGTCCACGAGGTCGAGGGCACCACCCGGGTGCGCCGATCTCCCGGGCTCGTCGCCCGGCTCCGCGTGGACGAGACCGGCGTTGCCCTCCGCGTGGACGACCGCGAGCTGCGCTGCCCCCTGGTGACGCTGAAGGCGATCAGAGCCCTGCTGTCCGGCGACGGCACCGCGGTCGCCGACCTGCCGGGGCTTGCGCCCGCGTACCAGGTGTCGCTCGTCCGCCGGCTGCTGAGAGCGGGCATCCTCGTCCGCGCCTGACCGGCGGGTCACGGCCTCTACGGTGCGGGGATGCGGGGGTTTCCGGCGCTTTCTTCGCCCAGGGTGTCACGCATCAGGGTGCTGAGCGGTCTGAGCTGGTACACGGCCGGACCGACCCGGCCACCGTCACGCGAAGGACGCTCCATGAGCACCGATCACGGCCACCATCTGGAGAACCCCGACAAGAGCGGGCCGCCGCCGAAGATCGAGGTGATCGGCAGTGTGGCCGATGCGCCGCCCCCGCCGGAGGGGGCCGAGGCGATGACGATCCTGGTCACGCTGCCGCCGAAGAGTCCCGGCGCGCCGCCGCACCGGCACTCCGGGCCCGCGTACGGGTACGTGATCAAGGGGGCGATCAACTTCGAGCTCGAAGGCGACCCCGTACGGGTCGTCCGGGCGGGGGAGACGTTCTGGGAGCCCGGCGGGGACGTGATCCACTACCAGGACGGCAACCACCTCGCCGACGAGGAGTCGGCGTTCGTGGTGACGATGTTCTGCGCCCCCGGCCAGCCGATGCTCACCGTGGTCGAGCCGGAGGAACTGGAAGCCCGTCGCGACCGGCGCGCGCCGCGGTCATGACCAAGGTCGCACTGACCGCGCTCGCCGGCGAACTGCTCACCCGCGTCCATGCGACCGGGAGCGGACGCGCCGCCAGCACCGTCCACGGCGGGCACGACCGTTCGCTGCGGCAGACCGTGATGGCGTTGCGGCAGGGCGAGCACATCCACGAGCACGAGCACCCAGGCGAGGTCACGCTGCACGTGCTGCACGGGCGGGTGCGGCTGATCGCCGGGCCCGAGTCCTGGGACGGGCTGCCCGGTGATCTGCTGGTCATGCCCGAACGCCGGCACCGCGTGGAGGCCGTACAGGACTGCGCGTTCCTGTTCACCACCGCGCGCTGAACATCGAGGAAGGCGGGAACCGGTCGCGGTTCCCGCCTTCGGCGTTCCCGGAACGTCATCCTGTCTCAGGGCCTCGTGCCGGGACGAGCGCAGGCCGGCGAAGCCGTCGCCGCCCGAGTTCCCGCCGAGCTCTCGGATAGGATTCAACCGCCAAAGACCCTCTGTATCGGTAAATCCCAGCGAAGGTGACACCGTGCCTGAGATCGGGCGGCTGCGGGGGCGGCATCGCGAGCTCGCGGAGCTGGACGGATTGATGGGCCGGGCCCGCGCCGGGCACAGCGGCGCGCTGGTCGTCTCCGGCGAGGCCGGCGTCGGCAAGACCGTACTCCTGGACCAGATGGCGTCCCGCGCCGTGGCGGGCGTCCGGGTTGAGCGCATCGTCGCGTCGGAGTCCGAGATGGAGCTGGCCTACGCCGGCCTGCACCAGCTGTGCGGGCACATGATGGGCTCCGCCGGACGGCTGCCCGCCCCGCAACGCGAGGCGATCGAGGCCGCGTTCGGCCTGCGCCAGGGCTCGGCGCCCAGCCCGTTCCTCGTCGGGCTCGCCCTGCTCGGGCTGCTCACCGAGGCCGCGGGCGGCCGGGCGCTGCTCTGCCTCGTGGACGACGCGCAGTGGCTGGACGAGGCGTCGGCCCGCGCCGTCGCGTTCGCCGCCCGGCGGCTGGACGCCGAGGGGATCGCCCTCGTGCTCGCCATGCGCACGGTCGGCGAGGCGTTCGCCGGGCTCCCGCAGCTGGTCGTCGAAGGACTGGGCCACGACGACGCCCGCGAACTGCTGCGCCTCGCCGTCCCCGGCGGCCTCGACCGGCGGGTACGCGACCAGCTCATCGCGGAGGCGCGCGGCAACCCCCTCGCACTGCGGGAGCTGCCCCGGGCGCTGAGCCCGGCCGAGATCGCCGGCGGGTTCGCCCTCACCGGTTCGATGCCGCTGGAGAGCCGCATCGAGCAGAGCCTGATCGCGCAACTCGACCCGCTGCCCGGCTCGGCACGCCTGTTGCTGCTGCTGGCGGCGGCGGACCCGACCGGCGATCCCGGGCTGCTGTGGCGGGCGAGCGTGGCACTGGGCCTCGGCCCGGCGGACTTCGACGCCGCCACGCACGCCGACGCGCTCGTCATCGGCACCCGCGTCGGGTTCCGCCATCCGCTCGTGCGCTCGGCGGTGTACCGATCGGCCTCGCCCGAGGACCGGCGGCGGGTCCACGCCGCACTGGCCGACGTCACCAGCGCCGGCCAGGACCCCGATCGCCGAGCCTGGCACCGGGCCAGCGCGACGCTGCTCCCGGACGAGGACGTCGCCGCCGACCTGGAGCGGTCCGCGGTACGCGCGCGCACCCGGGGTGGCGCGGCGGCCGCCGCCGCATTCCTGGAGCGGGCGGCCGAGCTGACCCCCGAGCCGGTCCGCCGCGGGCAACGGCTGATCGCCGCCGCCGAGGCCAAGCACGACGCCGGCGCCCCCGCGGCGGCCCTGCGGTTGCTCGACACCGCACGCGACCTGCCGCTCACCGCGTTACAGGAGGCGCTCATCGCCCGGCTGCGCGCCCGCGCCGGGTACGCGCTGCGGCGCGACGGCAGCGGGGCGCAGCTGCTCCTCGCCGCGGCGCAGGGCCTGGAAGGGCTCGACCCGGTGCTCGCCCGCGACACCTACATCGAGGCGCTCGCCGCCGCCATCTACGGCGGCCGGCTCGGCGACCCCGAACAGGTGGCCACCGTGGCGAACGCCATCCTCGCCGCGACCGACGCCGCCGAGGAGTCCGACCGCGCCAGGGACCTGATCCTGCGCGGCCAGGCACTGCTCGCCGCCAAAGGACAACAGGCCGCGATCGCGACCCTGCGCCGCGCGCAGCGGGCCTTCCTCGACCAGGTCCCGGACGCGCTGGAACTGCACTGGATGTGGTTCGCCTCCCGCGCCGCCCAGGACCTGTGGGACGTCCGGGCACTGCGTGCGCTCGCCGACCGGCAGGTCGAACTCGCCCGCGCCGAAGGCGTGGTCACGGTACTGCCGATCGCCCTGAGCCTGCTCATGCTGGCCCAGACGGTCGACGGTGACCTGGACGCGGCCGAGGCGTCCTGCGACGAGATCGACGCCATCAAGGACGTCACCGGCCACCCGCTCCCACAGTACGGGCGGCTCTTCCTGGCGGCCTACCGCGGGCAGGCCGCCGAGGCGGAGCGCTGGGCGGAGCAGATCCGCGCCGACGCGTACGCGCGCGGCGAGGGCTACGGGCTGAGCGCGGTCAACTTCGCCGAAGCCATCCTGTACAACGGGCTGGGGCGCTTCGCCGAGGCGATGGCCGCCAGCCGGCGCGAGCTGCCGTACACGCACGAGCTGAGCCACGCGATGCGTACGCTGCTCGAACTCGTGGAGGCGGCCGTGCGGACCGGCGAGCGAGAGCTCGCCGAGGAGGCGTTCGAGCGACTGGCGAGCGTCACCCGGCCGGCCGGGACCGGCTACGCGTCCGGCGTGCTGGCGATGGCCGAGGCACAGCTGCGCGAAGCCGGCGAGGCCGAGGCCCTGTACAAGGAGGCGATCGGGCACTTCGAGCTGGAGCGCATCCCGATCATGGTGGGGCGCTGCAGCCTGCTGTACGGGGAGGAGCTGACCCGCCGGCACCGGCACGCCGAAGCGCGCGAACGGCTCCGCACCGCGTACGAACTGCTGTCGGGGTGCGGGCTGACCGCGTTCGCCGAGCGCGCCGCACGCGGGCTGAGCGCCAGCGGCGAGACCCTGCGCGTGCCCGCGCACGGATCGGCGGCGCACCTCACCGGCCAGGAGCTCAACGTGGCCCGCCTCGCCCGCGAAGGGCTCACCAACCGGGACATCGGCGCGAGGCTGTTCATCAGCGCGCGCACCGCCGAGTACCACCTGCGCAAGGTGTTCATGAAGCTCGGCATCAGAGGCCGCGCCGAACTGAGGTCCGCGCTCGCCGAACTCGATCCGCCCCCGCCGCTCCGCCCCGCGAGGCCGACAGGCCCGGGCCCCGCACCCGGACCCCGGCCATCCCTCTGAGATTCGCACGAGCTCCGGCCCGCCCAGGATCGCGGGGCGCGGAATCTCACACCTGCACGTGGCCGACGGCGTCGCGGATGACGGCGGTCACGGCGTCGGGCCGCGAGGCGGCGACCGCGTGCGAGGCGCCGGGGACCTCGAAGGTGCCGCGGGAGCCGGCGCGTTCGGCCATGAACCGCAGCGCCGCGGCCGGGATGTTGAGGTCGCGTTCGCCGTACACGAACCAGGACGGGGTGGTCCGCCAGGCCGGCTCGTCCACCGTCAGGACGCCGGTCAGCGCCCGCTCGGTCACCGGCCGCTGCGTCGCCGCCATCAGCGCGGCCTCGCCGGCGTCCAGGTCGGCGCAGAACTGCTGGTGGAACCGGTCGGTGGCGATGCGGAACTCGTTGCCGCCGGAGGCGAGCGGGTAGGGCTCCAGCGCCGCGCCCAGTGTGCTGCCCTCGAACTTGCCGGCCAGCAGGGACGCGCCCTCGCCGGATTCCGGGGCGAACCCGGCGACGTACACCAGGGCGCGTACGGCCGCATTGCCGGCCGCGGCCTGGCTGATCACCATGCCGCCGTAGGAGTGGCCGACCAGCACGACAGGGCGGTTCAGGCCGGCGATCACGTCCCGCACGTACGCGGCGTCGCCCTCGACATCGCGTAGCGGGTTGGCCGCGGCGACGACGGTGCCGCCGTCGCCGCTCAGGCGCTGGATGACGCGGTTCCAACTGGCCGATTCGGCGAAGGCGCCGTGGACCAGGACGATGGCGGGCTGCTCGCTCATGAGTGAGCCTTTCCGGTGTTCAGAGGTAGGTTCCGGACGTCGATGCCGTGCGCGGCGACGCGCCTGCCGCACGATCGACTCACCTACTCAGACCAGCCGGCCCCCCGCATCCGTGACAGGGATCAGCAAGGCACCCCCCAGAACCCGCGACTCGGTTTTGGCGAGGAGCGCGTCGCCATGGGCGGCGGCGTACATTCCGGCGCTGTCGTCGGTGACGACGGTGCGGCGGTCGCCGCGGGCGGCCAGAGCGATCCGGCCCGGCTCGTCGGAAGACCTCAGGGCCGGCTGTCACAGATCCGGGGGACCGTCCGATCACCGTCGAACCCGGTGGAACCCCCCCGCGCGAGGCGAGTCCCGCTCCGGCCCCCGTACCTCCACCAGGGCCCCAGTAGGCCCGCGGCACCGGCGCCAGGGTATGGACCAGGGTGTCCCCGGGACGCGATAGAGGGCCCCGGCAGGCGAGCGTGATCGCAGTGGCATCACTCGGATGCCGGTGCGAACGGAGCCGAGATCGTGACCATCGACCTGCTGGAATCCCTTGCCGACCCCGCAGAGCAGCCGGGGGACCGGTCGGCCGGACGGGGCGACGGCGCCGCGGCGGCGTTCGTCAGCGCCGCGCCCCGCCTCTTCGCGATCGGCATGCGCGTCCTGCGGGACGTCGGCGAGGCCGAAGACGTCGTACAGGAGACCTGGCTGCGTTGGGCCGGCACCGACCGCTCGGTCGTCAACAGCCCACCCGCGTTCCTCGCGCTGACCACCACCAGGCTCGCCCTCAACGTCGCCCAGTCCGCCCGCAAACGCCGCGAGACCTCCGCCGGTCCCGTCCTGCCCGAGACGCCGGACCGCGCCATCGGCCCCGAGACGGCCGCCGAACGTCACGACGCGGTCGAGTCCGCGATCCGGCTGCTGCTGGAACGGCTGACCCCCGCCGAACGGGCGGTGTACGTGCTGCGGATGGCCTTCGACTACCCCTACCGCCGGATCGCCGAGGTCTTGCACGTCGGCGAGGACCACGCGCGGCAACTCCTGCGCCGCGCCCGCCACCACCTGGCCACCGACCGGCCCCATCCCGTGAACACCACCGCGCACCGGCGCCTCGTACGCACGTTCCTCGCCGCCGCCCGCACCGGCGACCTCGCCCCCCTCGAATCCCTCCTCGCCACCGACCTCGCCCGCTGATGCCGGTAGCCACCTACCACCGCCACCGCCACCGGCCCGTCGTCCGGCCGCTCCGTCCTCAGTGCCGAGCCTCGGGCGGCCTGGGCCCCGCGTCCTCGGGCACGGCGGCGGTCGCGCCGCAGTAAGCACGGATCAGCGCGATCACGGTGTCCGCGGTGTGATCGAGGCGGCTACGGCCGTAACGCGGATCCACCGCACCACGAACCGGTCTTCCACCTCGGTTCGCAGACCGCCATCGACTGAGTGGACGTCGCCCGTAGCCTGCTGGAGAGGCCCTACCGGCGGCCGGCGGGCAGTGGCCGTCAGTGCCCTTGGACATCGGGAAGGACCTGGCTGAAGTCGCGGGCGGCAAGTCGATCCCGGCGAATGCCGATCAGGATGCCTCCGTCTCCGAAGATCATCCCGTTGTCCTCGTCGAGTTGGAGAAGGTTGACCCACTGTGAGGCCTCCGTCGCGAAGCCGGGATCCTCCGGAGCCGGCCCGGCCGCGTACGCGGCCGTGGCTTCGATCGGTGTGTGCAGAGCGTCGGAGTAACCGCCGACCTGGTGCGCACGGCCACCCTCCGCGTCTTCGAAATCGGAGAGCAGGTCGCCGAACACCTCCCACGGTTCCTCTCCCACGAGGCGATCCCAGAAATCGTCGCCCAGTTTCACCAGGACGTCATGGCCACGCGTCGGCCAGGTGGCCACGGTCTCGGCGGCGAGCCGGGTCTCGGGGTAAAGCCGCGTCTCCTCGCCGACGGGCACCTCCCGCTCGGGTACACGTCTGGTGCCGGTAGGCAGCAGGATCACCCGCGCGGCCGTGCTGTCCCAGGCGGCGAAGAACAACAGTGCCCCCTCGGGGGGCAGGTCGATGTCCGACTCGTACGCCGCGAGCGCCGCGCAGTCCAATTCGGCGAGAAACTCCATCGGGGAATTGCCGGTGCGCGGCCACGGCATCCCCTCGGGCAGCCGGGGCAGCCCGCCCAGCCGGCCGACAATGGTTTGGCCCACCTCGGCGGTTGACAGCCGGATGGCCGGACGCGCCAGGGCGATGAACGGCTCGGCGAGCTCCTCGGGTAACAGCTCTCGGACATACTCCGCGAAATCCAGCATCCAATCATGCATGCCGCCCATCCTGGCGGGTCTGATCTCTATCGGAAACGGTGCGCGAGTAGCGCGCATGCGAACGCCGTCAGGCCAGTGGCGGCCATGCCCGAGATGCCGGGGTGCGGCAGGGTCAGCGTGCGAGCCACTCCCGGTAGGTGGTGGTGGCGATCACCGCGCCGTCCTTGGCGAGGAGGGTGTCGCCCTGGGCGGCGGCGTACATGCCGGCGCTGTCGTCGGTGACGACGGTGCGGCGGTCGCCGCGGGCGGCGAGGATGATCCGGCCCAGCTCATCGAGCGGGATGACCTCCGGGCCGGCGATGTCCCGGGTGCCGTACAGCGGGGCGCCCACGCTGACGTCGGCCACGACCCGGGCGACGTCGTCCGCGGCGATGGGCTGCATGAGCGTGCCGGGCAGGCGGACGGTGTGCTCGTCGGCGTTCCAGGACATCACCGTGTCGATGAACTCGAAGAACTGCGTGGCACGCACGATCGAGTACGGCACCGGGCCGGCCTTCAGGATGTCTTCTTCCAGCACCTTCGCCCGGTAGTAGACCAGATCGGGCACCAGGTCGACGCCCACGATGGACAGGATGACCACATGCCCGACACCGGCCGTCCCGGTGGCCTCCAGCAGGTTTTCCATGGTCGCCTGGAAGAAGGCCGGCGAGTCGTCGCCGAAGGTCTCCGGCTTGGTCAGATTGACCACGACCTCGGCGCCGGCCAGCGCCTCCGCCAGGCCCTTCCCGCTGAGCAGGTCCATCCCCGTGGACCTCGCATGCGGCACCGCCTCGTGCCCCTCCGCGTTCAGGATGTCCACCACCCGGGCCCCGATGAGACCGGTCCCACCCATAACAGCGATCTTCATTTCCCCCGGCCTTCCTCTGGTTCTCGGACTCCTCGTACCCACCTGCCCACGCCGGCCCGCGTACGCACTCGGTCGCGAAGTGGTCGTGATGCCCGCCGGCCCTGCGCGGGGGGCCTGGGTGCCCCGTCCTCCAGCGCGCCGCAGTAGGTACGGACGAGGGCGATCACGGTGTCCGCGGTGTGACCGAGGTGGCTGCGGCCGTCGGGCAGCCACGCGTCCGGACTGATGTAGCTGCGCCGCCCGAGGTGGGTGGCCGGGTCGAGCCGGTGCACGGTGATCTTCCCGGCCCGCTCGGCCTGGTTCCACGGACTGCGGCGCAGCAGCCGCCAGCGCTGCGGGAAGATCCAGACACTGGACCGCTCGATCCAGTCGCCGTCACTGGTGAGCCGATGCAGGTGGTGCGCGTGGCGGAGATCGTTGGCGCCGTTGTGGAACCCGCCGAGCGTGATCAGCAGAAGCGGGGCGCGCAGCCGGGCGTACAGCTCGCCGACCGCGCCGGTGGCGGCCTGGGCGCCGCCGCTGTAGCTGAGCAGCACCACGGGGATGCCGCTGCCGGGCCGGTAACCGGCCAGCCGCAACTGCCCGGCGATCTGGGCCCCCACGGCCCGGTTGTACAGCGGACGGTAGCGGTGGTCGGCGGCCACGAAGATCTGCATGACGTTGTGCAGGAACAGCGACAGTCCGGCGTGGCGGCGCAGCCACGCCCACAGCGGCCGGTCGGACAGCGGGTCGGCCAGTGGCGAGTACGGCTGCACCTGCCCCAGCACCCGCAGCTCCGGCGCCCCGGCGATCACCGCCTTGACGAGCTGCCCGCCGTCCCGGGTGTCGTGGAAGCGGCGTTTGCCGATGCCGTCCAGATAGACGAGGTACGCGGCCGGTGGCCGGTCGGGGTCCGCGCCCCGCGCGTACGGCATGCCGCGCGGGAGTTCGTTGGTGGGGGTCCGCCAGCCGGCCGTGTACGACATCACCTCGTGGCGGGCGAGCAGCGCCTCGGCCAGCAGCACCGGACCGAGCAGCAGGACCAGAAGCGGGAACTCGGTCACGTCAGCGCCTCCCGCGTACCGCCCTCTGTGGCGCTGAGCGTCACGACCAGGCGCCGGACCGCCTCGACCGCGGCGCCGAGCCCGACGCCGGCGACGGCCACGCAGCCCGCGGCGGCCCACCAGCCCAGCCCGGTGCCCGCGGCGAGCGGGGCGGCCAGGCCCGCCCCGACCCCCACGAAGAGCAGCAGGTGCAGCAGCGGCCCGAGCAGCGGGAACGCGAGGACGGCGGCGAGCAGCAGCGGCGCGACCAGGCCCGGCGTCCAGGCCAGCGCGGCGGCGTCCGCGGGCCGTACCAGTTCGGCGACGATCGACGCGGCCGGCGGCCACAGCGCGAACACGGTGCCTTCGAGCACGGCGCCGGCCAGCAGGAACAGGACGGTGGCGGGCCGCGACGTACCCGCCCGGCGCGACACCAGAGGCAGGACCCGCCCGGCGGCCTCCGACAGCCCGGCGAGTAGCAGGAGAAAAGTGACGGAAGGCGACATCGGTCAACGCCCCCGTGGTGCGTCCACCGAGACCGGCCGGCTGCCCCGGCGCGTCCGCCGCAGGTACTCCTCGATCTCGTCGGCGGCCCGCAGGTAGCCCCCGGCCTCGCGCTGGGCGACCCGCAGGGCGGCCGCCGCGGTCCGGAACCGCGGCTCTTCCAGCAGCCGGCGCGCGAGAACGTTCAGCGTTCCCGCGTCGGCGTCCCGGGTAGCGATCGACAGACCCGCGCCGAGCTCGACGACCCGCTGGGCCACCACCGGCTGATCCGCGCCCTGCGGGACCACCAGCATCGGCACCCCGGCGTACATGGCCTCGTTCACGCTGTTCATCCCGCCATGCGTGACGAACAGCGCGGCCCGGGCCAGCACCTCCGGCTGCGGCACGAAGCGGCGGGTGATCACATTGCCCGGCAGCCCGTTCAGCGCAGCCGGATCGACCTCCCCGGTGGAGACGACCACGGTGCCGCCCAACGGCGCCAGCGCGATCGCGAACGCGCGCAGCAGCCCCGGATCGGCGCTGAACACCGTGCCGAGCGACGCGTACAGCACCGGGTCCCGCAGCCGATCGGCCGGGAACGACGGATCAGGCGGCCGGGCCCCGATGCTCGGACCGACGAACCGGTACGGCCTGTCGAACGCGCCTGCGCCCGGCTGGAACGCGGACGAGGTGAACACCAGATTCAGCGGCTGCCGGACGTTCGCCAGATCGAGCGCCGGCAACCCGCCGGTGTCGTAGCGGCGGCGCAACGCCCGCCGCGACCGCAGGAAGCTCCGGACGACGCGCGGCCTGGCCGCCGCCGAGGCCAGCAGCTTCCACGACGCACGCGTAGGGCTGGGCAGCTGCCGGTCGAACGCGAACGTGGTGAACAACGCCGCCGCCGGCACCCGCAGCTCGCGGGCGGCGACCGCGCCCCACGGGCAGGCCGAGCCATGGACGATCAGATCGGGCCGGACCTCGCCCAGATCGGAGAGTACGGCGGGCAGCAGGCCGACGGCGGCGCGCATGAGCCCGTCCAGCATCGTCACCGGCAGCGGCGGATCGGGCAGCGGCCGGTCACCTCCGGGATACAGCCGCACGTTCGCCCCGGTGGCCGCGATCTCCCGCGCGAACGCGGGCGAGGTGTGATATGTGACGGCGTGCCCCCGGCGTACGAGCTCGGCGACGACCGGCAACGTCGGATTCACATGCCCGTGCAGCCCGACGTTGAGAAACGCGATCCCACTCACCGGCCACCCACTCCCATCGACTGCTCCGCACTCACCCGCGGCCCCTGTTCCAGCGCACCCTGGCTCAGCAGCCGCCCCTTCTCATCGGCTTCATCGGCGAGGTCGGCGACCTGCTGCGCTGATTCGAGAGGGCCGTCCGCCCGGTACAGGCCGGGCCCACTGACCCGCAGCCCGTCCAGGAAGTGGCCCGCCTCGGACGCGGCGGTGTCGATCAGCCGCTGCGCATGGCCGAAGTCCCACGGGGCCGGCCAGGCCTCGACGCCGTTCGGCACCACGACGGTGGGAACCTGCCGGGACACCTCGCACAGGTCGCGCTCGATCTGATGGCGCAACAGCAGCAGCCCCGCCCGTGCGGCGACCGCGGCGGCTCGCCAAGGTGGGGTGACCGGGGGCGGTGTCCGGCTCTCCGGCCCGGTGGACACCACCACCAGGCTGGCCGCCCCGGCCCGCAGAGCAGCCCGTACCGGGACGAACGCCACCACTCCGCCGTCGATGAGCGTCCGGCCCTCCCGGTCCACCGGGGGCAGGATCCCCGGAATGGCCGTACTGGCCAGCAGAGCAGACGCGAGGTCTCCGTGGTCGAGCAACACCTCCTCGCCAGTGGCCAGATCCATGGCCACCGCGGTGAAGGGCACCCTCAGCTGCTCGATCAGCGACGGCAGCCCGGCATGGGCGATCAGCCTGCGCAGACCGCGATCCGCGAAGACGCTGTCCCGCGCCGGCAGGTAGCCGAGCGGGAACACCTCCCGGCGCCGCGCGTGGGTCCACACCCGGGCCAGCCACGGCGCGGCCTCGCCCGGATGAGCCGCCGCCGTCGCCCCGTTGAGCGCACCCACCGAGGTCCCGACGATCAGATCAGGAACGAACCCGCACCGCTGCAGCGCGTACCCGACGCCGACCTGCGCGGCCCCGAACACCCCGCCGCCCCCGATCACCACCGCCACCGGACGCGGCAGGCCGCGCAGGCCGGCCGAACCCGATCCTTCGCCTGACCAGGGCGGCATCACAGCATCGCCGCTGGTCATGGTGCGACGCTCCTCGTGCCGGCCGCCGCCCCCGGTCTCATCAAAGGCCGAGGAACCCGATCTCGGCGACATGTCAGATGCATGCATGGTTCGCCTCCCTATCTCGGTGCCGAACCGGCTTGCGTTCACCGGTTAGGACAGGACGGTCAGAAGGTCTGTGACACCGCCGGCCGCAACGTCCGCCCTTGGACCGGAACCGGCGACGCCGCCCCGCTTCGACTCGGCGGGTCCGTCATCGGCCTGCTCCAACACCCTTCCGGCCAGCCCGCGGAGACCACAGGCCGAGCCGGCCTGTGCGGCACACGGGGTGAGCCGACACGGGCCCGCTCGTGCTGCACGCGGTTCCCGCGCCTGCCGAGGCCGTTCCGCGAAGTTCGGCGCGTCCAGCACGCCTTTGCCGAGGGCGTGCGGCCGTCCGGTGCGCTTGAGGCTTCGCGGTCCGGCTCCCCGAAGCAGGGTGGCGGAACGTCCAAAGCGGTGATCATGGCCATGACCTGGGGAGATCTGCATGGTCCGTCCGAAACTCACTCAACGGATCCGAGGATGATTTAGTATCAATCGATACCGTATCGAACGAACGTATTCCCGGTAGTATTCCTCCATGGTCCCCGACAAGCCTCAAGGTCCCACCGCCTCGCGTGCCACCGGCCGTCCCGGCGACACATCGCCGTTCGCCTTCGGCCTGCTGCTGCGCAGGGCGCACTGGCGGGCCGCCGCCGCGATCGGGGAGACGCTCCGGCCGCTCGGCATCGAGTTGCGGCATTTCGCCGTCCTGCTGGAACTGGTCGACCGTGGCCCTACCCTGCAGCGGGACCTGGTGACGGCGACCGGCTCCGACAAGGCGGGCATCATGCGCGTGGTGGACGACCTGGAGCGCATGGGGCTGGCCGTACGCAAGACCGTTCCGGGGGACCGGCGGGTGCGCGCGGTCGAGATCACTCCCCAGGGCCTCGAACTCTTCGACGCGGCCCACGTGGCCGCGCAGCCGCTGACCGAACGCCTGGTCACCGAACTGAGCCCCGACGAGGCACGGCAACTGAAAGACCTGCTGACCCGATTCGCCTACCCGGCCGGC
Organism: Sphaerisporangium melleum; assembly: GCF_014646695.1. Lineage (GTDB taxonomy): Bacteria > Actinomycetota > Actinomycetes > Streptosporangiales > Streptosporangiaceae > Sphaerisporangium > Sphaerisporangium melleum. The sequence goes on from NZ_BMNT01000030.1 coordinate 86,686, forward strand.
GACCAGCCCTGAACGCTCAACATCGCTGACCGCAAGGCCGGACCTCCCGGTGCTGTCCGTCCTCAACTCCGACAAGGGGGCCTTCTTTCCTCAACTCGTATCGAATGATACAGTATCAAGTGTTACGAAGTCCTGGACGCCGTCGAGTAGGGGGAGGCAGGCGATCATGGACGTGTATCAAGCGGTGACAAGCAGACGAGCGGTACGCCGGTTCACCGACCGGGAGGTCCCCAGGGAGGTGCTGGAGCGCGTACTGTCCGCCGCGGCCTGGGCGCCGTCCGGGTCGAACATGCAGCCGTGGAACACCTACGTACTGACCGGCAGCCGGCTGGCCGAGCTCAAGAAGCGCGCCATCGAGCGCGCGGCGAGCAGCGACCCCAGCGACGAGCGGCAGTTCGAGATCTACCCGCCGGCGCTGAAGTCCCCGTACATCGACCGCCGACTGGCCTTCGGCCGGAGCCGCTACGGCGCACTCGGCATCCTGCGCGAGGACACCGCGGCGCGCCGCAAGGTCGCCCTCGCCAACTGGGACTGCTTCGGCGCGCCCGCCGCCCTGTTCTGCTACATCGACCGGGACATGTGCCGGCCCCAGTGGGCCGACGTCGGCATGTACCTGCAGACCATCATGCTGCTGCTCCGCGCCGAAGGGCTGCACAGCTGCCCGCAGGTGGCCTGGTCGATGTACCACCGGACCGTGGCGGAGGTGCTGTCACCCCCGCCGGGGCTCGTCCTGTTCTGCGGCATGTCGATCGGCTACGAGGACACCACGGTGCCCGAGCCCCGCACCGGCAGAGCACCCCTCAGCGAAACGGTCACGTTCATTGAAGACTGACGGGAGCTACCGGGCCGGCCTCTCGGGCGGACTCGGTGCCGGTGGCCGCTGGTGAGTGAGCACTCTCGTCGACCGGACCCTGGACTTCTACGGTCAGACCGTGCCCGCACCGTTGGTCAGGGCCTTGATCGCTGATGCATGTCGTGCTCCCAGAGGGTCTGGGGGAGAACCGACCCTTGGCAGCCGGGATCGCTCGACGCGCCCCCTAGTCGGCCGACCCCACATCCGCAGAAAACGCAATCCGGGTCGCACTACGTCGGAGCCCTGCTACGCGGCTCCTGCGGCGACCTTCCGCTTCCCAACATCCACCACAACCAGCGAAATGGCCGACAGGAGAGAGATGACCGGCAGGGAAGAGATCATCCACAGTGCAGGAACGACCGGCGAGGGAGGGATGACCGGCCGGGAAGAGACGACCGGTGGGGGAGAGGCGAGCAACCGGTTCCGGCTCGGCGGCGACCGAACGATCGACCGGCTCGGCTTCGGCGCCATGCGCCTGCCCCAGAGCCGCCCGGGCGGACCGGCCCGCGACCCCGAGTCGAGCCGCGCCGTACTGCGCCGCGCCGTCGAGCTCGGCGTCGACCACATCGACACCGCCGCGTTCTACCGCAGCGAGGACGGCTCGGTACACGCCAACACCCTGATCCGCGAGGCCCTGGCCCCGTACCCCGACGACCTGGTCATCGCCACCAAGGTCGGCCCGGTCTTCGGCCCCGGCGGTCCCCGCCAGGGTACGGCCGCCGACATCCGGCCCCAGGTAGAGGCCAACCTGGAAAGCCTGGGCGTGGACCACCTCGACCTGGTCTACCTGCGCATCGGCGCGGCCCAGCCCCCGCACGGCGCCTCGCTCGCCGACCGCTTCGAGGCGCTCGCCGCGCTCCGCGAGGAGGGCCTGATCCGCCACCTGGGCATCAGCAACGTCGACGTCGATCACCTCGCCGAGGCCCGGACGATCGCCCCCGTCGCGGCCGTCCAGAACAACTTCCACATCGCCAACCGCGACGAGACCGCCGTCCTGGACGCCTGCCGGCAGGCCGGCATCGCGTTCGTCCCGTTCTTCCCCCTCGGCGGCGGCCGAGCCGACCTCACCGACCCCGCCCTGCTCAAGGTCGCCGACCGCCACGCCGCCACCGTCCCCCAGATAGCCCTGGCCTGGCTCCTGACCCTCTCCCCGACAACCCTCGCCATCCCCGGCACCGGCTCCATCCCCCACCTGGAAGAGAACCTCGCCGCCCGCAAGATCACCCTCACCGACGAGGACCTCGCCGACCTGGCCTAGAGGCGCAAGACCCAGCACGCGCCGCGGTTTGTCGGTGGCGGGATTTACTGTCCCGGCCATGACTTCTGCGACGCAGGCGTACACCTACGCCGCGCCCTCCTCCCTTGTCGATGGTCGTCTCGGGCTGGCGACCTCTGGCGGGCGGGCCCTGTCCGGGCCGGCCGTGGCGCCCCGGTTCTTCAGCGGCGTGGTGACCCAGGCGGCCCCCGCCGCGGCGGCCCTGCTCGGCGTCGCCGATGTGGCGCTGGCCCGCTACCACCAGCCGCAGCAGCGGCCCGGCTGGGTGCGCGACCCGGTGGTGACGTGCAACGGAGACCGGCTGCGGTTCGAGTCGTTCTCGGCCTGCGGCGGGGTGTACGCCCGGCTCGACCTGCTGAGCGGCGCGCTCGACGGCGAGGTGTTCGACCGGGGCACCACCAACGTCGACGTGAACGCGCCGCTCCGCGAGGCGCTGGCACGCATCGGCGCACGCGACCCGTTGCACCTGGGCGTGGGCCTCGACGAGCTGGTCGTGACCACGATGGACGGCGCGGTGGTGGAGAAGAAGGTGCCGCTACCCGAGCGCTGGCTCCGCGGATTCGCCGAAGTGCAGGTCATGGCCTCGGGCATGGACCAGCGCGGCGAACTGACCGGCATGGCGGCCGTACGGTTCCTGCGCGGGCTGCCCAAGAAGGGCACGGTCTGGGTGGCGCAGTCGGGGCGTGACCTGAAGATCTCCGACAGCCGGCTTCCGGGCTCGGTCCAGCTCGCCGGCCCCCATCGGATCGGCACCCTGCTGCCGCTGCTCCGGTTCGCGAAGTCCCTCCGGGTGTACGGCCCGGCCGACGCCGCCTCCAGCGCCTGGGAGTTGGAGCTTCCCGGCATGCGCTACACCCTCACCCTCTCGCCCGAGCGCTGGCGCGGCTTCTCCGGCGAGGGCGCGGTGCTCGACGACCTGGCCACCGACGAGGCCGAGAACGACGCCGACGTCGTGGGCATGCTGCTCAACTTCGAGCCCGAGGTCGAGATCGGCCTGCTCGCCGACCGGGCGGGCATCCCCGCCGACCGGGTACGGGCCGCGCTGACCCAGCTCGGCGTCGCCGGCCGGGTCGGCTACGACCTGGCCGAGGCCGCGCACTTCCACCGCGAGCTGCCCTACGACAAGGACAACGTCATCCTGCTCAACCCGCGGCTGGCCAAGGCGCGCAAGCTCGTCGACGCGGGCGCCGTCCACCTCGAAGGCGAGTCGGCCACTGTCCACACATCGGGCGGCGCGCGCCGGGTGTCGCTCGCCGACGGCTCCTGCACGTGCGAGTGGTGGTGGGACCATCGCGGCTCCCGCGGACCGTGCAAACACGTGCTGGCCGCCCGCATCGTCGCCCGCGCCGCCGTGGAGGTCTCCCGATGACCCTCTGGACCGAGATCAGCGACCTGATCACCCGCAACCAGCTCGCCCACCTGGCCGACCGGCTGGTCACGCTCACCGAGGAGGAGCGTGCCGAGCTGGGCGGGCAGCTGCCCGGCCTGGTCAAGGAGCTGCGCCGCGTCCGCACCGAGGAGGTGCGCGCTGAGTATCCCGACGACGTCGAGGACATGGTCTTCTGGGAGGTGGGCGACCTGCTCGACGAACTGGCCGGCGGGCTGCTGCTGACCGGTGTCGGCGTCATCACCGGCCCGGCGGCCGCGGTGACCTGGATGACCAGCCGCGACGTCAACCGTCGCTGGGCCGAGGAGATCGACGTTGCTCGGGTGTGCCGGGTGGCGGCCACCCGCCCCCTGGAGTGGCGTCGGGACGTCGCGGTCCGGCTCGCCCAGCGGATACGCCGTCCCGCCGACCGCATCGCGCCGCTGGCCGTGGCCCTGCTGCGCGCGTCCGGCGCCGTGCCACCCGACCACGACCCGCTGGTGGCCGCCTGGCTGGACGCGCCGAGCGTGGCCGGCGACCCGCTGACCCCCGTACTGCTGCCTCGGATCTTCACCGCCGACGGCGCGGGCCGCGCCCTCCGCGATGAGCGGCTGGACCCCCGGCCGACCCGCTGGCTGGCCGCCGCCGCCCGCGAGCTGCCCAGAGATCAGGTGCTGGACGGTTGCGTGAGCCGTTTCCTGCGCGGCGGCGAGGCGCAGGACCTGCGGTTCTTCGTCCGGCTGCACACGTTCCTCGACCCCACGCCCGCCGAGTCCGCTCCTCGCCTGCGCGACTACCTGCGGCTACTGCCTTCGGCCCCGGGCACGGTCGCGAGCTGGCCGCCGCGCAGGTGCGCCGGGCGATGCCACTCGACCACGCTGACCTGGTCGAGGCGGTCGACGCGCTCACCTTCCGGGACGAGGCCAAGCTCGCCGCCATCGGCCTGCGCTGGCTCGACCAGGCGATCAAGGCCACGCCCGAGACGGCCGCCGACTTCGTGACCGCGCTGACCACGGCGTACGCGCACAAGTCCTTCGACGTGCGCAACCGCGCGGCCGAGCTGACCCTGAAGTACGCCGACCTGCTCACCGGCCACGCCGAGGCGATCCTCGACGAAGCCCGCCACCTCCCCGCCCACCTGGCCGCGAAGCTGGCCGAGCGGTTCGGCGGGGAGACCCCGGTCGAAGACGCGCCGCCACAGAAGGAGTTCCCGCCGCTCCCCGAACTCCCCGAGGCGCGACGGTTCCCCGAGCCGTCGATCACCCCGAACTACCAGGAGCGCTGGGTCGGCCAGGAACGCTGGCTCGCGGCCTTCGTCGCCGGCATCGCCGACGACCGGACGGAACTACGCCGCAAGCTCAAGCCGCATGTCGAGCAGGACCACGGCCACTGGCGATCCAGGGACGTGCGCGTCAACCCCGCCGACTGGCAGGCGGTGCTGGCCGCCGAACTCGTCACCCCCGGCAGCGTGCCGGAGGTGCCCCCGATCGCCCCGGAGAAGTTCTGGGACGGCGCGAACCACTCCCTACGAGTACGCGCTCTCACCCGTGGCGAGGAATCCGGCCCGGAGCAGCCCTGGGGATTCGCGATCGGCGGCGTCTACCGGCCTGGCCGCTACCTCGACGACGACGCCCCGATGCGCGCCTTCTTCATCACCTGGACCAGCGACGACGGCCCCGGCGCGGCGGTGGCCCACGAGGGCGACCAGCAGATTCCCTTCGCCCAAGGCCGCATCCACCTGAACGGCGCTCCCACCGACCTCGAGCAACCGCGGCACCACGATGCCGCGGGATGGATGCGCGGACTGCCGGACAGGCCCCATCCGGTGCGGACGAGGCCCGGCATCCTGTACGACGACTCCGTGGAGGCGATGCCGTCCTTCATCCTCGAAGACGCCTACGAGCGCATGGCCGAACTCGGCGTCGTCCCCGCGCGGATCGCGGCGATGCGCGCGGGAAAGCAGGTGCCCCCACCGAACCCGGACGAGCCGCTCGTTGAGGTGACCGTCCTCTTCGTCCCGCCCCGACTGCGTTCCTTCGTCCCCGAGGAACTGCCCGAGCACGACGAGTGGCGACGGCGCAACCACCTGCCCCACCTCCATCGCGTCTCCCCACTGCACGACTTCCTCCTGCACCGCTACGCCGAACTCGCCGAGGCCCTCCGCAACGACACTCTGCCGCCGGTGCTGCTGGCCACGCCGACCTGGATGAGCGGCCACCTCGACCCCGACGTACTGGTCGACCGCCTGGAGACCAGCGCCGCCGCCGGCGTGGAACCACTCCCGGCCGACCTGGCACAGGCACTGCTGCGCTTGCCCCGGGGCTCCCACCCCGCCGCGGCCGACCGGGCCGCCAAAGTCGAATCAGACGCGGCACGCTCGGCCGCCCGCTGGCTCGCCGGTGACGGCATGGCCGACCCCGAGTGCGGCCACGTGTGGCGCCACATGGTCGGCGCGTCCATGGTCGACTTCGGCGATGGTGAACCGGAGCACTTCACCGAGGTCAGACTGCAGCCCGTGCTACGAGTGACGGCTCCGACCGGCCATCGGCTGATCGACGAGGTGCTGCTGCGCCAGCCGTCCGACTGGACGGCCGACGAGTCCGGCGGCACGCTCAGCGCATGGCCCGCCATGCTGCCCTCGCACCGCGAGGTCGTGGCCGTCAACTTCCTGCCCTTCCTGCTCCGCGGCCACTGGGGCACGTGGACGGCTCCGGCGGAGCTGAACAGCCTGGAGATCGCCCAAGGCCCGCTGGGCGAGTCCACCGCGGTGATCGTCGCCTTCCTCCTGGCCGGCGGCGTCCCCGGCACGATCCCGGTGATCCTTGCAATGGCCGCCAGAGGCGACCTCCCCGCCGAGGCGATCGGCCGCCAACTCGCCCTGGTGCTACGCCGCACAAGGCGCGAGACCCGCCCCGCCATCGCCGCCCTCACCGAACTGGCCGAAGCCGGCGCCCACCACGAGGTCTGGCGCATCCTCCGCACCCTGCTCCCCGAAATCCTGCCGCGCGAGGGCCAGCGCATCACCGCAACCCACGCCGACCTCGTAGCCTTCGCCACCGACGTGGCCCACTGGACAGGCGCCCGCGGCGAGATCCCGATAATCGCCGACTTCGCCAAGAGCCGCCGAACCATCCGCTTCACCCACGAATGCAAACGCCTCCACACCCACCTCACCGCTCCCACGCCCTGACCTCCGTCGACACCCCCACCCAGACCAGGACGCTCATATCCAGCGTGTTCGGTCGTGGGGTCATCGTGCGCTTCTTGGGCCGGGTGAGGTTCCTGGACACGGCCGAGGGCAGGCACCTTTCCGCGGAGCCTGCCCTCGGCCGTCACCCCAAAGACGATCGGCGGGAGCGTCGATACGACATCGGCGGCCACGACTTGCCTCAGACGACCAGCCGGAGGCCCGGATTCGCCCGTACCAGTCAGCAAGGCGCAGGTTGCTCGAATGACGCCCGTGCGGTCGCTGTGATCAGGCGGACTGGCCGCGGGCGATGTAGAGGCTCATGTCGGTGAAGTCGAGGGTGATGGTGCAGGGCTTGTGGAAGCTGTGGAAGAAGGAGGCCGGCACGTCGAACCCGTTGGGGGCGAGCGGCGCGTTGGGGGGCGTGAAGCAGTAGATGCCGTTGGCGGCGACGTCGCCGAGGCGCATCTCATTCGGGTAGCAGGGGTAGGCGACGGTCGGGTGGCTGCCGGCGAAGGTCTCGACCGGGCGGTCGCGGTCGATGCGGACCTGCAACTGCTTGGCCGTTTCCGCGTTGACGATCCCGGCGACCTCGCTCTCTCCACCGAAGAGCACGCCCACCACCCCGGTGCCGGAGCCGGCGCCGCCGGCGATGCTACCCCTGGTGTGCAGCGCGTGCTCGCGGGCCAGCCACATCGGCAAGGGCTTGGTGCCCGCCCCTGCGGCGGCCGCGCGCGCCTTCCTGGCCGTCTCGGGGGTCCGGCGGCGCAGGATCAGCTGCCGGCCCGCGTAGTCGAAGGTGGTCAGCAAGTGGTAGAAGACCCACATGCCGATCATGCCGTCGCTGTCGGTGTCGACATCTTCGCCCGAATCCGTCGTCGACCAGCTCACGGGGACGTTTCGCAGTTCGATGCCGCCCAGCTTGATCGACTCCAGCGCCCCGTAGTGCACCCACACGGTGCCGTTCAGGAAATCGATTTTCTCACTGACGACGGGGCTCAGCCCGGCCTCCTTGGCCACCGACCCCGTCACCTGCAGATTGGGAGCGCCGGTGTAGAACGTGAAGGTCTTCGCCGGCCCGCCGTTGACCGAGACTCCCTCCACCAGCGGTATCGGGTCCATCTGCTTCCACTTCAGCTGTGCGGTGTCGCCGTGGACCTGATACGCCTCGCCAGAGAACGACGCGAACCATTTGGCGTAGCTGTCCTCTTCGGCGACTCGCCAATGGGGTGCGGAGAGGGAAAGCTTGTCCTGCCGGATGTAGCAGTCGGCCAGCAGCCGGTTGGCATCCCTGTCGTCGGGCGCCAGCGTGACAGCCAGCTTGAGATATCTCTCGGCATCGGTGAACTGGTTGGCCAGTAGCCCGACATAGCCACGCCGGGTGGCCGCGTGCAGGTTCTTGGGGTCTTTTTTCAGGATCTCCTCGTACGCGCGGCCGGCCTGTTCGAACTTGCCGGCCTTGAACAGCGCGTCAGCATCGTCGCCACCGGCTGACGCCGTGGCGGTCCCGCTCAGCGACGGCGCGGCCGTGGCAGTCCCGGCCAGCAGCGGCGCGGCCGTGGCGGCACCGGCCAGCACGGCGGCGCCCCGCAGCAGCGAACGCCGGTCCCATTGTCTGTCCTCAGGCATGGCCTTCTCCCTTTCGTGGTCGCCTTCACCGGACCTTTCTGTCCGGCGGGCCGGTCACGGCCGGGTTTCGCCGCACGCTCGCCACCTCGGCCGCCGACCCCCACCCACTGTCGGCCAGCCGTGTCCCCGCCCCGTCCGCGCAGTGTCATGACCGTGTCACGGCCGCAACCGACGCGGGCAGCCCCGTTCCGGTCGCTCCAGCACCTACCGGCCTGGGCCGACCGCCGCCGCACCTTCGAGCGCGTTGCGGCCTCGCTGCGCCCGGGGGACGCTTCGCCTGGAAGGCCGTCGCCTTCGACCAGCACATCGCCGTACGTCTCGACGGCGAGCGCCAGCCGACACCCGTACCGAACACCACCCGCTTCGCCGTGGGCGGCGACCGCATCGACATCGTCCTCGACGACGGCTCGACATCGTCCTCCTGGTGGGCGACGAAGAACGAGTGGCTCGGCCTGATCGACGTCGCGGGCCTCGAACTGGCAGCGCTGTACGGCGGCTTCTCCCACGAACCTTCCACCGAGGACAGTCGCGAATACGCGTTCATCACCCGCCGACCTCCCGCGCCTGGGGCCTGTCCAAGAAAACCACCCTGTACAGGCCCCTTGAACGGTCACCCGCTGGATGTTTTGGCCCATGGACGCAGCCGGGGCCACCAGCCGGGTACGGCCGCGCGATATTCCTCGTACTCGGCGCCGAAGCTCCTGCGCAGGGCCGGCTCCTCGTATAGCCGCACGAAGCAGAAGACCGCGACGAACGTGATGGCGGCGTACCAGAGCAGCCCGGACCGCGCGAGCAGGAGCCCTTGGCCGACGATGGCCGCGAGTACTCCCACGTACATCGGGTTGCGGACATACCGGTACAGCCCGCCGACCACCAGGTGCTCGGGAGGTGCGACGGGCGCGGGAGTCCCGAACCCTTCGGTCACGAAGCGGACGAAGGCGTCGACCAGCACGGCGCCTCCCACCAGGATGAGCACGACCCCGGTCACTCGAAGCGGGACGGCGGCCCACGAGAGTCCGTCGGGCAGGTCCGCCATCCGCCAGCGAGTGACCCACCACGGCCCGAACCCAGCCACACCGCCCGGCGCCAGGGCAAAGAACACCGCACTCCCGACGGCCGCAGGCGTCCTGCGCATGTCCCACCACGCCCCTTCGCAGATAACTCATCAGATGATGAATAATCATCTCGAGCTTACCCCGCGGACGATCAGCCGGCGAGGGGTGATCCACTTTCGGAGGACGGCGATAGCGAGATGGACGTCACCGGTCCAGAGCGTCGGCCAGTTCTTCGGGTCGGCTGAGCGCGACGAGATGACCCCCGGGCAGGGTCTCGGGAGTGATGCCGAGGCGCTGCTGGGCGACGCGGGTCTGGAACTCGACCGGGAACAGCCGGTCCGCAACGCTGCTCAGGACCACGGTGGGCACATCGGGCCAGGCGTCCAGCGGCCATGGCTGCTCGAACGGCGTACCCGACTGCGGTGGCTCATTGGTCGCCATCGCCTCCTTGACGATGTGCTCGGGCACGTCGTGGAAGAAGTACACCAACGGGTCGAACGGCTCATCGGACGGACGACCCTCACGGAGATCACATTCGCGACGGGCCTGGTCCTGACCGGTGTTGGTCCACCATTCGCCTCCGGTCTCACCGGGTGCCGGAATCATCGCATTGACGAGGACCAGCCGTGAGACCGGCAGCCGATCGCAGACCAGCGGGGCGGTCAGGCCGCCCATCGACTGGCCCACGACCACCAGGTCGCCACGCCGGCCCGCCGCCTCGATCACCGTGTCCGCGTACTCCGACAGGCCCGCGCTGTCGTCCGCCGCGGGCAGGTCGACCACGATCGCTTCGTGGCCGCGCCGCTCCAGCTCGGGGACGAGCCGATGCCAGTACCAGGCGGCGCCGCCGGCGCCGGGGATGAGGATGTACGTCGCCATGGTGCGAAGTTAGCACCAATCGGTGTCAAACCAATACTATAAATGGGTGACGCGCGCATATGACGATCCCTGCGGCCTTGCCCGGGCACTCAACCTGGTCGGCGACCGATGGGCGTTGCTGATCGTCCGTGAGCTGCTGCTGGGGCCGAAACGCTTCACCCAACTGCGGCGCGGCCTTCCCGGAGCGAGTCAGAGCATGCTCACCGCCCGACTCGCCGAACTGGAAGAGGCCCAGGTCGTACGGCGGCGCAGGCTGGGCCCGCCGGCGAGCACATGGGCGTACGAACTGACCGAATGGGGTCGCGAGCTCCAGCCCGCCCTGGTGCCGCTGGCCAGGTGGGGCAGTCGAAGTCCGCTGACCTCGTCGGCCGAGCTGAGCGTCGACGCGCTGGCCCTCGCCCTGACGACCACCTTCGACCCGGCCGCGGCGGGTGATCTGGAGGTTCGGTGTCAACTCCGCCTCGACGGTGACACCCTCCTGCTCACCATCTACGACGGAAAAATGGATGTGACGCGCGCTGATGCGTCCGACGCGGACATGGTGATCGAAACCAGCGCCGTGGGGCTCCGCGCGCTCACCTTCGGCGGCGCGTCTCTCGATGCCGTCGACGCCACCATCCAAGGCGACCGCGAAACCGTGGCCCGGCTCCTGCGACTCTTCAAACGCCCAACGCCGATCACCACACTGGACTGAACACGTCCAGCGGAAGTAGCCACGTGCCCGGTTGCTCGTCAGATGCTGTGAGCACGCACGCGCCGACGGCGGATGGTCGGGGGCGGGGTCGGGCCCCGGTAGAACCGGAAGGCAGAGGAAGGCGCGCCGTGCAGGCTTCGAACCGGAGTAAGCGCCTCGGCTTCGTCGTACGCAGTTCACCCTCTGGGAGCCGTCTGCGCCTCAAGCCCGGAAATCCACCTGTGGCGATCTGGGGAGGTGCTACGCCTGATCGCGACAGACCCGCGTGCCGGTTACGCGGCCAGCTTGTGGTCGTACAGTTGGGCGAACTCTGAGGAGTCTCCGGCCGCGTGGCGGAGTGGAGCCAGTTCCTCCAGCGTCCTGCGTGAGCCGTTCACCCTGGCTAGTAGTTCCATTCCCTCCGCCAGGGCGTCGGCGGTCTCTCCTGAGGCGAGCAGCGCGTTCGCCAGGCATGAGCGGTAGTAGAGACGGTTTCGTTCCCCGAGCGCCGGATCGGTGAGCAGGCGTTGGAAGTGGTCGACGGCGATCAGTGGTCTGCCGAGGACCATCGTGGTTAGCCCTTCGAAGTAGGTGAGCACGTTGGGGGTCAGGAAGCCGGTCCATTCGGGGTCGTCGTCGTGGCTGCCGCGTTCGAGCTCCCGCCAGGCCGTCGCGATCGCCTGGCGGCAGGGTAGCTGCTCGCCCAGCGTCGCCTGAGTGGTGGCCTCCCGGATCCCCAGCAGCGCGTACACCCGAGGCGTTGCCCATCCGCGCGCCGCGTCCCTGCCCACCGCGACCATCCGCAACGCCTCACGCGCCCGGCCGGGATTACACCGCGCGTCCCGCACGGCCTGCATGGCCAGGTAGGACGCGGCGTTCACCCGAAGTTGCTCATCACTCGCCTGGCCCGAATACAGGTACGCCTCGCTGTACAACCGCCGGGCAGCGTCCTGATGCCCGGAGTCGTAGGCGAGCCATCCCGCGCAAAGGCACAGCTCCCCGGCCATGGACAACAGCCGGTGCCCCACCGATTCGGTGTAGTCGGCCTCGTCGAGCATCCGCCGCACGCGGGCGAGCTGGCGAAGCGCGGGACCGAACAGAATGCCACCGCCGACCTGCTGGTCCTGGACCCAGTCGTCGCCTCCAGGCACTTGAGATGCGCCACGTCGACCTTGCCTGGAATGTCCGCCGAGCCCAAGCCCATGCCTACGGCGAGACCACCGGCCACTACACCGGCGAAATGCCGCCGATCCATCTCCATATCAGCATTGGTGCCCGCGAAGTCGGCGCTCGCCACACGGGCTTGCCCATGATCAATGGCAGCAGGGCGTGGCGGGGCATGTCGATGGCGTCGGCGAACCGGACCAGTTCCCGGATGTCGTACAGGGTGCCGCGTTCGCCGTGTTCGATGCGGTTGACGGTGCTCTGTGACCAGCCGACCAGGCTCGCCAGCTCCAGCTGGCTCAGCCCCATGGCCGCGCGGACCAGCGCGACGAACGCCGGCAGGTCACCGCAGGCCAGTACCTTGCGCATCGGCTCCGAGTCCCATAGCCACGCCGGGTTCGCGGGACGGGCACCCCGGCTCACCCGCAGACACGGCGCACACGCCGGGTCACGGCTGTACCAGCTCAACCTGGCCCTCCGGCACCCCGGACACAGCCGCCCACTCATCGGCCACCCCTCCACCGCCGTCCCAGGCAGGTCACCGTACGGCGGCCCCACCACATCCGCCATGCCAACCTGGCATAACCGACTGTGTTGTGTCGATGACTTTCCGAGGTTGGGCTTCGGCTCCCGCTATCCGACGCTGGCAGCCGCCCGCGACAGCGGCTCCACAGCCCGGCAGAGGGGATCGACATGCAGCAACGCGTCACCCATGTCTTCACCGTGATCTCGACCGTCGACCAGGTACCGGTGGCCAGGCACGAGACGGTCAAGACGCTCGCCACCTGGGGGATCGACGAGGAGAACGCGTACACCGCGAGCCTGATCGTCACCGAACTGGGTCGCCAACGTCGCCGAGCACGCCGCGGCCCACTCGCCCATAGCGACCGTGCTGCTCGCCGCCGACGCCTACTGGCTCACCATCGCCGTACACGACACGCACCCGCGACTGCCCCGCATACCGGCGATCCCGCACGACGACGGCGGCCGAGGACTGCTCATGGTCATGCTGCTGACCGAGGAGTCCGGTGGCCGACACACCATCGAACCGACACCCGAGGGCGGCAAACACATCGTCGTCCACCTACCGCGCCCTATCGTTGCAACAGACCCGCTTGAACCTGGTGGCGCGGCGGCAGAGAGGCGGATCGAAACTCACTATCCCGGACGGTGAGCCGACCCAGCACCCCCCAGTAGGGGTATTCACTAAGTGACAAGTTCCCCCAGTACGAGGAACCGTCCCCTGGGCGTGACGATGAACGGCGTGCCGTAGGCGTAGAGGAGGAACTCATCCTCTCCACCTCCTGCTCGGGGAGGGGCACCCTACCGTGAGTCAGTCTGACGTGCGACTGTCGACCTCCTAGAGAGGCGTTTTGCTTGTCTCTCTCGGAACGCTGCTTCCCACTGACGATGGAACTCGTCCGGATCGCCACCGAGCTGCACGATCAGCCGTTGGAGAGGCTGCCAGCTGGGGAGGTGTCGTCCCGAAAGGATGCTGTACGCAGTTGAGCGGGCCATGCCGGCCTGCTCCGCGTAACGACTTAGCTTCCAGACTGGCGCTCTCTGCTGAAGAGTCCGCAGTGCGATGACGAGTCCCATGTGAGCAGGGCTAAGGCTGTCATCTGGATTCTTTTGGCCGCTATCGGATTCTTCTGGACGATCGTCGCGCTCCTCGTCTACCGCGTCTTCCCATAAAACAAGCACCTGACGCATCGACTCCTCGCCACCAAGAGCCTTCCCTAGGGCTTCCGTGACCGCACGGCTTGGCATATTTGGGCCGGTCAGAGCCTTGTAGACGGTCTGATGCGAGTAGTTGATTTGTGAGCCCAACGTTGACACGGGTGGGTCCCCGTGACGCAGTACAAGATCTTGAAGGAAGAGGAAAAAGTCGAGACGCTTCCCTGGCGGCAAGGAAGGGCGTCGAAGAGGTTTCTTTGCCACAGCGCATCACCTGCCGTTTTGTCCTGGTTTGCGTAGTGCTGTCCGCATCTATCAGTACGGTATCAACTGGATGTCTACTCTTTGTCACGTTGCAATTGCTATGGCTACCTGCGGTTCTAGTGTCTGAGAGAGTAGACGTCCAATAGACAACACGAAGACCCGCACGTGATGGCCGGATCGGCTCGCAACCATGACCGGCATCTCGCACGGGTCTTCTGAGACACGAGGAGAACTATGGCGGCTCCCAGTCCCGATTCCATCATGCCCGATGACCGCTCGCAGGTGGAAGTTTCTGAGCTCTCCACGAACGCGGCACCCGACCGGTACGGGCGGGCGGGTGACTTGATCGCGTTGGTGCTGATACTGGCCGCACCGCTGACCTTGGTGCTCTTCGGCAAGGCCAGTGTGGCGATGGTCATCGCCGTCGCCGAATTCGTCGCCATCGTGCTTCGAGCCTGGTGGCGCGGCCACAAGTAGCTAGCGCTGTTACGGCTCGCCGAACTTCCCCAGGTCTGCTCTCTGAAATTCCCCAGGTGAGGCGGCTCGCCGATCGAGGTGATCGGTTCGGTGGGTGGGTCTCCTCGACGCTGCGGTTGTCACGATCGCAACTTGTCGAGGAGACCCGTAACACATGCTCACATGGGGGGAAGACGTGGAAGCGCACGCACTGCGGAAACGCGGCTGGACGATCTCGGCGATCGCGCGGCATCTCGGCCGGGACCGCAAGACGATCGCCGCGTATCTGAACGGGACACGCGTTCCGGGCCGGCGACGCACCAGCGTGGTCGATCCGTTCGCGGTGTTTGAGGAGTACTGCCGGGTATGCGGGCGGGTATTCCACCTTCACCCGGGTGATCCGCAAGCGGGGTCTGCGCCCGCACTATGAGCCGTGCCAGCGTGTCGATAGGCGGGATGTCGCGATCATCGCTCATGAGCCGGGTGAGGAGGTGCAGTGGGATTGGGTTCACCTGTCTGGCCCCGCCTGCTCATTTGGCAGTGGCCGCACGCGGAGGCTTATCTGCTGGTCGGGGTGTTGCCGTATTCGGGGCGGTGGTGCGGCTGGCTGGCCCCGTCGACGGATCAGGCGCACCTGGTGGAGGCGCTGCATGAGGTGTGCTGGCGGTTGGGCGGGCTGACCCGGGTCTGACGTTTGATCAGAGGCCGGCGGTGGTGGACTGGCAGACCCGGGTCTGACGCCGTCGTTCGCGCAGGTCGCCAAGTACTACGGTGTTCAGGTCGCGGTGTGAGCTCTGCGGGTTGCCAACCGCAAGGGCGCGGTGAAAAGGGCCGACGACAGCGCCGCGCAACGGTTTTGGCGCACTCTGGGCGAGGACGCCGTACAACCCCACGTTAATTATACCCTGGTACGCTTGCCTCCCAAATGAATGGGATGGGTGCCCATCGATAGCCTGCGTGGCTGCTGGAGGCTTAAGCATAACGATTTCTGTCAATTCCAGGAGTCAGGGCCTCGATAAATCTCAACACGTCAGGAGTTGAAGCTTCATGCGGAGCTGTAGAAGCGGAAGGTGCATCCAAATGATCGATGGTTTGACCTTTACGATCGGCCCTCTTGTGGCTCTCTTTAGGGTCGAATTCTTCGGGGTCGAACAACGTGTCGCATTCCCAGGGGGTTTTGGTCGATGGTGACCTGCTTTCGCCCGGCATGCCGCTGGCGCGAGGCTGGTTGGCACGGCAGAAGGATTCGTACAGCTCGATTAAGATTTGCCGCTGGCGAGCGTCCAAGACTTGGTCGGTCTGCAACGCAGCAATGACTTCAGGCATCTCGCCGGTCTCGGCATCCGCCAGGAGTACCCGTACGTTGACGCTTAATGCCTTAGCAATCTTGTCGACTACCTCAGCGCTTGGATCACGCAAACCGCGTTCAATCTGGCTGAGATAGGGGTTGGAAATCCCCGCATCCTCGGCCAGCTGCCTTAGGGATACCGCGGCACGCATCCGGTGGCGTCGGATGGAGTGGCCTATGGAGGAGCTCCTTGGAGACGACATGCGATCAAGTTTGCCGCCTCAGACTTGGCGCCGCTGGGGCGCCGGATGACGAAATGGTTACAGGTAAGCTGACGAAGAGGAACGACACCGTCCGCGGGTAGGTGGTTCACCTTGCCCAAGGAGTCTCGTTGACACTCCGTCTCGGAGTGTTCCGGCGGGTTGGGGTGGCGAGAGGTCTATCTACTCACGCGTCACTCCCTCTTCGCTTCTTCTGCGAAGTCCGCTCGCGGAGCCTGCGACCGTTTGCCTGGTCTGGAGGTCGCGTCGGCGCAGATCGTCCAGGTCTTGATGTTGGGCACAAGTCCTCGGTGCTAGGGGACGGCACTCCAGCCCAGACGATTGCCGTGGCGGACCGACTCGACTCGGTGTTGGCTGTGAGCCCGATAGTCAGTGTGGTGTCAGCGTCGTTCGCCAAATAGGCGCCTGGCTCCGAGCTAGCGCTGTGTTTCGTACAGATCTGACGCTCATTGCTCCCTGATTCTGGGCTGGTGCGTCGGACTGCAGGGATGCATCGGTTTGGACGGCATGGCCGTGTCCATGAAAACCCAACGTCGTTGTCGGTTTCGATGCGGGCGGGCCGGCATCGCCGAGGCTGGAACAAATGGGCGGATCCATGCCATCTAGTGTTGTACGGGACGGAACGCTGAAGTAGATCTTGTCCTGGCTCCGTGAGGTAGAGCGCGGCGCCAAGGATTCGGTCCGGTAGACGGTTGCTCCATTGCAGGATCGAGGGTAGACCCTGAACTTCGTCGCCTTCTCCTGATAGACATGGGTCGCATGGATATCAAATGAGGAGGCGCTGGTGGTCTTCGGTGGCGTCTTGGAGGAGCTCCGGGCAATCTCCGAGCGGGGCGCGCGAGCTGCGAGAGCCGCTGAATGTGCTCTTCGCTTAGCGCAGGTTGAGACTGACGACCCGATCGGTGTGCTCCTAGCAGTCGATCTCCTTCCGTCCCTCGATGTCGGGCGCCGGTGCGCCACAGGCAGAGCACGGAGGGTATTGAGCGCCGTCGGCCTCTCCACGCTCTCATCACTACTGAAGGTCTCCGTGCCGACACTCTGGGAGCTTAAGGGCTGTGGTGACCGAAGCGTCACAGATATCCTCACTGCGGTTCTGCTGACCGCAACGGATGCGAGTGCGCACGACTTGAAGTGCATGGACCCCGTCCAGGCGACCTTTGTCATGGAGTTGAGCGAGTCGCCTGCTCCTGAGGATCGTCACCGTCTACTGATCAGGCGGGCGAAGCAACTCGCGGCTAGCGAGAGCCAGGACCCTCTAGGTCGTCTCCTTGGTGTGGAGCGTCCGGATCATCGTGATGTTCGTCCCCGATGCGGGTCGATCCGTTCCGTGGGTGTTCTAAATGCCAACGGGCTTGCTACTGTCTCCCATCTTGCACCGCTGTCCGTGCAGGATCTTTGGGATCTGCAGGGGAGTGGCTTAGACGTAGTCCAAGACATCTTGCAGGCCCTCATCGTCACAGTCACAGAAGGCATTGGCACGACGGACGACGAGGTCGTCGTCGAAGCGGATGTCGACCCTGATACGACGCTCGCGGATCTGCTCGAACTGTGGGTCTCACAGCTCGACGACCGCCAGCTGGCGACCTTCCGGCATCGGGTTGTCTCTCGTGATCAGACGTTGGATGACCTGGGGAAAGAGTTCGGGGTGAGCCGGGAGAGGATCAGGCAGGTTGAGCAGAGGGTCGTCGAGGACTTTGAAGCCTGGCGGGAGAGTACGGCTGTGCAGTGGCGCCTGAAGGCGCTTGAGACAGAGGTGAGGGCCGCCGTCCCCACCTTGATCGGACTGGCTGCTCTAACTCAACGATTCCCGCAGCTCAGGGAGGAGCTTCGCTTTATTGGACCGAGGCTTGGCGATGTTGTCGGGGTGCTGTTTCCCAGTCTGTATGTGGAGGAAGAATGGGTGGCGACACGGCCGCTGCCAGACCTCCGGGACGAGACAGTTCGTGCAGCAGCGGAAGCCAACCTCGACACCTTCCGCGATCAAATCTCGCTGCATGGTGAGGAGTGGGCTCGGTGGTTGGACTCGTGTGGTCTGCGGAGCGTCGGCAGCCTGGTTGTACGAAAGACTGCCTCTCAACCAGAACTCGCGGTAGCGGTTCTGCGTCAAGCGGGGCATCCCATGCGGACGGAAGAGATCGCCGAACTTCTCGGGCTCGACGCTATCCGGTCACTGCGTAACCGGCTCCTGGACGACGAGCGGATCGCTCGGGTAGGGCCGAACTCCTTTGGGCTGCCGGAGTGGCAGCTCGAAACTTATGAGGGCATCCGTGATGAGATTGTGCAGCGGATCGAGCGTGCTGGCGGACGGGCATGGCTCCCCGCCGTTGTGGATGAGCTCGTGGAGCAGTTTGGAGTCTCTCCGCGCAGCGTCCGGGCATACGCCACACGGAAGGAGTTTGTTCGCACGGATGGATGGATCAGTCTCGCGGGCCAAGGATCTGCAGCGCCTGGACGTCCGCGGACTGCGATGGCAACGCCTGCGGAAACCCGGCGCTGCTTCCTTTATAAGGGTCTGTGGTGGTTCCGCGTCGACGTTCGTAAAGACCTACTTCGCGGGTCAGGGCTGACAGCCCCAGTGGGTGTCATGACCCTCTTTCAAGTTGCTGAAGGAGCAGAACGCGTCCTCTCAGCCCTAGGTCAGGACATCCGGTTCTCCTGGACAGCGGCGCAGCCACAGATCGGCAGCCTCCGCCCGATCGCTTCGAGGCTCGACGCGAAGGAAGGTGATGTTCTTTGGCTGACGCCGACAGGCGGTGGTGCAGTCCGGGTCCGGTTGGTTCGGGGCTGGAAGAAGGGTGAAGATGATGAGGTCGCCATCCGTACCGGTGTCCCTCGCGGTCTGACCGGAGAGGACCTTCGCGTAGCGGTAGCCGGCGCGCTCATGCTCCCCGAAGAAACCTCCTGGGAGACGCTGGTCACGACGTTGCGCTCCCGGGGCGACTTGGAGCTAGCTGAAGTAGTGGAGGCGTACACCGTGAGCAGTGCGGCACGACCGGGTGCCGTCCCCGACCTGGGTGACTTTTTCGCAGCCCTGGATGGTCGGTGATGGCAGAAACGCTGCGGAGCCTCGATATCGAGGACAGTTACCGCAGCAACCGCAGCAATATCGTGGGAGAGTTCTACATCCCATGTCTCTCTCACGCGACCCGGTACGATCGGGCCGTCGGCTACTTCACCAGCAAGGCGCTGTCTCTCGTTTCCCGCGGACTGGAGAGCTTCCAGCGTAATGGCGGTCGGATGCGGCTGATTGCAAGCCCTTACCTTACCGAGAGTGATATCGAGGAGATTCGCTCCGGGTATGCGTACCGGGATGTGATCGCCAATGCGGTCATCCGTGAGTTGGACCCGGACGCTGACCGTTCGGCGAGGGAACTTGCCGGACTGGGGCTGTTGGGCCAGCTTGTCGCGCAGGGCACGCTGGATGTAAAGATCGCCATTGTTCACGGGCGGGAAGGGCTCGCGCTGTTCCATGAGAAGATCGGTTTGATCGCCGACCAGTATGGCGACGAAGTCGCCTTCACCGGCTCAATGAACGAGACAGGGTCCGCTTTCCTCGATAATTTCGAATCTATCCACGTGTTCAAGTCGTGGCTAACAAGCGACAAGGGTCGAGTTGGCACGATACGCGCGGACTTCGAGGAGCTCTGGGTCGGGCGCACACCTCGGCTTGAAGTGATGGATTTCCCCATGGTGGCTCGTGAGCGCTTCGTCGCCCTGGGAGAGCGGGCGCTCGAACTCAGGCCGCAGGACAGCGATCGCGAACCTCGCCTGCTCGTGGTCTCGGAGGACGCGACCACCCTTGGCTGGGCCCGGATACCGCGCGGCATCGAACTGCGGGACTACCAGAAGACGGCCATCACCAAGTGGCTCAGCGCGAACGGCCGTGGGATGTTCCAGATGGCGACCGGCACCGGAAAGACGATCACCGCACTGGCGGCCCTCGACCAGGTCGGCCGGCAGCTTCATCCTCGCAATGGATCCCTCGTGACTGTGATCGTCGTACCACTGCTCGACCTTGCCGAGCAGTGGTCCGCGGAGCTTCGCAACTTCGGTGTGGTGCCGATCAAGTGTCGCGACGCTGCCAAGTCGTGGGAGCCCGCTGTACGCAATGCTCTCGCTGCTCTCCATGCGAAGGGGCGGGGCAGCGTCACGCTGGTGGTCACCAATAAGACCTTCCAGGGGGCAGCCTTCCAGGCGGTTCTGAGCGGTATCGCCCTGCCGCTGCTGGTGGTCGCCGATGAAGCACACCATCTGGGGGCCGAGCACCTGCGCTCCTCGCTCCCTGAGCACGCACAGTTCCGGCTCGCTCTCTCGGCAACGCCGGAGCGTTGGTTCGATCCGCTGGGAACGGACGCGCTGAAAGATTACTTCGGGGAGACCCTCATCCAGCTGGGTCTGAAGGAAGCCATCGATCTCGGTGCGCTGACAAGGTATCGCTACTACCCGATCCTCGTTTCCCTCGCGGACGACGAGGTCGAGCAATACACCGAGCTCACCGTCAAGATCGGAGCCTTGATCCGTTCTAAGGACCCGGAATCGGTGGCTGACGACGACTCCTCGCCGCTGGGACTGCTGCTGGGTAAGCGGGCCAAAGTCTTGGGACACGCTCGAGCGAAGCTGCCGGCTCTCCGGCAGGCCCTGGAGCAGCACCGAGAGAGCTGGTTTCAGCTGATCTACTGCGCCGAGGGTGGAGTCCCTCTCCTTGAGGGCGGTACAGGCCCTCGGCAGGTTGACCAGGTCATGCAGTTGGTCGGTCACAAGATGGGACTCAAGGCCCATCCGTTCACCTCACGTGAGGACAAGCGGGAGCGCAGAGATCTGCTCCGTGCGTTCGCGACAGGGCGTGACCTGCAGGTCTTGGTCTCGATGAGGTGTCTCGACGAGGGGGTTGACCTACCGGATGCCCGTGTCGCTTACATGCTGGCCAGCAGCACGAACCCGAGGCAGTTCATCCAGCGTCGCGGTCGGATTCTCAGACGGGCACCTGGGAAGACGAATGCGGAGGTTATCGACTTCGTGGTCGCCCCTCCACAGGATCCGGCTCTGTTCGAGACCGAGCGTGCACTCTTCCGTAGAGAGCTCGCTAGATGCGTAGAATTTGCTGGATACGCGGATAATCACGGCGAGGCTCTGGCGCAATTGAGGGACCTGCGTGACTACTACCAGCTTCTCGACGTGTGAAGGGTGGAAACGAAGAGTGAACGACCAGAGCGAACGCGAGATCGTGGGTCGTATCTACGCCGATCTGAGCAATGAGGCGAAGCGCCTGGTTGTGGACGTCCTGACCTTGGAGAAGGAGAGTCTCCACCTCAAGGACACGGCTGCAGCTCGCAGCGTGAGTGATCAGATCATCCGGAAGGTCGAGGGCATCGTCAAGTGAAGCTCCTGTCCATCGAACTCGAGAACTTCCGGCCGTACGGTGGGAGACACCGTCTTTCATTCGCTCAGGAGCTTGGCCACAACGTCACACTCGTCTATGGCACCAATGGCGGGGGCAAGACGACCCTCCTCAACGCCTTCACGTGGGCTCTTTACGGCCGGCTCAGCTCCGACGTTGAGCAGCAGGATCGACTGATCAACAATAGGGTCTGGCAGGATGCACGGGTCGGCAGCCAGATCGAGATGTCCGTAGCGGTCGAGTTCGAGCACGAGGGTCGTGTCTACACTGCCCGTCGTCATCTCTCGGCGGAGAAGCACGGGTCCGACCAGAGGCTTCCTCGGCCACAGCTCACTCTGCATGAGCGAGATGAGAGAGGCTTCTCCAAGGAGCTCGAGAACAATGCTCAGGGGCACATCGACAAGATCCTCCCCGAGCGGCTGAGCCGGTTCTTCTTCGTGAACGGTGAGCGCATTGAGCAGCTCGTACGCAAGGAGGCGTACGCAGAGATCCAGCACGCCATTAAGACGCTCCTTGGCCTGGAGCAGCTGGAGCGTGCGCTGAAGCACCTACCGCTCGCGGCCAACAAGCTGCGGCACCAGTTGAAGTCCGAGGATGCGGACAGCCAGCAAGCGGAGCGCCTCGCCGGCGAGATCGACGCGATCCTCAAGGAGACCGAGGACAAGAAGCAGGAGAAGGAGTCCCTCAGAACCGAGGTCCAGCATCTGAAAGACGAGATTGACCTGCTCTCCGCTCGTCTCAAGTCGCTAGACGGTGCGAAGCAGTTACAGCAGGAGCGTGAGCGGCTGGAGCAAGAGCGGGAGAGCGTCCACGCCTCACTTCGGAAACTGGAAGACGACCGAGCACGTGTTCTCGCGGAATCGGGTTACCTGGTCTTCCTACCCGATCTACCCCAACAGATCGTCGCGGCATGTGACGCGCTCCGAGAGAAGGGGCAGCTGCCCGCGCCACTGAAGCGTGCCTTCATCGACGATCTCCTCACGGATGGCGTTTGCATCTGCGGGACGCATCTTCCGGAAGGCTCCCCAGAGCGTGTCGCGCTGGAAGCCTGGCGCGCCAAGGCAGGCCTGGCTGAGGTAGAAGCCGCGTGGAACCAGCTCCGTGGCAACGTAGGCACTCTCGAGGAACGCCGGTCGACGATGCTCGACCGGCTATTCGACGCCGACCGTCTGATCGGAGAGGCGTCCGACAAGGAACGTAGCCTGGTGGAGCAGCTCAACGAGGTCTCCATCGAGCTCAAGAAGCTTCCTCGGGAAGACATCAACGCCATTGAGGTCAAGCGTGGGGAGCTGATCGACAAGCTCAGCGAGACGAGTCGTAGGCTCGGGGGGATTGACGAGCACCTGGGGCTCTTGGCCGCCCAGAAGAAGCAGAAGGAAGAGCAGGTCGACAAGCTTCAGGTCAAGGACGTAAACAACCAGCGCATCCAGCGTCGTATCGCCGTGATCCGTGAAACGGAAAACGCGCTGAGGCAGATCCTCGAACTGCTATCGGACAGCATCCGCCGCCGGCTGGACACCCGGATTCGAGGCCTCTTCAAGCAAGCGTCCCTCAAGAACTACGAACCTGAGCTGACTGGTGACTTCCAGCTGGAGTACTGGGAGCGGGTGGGAGGCGACTCCATGCCCGCCCCCAAGTCGACCGGTGAGAACATGCTGCTTTCGCTCTCTTTTGTGGGGGCGATCGCACAGGAGTGCCGCGATGCCGCCACGAACGCGAACCCCTTTTTCGGTGGAGTGGGTGGTGAATATCCTGTGGTCATGGACGCGGTCTTTGGAAACCTCGATGATGACTACCGGCGCCAGATCGCCAAGTTCCTCCCCGAGATGACCTCTCAGGTGGTTGTGCTTTCCAGTAAGGCGCAGGCCGACGGGGTCGCCGAAGAGGCGCTCGCACAACGGATCGGGAAGCAGTACATCATCACTACCCACACCACCAAGACCGACCTCACGGACGTCACAGAGAAGATCAGTGTGAGCGGAAGAGATTATCCGTACCAGGTGGTGGGCTCGTCCTTCGACGGAGCGGAGTTCACCGAGGTGACGTCATGACGACTACCGCCAGCGAGCAGCGGGTCCGGCGGCCGAAGGCGCACGAGAAGCTGATCCAGCAGCTGATGAAGGACGGTGACGGCCCGTTCCCCAGCATGGCCACGACGATGCTGTTCGCCGCCTCGGTCGGCTTCGCCAATGACAGGTGGGAAGAGTTCACGGAGGCGGGGGAACCTATCCGATATGAGGTCTTCCGGCGGTCGGCCACTGCCGAAGCCTTCATCGACTCCCTCGGCGTCCTCAGGCACCCCGGAGATCCCAGCATCCTCAGCGAGGAGCGGCTTGGTGAGCGGCTGACGATCTTCGAAGGGTATGCCAACGGCGGGTTCAATTACATCCAGGGGCAGATCAACGCCAGCAAGTCCCGGGTCATGGACGTCCTGCTTGAGATGGTTCGTCAGGCTGGGCGTACCGGGGGAGAATCCAGTCTTCCCCTGGTTCTGGACCAATTCTTCAGCCCACCAGTCTTCCCGACCTGATGATGAGGAAGTGAACCTTGCACAGCAGACGGGCGGCGCTTGGGAGACCGAGCGTCGCCTGACCGCGATCGCTCGAACCGGGCTCTCCGTGCCCGCTCGGCAGGCTGTCATCGACCAGCAGATCACTCCCCAACGCTCGGTGCTCGATTACGGGTGCGGACGGGGCGACGACGTCCGTGTACTCAGACAGATGGAGATCGAGGCGTCTGGGTGGGATCCGCACTTCCACCCCGATGGGAACCTTGGCCCTGCGGACGTCATCCTCCTAACGTACGTACTGAACGTCATTGAGGACCCCGAGGAACGCCGCCTTACCCTGATGCGGGCCTGGGAGCTGACCGGTCAGACGCTTGTCGTTTCCACTCGGCTGACGTGGGAGAAGGCCAAAGTCAAGGGTGCCGAGTTCGGCGATGGAGTGCTGACGAGTCGGCGGACGTTCCAGCACCTATTCGGTGCCAGTGAACTGCGTAGCTACGTAGAGGACGCCACAGGTGTGCGTTGCGTCTCGGCGGCGCCGGGCGTCGTGTATGCCTTTAAGCGGGACGAGGCACGCCTCAGCTATTTGGCCCGGCGAATCGCACCAGACACTGCCTGGCTCGTCTCTGATGACGCCGCGTCCGCCATTGCGGCTGTTGTCGACCACACCGAGCAGCGGGGCAGGATTCCTCGAGTGGAAGAGATGCCTACGCACATGATCGAGCTCCTGGCGCACCTCAGCGCCTCAGAGCTTCAGCGCCTCGTCAGAGTCTCCGCCGACCCGGAGAAGGTCGCCGAGGGCGGCAAGCGCTCCACACTGACGACGCTACTTTTCCTCGGCGTAGAACTCTTCAACGGTCGCGGGCCGTTCAGCTGCCTTCCGCTGTCTGTCCAGTTGGATGTGAGAGCGTTTTTTAGTTCCTACAAGGAGGCATGCCGGCGTGCAGATCGGTTGCTGCTCAAGCTTCGCGACGACTCCTACGTCCGGGGAGCGACGAACGGATCTCTGGTCGGCAAGGTGACCCCAACGGCACTCTATGTGCATCGGCGAGCGATCGATGCAATGCCGGTGGTACTGCGGCTCTACGAGCACTGCGCATCGATCGCGGCAGGGCGCCCACTGGAATGGACGATCGCCAAGCTTCGGCACCAGGGGCGTGGAGTCAGCTGGCTGGACTATCCGGAGTTCGACGCCGACCCACACCCGCGGCTGAGGTCTTCCTACCAGGTAGATCTCACCACCTTGAAGACCTCGCATCTGTCATATGAGGCATCCGCCAACCGGCCGTTGCTCCACCGTAAACATGAGTTCTTGCACCCCGACGATCCGGATGGGCCCAAATATCGTCGGCTGACCGAGAGTGAACTTCGGGCAGGGCTATACGCGAACCCCCACCTCATCGGGACAGAAGACGGCTGGGAAGCCGAACTCGTCCGATGCGGTAGAGAGCTCCGAGGACACCGTCTGATTCGGCGCCATTAAGCCGTTGCGCTTGCCTGAAAGTCGGCGATCACGCTCACAAACCCATCGATATCGAGGTCCTGAGCTTGGCTTGGGAACCAGGAGAGACGGAGGCCGTTACCAGCCTCTTCGTCCGGCAGCCCCATCGCCGCCAGGACATGGCTAGGCGTATAGGAGGCGCTAGTGCAGGCCGATCCAGTGGCAACCGCGGCGTAGTCCTGCAGTTGCAGGATCAACGCCTCAGCGTCGACTCCATCGAAGGAGAGGCTAACGATGTGTGGGACGACGTGCTCCTGATCCCCATTGAGGCGGTACTTGGTTCTGGCGAGCGCGGTCAGGAGTCGGCTGCGGAAGTCCTCGGCCTCCGCGAGCCACTTCACGCGATCGGCCTCGAAGACTTCCACCGCTTTGGCAAGCCCGGCTATAAGGGGTACAGGCAGAGTGCCCGGCCGAAGCTTCCGTTCCTGGCCCCCGCCGTACATCAGCGGAGTTAGCGGCACGGTGGTCCTACCTCGGCGACGGGTCAGCAGACCGCCTATGCCCTTCGGGGCCCCGATCTTGTGGCCGCTGAAGCTGATGAGATCGATCGGGGCTCTTAGATCGGCTGGGAGCTTCGCGAAACCCTGAGCGGCGTCGACGTGGAAGTACGTTGGTGTCTCACGGAGTCGTTCGGCGATTTCTGCTATGGGCTGTATTACGCCGGTCTCGTTGTTGACGTGCATGAGGGAGACCAGCAAGGTGTCCGGGCGCAGCCGCTCTAGCACCGCTTCGGCTAGGACTCGTCCAGATGAGCCCGGAGTTAGGAGTTCGACTTCGAATCCCCGCGACTGCAGGTACTCCAACGGCTCGAGAACCGCCTTATGCTCGGTGGCGGAGCTGATGATGTGGCGTCGACCCTGCTGCTCGCCGTACGGAGCGAGTCCAAGCAACGCAATATTGTTGGACTCGGTGGCACCACTGGTGAAGATCAGTTCCTCGGGCTTGGCACCGAGGTGCTGGGCAAGCGACTCTCGGGCACGGGCTATGACCCTCTTCGCGCTGGTGCCCCACGCGTGGGTCCGGCTGCCGGCGTTGCCGAACTCCTCGACCATCCAGTGCAGCACGACCTCAGCCACGCGAGGGTCAACGGGAGTGGTTGCCGCAGCGTCTAGGTAAGCGACCATAACAGCTCCTGAGACCAGGGGAGTGCTAACGTACGTACGTTTCCGTTTTCACGTACGTTACGCTAGCGTGTGACGCATGGGAACACAGGGGGCCACTTCGCCTGCTGGGGAAGCGACCACAGCTGGGTTCGAGTACATCTTCCCAGCGATTCGAGGGATCCAGGCAGGGCGTGAGTACTACGTCTCGATGTGTCCGTTACGTCTCATCCCCAAAATCTTCTTGTTTGATGAGGACGAGCTGGCGCCCGAGGTCCGAGCCCAGCGGGTCCTGAACAAGGGGCGGATTCCCGCTCTGACGAGGTACATTCTCGACAATCCGGACGACTATGCCTTCAGTGCACTCACCGCCTCGGTTGACGGCGTGATGCGCTTCGAGGGCGTCTCCCAACAAGGTCCAGGCATGCGGGTCGGCCAACTTCATATCCCCATGGCCTCCCGCTTCTTGATCAACGATGGCCAGCACCGACGGGCAGCCATCGAGGCCGCGCTGCGGGAGAACCAGGCGCTAGGTGATGAGACCATCGCGGTCGTCTTCTTCTACGATGCCGGCCTTGAGCGAAGCCAGCAGCTATTCGCCGATCTCAACCGGCATGCAGTACGGCCAGCCAGATCTATCGGGGTCCTCTACGACCATCGCGACGAGCTGTCCCAGCTGACCAAGCTGCTCGCGCTGAAGTGCCCGGTCTTCCGCAACCACGTTGAGATGGAAGCCAGCACCCTCTCCGCCCGATCGCGCAAGCTGTGCACCTTGAGTGCACTGTATACAGCGATGACCAGCCTGCTGCAGGGCCTGGAACTCAATGCAGATCAAGCTCAGCGCATTGCCTGGGAGTTCTGGGAGGCGATCGATGAGTTGATCCCGGAGTGGGCGGAGGTCCGTAACAGGAAGCTGTCCGCAGCGGAGGTCCGCAAGCAGTATCTCCATACTCATGGGATCGCTCTCCACGCGCTCGGGCGTCTAGGGAACACTCTGCTGCACCAATCACTTGATCCAGAGGTGTGGAAGCCGCAGTTGGCGCCGCTCCGCCAGATCGATTGGTCGCGCACCAGTAGTGCGTGGGAGGGGCGTGCCGTCATTGGTGGCCGCGTCTCGAAAAATCACCAAAACGTCGTACTCACAGTGAACTACCTGAGTCAGCATCTCGGTCTGGACCTGAGTCCCGAGGAACAGCACGCCGAAGACGCCTACCAGCGAGGAGAGCGATGACCACCCCCACACGCACGGTCGTTTCGCTGAATACCCCAACACGACGTGTCGTTCCCTTCGAAGCACACGGCGGACTTGCCGCGGTGGTGGGCATGCTGACGGATGAGATCTGCGAGCTATATCTCGCGGACGAAGTCCCCTGGGTGATCGGTTACAGCGGTGGAAAGGACTCTACCGCCGTGCTGCAGCTCGTATGGCTCGCCCTCCAAGGGCTTGAGGCAGATAAGCGCACGAAGCCGGTTTACGTCATCAGCACGGACACCCTGGTCGAAAATCCGGTTGTCGCAGCGTGGGTGACGCAGTCGCTGGAGACCATGCGCCAGGCTGCGGAGGAGCAACAGCTCCCCATCCAGCCCAACCGGCTCACTCCGGCGGTCAAAGACACCTTTTGGGTCGGGCTCATCGGCAAGGGATACCCCGCGCCTCGGCCGAAGTTCCGCTGGTGTACCGAGCGTCTGAAGATCAAACCGTCAAACGATTTCATCCGCCGGGTCGTACGCCAGCATGGTGAAGCAATCCTTGTCCTCGGCATCCGCAAGGCGGAGAGCCAGGCACGCGCCCGGGCCATGGAGAGGCACGAGAAGCGCCGGGTCCGGGATCGTCTTTCGCCCAACGGGAACCTGCCCAACTCGCTCGTCTACAGCCCCATCGAAGACTGGAGCAACGACGAGGTCTGGACCTTCCTCATGCAGAAGTCCAATCCATGGGGCCACCCCAATAAGGATCTGCTGACCATGTACCAGGGCGCCTCAAGTGACGGTGAGTGCCCACTGGTGGTCGATAACACAACCCCTTCCTGCGGTGACAGCCGATTCGGCTGTTGGACCTGCACGCTGGTGGACAAGGACAAGTCCATGTCCGCCATGATTCAGAACGACGAGGAGAAGGAGTGGATGCTTCCGCTCCTCGAGCTTCGCGACGAGCTGGACGTGGCCGATGACCGTCACTTGCGGGACTTCCGGAAGATGAACGGCAGCATCCAGCTGTTCAATGACCGCATGGTCCACGGTCCCTACACCCAGGCCGCTCGTGAAAACTGGCTGCGCCGAGTACTTGAGGCGCAGACCTGGATCCGGACTAATGCTCCCGCCCACGTGCGCGGGATTGAGCTCATCACGATGGATGAGCTGCACGAGATCCGCCGAATCTGGGTATTCGATAAGCATGAGGTCGAAGACTCTCTTCCGCGGATTTATAAGGAGGAGACCGGCGAGGACTTCCCAGGCCGTCCGGTCGACGAACACCTTACGATTGCAGCAGATGAGGTCGAGCTATTGCGCGAGATCTGCGACGGCGACGAATTGCACTTCACCACCATGCGCGAGCTCCTCGGCGTGGAGCGGAAGTTCCGCACCATGACGCGTCGCTCAGGACTGTTCGAGGCTCTGGAAAAGACGATCCAGCGCGGCTACTACCAGGACGTCGACGACGCCGCTGAACACGCCAGGCGGGTACGCGATAGTAAGATCGTCCCGGAACTTCCCTTCCCGAACGAAGAGAGCGCCGATGCTCCTGCATGAGATTACCCTTGAGAACGTTGGCGCATACAAGGGCAAGCAACGAATTAATCTTGAGGTCCGAGAGAACAAGCCGATCATCCTTATTGGTGGCCTTAATGGATGCGGCAAAACTACGCTCCTTGACGCTATTCAGCATGCACTGTATGGCTCGCGTGCCCGATGCAGTGGGCGCGGAACGCGCTCGTACGATACGTACCTCCGGGACACCATCAACCGTGAGGCGAGTCCGAAGGACGCGCGCATCGGCCTCCGCTTCTCAACGACGGTAGAGGGGGAGCAACGTCACTACCGGGTCGTTCGGGCGTGGCAGGTCCGTGGCAAGAGCGTCCGGGAGTTTCTCAACGTCTTCATCAACGGCGAACTCGATCAGGTTGTCAGTGATAGTTGGGCGGATCACATCGAGGATTTGCTCCCGCTTGAAGTGGCGTCGCTGTTCTTCTTCGATGGCGAGAAGATCGAGTCCCTTGCAGATCCTGAGAGAGCAGCTCCGGTAATTGAGTCGGCAGTGCACTCTCTGCTGGGTGTGAATACAGTTGAACAGCTCCGCACAGACCTCCTCGCCCTTCAGCGACGTCAGAAGGTGTCCGACGATGACAAACGGGCACTTGAAGAGATAAAACTAATCGAGCAGCAGATCTCGATGGTGGACCAAACGTGCGCGGATTCCCTGCAACGTGTGGCATCGGCGCAGGCCTCACTGGGTGCCGCCGAGGTCGCCGCAGCCCGCGCGGAAGATGCCTTTGCTACCAAAGGAGGAAATCTCTACCAGAGGCGTGCGGAGCTGGAGGCAGAGAAAAAGTTCCTTGGCGACCAGCTCCAGGGTCTGCAGGACAATCTTGTGAACCATGTCGCTGCGGGACCGCTACCGTTACTGCTGCTCAGTACTCAGCTTGACCAGATCAAGGAGCAGGCGGCACGTGAGGAAGTTGCGGATCAAGCAGGTCGGGTATTGGAAGCTCTCGCAAAACGGGATAAGCAGCTCCTAAAGTTCGTGCGCCCATTGGTTGGCTCCGAGCCGGCTGTTGAGGTAGAGAAGTATCTGGCGGCTGACCGCTTGCAGCGAGCCGCGGACGCGAACACCCAGCGGTTCCTGGAGCTATCTCGTTCCGCTGCGCAGCAACTGGCCACCCTTGACCAGGTCCTGGACAAGGAGCGCAGCAACGCTCGCACCTTGGTCGATGAGGCCACACAGCTACGCGAGCGGCTCAACACGGTTGAGCGGCAGCTTGCTGCGGTTCCCGACGAGCAGATGATCGTGGGTCTGGTTCAGCAGCTAGAGGCGGCGCGCCTTCAGGTCGCGGAGCTCAAGGCGGATCTCGCCAGGGCGAAGGAGGCCCACGCGGCTGCCGATAACGATCGTAATCAGCTAGTTGTCTCGCGAGAGCAGGCGTACAAGAAGCGGGCATCCGGGCTGGCAAAGGCCGAGCACGCAGGGCGTATCATCTCCTACGCCGAGCGCGTACGGACGACCCTGGAGCAGTTCGGGGATGCGCTGCTGCGTAGGCATATCAATGCACTTGAGGTCGCGGTCCTCGATAGTTTCACGCGCCTGATGCGGAAGAGCGGGCTAGTACAGGACCTAAGTATCGACACGGATAAGTTCACGCTCACTCTGATCGGCGCTGACGGCGAGGCGCTAGACCCGGCCCGGTTGAGCGCCGGCGAACGCCAACTCCTAGCGGTCTCCTTGCTGTGGGGCCTGGCCAGGGTGGCAGGTAATCGCCTACCAACGGTGATCGACACTCCGCTCGGACGACTGGACAGCCGCCATCGGCAGAACCTCGTTGAGCGCTACTTTCCACAGGCTGGCCAACAGGTCCTCCTCCTTTCGACGGATGAGGAGATCGACGAGTACCTTCTGTCTCGCCTCAAGCCCGCCGTCGCCCAGACATACACCTTGGTCCACGACGACCAGACGTTCACCACCACGATCGAGCACGGTTATTGGTGGCAACCGGGAGCACCCCATGTCGCTTGACACCATCCGTCTCTCGCAGACCGCGCGGGATCAGCTCATCAAGCTGAAGCGAGTAACCGGGATCAAGAATTGGAACGTCCTCTGCCGCTGGTCGCTCGCGCTCTCCCTTGCCGACCCGAGCCCGCCGTTGGTCCGCGAGATTGTTGCCGACTCAAACGTGGAGATGAGCTGGCGCACCTTCTCCGGCTTCTACGGGGATACCTACCTGGCACTTCTTAAGCATCGTTGTATGCAAGATGGAGCGCCCGTGTCTGATGAAGAGATCGCCAGAACGCTCTCGATCCACCTCCATCGCGGGATCGGCTATCTAGCGGGGCGTCGTAACTTGATAAAGATTGAGGACCTCATGTCACTAGCACTGGATTGTAAAGTGGAGATGTTGTGACCCCCCGATCAATGTGCCACATCATTAGCCTGGACTAGAAGTTCAGAAGGAGTATTGGATCCGGCGAATCGTAAGGCAGTGGCGCGGTAGCGGCTGGCCGCTGTTAGCAAAAGCTGGACCTGGGCTGAAAGATGGCTGCGAATCCAGCCGATGGAATTCTCGATTAACGTCTTTCTGTTGTATCTGCTTGTGAGAGTGCGTCCATTCGGAGACATGTGGACGCACTCTCTGAGTGCTACTGTTTCTCTTCGGACTTCGCTAGCTCGCGTAGGTAGGACTGGGTTGACTGTCCCCAGTAGCTTTGCAGATCACCGAAAATATCAGGATCGGTATGCATGTTCTCGGCCTTGGCATAGGCGAGGAAGAGCACGTCGAGCGCTTTGCGTGTCTTCCGGATAATTCGTGCGAGATCCTCGATGCTATGTCCGTTGGCGCCGTCCTTGGCGATACCCCTTAGGGGGGCATATATCTCCTTCATGAAAGGATGTCGATGGTTCAGAGTCATAACCGCCTTACCGTTCAGATGGTTAATCTCGAACATCTCCTTGCCCGGCCAGTTGCCATCGAGTAGCGTAAAAGGATTTGCTTGAATCTCGTCTCTAACCTGCGTGGACTCCTCGCTTTTGCCGCCGAGTCCAAGGTTCTCGAGAAGCTCTTCGATTAGTTGCTTACTATCCTCCTCGGTCAGCTGCTTCCCTGCCTGCCCCATAGGAGCTGTCAACTCAGCCCGAGTCACGGCCTCGGTCACGTCCTGATGGTCACGTTTAGCAGCTTGATTCCGGGTCTCGACTGATCCCCAGTGTCGGCGAATTTCTCGTCGTGCCGCCTTTACTGGCCGATCAAGCCACTTCCGTAGCTCCTCTCGGAGCTTATCCACGGGAACTGCTCCACGCTTAACGTTTCGTACCTGGAAGAATTCGTCGAGCTGGGCGGGAAATGCGACTTCGATACCAATATAGCGATCGACCTTGTCGATGCCTGAGGGGAGCAGCCGCGGAACGATGTCGTAGTTGATCTCACGCCCATTGCGGACCATGCTGATCTTCCCTGCACTATCAGCGATATGAAATTCTCGGATTTCTCGCCCTTTGTGGTCCCTGTTTCCGCCAACTCCCTCTTCCCACCTGAACTGAACTGGCGTCACGGTGACTGTAACATGAATCTTGTGTCCATCAACGATCTCGATGTCGTCCTCGTCGATTACAGTTCCTCGCGGGTCGTCGTCCTTGTACCGCTCGATAATTCGAGGATTATCCATAAGGAACAGAGGGTCGAGAAGCGTGATGGGGACGCCGTTCAGCTCGATGACGAGGGATTGATCAAGGAATTTTCTGTATGCCCGCGCGACGAAGGTTCGCAGATCATTGAGCTTCTCGTCCAGGCTTGTGCCGTAGTGTCCACCGGACTTCAGGCGGTCGATCTTCCCGTAGATGACGAGAGTCCCAGAGTCATAAGCCTCGTTATTGGGCGAGATCATGATGTGCTCATAGTCTTTCGGCCAATTCGCTACATTGCGGGCTTCGATGTGAGTCTGGCGCTTTTCTGCGATCTCCTGAAGATCCATATAGGCGTGGCGGATGGTGGGGTCGCCTGCCTGTTTCGTGTATACGTCGATCCTTCTACCCAAGCTCAATCCGGCCAGTTTCAGTCCAACACCGAAACGCCCCAGACTTCCTCTTTGGTTGTACCTGGTGCTAAATCCCATGGATAGCGCGTAGGCGAGGATATCAGGGCTGATCCCGCGACCGTTATCGGCGAAGGCGATTTCGTCTATAGAGCTCCTTCTCTCTCCAAAATTGGTCGAGACCCGAATGTGAGTCGCGCCAGCTTCAACAGAATTGTCAATCGGCTCGCCTGCCGCAGCAGTCAAGTCGAAGCCGGAATCGCGCATCGATTGTAGGGCGGTATCGATCTGGATGATGTCCGCGCGCGGACTTCCGCTAAGAGCTGGCTCGCGGAAAACAGGGGTGCTCATGAACATCTGCTCCTATAATTTTAGGTCTAGGGGAGCGGCGACCCCGTATGTGATCGCCGCTCCCGGGGGCTAGGGCTGTCTGATATCTACCGCCCAAGCGGCACGAGCAGCTTGGCGAGCTCGGGAGATACGCTCCCGTGTGCGGGTGATGGGGACTCCCAGTTCTGCCGCGATGGTCTTGCTGTCCTCCTCGGAAGCGAGACGATGCGCAAGTTGGCGCTGCTCGGTAGTAAGCGCGGTTGTGCCGTTGAGCCAGAGGGCAAGATCGACGACGGCGAGGGCATAGTCCCTTTGACGGGGTTCCTCGTGGGCGGCCAGGTCGCCTAGAGCTATCTGTTTCGCAAGCTTCCGGCGGCCTTTGAGGACTTGACTGGCGTGGGCCGGGGCGCTACGGACCTGAAAAGGTGGAGGGCTGATGTCGTTGAGGCGGATTATCTCATCGAGGGCGCGTTCGATCCTCTCGAGATCGAAATTGTCTGTGGTCCTCTTGGCTCTTGCATATAACAGCTCAAGGGCCTTCGTTGCCTGCTCATTGAGCATGTGCGTCTCTCCTGTGTCTGACTGCGGCCCCCATTCGGTGGGACGCGGTCGTTGCGGGATCAAGCGTATGAACTTGTGCGAAAAGCTTAGCTTGGCGCCGGGAAGTTCGTGCGAGTTCTGACTCAACTGCCACAACAGTTTCTTTCATCCCATAAGGGCGCTTCTGGACGGCTGTTGTTGCAGCATGACCTAAAGATGCGTTTAGGGCATGTCGAAATATGCAGAGTTGGTAGCATGGCTTCGCCCTCGCAGTAACTGCCTGGCACGAGTGGCGCGGGTAGGATCGTGCCCATTCCCGTGCGAGGGCTAGGGTGATCAGCGGTTCTCCGTGGGCGCGAGAGTGCCGGCATGGTGTGGCCTGTTACTCGCACACGCTTGGCTCCGTCCTCATCGGGGCGGTGACGCGAAGCGCGGGCATGCTGGGGGAGATCCTGGCCGACGGGATCGAGGCGGTGGCCGGGTTGCAGGGTCCAGCTGCGATCTGACGCATGCCGGTTCTCCCTCGGCGACCGTGGTCATGCTGCGCCGGGCCGGCGATGCGCTGGAGTGGCTGGTGTTGGCCGACTCCGTCCTGGTCTTGGACGTCGCAGGGGCCCCGAGCCGTTGGTCGTTTGTGACGACCGGGTGGAGCAGGTGGGTGCGCGGTATCGGGCCCGCATGGATGCACTGCCGGGTGGCAGTCCTGAACATCAGCCGGCGCACGCCGAGTATGTCGAGGCCATGTACCGGCACCGTAACCACGATGGGGATTTCTGGGTCGCCTCGGTGGACCCGCTGACTGCGGGGCAGGCACAGACCGGCGCCGTGCCCGTCGGCGACGTACGGGCCGCCGCTGTACTCAGTGATGGGGCGTCGCATCCGGGCCGCGCCGGTTGATCAACGAGATGCGGGAGGCCGAGCGTTCCGCCCGGAGGGGCGTCGTTGGCCGCGCGGCAAGCCCTTCTATGACGCCACGGCTGCGTACGTCACGGCTCTTGCCGACGGCGAATGGGCGACACCGCCACTCCCTTCCACTCTGCCTTGCCGCAGAGGCGAGACGACATCGGTACTGGCAACGCTTCACGGGTGTGACCGCAGTCAAAATGGGCGTTGCGACTCGGGCCTGAGAGAGTCGCCGACCTGCCAGAGGCGGCTCCAGGGAGCCATCCGGTGAAGGCCCGCGTTGGGGTGGAGTTCGATGCAGTAGTCGGTAGGTCGTAGCAGCCGAAGGAGCGGACGGGGCCGCTTCGTGTGCCTCGTAGCCAGACACCGCCTGCAAACGCCCGCGAAGGAGCAGCACGTGCGGGTGGCTTTTGCCGATCGACGACGCCGCCACCAGAGGAAATGCCACGTGACGCCCAAGTGATGTCAATGAGAAGGCCGATGTCCGCTTGTGGTGGCGCCATGATGGTGTCATAGTGGCGTCATGGACCTTGCGCCGTATGTCGATCACCTTCGCCGGGAGCTCGCGATCGCCGCGGGTGCCGGTGGCGAGGAAGCGCGCGCCTTGGCGGAGCGGCTTGCCGCGTCGTTGGAGTCGGCTGCCCGGCTCGCGCTGCTCGAAGCCCTGTCGGCCGCCGCCGATGAGATCACCCAGGACCTCGCGCCGGGCTCGGTCGAGGTGCGCCTGCGCGGTCGCGACCCCGACTTCGTCGTGACGTCACCGCCCGCGACCCCTACGTACCAGGACGAAAGGCCGCCACCGCCGCCCCCGGAGGTCGACGACGGCGGCACGTCCCGTATCTCCCTGCGCGTACCCGAGCAGCTCAAGCCGCGCATCGACGAGGCGGCGGCCCGGGACGGGCTGTCGGTCAACGCCTGGCTGGTGCGCGCCATCTCCAGCGCGCTCGACTCCGGTGACGCCGGCCGCCGTTCCACCAGGCGTCCGTCTCAGCAGTCCGGCAACCGGTACAGCGGATGGGTGCGCTGATGTCCAGGCCGATCCACGACCAGGGAAGCGGAATGCCGACCTTCGACACCCCCGAGCCGATCTCCGCGATCTTCGAGCTGCCGCACGCCACCATCCGGGTCGAGGCGAGCGCCCGTACCGACACCGTCGTCGAGATCCGTCCGGCCGACGAGCACAACGACGCCGACGTGCGGACCGCCGAGCGCGCCGAGGTGGAGTACGCCGACGGCAGGCTCGTGGTGCGCGGCGAGCGGGAACAGGGCGCCGGCTCGGGGCTCGCGTCCTGGGCGCGTTCGCTGCTGCTCGGCCCGGGCTCGGTGGAGGTGACGGTCAGCCTGCCGGCGGGTTCCCGCGTGGACGCCACGGCGGTGGGCAGCCTGCGCTGCCGGGGTCCGCTCGGCGAGGTGGCGTGCACCACGTCGTACGGCGCCATCCGCGTCGAGCAGGCCGGTCCGCTGCGGCTGAAATCCACCCACGGCGACATCTCGGTCACCCGGGCGTCGGGCCACGCCGAGGTGACCACGGCGCACGGCGGCATCCTCATCGGCCGCGTCGACGGCACCGCCGCCGTCCGGACCGCCCACGGCAGCGTCCGCATCCGCGAGGTGACCGGCGAGCTGCGGCTGAACAGCGCGCACGGTGACCTCACCGTGGACCGTGCCCTGGCCGGCGTCACCGCCAAGACCGCGTACGCCGGCCTGCAGATCGGCGAGGTGAGCCGCGGCTCGGTCGTGCTGGAGACCAATGGCGGCGGGCTGGACCTCGGCGTCGCGGAAGGCACGGCCGCGTGGCTGGACGTGAGCTCCAAGTACGGCACCGTCGACGTCTCCCTCGACCCCAGCGACGCCCCCGGCGGCGCCGACCGCACCGTCGAGGTGCGGGCGCACACCACCTACGGCGACATCCTCGTCCACCGTTCCTAAGGAGAATCCTGATGACAGACGCGATCGTGGCCGAGGGCCTGGTCAAGAAGTACGGCGCCGTCACCGCCCTCGACGGCATGGACCTGCGGGTCCCCGAGGGGACGGTGCTGGGGCTGCTCGGCCCGAACGGCGCAGGCAAGACCACCACCGTGCGCATCCTCACCACGCTGCTCGTCCCGGACGCCGGGCACGCCAGCGTCGCCGGGTTCGACGTCGTCCGCGACGCCGGACGGCTGCGCGCGCGCATCGGCGCGTCCGGCCAGTACGCCGCGGTGGACGACCACCTCACCGGCGCCGAGAACCTGGAGATGGTCGGCCGCCTCTACCACCTCGGCGCCAAGCGCAGCCGGGAGCGCGCCCGTGAGCTGCTGGAACGCTTCGACCTCGCAGGCGCGGCCGACCGTCCCGTGCAGGGGTACTCCGGCGGCATGCGGCGCCGGCTCGACCTGGCCGGCGCGCTGGTCGCCGACCCGCCGGTGCTGTTCCTGGACGAGCCCACCACCGGCCTGGACCCGCGGGCCCGCATCGGCCTGTGGGAGGTCATCGGCGAGCTCGTCGCGGCGGGTACGACCGTGCTGCTCACCACCCAGTACCTGGAGGAGGCCGACCGGCTCGCCGACCGCATCGCGGTGGTCGACGGCGGCCGGGTGATCGCGCTCGGCACCGCCGACGAGCTGAAGAGCCAGGTCGGTGGCGACCGCATCGAGCTGTC
Source organism: Sphaerisporangium melleum (assembly GCF_014646695.1). Lineage (GTDB taxonomy): Bacteria > Actinomycetota > Actinomycetes > Streptosporangiales > Streptosporangiaceae > Sphaerisporangium > Sphaerisporangium melleum. Next base: position 124,391 of record NZ_BMNT01000030.1, read on the forward strand.
GGTCGCCACGGCGGCGGGCCTGGCGACCGCCGCGCGGACGCTGGCGCCGCTGGCCGCCGGTGACCTGCGGGTCGACGACGCCGCGCTGCGGGTGACCATCCCAGTGGACGACGGCCCCGCCACGCTGACCAGCGCCCTCGGCCGGCTGGCCGCCGAACAGGTCACCGTACGCGACGTCGGCCTGCGCCGGCCGACCCTGGACGACGTGTTCCTCACCCTCACCGGACACCAGGCCGGCCACACGACCAAGGAGCTCAGCCGATGAACGCCATGCAGCTGGCCGTCGCCGACGGCCTGACGATCGCCAAGCGCAACGCCCTGAAGATCCGCCGAGCGCCCGATCTGCTGGGCGGCGTGGTCATGCTGCCGATCGTGTTCGTGCTGCTGTTCACCTACGTCTTCGGCAGCATGATCAGCCTGCCCGGCATGTCGTACGGCGAGTACATGCTGCCGGGGATCTTCGTGCTGACCATCGTCACCAGCGCACAGATCACCGGCTACACCCTCACCCAGGACCTGCAGAAGGGCATCTTCGACCGGTTCCGCACGCTGCCGATGTCCCCCTCGGCGGTGCTGACCGGCCAGACCATCAGCGACGTCATCATGAACCTCGCCAGCGTCATCACCATGTCGCTGGTCGGGCTGCTCGTCGGCTGGCGCATCCGCACCTCGCCGCTGGAGGCGCTGCTCGGGTTCGTGATGCTGGTGCTGTTCGCCTACGCGTTCTCCTGGGTGACGGCGACCGTGGCGCTGGCGCTGCGCACGCCCGAGGTGTTCAACAACATCGTCACCCTCGTGTCGTTCCCGCTGGTCTTCCTGTCCAACGCGTTCGCCGACAGCAGCCGCCTGCCCGGCCCGCTCGGGGTGATCGCCGAATGGAACCCGGTGTCCACGCTGGTCCAGGCCGCGCGCGAGCTTTTCGGCAACACCAGCCCGGCCATGCCCGCGCCGAGCGCCTGGCCGCTGCGGCACGCCGTACCGGTGTCGCTGCTGTGGTCGGTCGTGCTGCTGGTCGTGTTCGTACCGCTGGCCACCCGGCTGTACAAGAAGGCCGTGAGCCGGTGAACGAGGCCGACCGGGATCGGGCGGTGGAGCTGGTCCAGCAGGCCTATGCGGAGGGCCGGCTCGGCGCCACCGAGCTGGAGCTCCGGCTCGAACGGGCGCTCACCGCCACCTGCGTGGACGATCT
>NZ_BMNT01000031.1:0-34484 GCF_014646695.1 Sphaerisporangium melleum
GAGAGTGCTCACTCACCGACGGCTACCAGGCACCGAGTCTGCCCAATCAGGCAACCCGGTAACTCCCATTAGGAGGAGGAGGTGACGCGGCTCGCGGGTGTGGTGACCGCGGTGCGTGGCGGGCGCCTGCGGCGTTCGGTGGAGACCACCAGGGCGACGCCGAGGACGATGACCAGGCCGCCGGCCAGCATCTGCGTGGTGACCTGCTCGTGGAGCACCAGCGCGCCGAGGAGCACCGCCACGACCGGGTTGACGTACGCGTAGGTCGACACCAGCGAGATGGGGGCGTTGCCGAGCAGCCAGATGTAGGACGTGAAGCCGACGAGCGAGCCGGCCAGGACGAGGTAGGCGAGCGCGAGCCACGAGCCGGTGCTGATCTGGCCGAGGTCCGGGCGCTCGCCGATGCCGAGCCCGATGGCGAGCAGGCCGGCTCCGCCGACGACCATCTCGACGGTGCTGGCGACGAACGGGTCCTCCGGCATCGGGATCTTGCCCGACAGGAAGGAGCCGGCCGCCCACGACAGCGACCCGGCGAGGATGATCACGATGCCGAGAGTGTCGGACGAGCCGCCGCCGGTGAGCGACAGCCCGGCGACGCCGCAGAAGCCGATCAGCACGCCCGCCAGCGTGAACAGGTGGGGCCGGTCGTGCGCCAGCGCGCGGAAGATGACCAGCCAGAGCGGCACGGAGGCGACCAGCAGGGCGGCGAGCCCGGAGGAGATGTGCTGTTCGGCCACCGACACCATGCCGTTGCCGCCGGTGAGCAGCAGCAGCCCGACGAAACCCGCACCACAGAACCGCCGCAGGCTCATGCGCAGGACGCCGGGACCCCTGCGGATCACCAGCACGGTGCCGAGGATGAGCGCCGCCGCGACGAAGCGGAGCCCGGCGCTGAGCAGCGGGGGCATCGTCTCGACGGTGAGCCTGATCCCCAGGTAGGTGGACCCCCAGATGACGTACACCGCCGCGAGGGCCGCCCAGACCTTCATGTCACGAGTGTTCTGGCGCATGACTCATGACAATAGTCATCGGCCCCGACAAAGCACACGCGGATTTCGGACCCGAGATGCCCCACGTTCGCCGGTCTTGGGTGGTGGGGAGGACCGGCAAGAGGCGGCGCCCGCCTCGTCCGTGCTGGTCCTGGCGGGGTGCGGGAGCGTGCCGACGTCATCGACAGGTTATCCACAGGGTGTGGAGAACTTCTTGGCGTGGACGCGCGCGCCGCTATCCCGGTTTAGATGCGGAAATGTAATACATCGCAGCCGACGAAAAGGCGACTTGTCCACAACCTGTGGAAAAGTCGGCGTGTTGTGCACCGGACCGGTCATGACCGGCGTTCATTTCCCGTCCACCTCCCGTCCGAGTCCTCGTCGCGCGCCGGCCGGACATCAGGACGGGCGCCGGGGGCCACCTCGCCGGCACGTCGGGTCACGACACGCTCACGCGTCGTCAGGGCCTCCGTGCAGCCCGAATCCGCCGCCTGGCACGCCCGGCGCGCCGGGCGTTCTCCACACCCCGGCCTGCCCTGATCCGGCCGCAGGAGGGCCGCTCAGGGCTTCTCAACCTCAGGCGGTGACCGCGCCGGGGCCGCCCGCCCCACACGGACGACCCCGGCGTGCGATCACCGTGGGCCGAGCTTCTCCACGATCAGCCGGTAGAGCTGGCGTGGCCGGCCGGGCTGGGGGGTGCGGTTCGGCGGAAGCGGCCACGCGAGTCCCTCGTCAACCAGCGTGCGCAACAGCCGCCGAGCCGTGCGGGGAGTCACTCCGAGCATCCGCCCGGCGCTCTCCGCGTCCACGATCGTGTCCCCGCCCTCCAGCTTGGCGGCCAGTCTCGCGAGCACCTCGACGCCCTTCGGCCGGCCCTGGCCCGGCGCCTGCGGAGGCATCCGGGGCGCCGGGACGAGTGTGCGTCCCTCCCGGTCGACCGCGAACCCCTGCGGCTGCTTACCGGCCTGCGAACGGGCCAGCGCCGCCCTGGCGTGCGTCTCCGCGTCGTGCGTCGTGCGGCCCATGCCGACCCCGACCTCGACCGCCAGCCCGAGCTCGTCGCGGATGCGCGCGGCGAAGGGCAGGACCCGGAACCCGTCGGTGGCCGTGGCCATCGAGCCACGGGTCGCCGTCACCAGATAGCTGTGATCGTCGATCGCCCATACGGCGGCGTTCATCCGGTTGGCCTCCTGCACCAGCAGCCGGTGCAGCGACAGCCGGAGCTCGTCACGCCAGTACCTCGGAGCCGCCCGCCGTACGGGCTCGCGTAACGTGGGCACCTCGATGAGCACCACGGTGAGCTGTGACTCCTCCAGCCGGTGGTGCGCGCCCAGCAACGCCGCGGTGTGCAGCGCGCTGCGAACGGCGGCCGACGTCGGCCGCACCCGCACCGTCGGCACCCCGGCCGCGCCGAGCCGGTCGGCCACCGCCGGCAGGCAGGTGAGCGCGCCGGTCGTGGCGCCCTGCCTGATCAGGCGCTCGTGGTAGGCCGCGAGGGTGCCGGTCGCCCCGGGCTCCTCCCGGCTCTGCACCCCGCCGGTGGGGATGCCGAGGTCGGTGTACGCCTCCTCGATGTCGGCACGGCTCAGCAGGTCCACGCTGACCCTGCGCGGGTCGATGCGTTCGTCCAGCGCCGCCCTGGCCAGCGCCGCCGTCAACGCCGGCCCGCCCAGCTGCACGTACGTCGCCGGGATCGTCAGCACGCCCGACCGCCGGGCCAGCTCGTACGGCACCGGGCTGGCGAACAGGCAGGCGTCCACCCCCGGACCGAGCCGTACCACCTTGTCGGCGGCCTCCTGCTCGTCCCGGTAGGCCGCGGCGACCAACCGGCACGGCACCGGGGCCGCCGCATGGCCCATGAGCATCACCCGTTCGACCAGGTCGTGCGGCCCCACCACCCCGATGGTGAGGTCGGGGCCCGACGTGCCCACACGTGATCCTCGCGGAGTTTCTTCGGCCCTTTCGACCAATGTTCGTCCCATCCCGCCATACCTTCGATGGAGTCCACCGCGCCATGCGGCGCCCGGTCCGGTCCGCGTGGCACCGGGGAGCGCCGGGCGTGGTTTCCTCGCGAAATCCACTGGTCGAGTCCACCTCGCGGGGGCGCCGCTCAGGCCGCCCGGCGGGCGGCATGCGGCGTTCCCGGCTCGGGTTCATCGCCCATCCGGTCTAGTCCTCTTTGGAACGATCGCTCGCCAAGGCACTAATGTCACGCCCGGATTTGCCGGAAAGCGGCTCTCCCATGCCGAGCGGGCATGGGAAAAATGGATGTTCGAACAGGTCAGAGGCGGTTTACGGGCTCAGTCAGGTCGTAGAGGAAATCTCTCTTACCACATCTCCACCCAGGGCCTTCATGCGTGCCGCGAGGTCGTGGTGACCCCGGTCGATGAGGTATCCGGGGGAGATGACGGTCTCGCCCTCGGCGGCCAGGCCGGCCAGCACGAGCGCGATGCCGGACCGCAGATCGTGCGCCGTGACGTCCGTACCGGTGAGCGAGGTGGCGCCGTGCACGACGGCCCGGCTGCCCTCGATCTCGATGTCGGCGCCCATCTTGTTCAGCTCGCCCGCGAGGGCGAAGCGGCCGTCGAAGATGCGCTCGTGGATGTAGCTCGCCCCGTCGGCCAGGCAGGCGACCGTCATGATGGGGGACTGCAGGTCGGTGGCGAAGCCGGGGTAGGTGTCGGTGATGACGTTGATCGGACGCAGCGGCCGGTCGCGCCGGACGTTCAGCACCGCGCCGTCCGTGGCGAACTCGACGCCCATCTGCTCGAGCTTCCAGCGCACGACCCCGAGGTGCGCCAGCGAGGCGCCGACCAGGTTGACCTCGCCGCCGGTGATGGCGGCGGCCATGGCGAAGACGCCGGCGTCCAGCCGGTCGGGCATCACGCGGTGCTCGACGGCGGTCAGCTCGTCGACGCCCTCGACGGTGATGAACCCGGTGCCGCCGCCGCTGATGCGGGCGCCCATCTTGGTCAGCATGTCGATGACGTCGAGGACCTCCGGCTCCAGCGCGGCGTTCTCGATGATCGTGGTGCCCTTGGCCAGCGCCGCGGCCATGATGAGGTTCTCGGTGCCGGTGTGCGAGGGGGTGTCGAGGTAGAGCGGGGCGCCGGTGAGGCCGGCCGCCTTGACGTGGATGACGGACTCGCCCTCGTCCACGACCGCGCCGAGCCGCTTGTACCCCAGGTAGTGGAAGTCCAGGTTGCGGCTGCCCAGGTTGCACCCGCCGACGCCCTCGATGACGGCCTCGCCCAGGCGGTGCAGCAGCGCGGGCACGAACAGCACCGAGCCGCGGAACCGCCGGGCGATCTCGGCGGGCAGCACCGGGCTGGAGAGCCGCGAGGCGTCGATGACCAGCGTCCGCTCGGCCTCGTGCAGCTCGACCTTGGCTCCGATCGCCTCGGCGAGCTCAACGGCGCGCCGGACGTCCTCGATGATGGGCACGTTGCGCAGGACCGTGCGGCCGTCCGAGGCGAGCAGCGCCGCGCCGATCATCGGCAGCACGGCGTTCTTCGCGCCCTGGATGAAGGCGGTCCCGCGCAGGGCGTTGCCACCGCGCACGCGGTATCGAACCATAGGTGGAGGCTCCTCGAGATCTGGGAAATGACACGCTGTCAGCGGACGGCGGCAAGGTGATCCGCCCACAGTAGCCCTTCCGTGCTGCCCGCCCAGTCGATTTGACGGCAGTAAGCTGCCCCGATATGTGGCGGTCATTCACCGTTTGGGAGGGCTGCCGACGGCGTTCGGCGACGCGGCGTTGAGCAGGGTGTCGGCGCGCTGGTCGACGAACCGCGTCACCACCTGCTGGCCGTACCCGAAGACCATGGCCCAGACCAGGATCGAGGTCTGCGAGCTGAGCCCGCCGAAGCCCGGCACGAAGCCCGAGTTGAGGATCAGCAGCCCGATGATCGCGGTGGCCACGCCCGCGGGGGCCTTGAGCAGGTTCTGCGCGACCGCGAGCGAGTACCGCGTGGACAGCTCCGAGCGGGTCGACAGGCTGGTGGCGGTGGCCAGCGCCGCGCCGAGCATCCCGATGAGCGCGACCAGCGGCACGTCCCCGTGGCTCGGCCTGCCCTCGCCGGTCGGGCACATCTGGGTGCTCATCGGCCCGAGGCTGGCGAGCAGGGTGCCGTTCCCGCACATGGGAAGCGCCGTCGGCCAGATCGCCCCGATGGTCACCAGGCCGGCGACGATCAGGGTCAGGGTCGCCGCCCCGCCGAGTAGCAGATTGCGGAAGCTGCGCACCCGCCCGCTCTCGATCGAGGCCGTGCCGTAGGCCGCCCGCAGCACGGCCTGGAGTAGCGAGCGGTCCCGCTCGCCGATGTCGCCCGCGGCGATGCGCGCGGCCAGCGTGACGAGGCGGGCGTCGTCGGCCGGCAGGTACGCCTGGCCGGTGGCGAGGACCTCCGGGGCACGCGCGTTAAGTTCGCCGCCCGGGAGCAGGCCGTACAGCAGGATGGTCGCGCCGTACAGGTTGGACCAGGCGGCCTCGATGGCCTGCCCGGTCAGCCAGCGCCGCCAGCCCTGCCGCTCGTGCGCGTACCTGCTCGCGGCGGCGAGATGGCTCTCCACCGCCGCGTGCAGCACCCGCAGGCCCGGGTCGCCCGGCCGGACGGCCAGGCACCGGCCGGCGTCCGCCCTGATCTCATCGGCACGGGTGGTGATGTGCACCCGCCACACGCCCGGCCAGCGCAGCACCTCCTGCGCGTCCACGTCCCCCAGCTCGCCCAGCCCGTCCACCGGCACGTCCCGCGGCTCCTCCGCCGCCCGGAACGCGGCGCGGCCGTCCTCGTCCGTCTGGGACGCCTCCCGGCCGTCCTGCGCAGTCGGAGACTGCTCGGACACGTTGCCCGATCGCACGGCCGGGTCGGCTGCCATAGCTCCTCCAGGGGTCGCCCGTCCCCCCGGCTTATCGCGCCCGCCCCCTCTGGCGCTACCGGTTCAGGAGCATCTGTACCCATTCGCCGGGCAAGCCGGCCCGCTCGCCCTTCCCGGCAAGACGGCACGGCGGACCCCGGCGCGGCGCGTGCCACGCCGGAAAGATGCGCGAGCGGCGCGGCTACACGTTGGCGGCGATGTCGGAGCGGTGGTGGGAGCCGCGCAGCGCGATGCGCTCCACCTGCGCGTACGCGGCGGTGCGCGCCGCCGCGATGTCCGTGCCGGTGCCGACCGCGTTGAGCACCCGGCCGCCGGCCGACACGACATGGCCTCCGGCGTCCAGCGCGGTGCCCGCGTGCAGGACGTAGGCGTCCGGCACGGTCTCGCCGAGCCCGTCGATGACGTCGCCCTTGACCGGGTCGGCCGGGTAGCCCTCCGCGGCGACGACCACGGTGACCGCCGCCCCGTCGCGGAACCGCGGCGCCGGACGCTCCCCGAGGGTGCCGGTGGCGCAGGCGAGCAGCAGGCCGGCGAGTGGCGTCTCCAGCCGGTCGAGCACGACCTGGGTCTCGGGGTCGCCGAAGCGCGCGTTGAACTCGATGACCTTCGGCCCGGTCTTCGTCAGAGCCAGCCCGGCGTACAGGACCCCGCTGTAGGGAGTGCCGCGCCGCGCGAGCTCGCCGACCGTCGGCAGCACGATCTCGGCCATGACCTGCTCGGTGAGGCCCTCCGGCGCCCAGGGCAGCGGCGTGTAGGCGCCCATGCCGCCGGTGTTCGGGCCCTGGTCGCCGTCGTAGGCGCGCTTGAAGTCCTGGGCGGGCTGCAGCGGCACGGCGGTGGTGCCGTCGCACAGCGCGAACAGTGAGACCTCCGGGCCGTCGAGGTACTCCTCCACGACGACCCGGCCGCAGGCCGCCGCGTGCGCGAGCGCCTCGGCGCGGTCGGCGGTCACCACGACGCCCTTGCCGGCCGCGAGCCCGTCGTCCTTGACGACGTACGGCGCGCCGAACGCGTCGAGGGCGGCCTCGGCCTCCTCGGGCGTCACGCACACCCGGGCCCCGGCCGTCGGCACGCCGGCGGCAACCATGATGTCCTTGGCGAACGCCTTGGACCCCTCGACCTGGGCGGCCTCCTTGGACGGCCCGAAGCAGGGGATGCCGGCGGCCCGCACGGCGTCGGCGACGCCGGCCACCAGCGGGGCCTCCGGCCCGACGACGACCAGCCCCGCGCCGAGCCGCGTGGCCAGCTCGACGACCTGACCGGGGTCGGTGGGCACGACCGGGTGGAGCGTCGCCACCTCGGCGATGCCCGCGTTGCCCGGGGCACAGTGGACTTCGGAGACCTCGGGGTCGAGCCCGAGGGCACGGCACAGGGCATGCTCGCGGCCGCCGGATCCAATCACAAGAACGCGCACGTGGGGAGTCTACGGGCCAGGTCTGGGGTGGCCGGACCGCGGAGGCGTTCACGCAGGTCGCCCGCCGGCCGGCGACGACGGCCGTCCTGGAAGGGCCGGTCTGCACAGAGGCGGCGCCGCGCTTTCGGCGAGTTCTACATGATCGGGCGCCGTCCAGGGGATGTAAGCTATCGGCTGAAGCATGCCTGTGCTAGGTTAGGGCGGCTTTGGCCCATTTCTCGAGCGATTGGAGGTGGACTCGGGATGACTTCTGGTGATCCCAGCAGTACGTGCTCGCGCACGTACATCGTGCGCACACCCGACCACTCCAATTCGGTGCTCGACTGAAAGCCTCGCGCCCTTCCCTCTAACGCGGCGTCCGTCGTCGCTTTTCCGTTCTTCGTTGTCGCGCGCGGGTCCCCAGGTCGAGCGGGAAGGGACCGCCATGCGCTCGTCAACCCTTTTCCAGCGGATCAACCTGCACCCCCGCACCGCGCACGTACGGCTGCGCGCCTCCGTGCCGGTCGCCACCGTGCGCCACGAGCGGGTGAACGGCGGGTGCGTGCCGCCGCGTGACTCGCTGGTGCAGTTCGGTGCGTACATCGCCGGCAAGCGAATCAACGTCCCGGGCATCCCGGAGGCCGTGAGCCTGGTGCGCGAGCACAACGCCGCCTCCGAGGCCGGCGGCGCCTACGTGTGGGTGGGGCTGCACGAGCCCGAGGCGCCCGAGGTCGAGTGGCTGGCCGAGGTCTTCGGCCTGCACCCGCTGGCCGTGGAGGACGCCATCAAGGCGCACCAGCGGCCGAAGGTCGAGCGGTACGGCGACTCGCTGTTCGTGGTGCTGAAGACCATCGCCTACCTGGAGCACGACGAGCTGACCGCCTCCAGCGAGATCATCGCCAGCGGCGAGATCATGGTGTTCGTCGGGCCCGACTTCGTGGTGACCGTCCGCCACGGCGAGCACTGCCCGCTCGCGGACGTGCGCGAGCGCCTGGAGGTCAAGCCCAAGCTGCTGGCCCGCGGCCCGTCCGGCGTGCTGCACGCCATCGCCGACCACGTGGTCGACCGCTACCTCTCGGTCGCCGACCAGATGCAGGCCGAGCTGGAGGAGGTCGAGGCGGCGGTCTTCGCCGACGTCAGCTCCCGGGACATCGGCCGCATCTACCAGCTCAAGCGCGAGATGATCGAGATGAAGCGCGCGGTGACGCCGCTGCAGACCCCGCTCGGGGCGTTGCCGCAGCGCCGCATGATCCCCTCCGAGATGCGCGAGTACTTCCGCGACGTGGTCGACCACCTCTCCCGGGTCTGCGAGCAGGTGGAGTCGTCCAACGAGCTGTGCAACTCCATCCTGCAGGCCGCGCTCGCCAGGTCGAACGCCCTCGCCAACGAGGACATGCGGAAGATCTCGGCCTGGGTGGCCATCGTCTCGGTGCCCACGATGATCGCCGGCATCTACGGCATGAACTTCAAGCACATGCCCGAGCTGGACGCCCTCTGGGGCTATCCCCTGGTCATCGGGGGCATGCTCGTCATCTGCTCGCTGCTCTACCGGGGCTTCCGCCGCAACAGCTGGCTCTGAACGCGCCGCTCCCGACGTCCCACGGCGGAGGCCCGCGTCCGGGGCGGCCGGGGTTCCGCCGGCCGCCCGGTGCCCTTCGGCGAGCGAGTGCCCGGCGTCACGGTCGGTGAGGCCGGGCCGCACGGTCTCAGACCGGCCAGGTCTCCTCGCGCCAGGCGGCGTCCCAGAACATCCACTCATAACGCGAGGTGGTGACGAAGTGCCCGAGAGCGTGGGCGCGCTGTGCTCCGGTGGCCTCGGCCCCCGTGCGGTCGGCCAGGGACACCACCCGGCGTACGACACTCTGGAACGACTCGTCGCCGTAGGCGGCGATCCAGCGGCGGTACAGCGGGTCGGGTGACGACTCCGCGAGCAGCTCCGCGCCGACTCGCGCGTAGATCCAGTAGCAGGGCAGCACCGCCGCCAGGCCGTCCAGGAACGACCCGCCGTAGACCGTGGCCAGCAGATAACTGGTGTAGGCGCGGGTGGCCGGCCCCACCGGCAGCGCCGCCGCCTCCCCGGCCGACCCGCCGAGGTCGGCCATGAACGCGGCGTGCATCTCCTGCTCGGCCGCGATCGCCCCGACCGCGTCGCTCGCGAAGGCCCGCACGTCCTCCTCGCCCGGCGCCTTGGCCGCGCACAGCGCCAGCGCACGGGCGTAGTCGCGCAGGTAGTGCGAGTCCTGCACGATGAAGTGCCGGAACGCCGCCCGCGGTAGCGTGCCGTCCACCAGCCCGGTGATGAACGGATGGTCCAAGATCGCCTTGTGGATCGGCGTGATGGCCTCCCACAGCTCCTCGCTGTACGGCCGCGCGGTGCTGGACCCAGGTGTCGTCAATCGAACCAACTCCCTACGCCGGCATGACCCGGTCAGGTTCGAGCGGTCTGCGGCCGCGTCAGCCGCACTCTCAGCCCGGTGCGCCGGGCTCCCGCGTTCTGTCGTGGCCCGAGCCTAACCGCATCCCGATCTCCGGTGGCGGCCGCCCGCCCCGTCGCCGGATTGTCGGTGCCGATCCGTAAGCTCCGGACTCGTCCGCAAGGCGCGGGGCCGGTCTACGGCACCTCGCGCGCGAACCTTTCCCAGCCCCCACTCGTCTCTATTCGCAGAGACCCGTCATGCCCAGAAGAGAGCCGATGCCGCCCACCGCCACCGCTCCCCGCGCCGCCCGAGCGGTCGACGCCCGCCCACACCGAGCCGTGGGCCGGACGCCGCAGGCCCGGCTGGAGGACGAGCTCCTCGCGCTGCTCGTGACCACCTGGGCCGTGCACACCGGCCGCCGCCCGCCCGAGCGCGCCCCGCACCTGCTCACGCCGGAGGAGCTGATCGACTTCTGGTCCGACGACCTCACCGCCGCGCCAGACTCCTCGCACTGACCAGGCCCGTCCCGGCTCAGGGGACGAGGGTGAGGCGGGGGCGGTGGTCTTTCACACCGAGGAGGGCGCGGACGCGGGACAGGTGCCAGGCGAGCTGGGCGGCGAGCTCGGGCATGGTCAGGCCGGTCTCGGCGGCGGCGAGGTCGAACGCCTGGCGCAGCAGGACGGGGTGTTCCCCCGGGTAGCCGGTGATGGGCTCACCGGCGAAGCCGGGCTGGTCGCGCAGGGTGCGCAGGCGCTGGTAGGCCCGGCCGGCGGAGGAGTCGGAGAGCAGGCCGACCTCGCGGCAGCGGTACACCAGCGAGTCGACCGACACCCCCCAGGTGTGCCGCAGCTCGGCCAGCCGGCGCAGGTCGAGGCGGCGCGGCAGCTCGGGGGTGATGCTGTCGCGCGGGGTGAGGAACTCGGCGGCGAAGGCGTCCGCCTCGCGTTCCTGCTGGTGGTCGCCCGCGGCCGTGTCGCCGTGCAGGACGAGATGGCCGAGCTCGTGGGCGGCGGTGAAGCGGTAGCGGTGGATGTCGTCGAAGCGGTTGGCGGTCAGGACGACGATCGGCCGGGGCAGGTGGGAGGTCGAGAAGGCGTCCACCGTGGTCGCGTCCTCGTCCGGCGGGGGGAGCACCACGACGATGCCGCGGGCCTCCATGTGCCGGACCAGGTGGCCGATCGGCCCGTAGCCGAGCCTCCAGTGGGCGCGCAGTGCGCGGGCCGCGGCGGCGGGGTCGCGGGGCAGCTCGACCCCCGAGTGGACCTCACCGCCGGAGAACCCCGGCAGGTCCACGGGAGGCAGCTGGACGCGCTTCTCCAGGGCGTGGGTGAGCTCCCAGACCTGCTCGACGAACGCGACCGCCTTGGCCCGCTGGTGGACCCGGGTGGAGCGCAGGCTGCGGAAGTGCGCCGTGGACCCGTCGAGCTTGCCGTGCGGCCGCCCGGACAGGAAGAAGGCGGACGGGACGTCGAGGACGTCGGCGAGGCGGGGGATGAGCTCCGGCCGGGGGTGGGTCATGCCGGTCTCGTACTGGCCGATCGCCGCCGGGGTCACGCCGACCCGCTCGGCGAGATCCTTCTTGGTCATCGCGGCCAGCCGGCGCGCCTGGGTCAGCCGCGCCTGGTCGAAGGCGTCGGCCACCGCCTGCGGGCTGGGCGCGCCGGTGTGCGTGCCGCGCCGCCTCATCGGGCGTCCCCGGCCTCGGTCGTCTTCACGGTCGTCGATCGTCGTTCTCACGGGTGGTCGGTGGATGGGCTGTGCGGGCTTGGCCGGTCGCGTTCTTTCCGGGGCGCCGGCCGATCGGCGCCCCGGACGCGGGGTCAGGAGGGGCGGTCGGCCGCCGAAGCGGCCGCAGGCGCGGCGCCGGCCTCGTCGCCGGCCGGGAAGAGCGCGCCGTTCGCGCGCTCGGCGGCCGGGCGGCTGGTGAGGGCGATGTCGGGCTCGGCGCTCTGGTCGAAGCGCGAGGCCAGGGCGGGCTCGGCGGACGGGATGGTCTGCGCCACCCAGGGCAGCGCGGTGAGCAGCGGGATCTGCTCGCAGTGCACCCAGTGGACGCGGCCCATGTCGTCGATCAGCTCCGCCTCGCCCCAGTAGAGCTTGAGCAGGCTGGCCTGCGCGTTCGCGGCGTACGCCACCGGGATGAGCCGGGTGTCGGCGGGGAGCCGGGCGAGCAGCGGGCGCGCCGCGGCCAGCTCGCGCTGCCCGGCGGCCTCGCCCTCCTCGTCGTCCATGCCGAGGTCGAGCACTTCCTGCTCATAGCGGGTCTTGGGGCCGAATCGGCTGAACAGCTCGCGAACCAGCGCCGACACCCGGCCGTCGCCGACCCGGGCCTCGCCGATCGGCGTGGTGTCGTCGTCGGCGTACCGGAACGGCAGGAACAGGTTGCCGTCGAGCACGACGAGGTGGTGCGGGGAGCCGTGCGGCCGGACGACCTGGAACCCCGGCTCGGCGCGGAACGCGTCCACCAGGGCCTCGTAGCGGCGCGCCATCAGTGTGGAGCCGTAGGCGTACCGCTTGTCGCTGCGCGACGACTTCTGCGCGTCCTGGGCGTTGGTGGCCGCCTCAAGGAGCGACGCGGCGAGCCGGCCGCGCACCGCGGCGGCGCGCTCGCCGAACCGTTCGGTGGCCCACCTCGACATCTCCGCCTGCCCGTGCATCGGTGACCTCCCGTCACTTCACTTCCTCGCACCATACTCCCGCGAGCACTGCAGTTGATGTTGGGACGCGCGAGAAAGGCCCGGCCATCGGGACCAAAGGGAAGGGGGACGGTCAGGCCGGGGTGGGACGCAGGGCCGGGGTGGGCACCGGAAGCGGAAGACCGCGGGTGCGCCACAGCTCGCGCATCCGGTCGGGGTAGTCGGTGACCACCGCCGCCACCCCCAGGTCGATCATGCGCGATGCCTCGGCGGGGTCGTTGACCGTCCAGACCGCGACCGGCAGCCCGGCCGCGGCGGCCCGGTCCATGAGGTCCGCGCCGATCAGCACGCGGTCGGGGGACAGGGTGGTGGCGCCGATGGACGCGGCCGCCGCGGCGATGTCACCGCCGAAGTCGGCGACGTGGTCGAGGCCGAGCCAGGCCGGGGAGAGGGTGTCCTCCTCCACCAGGGCGTACCGGGTGGCGACCAGGCCCTCGGCGGCGCGCAGCACCCGCCAGTCGAAGCTGAGGATCGCCGAACCCTCCAGCCTGCCGTGCCGGTCGAGCTCGGCGACCACCAGCTCGGTCAGCTCGCGGGGGTCGCCGGACAGGTCGGGCCGGGTCGGGTCGGACTTCAGCTCGACGTTCAGCCGTACGTCATCGCCGCCGTAGGCGTTCACCAGGGCCAGGACCGCGCCGAGCGTGGGCATGCGGGTGCCCGGCACCGGGACCTGGGTGCCGGCGAAGCGGTCGGTGGCGGACCTCGGATTGCGCACGCCGACCTCCAGCGTGCGCAACTGGGCCAGGGAAAGGGCGCGGATCGGCTTGCCGACGTAGGGGAACGCCGGGTCGGCCGGGGTCGCCGGCACGGTGTCCGCGCTGGTCACCGCCGAGACGGTCAGGTCATGGGTGAGCACGAGCTGCCGGTCGGCGGTCAGCGCGACGTCGAACTCGATGGCGTGGACGCCCAGCCCCAGCGTGAAGGCCATGCCGGGGAGGGTGTTCTCCGGGCGCAGGCCCCGTGCCCCCCGATGGCCGTGTATCTCAACCTGCACAATGGCGCACCCTATCGCCCACGCCCCTCGCTCCCGTTCAGGCGGGGCCGTCGGCGCCGGCCGTGCGCCCGGCGGCGGGATCGGCGGGCTGATCGGCCGGGCCGGGACGGCGGACGGAGTACCGGGGCCGTGACGGTGTGCCCACGGCCCGGATCACGCTTCCGTACCCAGGCGGCGTCCTTCGGGGAGGCGGGAATGGCCCTGGTCGATGCGCCGTCATCGCGCGGCTCCCGCGCCGCTCGCACCGAGGTAGCGGGCGCAGAGCCGTCATGCGGACGGCCGTACCCCGCCTCCGTGAGGGGAGGCGGGGTACGTATGGCGCCGGGCGGGCCGAGGGCCGGCTTTCCGGCGAGAGGGGTCAGATCAGGGGACGGAGGGAGAGGGTCTGGGTGCGGCCGGGGCCGACGCCGATGGCGGAGATCGGGGCGCCGCTGAGCTCCTCCAGGGTGCGGACGTAGTTCTGCGCGTTCTTCGGCAGGTCCTCGAAGGTCTTGGCCTCGGTGATGTCCTCCTGCCAGCCGGGGAACTCCTCGTAGATCGGCTTGGCGTGGTGGAAATCGGTCTGCGTCATCGGGATCTCGTCGTGGCGCACACCGTCCACCTCGTAGGCCACGCACACGGGGATGCGCTCCAGGCCCGAGAGCACGTCGAGCTTGGTGAGGAAGAAGTCGGTCACGCCGTTCACCCGGGTGGCGTACCTGGCGATGATCGCGTCGAACCAGCCGCAGCGGCGGTTGCGCCCGGTGGTCACGCCGTACTCACCCCCGGTGGTGCGCAGCCAGTCGCCCATCTCGTCGGTCAGCTCGGTCGGGAACGGGCCCGAGCCGACACGGGTGGTGTACGCCTTGAGGATGCCGATCACGCGGGTGAGCCGGGTCGGCGGCACGCCCGAGCCGATGCACGCGCCGCCCGAGGTGGGCGAGGAGGAGGTGACGAACGGGTAGGTGCCGTGGTCGATGTCGAGCAGGTTGCCCTGGCCGCCTTCGAGCAGCACCACCTTGTCCTGGTCCAGCGCGCGGTTCAGGATCAGGGAGGTGTCGGCGATGTGCGGCTTGAGGCGCTCGGCGTAACCGAGGTACTCCTCCAGAACGCGCTTGGGCTCGATGCCCCTGCGGTTGTAGACCTTGGTCAGCACCTGGTTCTTCTCGTTCAGCGCGACCTCGATCTTCTTGCCCAGGATGCCCGGGTCGAGCAGGTCCTGCACGCGCACGCCCATCCGGGCGATCTTGTCGCCGTACGCGGGGCCGATGCCGCGGCCGGTCGTGCCGATGCGGGCCTTGCCGAGGTAGCGCTCGGTGACCTTGTCCAGCGCCTTGTGGTGCGGCATGATCAAATGCGCGTTCGCCGAGATCAGCAGCCGGTCGCAGGAGATGCCCCGCTGCCGGAGCCCGTCGATCTCCGACAGCAGCACGCCCGGGTCGATGACCACGCCATTGCCGATCACGGGGATGACGTCCGGTGACAGCACCCCCGTGGGCAGCAGGTGCAGGGCGTACTTCTGGTCGCCGATCACCACGGTGTGGCCGGCGTTGTTCCCGCCTTGGTATCGGACGACGTAGTCCACCTCACCGCCGAGCAGGTCGGTGGCCTTACCCTTGCCCTCATCGCCCCACTGGGCGCCCACGAGAACGACAGCCGGCATGGTTTCTCCCGCGCACAAAAACGAAACCCCTGGCGCAAGCGCGACAGGGGCTCTTGCGTTGAGAGACTACCCGAGCATGCTGATGTCGCCCAAGCGCGACTTCACGGTGACGTACCGAAGCCGGGCGGGCGCGGGCCGGATCAGGCGTTCAGCGCCTCCGCGGCGGCGGGGCTGCTGTCGCGGAGGAACTGCGCGCAACGCTCGGCCTCGTCCTTCTCGCCGATCGCCAGGGCGGCGCGGGCGAGCGCGTTGAGGCAGCGCAGGAACCCGCGGTTGGGCTCGTGCTCCCAGGGGATGGGACCGTGCCCCTTCCAGCCCGCCCTGCGCAACTGGTCCAGGCCGCGGTGGTATCCGGTGCGGGCGAAGGCGTAGGAGGTGACCGCGTGCCCGGCCGCGAACGCCTCGTCGGCGAGCGCTCCCCAGGCCGCCGAGTAGGCGGGGAAGCGCGCGGCGACATCGCTGGCCTTGGCTCCGGCCTCCAGCGCCTGCCTGGCCTCCGGGGTGTCCGGCAGGTAGGCCGGCGGGGGACCGGCAAGAAGGTTCTCGTGCGTATCCATGGCCACAGTCTTATCGTTGTTAGGGTCTCGCGGTCATGTTCCCCGGTGTGACCTTGCGCGCACGCCGCGGGAAAGACCGCCTGCCGTGCCGCCCGCGCCGGTCACCGCAGCCGCCGGAGCAGGGCTCGGGCGCCACGCCGGGGGGAGACGACCGGACGGGTCCGCCCGCCGCCCTCCCCGCCTCGATCGCCGCCGCGCTCGCCCTGCTCCCCGTCCCGGCCCGCCCCGTTCTGCTCGATCCGGCCGTCCTGGCCGTCCTGGGCGCCTTCCGCGGCCCCGCCGGTCAGCGCGGCGAGCCGGTCGGCCAGGCGGGCGTTCTCGGCGCGCAGGCGCGCGATCTCGCGGGTGAGCGCGGGGTCGTCCGTCTTGCCGCGCTCGGGCGGCTCGGCGTCGGCGGCCGCCAGGAAGCCGAGGCTCGCGCCGTCCACCCAACGGGTGCCCGCCACGTCGTCCACCGCCGCGTCCAGCGACTCGCCCTCGGCGCGCACCAGGGCGGCGCGGGCGAACGCCGCGGTGCGCTCCAGCCGGGCCGCGATGACCTCGTCCGCCTCGTCCAGGGCCACGCTGACCAGCCCGTCGCCCCGTTCTACCGCCTGCCGCACCAGCCGCCGCAGCGTCTCGGGCCCGGGCACCCACCCCGCGGGGCACAGCAGCCGGTACGGCACCGGGGCGACGGTCTCGGGCACGCTCTCGGCGAAGCGCACGCGCGGCTCGCCGCGGTACAGCCCGCGCACCATCAGCAGGTCGAGCAGGGGGCTGTCCAGCGGGTTGCGCCGGTCCTCGCGGACCGACTCCCACGGCCCGACCAGCGTGATCCGGATGTCGTTCAGGGTGCTCGCGAGCAGGCCGTCCACGGTGGCCCGCAGGTCGTCGTACGAGGCGCCCGCCGCCTCGACCACCACATCCACGTACGGCACCAGCCACTGGCGGCGCGGGTGGGTGCGCCGCCAGCGCATCACGGGGATGTGGTCGGGCACGAACACCTGGTTGTAGCGGCGGACCTGATCGCCGTCGCGCATCATCATCGAGGCGCCGAGATGCCGGCTGCGGGCCTCGGGGGCGAGGACGAACGCCGCGCCCTCCTGAGCGAGCCGGTAGCCGAGCTCGGTGTCCTCGCCGAGGACCAGCCCGGTGTCCAGCGGGCCGGCCGCGCGCAGCAGGCGGGTGTTCACCGACGCGGCGTTGGTCACGTGGACGCGGTAGGCGGCGTCGCCCGCCGTGCGCAGCCCGTCGGTCCGTTCGGCGAGGTCGACGATCCAGGAGTGCGGCTCGCTCGCGGCCTCGTCGAACAGCTTCTCGGTGGCGGCGGCGCTCACCGCCGCGTGCACCTCGGCGGGGCGCAGCGCGCCCGGCCGGTGGTCGACGTAGCGCACGTACCCCATGACCACCAGGTAGCCGGCGAGGTGGTGCCAGCGCATGTGCGCCTCCACCTCGTCGTGGAAGGTCACCATGTCGGCGTCCAGCCAGTGGACGACGTCGCCGCCGGCGAGGGCGAGGCCGGTGTTGCGGGCGTTGGACCGGCCGCGCGACCCCGGCTCGGTGGTGACCAGCCGGGTGTTGTCCGGCACGATCTCGGGCAGGCGCAGCGCGGGGGAGGTGCCGTCGTCGACGACGATGACCTCCATCAGGTGCCGGGGGTAGCTCTGCGCCGCCAGGGCGGCCAGGGTGAGGTCGAGCTTGTCCTGGTGCCCGTACGCGGCGATCACCACACTGACCGTCAGCCGGGGCGTCCACGCGCCGGGTTCGGGCGGCGTGAGCACCCCGTAGTCGTTGTGCCGGATCCTCGGCCAGGTCGTCCCCACCGGCCCGGCCACCCTTCCGGGTGCCCCCGGCGTCCCGTTGGATCCGGTGTCCGGCCCCGAAGCCCCCGCGCCACCGGCCGGCCCCGACCGCCTGGTCCCGTCGGCCGCGCTGGTAGGCCCGGTCGCCGTCGGCCGGCTGGACGGCTCGGAGCGCCGTGCCCGCTCGGGCTCCCCTGTCCGGCCGGTCGGCTCGGATGGCGGCTGAGGTCGCTGCGTCACTTGCTTCCACTCCATCGGTCGGCTCGGTCGCACTCCATCAGCCGGCTGGGCCGAAATCCCCGCCACTGCTCCTTCGCCCTGGCCAGGAAGTACCCCACGGGCTCCTGCCAGGTGTGCCCGCCCCGTGCGGCCCTGCGCGCGACGAACCCCAGGCCGTGCGTCCGGTAGATGGCGCCGCCGGCCCGCATCAGGTCCTGGAAGAAGTGGACGTCCACCGAGCGCGGCACCGGCCGGAAGCCGCCGAGCGCCTCGAACACCGACCGGGACACCACGAACGTGCCGCCCGCCACGTGGTTGGACATCGTCTCGCTGGTCCAGTCGCGGCGGATGGTGATGTCGAGTTGCTGCAAGTAGAAGAACTCCGAGGCGGCGCCCACCAGCTCGGCTCCCGAGTAGGCCTGGGCGAGCGTCATGTCGGCCAGGTGGTCCGGCCCGTACCAGTCGTCGTCGTCCCACTTGGCGAGGACCGAGCCGGTCGCGTGGCCGGCCGCCCGGTTGAGCACGACGCCGAACGGCAGCCCGGCGTCCGCCTCGACCACGGTGATCGGCCGGTCGAACGCGGCGACGGCCCGGGCTACCTCGGGCGTGCCGGACGGGACCCCGTGCAGGGTGAGGATCACCTCCAGGTCCACGCCGCGCTGCCGCGCGATCTGGCCGAGGGCGAACGGCACCAGCTCGGCCCGCCGGGTGCACATGATGACCGAGACGGCCGGCGGGGCGGGAACGGCGACGCTGGCGCGGGCGGCCAGCTCGCGCCATCGGGCGGTGGTGCCGTGCAGCGTGAGGGCCGTGCGGCGCAGCAGCACGCTGTGCTCCTCCCGCCGCAGGTCGTCGGCCAGATCCGCCTCGGTGGCGGCGGGCAGCAGCGCGGCCAGCTCGGGCCCGAGTGCTCGCGCGGCCCATCCGGGCGGCGGGGCGGACAGCAGCGGCACCCCGGCGGCGGCGAGCCCGACGACGGCGCGGACCGCCGCGATCGGCCCGGTGTGGGCGGGACGCCAGGTGAGCCGCAGGCCTCTCAATCGGCGCAGCCGGCCGACGTCGGCGTCGGTGACCCCGCCGGAGGCCGGCAGCCGTACCAGGGTCCGGCCCTCCAGCCGGACCTCCCACCGGCCGTCGTGCTGGACGAGGTCGGCGACCGGCCGGGTCGGCGTCTTGCGGAAGCCCTGCGGGTTCACCGAGCGCTCGTCCACCGGCGGCACGGCCTCGGGGGCGAACACGGCCGCGCCGAGGGCGCGGTAGCCGCCGGGGGAGCCGAGGCGCTCCCAGGTGAGGGCGGACGGCCGGTCGATCGCGGGCACCCGTTCGTCGAGCCACGCCTCCGCCTCGCCGCCCGCCGGCCCGTCATCGTGCCGCGCGGAGCCCGTGGCCGGCGCGACGGCCGAGCCGGGGCCGGAACCGCCGGCGGGCGAGGTTGCGGAGTCCGGACCGGAGTCCATGACCTGCGCGGTGCCGGAGCCGGGGCCCGAGGCCTGCGCGACAGCGGAGCCGGAGTTCGCGGCAGGGGCGAGGCCGGATTTTGTTGCGGAGCCGGAGCCGGAGCCGGAGCCGGAGCCGGAGCCGGGGGCGGCGTCCGGCGGGGTGGCGCGGAGAGCCAGGTCGGCGCCGGTCACGCCCGAGCGGTCCGGGGCGGGCCCGCGCGGGCCGGTGAAGGTCACGTTGGGGTCGCCGGGCCGCCAGCCGGCCAGGCCGGGCCCGGCCAGCCCGGCCATCGGCAGCGGGTAGCCGCTCAGGTGGTGGCCGCCGAAGCTGCGCGCCACGGCCGCGGCGACCTCCCCGGCCGGTTGCGGCTCGGAGAAGCGCGCCTTGACCCGCCAGCCGGTGGCCCCGTACCGGGAGACGCCGACGTCCCGCAGGAAACGGCGGCCGAGGCTCGGCGACAGCGGCACGCCGGGCGCGTCGCACCACGGCGGCGACTCCACGACGATCACGCCCACCATGGGCGCCGAGGGGAGCCCGCCGCCGACGGTCACGGCGCGGCGCAGGTCGGTGGGGGTGCGCGCGACGACCAGGACGGCCGCCGGGTCGTCGGTGGCGAACGGGTGCGGCGCCATGTCGTCCACGTCGGCCGCCTCGTACGCCAGCCCGGGAAGCAGGCCGCCGAGGTCCGCGGGCTCCACCCCGGCGACGGCCACGGCGACCTTCCCGCCGGCGGCGGCCAGCTCGGCCGTCATCCCGGCCGGGGCGAGCGTGGTGGTCATCGGGGGGCCTGCTTGAGGATGATGGCGCCCTTCTCGGCGGGGTGGGCGGCGCCGGTCAGTTCGGGGTGCTCGCGCAGCCAGCGGTCGGTGATCTCGCGCTCGTCGGCGCGGGCGGTGTCGTCCATGACGAACCAGGCGTCCTGCGCGCAGCGGGGCAGCAGCACCGGCAGCGCGGGGTAGCGGGCGAACGGGCCGGTGGCGCCGGGCGGGCCGTCCACGAAGACCAGGCCGATGCCGTGCAGATCCTCCACCGCCCGGGTGTCGTACCAGGGGAAGCTCTCCGCCTGCTCGGCCCCGGCAGGACTCCAGGGGACGAGGGGGGCGTGGCGGATCTCGACGACGTCCTGCAGTTCGTGGGCGAGGACGAGGTCTCTGGAGGCCTCGGCGTAGCGCTCGTCGTGCTCCAGGGCGACGACGCGCCCGCCGCCGAACCGCTGGACGGCGTAGCCCAGCCACACGCTCGACGCCCCGCTCCCGCACTCCACGATGATCTTGGGGTGCTCGGCCGCGACACGCTCGACGAGCAGGCGCAGCACGTCGGGGGAGGCGGCCCAGCCGCGCAGCCGGGGCAGCGGCGCCCGTGGGCGCAGCAGGGCGCGCAGGTCGATGAGCGCCTCGAGCTGCGCGTAGTCCTGGCGGGCGGACCTGGCCAGCTCCTTGTGCCCGTCCCGTACGCTGCCGCCGAGCGCGGTCACCGCCTTCTCGACGCGGGTCACGGCGCCGGCGAGGCGCTCGACGCGGGCGGCCTGGGCGGTCAGCTCGACGCGGTCCTCGCCGAGGGCGGCGAGGACGGGACGCGACTGTTCCCGCGCGGCGTCCGCCAGCCTGCCGGTGAGCCCTTCGACGGTGGCGGTGAGCCGGGCGAGGCTCTGCTCCGCCCTGGCCAGCGAGGCTTCCTGGCGCTTGGTGCGCGCGTCGATGCGCAGCGCCTTGCCATCGGTCCTGCGCAGGGCGGCGGCGGTGACGGCGGCCGTGGCCAGGACCAGGAGCGAGACGGCCAGCCCGGCGGCGGCGATGGGTTCAACGGCGCCCGCAGCGGACAGCGACACCAGTGCGATCACGGCCGCGGCGGTGAGAGCGGCGCCGAAGATCAGCAGGTGGCGTGGAGATAATGTCCGCATATGTTCCCTTTCTGGATGTTTCAGGCAGGGGATCCCAGACTATGCAGGGTCAGGTAAAGGGCTCCCAGGAGACGCGGGAGCCGTACTCGCCGCGCCGGGGGGCGAGCATGCTCGCCCAGGTGAGGACGTGGAGCGGGCCGGACCGGCGCGCCCGCTCAGCACACGCATCCGGGTCGTGCGGGATGGCCGCTAATCGCGGTTCGCCCGCCTCGGCGGCCGGCCGGACGGGCCCGGCGGCGGGGGTGCGCCGGGCGGTGCCGGGCGACAGGTGCCCGACCTCGCGGAACGGCCTCTCGTCTCCGCGTGGCGTGGTCATCACCGGCAGGTTCGCCCAGGCCGATCCGTCGGCGCGCAGCGGGCCGCCGTCCAGCCGGGTGCGGGGGTGGATGCGGGCGGAGAAGTACGGGGCGTCGCCGTGCGGGCGGACGTGCGGGTCGTTCAGGTCGAAGGCGCCGGGGTGCGGCCCGGCGCCGCCGGGGCCGGGCGCGAGGAGGGCGGCCATGCGACGTGCGATGGCGTCCTGCCGGGAAAGCGGATGAGGGAGCCCGCCGGCCACCGGCCACTTCAGGTGGCCCGGCCGTGGGCCGGACGTCCGGCTCTCGGGCTCGCCGGCGCACCACGGCACGGTGAGCGGGGACCGGCGCACCTCGTCCAGGCCGGGCGGCGAAGCCGGCAGCGGCCGCTGGATCGTGCGCGCGTCCCACTTCCCGATGGGACCGCCCACATTTGGTCGCGATCGGTAGGAGCCGAACATTCAGCTCATGCTAACCACTTATTGCTGCGACAACCTCCAGCCCATCTCTTTTCTCGCATTTCTCAGGAAATTCCCATGGAACGGGCAGGCCACCGGCCTGCCCGTTCCAAAGTCAGGGCGGCTTCGACTACAAGATCACCCGGATGTCAGAGCGGCGTCAGGCCATCTTGTTGCCCGCGGACAGCAGGTCCTCGCAGGCCGTGACCACGCGGGCCGCCATGCCGGCCTCGGCCGACTTGCCCCACGAACGCGGGTCGTACTCCTTCTTGTTGCCCACGTCACCGTCGATCTTCAGCACGCCGTCGTACTTACGGAACATGTGATCGGCCACCGGGCGGGTGAAGGCGTACTGCGTGTCGGTGTCGATGTTCATCTTCACCACGCCATAGGAGATCGCCTCGCGGATCTCTTCCAGGGTCGAGCCTGAGCCGCCGTGGAACACCAGGAAGAACGGCTTCTCCTGGTCGTGCTTGGCGCCGACGACGTCCTGGATGTCCTTCAGCACGCTCGGGCGCAGCTTGACGTGACCCGGCTTGTAGACGCCGTGCACGTTGCCGAACGTCGCCGCCAGCAGGTAGCGGCCGTGGTCGCCGAGACCGAGCGCCTCGGCGGTGGCCAGGGCGTCCTCGGGCGTGCTGTACAGCTTCTCGTTCATCTCGCCGACGACGCCGTCCTCCTCGCCGCCGACGACGCCGATCTCGGCCTCCAGGACGACGTTCACCGCGGCGGCCTTCTCGAGCAGCTCGCGGGCGATCTGGAGGTTCTCGTCCAGCGGGCAGGCCGAGCCGTCCCACATGTGCGACTGGAACAGCGGGTCCTTGCCCTGGGCGACGCGCTCACGGGAGATCTCCAGCAGCGGGCGCACGAAGCCGTCCAGCTTGTCCTTCGGACAGTGGTCGGTGTGCAGGGCGATGTTCACCGGGTACTTCGCCGCGACGGCGCGGGCGTACTCGGCCAGGGCCACGGCCCCGGTCACCATGTCCTTCACCGACTGCCCGGAGAGGTATTCGGCGCCGCCGGTCGAGACCTGGATGATCCCGTCACTCTCGGCCTCGGCGAAACCGCGCAGGGTGGCGTTCAACGTCTGAGAGGAGGTCACGTTGATCGCCGGGTATGCGAAACCATTGGCCTTGGCCCGGTCGAGCATCTCGGCGTAGACCTCTGGGGTCGCGATGGGCATCGGAGTCATCTCCCTAGAAGCAGCGAATCGGCTGGCAGAGCGGGGCTGGAGCGCCCAATGGGCAAGTATTCCCAAGCAGCGGCGGTGCAGGAAGGAGGAGCACGGCTCTTGTTCTCCCGCCTGCGCCCCTTGATTCCCGCCGCGGAGCGTGCTAGCCGCGACACGCGAGGCCGCCCGGCCATCACGGGTTTTCTACCCGGACCCACCCTCTCGCACTCCGGACCGCTCTGTCAGCGGTACCCTCGTGCGTGATGGACCTCGCGAATCTTCTGGACGCCCAGTGGTGGATCGTCACCTTCGGGCTCATCGGCATCCTGGCGATCATATTCGCCGAGACGGGGCTGCTCGTCGGGTTCTTCCTGCCCGGTGACTCGCTGCTCGTGGTCGCGGGCATGGGAGCGTCCGCCGCGGTGGCCTCCTCCGTCGGGCTCGACGCGCCCTTCCCGCTGCCCGTCCTGCTCATCGCGGCGCCGCTGTGCGCCATCGCGGGCGCCCAGCTCGGCCACTACTTCGGTGCCAAGACCGGCCCCCGGCTGTTCTCCCGGCCCGACTCCCGGCTGTTCAAGCGGGAGTACGTCGAGAAGGCCGAGCACTACTTCGCCAAGTTCGGCCCGTCCAAGGCCGTGGTGCTCGCGCGGTTCATCCCGATCGTCCGCACGTTCCTCAACCCGGTCGCCGGCATGCTCGGCATGCCCACGTCCCGGTTCTTCCTGTGGAACGTCGTGGGCGGCCTGCTGTGGACCGAGTCGCTGCTGCTCTTCGGGTACTTCGCCGGCAGCACCATCCCCAACGTCGACCGCTACATCCTGCCCGGCGCGGCGGTGATCGTCCTGCTGTCGGTGATCCCGATCATCCGCGAGATCCTCAAGGGCCGCAAGGAGGCGAAGGCCGCGCCGGTGGCCGAGCCGCGCGGCCGCCACCACCGGGACACCACTCCGCTCTAGCCCACCCTTCCCGATAGGTGGGCCCGCAGGGAAAGTCCTGTTCGAGGGGCCTCTCCCGGACGCGCAGGCGCTACTCTCCGGTATGTGGGACGCCACAGTTCCGACCCGATCGGCTTCGCCCGCCTGCTGCTGGTGGGCTTGGCGATCTTGGTGCTGCTCGCGCTGCTCGCGCTGGGCGGAGTGTCCCTGGTGGGCTCGCTGAACTCTGACGCCGTGCCGTCGCCGACCGCCGCGGTCGCCGAGTCCGGCCCGGACGTCACCGCGCCGCCCGCGTCCCCGTCCCCGGCGGGCCCGATCTCCTCACCCGGGTCCGAAGTGCCCACCGTCCTCGTCGAGTGCCAGGCCGACCTGTGCCCGCTGTTCGTCCGGATCACCGGCGGCGACATCGTGGAGGACCGCGACCTGCGCCGCGGCCAGCAGGCCGCCTACTTCCAGCGGGCTCTCGACGTCGTGCTCGGCGACGCCTCCACCGTGTACGTCGAGGTCAACGGCGTGGCGCGTCCCCCCGGCAAGCCGGGGGAACGGCTGACCATGAAGGTCAAGCGCGACGTCTCCTCCTGAGAGCGCGGCGGCGCTGGCCGGTGACCTAGTCCAGACCGAGATCGGTGAGGGTGTAGGCCGTGCGGTAGGGCAGGCCGGCCGCCTCGATCGCCGCCGCCGCGCCGCGGTCGACGATGGTCGCGACACCGACGATCTCGGCCCTGGCCTCGCGCAGCGCCTCCACCGCCGTCAGCACCGACGACCCGGTGGTCGAGGTGTCCTCGACGGCGAGCACCCGGCGGCCGGCGACGTCCGGGCCCTCGACGCGGCGCTGCAGGCCGTGCGCCTTGCCCGCCTTGCGGACCACGAAAGCGTCCAGCGTCCGGCCGCGCGCGGCGGCGGCGTGCAGCATGGCGGCGGCCACCGGGTCCGCCCCGAGCGTCAGCCCGCCGACGGCGTCGTACCCGAGGTCCTCGGTCAGGTCCAGCATCACCCGGCCCACGAGCGGGGCGGCGGCGCCGTCCAGCGTGATGCGCCGAAGATCCACATACCAGTCGGCCTCGCGCCCGGAGGAGAGCACCACCCGGCCGTGCACCACGCCCTTTTTCTTGATCTCATCCAGCAGATTCCCACGATCGCTCATGGGGGCAAGCCTAGAGAGGTCCGATTCGCGACGACTGCCCGGCCACTCGTTTATCACCCCAGGTCGGGAATAGGGCGCAAACTGATACGGTCTGCCATGAACGTTCCTGCATATGGTCAGGCGCGGGCCGAATCGCCGGGATTCACCCTCGCACGATCAGTGGCTTCATTACCCTGAGATAGGGCCGGGGTTCGGCCGCCACCGGACCCGGGTCATGAAGAAAGGGCGGTGTCGCGTGGATCGCTGCGCGCTGTTCGTGGACGCTGGCCATCTGCTGGCGGACGGCGCGATGGCCGTGCATGGGACCCGCCATCGCGAAGCCGTCGCCTGGGACTATCCCGGTCTGCTCGACCTGCTGTCCACGCTCGCGCGCGACCGCACGGGCCTGCCGTTGCTGCGCTGCTACTGGTACGAGGCGACCGTCGAGGGCAGGCGCACGCCCGAGCACGACGCGCTCGCCGACCTTCCCGGCCTCAAGCTGCGGCTCGCCCGCATCCGGCCCGGCCGCAGGGAAGGGGTGGACGCCCAGGTCCACCGCGACCTGATGACCCTGGCCCGCAACAACGCCATCTGCGACGCCGTCGTGGTCAGCGGCGACGAGGACCTCGCGCAGGTCGTGAGCGACGCCCAGGACCTCGGCATCCGGGTCACCGTCATCCACATCGCGGCCGAGGGCGGCTGGACGGTGTCGCGCACCCTGCAGCAGGAGTGCGACGACCTGATCGAGATCGGCAGCGGTCACCTGCGGCCCTACGTCAACCTGGTCACCGGCAACATCGCCGCCGAGGGCGGTGGCATCGCGGGGAACGGACGCCGGCTCGCGCAGCCGCTGGCCAACGGCCGCGGCCACGACACCCGGCTCGACCGGCAGCCGAGCCGTCCGCCGTCCCCGGCGGCGGGCCCCGTGCCGGTGCCGTCCGGGCACGGGCCGGTCTCCGCCGCCCCTCCCGTCCCGGCCTCCGGCCCCAACGCCGCAGCCGACCCCGAGGGAACCTTCGCGAGCACCCTCGGCCAGGGGGCACCCGACGTGCCCGGTCCTGAGACCCCCGGCCCGTCCCCGTACGAGCGGTCGCACGCGCCGGTCGGCCTGGGGCAGGGGGCGCTCCGCTCCGACGCGCCCGGCCTCGTCCCTGGTCAGGCCCCCGGTCATCCCGGCGCTCCCGGCCAGGGCGGCTCCGAGCACCCGGCGCCCCCAGCGGGCGAGGGCGCGCACGGCGCCGGCTCACCCACAGGGCAGGGCGACGGCCACCTGAGCGCTCCGTCCCTCGGCCTGGGCTCGCGCGGCTCCGACGCCCACAGCGCGCACGGCGCCGACCGTCCGGGAGCCTCCGCCGCCCCGGCATCCCGTCCCGACTACTCCGGTGCCGACTACGCGGGCGCGCCGGCCGGGCAGGGGCCGCGGGCGGGCTACGCCACTCCCTCGCCGGGCCAGGGGCCGCAGGAGGAGTACTCCTCGCCCGCCACCGGACAGCGGTCACCGGAGGAGTTCTCCCCGCCTGCCACGGGCCGGCGGTCATCGGAGGAGTACTCCCTGCCCGTCACGGGCGAGCGGTCGCCGAGTGAGTTCTCCCGGCCCGTCAACGGACAACAGCCGCGAGGCGAGTACTCCCGGCCCGCGGCCGGGCAGGAGCGCGACCACCAGGCCGCGGCGCGCCCGGAGTACCAGCCCGGCACCGACTACACGCCCGGTCCTGAGTACGCCGCCGAACCCGAGTACCAGCCGTCCGCACTCGGGCAGGGCGTGCGGGACGCCGGGTCTCAGGGTCCCCCCGCCACCGGTGCCTTCGCCGCGAGCGGGGGTGGCACGGGCTCGTTCGGTTCGTCCTCGTACGGCGCCGAGCAGCCGGCCTCCCGAGTGAGCGACTCGCGTGCGCAGTCCACCCGCGCGCCCTCCGGCCCAGGGACGGGTCTCGCCTCCAGCGGCCTGGCGTCGTCGGGTGGCCGGGCCGATGAGATCGTGCCCGAGGGGCCCGGCGGCGGCCTCACCATGGGCTTCCCGGCCGTCACCGGCCTGTCCCGGCCGAGCGGCTCAGCGGGTTCGGCGAACTCCGGGAGCTCCGGGAGCTCCTCCGGCTCCGGCCGGGCCGCGACGTCCGGTTCCTCCTCCGGCGCCGACACCGGCCTGTCCGCCGGACGTTCCGGCCCCGCCTCCTCCGGCGGCCAGGCGCCCGCCGGGTCGCCGGGCTCTCCCGGCTCACCCGGCCCGGCCCGCGAGAGCGGCCTCGCCGGCCCGCCCGCCGGGGCGCACACCGGCGGTGCCCACGCGACCGGCGCGCACGGCACCGGCGCGCACGGCACCGGTGCACACGGCACCGGTTCGCACGGCACCGGTTCGCACGCTTCAGGGGCTCACGGGCCCGCCGCGCGCCCGTCCTCCGGTGGGGCGCAGCGCTCCGCCACGCCCGCCCTGCCCGCCGCCCATTCCGGGTACGAGGGCCGCTCGTCCTCGCATGCCGCTCCGCGGCAGTCGGGCCCGCCCACCGGCCCGATGCCGGCCCCCGTCCCGCCGCAGTACACCCTTGGCGGCTCCGGTGGCCCGTCCAGCCCGCCGCCCTACCCCGCGCCGCACCTCGGCCCGTACACCGGCCCGCAGCCCGCGCCGGTGCCGCCGAGCACGCCCGGCACCACCACCCTCGCCGACGCGGTGAAGGCCGCGCACAAGGAGGGCCACGACTTCGGCGAGTCGGTCGCCCGTGACGCCCCCGCCCTGTGGCTGGAGGCCGTGCTGGCCCGCAAGCCGCGCATGCCCTCCGACCTGGAGGCGCGGCTGCTCCAGGGCTCCTCGCTGCCCATCGACTTCCTCCTGCACGACGAGGTGCGCCATGCACTGCGCAGGGGCTTCTGGGACGCCCTGGAACGCGCGCGCCGCTGAGCCGGGCGTCTCCGCGGCGTTCCGGCGCTGATCGTCCGGCGCGGGTGGCGGGCCACGGCGCCGGCGAAGGACGAACCGGGCGGCGGCCGGCCGCCCGGCCGTCGCGTCACAAGGTCGTCAGGAGAGCGCGTCGAATCCGGCGCGCAGGTGGTTGACGCGCTCGGTGAGGTCCTTGACCGGCCCGGCCAGCGAGGTGCTGCCGTTCGCCTGGGCGACCAGCTCTTCGACCCGGGCCAGGTCGTGCTCGACGGCGGTGAGGCGCCGCGACAGCTCGGGCAGCACCTCGGCGCCCACGCCGTCGGGCAACTCGACGGACAGCCGCTCGCGCAGCAACGCGGCCTGCTCGGCGAGCCGGCGGTTCATGTTGTACAGCTCGACGAAGACCGACACCTTGGCCCGGAGCACCCAGGGGTCGAACGGCTTGGTGAGGTAGTCGACGGCGCCCGCGGCGTACCCGCGGAAGGCGTAGTCGGGAGCGCTGTCGACCACGGTGAGGAAGATGATCGGGATGTTGCGGGTGCGCTCGCGCCGCTTGATGTGCGCCGCCGTCTCGAAGCCGTCCATGCCCGGCATCCGCACGTCCAGCAGGATGAGCGCGAAGTCGATGCCGAGGAGGTGCTTCAGCGCCTCCTCACCGGAGCGCGCCCGCACGGCCACCACGTCAAGAGAGCTCAAGATGGCCTCAAGCGCGATGAGGTTCTCCTCGCGGTCGTCGACCAGCAGGATCTTCGCTCGGTCCGGCATCATCCGCGCCCTTCTTTTCCGTCACCCGACGGCACCCGGCCCCGCGTGAGCCAGCCGCGCAGGCGCTCCAGCAGCCGGTCGACGTCCACCGGTTTCGGTACGTAGTCGGACGCCCCGGAGGCGATGCTCTTCTCCCGGTCACCCTGCATGACCTTCGCGGTGAGCGCGATGATCGGCAGATCGGCGAACTGCGGCATGCGGCGGATCGCCGACGTCGTGGCCCAGCCGTCCATCTCGGGCATCATGATGTCCATCAGCACCAGCGCGACGTCTTCGTTGCGTTCGAGCTGCTCGATGCCCTCACGGCCGTTCTCGGCGTAGACCACGGTGGAGCCGTGCCGTTCGAGCACGCTGGTCAGCGCGAAGACGTTCCTGATGTCGTCGTCCACGATCAGGATCTTGGCGCCGTTCAGCGGGTCGTCGCCCTGCCATACCTGGCTCGTGACGCCCTCGGACAGCGACGGCAGGCGCACCGCCTCGCCGAGGTCGGTCACCTGGGACAGCTCGGCGGCATCGGCGCGGCCGACACCGTCGGCGTACGGCCGGCCGTCACTCGTGGTGACCGCCGCGCCGCCGCTGCTGCCCTCGAGCGGGCCGCTGTAGCTGATCGGCAGGTGCAGGGTGAACGTGCTGCCCTTGCCCGGCTCGCTCATGGCGTGGATCTCGCCGCCGAGCAGGCGGGCGATCTCGCGGCAGATCGACAGGCCGAGCCCGGTGCCGCCGTACTTGCGGCTGGTGGTGCCGTCCGCCTGACGGAACGCCTCGAAGATCATCTCCAGCTTGTCCGGGGCGATGCCGATGCCGGTGTCCACCACCGAGAAGGACAGCATGTCCTGCTTGTCGTGCAGCGTACGGTCGACGTACGGCACGCCGCCGTCGGCCTGGCTGATCCGCAGGCGCACCTCGCCCGCCGGGGTGAACTTGACCGCGTTGGACAGCAGGTTGCGCAGCACCTGCTGCAGGCGCTGCTCGTCGGTGTGCAGCTCCTCGGGCACCGACGGCTCGACCTCGACGGTGAACGACAGCCCCTTGTCCTGGGCGAGCGGCGCGAAGGTCGCCTCGACGTACTCCACCAGCTTGGGCAGCGAGAGCTGCTGCGGGTGGACGTCCATGCGCCCGGCCTCGACCTTGGACAGGTCGAGGATGTCGTTGATGAGCTGGAGCAGCGCGGAGCCGGCCCCGTGGATGGTGCGGGCGAACTCCACCTGCTTGGCGGTGAGGTTGCCCTCGGCGTTCTCCGTCAGCAGCTTGGCCAGCACCAGCAGGCTGTTCAGCGGTGTGCGCAGCTCGTGGGACATGTTCGCGAGGAACTCGGTCTTGTAGCGCGAGGAGACCGCGAGCTGCTCGGCGCGCTCCTCCAGCGTGCGGCGGGCCTGCTCGATCTGGAAGTTCTGGATCTCGATGGCGCGGTTCTGCTTGGCGAGCAGCGCGGCCTTGTCCTCCAGCTCGGCGTTGGACCGGCGCAGCTCCTCCTGCTGACGCTGCAGCTCGTCGGAGCGCTCGCGCAGCTCGGTGGTGAGCCGCTGGGACTCGGTGAGCAGGCCCTCGGTGCGCGAGTTGGCGATGATGGTGTTCATCGTCACACCGATGGTCTCGACGAACTGGTTGAGGAAGGCCAGGTGGACCTCGGAGAACCGGCCGAACGAGGCCAGCTCCAGCACGCCGAGCACCTGGTTCTCGAACAGGACGGGTAGCACGACGATCTGGGCGGGCGTGGAGTGGCTCAGCCCCGAGTCGATGGTCAGGTAGCCGGCGGGGACGTCGTCCAGCACGATCGGCCGGCCCTCGGAGGCGGCCTGCCCGACGATGCCCTGGCCGAACATGAAGCTCTGCCGGGCGCTGCGTCCCGGCCGCACGCCGTACCCGGCGATCAGCTTGAGTTCGTTGTCGGCCGGGCTGTCGACCATGTAGAACGCGCCGTAGCGGGCCGACACCAGCGGGGTCAGCTCGCTCATGATGAGCTTGCCGACCTCCATCAGGTCACGGTGGCCCTGCATGAGGCGCGAGACGCGGGCGAGGTTGCTCTTGAGCCAGTCTTGTTCCTGGTTGGCCTTGGTGGTGTTCACCAGGTTCGACACCATCGTGTTGATGTTGTTCTTCAGGTCGGCCAGCTCGCCCTGCGCCTCGACGGTGATCGAGCGGGTGAGGTCGCCGCGGGCGACCGCGCTGGTCACCTCGGCGATGGCGCGCACCTGCGTGCTCAGGCTGCTGGCCAGCTCGTTCACGCTCTCGGTGAGCTGCTTCCAGGTGCCCTGGACGCCTCCGACGCGGGCCTGGCCGCCGAGCTGGCCCTCGGAGGCCACCTCGCGGGCCACCCGGGTCACCTCGGAGGCGAAGGAGGAGAGCTGGTCCACCATGCGGTTGATGGTCGTCTTCAGCACCAGGATCTCGCCCTGGGCGTCCACGTCGATCTTCTTGGACAGATCGCCCCGGGCGACCGCCGTGGTGACCTCGCCGATGTTGCGCACCTGGTAGGTCAGGTTGGTGGCCATCGAGTTGACGTTGTCGGTGAGGTCCTTCCAGACGCCCGACACCCCGCGGACGCGGGCCTGGCCGCCGAGCTGGCCCATGGTGCCGACCTCGCGGGCGACGCGGGTGACCTCGTCGGCGAACAGCGAGAGCTGGTCGACCATGGTGTTGACGGTGTCCTTGAGCTGCAGGATCTCGCCCTGCGCGTCCACCGTGATCTTCTTGGACAGGTTGCCCTGCACCACGGCCGTGGAGACGGCGGCGATCTGCCGCACCTGTGAGGTCAGGTTGTTGGCCATGAAGTTGACGTTGTCGGTGAGGTCCTTCCAGACCCCGGACACGCCGTGGACCTGGGCCTGGCCGCCGAGCTGACCCTCGGAGCCGACCTCGCGGGCCACGCGGCTCACCTCGGAGGCCACCGAGGAGAGCTGGTCCACCATGGTGTTGATCGTGGACTTCAGCTCCAGCATCTCGCCCTGGGCGTCCACGTCGATCTTCTTGGACAGGTCGCCGCCGGCCACGGCCTTGGTGACCTGGGCGATGTTGCGCACCTGGTAGGTCAGGTTGTTCGCCATCGAGTTGACGTTGTCGGTGAGGTCCTTCCAGACCCCCGACACACCCTTGACCTCGGCCCGGCCGCCGAGCTGGCCCTCGGTGCCGACCTCGCGGGCGACGCGGGTGACCTCGTCGGCGAACAGCGAGAGCTGGTCGACCATGGTGTTGAGGGTGGTCTTGAGCTGGAGGATCTCACCGCGCGCGTCCGCGGTGAACTTCTTGGACAGGTCGCCCTGGGCGACCGCCGTGGCCACGGTGGCGATGCCGCGCACCTGGCTGGTCAGGTTGCTCGCCATGACGTTGACGTTGTCGGTGAGGTCCTTCCAGACGCCCGACACGCCCCGCACCCGCGCCTGGCCGCCCAGCTCGCCCTCGGTGCCGACCTCGCGGGCGACCCTCGTGACCTCCTCGGCGAACGCCGAGAGCTGGTCGACCATGGTGTTGACGGTGTTCTTGAGCTCCAGCATCTCGCCGACGGCGTCGACGGTGACCTTGCGGCTGAGATCGCCCCTGGCCACCGCGGTGGTGACCACGGCGATGTCCCGGACCTGCGCGGAGACCCGGCTGGACATGGTGTTCACGGCCTCGGTGAGGTCGCGCCAGCTACCGGACATGCCGCGCAGGTTGGCCCGCCCGCCGAGCTGCCCCTCGGAGCCGACCTCGCGGGCGACCCGGGTGACCTCGGAGCTGAACAGGGCGAGCTGGTCCACCATGCCGTTGATGGCCTTGCCGAGCCGCCGTACATCGCCCTTGGCCGTGCGCCCGACGTCCAGCCGCTGGGACAGGTCGCCCTGCGCGACGGCGTCGAGGACGTCGGCCGCGCTGCTCACCGGGCTCACCAGCGCGTCGATCAGGTCGTTCACCGAGTGGACGCTCTCGGACCACAGGCCGACGCCGGGCCCGGCCACCAGGCGGACGCTGAAGCGGCCTTCCTTGACGACCTCGCGGCTGACTCTGATCAGCTCGTTGGCGAGGTGCTCGCGGCGATCCGCCACCTCGTTGAGCAGTAGCCTGACCTCGCTGAGAACCCCCGGAGGGGCGTAGGGCACCCGTTTGCGGAAGTCGCCATCGCGCCAGGCCATGAGCGTTTCCAGGAACGGCAGGAGATCGGGTTCGCTATAGGTATAGGACCGCTCCGAACCGGTCCCCGTGGTAGGGGTACCCTTCATGAAGCCTCCTTCACGCTGTTCGGGCGGGATGCGGAGTAGTGCCAGTCTGGCATGAAGGACGTTGTGCGGTCGCCCTGTCGATCGACCGCGTGTGACAGTCGACTGTGGTAAGCACGGTGTAATGACAAGTTCTTCCCGGGGTGTGCTGGCCGCGTCCTTCGCGTCCGGCAGAACGGCCCTACCCGAGGCGGCGCGGTTCACCCGTGAGGTGCTGACCGCGTGGGCCGCCGTGCCCATCCTCTCGGAGGCCGAGAGACTGACCGAAGATCTGGTCTCTGAGACGAGCGATGTCCCTTTTGACATTGTATGGGTCCATCAGGGGGATTCGCTCCAGATTGAGGTGCGAGAGAAGGAGACCCAGACCGTGCCGGTGGCCCCGCCATCTCAGGCGGTGACCGACTGGGGGGTCAGCTTCGACGGCGCGCTGCGCACCCGCTGGGCCCGTCTTCGCCTGCCCGGCGGCACCGGCATGGCCCGCACCGCCGATGACTGGGCGGGACGGCGCACCTCCCAGGGGCCCGGCTGGCTCGGCTTCCTCGCCGACGCCAGCGACCTGCTCGCCGGGACGCTCGACCCCGACATGGTGCCCGCCCTCATCGCCCAGATCGTGGTGCCGCGCCTGGCCACCTGGTGCGCCGTCTACACCCCCGGCTCCGACGGCGGCCCGCCCGAGCTCGCCTACCTCTGGCACGCCGACGAGTTCCAGATCGACGACCTGCGCGGTGAGCTGGCCGAGGTCACCATCCCCTCGGCGGAGAACCTCACCCCGATGCCGATCCAGCTCGGCGACTGGCAGTCCCTGGCCTTCCCCCTGGTCGCCCGCGGGCGCAGCCTCGGCGTGATGTGCCTCGGCCGCTCCGGCCGCTTCCCGGACGACATCGCCCAGCTCGCCGAAGACCTCGGCCGGCGCGCCGCCCTCGCCATGGACAACGCCCGCCTGTACGCCCAGCAGGCCGACGCCAACCGTGCCCTCCAGCGCAGCCTGCTGCCCCCCGGCACCCCCGCCGAGACCCCGGGGCTGGACTACTCCGTGGTGTACGAGCCGGCCGGCGAGAACAACGAGGTCGGTGGCGACTTCTACGACCTGTTCTCCACCGGCGAGGGCACCTGGCGGTTCGCCATCGGCGACGTCTGCGGCACCGGCCCGCAGGCCGCCGCCGTCACCGGCCTGGCGCGGCACACGTTGCGGCTGCTGGCCCGCGAGGGGTACGACGTCGCCGCCGTCGTCTCGCGCCTCAACCGCGCGATCCTCGAAGAGGGCGAGCGGGCGAGGTTCCTCACCCTGCTGCACGGCGAGATCCGCCGCACCGCCGGCGGTCTCGACCTGTCGCTGATCTCCGCCGGGCATCCCGAGGCGCTGCGGCTGCGGCCGAGCGGGGCGGTCGAGGCCGTGGTGACCTCCCAGTCGCTGCTCGGCGTCTTCCCCGAGGCCGAGTTCACCGCCGACCACGTCCACCTCGCGCCGGGCGACGTCCTGCTCGGCGTCACCGACGGGGTGACCGAGCGCCGCTCCGGCGACCGGTTGCTGGACGACGACGGCGGCCTGGCCGGCCTCCTGGCCGAGTGCGCCGACCTGTCCGCCCGCGCGGTCGCCGAGCGCATCCGCCGCGCCGTCCAGGACTTCGCGATCGAGCCCAGTGCCGACGACCTCGCCATCCTCGTCCTCCGAGCTGTATAGCTTGGCCTCGCTACGCTCGGCGGCTCGTGGCGCCTTTGAGGCGGCGTCCTTCGTTCGTCGTACGGGCTCGTTCCTCACCCTCCCTCCTCC
>NZ_BMNT01000031.1:34523-82696 GCF_014646695.1 Sphaerisporangium melleum
CGCCACGAGCTGTATAGCTTGGCCTCGCTACGCTCGGCGGCTCGCGGCGCCCTTGAGGCGGCGCCCTTAGGAGAAGGTGTCGGCGGGTTGGGGGGCTCCGACGTGCTTGCAGGCGAACTCGATCTGGACGGCCATCTGGCGGATGCGCTCCTCGATCACTAGGGCGGCGTGCCCGGCCGGGTAGCGGTAGACCTCGAAGTCGTGCCCGCCTTCGGCGAGCTTGTTCAGGTACTTGTCGATCTGCCGGATCGGTGACCGCGGGTCGTTCTCGCCGGCCAGCACCAGCAGCGGCGCCTCCACCGAGTCCAGGTAGCTGATCGGGGACGACGCCGCGTACAGCTCGGGCACCTCCTGCGGCGACCCGCCGAAGAGCGCACGGTGGTAGGCGCGCAGGCCCTCGGTCTCGTCGGAGTAGGCCGCGGCGTGATCGGTGATCGGCACCGCGGCGATGCCGGCCGCCCACCACTTGGGCTGGGTCGCCAGGCCGAGCAGGGTGAGGAAGCCGCCCCAGGACGCGCCCGCGAGCACCATGCGGTCGGGATCGGCCACGCCCTGGTTGATCGCCCAATCGCGCACCGCCGCCACGTCGGCGAGCTCGATGTGGCCCACGTCGCCGCGCAGCGCGTCCCGCCAGGCCGATCCGTACCCGGTGGAGCCCCGGTAGTTGACCCGGACGACCGCGAAGCCCATGTCCACCCAGGCGGCGACGTTCGGCATGAACGAGTCGTCGTCCTGCGCGGCCGGGCCGCCGTGCAGCAGGAACACCGTGGGGTACGGCGGGCTGCCGGGGCTCGGGCGCGACACCAGGGCGTGGATGCGCCCGCCCGGCCCGTCGACGAGGACGTCCTCCAGCGGCACGGACGGCGGCGCCGACGGTCCCGACTGGTTCATCACGACGTGGCCGTCGCTGGCCCTGATCGCCGGCGGGCGCGCCGCGCTCGACCAGGAGTACTCGACGGTGCCGTCCGGCCGGGGCATCGCGTCGTGGATCACGCCGTGCGGCGTCTTGATCTCGGTCAGGTGACCGCCGCCGAGGTCGTACCGGTACAGCTCGGTCCTGGCGCGGTCGTTGTGGCCGATCAGCAGCGCCCGCCCGTCGTGGTACCAGTCGGCGGTGATCTCACCGGGGACGCGCAGCCAGATCTCGCGCTCCTCGCCGGTCACCGGGTCCCAGACCAGCGGCTCGCGCCGGCCGCGCCGCTCGTGCAGCGCCAGGATGCGCCGGTCGGCCATGGCGGGGGCGAAGCGCACGCCCGAGAAGCCTTTGCCCGGCCCGTCGTTCAGCTCTCCGGCGACCGACCCGTTCGGCCTGATCACCCGCAGGGCGGGGTGGCGGGAGTCGCCGTGCTCGCTGTGGCTCACCGCGATCAGCGAGCCGTCGAGCGATATGCCCGCGACCTGGGTGAACTCGCGGGATTCGTAGATGACGGCGGGTTTGTCGTCGCTGCCGACCTTGATGTGCAGCACCTGGAAGCCGTGGCGGCTGCTGCGGCCCACCACGGCCGTGCCGACGGCCGACAACGCCAGGCCGGTCGGGTGCCCTGGGGCGAGGTCGGGGTGCGCGGCGATCTCCGGCCCGCCGTGGAAGGGCTGCCGCATCCAGATGCCGAACTCGTCGCCGTAGGTGTCGGAGAACCACCAGATCCACTGGCCGGTGGGGTCGATCGCCGCGTGGGAGGTGCCGCGCGGGCGGCTGGTGACCTGCCGGGAGGCGCCGGTGGCCCGGTCCCAGGCGTGGATCTCCCACACGCCGGAGATGTTGCAGCGGTACACGGCTCGGGACGGGGCCATCCGTGCCCAGGTGGGCAGGGTCATACGTGCCGCGCGGAACCTGGCCTGCCAG
The DNA here is from genome assembly GCF_014646695.1 of Sphaerisporangium melleum. Taxonomy (GTDB): domain Bacteria; phylum Actinomycetota; class Actinomycetes; order Streptosporangiales; family Streptosporangiaceae; genus Sphaerisporangium; species Sphaerisporangium melleum. Next base: position 36,367 of record NZ_BMNT01000031.1, read on the forward strand.
CGTTCCTCGGCCTTCATGGGCGTGCCCCTCCCTCACGCTTCCCGGACCGGGATCGGCGGGTTGCCGTCAAGTATGTCGCTTCTAAACCGAGATTGGCCTACAAAGTCAGGGAAATTGGGTATTCGAGTGCGTCTAGGCGATCTTACGGAACAGAGAGACCCGGCACGACATCTGGACGGTCACCGGGTCGGGCAGGCGGAGGATTTCTCGGCCGAGTGCCTCGGCGTCGGTGTGCCAGGCGCTCGGGCCCATGCCGGCCACCGTCTCCACGGCCCGGTGATCCAAGCGCATCTCGGCCGTCACCTCGTGCTCCCCGGCCTCGGTGAAGTGCGTCCCGAGGGACTCCGCGATCCGCCGTGCCTTGTCCTCGTCCACCGACAGCAGGCCGAGCTCGCCGACCAGCGGTGACAGGTGCCGCGGGGTCGGGGTCACCACGATCAGTGTGCCGCCGGGGCGCAGCACGCGGGCGAACTCCGGCCCGTTGCGCGGGGCGAAGACGTTCAGCAGCACGTCGGCGCATGCGTCCCTGACCGGCAGCGGCCGCCACACGTCCGCCACCACCGCGCCGATGCGGGGGTGGGCCCGGGCGGCCCGCTTCAGCGCGTGCTTGGAGATGTCCAGCGCGATGCCCGTGTCAGCGGGGCCCAGCACCTCGGCCAGGTAGTGGCCGGTGCCGGCCCCGGCGTCCAGGATCACCGCGGGCCCGCGCCCGCCGGCCGCCGAGCCGCCCTGTTCGGGTGCTCCCGTTCCGCGCGCGACCATCGTGCCGTGCCGCTCCGTGTCTCCTGCGGAGGCGAGGACCGGGGCCGCGTGCAGCAGTTCGCGCAGCTGGCGGGCCAGCGGGGCGAAGTGGCCCGCGCCGAGGAACGCCGCCCGCGCCGCGACCATGGCCGGGGTGTCGGCCGTGCCCGGGGCCGCCGAGCCGGTCAGCAGGCTCACGTACCCCTGCTTGGCGACGTCGTACGCGTGCCCCTGCCCGCACCGCACCACCCCGCCGGCCAGGGCGAGATCGCCCTGGCAGACCGGGCACAGCAGGTACGGGATGACGTCGGCGAGCATCCCTCCATCATCCCCGACCGCCGTGACCGCCCGGCTCGCCGCTCACCGCCGGCCCGGACGCCCGCGGGCCGCCTGGACGCGCACCGCGACGCCGTCGAGCAGGCTGCGCAGCCCGAACTCGAAGAGGCTGTCCAGGTCCAGCTCGACCCCCGGGGACTGCAGGACCTGCGAGAAGGCCGGGAACCGCCCGGAGGTGAAGAGCCCGTCGAAGGCCGGGGCGTGCGCCGCCATCCACTCGTCGTCGGTGACCCCGCTCTCCTGGCGCGCCTGCGCCTCGCCTTCGAGGTTGACGGCCACGCCGTGCACGTAGCTGTAGACGGTGACCACCGTGTGCAGCATCTCGTTCGGCCGCAGGCCCAGGCCGGTGAGGCCCTGCATCACCCACTCGGTGCCCGCGAGCGCGTTGGGCGACATCAGGGGGCGGGTGAACGACTGCACCTGGGCGAGCCAGGAATGACGGCGGTACATCGCCCAGTGCTGCCGGGCGGCCAGCTCCAGCCGCTCCCGCCAGGTGCGGGCGGAAGGGACGGGCGCGAACTCCGCGCCGAACACCGCGTCGGCCATCAGCAGCACGAGCTCTTCCTTGCTCTGGACGTGCCGGTACAGCGACATGGTGGGCAGGCCGAGCGCGGCGGCGGCCCTGCGCATCGACAGGGCCGCGATGCCCTCAGCGTCGGCGATCTCGATCGCGGTACGGACCAGGCGCGCGCGGGCCGGCTCGTGCTCGCCGTCCACGGCCGGTGCGGGCTCACGGCCGCGTACGGGCACCTGGCCCGGCTCGGGGACGCGCACCACGGTGCCGACGCCCGGCTTCGGCTGCACGAGCCCTTCCTGGCGGAGCGTCGCGAGCACCTTGGTGGCGGTCGCCATGGCCACGCCCCACTCCTGCGTGATCTGCCGGGTCGAGGGCACCCGGTCTCCGGCGCGCAGTTCGCCGGTAGTGATGCGGCGCCGGATCTCCCGGACGATCCGGGCGTACGGCGGCTCTGGTCGTGTCCCGAGGCGGTTCAACCGGGGGCTCCTTCCGCTGGGCGCGGCGCACGGGTGCGTCGCCGAGTGTACTAGTGCACTAGTGCGCTCTCCGGGCCGCCGTCCGGCGGGCGGATCGGTGATGACGAGGCGCTTTTCCGTGCGGCCGAGGTGCACCCGCCGGAGGCCGCACTAGTGCTGGCGGTGGCATTTCCGCAGTTCGTTGCGTCTGTACACCGTACAAACTACCTTGTACGCATCGGTCCGTACACCGTACATACACCGCGGAATCGCCATCCCCCGAGGAGCTGTGATGAACCGAAGCGTCCTGATCAACGGTGCGAGCGTCGCCGGTCCCGCGCTGGCCTTCTGGCTGCGCCGCCACGGGTTCGACCCGGTCGTCGTGGAGCGCGCCCCGGCGTTCAGAGAGGGCGGCCACGCGATCGACCTGCGCGGGGTCGCCCACGAGGTGGTCTGGCGGATGGGCCTGGCGGCCGAGATCCGCCGGGCGAGCATCGGCACGCGCGGCATGTCGTTCGTCGACGCCTCGGGCCGGCCCCGGGCGAGCATGCCGGTGGAGCTCCTCGGCGGCGAGGGCGCGGTCGGCGAGATCGAGATCCTGCGCGGCGACCTGTCACAGGTGCTCTACGACGCCACCCGCGACGACACCGAGTACATCTTCGGGGACCACGTCACCGCGCTCGCCGACGACGGCGACGGCGTCGAGGTGCGGTTCGCCGGCGGCGGCCGGCGGCGGTTCGGCCTGGTGGTCGGCGCGGACGGCATCCACTCGACCATCCGGTCGCTCGTCTTCGGGGAGGAGGCAGGGTTCGCCCGGCATCTCGGCTCCTACACCTCCTACTTCACCATCCCCTACCCGATGGCCCACGACCGGTGGGACCGCTACCACACCCCGCTCGGCGGGCGCGCGGTGGCCATCCGGCCCACTCCCCTGCCGGATGAGGCCAAGGCGCTGTTCGCCTTCACCTCGCCGCCGCTGTCCTACGACCGGTACGACACCGGGCAGCAGAAGAAGATCATCGCCGACCGGTTCGCAGACGTCGGCTGGGAGGTCCCCCGGCTGCTCTCGGCCATGTGGGAGGCGGAGGACTTCTACTTCGACACCATCGGCCAGATCCACATGGATCGCTGGTCCAGCGGCCGGACCGTCCTGCTGGGCGACGCGGCGTACTGCCCGTCGGCGCTCAGCGGCCTCGGCACGAGCCTGGCCCTGGTCGGCGCGTACGTGCTCGCGGGTGAGCTGGCCGCCGCAGGCGGCGACCACCGCGCCGGGTTCGCCGGGTACGAGCGCGAGATGCGCGGGTACGTCACGGCGTCCCAGGCGCGCGCCAACGGCGGCGAGACCGGTTTCCTGTTCCCCAAGACGAGGGCGCACGTCATGATGCGCGACATGATGATCAGGTCGCTGCCGTACGTGCCGTGGCGGAAGATGATCGTCAAGCGGCTCCAGCAGGCCGACGCCATCACGCTCAAGGACTACCAGAGCTGACGGCGCCGGCCATGGCGGGAACTCAGGCGGGGACCGAGGCCACGCCGGGAGCGAGGAACGGGCGGCCGTTGACCTGCGCGGACACGCCGGTCCTGTCCAGGTACGGCGTGATGCCGCCGTTGTGGAACGGCCAGCCCGCGCCGAGGATCATGCACAGGTCGATGTCCTCGGCCGCGGCGACCACGCCCTCGTCCAGCATGATGCCGATCTCCTCGGCCAGCGCGCGCAGCGCCCGGTCGCGCACCTGGCCGGCGTCCGGCCCGGTCACCCCGGCCGCCTCGAAGATCTGCCGTGCCTCGGGGTCGATGGAGAAGTCCGGCGCGTAGACGCCCGGCTTGCCGGCCTTCACCAGCGTCGCGAGGTTCGCCGAGACGCCGTACCGGCCGGGGAACGCCTCGTGCAGTGTCTCGGACACGTGCAGCGCGACGGCGGGGCCGACGAGCTGGAGCAGCGTGAACGGGGACATGGGCAGGCCGAGCCCGTCGAGTGCGTGGTCGGCCACCTCGATCGGCGTACCCTCGTCCACCGCGCCGATGACCTCGCCCATGAACCGCGTGAGCAGCCGGTTGACCACGAACGCCGGGGCGTCCTTCACCAGGACGCTGGACTTCTTCAGCGCCTTCCCCACCGCGAAGGCCGTGGCGAGCGTGGCGTCGTCGGTCTTGTCCCCTCGGACGATCTCCAGCAGCGGCAGCACGGCGACCGGGTTGAAGAAGTGGAAGCCCACCACCCGCTCGGGGTGGCGCAGATCGGCGGCCATCGACGAGACCGGCAGCGAGGAGGTGTTGGTGGCCAGCACGCACTCGGGACCGACGACGGCCTCGACCTCGGCGAAGACCTGCTTCTTGACCGCGAGGTCCTCGAAGACGGCCTCGATCACGAAGTCGGCGTCGGCGAAGGCGTCCTTGGTCAGCGAGCCGGTGACCAGGCCCTTCAGCCGGTTGGCCTGGTCGCTGGTGACGCGGCCCTTGGCGAGCAGCTTGTCCACCTCAGCGTGCACGTAGCCGACGCCCTTGTCCAGCCGGGCCTGGTCGAGGTCGGTGAGCACCACCGGCACCTCCAGCCGGCGGGCGAACAGCAGGCCGAGCTGGGAGGCCATCAGACCGGCCCCGACGACGCCGACCTTGGTGACCTTGCGGGCCAGCGCCTTGTCCGGGGCGCCCGCCGGCCGCTTGGCCCGCCGCTGCACCAGGTCGAAGGAGTACAGGCCGGCGCGCAGCTCGTCGCCCATCAGCAGGTCGGCCAGCGCCGTGGTCTCGGCCGCGAACCCGGCGTCGCGGCTCGCGGTGCGGGCCGACTCCATCAGGTCCAGGGCGCGGTACGGGGCGGGGGAGGCGCCGCGCAGCTTGAGGTCGACCAGGGCGCGGGCGCCCGCCACCGCCGCCTGCCAGGCGGCGGCGTCCTCGGTGAACGGGTGCCGGGCCACGGCGGTCTCGCCGGTCAGCACCCGGGCGGCCCAGCGCAGCGACTCCTCCAGGAAGTCGGCCGGGTCGAAGATCGCGTCGGCGACGCCCAGCGCGAAGGCGTCACGGCCCTTGATCATCCGGTTCTGCGACAGCGGGTTCTCGATGATCAGCTTGATGGCGTTCGCCGGGCCGATGAGCCGGGGAAGGAGCTGGGTGCCGCCCCACCCCGGCACCAGGCCGAGGAAGCACTCGGGCAGCGCGACCGCCGGGACGCCCGAGGAGATCGTCCGGTAGGTGCAGTGCAGCGCGATCTCCAGGCCGCCGCCCATCGCCGCGCCGTTGACGAACGCGAACGAGGGGACCTCCAGCTCGCCGAGCCGGCGGAACACCTCGTGCCCGAGCCGGCCGAGCGCCTCGGCCTGCTCGCGGGTGCGCACCAGCGCCGCGCCCTTCAGGTCGGCGCCGACCGCGAAGATGAACGGCTTGCCGGTGACGCCGACCGCGGCGATGTCGGTGCGGGCGCTGATCGCGTCGAGGGCCTGGCCCAGCTCGGTCAGGCCGCGCGGGCCGAAGGTGTTCGGCTTGGTGTGGTCGAAGCCGTTGTCCAGCGTGATCAACGCCATCGTGCCCGCGTCGCCGGGCAGGCGCACGTCCCGGACCAGGGCGTGCGTGACGACCTCGTCGTCGAAGATCTCGGTGATGCCGCTCACTTGGCGCCCTCCCAGGCGAGGTTCTCCCAGACGACCGTTCCGCCCATGCCCATGCCGACGCACATCGTGGTGAGGCCGTACCGCACGTCCGGGCGCTCGCCGAACTCGCGGGCGAGCTGGGTCATGAGCCGCACGCCCGAGGAGGCGAGCGGGTGGCCGAAGGCGATCGCGCCGCCGTAGGGGTTGACCCGCGGATCGTCGTCGGCGATGCCGAAGTGCGACAGGAAGGCCAGCACCTGCACGGCGAACGCCTCGTTGATCTCGATGAGCCCGATGTCGCCGATGGACAGCCCGGCCAGCCGCAGCGCGCGTTCGGTGGAGGGGATCGGGCCGACGCCCATCACCTCGGGGTCCACCCCGGCGAAGGCGTAGGAGACCAGCCGCATCTTGGCGGTCAGGCCCAGCTCGGCGGCGGTGCCGGCCGCGGCGATGATGCTGCCGGTGGCGCCGTCGTTGATGCCCGCCGAGTTGCCCGCGGTGACGTGGCCGTGCGGGCGGAACGGCGTCTTCAGCCCGGCCAGGCCCTGCATGGTGGTGCCCGGCCGCGGCGGCTCGTCCTCGGTGGCCAGGCCCCAGCCCTCGGCGGCCTTGCGGGTCGCCATCGGCACCAGGTCCGGCTGGATCTTGCCGTTGGCGTACGCCTTGGCGACCTTCTCCTGCGAGGCGACCGCGTAGGCGTCGGCTCGTTCCTTGCCGATCTCGGGGTAGCGGTCGTGCAGGTTCTCGGCGGTCATGCCCATGATCAGGGCGGAGCCGTCGACGAGCTTTTCGGACAGGAACCGCGGGTTGGGGTCGACGCCCTCGCCCATCGGGTGGCGGCCCATGTGCTCCACACCGCCCGCGATGGCGACGTCGTAGGCGCCGAAGGCGATGCCGCCCGCCACCGTGGTGACGGCGGTCATCGCGCCCGCGCACATGCGGTCGATGGCGTACCCCGGCACGGACTTGGGCAGCCCGGCCAGTACGGCGGCCGCGCGGCCGATGGTCAGGCCCTGGTCGCCGATCTGGGTGGTGGCCGCGATGGCGACCTCGTCGACGCGTTCGGGCGGCAGCCCGGGGTTGCGCCGCATCAGTTCGCGGATGACGCGGACGACCAGGTCATCCGCCCGGGTCTCGGCGTACAGGCCCTTGGGCCCCGACTTGCCGAAGGGGGTGCGCACGCCGTCGACGAACACGACGTCACGAGACGTTGGCACGGCTGGCTCCTCGCTGCTGGATGGCTTCCGCCTACATGCTACTCGCGAGTAACATGATGTCACGGTACCGGCCTCCCGGCACGCCGATCGAGGCCGGGAACATGGCGACGCGGGCTCGGCGGGCACCGGTTCGGCGACGGCGATCCGGTCGGCGGCGATCCGGTCGGCGGCCTGTGCGGTGGCGGTTCAGCCGACGCCGGTGAGGATGGTGCGCGCCAGGCCCGCCGCGAAGTCGTCCACATCGCCCGGCGCGCCCGCGTCCCCCACGAACAGCCGCAGGAACGCGCGCTGGTAGCAGGCGCCGAGCAGCAGCGACGCCGCGGCGTCCGGGTCGGCGTCGGCGCGCACGCGCCCACTGTCGCGCAGAGCCCGGAAGTAGCCGGCGAGCGCCGCCAGCGGCTTGTGCGGGCCGGCGTCCAGCTTGCGGATCTCCTCGCGGTGGCGCTGGAGCAGCGCGGGCTCGGCGAACAGCGACGAGCCGATGGGAATGCTGGCCTCGTAGAACCGCGTCGCCGTGCGGGCGACTTCGGCCAGGCACTCCTCCGTCGAACGCCCCTCCGAGTCGGCCGTGAGCCGTGCGATCAGCGGGCCGAGCTTCGGCAGCCGTTCCTGCAGGACGGCGACGAACAGCTCCTCCTTGCCGCTGAAGTGCCGGTAGAGGGCGGCCTCGGAGATCTCGGCGGCCCGGGCGATCTCCTTGGTGGTCACGCGGGCCAGCCCCATCGTGCGCATCAGCCGCTCGGCGGCGTCCAGGATGCGCTCGCGGGTGCGGGCGCCCGCGGCCGTGCGCGACTGCGGCATCTGGCTGCTCGATCCTCTCGGAAGATGCGGCTTTCGCCGCGCTATGGAAGGGTACTCATCCTACGATGTGAGTGAGTGCTCACCAACCTTTGGGGGACGTTCATGAAGCTCACCGTCTTCGGCGCCACCGGGCGCACCGGAAGAGAGGTCGTCCAGCAGGCGCTGGACGCCGGGCACCAGGTCACCGCCGTGGTACGCGACCCCGCCCGCCTTCCCATCAGCCACTCCGCGCTGGAAGTGATCACGGCGGACGTGACCAGCCCCGCCGCGCTGCGCCCCGCGCTGGCGGGCAGAGACGCCGCCATCTCGGCACTCGGCCCCAACAGCCGCAAAGAGGCGGGCATCGCCGCGGCGGCACTGCACGCGATCGTGCGCGCCATGGAGACCGCCGGCGTGCCGAGGCTGGTCGTGCTGAGCGCGGCCCCGGTCGGCCCGCTGCCCGAAGGGGAACCCCTGCTCTACCGGGCGGTCGCGCTGCCGCTGCTCAAGCGGATCCTGCGCGACGTGTACGCCGACCTGCGCGCCATGGAGGAAGAGGTGCGGCGAAGCCCGCTCGAATGGACGATCGTCCGCCCGCCGCGGCTCACCGACAAGCCGCTCACCGGGGACTACCGGCACGTCGTCGACGGCAACGTCCCGCACGGCCGGTCCATCTCGCGGGCCGACCTCGCCCACGCGATGCTGTCCTTCGTGGACGACCCCGCGACGGTGAAACAAGCCGTCGGCGTCGCCCGCTGACCCGCCGGCCGGGCGGTTCTCAGGATCAGGACGCGGCGATCTGGCGGAGGAAGGCCGCGTTCGACGGTGTCTCGCGCAGGCGGTCGAGCAGTACGGCGGCGGCCTGCTCGCGGTCCAGGGCCGCCAGCACGCGCCGCAGCTTCCGCACCGCTTCGCGCTCGTCGCCGCCGAGCAGCAGTTCCTCGCGCCGGGTGCCGGAGGCGGTGACGTCCACGGCGGGGAACACGCGCTGCTCGGCGAGCGCCCGGCTCAGCCGCAGCTCCATGTTCCCCGTGCCCTTGAACTCCTCGTAGAAGAAGTCGTCCATCCGCGAGCCGGTCTCGGCGAGCGCGGTGGCGATGATCGTGACCGAGCCGGCCCCCTCGGTGGCCCGGGCGGCGCCGAACAGCCGCTTGGGCAGGTAAAGGGCCGAGGCGTCGACGCCGCCCGACAGGGTCTTGCCGCCGCTCGGCGCGAGGGTGTTGTAGGCGCGGCCGAGCCGGGTCAGCGAGTCCAGCAGGATCATCACGTCGGTGCCGCGCTCGGCGAGCCGCCTGGCCCGCTCGACCGCCAGCTCGGCCAGTGCCACGTGGTCGCGTTCCGGCCGGTCGAAGGTCGAGGCGATCACCTCGGCCCGGCTGGAGCGCTGGAAGTCGGTGACCTCCTCGGGCCGTTCGCCGACCAGCACCACCATGAGGTGGACGCCGGGATGGTTGCGGGCGACGGCGTCGGCGATCGCCTTGAGGACCGTGGTCTTGCCGGCCTTCGGCGGCGCGACGATCAGCCCGCGCTGCCCCTTGCCGATCGGGGTCAGCAGATCGACGACTCGGGTGATCGGCGAGCCGGTCGCAAGGACCAGGCGTTCGTGCGGGTGGACGGGCGTCAGCTCGGCGAAGTGCGGCCGGGGACGCCCGGGCCGCTCGCCGTCGACCGAGATCACTTCGACGCCCGTGGACGTGGTGCGCGCGGTCACCCGATCGCCGGGGCGCAGGTCGAGCGCCCTGACCTGCGCCAGGGGCAGGCGCAGGTCACGGTCGCCGGGGAGGTGGCCGTCGGTGCGCAGGAAGGCCGCGCGGTCGCGGACGTCGAGCAGCCCGCTGACCTCGGTCCGGGCGGCGTTGGAGTCGTCCGCCCGGCGGTTGTTCCTCCTCCGGGCGTCGTCCGCGGGCCTGTCGCCCTTTCCGATCCTGATGTCTTCCCGGGGCTTGAGGTCCGCGGTGGCCGCGAAGACGTCCGCGAGCGGCGTGCGGGGCGGGGCGGCCGGTGTCTCGACGGGGGCAGGGGGTTCGATGGTCATCGTCATGGTGGTGTCCTTTGCTGGTGGGGGCGCCGATATGGCGCTGCGAGAGGGCGATGATCGCCGTGGAGAGGGTGGGGAGGGCGCCGCGGATCGCGGCAGAGAGCCGGCTCCCGGTGGTCACGCGGCGCGGAGCACGCGCAGCCCCCCCGTACGGATCTCCGCACGGCCGGCTGCGTACCGGCGGACCGCGTACCTGGCTGGCCGCTGCGTACCGGGCCGCCTACGGATCCGTTCGGCTACGGAGACATGGCTCCGTAGGGTCGGTGCTCCGTCGCGGGTGGGTCCGGACGGGAAGCGGAACCTGAATGCCGGGATGCGCACGGGTGGTGGCCCACCGGACGGCCCGGACGATCGGCGACATACCGATGGGTCTCGCCCCTGCACGCAAAAAGGAGAAGCGGAGTAAGAGGCGGCTCGCACTGAGTGGTGGGGAAGTCCTGATAGAAACCCAGGAAGACGGTCATCCCACCTGAAGAGCCACTTTTACTTTAACACGCGTACACCGCCGGAGCGCAAGCCCTCGTCTCCGGGCCGCAGACGCTCATGGCGCCCAGGACCAGGTGGCAGAAACGGTTGGCGCCCGGTCCTCCGGGCATGCCGGAGTGGGTCTGACAGTGAGGTCGAAGCCTCGGGACGGTGCAGGAGAGCGGGGAGAATCTGGCAGGCTGGGCGGATGATCGCGCGGAGGTGGGGAGACGGATGCCGTACCAGCCGATGATGGCCGGCGAGGTCGAGGTGATCCCGCTTCTCGACGCGGTGGGGCCGATGGGCGGCGAGTTGCGCGGCCCGCTGGGGGAGAAGTTCGTCGGCGGGTCGGCCGAGCACCGGGCGATGCTGCGCGGCGACACCTGGACGCTGCATTTCCGCTGCTACCTGCTGCGCACCCGCGCCGGGCGGCTGATCCTGGTGGACTGCGGGCTCGGCGGGGCCGACTCGCCCGCGTCGAGCTGGGCGCCGGTGCCGGGGAGGCTGGTGGACGAGCTGGCCGCCACGGGTGTCGCGCCCGGCGAGGTGGACACGGTCGTGCTCACCCACCTGCACAGCGACCACGCCGCCGGAGCGGTCACCGAAGGGGTGGCGACCTTCCCCAACGCCCGGCACGTCGTCCAGCGCGCCGAGGTCGACTGGATCGAGGGCGCGGGGCCGAACGCCATACTCGAACGCGTGCTGCGCCCGCTGACCGGCCTGGTGGACGCGGTGGAGGGGGACGCCGAGGTGGCCCCGGGCGTGTGGGTGCGCGCCGCGCCCGGGCACACCCCCGGGCACCAGGTGGTCGAGACCGGGCCGCTGACCCTGACCGGCGACGTGATCCTGCACGCCGTGCAGCTCGCCGACCCCGCGATCCGTTACGTCCACGATGAGGATCCCGAGCGGGCGGTGGCGACCAGGCGAGAGGTGCTGCGCCGGGCCCGCGCGGGTGGCGGGCTGATCGGCTCCGCGCACCTGTCCGAACCCTTCACCCGGCTCTCCGGCTCTCCGGCGGCCGAGGAGGGGTAGCCCGCCGAGGAGATTCGCAAGAGCGTCACCGTGCCGGTCTTGGCGATCGCGGGTGAGTGGGACCTGGCAGGTGGCGGTTCTCAAGGCCCGTCGGGAGGCGTCCGGTGGCGGTGCTGAGAGGCCGGCCGGGAGCTCAGGTGGCGGTTGTGAGGCCCGCTCCGGTGCCGGCCGGCGACTCGGCCCGCGGGTCGGCCGCTTCCGCGGCCAGGCGTTCGTTCAGCTCGGCGACCAGGCGGCGCGCCTTGCGCCGGTAGCGCAGCACCTGCACGGCGCCGATGGCCCAGATGGGGTACTGCACCGCGAACGCCCACCGGTAGGCGGAAAGGCCGGTGCCGCCGGCCAGGTCGAGGGCGATGCCGATGAGGGCGATCAGCGACATGGTGGCGGTGAACCCGCCGCCGTTGACGATGCCGGTCGCCACTCCGATGCGGGCCGACGGGTTGAAGGTACGGGCGTAGTCGAACCCGATCATCGACCCCGGACCGTTCCAGGCGAGCACGACGACGAGCGCGATGAGCAGCCACAGCGGCGCCCGGCCCGGCCACAGCAGCACCGCGCTCCACGCGGCGGCGGTCGAGCAGATCACGATGAGCACCATGCGGGACCGGTGGAACGGATGCCGGCCGGCCAGGTAGCCGAGCACCGGGCCGACGGCCACGCCGATCAGCGTCAGCGCGGTGAGCAGCACCCCCGCGGTCGCCGGGCGCAGGCCCTGGCCCTCGACCAGGAAGGGGTAGCCCCACAGCAGCATGAACGCCGCCGCGGACGACTGGGTCGCCGCGTGCGTCCACATGCCGAGCCGGGTGCCCGGTTGCGCCCACGCCTCGCGCAGCCGGGGCCGTTCGGCGGGCACGGCCGGGCGGGTGTCGCGCAGGACCGCCGCCACCAGGATCAGCGCGAGCACGCCGATCGCGGCGGCGGTGAGGAACGTCGGCGTCCAGCCGTACCGGTGCAGGCTCTGGATGAGCGGCACGGCGGAGGCGATCGCGCCGAGCTGCCCGAGCAGGCCGGTGAGCTGCACGATCAGCGGGTTGCGCCGCGCGGGGATCGTGACGTTGACCAGTCTGATGACGCTGATGAAGGTCATGGCGTCCCCGCCGCCGACCAGCACCCGTCCGCCGATGGCCTCCGGCAGCCCGTCGGCCAGGGCGAAGACGAGCTGGCCGCAGGCCATCACCGCGGCGCCGATGAGCAGCATGCGCTTGGAGCCGAGCCGGTCGACCAGCATCCCGACCGGGATCTGCATCGCCGCGTACACGAGCAGTTGGAGCATGGCGAGCATCGACAGGCCGGTGGGCCCGATGCCCAGGCGCAGGCTCGCGTCGATGCCGGCCACGCCGAGAGACTGCCGGTGGAAGACGGCGACGGCGTACGCGAAGACGCCGATCGTCCACATGATCCAAATACGCTTTGATGTTCTTTCCCCCGCCACGGCGTGGAGTTTACCTTTTGCCCGTTTCCAAACTGTTACCGATACCCCTCCTTGCGCCGCTGCCCGTCCCGGCTCGCGCATCCGAGCCCATGAGAGACGACCGCCCGGGCGCGGCTCGCCGGGGCCGCGAGACCATGAGGGACCGCGACCCTGCTGTGGACCTTGGCCGCCGGCCGGTCCTGGTCCGGGCCCCGGCGGTGAGCCCTCAGGAGACCAGGGTGCGGCCTTCGGTTACGGTCGGGCCATGGCCGAGGTCACGTCGGACGAGTTCTTCGCCCGGATCAACAAGACGCTGGCGAGCGCCGGCGCGCTCATCACCGATCCGCAGGGCAGGGTGCTGCTGGTCAAGCCCAACTACCGCGATCACTGGCTGTGGCCCGGCGGGCACGTGGAGGAGGACGAGACCCCCGACGAGGCGTGCGGCCGCGAGCTGACCGAGGAGCTCGGCGTCGCCCTGCCCGTCGGCCGGCTGCTCGGCGTCCACTGGGTGCCACCGTTCGGCGACCGCCCGCTGCCCATGGTGCACTTCCTGTTCGACTGCGGGGAACTGCCCGGCCCCGGCGACCTCGTCCTGCAGGAGGAGGAGCTCGACGCGTACGGCTTCTTCGCCGAGGACGAGGTACGGACGCTGGTGCCCGCCTATCTCGTCCGCCGCCTGCGCGCCGCCCTCGCGGCCCGCCGCGACGGCACCTCCTTCTACCTCACCGGCGGGTCCCCCGACTACCTGACCTGACCTTTCGCAAGGCGCGGCACCGGACCCGCTAACCTCGCCGGTCATGGACGCCGACATCTGGCAGGACGTCGACCGGCTCGTGGCCTGGCTCGACGGTGCGGCCGTGCTCGCTCCCGACACCGAGCTGCTGATCCGGCTCATGAAGATCACGGAAGAGGCGGGCGAGGTCGCGCAGGCCGTCGTCGGCGTCCTCGGCCAGAACCCGCGCAAGGGCGTCACCCACACCTGGGACGACGTCGACGCCGAGCTGTGCGACGTCATCCTCACCGCCATGGTCGCGCTGCGCTCCCGCAACCCCGACGCCGCACGCATCCTCCGTACCCACGTGACCGCCGTGACCACCCGCGCCCTGCCCCCCACCCCCAAAGCCTGAGCGACACCGCCGGCCGCGCTGAAGTCGGTGGCCGTACACTCCACATGCGTACGGCCACCACCGGTCCGGCCGTGTTGGGGAGTGAGTCACTCAGCGGCCGAGCGGTCCAGGTAAGGCCCTACACGGCCTGGCCCAGGAGGATGCGCTCCCACAGGGCGGCGACGTCCGAGTAGCTCATCCGTACGGTCTGCTTCGTCGGCTGCCCTCGACAGGTGCGCTCGACATAACCGCGGCCGCCGGCCGTGATGAGGTGGTACACCGTCGGCTGGCACTCGCAGGTCCGGCGCAGCACGCGGCACCGTTCCTCCGAGCGGGTCGCGGGCTGCCAGGCGATGCGTGTAGCGGAGTCGTCCGCCTCGCATACGTGGGGGCCGCATCCGGGCTTGCCCGCGATCGGGATGGCCGTCACGACTGCTCCCGAGAAGCGGCGATCGCCACGGCGCAGTCCTCGCATGCCATGGGGTCGAGCGCCGTCCAGACGACCGGGTGGCGGGAGATGATCGACACCCAGGCCTCGGCCCGGCATGTCGCGCTGATCTTGATTCCGGGGAGGGCGATCGCCCAGGGGACGGCGTGCCGGATCGGTGAGGCGGGGACGAACGCCACCGCGTACGGCGGCGGTGGAGCCGCCACTTGGGCGCGGCGACCGGTGGTGCCGGGGAAGTGGCCGCCTGCCGAGATGTGGGCGGCCGGGGACATGCCGTACGGGTCGCGCGGCTCGCCGGGCTCAGGGTGACTCGTCATGCCGCTATCGCCGCCTCGACCTCCGCCTCGCGCATCAGCGCGCGCAACTCCTCGACGGTGAACGCGTCCACCTGCAGCGGCCGGGGCGCCGGCCAGACGGCGATGGCGACGAACCGGCGGGTGCCGGGGCCGTAGTAGACGAGCCACGCGGGTTCCAACTGGTCGAGCTGCGCGGCGGCGGCCTTCTTCGCCAGGTCCCAGCGGTGGGAGGGGACCGGGCGAAATGGGGCGCCGATTCGGTGCCTCCCCCGGCCGAGGGTGACTCTGGGCTTGGGCATGGGTCGCACTCCTGATGCGATCAAGGGCCCGTCGAGGCGTTGCACCGCCTCGACGATCCGTTTCTGTGACGTGTCGGTGACGTCACGTGATCCATGAGTGCGACCGTAGATCGGCAACCCGCCATCAAGGGGTATGGTCCGTACCCCCTGCCCGCGTCAGACCATGAGCTCGATGTTCCCGGCCAGGACACGCGCGCGTGTCCGTAGCTCCGCCGGGCCGGTCTCGGCGAGTTCCAGCGTCATCCGCCGGGCGTAGCCGTTGTAGCGGATGGTCTCCGGCGCCGCCTCGTACGCCATCTCCAGGGCGTGCATGACGGCCCCCTGGTCGCGCTGCAGGAAGTGGGCCCGCGCCACCTCGATCAGGTGACGGCCCCGCCGCGGCCTCGAGGGGATGGGAGCGTACACCGCGCGCTGGGCCTGCCGTGCCGACTCGCCGCCCTGGTGCAGCTCGACCGCGACCGTGACCGCGTGCGCGTCCATCACCACCCGCGAGAACGACGTCCACGGCTGGTAGTAGCCGGCCGGGAGCCGCTCGGCGATCTGCGCGGCGTCCTCCCAGTGCCGCCAGGCGTCCCCCGCCTGCCCGACGCGGGCCGCGGTGAACGCCAGCTCGAAGGACAGCGCGCCGCGCATCGCCAGCAGTTCGACCCCGGCGCTGTCGATTCGCGGCTCGATCACGCGGATTCCGTCCTCGTTGACCTGCCGAGCGGCGTCGAAGTCGCCGGCGTCGCGGTGCGCCTGGCCGAGGAACCACACCGCACACGCCAGCGCGAGCGCGTCGTCGGACTCCTGGGCGGCGAGCATCGCCCGCTCGGCCACCCTCCACAGCAGGTCCGCGGCGGGTTGGTAGGCGAGGAACATCTGGGCCAGGCCATAGGTCTCGGCGAGCAGCGCCAGCGCCTGCCGGCGGGGCTCGCCCCGGTACAGGGCGGCGGCGAGCTGTGCGTCGCGGATGAGATCGGGCAGCAGCGCGCCGAGGGTGGTGCGATGGTCGGGGGAGGCGTGCCGGGCCCGCCACGCGGCGTCCAGGCGGGCGCGCAGGTGGGTGAGCGGCTGCACGGTGCCCTGCGGGGCGAGCGGAAGCGCGTTGACCGCTTGCCGGACGGCGTCCAGGGCGGGATGCCCGGGGCCGGTGAACATGCGCACGGGCATGGACTGGTCGCCGGTCAGATCGGCGAGATTGCGGATGCGCAGCGCCTCGGCGAGCTGCAGCAGGATCGGCAGCCGCGGTTGTTGTTGGAGCCGCCCGCTTTCCACGGCCTTGAGCCACGCGGTGGACTTCCCGATGCGCCCGGCCAGAACTTCTCTGGTCATGCCGGCGCGTTCCCGGTGAAATCTGACGCGGCCACCGAAACCCATAGACGTGCTACCGTCCTGCATATAGCCCTGGCCTTTCCTGGAGCCTCGACAACCTCAGGCTAAGGTGCGGGGCTTTTCTCATGCCAGGTTTCTTGCCTTGCCGGTAAGCGCTGCCGCCGTGCGCTTGGCGGGGTCCCACCGGCGAGGGCACTCGTGGGGATAGGTGGCTCCATCAGGCGTTCACCGAGGTACGGTCTGGGAATGTCGAATCGGGGCTGGGGCACGCTCGCGCCGTGCTCGGCAGGATGCCTGCTGAGCACGTGAATCGGTTCGTGCTGCACAACGCGGCGGAGGTCGCGGCCGCCGTCCCGGCCGTGGAGCAGGCGCGACCGGTTGTGATCGAATACCGGGAACTGCTGGCACTACCGGGGAGGTCGCCGCGATGACCATCACCGTCGACCATTTACGGGGCGAAGCCGCCCGCGAGGTGCTGGGGGAGGAGTACGTGTTGCTGTACCTGGCGACCCGGGCCGAGCCTCCCTACAACTCGGGGCCGCTGTACGACCGTGACCGGTACCTGGAGCGGACGACCAGGCAGGCCGAGGCGACGGGATTCGAGGCGGTGTCCGCCCGTGATGAGGACGGCCGACTGATCGGGTTCGCGTTCGGGCTGCCCATGGCCGCGGGCCGGTGGTGGGGCGGAGAGACCACCCCCGCCCCCGATGATGTCCTCGACGCCGAGAAGTTCCTCGTCATCGAACTCAACGTCGCCGCCGGCGAGCGGGGCAAGGGGTACGGGCGCCGGTTGCTGGAGGAACTGCTCGGCGGCCGCGGTGAAGCGTGGGCCACGCTGCTGTCGACGCCACGGGCGCCGGCGCGCGCCATGTACGCGCACCTGGGATGGGACGCGGTGGGGACGTGCCGGCCCGCCCCGGACGCGGAAGCCGCAGATGTGCTGCTGCTGAAGCTCGACCGCTGATACCCAGGCCGGTCTTGCATCGCCGTAGGCGGCGCCGAACCGGAGTCGTGGATTGACCGGCTCCCGTTGGAGAACTGCCCTACACCGCAGCCGGCGTGAGTGGCCGGGCCGCCGCGACGCGTTGATCTTCTTTCGGTGTTACGTCCGTCTGATGCGGAAGCCGGAGCAGCGGATGAAGACGTTGATCGATCGCGTGTCGCGGCGGCCCAGCGAGTGGTCAGGTGAGCGGCTTGGTCAGGGGGTGTAGACGGTGGGCTGAGGTGGGGTGGACATGCCGTCGCCGATGAAGAAGCTCGGGTGCGGGGGCTGGTTGTAGGCGGTGTTCTGCCAGGCGATCGCCTCGCGGTACTGCACGTCGTGCATCAGCGTGAAGATCCGCCGGTCGGTCGTGGTCGTGGTCGCGTACACGCGGAGCGCCTGGTCGTCACTTCTCGGCCAGACGATCTCCTCGCGCCAGTCGCCGAACAGGTCCGCCGACAGCGACGGCGTCGCCTTCGTGCCGTTGTTGGAGTGCACGCCCGACGCCGTGAGCAGCCGCGTGGTGCCGCCGCTGCCGTACTTGTCGACCTGGGTCTGGTCCAGCAGCTCACGTACGGGGTCGCCGTCCCACCAGGCCAGGAAGTTCACCGAGGACGGCTTGGCGCCCACGTTGGCGCCCCTGGTGTTGCGCAGCCCGTCGGCCCGGGAGGACCAGGACTCCGCGCCGGGGCTGCCCGACCAGATGTCGGCCGACACGCCGCGGCCGTTGTCGCCGTTCGCCGGGGTGGTCCACAGCACCTGGCCGGTGCGGGCGTCGGCCATCCACGAACTGGGCTTGCTGGAGTCCTCGTCGACCTTGAACACCTCCAGGCCCGACCGGGAGGGGTCCAGGTCGCCGACGTGCAGCGCGTCGCCGTGGCCGTTGCCGGTGTTCCACAGCGGGGAGCCGTTGTCGTTGATGGCCATCGCGCCGAACACGATCTCGTCCTTGCCGTCGCCGTCCACGTCGGCGACGGAGAGGTTGTGGTTGCCCTGGCCGGTGTACTGCGATCCGGCGGAGTTGGAGTCGAAGGTCCATCGCTTGGTCAGCGAGCCGTTGCGGAAGTCCCACGCCGCGATCACCGTGCGCGTGTAGTAGCCGCGCGACATGATCAGGCTGGGCCGGGTGCCGTCCAGGTAGGCCGTGGCGGCCAGAAAGCGGTCGACCCGGTTGCCGTAGCTGTCGCCCCAGGACGAGACGGTGCCGCGTGGCGGGTCGTAGTTCACGGTGGACATCGCCGCGCCGGTCTGCCCGTTGAACATGGTGAGGTACTCGGAACCGGCCAGGACGTAGCCGGAGCTGTTGCGGTTGTCCGCCGACGCGTTGCCGATCACCCTGCCGGTGCCGTCGACCGTGCCGTCCGCGGTCTTCATCGCGACCTCGGCCCGGCCGTCGCCGTCGTAGTCGTACACCTGGAACTGGGTGTAGTGGGCGCCGGCCCTGATGTTGCGTCCGAGGTCGATGCGCCACAGGCGGGTGCCGTTCAGCCGGTAGGCGTCCACGTACACGTTGCCGGTGTAGCCCGACTGCGAGTTGTCCTTGGAGTTCGACGGGTCCCATTTCAGGACGAACTCGTACTGGCCGTCGCCGTCGAGGTCGCCGACGCTGGCGTCGTTGGCGCTGTAGGTGTAGGCGACCCCGTCCGGCGAGGTGCCGCCGGACGGGCGCTGGATCGGCACGTCGAGGTACGCGCCGCCGGTGAAGCGCAGCGAGGTCTCCGAGGCGGCCTGCTCGGCGCCGCCGACGACCGGTCGCACGGTGTAGGTCGCGTCCGCGGCGGCCCCGTTGTCCAGGTAGTTCGTGGACCCGGTGATCGGCGAGGAGTTCAGCTTGGTGGTGCCGCGGTAGAGGTTGAAGGCGACCCCGGCGGGGTCGGTGCCGAGCAGCCGCCAGGAGACGAGGTTTCCGCTGCCCGAGCGTACGCTGACCAGCCCGCGGTTCAGCCGCTCGACCTGGCGGGCGTTCGCCGGGCGGGGAGTGGGCGTGGGGCTGGGCGTCGGTGTCGGTGTCGGCGTGACGCTGGGCGTGGGGGTGGGGGACGGTGTCGGGGTCGGGGTGGGGGACGGACCGTCCGTTGGCCGGGTTGGCGGAGTTGTTCCACGAGGCGTTGAAGCCGAACGTCGTGCTCGCGCCGGTGCCGAGCGCGGCGTTGTACCCCACGTCGGCCGCGGTCACCTGGGTGCCGCTCTGCGTCACGGTGGCGTTCCACGCCTGCGTGACCTGCTGGCCCGCGGTGTAGTTCCACACCAGACGCCAGCCGTTGACGGCGTCGCCCAGGTTGGTCACGGTGACGTTGGCGCCGAAACCGCCTCCCCACTGGCTGGAGATGGCGTAATCGACGCGGCAGGCGGGGGCGGCGTGCGCCGCGACGGCCGGCACCGCGGCGGCCACCGCGGCCGCGGCGGTCGCGATGATGGCCAGGCGGCGGATCGGCGATCTGGGGAAATCGCGCATGACTCTCCTTCTCGTGCGGAGCGCCGAGGCGCGCGCGCCACGTCCGGCCATGTCGCGGCGGCACACATGGCGGCACGTCGCCGCACCTCAAAGCACTTCGACGGCGGGGGATGGCGGACCGCGACGGCCTGACCTTCCGTCGCGATCCGACCCGCTCGACGGTAGGCCCGGCGCTGCCCGCCCGCCACGGCCGCCGGTGCCGCCCGCCGCCGTGCACAGCGCCTTCGCGGCGAGGGACGTCCGCCCACCTGCGTGTATCGTCCGGTGACCACCCTGAGGGAACGGCGGGCGGACTGAAACTTCCACGGCCCGGTCAGGAGGCCGGGCGGCTCTCGGCGATGGCCAGTTCGCGCTGGAACCAGGCGATGGTGCGGTGCAGCCCGGTGGTCACGTCGACGCGAGGGCGCCAGCCGAGCCGTTCGGCGGCCAGGGTGGTGTCGGGCCGCCGGACCCCCGGGTCGTCCACCGGGCGGTCGACGAACGCGATGGGGGAGGAGGAGCCGGTCAGGTCGCGGATGGTCTCGGCCAGTTCGAGCATGGACAGCTCGGTGGGATTGCCGATGTTGACCGGTCCGGGGAAGTCACTGTCGGCGAGGGCGAGGATGCCGGTGACGGTGTCGTCCACGTAGCAGACCGAACGGGTCTGCCGGCCGTCCCCGGCCACGGTGATGGGCTCGCCGGTCAGCGCCTGGCGGATGAAGGTGGGGATGGCGCGGCCGTCGTGCGGGCGCATGCGCGGGCCGTAGGTGTTGAAGATGCGGACGATGGCGGTGTCGGTGGCGTGGGTGTGGCGGTAGGCGGTGGTCAGGGACTCGGCGAAGCGTTTGGCCTCGTCGTAGACGCTGCGCGGGCCGATGGGATTGACGTTGCCCCAGTAGGTCTCGGGCTGGGGGTGCTGGAGGGGGTCGCCGTACACCTCGCTGGTGGAGGCGAGGACGAAGCGGGCGTTCTTCTCACGGGCCAGGCCGAGGGCGTGCAGGGTGCCGATGCTGCCGGCCTTCAGCGTCTCGATCGGGTGGCGCAGGTAGTCGACCGGCGAGGCGGCCGAGGCCAGGTGCAGCACCCGGTCCACCTCGCCCGGCACGTGTACATAGGAGGTGGTGTCGCACTCCACCAGCCGGAATCTCGGCCGGCCGATCAGGTGCGCCACGTTCTCCGGCGACCCGGTGAGGAAGTTGTCCAGGCAGACGACCGTGTCACCGCGCTCCAGCAGCCGCTCGCACAGGTGCGAGCCGAGGAAGCCCGCGCCTCCGGTCACCGCGACCCGTTGTCCTCTTCTCATCCGACCCCCACCTCCAGCAGGCTCGCGGCGGCGTCGAGCACGGACACGACGCCGATCTCCATCAGGCCGGGGTCCGGACGGTCGCCGTACGGGTCGCCGTGTCCTCCGGACCACAGCGCCACGTGCCGGCCGGTGGGCGGTGGCCCCCACTGGGCCGGGGCCACCGGGCCGAACAGCACCACCGAGGGGGTGGCGAAGGCCGTGGCCAGGTGCGCGACGCCGGTGTCCCCGCACACGACCAGGCGCGCCCCGGCGACCAGCCGCGCGAGGCTCCGCAGGTCGGTACGGCCCGCGAGCACCTGTTCGGGGGGGAGGCCGGCCAGTACGCCGACCCGGGAGGCGAGCGGGCGTTCGGCCGCGTTCCCGGTGACGACGACGCGGTGACCGGCCTGTTCGAGTGTGGCGGCCACCTCGGCGAAGCGCTCCGGTGGCCAGCGACGCGCCCGCGCCCCCGCTCCGGGATGCACCACCACCACGTCCCGGTTCTCGCCCGCGTCTCCGGCCCCTTCCCGGCCGCGCCCGGCCGCCGGGCCGCCGGTCAGGCCGGCCGCGCCGGACGTGGCCAGGCCCGGAGCGGCCAGGTCCAGGAGGGAAGGGGACGGCTTCAGAACGGCCGGGTCCAGGGCGAGGTCGGCCGGGTCGGCGGGGATGCCGTACCAGCCGAGCAACTCGCACCACCGGTGCACCTCGTGCATGCTCTGCCGCCACGGCGGGCCCTCCAGGCAGGGGAACTCCAGGTGGGCGTGCGTGAGCAGCCGGCCGGGTCGGGTGCCCGACAGCGCGGCGATGCTCTGCGGGCCGCGCCCGTGCAGGTTCACCGCGACGTCCGGGCAGGTCACCTCCGGCCGGTCGGCGGGCAGCGGGCCGGGGCCCGACACGTCGAGCAGCTCGTCGACCGCGCCGATCGACGGGAGCAGACCGGCCAGCGCGGCGGGCGCGGCCAGGACGAGACGGTGGCCGGGGTAGGCGCGCCGCAGCCCGCGCAGCGCGGGAACGGCCGTCAGCAGGTCGCCGAGCGCGAGCCCGCGCAGCACGAGCACCACCGGACGCTTCACGGCCATGACGGCTCCGTGGACGGGCAGACGACCAGCTCGCGCACCTCGCATCCGGGGGGCTGGCCGAGCGCGAACACGATGGCGGCGGCGACGTCCTCGGGCTGGTTGAGCCGGGCGTCGGCGCCCGGCCGGTACTGCTCGTCCCGGCCGTCGAAGAACGCGGTACGCATGCCGCCCGGCACGAGCAGCGTGACGCCGACCCGGCCGGCCAGCTCGGCGGCCAGCGCGCGGGTGAAGCCGACCACGCCGAACTTCGCCGCGCAGTACGCCGTCGCGTCGCTCACGGCGCGCAGGCCGAGGGTGCTGGCGCAGGTCACGACGTGGCCCGCCGACCGGGTCAGGTACGGCAGCGCGGCGCGCACCACCGACGCCGTGCCGATCAGGTTGACCGCGATCACCCGCTCCCATTCGGCGGCGGGCACCTGCGCCAGCGGCCCGCACCGGTCGATGCCCGCGGCGGTCACCACGCCGTCCAGCCCGCCGGCCCGCTCGGCCAGCTCCCACACCGCCGCCTCGGTCCGCTCCCGGTCGGTGAGGTCGGCCACCACGTGGTCCACCCCGTCCTCGGGCACGCTGACGTCGATCACGAGCGGCCGCCCGCCGGCCTTGGCCACCGCGGCGGCCGTCGCCCGGCCCAGGCCCGACGCCCCGCCGGTGATCAGGATCTTCCCCACCATGCTGCACTGCTCCTCGCTGTCGAAACGCTCCGGGCGCGGGGGCCGCTAGATCATCCGTGCGCCATGACGCGCGGACGATCTAGCAGGTCGGGGTTGGTCAGACCACCTCCTGGGCGGCGAGGATCAGACCGGTGGTCGAATGACCCGGTACGGAGGGCAGCACCACGACCTCGCCGCCGGCCCGCCGCACGGCCTCGGCCTCGGGAAGCTCCTGGCCGGTGTAGTCGCCGCCCTTCACCCACACGTCCGGGCGCAGGTGGTCGATGAGCAGGCACGGCGTGTCCTGTTCGAAGACCACGACCGCGTCGACGCAGCCGAGCGCCCGCAGGATCTCCACCCGGTCCGGTTCGGCCACGACCGGGCGGCCGGGCCCCTTGAGGCGCCGCACCGACGCGTCGGAGTTCACGCAGACGATCAGCGCGTCGCCGAGCGCCCGCGCCTGCCGCAGCAGGCTGACGTGCCCGGCGTGCAGCAGGTCGAAGCAGCCACCGGTGGCGATCAGCCGGCCGCCCGCGGCGCGCACGGTGGCGGCCAGCTCGACCGCCGTCCGCGGCCGGTCGTCCAGCACCGCGCCGGGACGTCCGGCCTGCGGAGGCTCGGCGGGGCGCAGGGTCGCGGCGCCGCCGGCGGCGACGAAGTGGGTGGCCTCGGTGACCGCCACGGTCACCGCGTCCTGCACCGAGGCGCCGTCCCGCAGCGCCAGCGCAGCGGAGGCGGCGAACCGGTCGCCCGCCCCGCAGGTGTCGCTCCCGGTGATCGGCGCGGGCGGCGGCACGCGCAGGACGCGGCCGGCACGGGTGCACAGGACGGCGCCGTCGATGCCGCGCGTGACCGCGACCGCCTCGGCGTGCAGCTCGCGGACGAGGTGCCGCGCGGCCTGCTCGACCCCCGCGGCGGGCCGCCCGTACAGCAGGGCCGCCTCCGCCTCGCTCGGCGTGACCAGCGCGCAGCCCGGCACCGGCGGAAACCCGGACGGGTGCGGGTCCCACACCAGCGGGGCCGTCCGCCGGCCCAGCAGGTCGCGCACGGTGTCGGCGGCGCCGCGCCCGTAGTCGGACACCAGCACCGCTCCCGCACCGCGCAGCGCCGTGGCCGCGCGGTCACCGTCGGGGCCCCGCCAGGCCCGGCCGTCCCCGCTGTCCAGGCGCAGCAGCGTCTGGCCGCGGGCCCGGATGCGCGTCTTGCGGGACGTGGTGCCGCGCAGCGGCAGCCGTACGACCTCGGCGAAGCCGGACAGCAGCGCGCGCAGCCGCTCGCCGGGCGTGTCCTCGCCGATCGCGGTGATCAGCACGACCTCCGCGCCGTCATTCGCGGCGAGCAGCGCCGCGAGCCCCGCGCCCCCGGGCCGCCGGTGCTCGACGCGGCCGTGGACCACCGGGACCGGCGCGTCCGGGCAGAGCCGGTCCGCGTCCCCCTCGATGTCCACGTCGAGCAGTGCGTCGCCGACGACGACGATCGGCCCGCCCTTCATCCCAGGCTCCCCTCGTACCCATCTGGCGTCGCCGCCCTCCGGCGCCCGTCCGCGGAGGACGGTGTGCCGAACCCGTCCACTGACATGCCGCGCCGGTCGGCCGCCGCCCGCGCCGGGGCTCCGCCGGTGTCCCGGAGCGCGGCCTCGAAGGCGTCGCACAGCAGGTGGACCACCGCCAGGTGGACCTCCTGCACGGTCGCGCAGTCGCGCGAGGGCACCGCCACCGCCTCGTCGCACATCGCGGCCAGCGGGTTCGGGGCCTGCCCGGTGAGGGCCCAGGTGGTGAGGCCGCACTCGCGCGCCGCCTCCGCCGCCGCGACCACGTTCGCGCTGGCCCCGCTGGTCGACAGGCAGAGCAGGACGTCACCGGGGTGGCCGTGCGCGCGCACCTGGCGGGCGTACACCTCCTCGGCGCCGTAGTCGTTGGCGATCGCCGTCGTGGCCGAGGTGTCGGCGTGCAGCGCGATCGCCGCGTACGGACGCCGGTCGGCGCGGAACCGGCCCACCAGCTCGGCGGTCAGGTGCTGCGCCTCGGCCGCCGAGCCGCCGTTGCCGCAGGCCAGCAGCCTGCCACCTGCTCCCAGTACCTCGGCGAGTGTGCTTCCCCACGCGTCGATCGTGCGGGTGCGGGCGTCCACGGCGGCGAGCGCGGCGCGCAGCCGCGAGAAGTTCGTGTGCATGGGTGTCAACCTCCCGCCGCGGCGAGCCGGTCCAGGTGGTCGCCGATCAGGCTGCGGTACACCGTCTCGGTCCGGCCGGCGACCTGCGGCCAGCCGTACCGCGACCGGGCGCGGCGCACCCCGGAGGCGGCCAGCGAACCGCGCAGCTCGGGGCGGGCGAGCAGCTCGCGCAGCGCTTCGGCCAGCAGCCGCGGACGGCGCGGGGGAACGAGCATGCCGCACCCGGACACCGTGTCGAGGTGACCGCCCACGGCCGAGGCGACCACCGGCACACCGCACGCCATGGCCTCGACCGGCACCATGCCGAACGGCTCGTACCAGGGCACGGTGACGACCACCTGAGCCGACTGCATGAGCGCGGGGACGTCCGTGCGCGGCACGCTGCCGATCAAGTGCACCCGGGAGGCCAGCCCGGCCGCCGCCGCGAGGGCGCGCAGGCGGGCCGACTCCTCGTTCCCCGGCTCGCCGCCCGCGACGACCAGGTGGGCGCCGGGCACGTGCGCCAGTGCCTCGATGACGGTCTCCACGCCCTTACGCGGCACGAGCCTGCCGATGCTGAGGATCCGCGCCCCGGCCGCGCCGTCGCCGGTTCCCGCTTGTGTGTGGGCCCAGGCGATGGCCTCGGCGGCGGCGCCGTCACCCTCGTCGGCCGGGGTCGTGGCGGTGGCGTCTCCCGTCACGGGGGCGGCTTCGGCCTGGACGCGTGCGTCCGCCACGGCAGAGGTGCGAGGGTGGAAGAGGCCGAGATCGACCCCGCAGGGCACCACGGTGATCCGCCCGGCAGGTACGCCCATCGCCACCAGCTCGTTCACCTCGTCGGCGCAGGTCGCGACGATGGCGGCGGCCCGGCGGCCGATGTCGCGCTCGATGGCGAGCCGTTCGGGCGGGCTGGTGTCGGCCGCGCCCTGCCAGCGCCGTTTCACCGTGCCGAGCGCGTGGAAGGTCTGGACGACCGGCACGCCGAGCTCCTCGGCCGCGGTGAGCGCGGCCAGCCCGCTCATCCAGAAGTGCGCGTGCGCCACGTCGGGCCGCAGGGCCGACCAGCGCCGCGCGAGATGGGCGGCGAAGGCGGGCATGTGCGGCAGAAGCTCGTCCTTGGGCAGCGGCTCCGGCGGACCGGCGGGCACGTGCTCCACGGTCACCCCTGGTGCCATCACGGTCGTGACCGGCTCGTCCGGGGACGATCGGCGGGTGTAGACGGTCAGCGCGTGCCCGAGCGCGGCAAGAGCGGCGGCCAGGCCCGCGACGTGGACGTTCTGGCCGCCCGCGTCCACCCCGCCCACCGCGGCGAGCGGGTCGGCGTGCTCGGACACCAGGGCGATCTTCATGGCGTCCCCTCCTTCACCCCGGCCACGCCGGGCCGGACGGGCAGACGGGCGCCTCCGGGGCCCGCGCCGTCCTCCCGGGCGGCGACCAGCGCGCGGACCGTGCGCACGACCTCCTCGCTGGTCACCGAGGTCAGGCACGGATGACCCGGCACCGGGCAGACGCGTGCCCGGCTGCCCCGGCACGGCGCCTCCTGGTCGCCGAGCAGCACGACCGGCACGCGGTACGGCGCCCAGCGGGCCGCGGGCACCACCGGGGCGAACAGGCTGACCACCGGCGTGCCGACCGCCGCGGCCAGATGCGCCGGCCCGGTGTTGGCCGCCACCACCACCGACGCCCCCGCCAGCACGGCCGCGAGCTCCGGGAACGTCGTCACCCCGCCGAGGTCGAGGCCGTACGCCCCGGCGACCTGGGCGGTCAGCGGCTGCTCGTCCGGGTCGCCGGTGACCACCACCCGGACGCCGGCCAGGACGAGATCGCGCACCAGCCGCGCATGGTGCTCGGCGGGCCAGGCACGGGCCGGGGCGGAGGTGCCCGGATGGACCACCACGTACCCGGGCGGGCCGGTGAACTGGTCGACCGAGGGGAGCGGACGGCGGACCGCGAGCGCGCCGTCGTCACCGGGCGGCGGGGCGAAGCCGGCGGCGCGGGCCAGGGCGAGCATCCGCTCGGCCTCGGGCACGTCCACGGTCTCGTCCACGACGTGCCGCACGTCGAGCAGCGACCCCGGGTAGTCCTCGCTGATCGCGGCGATGCGCGGGACGCCGGCCAGGCGCAGCAGCAGCGCCAGCGGCAGCGACGACTGGTGGAAGGAGGTGAAGATGACGGCCTGGTCGGGGGCGGCCTTCTCCACCAGCGAGGTGAGCCGTTCCACGTGCGGCCGGGTCAGCGGCGGCGGATCGGGGTCGATCCACGGGGCGCGCCACTCCAGCACCCGGTGCACGCCGGGCAGCAGTTGCGCCGCCGCGCCGCCGTTCGGCCCGGTGAGCAGCACGACCTCGCGGGCGGACGCCGCGATGGCCCTGATCGCCGGTCCGGCGAGCAGGACGTCCCCGGCGTTGTCCAGCCGGACCGCCAGGACGGTGCCCGCGCCGGGGCCGGCCGCCACGCCCGGCGCGGTCCGGCGTCCCACCATGGCCTGCACCCCGCTCACCGGCGCGCCCGCAGTTCGCCGCGCAGGCGGTGCAGACAGGCCGCCGGAGGGATGATCACACTGGTCACGGCCATGCGCAGCACCTCTTCGGGAGTACGGGGGCCGGGCGCGAGCCGGGCCCAGGCGAACTCGGCGGTGAGCGCGAGCCAGGCCACCCCGGCCGCGCCACCGAGGGCCGACAGCCGGCGGACGCCCGGTGTGCGCGCGGGGCGTCCCACCGTGGCCAGCAGGGCGCACGCGACCAGGCCCGCCGCGGTGGTGACCACGTGCCGGGAGAATCTGCCCGGGACGTCGTCCACCGCGGCGCGCCAGCCCGGCCCGTGCAGCCAGCGCATGAGCGCGTCGTCGGCGTTGCCGCGCTGCGCCCGGACGCTGCTCCAGAAACCTTGCGCGCGGAGCGGGTGCAGGGTGATCCGCCGCCCTTCCGCGAGCGTGTATCCCGCTTTGAGCAGCCGCAACGCCAGGTCGGCATCCTCGCGGTAGGCCCTCGGGAACCGCTCGTCGAACCCGCCGACCCGCTCCAGGGCGGCCCGCCGGTAGGCCATGTCGGCGGTCGCCCAGGCGGCGCCGGCCAGCGCGGCGGTGTTGCGCTCGGCGTCGGTGGGCCGCCGCAGCGGCGGCGGTTCGACGCGCAGGCGGCCCTGCGAGCCGGCGACGTCCTCGGGCAGGTCGGCGAGGTCGGCGGCGAGCGCGTCCCGCCACCCGGGCTGGGGGACGACGTCGTCGTCCAGGAAGGCGATCCAGGGGGTGGACGCGGCCCGCCATCCCGCGTTGCGGGCGGCGGCGGGCCCGCGCCCGCCGGTCCGGAGCACCTGGACGTGGCCGGGCACCTTGAGCCCGGGGCAGAAGCGGGGCCGGTCGTCCACGACGATCGTGGGCATGTCGGCGTCCAGCGCGGCGATGACCTGCTGCAGGCTCCGCCGGCCGATGGTGGGGATCACCACTGTGATCATCAGGCGTACACCTCGTTGCGGCGGATGACATAGGGGCCGAGGACCAGGACGTCGATGGGAGCGGAGCCGAAGCATTCCAGGGCGTCGCGAGGGTGGTCGGCCATGGGACGCCCGGCGGTGTTGAGGCTGGTGTTGACCAGTACGGGCAGGCCGGTGCGGGTCTCGAACTCGGTGAGCAGGGCGGCGAGCAGGGGTTCGGTGACGGGGTCGATGGTCTGGACGCGGGCGGTGTGGTCGGTGTGGACGACGGCGGGGATGCGGTCGCGCCAGGCGGGGTGCACGTCGTGGACGAACAGCATGTAGGGGCTGGGGTGCGGGCCGCGGGTGAAGATGGCCGGGGCACGGCCGGCCAGGACCATGGGGGCGATGGGCCGGAACTGTTCGCGGCCTTTGACGGTGTTGAGGCGTTCGGTGTTCGCCGGGTTGCCCGGGTGGGCGAGCAGGGAGCGGTGGCCCAGGGCGCGGGGGCCGTACTCGGCGCGCCCCTGGAACCAGGCGACGATCCGGTCGGCGGCCAGGTCGGCGGCGATGGTCGCGGCCAGGTTGGCGGGGCGGGTGTGCGGGACGGCCGCGGTGGCGAGGCAGGCCGCGAGTTCGTCGTCGGTCCAGCAGCGGCCGAGGGCGGCGCCGGGCATGGGGGCGATGGGCTCGTGGTGGCCGCGGGCCAGGTGCAGGGCGCCGCCCAGTGCGGTGCCGGCGTCTCCGGCGGCCGGCTGGACCCACACCTCCTCGAACGGGGTCTCGGCGGCGATGCGGGTGTTGGCGACACAGTTGAGCGCGACCCCGCCGGCCATGGTCAGCCGGGTCTTCCCGCTGGCGTGGTGCAGCCAGGTGGCCAGTTCCACCAGGATCTCCTCCAGGCGGGCCTGGACACTGGCGGCCAGGTCGGCGTGGTCGGCGCTCCAGTCCTCACCCGGGCGCAGCGGTTTGGCGTACTGCGCGAAGTCGACCGGTTCGGTGCGGAAGCCGCCGTCGCCGGTGGTGTGCAGGTACTGGCGCAGTTCCTCCAGGTGGCGGGGGGTGCCGTAGGACGCCATGGCCATGACCTTGTACTCGTCGCTGGAGCGGGTGAAGCCCAGGTGGGCGGTCAGGTCCTCGTACAGCAGGCCCAGCGAGTGGGGCAGGGACTGGGCGGCCAGGATGGTGAGTTCGCCATCGGTGTAGTGGCCGGCCAGGTGGGAGTCGGCCTCGCCGCGGCCGTCGCAGACCAGCACGGCCGAGTCGCGCCAGGGGGCGGCCAGTCCGGCGGACGCGGCGTGCGCGACGTGGTGGGGGACGAAGCGGACCTGGGCCGGGTCCAGGCCGGGCAGTGCGGAGGCCAGGAAGTGCGGGGCGCGCTCGGCGTAGGTGGTGCGCATCGGTTCCCAGCGCGGGTCCTGTCCCGGTCCGTCCGGGACGACCAGCGCGGGGTCGTAGGAGTAGGCGACCGCGTCCAGGTCCTCGGGCCGCAGCCCGGCCTGGGCCAGGCACCAGGCGGCGGCCTGCTCGGGCAGTTCCCAGGCCGAGAACGGCACCGGCCGTTTGCCGTGTTTGCGGCGGCTGAACCGCTCCTCCTCCGCCGCGGCCACCACCTTGCCGTCCACGACCAAGGCCGCCGCCGGATCATGAAATATGGCGTTGATCCCCAGAAACCGCATCGGCATACCTCCGTAGGGCCGCGGTGGTCTGGTTACCGAGCGAAGCGGTGGTCAAACGCGGCTTTGCGTATACGTCGAGGTAGAAAGATGCGAATCTTGAACTTCGTCACTATCTGTAGCCAAATTCCCGCATTGGTCACCTGGCAGCACCGGACCTGATCTTGGGGTCCACGCCGGCTCGAACGAGGGTCCGCGCAGCCCCCGATCTCACGGTCCGCGCCGCCTCGAACCGGCGAGCCGCCCGCCCGTCACCGGCGGCGGACACCGGCCCGCAGGAGCCGGCGCCGCCGTGTGCTCAACCGTGTGTCCGCCTACAGGCGAGCGGGATATGCCTGCACTCCTGCACTGCGTGGCACACCCCCTCGTCCTGCCGGTCCGTCATCGTCAGCACTTCCGGATGGCCTCCTCCGGGTGCTTTCGCCCCGGGTGCCGGTCGCTCAGTCCAGGACGGCACGTCCGCCCTGTTCGGGGATGACGACCCGTCGCGTCTTCGGCCCGATGGGCGGGCCCTGGTCCCGGTGGCTCTCCCGGCAGGGCGCGCACTCCAGGACGTCCAGGGCGTCCACAAGCTGGTCGAGAGGAATGAACCCGCCGCATCGCCGGCACGTGCCGTACAGCCCGCGGTCCAGCCGCGCCATCGCCGCGCGGAGCTTGGCGATGGTCGCCCGGACGTGTGCCGCCGTCCGCCGGTGCGCGGCCGGGTCCGGTGCGGCCGGCCGTTCGCCGAGCCGGCCGAGCTCGGCCTCCGCCGCTTCGAGCCGCTCCTCCAGCATTGCGCGCAACCGATCGAGATGCGTGATGTGCCGCTGGTAGTCCTGCATGAGGGTGTGTACCGACTGGATGTCCGCCATGACGTCGATCGACTCCTGACTTCGGCTTTCGTCTGGACGGGAGGACCTGACCCGTACGCCGGGACCCCGCTCGCGTCGCCGGGGTCCACGAACGTGACGCGGAGCCGAACGGCCCCCGTCACCGGGCCACACCGCCGGGTCACGGGGGACGTGAGCGCGCACGGCAGGCCACAAGGGCCGCGATGGTGCGCACGCACCGGCGGTGCTGGAAGGGACGGCGAAGAACGGCTCGCGCGAACGGTGCCACGGATCACGAAGGCGGCCGCCGCGACGACCGGCCGGGGAACCGCCTCAGCGTCCGGCGATGGCCGGCTCAGGCGTCACGGCAGCGTTCACGGGCGTCTCGAACGGTCGTGGTCGCGGGAGCCTGGTCAGGCACTCGGCGGGCTGCGAGAGCCCACGGGCCTGCGGGCGGCGTCCTGCGGAGTGAACCCGGCTGCCGGATCGTGCCAAGCGTGCCAGAGCGGCAGTTGCCGGCCCGCCTGGTCGGCGACGGGCGGCGCGGCGAACGGGACGCGGCTCGGCGGGTGCTCCGGGGTCCTGGCCGACATGGACGGAGCGGTCGACGACTGCTCGGCCCACGCCGGAGCCCACAGCTCGGTGGCCACGTTGACGTGCCGCTCATCGGGGTCGCCGCCGTACCACGCCGGGGCCGAGGCGACCAGCAGAAGGGCGAACAGCAGCAGGCCCACCACCATGGACCCGGAGGTGGACCGACGTGCGGCTCGCCACGATCGCCCCATAAGGCCGACCATAACCGACCCACCGCCCCCACGCGCGCCAGTGACCACGGCGCGGGGCGGTCGTTCGCCGGGCGTTCACCGGATCCACGGCCGCGGGTGCGAGGACCGGCCGCCTCGATACCGCATACGGATGATCCCCGCAGGGGCACCGGCGGGTCGCGCCGTGATCTGGCGGCCGGTCGCAGGAGGGTGGGTCAGCCTTTGAAGGTCTCCGTGCGGGTGCTGTAGTCGGGGACGGCGTGGCGCATCTCGTCGGTGACGCGCGGCGGCGGCAGCGGCGCGATCTCGCGTTCGTGGTAGGCGAGCAGCTCCTCGCCGCGGTCCCACAGATCGCGCAGCAAGGCCAGCCACGGTCCGATCACGGCGGGGTCGGTGACCCGCCGCCCGCCGGCGTGGCCGCCGATCTCGTCGTACAGCACCTCGTACATCAGCGATTCCGAAAGGATCAGCAGCTCGGGAAGCGGCTCCCACTCGCGCACGGACTCGGCGGGCACGACCCTGACCTGCTCACCGGCGCCGGCCCGGGCCGCCAGGATGTGCATCTCCCACTGAAGGTACGGCGTGACGGCCCGCTCGACGATCCGCACGCGCTGGAAGGCGGGGCGGGTCCGGTAGAAGTCTCTCAGCGCCCGGCCCATCTCGTTCCCGAGTGCCAGGGCCCTGTCCCAGTCGCCGTCCATCATGGCCCGCCAGCTCGCCACGTCCGGCTCGTAGAACGTCTGCGCCCGCTCCAGTTTCCACAACGGTCCCACG
Source organism: Sphaerisporangium melleum (assembly GCF_014646695.1). Lineage (GTDB taxonomy): Bacteria > Actinomycetota > Actinomycetes > Streptosporangiales > Streptosporangiaceae > Sphaerisporangium > Sphaerisporangium melleum. Next base: position 68,424 of record NZ_BMNT01000031.1, read on the forward strand.
GCCGTCTCGAACGCCCTGCCGAACTCCTGGTTGTACTCCTCCACCGCCAGGGTCACCCCGGCATGGCGGAGCCCGTCCACGTTCCTCATGGCTCTCCTCGGTCGATCACCCTCATGGCCCTCACCGGATCGACGTGCGGGCGGGCTCGCGGAGCCCGCCCGCCTTGGTGCGTCAGTTGCCGGTGGAGTTGCTGACCGCGGTGGTCTCCAGCCGATCCAGAGGACGGATCTTGATCTCCACGACCTCGGCGGCCTCGTCTTCGTACTTCTGCTCGTCCATGTGGTGCCTTTCTACGTGGGGAAAGGACATGTGGATAATCCCCATCCTGCCATCCGGGGTCACCATGTGCGACGCGATATCGTTCCATGATTCCCGTACGGACCGGCCTGGAATATCGGCCCGAATAATGCGGCGGTTTCGGCAATCGCATTTCCGGTGATCGAATATGGGCGACAATCAGGGGTGCCCTTCACGGTGAGTCATGTGATCGCGGTGTTGCCGCTCCGGCGGTGGATGCCGACGTCCGGGCTGGTCATCGGGGCGATGGTGCCCGATCTGCCGTACTACGTGCCGCTGCCGTTCTCCGGGGTGACCACGCACGACTGGCGCACCGGCTGGGCGGCCGATCTGCTCGCGGGGTTCGGGGTGCTCGCCCTCTTCCACCTGCTGCTGCGGGCTCCGCTCACCGCTCTGGCCCCTGACCGTCTCAGAGCGCGACTGCCCGGCCTGGCCTCCCGGACGGCGGGAGCCGGCGCGCCGACGTGGATGGCCGCCGGTGTTGTGATGGGCGCCGCGATTCTCACCGGGACGGCGACGCACCTGGCATGGGACGCCTTCACCCACGTGGACGGCGCCGTCGTGACCCACTGGCCGGTGATGCGCCTGCCGGTGGCGGGAGTCCACCGGGTGTTCAACGTGGTCATGTACGTGAGCTCGCTGGCGGGGCTCGTCGTCCTCGCCGGCGCGCTCGCCCGGTGGTACCGGCACGCCCCGGTGCGTCCGGGACCGTGGCCGGGCCTGTCACGCCGTTCGCGTCGCATGGTGTTCGGGGCGGCCGCCGCCGGCGCCGTGGCCGGAGCCGTCCTGCTCGGCACCGGGGACGGCGCCGCGGCCGGTGTCTACGACCTGGTGCGTGCGGTCCTCCTCGGCGGCATCACCGGCGCCGGCGCCGTACTGGGTGGATACGTGCCGGCCTGGCACCTGTACGCGGCCGGCGAGTGCCCGGCACTAATCAACTTTTCATCCACTGGTGCTCCAGTGCCGCTGGATAGCTTCGCTCTGCCAAAAGCATTGCGGAGGAGTGGGATATGAAGCTGATGAAGGCCGGAGTCGTTCCCGAGGTGCACGCTCCGTGGGAACTGCGGGACGTGCCGATGCCCGAGGCGGGGCCGCACCAGGTCCTCGTCAAGATCCACGCGTGCGGCATCTGCTACACCGACTCCCTGCTCGCCGAGGGCGTCCTGAACATGCGCCCCTTCCCCCTGATCACCGGGCACGAAGGAGTCGGCGAGATCGTCGCCGTCGGCGAGGGCGTGATGACCCGCAAGGTCGGCGACCGGGTCGGGCTGCCGATCACGCAGAAGGCCTGCGGGCGATGCGAGTTCTGCCGGGAGCACCACCCGTACAGCTTCGTCACGGCCAACAACTGTGTGGCCCCCGTACTGACCGGCGTGAACGTCGACGGTGGCCAGGCCGAGTACGTCGCGGTCGACGAACTGGGCACGGTCCTGCTGCCCGACGGCATCTCGTACGAGATGGCCGCGCCCACGGTGTGCGCGGGCTACACGGTCTGGGCCGCGCTGCGCCGGGCCGCCGTGCAGCCGGGCGGGAGCATCGCCGTGGTGGGCATCGGCGGCGTGGGGCACCTGGGAGTCCAGTTCGCGAAGGCGGCGGGCTACCGCGTCATCGCGATCACCCACTCGGAGGAGAAGCACGCCCTGGCCCGGGAACTCGGCGCCGACGAGGTCGTGTCCGACGGCGCAGGGCTCAAGGCCGTCGGCGGCGCCGACGCCCTGCTGCACACCGCGCCGTCGCACGGGCCCGCGATCGACGCCCTCAAGGGCCTGCGCCCATGGGGAAAGATCATCCTCATGGGCATCTCGGCCGACGACGCGTTCCCGCTGCCGGCCCTCGCCATCACGAGCCACAGTTACCAGGTCATCGGCTCGGCGCACAACGGGCCGGAGTTCCTCGCCGAGGCGTTGGAGATCGTCGCGCGCGGCGACGTGACGCCGATGATCGAGGTGTTCCCGAAGGAGAAGATCGGCGACGCCTACCAGAAGCTGCGCAACGGCGAACTCCGCTTCCGCGCCGTGATCCAGTACTGAACGGCGAGCTCACCTGGCACGGCCCGCACGAGCGGACGGTCGCCGCGGACCCTCCTGGTGGCCGCGGCGACCGCACCAGCGCTGCACCGCACCCCGGCAAGGCGGCCACGCCCACCCGTGGCATCAGTCGCCGGCCGCGGTGCTCGCCGGCCGATCCGGCAGGCCTGCCCTGGCGGCCGTGGCCGGCGTGAGCATGCCGCACACAATGGCCGCCAGCGCGGCGAGGACGGCCTCCGACTTGCCCCCCGCCGCCGCGGCGACGCTGGTGAGCGCGGCGAAGGCGAACGTCAGCGTGCGCAGCGCGGCCGTCCGCCGTCGTGTCACGGGGCGGATCACCGCCGCCAGCACGGCGACGAGCAGGCCGCCCCACACGATGGCCGCGACATAGGCGTCTTGCGCCTCCATGCGGCTGAGCGCGTGCCGCACCGGCGGCGGCCCCGCGTTGAGCGGGACGATGTCCGGCATCCGGTCGGGGAACAGCAGCCACGCCGCGTCACCAAGGGCGGCGATGACCGCACAGCCGACGGCGCCCGCGCACAACAGGGCCACGAACCCCTGCGCGGGCTCCCCGGTGCGCCACACGGCCACGAAGACCGTGGCCGCCAGGACCGCGACGAGGATCACCGACGGCCACAGAGCCCGATCCGGCAGGCCGTCGGCCAGCGGCGGCATGACCCGTTCGAAGGGCATGAGGACAAAGGTCGCCGCGCCGGCCACCAAGCCCGCCGCGGCTCCGCCGGCCGGCATGGAGCGAGACCGATGCGCCGTGCTGTGATATTCAGCAGCGAATGGGCGTTTTGTCGGATTCATCAATATGAAACCATCGCGAATAAATAGGCGGCCCGCCGGTTCACCGCATCGGTGATCCCGTACAGTTACCAACGCCCGTTCAGGTGATTTCTCTACGAAGACGAGGGTAGAAGCCGGGTGTGAGAGGGGGCGGCGGCCCGATGTTGCTGAGTTTCCGCGTAGCCAACCATCGCTCGCTTCGCGGTGAGCAACAGTTGCTGCTCACGCCCAGTTACACCGCTGACGGCCCGCCCGGCGCCGGCTGGGAAGCCGTTCCGGTGATAGGCATCTTCGGCCCCAACGCCTCAGGCAAGTCCAACGTCCTCGACGCCATGCTCTACATGCGGAACCTGGTGCAGGGCTCCCTCCGGGAGAGCGAACCGGACGCGGGGATCCGGCGTCATCCCTTCGCGGCGGACGCCGCCGCACATGACGAGCCCTCCACATATGTGGTCGATCTGCTTCTCGGTGGTGTTCAGTACACCTATGGGCTGTCGGTGAATGACGCCCAGGTGGTCGAGGAGTGGATGTACAGCTATCCACACAAGGTCAAGCGCACCGTTTTCCACCGGAAGCTGGACGAATACTCGTATGGAGAGCACTCTCCGCACTCCATGCGGCAGGTGGGGGACATCACGGCGTCGAACGTCCTCTACCTGTCCGTGGCGGCCAGATCGAAGCAGATGGTCGTCCGCCCGGTCTACGACTGGTTCGCCGGCCTTCTCGACCGCTCTCTCGCCGCCGGCCGTTTTTCCGACGATGCCGCCATGACGGGAGCGGTCGATCGCCGGGGCTATCTGGAGCGGCTGACGAGGCTGCTGCGGGCCGCGGACACCGGCATCGAGTCGGCGGAACTGGTCGAGGAGACTCCGGCCGAGTTCGCCAAGAGGTCCGGCAACGTCAAGAGCGCCGACGGTTATCGAGGCATGCCGCGTAAGTATCTGGTTTTCCGGCATCGCGGCGAAGGGAGCACTTTCTCCCTGAGACTGCACGACCAGTCGCTCGGGACGCGCGCGCTCTACGAGATCGGCATTCCGGTCTTTCGAGCACTGGATCGGGGAGTTCCTCTCATTGTGGACGAGCTGGACTCGAGTCTGCATCCTTACCTGTCGGCGCAGCTCATCCGGTTGTTCAGCGACCCCGCCACCAATCCGCGCGGTGCTCAGCTTGTCTTCACCAGCCATGACGCGACGTTGCTCGGCCGCATTCAGGGTGAGGAAGTACTGCACCGGGATCACATCTGGTTCACCGAAAAGAACGAATACGGCGAGACCGAATTGTTCCCGCTGTCGGAATTCAAGCCCCGCCGGGACGAGAACCGCGCACGCAGATACCTCGCCGGGCGCTATGGTGCTGTCCCGATCGTCACTGACGATCTCTTTGCCGCGGCTTTGGCGACGCGTGGGGAAGGGGACGATGACTCCTCGGGAGCGCCGGACCAGGAAGGTCAGCCCTGAGACCGATCTGAAGCGGAACAGGCGCGGAGTACGGGAGGAACGTTCCAGCTTCCTGATCCTGTGCGAGGGGAAGACCGAGCGGGACTACTTCGCCGGCATGCGGTCACGACGCGGTCCGCACCTGGACGTCGACATCCCGAAGGGCGGCCATCGAGCCGTCGTGCGGGAAGCCGGCGATCGGGTGTCGGACGAATACGACGCCGTCTGGTGTGTGGTGGACACCGAACTCGACCGATCGCTGACGAGCGAGATGCTGCGGGAGGCGGAGAACAGCGGAGTCCGCCTTGGGCTGTCGACTCCGTGCTTCGAGTTGTGGCTACTCCTGCACCACGTCGACCACGCGAAACCATTCCAGTCCGCGGAGAGCGCCAAAAAGCTGCTCCAGGACGTCGTTCCCACCTGGAGCGAAGGTACGACGAAGTTCGCCGACTTCGTGACGGGCGTAGAAGACGCCTGCCGGCGGGCCCGTAGGCTGCACCCCGATGACGACGATCCGCTGAAGAACCCTTCGACCAGCGTCTGGCGACTGGTCGAAAGTCTGCGCCGCGGATCGGCGTCCAACTGACGGTGGATGCCGGGTCGGTCACCTTGTGGTCGCGGCTCCGGAGCGCCGTCGTGACCGATGGGTGGGGAGATCCAGATGGGCGAGCCTGGTGAGGTCGTCAGCGGTGTGGTGGTCGAGTGGAGTGGTGAGGAGGGTTGGGGGTATCTCCGGTCCGCCGAACTTCCCGGCGACGTCTTCGTCCACTACTCCATGATCGTGGCAAAGGGATACCGATCGCTCACGCCAGGGCAGGCGGTCCGGTTCACCTGGGAGCGCGCGCGGCAGGACGGCTTCGACTTCCGGACGATCGAGGTATTCACCGGAGATGACGTCAGGCCAGGCCCGCCGGGCGCGGCCGGCGGGCGTCGTGACGGCGGAGGCGGGTTCTCCAGTCACCTGCGGCTCGATTTCGATCAGTAGGCGCGGTGGTGCGCGTCAGCCGGGCTGAACGGTGCCCGTCACCGGGGCGGTCAGGTGCCAGCGGCACCAGACCGTCTTGCCCTTGCCGTCGGGCAGGGGGATGACGCCGGTGTCGTCGGCGAGAGCGTCGATGATGGCGAGGCCGCGGCCGTGGACGGCTTCGAGGTCGAGATCCAGGTGGCCGGGGCAGCTCGGGGCCGTGGTCGGTGACGCGGACGCACAGGGCGGCGGTACCGAGCCACAGGGACAGCCGCACCGGGGGCTCGCCGTAGGAGACGGCGTTCGCGAGCAATTCCCCGACGGCGAGGACGACGTCGTCGGCGAGTCCGGGCAGCTCCCAGACGGTGAGGGTCTCCTTGACCGTGTGGCGCGCCTTGCCGATCATCGAAAGGTCGTCGGTCAGGTCCCAGCAGGCGGTACGCAGACCGCCGTCCTGCGTCGTTGGCATCGGTGCTCCGTGGGGTGTCGGACGGCTCGCGAGAGCCGGGTGGGTTGAGCGGCTGGCGCGATCGGCCGCCGCTGGAGTGGTGGAGCCGTCAGGGACCGGCCCGTACAGGACGGCTCGTTCCGCCTCGCGCATCAGGTCGCGCAGTTCGCCGGCGGTGCCCGCCCGCAGGATCAGGGGAGCAGGCAGCGGCCAGGTGGCGACGGCGTAGAACCGCCGGGAGCCCACGCCGTACCAGATCGCCCAGGCCGGTTCCAACTGGTCCAACTGCTGTGCGGCCGCCCGCTCCGCTGCATCCCAGCGCCGTGAACGGACGGGAACGGGCGTCACTCCTGCCCGGTGCCGGCCGCGCGCCGGTGCCAAGGGGTTCGCCTCCTGGCTCACGCCTCCACCTCCGTGCGCCGCCGATGCCGTCCACCCCGCGTGTCCCGCGTGCCCGGCGTGCCCGGCATGACCGCAGGCTGCCGCCGCACGAACGCGCCCCCGCCCGCCGTGCCCGGCGGTTCCGCCCGCTGGTGCCGCCCAGGAGTCCCAGGTTGGCCGGTGGCGGTGCCGTGCGCGTGCGGGACGGGCGCGCCGCGCACGGCAGCACTGAGGCGACCGCCGGCGGCCTGCTGGAGCGGAACGCGCGGCACCGTGTCCTCGGCAAGGCGCACCGGCCGCAGGGGGACTGGTGGGCCGGACAGGCCGAGACGCCGTCGTGCGGCCATCCGGGCCTGGACCTGGGCGGCGGTGGGCTGTTCCCACTCGTGGCGCGGACGGTGCGGAAGGCTCGCCGCCTCGTGCGCGTACGGCGGGTGCCCGCACCACCGGCAGCCGAGCGGCATCGGCGGCTCATCGGCATGCCAGCGCACGCGGATCGCCCGGACTCCCCTGCTCTGTGAGCATCCTCGACTAGGGTTCTGCATCGGATCGGACCTCCATCGTCCGGTCAAGGGGCTTGCCCGGCGTGCACTGCCGTGGCAGGCCCCGCTTCATGTACGGGTGACTGCGTTCGGATCCCCCACGCTGACCCGGGCGTCCCAGGGCTCGGGTGAGTGTCTTCTTCTCGCGTGGTGGATGTTGTTCGAGCGGCGTGGTCGCGCTGTTCGGGCCCCACCGTTGAGCTGAGGTGTTGTGGGTTCAGATGGGTGTCTTCGTCTCACGCTGGGCGTTGTTCGAGCGGCGTGGCCGTGCTGCTCGGCTCGCCCTCGGCGAGCCGTGTGTCTCGGTTCCGGCGGGATGTCTTCGTCTCGCGCTGGGGCGTTGTTCTGCGGCGCCGGTACGACGGGACGTGGGTCGGCGAATCCGGCGCCGTCATACAGTGGGCAACCACTCACCCGTCCCGTTGCATGGATCCCGGGCATGGCTTGCCGATGAGCGACAAAGCCGTGCCCTGCCGGTAGGTCGTCTATCCGTCGAGATAGAGGAAAGCCGGATGGTGATCTTCAAGTTTCCTAGCCTTAATTGGACATATCTGACGATTTCCGTAGGGCTCGCGTCATCGCGCTGACGTACGTGTTTGAACGGCGCGAAGAGAGAATCCGATGTTTCTCGTTGCCCTTCACAGAGTGGCGCTCGATTGCTAGCTTGTGCAGCGGAAGTCAGGGCACACTGTGGCGACACTTCGTGGCGGCATCGTGCCAAGGGTGTATCGCTGTAGCATTCTTCGGCGCGGGTGGGTTAGAAGATGGCATCAAGTGATGAAAAATCGCCCGAGAGGGCACATGAATTCTTCGGGATGGAACTCCGCAAGCATCGCCAAAAGGCCAAATTGACCCAAGATGAACTTGCCGCTGCCACTCGTTTCAGTCGTAGCCTGCTCGGATTCATCGAGCGAGGTCAGCGCACTCCTAGCCGCGATCTGGCCCAACGCTGCGACGACGCGCTGGGAGCGGGAGGAGAACTCGTCCGCCTGTGGGCGCACCTGACGGGCGATGCAAGCCCTCATTGGTTTCGTGGTTGGCTCAGTGTGGAGCAAGAGGCGCACACCCTACACACCTGGCAGCCGCTGATAGTCCCGGGACTGCTGCAGACGGAGGACTACGCCCGGGCCATATTGCGAGGAAAAGCCGGTATACGAGAGCACGAGGTAGAGGCGTATGTGCGCGCTCGGATGGAACGGCAGGCCATTCTCGTGCGGGATGTTCCGCCGATGCTTTGGGTGGTATTGGACGAGGAGGTCCTACATCGTCTCGTCGGCGATGCCGAGATCATGCGTCGTCAGGTCGAACGGCTGCTCTCTGCTGCTACGTCTCCTAGGATCGCCATCCAGATACTCCCGAGGGCCCTTGGAGTCACAACGGGGGTCCTCGGTGGCTTCGTCATAGCGCAGCTTCCCGGAAGTCCGGATACTGTGTATCTCGAATCTGCGCTAAACGGACACGTTACCAACCGTCCCGAGGATGTCGAAGCCATCCACGCTACGTACGACACGATTCGCGTGCAGGCACACCCGCAACATGTGTCTACAGAATTGATCAGAGAGGCGGAGAAAGCATGGACCTGAGCGACGAGCTCCGGAATGCTACCTGGCGCAAGGCGAGCAAGAGTGGTCCCAACGGCGGTGACTGTCTGGAGGTGGCGCCGTTGTCCGGCGGGCGGGTGGGCCTGCGGGACACCGAGGCTCCGGAGAAGGCGCCGTTCGTGGTGAGCGCGAGCGTGTGGGACGCCTTCATCGACGGTGCGAAGGCGGGTGAGTTCGACTTCTGAACCCCGGGTCGTGATCGGACCAGAGAGGCGATCGAGGCATGGATCTGATCGAGGAACTGCAGAACGCGGCCTGGCGTAAGGCCAGGAAGAGCGGCCCCAACCAGGGCAACTGCCTGGAGGTGGCGCCGTTGTCCGGCGGGCGGGTCGGGCTGCGGGATACCGAGGCTCCGGAGCGGGCGCCGTTCGTGGTGAGTGCGAGTGTCTGGGACGCCTTCATCGAGGGTGCGAAGAAGGGTGAGTTCGACTTCTGAACCCCCGGGCTGCGATCGGATCTCAACCCCCAGGCAGGGATCAAATCAGAGAGGCGCTCGAAGCATGGATCTGAGTGAGGAGCTGCGGAACGCGGCCTGGCGTAAGGCGACGAAGAGCGGCCCCAACCAGGGTGACTGTCTGGAGGTGGCGCCGTTGTCTGGCGGGCGGGTGGGCGTGCGGGATACCGAGGCTCCGGAGCGGGCGCCGTTCGTGGTGAGCGCGAGCGTGTGGGACGCCTTCATCGACGGCGCCAAGAAGGGCGAGTTCGACTTCTGACGCCGGCCCTCAGCAATGCCAGGGAAGTCCTCGGCGATAGTGCCGCCGCCTGGGGCTTCCTCTGGCCGTTCGCTCGTCGGGCTGAACACTGCCATGAACCTGCCGACACCCGCGAGGTATCGTCCACCCGCAGCGCACAGTTCGCAGGGCGATAGTGCAGATGTCCGCTGCGTCAGACGCTGCGGAGCTTCTCGAACAGGACCGCTTGCCGTACCTGTTCGAGTGGTAGCTCGTAGAGTTCGGCGATCAAATCTTCGGGGTCGCCTGCGCGCACCTGTTCGGCGATCACTTCGGTGGGCACGGATCTGACGGCGGGCTCCCCGAAGGCCCGTACCGGGTCGATCTTGACTTCGGGGGTTCTCGGCTCGGGAAGCAGACGGACTGCGGTGCCGCTTTCGTCGAACTCGACGGCCTTGACGAAGAGTTCGACGGCGTCGGCCATGACGAGTTGCCCGTTACGCGGAATCACGAGCAGAAGCTCGCGTTGCAGGCCGACCTGCTCCTGGACTCGTTGCACGAGTTCTTTGCCGCTGGATGTCACGAAGTTGGCCGCGTGGGCAAGGGGATAGTGCACGTCGGTTTCGCTCCGGAGCTTGGCGACCGCCGGCCACATGTTGATGATGGGGACGCCTGCGTTGCGGTACTCGGCCAGCAGCCGGGTCTCGACGAATCGGCCCCATGTCACGTGCGTTTCGCTGGTAGGGCGCGGACGAACGACCGGGTCGCATGTACGGCTATTGCGGGAGTATCCGCCGATCCAACGTCGTGTGGTACCCGGCGGCAGACCGATGAGTCGATCGACCTGGGACATCGTGTAGGTCGGCCGTTCGAGAAGGTCTCGCCTGGTCATCGCTGGGTGATGGTCTTCTGCCAGGTCTGGATGGTGCGCTTGTAGGGCTCGGGCATGCGCAGGGCCGGGACGTCGTCGTAGGCGAACAGCCCGAGCTTCTTGTGCTCGTTCGAGCTGCGTACCTCTTCGTCTCCGTTGTAGATGGTTCCGTAGCTCACGATGAAGGTGTGCCGCAGGTCGGTGATCTCGTAGACCCAGGTGTCGATGATCTCCTCAACGCTCACCGTGAGGTTCAACTCCTCGAATACCTCCCGGCAGACGCACACCTCCGGTGTCTCGCCGACTTCGAGTTTCCCGCCTGGCAGTTCCCACTCATCCCGCTCATTCATGAGTAGCGGGACCTTCCCGCCCATATCGACCACTAGTTTCACCGAGATCGGCAGTTGGTACTCGAAATAGCCGGGATTCCGCTCAACCAGATATTCTGGCATTCCGTCGCTACGGAGGCGGTCAGGGCCATCCATTTTCATCTCCCGCTTCAACTGTCGAACAGAATGGCCGCCGCATCGTCGGCACCCTGGAACTTCTCGTCCGGCATGTTGGCTGAGTCGCCTCGCGTTGCCTGATCAGGTGGGGTGCGCATCGCGGCTTCGCGGATGTCAGCTATATGACCAGGCTGCGGATATATCCCCAGAGTGAACTTGCTTCGTGTTGTGGCGGTATTGTCAGGCGCCCGGCTTATTCCAGCTTTCAAGCGCTGGTGGCTTCGCGCCTCGCTCAACACACTCTGCCATGAAGATGGTCGCCTGATGTGCGATCTCGGCGACTTCGACACATCGCCGATCGTATGCCGCTCACATTCGACGGATTTCCGGTGATTTGCCGCGTCCAGAGAAAAGGGTGTACGTATACGTGCGGGGGAGCGGGGGCGTTCTGGCTTGGCGGGGTCAGTCGGGCGGGGGTGTTTCGCCGCGGGGGCGGGGCGGTGGGATGGGGCGGCCTTCGCAGCGGGAGTCGGGTGGGGCGGGCATGGGTTCGGGGGCCACCCAGGACAGCACGCTGCGTTCGACGTTCCACTCGTACAGGTGCACGGTGGTGCGCGGGACGGCGCCGGGCTCGGGGCAGAGCACCCGGGAGACCAGTCGGTCGTTGCTGACGAACCGGACCGCGCCGGAGCGTTCGAGTATGGTGACGAGCTTGTCGTCGGTGGTGATCAGGTAGCCGATGACGACCCGGTTCGGCTCCTTCTCGAGTCCCATCTTGCCGTCGGGTTTCGTCTCGCCGTCGGGTTTCGCCTCGCCATCCGGTTCGGCCTTGCCGTCCGGTTCTGGGCTGAGCTCCACGGCGGTGAGGGGGAGGATCGGCGAGCGCAGGACGACCACCCCGGCGACCAGGGGGAGCAGTACGGCCAGGGCCCAGGAGAGGCTCTGCACCACCAGTGGCGCGGCGCGTGCGGGCACCGGGCCGGTGAGCAGCGGGGCCAGTGCGGGAGGGGCGGCGAGCAGGACGAGCGTGGAGAGGTCGCCCTGGTGCAGCGCCTGGGCGATGGCCGTGCGCAGGACGAACAGGCCGAGCACCCCGGCGACCACCGGCAGGACCAGGCAGATCGCCCTGATCCTCGTCCGGTCCAGCGGGCGGCGTTCCCGGACGGCGAGCCCGCCCGCCGCGAGGGTGAGCATCAGCAGGGTCGGCAGGAAGCGGAGTTGCCAGCCGAGCAGTCCGACGCCGACGACGACGGCCACGACCCAGTCGGGCATCCGGTCGGCGGCCAGTGTCACCCAGGTGGGCCGTCCAGTGCTGAGCCGGTACAGCGGGCCGAGGACCCGTGCGGCCAGCACCACCGCGGGGAGCACCCAGACGAGGGTGAGGAGCACGGTGCTGAGCAGACCGAGCGGGCTGACGTACTGGACGAGCAGCAGCAGCGTCTGGGTGTCCTGGCGGCTGGCGTACCAGAGCCGCATGACCAGCAGTATCAGGGGGAAGGCGGGCAGCAGTGTCAGCAGCCACTCCTGGTTGCGCTGCGGCGCGCGCACCCGGAGGGGCCGGCGTACCTCCTCAGCAGCCATCGGAGGACAGGGCCCGCTCCCACGGCCAGCGGCGGATCCGCGGCGGCTTCACGCACGGCTGGAGGCTCTGGGCCACGTTCACCCCGGGGTTGGCGGCGAGCAGCGGCCGGATGTGCCGGTCGTAGGCGTCCTCCCACGCGGTGTTCTGCGGGTCGGCGTACGAGCGGTACAGGGCGAGCTCGACCAGGGTGCGCAGGGGGGTGTTGGTGCCGGTGTTCACCCCCCACATCTCGGTCTTCTCCAGCGCGATGTCATGGTGCACGAAGGCGCCCTTCGACCGGGCGACGAAGCCGGCCATGATCGCCGCGTCGGTGCTCACCGCGTCGTACTGCTTGTTCGCCAGCCCTTTGAAGCATTCGCTGATCTGCTTCTCCGGGATGGTTTCCACTCCTGCCTTGCCCAGCGGGCTCTCGGAGGTCGAGGCGCCGAGGGTGCAGACCTTCTCGCCGGCGAGCTGGCTCAGCGAGCTGACCGCGGGGTGATCGTTCCGGGTGACCACGGACTGCTCGGTGTACAGGTAGGGGGTGGAGAAACCGACCGAGGCATCGCGGACCCGGTCGCGGGTGATGCTGAACGTCGCCACCACCAGGTCCACGGCGACGTAGTTCCCGCGGTCGTCGGTGGCCTGCCGGCGGGCGCGGTCCTCGGTCTTGATGGACAGGAAGACGACCTGATCGCGCCGGAAGCCGAGGTCGGCGGCGATCATGTACGCGATGTCGATGTCGAAGCCGGAGAAGGTGCCGGTGACCGGGTCCTTCTCGGCGATGCCCGGGGTGTCGTTCTTCACTCCGATGTAGAGCTTGTCGCGGGCGTGTTCTCCGGTCAGCCGGGCCTGCTCGCGTAACTGGGCCTCGGTCGGCGGCCCGGTCTCGAACACGATCCAGCCGCCGACCAGCACGGCGGCCAGGATCGCGGCCAGCCAGCCGTACAGCCGCAGCCAGTCGCCTCGGCGGCGTGGTGGCTCGGACGGCGGAGGGGGTTCCGGTGGCGGTGGCGGCTCAGGAGGAGGCGGCCCGGTCTTCCCAGGCCGTAAAGGGCGCCCGATACGCCGCGATTTCCCGATTCCCACGCGCACAGCCTCCATCACCCCGACCCGTCCGTCCATTCTGCCGAGAAGTGGGGCAGAGGTCATCCTCGAAATCGATGCTCTTTTCGTCGGAAAAGCCGGCGGAATTGGGCCCCCGGAGAATGCCGCAGGCCGAGCCCGTACGGCTCGCTCGACGACGAGGACGGTCAGGGCACCCGCCGGCCGCTAAGGAAGGGTGGCCGTGGTGTGGATGCCTTCGGTGAGCAGGTGCTGGGCGCGGGGGAGTTCGGGGAGCTCTTTGCGCATGAGGCGCAGCCCCACCGAGACCGCGACGGCGGGGACGTGCCGGGCCGCCAGCAGGACGCACGTGTAGGTGACGAAGTCCGTGAACAGCGCGACGTCGTCGAGGTAGAGCGCGGTGGCGAGGTGGTCGGCGATGTGGCCGAGGTCCTCGATCGTGGCCTCCCGTTGCCGTTCGTCGTAGGCGGCCGCCGGCGGGTAGGTGGTGGTGAGCGCGCGCATGGTGCGGTCGATGAGGCCGGTACGGTCCTGGACCAGGCGGGCGTACTCCTGGTCGGCGAGGTGCGGCAGCTCGTCCGCAGGCGGGGGGAACGACGGCAGCAGCCCGGACCGCAGGAGGTCGGCCGCCGCGTCCGCCGTGGGCGCCCAGCCGTCCGCGCCCAGCTTGCGGGCGAAGCGGCCGTCCATCCCGAACCCCGACCCGCCGGCCAGCACGGGGACGCCCGCGGTCCGGCACGCGTTCAGCGTCGCGTGCGCCCGCGGCAGCCCGGTGGGCATCGTGCAGCTCAGTGCCACCGCGTCCGGACCCGTACGGTGCAGGTGGGCGATCAGGTGGGGGCCGGGGACGTTCGTGCCGAGGAAGTCCACCCGCAGCCCGCGCAGTCGCAGCACCTCGGCCAGTAGCCGGGCGGCGAGCTGGTGGTACTCGCCGTCGACGCAGGCGACGACCACCCGGCCGTACAACTGCCGCGGCCGGACCCGTGCGCCGATGGCGCCGACGACCTGCTCGCTGACGGCCGTCGCGCCGTGCTCCCTGGCCACCGACCATTCACCCGTGGCCCAGAGTTCGCCGACGCGGCGCTGGGCGGGGGCGATGACGCCGAGCAGCAGCCGTTCGGCCGGGACACCGTCGTCCAGGAGACCCTGCACCAGATCGAGCGCGGCGTAG
>NZ_BMNT01000031.1:82723-112697 GCF_014646695.1 Sphaerisporangium melleum
GGGTCGGCCTCGCCGATGCGTTGCAGGTACAGGTCGGTGGCCGTGGCCAGGTCGATGGTGGAGGACAGGTCGGTCATGGGCACCCTTCGGTACGTCCTCGCGGCGCGCGTGCCGTGGCATCTCCGCCTGGCCGGCTCGCCCCGGGGACCGGGTCGCTCGGGTCGATCGTGCCTGTTCGGGGAGCCGGGGTCGTGCCGGGGATCAGGGCCGTACGGGGATCAGGGGCCGCTCCGGGAAGCAGGACCCTGTGGGACGACAGGCCTCGCGGGTTCCGGTGCGGGAGCGGCCGGGCGCGGATGGCCAGCAGCGCCCGGTCGTCCTGGTCGCCGCCGGTCGCCCATCTCGAGGTCATCTGCTCCAGCCGCTGCACCACGGCCGCGGCGGGCATCCCGGCGCAGGTGGCCAGGGCGGCGGCCAGCCGGTCGACGCCGTACAGCTCGTGTCCGCCGGGCCCGCCGATCGCCTCGGTGATGCCGTCGCTGTACAGCAGGCACAGCTCGCCGGGGGCCAGATCGACGGTCACCGTGGCCAGGTCGATGCGGTTGAGGATGCCGAGCATCGTGCCTCCGGTGGTGACGGCCGCGACGCTGCCGTCCGCGCGCAGGATCAGCGGCTCCGGGTGACCGGCCACGGCCAGGTCCACCAGCAGGTGCCCGTCCGGGGCCGGGCGCGGTGTGGCGAGCACCAGCGTGACGGTCGAGTCGGGCACGGGTGAGGCGATCAGTGAGCGGTTGACCAGCTCGATGAGCCGTTCGGGCCGGCTCTCCACGAGCAGGAGGGTGCGCAGGGAGTGGCGGATCTGCCCGGCGAGCAGGGCGGCACGGGCTCCCTTGCCGCACACGTCCCCGAGAACGATCAGCGGCGAGGGCCAGACGTCGGCCTGCTGCGGGCCGTGGGCTCCGGGACGGGCCGGTGCGTCGCCGTCCGGAGATCGGCCGTCCCCCTCACCATGGTCGCGAGCCGAAGGCTCCAGGGCCGTGTCGGAGGACTGCCGGGCCTGGGGCCAGTAGAGGTCGTAGAAGTCGCCGCCGATCTGGCCTGCCTGCTGCGAGGCACGAAGCGACCCGGCCAGCTCGGCGTGCTCCAGGTGGGGGAGCTCCGGTGGCAGCAGCGCGCTGGTCAGGATCTCGTTGGTCCTGCTCTGCTCCTCGAACAGCAGCGCCGAGGACAGCGCGGCGCCGGCGCGGACGGCGAACTCGCCGGTCAGGGCCTCGGTGTCCGCGTCGAACGGCGGGGACGTCTCACCGCGGATCAGGATCAGGGCGCCGGCCGGCATGCCACTGCCGGGCAGCGAGGCCACCCGGACGTGTCCGATGCGGCCGATCGCCTGCGGCGCCACCCATCCCGGCACCCGGCCGGGATCCACCGCGAGGCCGGCGGCCGGGGTGAGCCCGGCGAGGGCCTCCGCCAGGCCGGGCAACTCGGCGATGGCGGCCAGCGAGAGTTCGCCTTCCTCGACGCCGCGCGCCGCCGCGGTGGCGCGCAGGTAGCGGGACCGGCGATATTGGGCAGGCAGCACGACCAGGGCGGTGTCGGCGAGGAACGAGCAGGCCAGCTCGGCGGCGATACGGGAGCAGCGGCGCACGTTGAGGGACGCGGTCAGGCGCCGGCCGGCCTGGATGAGGAACTCGGCGTGTTCGCGCCCGGACATCGGCGCGCCGAGCCCGTGGACGTGCTGCGGCGGCCCGGACACGACCGGCGTCTCGGCCGGGGTCCGCGAGACGTTTTCCAGGTCTGTTCTTTCTTTGTGGCGGACGGAGAGTGCGCTGACGGGGCCGGGATGGCCGGCTTTTGGTCGTGCTCGTGTCATCACGAGACCTTCCACAACTAGTGGAATCAGACTACCTGTGTGGATATCCGACAAGTACTTCGCGCCCGACTCGTAAATGGACGCCAAGAGTTGGCATAGTGCCGGGCTCCACGCCGCCGGCTCCCGTCCGTGATCGGGATCTTCACTATCGGCCGGGCCCGGATGCCCTGTTCCGCGGGATCTCTCGGTCATGGCCGGAATGCGGTCCTGGTGCCGGAAGACGGTCGGCATCGAGCCGAGGGCGCCGCGTTCTCCACCACTGCGGAGGCATCCTGACCAGCCCCTGGACGACGGCCGCCGCGCCGGCCCCGGGAGTCAGGAAATGCTCGGGCGCGAGCGATGACGGCGGGTCCAGCAGCAGGCGTACCGAGCCCACGAGCAGCACCAGCCAGCCGACGATCATGACGAGCTGCCGCAGCAGGCACGTCATGTGCCCGAGCAGGCTCGACGTCTGCCCGAGCAGGCCGCTGGCGGCGCTGACCACCGTGGAGGCGTCCTCCAGCCTCCGTGCCACCTTTGGTCGTCTCGATCTGACCACGCGGCCCACCTCCTGCCAAAAGATCTTTGATCCCTTCGGCGGGCTCGCTAGCGCAAGCAATATCAACCGGCTCCGGCGACCGCAACGCGAGCCGCGCACAGTGGAGAACTCTTCGAAAACACGTTCGAAGACATCCGATCCCTTTGCCGTGCGCGGCGGGATTCCTGCCTTCATGGCAGGTGTGGCGCGCCACGCTGGGCCGGCGCCATGGCCGGCCATCGGGGGGTGAAGCGCGGTCAGCCCGCCGCCGGGTGGGCGCCGCGGTCGAGGACGAGTTTCTCGACGCCGTCCAGGATGCGGTCGAGCCCGAACGTGAAGTCGGCGCTGGGGTCCTCGGTGTCGGCTTCGTCGAAGACGCCGTCGTTGAGGGCCTCGGTCAGGGCGGGGAAGCGTTCGTCGATGAGGCGGGCGAGCAGTTCGCCGTACGGCCGCCCCTCGGGGTCGTCCTGGCCGGGTGCGGCGCCCGGGTCGTTCGTGGACAGTTGGGTGTCTCCGCGGACATAGTGCAGGACCAGCAGCAGCACCGACATCTTCTCGCGCGGACGCAGCGCGGTGCCGCCGAGGGCGCGCAGCCCGGCGTCCAGCCAGGCCAGCTGCCCCGGGTCGAGCGGCGGTGTCCCCGCGGCCGTCATCTGCAGGATCCACGGATGCCTGCGGTAGACGCCGGTCAGCTCCACCGCCCATCGGTGCAGCTCGGCGCGCCAGTCGGCCGGCCTGGGCGCGATCTTCGGCGGCGGCCCGGGCGCGGCGTCCAGCATGAACGTCCACAGCTCGTGCTTGTTGGCGACGTGCCGGTACAGCGACATGGTGGCGCAGCCGAGCCGCTCCGCCAGGCGGGCCATGGACAGCGCCGCCAGGCCTTCGGTGTCGGCGATGGCGATCGCGGTGGTCACGATGCGGTCGAGACTCAGCGCCTGTGCCGGGCCGCGCGCGCGGCGCCCGGAGCGGCCCCACAGGAGTTCCAGCGTGCGGGGCAGCTCTCCACCGGTCTTCTCGCTCATCGGAGCCATCCTACCGTTCCGCGTACGTCGTACGCCACGCGTATCACCTACGCTCAGCGTATTACGTACTCGCTGCGTATCATATACGCTCGGCGTATGCCCTACGCAGTAACCGTCCTGTCCCGATGAGGAGCCGTCATGGTCGTGACCACCGAGAGCCCGTCCTCCCCCTCCACCGGTCCCTCGGCCGGTCCCGTTCCGTCCCGCCGCTGGTGGCGGCGGCCGTGGATGGCCCCGCTCGGCTTCATCGCCGTGTTATTCCTGGTGTACTCGCTGCCGCCGTACCTCACCGGTGACCCGGCCGTCTCCCGGGTACCGCAGCCGGCGGGCTTCCCGGCGCACTATCCGCTGCTGGTGGCGCACGTCATGTTCGCCTCGGTCGCGATGCTGACCTGCTTCCTGCAGGTGTGGCCGTGGTTCCGGCAGCGGTACCCGGTGGCACACCGGTACGTCGGCCGGGTCTACGTCTTCGGCGGCGTGCTCCCGGCCGGCCTGGCCGGCCTGGTCATCGGGGCGGGCACTCCGTTCGGGCCGGTCATCGCGGTCAGCAACGTGATGCTGGCGCTCCTCTGGCTGGCCTGCACCATCGCGGGCTACCGGATGGCGCGGCAGCGGCGGTTCGTCGACCACCGGCGCTGGATGCTGCGGAGTTTCGCCCTGACCTACTCGATCATCACCAACCGCGTCTGGGGCGTCATCGTCGCCATCGTGCTGACGCCGCAGTTCGCGACCACCTTCAAGGGCGACGTCACCATGTTCACCTGGACGCTGGCCGGTCTCGGCGGCTGGCTCGGATGGACGGTGCCGCTGCTGGTCGTCGAGTGGTGGCTGGAGCGCGGGGAGGCGGCCAAGCGCCGCGCGCGGGCACGCTCCCGCGCGGCCGTGCGCGGCGCGCACGAGTGACCGCCTCAGGCGGCGTGGACGCGTGCGGAAGACCGCGTCAGGCGGCCACCTGCTCCGAGACCGGGGTGGCGGTGGCGCGGCGCCGTGCGGGCAGGGCGCGGCCGCGCTCGCGCAAGATGGTCTTGAGCACCCGCCAGCCGTCGCGCACCGCGTGCAGGTTGCTGGTGCCGTGGATGCGGCAGTGCTCGTGGCTCGGGACCTCCTGGACGTTCAGCCCGGCCTTGGCCGCCCGTACGTTCATCAGCGTCTCGATCTCGAAGCCGTCGCAGTCGAGGTCGAGGACGTCCAGGTGGCGGGCCCAGAACGCGTTGTACCCGTAGCACAGGTCGGTGTAGCGGGTGCCGTACAGCCAGTTGGTCAGCGTCGTGAGCACGGTGTTGCCGAGTGACCGGGTGCGGCTGATGTCGTCGGACCCGGCGCCGGAGGCGAAGCGCGAACCCTTGGCGAAGTCCGCCCCGCCCACCAGGGCCGACACGAACCGGACGATCTCCCGCCCGTCGGTGGACCCGTCGGCGTCGATCATCACGATGATGTCGCCGGTCGCCGCCGCGAACCCCTCGATGAGCGCGTTGCCCTTGCCGCGGCCGCTCTGGGTGACGACGTGCAACCCGGGACGCAGGGCCCGGGCGATCGCCACGGTGTCGTCGGTGGACCGGCCGTCCACCAGGACGACCTCGTCGACCCAGTGCGGCAGTGTCGCGAACACGTGGGGGAGGTTCCCGGCCTCGTTCATGGCGGGGACGACCACGCTGACCCGCACCCCGATGGCGAGGGCGTGGCTTACCGGCGTGTACCTGCTCTGCGGCGCGGCGATCCCGTACGTCGTCATGGGCGCATTCTGGCCCGGGCCGCCTGCAGGTCACTTGACACGGCCTTGCAAAACCATGATCGCCCGCAGGTTTCGGCCTGCCCGTAGCCGGAGCGCCACGTGCCGCGAAGTCCGGCGAAGGCTTTCGGACGCGGAAGATTAGGGCGGCCGAATAAGGAATGTGTCGACGTATATGGATATCTCACCACGGGCGCCGTCCGGAGGTGGACCACCTCGCCATACCGTCCTGTTCTGCGGCCCTTCACGCTCTTCTGACAGGGGGGGACGCTACGGTCGGAACCGTGCTCGATCGGCGTCCCGAACCAGCTCCGTCCGGCCCCGTCTCCGGTGAGCCGCGCGCTCCGCTGCCGGTGCTCACCCCAGGGCTGGCCACGGCCGAGATCGTCGTGGTGTTCGCCGTGTCGCTCGGGGCGAGCGCGCTGCGGTCGCTGGTCTCGCTGATCGGCTCGCTCACGGCTCCGGCCGACCTGCGCGCGCAGAACGCCGTGCTCGTCGGCACGATGGCGCCCGGACGGCCGTGGCTGGACCTGACCTACCAGCTCGTGGGCCTGGCGATCGCGATCGCTCCCGTGGCCCTGGTCGCCTACCTGCTGGCCCGGTCCGGTGAGTCGGCACGCACCATCGGGGCCGACCTGCGGGAACCCGGACGCGACCTGCTGCGGGGCGCGCTGCTGGCGGCCGTGGTGGGCGGCACCGGGCTCGTCTTCTACCTGCTGGCCTTCGGCGCGGGTGTGAACCTCGACGTGGTCCCCGACGCGCTGCCGGAGGTGTGGTGGCGGGTCCCCGTCCTGCTGCTCGCCGCGGCACAGAACGGCGTGCTGGAAGAGGTGATCGTCAGCGGCTACCTGCTGCACCGCCTGAGCCTGCTCGGCTGGCGGCCCTGGCGCGCGGTGGCGGTCTCGGCGCTGATCCGCGGCTCCTACCACCTGTACCAGGGCTTCGGCGGGTTCGTCGGCAACCTGGCCATGGGCCTGCTGTTCGGGCGCCTGTACCAGCGGTGGGGACGGGCGATGCCGCTGGTGGTGGCGCACACGCTGATCGACGCGGTGGCCTTCGTCGGCTACGGGCTGCTTCGCGGCCGGGTGAGCTGGCTCCCCTGAATCCAGGCCGCCGGGCGCTTCCGGACGGGCCGGGAGGCAAGGGCGGTCACGCGCTGACCCGGCCGGCGCTTCCGGCCGGCCCGGGGTGCGA
The DNA here is from genome assembly GCF_014646695.1 of Sphaerisporangium melleum. GTDB lineage: Bacteria > Actinomycetota > Actinomycetes > Streptosporangiales > Streptosporangiaceae > Sphaerisporangium > Sphaerisporangium melleum. The sequence continues at coordinate 88,996 of NZ_BMNT01000031.1, forward strand.
CATGGCCGCCATACAGCTTTCGGCCCCTTATACCGGTCGCTTACCCGCCTTGCCCCTGTCGGTCGGCCGGGTTCCCGATCGCAGTCAGTAGCGTTGAGATCGTGGAGGAGAGCGAGGCCGGCCGTCGCCGCGCCCTGTGGGCCCTCGGAGCCCTGACCGTGGCGACGCTGCTGGCCGGCGATGCCGTCCGCCCGTCATCGCACGCGCCCGTCGCCGTGCCCGCGCCGGAGCGGAGGCGGCAGCGGCGGCGCGGAGTCCACCCCTCCGCCGTACCGCCGCCCGCCACCGGGTGGACGACCCGCGCGCTCAGGGCCCGCCATCGGCCGGTGCGGAACCTCCGCGATCTGACGCCCGCCGCGCCGGGCGACGCCATCGCGCTCACCATCGACGACGGGCCGCATCCGGAGTGGACGCCGCGCATGCTCGACCTGCTCGCCGAGCACGACGTGCGGGCGACGTTCTCGCTCATCGGGACGCAGGTCAAGCGCTACCCGCGGCTGGCCGAGCACATCGTCCGGGCCGGGCACCAGCTCTGCAACCACACCATGCACCACCCCCTCGGGCTCGACCGCCTGCCGCCCCGCCGCATCAGCGCCGAGATCACCGAAGCGCAGGAACGCATGGCCGACGCGACCGGGGTGGCCGTGCGGTTCTTCCGGGCGCCGGGCGGTTCGTGGTCGCGCCAGGTGGTACGGGCGGCGGCCGAGCACGGCATGATCCCCATCGACTGGAACGTCGACCCGCGCGACTGGTCCAGGCCCGGCTCCCGGCGCATCGCCCGCAGCATGCTGGCCTGCGCGCCGGGCGCCATCCTGCTGTGCCACGACGGCGGCGGCGACCGTTCCGAGACGCTGAAGGCCCTGCGCACGGTGATCCCCCGTCTCAAGCACCGCGGGCTCTCCTTCGTCCCCCTCTGACCCACCTGCGCGGGGCCGTCCCGGAAGTCCCTCTTCGACGCCTCTATTCGGGTGCGTCCCGTCGCGGAGGTGGCGGGTGGACGCCGCGAGGTGTCAGTGGGGGGCGCCGGTGCGCTGCTTCCCGGCTGGACGGGTCAGGTCGCCGCGTTCTCGGGGGCCTTGAACGCGCCGTGCAGGAGGATGTCGACGATCTCCTCCAGCGGCGTCCGCGACTCGCCCGCGACCAGGTGGTATCGGTTGGAGACCATCCCGAGGAAGACGGACGCGAGCGTCTCGGGGCTTGGGCGCAGCGCCGCGCGGTCGGGCTCGATCAGTTCGCGGACGGCGTCGAGGGTGGCGTCCATCGAGGCCCGCCGGCCGTCCGGCGCCGGACGGTCGCCGTTGCCGCGCGGACGGCGGTGACCGGAGGCGTGCAGGGCGCCGATCACGGTGCCGATGCGGTCGGTGTGGGCGCGCAGCGCCTCGGCCGCCTGCACCAGGCGCGCGTCGAGGGGGTCGTCCAGGGAGATCGAGGCCAGCTCGCGCAGCACGTGGCCGGGGTTCATCGCCTCGGCCATGCACGCGTCCAGCAGTTCGTCCTTGTCGGCGAAGACGCGGAAGATCGTGCCCTCGCCGATGCCCGCTGCCCGGGCGATCTGGCTGGTGGTGACGGCGGCGCCCTGCTCGGCGACCAGCGGCAGGGCCGCGGCGACGATCATCTCTCTGCGCTGCTCGGGGCTCATTCCCGGCGCTCGCCGCCGGGAGGGTGTCTGTGTCATGGGACAGAGCGTACGGAGTGAGTGCTCACTCCGTCAAGGCCGAGTGAGTACTCACTCCGCACACTGGTGAAGCCGGGTGGCCCGCCGACGGGCTCGGGGGTGGTGTCGATCGCGTGGTTTCCGGGGATTGATAGAGCACACAGTCATTCCCCGACCGGTCCGGGAGGCGGCGCTGAGCATGCGGGGGGCGCTCGTCGCCGTCGGGGCCGCCGTCGTGCTCGTCTCCCTGGTGGGAGGCGCCAGCACGCCAGAGGCGCCGCACTCCTCAGAACGGGCCCGCCCGCTGCAGAACCCGGACGGCACCAAGCCCGGCCTGGTCGCCATCACCTCGCGCACCGACCGGGCGGCCGCGATCAAGCTGATCAGGAAGGTGCGGGTCGCCCCCCAGGGCTCCACGCGCGGCTACACGCGCGCCCGCTTCGGGGAGAACTGGGCGGACACCGCGCGCGGCGTGCCGTACGCCCGCAACGGCTGCCGCACCCGCGACGACCTGCTCGCCCGGGACGGTGAGAAGGTGGCCTACCGCGCGGGATCGCGGTGCGTGGTCGTGTCGATGAAGCTGCACGATCCGTACACGGGAAAAAAGATCACCTGGCGCAGGCGGCACGCCGACCGGGTGCAGGTAGACCACGTCGTGCCGCTGTCCTACGAGTGGCGCATGGGCGCCGCACGCTGGCCGAAGGCCAAGCGCGTGCGCATCGCCAACGACCCGCTCAACCTCGTCCCGGTGTCCGGCAGGGTCAACGAGGACAAGGGCGGCGCCGGCCCGGCCTCCTGGCTGCCGCCGAGGCGCAAGGTCCGCTGCTCGTACGTTACGCGGTTCGCGCAGGTCGCCGTGAAGTACGACCTGCCGGTCACCCGGGCCGACAAGGCCGTCATGCTCGCCCAGTGCCGCTGACGCGCCGTGCGCGTGGCAAGGCATGGCGATATGGCCGGGCGCCGTGTCGTGGCGCCGGCTCCGGTGGTGGCCGTCAGTAGCGGGCGCCGACCGGCTGGCGGGGCTGCTCCGCGTCGGTGTGCGGAGCCCCGGGAGCCTGTGGCACGCCCTGGGCGCCGTGCTGCGGGTGCGCGCCCGCCTGACCCTGCGCGGCCCCGTGGGCCTGTCCCTGCGCGGTCTCGTGGACCTGTGCGGCCACGCCCGAGACGTGTCCGGCGGCGGCGAGTTCGCGTACCGCGCCTTCCAGTTCCTCGGGGGTCGCGCCTTCCGCGAGCAGCGTCCTGGTCCCTCTGGCGCCCTTCGGCATGGCCCAGTAGCGACCTGTGTGCTCTCCGTACCAGACGGCCCATCCGGGCAGTCGCGCCGCCAGCTCGCGCGCGGCGGCCTTGCTCTCGGTGACCTCGTTCGCCATCACGGTCCTCTTCCGTCGTTCACCCGCATCATCAGCCGGAACGGTCACCATCGACCCGGAGCGGCTCGGCGACCTCGTACTTCGGTCGGTGCCTGCTACTCCGCTCCGGACGGTTGATCAGCCGGCTCGAACCAGGCCGGACTGCCCGCGATCAAGCCGTCAAAACCCCCGGGGACCACGGTACGCGAGAAAAGCCGAATTCGGCCGGAAACTTGTGCGTAAACCGTGATCGGGATATCCCCGTTCTCGGATTACCGGTTATTGATCATTTGTGTCAGAACTAATGATCGTCCGTATTCTGGACAAATGATCATGTGAGCCGAGGGGAACGATCACCCCACACCCACCCCTATGCCCCGGATTGCTGGGGTTCCCCGGATCTCCGGCACCGGCTCATCATGGGTCCATTCCACGATCTCAGGGAGTGCCGATGAGAACCGTGCACCGGACCTGTCCCCTCTGTGACGCCGTCTGCGGCCTGAAGCTCACACTCGACGACACCGGCCGCGTCACGTCCGTCAAGGGCGACCCGGACGACCCGTTCTCCAAGGGCTTCATCTGCCCCAAGGGCGCGAGCCTGGGACACCTGGACGAGGACCCCGACCGCCTCCGCGTCCCCCTGGTCCGCAGGGAGGACGACGAGTGGCACGAGGTCTCCTGGCAGGAGGCCTTCGAGACCGTCGAGCGGGGCCTGTCGGGTGTCATCGACCGGCACGGCCGGGACGCCGTCGCCGTCTACCTCGGCAACCCCACCTTCCACACGATGGGCGGCATCCTCTACCGCGGCGCGCTCGGCCAGGCCCTCGGCACCCGCAACGTGTACTCCGCGAGCACGATCGACCAGATGCCCAAGCACGTCGCCTGCGGCTACCTGTTCGGCGACCCGCTCGCCATCTCGGTGCCCGACATCGACCGCACCGACTTCCTGCTCATCCTCGGCGCCAACCCGGTCGAGTCGAACGGCTCCCTGTGCAGCGCCCCCGACTTCCCGGGCCGGCTGAAGGCGCTGCGGCGGCGGGGCGGCAAGCTCGTGGTCGCCGACCCGCGCCGCACCCGCACCGCCCTCGCCGCCGACGAGCACCTGTTCGTCCGGCCCGGCACCGACGCCTTCCTGCTGTTCGGCATCGTGCACACCCTGCTCGCCGAGGACCTCACCTCGATCGACCTGGACGTGGCCGGGCTGGCCGACCTGCGCCGCCTCGCCGAGGACTTCGCGCCCGACGCCGTGTCCGGCGTCTGCGGGGTGCCCGCCGAGCGGATCGCCGGTCTGGCCCGCGAGCTCGCCGCCGCGCCGACCGCCGCGGTCTACTCCCGCATCGGCGGCTGCACCGTGGAGTTCGGCACCGCCACCCAGTGGCTCGTGGACGTGATCAACATCCTGACCGGCAACTTCGACCGGCCGGGCGGGGTCATGTTCACCCGCACCGCCACCATGGACCTCGGCCGCACCGGCGAACCGTACACCACCGGGCGCTGGCACAGCCGCGTGCGCAACCTGCCGGAGTCGCTGGGCGAGCTGCCGGTCGCCACCCTCGCCGACGAGATCGAGACCCCGGGCGAGGGGCAGGTGCGGGCCCTGGTGTCCGTCGCCGGCAACCCCGTGCTGTCGGCCCCGGGCGGGCCGCGCCTGGACGGCGCGCTGGCGGACCTGGAGTTCATGGTCTGCGTGGACCCGTACCTGAACGAGACCACCCGGCACGCGAACGTCATCCTGCCGCCGCCGCGCATGCTGCAGATGCCGCACTACGACTTCCTGCTGCTGTCGGTCGCCGTGCGCAACTACACGCGGTTCTCCCCGGCGATCCTGCCGCTGGAGTCCTGGCAGCTCTCCGAGGCCGACATCCTGGCCAAGCTGACGCTCATCGCCTCCGGCCAGGGCGCGGACGCCGACCCCTCGGCGCTGACCGAGATGATGCTGGAGCAGATCCTCGGCGGGGCGACGCAGGCACCGGCCGGCCCGTTCGCGGGCATGGACGTCGCCGAGGCGCGCGCTTCGCTGGAGGGTGACAGCGGGCCGGAGCTGCTGCTGGACCTGTTCCTCAAGCTCGGCTCCTACGGCCTGTCGCTCGCCACGCTGCAGGAGAACCCGCACGGCATCGACCTCGGCCCGCTGGAGCCGCGGCTGCCGGAGCTGCTGTGCACGGTCTCGGGCAAGGTCGAGCTGGCGGCGCCGCGGCTGGCCGAGGAGGCGGGGCGGCTGCGCGAGCGGCTCGCCGAGCCGGCGCCCGAGATGCTGCTCATCGGACGGCGCCAGCTCCGCTCGCTCAACAGCTGGCTGCACAACGTGCCGGCCCTGGTGGGCGGCAGCAACCAGTGCACCCTGCACGTCCACCCGGACGACATCGCCCGTCTCGGCCTCGCCGAGCAGGCGGTCGTCCGGTCGGCGAACGGCGAGCTCGTCGTGCCGGTCGAGGCCAACGACGCGATCATGCCGGGCGTGGTGAGCCTCCCGCACGGGTGGGGGCACGCGGGAACGCCCCAGCGCGTGGCCGCCGCGCACTCGGGGGTCAACGCGAACGCGCTGACCGACGAGTCGGTGGTCGACGTACCGTCGGGCAACGCCGTGTTCAACGGCGTACCGGTGACCCTGGCGCCCTACGAGCCGGGCGAGCCCTCGCAGGCCGACCGGCGCACCCTGACCGCCACGGCCGTCTGATCGGGGACGCCCGGACCGGCCCCGCCGGTCCGGGCGTCCCTGATGCGCGGTCAGGCGGTGGGCGCGGGCAGCTGGAAGTGCAGCCGGATGCTGGTGCCCGCAGGGCCGCGGTGGACGCGCACCAGGTCGGCGAGCTCGTTGACGATGAGCAGCCCGCGCCCGCGCGAGGCGCCCGCGGGCGGCGGCACGTGACCGGTCAGCGGGTCGGCGATGTGCCCGGTGTCGTCGATCTGGTACACCAGCATGCCGTCCTCGGCCCAGACCGTGAGCGTCCCGGGGCCGGTGGTGTACTCGGCGGTGTTGGTGGCCAGCTCGTTCACCGCGATCAGCAGCTCGGCGACGCGTTCCTCGTCCAGGCCCCCGGCCTGCGCGCGGGCGATGGCGAAGTCGCGCACGCCCGGGAGCGCGCCGACGCCGAGGAAGGGATAGCGCTCGGCGGTGGCGGGCGGTACGGGGAGCGGCCGGTCGAAGCTCGCCGCCGTCTCGATCGGATCGCCGTAGGTGGCGCTGGCCCGGGCACGGCCGGACTCCTCCAGGAGCGGATGGGTGCGCTCGACGTCCGCCAGCGCCTCCGCGTCGAGCGCGGGGGCGTCGTACGGGCACAGGATGGCGGCGTCCCGCCCGGCGAAGGCGGCGTTGATCAGCGCCTCGTGCCGGGCGCAGGCGGGGTACTCCACGGCGCCGCGGTCCGGCCGGATCGGCTCTCCGATCACCCAGACACGGCGCCCGGCGTGGGCGTCGGCGAAGGCGAGCAGCACCGAGGGCAGGATGCGGCCGGGGTTGCGCCCGGCCCGCGTCATGTCGGCGAAGGCGACCAGGTCGCCTTCGGCTCCCAGACGGGCGCGGATCAGCTCGCCGTTGCCCTCCGGCACCGCGACCAGGGCAGGGTCCCCGCAGGCCAGCGCGCGGCCGAGGAAGGCCGAGCAGCCGGTCGCGTACTGCTCCTCGTCCCGGTAGAACAGCCCGGTGTGCTCGAACCGGTCTCCGGCAGGAGCCGGGGCTTGTGCCCCTGCCGGGGTCTCACTCGCGGACGTACTGGTCATGCGGGTGCTCCCGCGTACGGCTCGCCACCCACCAAACGCATCAGTTTGCCCAACGACACCGAACAGCCGGTGATGCGCACGTCCGAGGAGGTGGAACCCGCCGCGGTCATCAGCAGCCGGGCGGCCGCCGCGTCGGCGAACCGCAGCCCGGCCACGTCGAGGGTCATCTGCGTTCCGGCACCGGACAGGTCGCCGGTCACCTCGGCCAGGGTCGCGGCCAGCGCCTCCCGGTTGGAGGCGTCGGCCTCACCGATCAGCCGCAGCCCCGGCGGCCGCCCGGTGCGCTCCATGCGCAGCAAGGGCCGCCAGGCCCAGTTGGTCGTGGGGTCGATCGACGCCGGGTGCGCGGCCGCGATGCGGACGAGCCGGCCGGAGTCGAACAGCCGCCGGTCGTACAGGCACAGGGCCATGACGTGGCCGCTGGTGAAGACGCGGTTGACCTGCGCCTCGTACCACTGGACCCGGTCGGCGCCGGCCGTCGGGCCGCTCGCCCACGCCATGTCGCCGATGACGCGCAGGGACGAGAAGCCATCGCTGCGGGCGGCGTCGATCTCCTGCCGCCAGGCGTCGATGACCGCCACCGGGTCGAACATCCGCTGGTGGAGACGGCCGATGGGGAGCAGGCCGAACTGCAGCCGCCCCGAGTCGGCGAGCCGCCGGGCGTCCACGCCGCTGTTCTGGAGCTCACCGAGCAGGATGTCGGGTGGGGTGTCCGAGAAGTAGATGATCTTCTGGTCGGCGCGGACTCCCGCGTTGACGTACTCGCCCAGAGCGGCCAGCCTTTGCCCGTCGTCGTCGAATGCCCAGCACACATGGTCGCCTGGCCGTAACCGCTCTATAACCGATGGGCCCATCGACCGCCCTCATCTCTGGCGATTGCCCGTCATGCCCAGATCTCGCCGGATCACCGGGTTTCGGTGCCGAACGGACCCCGCCTGACCGCCGCCGCCGCGTCATGGCGACCGGGTTGACCACCCGGCGCCGAAAGTCAGGCTATCAGCCACGTATCAACCGTCGTAGTGCTCGATATCCTGATCACCGGGCCGATGACCTCGGTTTCCGACCGCAAAAGCACCTCCGGTAAGGCCGTCGCGGTGGCCGTGCACCGGGGAGAAACCGCCCTTGTGCAGGGGCGGGCGCCGCGTCGCGTCGGTGTCCGGCGTCTCGGACGACATCGCGATTGCGACTCGGGAAAATCACTTTCCGGATTCGGCGCACGAGATCACCGTCAATCCCCTGATGAACACCCGCGTATCGGCCATCGCATGCCGTCTCTCGCTTATCGGCCGGCGGAACCGCCGCATCCGCGGCAATGAGCCACCACATATCCGTCCGGTCGCGTGGGGCGGCTCCTGTCTTCGGCCGAGTCGCGGCAGGGCACCCCGGTCGGGACGATCGCCCGCCTCATAGGTAGATGACCGGTATATATTGATCACATGAGGCAGATGCAGGAGCCGACCTTCCTGATCCTGACCGCGCTGGCCGCCGGCCCACAACACGGATACGGCGTCATCACCGACGTGGCGCGCATCTCGGACGGCCAGGTTCGCCTGCGGGCCGGCACGCTGTACGCGGCTTTCGACCGGCTGCAGGACGAAGGCATGATCGCCGAGGACCGGGAGGAGATCGTCGACGGCCGGGTGCGCCGCTACTACCGGCTGACCGGCGACGGCGCGGCGAGGCTGGCGGCGGAGGCGGAGCGGATGCGCAGGCACGCCAAGGCGGCCACCACCCGCCTGCGCGCCATCGGCTCGGGAGGAGCGGCATGAGTCCCCTCGAAGCCCGCTACCGCCGCCTCCTGGCCGTCTACCCGCGCGACCACCGGGCGCGGCACGAGGAGGAGATGATCGGCGTGCTCCTCGCCGGGGCCCCGCCCGGCCGGACCCGTCCCCATCCGGCCGACGCGGCGGACCTGCTGTGGGGCGCGCTGCTCGTCCACGGGCGGCGAGCCTTCGGCCCGGTCTCCGCGCCGGCCTGGCGCGCCGGGCTCGCGCTCGCCGTGGCGCTGTGGCCGTTCCTGATGCTGACGAGTGCGATGGCGACCCAGCTGCTCTCGGTCGCCGACTCGGTACGCTACGTCGGTCTCGCCTTCGTGCAGCCGATCTCGATTCTGTTGCGGGCCGAGCCGATCGTCGTCGCGGCCCTGCCGGTGCTGGCCGTGCTGCTCGGCCGGCGCTGGATCGCCGCCCTCGGCGTCGTCCTGTTCGTGCTGTACCAGGCCGGCGGCCCCCGCTTTCTGGATCTGGACACGCTGCTGAGCCCCAACGGCGGCTCGCTCCTGCTGGCCCAGATCGCGGCCGTCGCCATCGCCTTCGCGCCCGCGGCGCACCGCGCGATCAGGGTGATCCCCCGGCGCGCACTCCTGCTGTGGGGGCCGCTCGCCGTGGCCGGGCTGACCGCGAGCAAGGCCATCGTGCGCTGGGTGGACGTGATCGCCCACCCCGGCATCGTGACCTGGAAACCCGTGCCCTGGCTCGTCGTGGCCGGGCTGGCGGCCGGATACGCGTGCCGGTCCGCCGTGGGGCGGCGGGCGGCGCTGCTGCTGTTCCCGCCCGCGGCCGCCCTCGGCGACCTGGGGGATCTGCCGTCGGTGCCCACCGCCACGGCCCTGGCCCAGCTCGGGTGCGCGGCTCTGGCCTTCACCGCCGCGGTCACCGTGACCCGGCGGCGGCGCGGCCAGAGACGCGCCCCGGCTTCCTGAGGGAGAAGGCTCAGCGGATCAACGACCCGGCGGCCTCGATGGGATGGCACCGCCGTCGCCGGGCCTGGTGCCGGAACATGGACGCGGCCGGGTGCTCGTGCTGAGCGGCGTGGCGGCTCAGTTCAGCCGCCACTTCTGGTTGCCGGTGCCGCCGCACTGCCACAGCTGCAGGCGAACGCCGTTGCCGGTGCCCTTGTCCTTGACGTCCACGCACTTGTCGGCCTTGAGGTTCACCAGGTCGTGCGCGTCGTTCAGTACGAACTGCTGGGCCGGGCCGCCGTTGCAGGTGCTGACCTGGATGGCGGCGCCGTCGGCCGTGGAGCCTCCGGCGACCTCCATGCACAGGCCGAGCGAGCGGACCGTCCCGTCCGAGCGGAACTCCCACTTCTGCTGCTCGGCGCCGGAGCACCCCCAGATCTGCAGCGGGGTGCCGGCGGACTTCCGGCCGTCCAGCACGTCGATGCAGCGGCCGGAGGCGAAGCCGGCGACCATGCTCCCGGGCGCGGTCGCGCCCTGCGGGGCCTGCGGCGCGGCGTTGTCCGGCGTCTGCGGCTGCGCCTGCGTCTGCGGCCGGGGGGTGGTGGAGGGCTGAGGCGGCGCGGTGCTCGGCTTGGCCGGCGGTTGCGACGACCGGAGCGGGTTCGGCGCCTGGGGGTCCGCGGTCCTGCTCGGTGACACCGACGGCCTCGGCGAGAGCGACGGCGTCGGGGAGACCAGCGGCTTCGGCGGGGCCGGCGTGGCGCGCGGCGGGTCGATGGGCCGCCCGATGGGCGACGTGGGCGTGTGGCGCGGGACGGGCGTGCCGGTGCGCTGGACCTGCGAGGGGATGGGCCTGGGGGTGGGGGTGACGGTGGTCGTGGCGGTCACGGTCGGCACCGGCGGCGGCAGGAAGGACGTGGGCTGCGGGGTCGGGATGCCGTTGGGTACGGCCGGAGGCAGCACGATGGGGGCCTGCCCGTCCCAGCCGGGGGTGGCGGCCGGGCTGGACGATCCGGTGGGCCGTGCCAGGGGGCCGGACGTGCCGGCGCCTCCTGCGGCGGGTGACGGCGAACCGGCCTGCGGAGCGGCGGCCACACCGGCCGGGGCGCCGCCGGTGCCCCAGCCGGACAGTTCCAGGTACTCCGGGAGCCTGGTCGCCGCGCCGAGGCTGAAGGCCGCGACCAGGACGGCGCCACCCGCCAGAGTGGCCCATACGCGTGTCGCCGGTCGCCATTGACGCGGAGTGCTCGGGACATGGCGGACGAAGGTGTCCGTGAACCGCCCTGAGGATTGCTCGGGCGGCTGCTTGCGAGACGGTGGCACAAGATCTCCAGACGCTGTGTTGGCGCGGCAACCCTGGCCACATTGCGCGACGCGGAGGTGAACGTGATCAAGACATCGGCTGAAGACCCGGAGAAGGGGTCAGTGGGTGCGGCACGGCGTATGTCCCTCTCAAGACGTGTCCCAAGTGCTGTGAGGTAGATGTCCGTCACGTGGTCGCGTGTACGGCAATGTTCATCTCTGCGTTGATCACTCGATGATCATTCCGCCCTATCGTGATCGCCGCGACGGGGGTCGTGGGACCCACGGGGCTCCGGCGCGTCCGATCACGAACGACTGCGAAGAGAGCGGTGCGGTGGCCCCCATGAGAGGCACGACCGGCGACGCCCCCCAACCCCCGGGTGCCGTCGACTCCGCCACCACGGCGGGACTGCGGGCGGAACTCCTGATCGCCGAACGCGAACGTCTGCACCACTACGTCGCCGCCCTGGCCGGATACGACCCGCACCATGTCGAGGACGTCGTCCAGGAGACCCTGCTCCGGGCGTGGCAGCTCGGCGACCGGCTGGACTGGCGCGACCGGCCCATCCGCATGTGGTTGTTCCGGGTGGCGCGCAACCTGCTGATCGACGGCCTGCGCAAGGATCGCGCCGTCCCCGTCGGTGTCACGGCCACCGACTATCCGGACGCCCTCACGATCGCCGACGAGACGTCCCAGGTCGTGGATCGATGCGTGCTGGTGGACGCGCTGCGCGCCCTGGCCCCGGCCCACCGCGAGGCCGTCGTCCATGTCCACCTGCTCGGCGCGGCCGGAGAGGACGTGGCGCGGCTGCTCGGGGTGCCGAAGGGGACGGTCAAGTCCCGCACCCACCACGGCCTGCGGCGCCTGCGCCACGAACTCGCCGAACGCGGCGTCGCGGCATGACCTCCCCCGCCGACCTGTGGACGCGCCTCGCCATTCGCCGGGCGGCGGAACCACCTGCCATGGGGGAGCCAGGAGCGCGGGCGGCGGGGGCCCGGGAGCTTTGGGCGGCGCCGGTGGGCATCACGCCGGCCGGTCAGGGGCTCACCGCGCTGTTCGGCCTGGCCGGAGTGTTCCTGCTGCTGGTCGTGTTCGTCCACTTCGTCGCCCGCCGGCAGGGCGGCTGGCGCGCGCTCGGGCGACGGCTGCGCCGGGAGGCCGCCGCGACCCTCGCCGCGTTCGCCGCTCCCTTCCGCGCCCAGCTCCGCTACCGGCGTCAGCTGCGCCTGCTCGTCCGGCTCCTCGGCCGGACGACGGGCTGGGCCGACGCGGAGCGGGCCGTGATGGCGGCGGGAGCCGTCCGGGCGGGCGTGCGTCCCTATGGCGTTCTGCTCGGGACCGACCTGGCCGGGGTGATGGTCGCCTGCGGGCCCGCCGCTCCGCCCGAGCCGCCCGAGCCCTGGTTCACCGACGAACGCGACCCCCGGCTGTGGTGGATCGACCGCGCGGACATCCCCGCCCACGTCAACCTCCCTGTCCCTACCTCCGGCGCCGGTGCCGCTGCCAGGGCCGGTTGGGGCCGGGGAGCGAATGCGAGCGCCGGTGCCGGCGTGGGGGCCGGTCCGGTCGCCGAGCCGGAGGCCGCGCCGCTGCTGGTGGCACTCGGCGTCGACGGCGACGGCGCGCACGTCGTGCTGCTGGACGTCCTTTCCGGGCCGCCCGCCCTGGCGCTGGACGGCGAGCCGCGGACCGTCCATGCCCTGGCACAGGCCATCGCGGCACAGGTGGACACCCGCCTTCCGCCGGGTGCCGTCGTGGTCGCCGACGGCGTCAGCCCGTACCACCCGGGCCCGGACGCCGCTCGTGCCGTCGCCATGGCGGCAGCGGCCGCCTCAACCGGCATTCCGGCCTTCGCCGTGTGCGCGCAGGCCCCCGCCGAGCCGCTGCCCGCCGGAGTGCGTGTCATCGCGGCAGACGGTGTGCGAGGCACGGCGCGCCTGCTCACGGCGGGCGCGGACGGCCGCGTGCTGGTGCACGGCACTCCGGTTCTCGCAGACGCCGTCGCGCTGCCCGCCGCTCTCCGGCACATCGTCACCGGCCTGCCGCCCTACGCGCCCGCGGGGCCACCGCCCGCCACGGCCGTGGCCCCGGGCCTCATCACCTCGGCGACCCCGGCCGCCCCGGCGTCGCCGGCCGCGGAGCCTGGTGGCCCGGCCGTCGCGGCCGTTTCGGCGGTCTCGGTCGTCGCCGGCCCCGCGTCGCCCGGTTCGGCGGCACCAGCCGTCACCGGCCCCGCGTCGGCCGGTTCGGCGCCGGCCGTACCGCCTGCTCCGGCCGCCACTTCTGGCAGACCCTTCGGGTATCCGGCCGGTGCGGTGCCCGCCGCCACTCCGGTGGCACGACCGGATGGCGGCCGGGCGGATGACGATCTCGTCGAACCGGAGGTGACGGCCAGGGCGGGTGGCGTGTCCGTGGCGCAAACCCCGCAGGCCGCACCCTCCGGCACGGCCCCTTGACGGGGCACCCGCTAAAAGCGCGCCGGCGATCCGCTCTGCAGGCCGGCGGCCACCTGAAGGCGGAAGTAAGGCACCCGAGCCCGTGCACCCGTTCGGTGCGCATGTCTGGAGATGTCAGGTGAACCTCACCATCACCACCGTCGACGGCGTGGACGGCCGGCACCGGGACCACCTGGTGTCCCTTCCGCCGTCCGCCACGGTCGCCGACCTGGCCGCGGCCGTGGAACGCGGCCCGGAGGAGGAGGAACACCCGGCCGCCGGGCTGGACGGCTTCCTGGCACGGCAGGCGGCCGCCGCGCCGCGCACCCTGTACCTGGACGGACGGCCGCTGCACCCGGCCGCCCGGGTCGCCGAGGCAGGGATCCGTGAGGGCGCCCTCCTCGGGCTCGGCGGTCCGGCCCGGCGGCCGGACCTGGTGCGGGTGGGCGACCCGTCCGAGCCGGGCGGGTCGCCGGTGCTGGCCGAGGTGCATCTGGTGTCCGGTCCGGGAGCGGGACGGACCTGGCGTCTCGGCGCGGGCAGCCACGAGATCGGCTCCGGCTCGCTGTGCGCCATCGGGCTGTCCGGAGCGGACGTCCCCGAGCGCGGGCTCTGGGTGACGATCGCGCACGACGGCTCGGCGTACTGGCACTGGACGGGGCCCGTGACCGGCGAGGTGCACACCTGTGCGGTCACGCCGCCCGGCAAGGACGCGGTGACCGCGGCCACGGCGGATCCGTCCCCTGCCGGCGCGGCTCCCGTCGACGGCCGGCAGGATGAGGAGACCGGCCCCGTGCTCGTGCCGTCGTGGGCCACCCCCTGGCCGGTGGACGAGGACGTCGCCGTCGGTGCCGCACTGCTGCGGCTGTCCGCGCCGGTCGAGCCGGACGCCGCCGTCGTGGTGTCCGCCGACGGTGTGGGCGTGGACTACAACCGCCCGCCGCGCATCGCCCCGCACCTGGACGCCGAGCGAGTGCGGCTGCCCACCCCGCCGCATCCGCCGGCCCGCAAGCCCTTCCCCGGCCTCGCGATGGTCGCCCCGATCGTGCTCGGCCTGGTGCTGGTCGCGGTGTTCAAGTCGTACTTCTTCTTGGCCTTCATCCTGTTGAGCCCCATGATGGTGGTGATCAACTGGGTCACCGGCCGGCGGGGCAACCGCAAGCAGTACGAGGAGCAGGTCCGCCGCTACCGGCAGCGCCGCGATGCGCTGGAGGCCGAGATCCGCGAGGCGGTGACCAGGGAACGCCGCGTCCGGGGCGTCGTCGGCCCCGATCCCGCCACGGTGGCGCTCGTCGCGTGTGGCCCGGGCGGCCGTCTGTGGGAGCGGCGCCGCCACGACGCCGACCATCTCATCCTCCGGCTCGGGACCGTCGACCAGCCGTCGGTGAAGGAACTCGACGACCCCGCCCGGGAGGACAACCACCGCATGGCGCGCTGGAACGTCCCGGACGCCCCGATCGGCGTGGAGATCGCCGAACTCGGCGTGGTGGGCGTCGCGGGCGCCGAACGGCAGGCGCAGGCGCTGACCCGATGGCTGGTCGCGCAGGCCGCCGTCCTGCACAGCCCGCGCGACCTGCGCATCGTCGTGCTCACCGACCCCGCCCGCGCCCACGGGTGGCGATGGGTGCGCTGGCTTCCGCACCTGCGCCCGGCCGCCGAGAACGGGCCGGTGGTGTGCGTGGGCAACGACCCGGAGTCCACCGCCAACCGGGTCTCGGAGCTGGTCGCGCAGATCCAGGCCCGGCAGCGGGCGCTCGGGTCGTCCATGGGCAAGGCCATGTTCACCGACCCCGACGTGCTGGTGATCGCGGACGGCGCCCGGCGGCTGCGCGAGGTGCCGGGAATGGTGCAGATCCTCACCGAAGGCCCGCGGGTGCGGGTCTTCAGCGTCTGTGTGGACGAGCAGGAGCGGCTGCTGCCCGAAGAGTGCGGCACCGTCGTGCTCGCCTCCGGGACCCGGCTGACGGTCCGCCGCACCGGGGCGCCGGACATCGGCGAGGTCCGGGCGGACCTGGTCGACGCGGACTGGTGCGAGCAGGTCGCGCGGGCCCTCGCGCCCGTACGGGACGTCAGCCCGGAGAACCACAGCGGGCTGCCGCAGCAGGTGCGCCTGCTGGACCTGCTGCGCCTCGAACCGCCCACGGCGGACGCGCTGCTCGAACGCTGGCGGCGCCGGCCGGCGTCCACCGAGTTCCTGCTCGGCACCGGGTACGAAGGGCCGCTGGCCCTGGACCTGGTCCGTGACGGACCGCACGGGCTGGTCGCGGGGACGACGGGATCGGGCAAGTCCGAGCTGCTCCAGTCGTTCGTCGCCTCGCTCGCCACCGTCAACCGGCCGGACGAGCTGACCTTCGTCCTGGTCGACTACAAGGGCGGTAGCGCCTTCCGTGACTGCGCCGAACTGCCGCACACGCTGGGCATGGTGACCGACCTGGACGCCCACCTGGTGACACGGGCCCTGGAGTCGCTGAGCGCGGAGCTGCGGCGCCGCGAACGGATCCTCGCCGACGTCGGAGCCAAAGATCACCCCGAGTACCGGGCCAAGCGCGCCGCCGACCCCTCGCTCCCGCCGTTGCCGCGCCTGCTGCTGGTGATCGACGAGTTCGCCACGCTGGTCCGCGAGGTGCCCGACTTCGTGCCCGGCCTCATCGGCATCGCGCAGCGCGGCCGCTCGCTCGGCATCCACCTCGTGCTGGCCACGCAGCGCCCGGCGGGAGCGGTCACCGGCGACATCCGCGCCAACACCAACCTGCGCATCGCGTTGCGGGTGACCGACGCCACCGAGAGCCAGGACATCATCGACACCACCGAGGCCGTGCACATCTCGCCCAGCACACCGGGGCGGGCCCTGGTCCGCACCGGCCACCGCTCGGCGGTGCCGTTCCAGGGGGCCTGGGTGGGTGCCGAACGTCCCGGTGACCTCGCCGCCGCCCCCCCGGCGGGCCCCCTTTCGAAACCCGGATCCGTCCCCTCCGCAGGGGCCGTGTCGTACCCCGGGGCCGGGACGCACGCAGGGTCCAAAGCCCAGGGCGAGGCTCGGCCGGTGGCCGGGACGTCTTCGCCGCGGCGCCCCCTTCGCGCCGCCGAGCTGACCTGGAGCGGCCTCGGCCGTCCCGCCCAGTTGCCGGCCCTGCCGGACGAGGACCCCGCGACCGCCACCGCCCCGCCGCCCATCGACCTGCAGGCGCTGGTGGCCGCGGTGCGCGAGGCCGCGGACCGGCTGGACGGCTTCACCCCGCAGCCGAGTCCGTGGCTGCCACCGCTGGACGAGCAGGTGATCCTCGACGACCTACCGGACGTCGCCGGCACGCCCATCCCGGGCGAGGCCGCCGGCCCGGCGACCCGTAAGCGGGGGGCGGTCCCGCCGCCCATCGCGTACGCGCTGGAGGACGTGCCGCAGCTCCAGCAGCGCCGGGTGGCGAGCGTCGACCTCGCGGTCTTCGGGCACCTGTACGTGATCGGCGCCCCCCGTTCCGGGCGTACCCAGGTGCTCCGCACGCTCGCCGGCTCCGCCGCCCGCACGGCCATCTGCGCGGACGTGCACATCTACGGCATCGACGCCGCAGGCGGTGGGCTCGCGGCGCTGGAGGCGCTGCCGCACTGTGGCGCGGTGGTCTCGCGGCACGACACCGAGCGGCTGGAACGGCTGCTGCGCCTTCTCACGGCCGAGCTCACCAGGCGGCAGGAACGCAGCGCGGCCGAGGGCGCGGCCGGCCTCAACGAACTGCGCGCGCTGCTGCCGGAGGCCGAGCGGCCCGCGCACATCCTGCTGTTCATCGACGGCTGGGACGCCCTGGCCGGACTGCTGGACGAGCACGACAACGGACGGCTGGTCGACATGGTGACGCGGTTGCTACGCGAAGGAGCGGCCGCGGGTGTCCACGTCGTCGCGACCTCCGAGCGGTCGCTGCTCGGTGGCCGGCTGTCGGCGCACAATGACCACAAACTGCTGTTGCGGCAGGGCGACCGCGCCGACTACCAACTGGTGGGCCTCCAGGCGCGCAAGGTGCCCGCCACGGTGCCGCCCGGCCGCGGCTGGCACACCCTGAGCGGAACAGAGACCCAGATCGCGCTGCTCGCGGCCGGCGCGACCGGCCAGGAGCAGGCGGAGGCGCTCAGGGAGATCGGCCGGCGGGCCGCCCGCCGCGACGCGGCGGTACCGGACCGGCGGCGGCCGTTCGCCGTGGCGGCGCTGCCGGCCACCGCCGACTTCGCCGAGGTGTACGCCCGGGTGCCCGCGGAACTGCGCCGGCCGATGTGGGCCCTGATCGGGCTGGGCGGTGACACGGCCGGCCCGGTCGGCGTGGACCTCGCCGGGCCGGGGGCCGTGTTCGGGATCTACGGGCCGCCGGGCTCGGGACGGAGCACGGCGCTGGCGTCGCTGGCGGTGTCGCTGCTGGCCGGCGGCACCTCCCTGGTGGTGCTGACGCCCCGCGAGTCGCCGCTGCGCGACCTCGGCCGCCACGCGCTGGCCCGGGTGCTCGGCGCGCCGGATCCCTCGGCCGAGGAGGTGCAGGCCGCGCTGGACGGGCTCGCGGGCCCGCGCGTGGTGGTGGTCGACGACGCCGACCTGCTGACCACGCCGGCCTGTGACCGGGTGCTCAAGGAGATCGCCGTGTCCGGGCGTGACCGCGGCATCGGGCTGGTGTACGCGGGGCCGGCGGACGCGCTGCTGGTGGCCATGGGGGGCTGGGTGAGCGCGGCCCGGCGCGCCCGCCGCGGACTACTGCTGGCGCCGAAGGGCCTGCAGGAAGGCGACATGATCGGCGTCCGGATGCCGGTGCACCTACTGCGGTCCAGTCCGGCGCCTGGACGCGGATGGATGACCGGCCCGGGCGGCGAGCCGATGACCGTACAGGTCCCGCTCACCGTCCTGCGCGGCGCCTGAACCACGGAGCCGCGTCCAACGCCCTGCGCGATGGTCGTACGCCGAGCCTCTTGTTCCGTGCGGTGGGTGATCGGTGGAGCTCCGGGCCTGTGCCGGGCGTTCTGCCATGGCCGTGTGCTCAGCCTGGCCGCTCGGGGTTCCTCGGCGTGTGCGGTGACCGAGCGGCCTGGTGACGGCGGCTGGGCGGCCGGGGCTGGTGTGCCCGGCCGCCGCCGCGGTGTCCTCGGTCCCGGTCGGCCGGACGTGCCGGGATCAGCCGCTCTCGCGGATGCTGTTGGCCATCTCGCCGTCCATCTCGCGCATCTGGTTCACGATGTCACGGAACTGCTTGGCGAAGGCCGTGATGCCCTCCATGGCGCTCAGCAGACCGGTGTTGAACTTGTTGTAGGACTCGGTCATGGCAGGGCTGGACTGCGGGAACACCAGGGCTTCCTGCAGCAGGCCGTCCACGCGGCCCCGGAGGTCCTCCAGCATCGGCACGATGCTGTCACGGGTGGAGTCGAGCCGGGCCGATGTGGCCTCGATCGCCTCGAAGTCCAGCAGGATTCTCGGCATGGGTGGTCCTTTCTGGCTGGCCGTTGTTGCCGTGGTCCGGCCACGGAGTTCCGTGGCCGGGGTCCGCGTCGGTGGGCGCGGTCTGGGAGGGCGAGTGCCCCGGGTTCGCGGGTCTGCGGGCCGGCCCGGACGAGGCCGCGGCCCGCGGCGGCTCAGTAGGCGTCGGCGTTGTGGCTGTTGTGGTGAGCGGGAGGCGGAGTGCCACCCGTGGGGGTGTCTTCGCCGTCCCCGTCATCGCCGCCGCCGATCTGCTCCCACTGCTTGCCGGGGTCGCGGTGGTATTCGGTCTTCTCGCCCTTGTCGTCGGTCACGGTCATCGTGCCGCTGCCGTCCTCGTTCATGTGGACCTCGGCGACGTTCTTCGTGCCGTCCGCGTAGGTGGTCTCGGTGGTGTAGGACCGGCCGCCGTCGCTGTAGGTCGTGACCGAGTGGTAGGTCTGGCCGTTGTGGGTGACGGTGGTCTCCTCCTTCACCACGTTGCCCTTGTCGTCCAGGGTCAGATGGGTGTCCACCGAGCCGTTCTCGGTCTCGATGTGCTGGTCGACCGGCGGCGGGCCCGGGTCGGTGGCGCCGCAGTGGGCCGGCGCGTCGGCCCCGCCGGTGCACTCGTCGAGGTGCTGGAGGTGGTACTCCCAGGCGTCCTTCTTGTCGCGCCACTCGTCCAGGCCCATCCGGGTGCCCATCACCCCGAAGCCGTCGGCGATCTGCGCGTCGACGTCGAAGTACGCGTCGGCGACGCTGCCGAAGATGTCACCGAGGTTCTTGAGTTTGTCCACGGCCCGGTTCATCGGGTCCTTGGACAGCCGGTAAAGGCTGCGGAAGGCACTGGTGAGGGTGTCGTTGCCGAAGACATCCTGCGCGTCGCCCAGGTCGCCCTTGCCCAACTGTGAGAAGACGCTGTTGTTCAAGGTGGGCGAGATGCGGTCGGCCAGGTCGTGCAGGTCCTTCTTGGCCTCGTGCAGGACGCTGTAGTCCAGGACGAAGTCGGGCAACGATGCCTCCCCGCAGGGTCGGTGGCCGCCCGCCGGGCATCGGCGGACGGCGCGGACGACTCGACCACGTGCGAGGGGGGCTCGCGGTTCACGGGTGGGCGTGAACCGCGGGGGCGGCTCGCACGTGGTCCGCCTGAGATCGCCGTCGCGGTGGTCGCGGCCCGGCGGCGCTCCCGTGGCGGAAAGGACACCCATGCCTCCTCGTCCCACCGACTGGAACGCGATCGGGCTGTCCGGCGACCCCACCCCGGGCGACCCCGACCGCATCGACGAGGTGTCGCGTTCGATCGGCGAGCTGGGCCGGGTCGCCCGGGAGATCGACGACGCGCTGAACGCCGTACTGCTGAAGACCGGTGACGCGGCGTGGGCCGGCCAGACCGCGGAGGCGCTGCGCGAGAAGATCAGCGGGCCGCTGCGCGCCTTCGTCCAGAGCATCGCCGAGGCGTTCGAGTCCTCCTCGCGGGCGCTGAACGACTACGTGGTGGTGATGCGCGACCAGCAGTGGCGGGCGGACCAGGCGCTGGAGCAGGGACGAGGACTGAGCGAGGACGATCCGCGGCGTGCGGAGCTGGCCTCGACCGCCAGGCAGGCCGGAGAGGCGCAGTCGCACGCGGGCGGGACCGCCGGCGCCACCATCAACCAGGTCGCGACCCGCATCCGGCAGCCGGTCTCCGACTGCGAACTGTTCTGGGAGGTCTTCAACTGGCTGGCGATCATTCTGATCATCCCGGCACTGATCTTCGGCGGGCCGATCGCGCTGGTGGCCATCGGGGCCAACCTGGCCATCTTCATCAAGACCGCGGTGGACTTCTCCCAGGGCAAAGCCTCGATCCTCGACCTCTTCCTGTCCGGTCTGGGATTGATCGCCCCCACCACCAAGGCCGTCCCGATCTTCAAGCTGATCTCCGCCGCGTCGAAGCTGACCTGGAACGGGCTGAAGACGATGGGGCGGACGTTCCTCACGTTCTTCGACGACATGTTCAGGAACGGCGGGCTGCGGACGTTCGCCTTCCTGCCCGGGCTCCGCGACTTCGCCTCGCTGGCCGGAAGCTGGGTGCGCAGGGGCGGGTTGTGGGTGATGACCTCCCTGCACAACCTGCCCGGCTGGGCCGGCATGGTGGTCCGGCGCGGGACGCTGACCGTCATCCAGGGCATCCACGCGCTGCCCGGCGTGATCCGTGCCGTCCCGCCCCTGGCGTCCCGGGGAGTCAAGGCGACCTGGACCTTCGCCCAAGGGCAGCTCGGCGGCGGCAAGTGGCTGCGGCTGCTGCTGCCGGTGGACGCGGGCGAGATCGCGGCACACGGGCTGCGCGGCGCCCTCAAGATCGGCTTCTACGAGCGGGGCGTGCTGGGGCGTTTCCGCTACGGGGCACCGGTGGGGAGCGCCGTCGCGCACGGCATCGCGGCGATCCCGGTACCGCCGCCGGTGCACGCCAACGCGTTCGCGCTCTCCACCCCTCCGCCGCTGCGGCAGGTGGACGCGCTGCTGGACCTGCCACGCAGCGAGCTGGCCCGCATCCGGCTCGGCGACTTCACCGGCATACCGCGCGTCGACCTGCCCGCCTTCCGCCCCACCGCCGGCGGGACGTCCTTCGCCCGGCCACCCGCGTTCTCCGTGCACGGCGGCTTCGGTGAGCACCTGTCCCTCGCCCCCGACCTGGCCAGGCGGATGGACGCACTCCTGGACACCCCGGTCCGCGAGCTGAACGCGGTGCGGATGGGGGAATGGCCGACGCTCACCCACACCTCCACCGGCATGCGCCTGGAACCGCCCCTCGGGGTCAGCGCCTCCGGCTCCGCCGTCCAGCTCCCCACGGTCGGCCCGGCGGTCCAGCTCCCCGCCGTCGGCTCCACCACCCACCTCCCCCTCGGTTCCACCGTGCAGCTCCCCGCCGGTTCCACCGTCCACCTTCCCGCCGGTTCGGCCACCCAGCTCCCCGCCGTCACTCCCGCCTCCCCGGTCGGCACGACGGCCGAGTCACGCGGCGTGGGCGCGGTCCAGCCGCCGGCCGCGGTACACCTGGGGACCGTCCAGCCATCGCCGACCGGCATGGCGACGCCCGCGCCCACGTCCTCGGGCCTGTCAGGAGTGACCGGCGTCAGCGGCCTGACGGGGCAGGAGACGCGGCTGCAGAACGCGCTCTCCCTGCTCTCCCCGTCTTCCATGAACCGGGCCGATGCTCCGGTGTTCGGGATGGGCGCCCAGATGGACGGGCACCTGGGCGCCGCCCGCGCCGCGCAGCAGGTCTCCCTCCACCTGGACGAGTTCGCCCCCTCCCCGTCGGCGATCAAGCAGCAGGTCATGGCTGCTCCGCCCGCCCCCGCCGGCACGTCCGCCGCGGTGCCCACCCCGGTCGGCGCGCCGGCCGTCGTCCCCACCCCGGCCGGCCCGTCCAGCGTGTCCGCCGCCGCCCCCACTCCGGCCGCCGTCCCCTCGGTCGGTACGTCCGCCGCCGGCCGTACCTCTACCGGTGCGGCGGGCCTCCCACCGGTGGCCGCCGCCGCGACCACGCCACCCCCCACCGCGCCCCGTTCGCCGGCCCCGCACTCCGGGGGCGCGGACATCTTCGCGGGCGCCCCGGCCGCCGCCCGCGCGCCGCAGCCCTCGGCCGGTGCCCACCCGTCCGCGGCCGGCGGCCCGCCGCCGGCCCACGCCGGCACCCCGGTGGCGAGGAGTCACGGACCGGATCTGCCCCCGTCCGGCGGGGGGCAGAACCAGGTGTCCTCCGCGCTGGACCTGCTGGACACCGGCAAGGGGAAGGGCAAGGCTGTGCCGCCTCCGGCCGGCGACCGTCCGCGGCCGACCGGCGAGCAGATCCAGCGGTCGTGGGCCGAGCACGGCGATCGGGCCAGGGCGGTCTTCGGCGCCGCCGACGACCCCGCCCGGGAGATCCGCATCGACGCCTGGGCCGACCTGGTACAGGCGCGCGACAAATTGGGCGGCGCCGAGGAGGTGCTGGACGACCTGCGCGCCCGGCCCGGCCAGGGCTCGCAGCCGAGCGTCATCGACGCCCAGGCGCAGAGGGCCGTGGACGTCTCCACGGACCGGGTCACGGGCGCGCTCGACCGGCTCACCCGCCTGGGCGCCGACCCCGCCGCCATCGGCCGCGGTCTCGACGCGGTCAACAGAGCGGACACCCGCCCCCGCCTGCCCGGCGGCAGCCACGCCGGCGGCGACGGCGCGACCGACGGCATGCCCCCGGTCGCGCACACCGCGGTCACGGGCGACGGAACCGGCCCGGCCCTTCCCGCGTCCGTGCATGCGCTGGACGGTGGGGTCCCCGCGCCGCTCCATGGGCTGGACGGTGGGGGCGGTTTCGCGCCGATGGACGGGGGCGGCGTCCAGCGGATCGCGCTGTCCGGGGCCGGGCCGGACGGCGCGAACGGTGGCCGCTTCATCGTCCCCGACGGCGCGGGCGGTCACGTACTCACCGACATGGGCGGCACCCCACTGCCCGGCCGGGTCCTATCCCATCCCGGCGGCGGATTCCGGGTCGAGCATCCCGTACCCCACGGCACCGGCATCCGGTACGACCGGTACGCCGCCGACGGCACGCACCTCGGGCACGGCAGGCAGGTGCTGGACGCGGACGGCACCCCGGCCGGGCACATCGACCATCCGGCCGCCGGTCCCGGACCGCTTCCCGCGCGGGGACCGAGGTGGCTGGACGGGAACTTCACCCCGGACGGCACCCGGACGGTCACCGTCCTGTCCGATGGCGGCTACCAGGTGACCGGCCCGAACGGCGGGTACCACGTCTTCGGCGACGCGACCGGTCACCTCCTCGACGACGCCACCCGCCTGCACGGCGCCGCCGGCGCCGACTCCGGCCGGTGGCTGGTGACCCGCCATCACCAGGACGGCACGCCGCCCACCCTGCACGTCGCCGGCCGCGACGCCGCGCCGCTGCCGAACTTCACCGTGACCGAGCGGCCTGGTGGTGTCTTCCAGGTGGCGGACGCGAACGCGGGTAATGGGTTCGTGCGGTACGGGGCGGATGGTTCGCGGGTGGAGATCGGTACGCCGCTGCGTGGTCAGGGTGGCGCGTTGGACGGGACGTTCGCGGTGGTGCCGGAGCCGAACGCGGCCGGGGTGCGTGGCGCAGGCGTGCTGGAGGACGCCGCC
>NZ_BMNT01000031.1:112742-112961 GCF_014646695.1 Sphaerisporangium melleum
CTGCCGCACTTCACGGTCACCGAGCGGCCCGGTGGCCTCATCCAGGTGACCGACACGAACGCGGGCAACGGGTTCGTCCGGTACGCGGCGGATGGTTCGCGGGTGGAGATCGGTACGCCGCTGCGTGGTCAGGGTGGCGGGCTGGACGGGACGTTCGCGGTGGTGCCGGAGCCGAACGCGGCCGGGGTGCGTGGCGCAGGCGTGCTGGAGGACGCCGCC
>NZ_BMNT01000031.1:113006-125444 GCF_014646695.1 Sphaerisporangium melleum
TTGCCGCACCGCACCGTGACCGTGGGGGCGGGCGGCGAGTTCACCGTGCGGTTCGGCGACGGCGCGGGCCCGCGCTCGGGCGAGTTCCGGGTGCACGACGCGAACGGCGCGCTGACCGGCCAGGGCTTCAACGTGCTCAGAGGCGGCAGGCCCACCGGGTTCCAGTACGTCGTGGACCACGCTGCCGCCGGTGGTCCGACCTGGCAGCGCGCCGCCGCCGGCGGTGGGGCGAACGGCCGCCCCGGGGTGTTCCACCACGGCAAGGTGGAGATCAGCGCCGGTGGCACCCGGGTGCGGCTGCTGGCGGCCTCGCCCGCCAAGGCCGAGGTCTTCGAGCGCCGCCTGCTGCCGGGCGGTGGCCTGCTGGACTCCTTCCGCCGCACCGACACCCTGGACTTCGGCCGGGTCATCGGCCGCCGGACCACCTGGGCGCACTGGGACGAGTCCGGCGCCCTGCTCGGTCACGGCGACCGGCAGTACGACACCTCCGGCTTCGGCTGGAAGGACGTCGACCACCTGTACCGGACCGTCCACGAGTACCGCGAGGGCCTGCAGAAGTTCGGCAGGAACACCGGCCACACGCTCGCCGTGCGCGACCCCGCCACCGGGCGGTGGACCTGGCACCGGTTCGACGGCGGCGGGCAGGAGCTCGCGCACGGCCCGCGCACGGTGCACGGCGACGGCGGCTGGACCGACCGGCTGGACGACGCCGGGCACACGCTGGTGCAGAAGCAGTGGGGCACGTGGCACCTCCCGGAGAAGGGCGGCCACTACCTGGAGTACGACTGGGACACGGCCACCCGTGCCAGGAGGGACACCTGGCAGCGGCAGTCTCCGCAGGGCAAGGACGCAGGCAGGCTGGAGCGGCTGCCCGGCGACAACGGCATGCTGACCACCGAGCGCTGGTCGGAGCAGCGCCCGCCGCTGTGGGTCCGCAAGCACCTCGTCGGCGCGGCGGGTCCTCAGGGAGACGCCCGCTACCTCAAACTCGACGACCGCTACCAGATCTACCGGTGGAGCAAGGCAGGCGGCGCGTCGGGCCCGGGAGAGGGCATCCGTTATGTCGCGCAGGACGGCAGCATGGTGGATCTCGCGCGGAACGGCCGGTTCGTCCGGGCGACCGTCAAGCTCTCCGACGGCTCGACGCTCCGGGTCGGCGACCACGCCGCCGACCCCGGCTACCAGCCGAGCGCCGCGGGTCACCTGAAGTGGGAGATCCCCAATGGCGGCAACGGCTACCGGGTCCCGGTTGACCCAGCGGCGCTGCAGCGCGGACCGCACGGGCCGATCTGGCAGGACCGTTACCTCGACGCGGCGAGCGGGGAATGGCGGATGGTCCGTGAGGGCTTCGCCGACGGCTCGATCCGCGAGTACGGGACGCCCCTGCCGGTCGATCCCGCGAGCGGCGCCACCACCGGCCGGGCCGGGGTCTCCTGGGTGCAGCGCGACCCGCACGGCAACCTCACCGGTGTGCGGGAACTCTGGCAGGACCCGCAGGGCGTGGCCAGGTACGTCCAGGGCTCCGGCCGGCCGGACTCCTCGGCGTGGACGTGGTCCTCGCCCGGCCACGGGTCCGGCGAGCGGCTGTTCTTCCGCGGCTCCGACGATCCGCGCCTGCCCTGGGACGACTCCTTCCGCGACTTCGACACCGGGAACGCGCTGGTCCGCGAGCAGAACATGCTGGACGGCGGCAGGCACGTCAAGGCGTGGCGCGGCGTCGATCCCGCCACCGGACAGGAGCGGTGGCACGCCCAGAAGTTCGACGCGTCCGGGCAGCCGGTCCCCTTCGGCGACGGCACGCAGGTGCGCCGCTGGTGGAACCCGCAGACTCGCACCTGGCAGGACGCGTGGTTCGCCGACGCCAAGCACTGGCGCGACGAGTTCCGCCCGGCGAACGGCGGCCCGTCGGTGACCCTCCGGGAGATCCCGCCGCACCTGTCCGCCCAGGACGGCCCGCTGCGGGTGCGCGAGTACCGGCCGGGCGCGGCGGCGCCGGCTCCCGGCACCTGGAAGGAGTTCGACCACGGCTCGGCGGTGCGCGAGCGCACGCGCCTGTCCGACGGCACGTTCGTCGACAAGGACGCCTGGCGCGGCCAGTGGCAGCACTTCGACCAGCAGGGCCGGCTGATCGCACAGCGCACCGACAGCGGCATGGTGTTCGAAGGCGGCCCCGGCGGCCTGCGCCCGACGGGCAAGGAGTACGACTACCGCGGCGGGATCACCGAGCTGCGCGGCTGGGGACGCCGCCTCCGGGAGAACAACCGCCTGCCCTGGGACGGATCGGTCACCCTCCAGATGCCGCGGATGCGGGCGGCCGTCCAGGACGTCCCCGGGCTCACCCCGCCCGCCACGGGCTCGATGGCGCTGGGCGAGGCGGCCTACGCGTCGTACTGGAAGGTGCTGGCCAAGAAGGTCGGGCTGGAGTTCGGCCAGGAGTTCCTGCTGGAGTTCATCGCCAACCTCGCGGTGAACGGGATCGCGGCGGCGGTGAACAACAAGCCGTTCACCGGCCAGGACGCGCTGAAGTCGTTCGCCAACGCGGCGATCAGCTCGACCATCAAGGTGGGTGCCAGCACGCTGGTGCACGAGGTCCGCGGTTCGGTCTTCGCCGGGCCGAAGTCGGTCTGGGCGAACCTCGACAGCGGCAAGCACGAGATCCGCCGGCCGAACAACCATGACAAGCACTGGGCGAACGAGTGGGGCGGCAACGAGAACCCGACCCGCTGGCGCGGCGGCACCTACGACTTCACCTTCGGCGTGGGCACCAGCGTGCTCGCCGGCTGGGTCAACGGCAGCATGAACGCCGCCGTGTGGGGGATCACCGGGCCCGACGGCGAGACCCACAAGCTCACCGGCGGCGACGCGGTGCGCGACGGCGGCATCGTCGCCGCCTCGGCGGCCGTGACGGTCGGCGGTACGGCGCTGGCGAAGAACCTGGCGATCATGGGCGGCGGCAGCCGGTACTTCCACCGGCAGGGTTTCGGGGAGTTCTGGCTGCAGATGGGCTTCAAGACCTTCGAGAAGCTGGTCAGCACGCTGTGGCTCACCAACGCCATCCGCACCGCCCAGCCCTACTACCAGCACCTCGGGTCACCGCCGCCCGCCCAGAACCCGGCGCCGCAGGGCCCGGCGGCCTCGTAGACCCCGTACCGGCGAGGGCCGGGAACGTCCAGCGACAAGGACCAGAAACGTGAAACCCGCTCAGCAGGCGCGTGTGCTCACCGTCGGCGCGAAGGGGCGCGGCGTCCACCGCCGCATCGGCGACGCCGTGCGGGCCGCCACGCCCGGCGACACCGTGGTGATCGCCCCCGGCCGGTACGCCGAGGCCGTCGTGCTCGACCGCGCCATCGTGCTGGCCGCCGAGCACGGCGCGGGAAGCGTGCTGCTCGCCGCCCCGGCGGACGCCGGGCCCGCACTCGTCGTGGCGGGCGGCGACTGCGCCGTACGCGACCTGGTGATCGAGGGCGCGGGCCCGGCCGCCCCGGCGGTGAGCGTCGCCCCGGGCGCCGGCGTGCTGATGTCCGGATGCGTCGTGCAGGGCGGCCGCATCGAAGTACGCGGCCCCGAGGAGGCGACCGCGGCCGGGCACTCGGTGATGGCGGGGAGGTCCGAGCAGGTGCAGGCGACCGGAGCCGCATGGGCGGCGGGCGAGGCCGGACGTACCTCGGCGACCGGACAGGCAGGGGAGCCCGGGCAGGCGGTCATGGCAGGCCGGGCGTGGCCGATCGGGGAGTCAGGACGGACGGGGGGTCCGGAGGAGGGAGGGGACGACGAGGAGGTCTCGCTCGCCACCGCGGTGCTGCTGCGCGGCTGCCGCGTCGACGGGGCCCGGCCGGTCGCCCTGCACCTGTCCGGCGCGGTGCGCGTCCGGGTCGAGGACACCACGATCAGCGCCGTCGAGGGCACCGGCGTCGTGCTCTCGGGCTCCGCCGAGCTGGACGCCGTGCGGTTGCGGCTCGACGGCAGCGCCGGCTCCGGCATCCGGGTGCGCGGCCGGGCCAGGCTGCGGCTCGCCGAGTGCGTCCTGCACCGTCCCGGCCGCTCCGGGGTGCTGGTCGAGGACGGCGCGCACGCGTCGGCGGACGACACCCGCATCGACGCGGCGGGCGAGGCGGGGGTCCACGTCACCGGCGCCGCGCGGGCCGACCTGGTCGACTGCCGGATCAGCCGTCCCGGCGCCAGCGGCCTGGTGGTGCGGGACGAGGGACGGCTGGTCGCGCGCGGCTGCGCGGTGGAGGACGCCGCGGGCAACGGCCTGCTGGTCACCGAGACGGCCCGCGCCGAGCTGGCCGACTGCCGCCTGGACCGCAGCGGCTACAGCGCGGTCCACCTGGCGGGCGGCGCGGCCGGGACGCTGGCCGACTGCCGCATCCGGGTGAGCGCCGAGCACGGCGTCCACCTCGCCGGCTCCGCCCGTGTGCGGCTGGCCGACTGCGGCATCGCCGACGTGGGCATGTGCGGCGTCGCGGTCACCGAGCGGGCCGCCGCCACCGTGACCGGCACCCGGGTGGCGGGGGCGGGCACCGGGTTCCGCATCGCCTCGCCCGAGGGCTCCCATATCGCCTACAGCACGGTGAGCGGCCCGGAGCGTACCGGCCTGGAGATCGCCGAGGGCGCCGTCGCGGTGCTGGAGGGCAATCGCGTGCTGGGCGCGGGCGCCGCGGGCATCGTGGTCGACGCCGGAAGCGACGCCCGGGTGGACGGCGGCTCGGTGGAGGACAGCGCGGGCGGCGGCATGGTCGTCTGGACCGGTGCCCGGCCGGCGATCACCGGCCTGCGCGTCGAGCGGCCGGGCAAGAACGGCATCTACCTCGCCGAGGGCGCCGGAGGGACGTTCACCTCCTGCGACGTGGTGCGGTCCGGGTTCCCCGCCCTGCACGTCGGGGCCAAGGCCGACCCGGTGTTCCGCCGCTGCCGGGTCCGCGAGTGCGCCGACCCGGTCGGGGTCGAGGAGGGCGCGGCGCCGGTCTTCGAGGACTGTTCCCTCGGCGATGGCGCCCCGCCGCCCACCGCCGCCGCCCCGGCCGTTCCTCTTGCCGCCACCGCCGGTCCCGCCGCGCCGTCCGGCCCGCCGGCCGCGGCGGTGGCGGCCCCGGAGGAGTCGCTGGACGACCTGCTCGGCGAGCTCGGCGAGCTGGCCGGTCTGGACGGCGTCAAGCGGGACGTGGGCTCGCTCGTGAAGCTGATGCAGACGGTACGGCGCCGCGAGGACGCCGGCCTGCCCGCCCCGCCGCTCAGCCGTCACCTGGTCTTCGCCGGCAATCCGGGCACCGGCAAGACGACGGTGGCCCGCCTGTACGGCAGGCTGCTCAAGGCGCTGCGGCTGCTGCGGAGCGGCCACCTGGTGGAGGTGGACCGCAGCGCCCTGGTCGGCGAGTACGTCGGCCACACTGGCCCGAAGACCGCCGCGGCGTTCAACCGCGCTCTCGGCGGCGTGCTCTTCATCGACGAGGCGTACTCGCTCGTCCCGGCGGGCGGCGGCACCGACTTCGGCCTGGAGGCCGTCGCCACCCTGGTGAAACTGATGGAGGACCACCGCGACGACATCGTGGTGATCGTCGCCGGCTATCCCGGGGAGATGGCCCGCTTCATCGACTCCAACCCAGGCCTGGCGTCGCGGTTCAGCCGGACGCTGCTGTTCCAGGACTACACCTCCGCCGAGCTGGTCTCGATCGTCGAGCACCAGGCGCGCGAGCACCGCTACGAGCTGACCGTGGCGGCACGGGCCGAGCTGGTCTCGCTGTTCGACCGCACGCCGCGCGGGGCCGGGTTCGGCAACGGGCGGTCGGCCCGGCAGATGTTCCAGGAGATGACCGAACGCCAGGCGCAGCGGGTGGCGGAGATCGCCGACCCCACCCCGGACCAGCTCATCACCCTGGAGACCGAAGACCTCCCCTGATGCCCCGGGCCGCACGAGCCCGCTTCGATTCCACCGGGCTTCTCCGGCGGTACGAGCCCGGCGGGGCCTTCCCTGCGGCGGAGCGTGAGCATGGCTAAAACCCGGGCTCACCAGGAGTGCGGCAGGCGGCCGGGCCGTGATCTTTGCCGATATATTCGGCGCATGCTGGCCTCCGCCCCCCAGATCGCCGAACTGCCGGTCGTGCGAGCCGCCCGGCAACGGCTGCGCGTTCTGGACCTCCTCCGGTTCTGCGCGGCGTTCGCGGTGGTGCTGTTCCACTACGGGCAGACCCGCGCCTGGGGGAGCCCGAACGCCTTCCCCACCCTCAGCTCGGTGACCATGTTCGGCGTGTACGGCGTCCGCCTGTTCTTCATGATCAGTGGATTCGTCATCCTGATGAGCGCGTGGGGACGCGGCGCCGGCGACTTCGCCGCCTCCCGCATCGCGCGGCTCTACCCGGCGTACTGGGCGAGCGTGCTGCTCCTCGGCGGGCTGGCCGTGGCCGGGCTCATCACCGACCACCGGCCCACCCTGAGCGAGCTGCTGGCCAACCTCACCATGCTGCAGCACGGCCTGCGCGTCCGTGATCTGTCGATCGTGTACTGGACGCTCTGGCAGGAACTGGTGTTCTACGCGCTCGTCTCGGTGTTCGCCGCGATCGGCATCACCTACCGCCGTTGCCTGGCCTTCCTCGGCGGCTGGCTCATGCTGCTGGCCATCGCCGAGCGGGTGAACGCCGATCTGCTCCAGGCGTTCCTCGTCCCGTTCAGCGCGCCCTTCTTCATCGCGGGCATGGCCCTGTACCTCGTCCACCGCTTCGGCGGGTCGCTGTTCCCCTGGCTGTTCGTGGCCGCCGGCTGGGCCATCGCGCTGGTTCAGGTGCTGGGAGAGAACCCTCCGGCGCTGGCGCGGTTCGGCCAGGCGCTCGGCTCCGCCCTGGTGGTCGGCGTGATCTCGTTCATCTTCCTGGTCATGATCCTGGTGGCGCTCGGCACGTTCGACGGGCTCGACTGGCGCTGGCTCACCACCCTGGGCGCGCTGACCTACCCGCTCTACCTGTTCCACCACCACGTCGGGTTCGTGCTGATCGAGCGGCTGCACACGCCGCTGGGCAACTGGGTCACCCTGCCGGTGGTGATCGTGGCCGCGCTCGCGGTGTCCTACGCCGTGTACCGGCTGGTGGAGGTGCCCCTGCAGCCGCGGCTGCGAAGCGCCCTCAGCCGCTCGCTCCGCGCGGACGAGACCGGCGCGGAGCAAGCGGCGTAGCAGGCGGGTTCCGGGGGCGGCTACTTCTTCTTGGGGCGCGGCGGGTAGATCTCGCCCGCCTCGAGCTCCCGGCCCTGCAGCAGGGTCGTCACCGTGACGAAGTGGTAGCCCTCCTTCTCCAGCGTCGACAGCACCGTCGGCATGGCCTTGACCGTCTGCGGGACGATGTCGTGCAGGAGGATGACGCCGTTGCGCTTGGCCAGCTTCAGCGTCCGCGCCGTGATCACCTTGGTGTCGCGGGCCTGCCAGTCGAGGGTGGACCCGGTCCACAGGATCTGCGGCAGGGCCAGCTCGGTCATCAGCCGGGTGACCCGCGCGTCGGTGGCGCCGTTCGGCGGGCGCATCATGGCCGGCCGCTCGCCGATGGTCTGCTCGATGACGTCGGAGGTGGAGGACATCTCCTGCATGACCTCGTCATCGGACAGCTTGGTCAGGTCGGGATGGTCCCAGGTGTGGTTGCCGACCTCGTGGCCCTCCTGGACGATCCGCTGCGTCAGCTCGGGCCGGCTCGCGACCTTCCTGCCGAGGAGGAAGAAGGTCGCCTTCGCCTTGTGCTTGTTCAGCGTGTCGAGCAACTCGGGCGTGTAGGGCCACGGACCGTCGTCGAAGGTCAGGGCGATGCACTTGTAGCGGGCGCAGTACGCCTTGGACGGTTCGTCCGCCTTCTTTCCCGCCTCGGCCGCAGCCGGGGCGGACAGAAGACCCATTGCGCACAACCCGGCCACCAGAAGTCTGACTTTCCACCGCATGGCCCCAAATCCTAGTAAAGGATGACACCGCTGGTGATCTCTCCCAGCGAATCGTGACCGGAACGCCGACGAAAAGTCAGGATCGGCTGCTCGGGCCGCCTGCTCAGCCGGCCGGCAGGCCGAGGCGCCGCAGGCTCTCGGCGGTGTCGACGATGGTCGTCTCGACGTCCCGCGGACGCCAGCCGAGCAGCTCCCGTGCCTTGTCATTGTGGATGACCGGTACCGTGCCGAGCTGAAGCGTGCGGCGTCCTGGATCGTGAACCACGCGTGGTCCTCGTGACCTGCGGTGACTGCCATGAGCCCACCCTCGGATACTTCAAGCGCTTCAAGTCAAGGCCGGCGGGCGTGAAATCTCCCGCCGGGTGTCCCAGGGGCCTTCCTCGGCCCCGCGATGGCCCTCCGACCTCGGCACGGCCTCTCCTTGACCTTTCTTTTCGACCGTACGACGCGCGGGACCCGGTCCGGTGCGGGCTGGGGCGGTCGTGGCCTGCCGAAAGGGACCGGGTGCAGGACCGGACCCGCAGGGGAGAACCAGATGGAGGGGCCACGCCCGCGAGAGCGATAAGGCCCGGAAACCGGACCGGCCTCACCGGGTGGAGCCGGCAGTGCGATCCGGACGGAGGGGGACCATGCCGCTCATCACCGTGAAGGTCATCGAAGGCGTGTTCGGCGACGACCAGAAGGCCCAGATCGTGGAGCGACTCACCGACGCGATGGTCTCCATCGAAGGGGAGAACATGCGCCCGCTGACCCTGGTCATCATCGAAGAGGTCAAGAGCGGCGACTGGGGCATCGGCGGCAAACCCCGGACGGCCGCCGAAGTACGCGCCCTCGCCGCCGGGACGACCGACGAGAGCTGACCACCTGTCCCCCCGTAGTGCTCTCCGCTTCGTAGGCGCGGGCGGCGCCCCCTACGGCCGCGTCCTGCGCCGGCGAGTGAGGCGTGCTCAGCGTGTGCGGAGGAAGT
Organism: Sphaerisporangium melleum; assembly: GCF_014646695.1. GTDB lineage: Bacteria > Actinomycetota > Actinomycetes > Streptosporangiales > Streptosporangiaceae > Sphaerisporangium > Sphaerisporangium melleum. The sequence continues at coordinate 121,888 of NZ_BMNT01000031.1, forward strand.
CCGCGAGGATCTTGTTGAACTCCTCCGGGCGCTCCATGTTGGGATAATGCGCGGTGCCGTCGATGGAGACGGCGCGGCCGTCGGAGACGGTACGGACGAGGCGCTCGGCCATGCCGAGGTGGTCGGGCGAGTCGGCGGTGCCGTTGACGGCCAGCACGGGCACGCCGATCTCGGCGGCGCGCTTCCAGGTGTCGCGCACCGGCACGAGCAGGTCGGCTTCGCCGCGGGTGTGCTTGGACATGGTGGCCCTGGCCATCCGGCGCAGCCGGTCCACCACGTCGGGGTCGAGATCGCCGAGCGTACGGTGCGGGCCCGCGGCGAAGGCCAGGAACCCCTCGATCGAGGCGTTCAGATCGCCAGCGGCCATCGCTGAGTACCAGGCGGCCATGGCCCGGGTGGTCCACGGGTCGGTGAAGTACGGCTCGCTGGTCCCGGCGCCGCTGACCACCACGGAGCCGACCAGTTCGGGATGCTCGATCGCGGTGTCGACCGCGATGCCCGCGCCCATGGAGACCCCGACCAGGGTGGCGGGCCCGGTGTCCAGGTGGCGCAGCAGCGCGGCGAGGTCGTCGGTGAACCGGAACGGCTCGGTGGCGTTGGCCGACCGGCCATGGCCGCGCGCGTCGGGCGCGATGACGCGGTGCCGCGCGGCGAGGACCGGGATCTGGTCGTCCCACATGCCGTGGTCCAGGAAACCTCCGTGCAGCAGGACGAGGGGCCGGCCGGTGCCGGTGTCACGCCAGAAGAGACCGTTCATGACACCTAGGTTGTCATCATGGACCGAAGATGACAACCTAGGTGTCATCATTGACGGGTGAGCGAACCAGAGCGCGACCCGCGGTCCGAATCGCGGACCGACCGGCTCATCGAGGTGTTCGACCTGGTAGGGCCGCTCTACCGGCGTGCCTACCGGAAAGTGGAGCAGGACGCGCCCACCGCCGGGCTGTCGGTAGGGGCGCGGGCGGTGCTCACCGTGCTCCGGGAACACGGGCCGATGACCGTCCCCCAACTCGGCCGGACCCTGGCGCTGAGCCGGCAGTTCGTCCAGCGTGTGACCAACGAGGCCGCCGCGCGCCGGCTGGTCGAGTTCGCCGCCAACCCCGCGCACAGGAAATCCTCCCTCGTTCACCTGACCGACGAAGGCCGCTCCGCCCTCACCGCCGTGATCGACCGCGAGCGCGCGGTCCTCCGCCAGGTCGCCGGCGATCTCACCGACGCCGAGGTGACCGCCTGCCTCCGCGTCCTCTCCCGCCTGCTCCACCTGCTGCACGACGTCGAGGTCGACTGAGAACACCGTCGCAAGCGACAGCGCGGGCCCCACGCCTCGTGTGCCGAAGGCCCCTAGGGTGGGAGCCGGGTACCGTTGCCGATCGCTCGGTGAGGGACGGCCGGGGCGCTGTGCGCCGGGCCGGCCTCGTCCGATTCCATGGACCGGGAGGAAGAGCGATGATCGAGCCTGTGGTCTTCGTGCGGTTGGACGCCGCCGGTGCCCGCGCGCGGCGCGAGGTCGTGTCGCTGGTCCACCGCGACTCCTACGCCGAGCGGATCGCCACGGGTGACGCCTTCGCCGGTGACCGGGCGTTCATGACCCGATTCGACGCCTACACCAGCCGGGACGCGTTCGACCTGGTGATGGCGTACGTCGGCGGCGAGCCGGTCGGCCAGGCCTGGGGATGGCCGCTGCCGCCGGACGCGCGGTGGTGGAACGGCCTGGAGACCGAACCTGAGCCCGGTTTCACCGCCGAGGACGGCACTCGCACCTTCGCCCTCTCCGAGATCATGGTGCGTCGGGCATGGACCGGACAGGGCATTGCGCACGCCCTGCACGACGAACTGCTGGCGGGCCGCCGCGAACGACGGGCCACGCTGCTGGTCCAGCCGGACAACGGCACGGCCTATGCCGCCTACCTCCGATGGGGCTGGACGCCGGTCGCCCGGCTGCGTCCCGGGTGGCCCGACGCACCCCTGATGGACGTACTGATCCTTCCGCTGCCCCCTGGATCCACACCAAGTGATCGGTCGCGTTCGGTCCCCTAGGCTGGATTTCGCAGGTGATGGACAGGGGGTTGTGGTGGCCGAGACGACCGTGGCCGAGACGACCGTGGCCGAGGTGATGGCCGAGCTGGCCGGGCTCGAGGACCCCCGCATGCGCGAGGTGAACGAGAAACACGGCGACGATCACGGGGTGAACCTCGGCAGGCTTCGTGCGCTCGCCAAGCGGCTGAAGACCCAGCAGGAGCTCGCGCGCCGGCTCTGGGCGACGGGTGACACCGCGGCGAGACTGCTGGCGACGCTGATCTGCCGCCCGAAGGCCTTCGAGCGTGTCGAGCTGGACGCCATGGTCCGCGAGGCGCGGGCGCCCAAGGCGCACGACTGGCTGGTGAACTACGTGGTGAAGAAGAGCCCGCACGCCGAAGAGCTGCGCCTGGCCTGGCTCGCCGATCCGGATCCGGTGGTCGCGAGTGCCGGCTGGGCGCTGACCGCCGAACGGGTGACGAAGAAGCCGGAAGGCCTCGACCTCGCGGGACTGCTCGACGTCATCGAGGCGGAGATGAAGGACGCTCCCGATCGCCTGCAGTGGGCGATGAACACCTGCCTGGCCCGGATCGGGATCGAGCACGCCGAGCACCGCGCCCGGGCGATCGACATCGGTGAGCGCCTGGAGGTGCTCAGGGACTACCCGACCTCCCCAGGCTGTACGTCCCCCTTCGCCCCCATCTGGATCACCGAGATGGTGCGCCGGCAGCACGACGAGTAGGACGGACCGCGCTCACGCTCATGCCGCGGCCGCGACGAAGGCGACCGTCGGGGACGTTCGTCTGTGCCGTCGTGCACCTCCTTGTCGGTGAATTCGCGCGAGGGCGGCTCCAGGGACGTGGTGTCTGCCCGCCGGACCGCCCGCACCATGCCGCCGAGTGGTGAACCCGGTCGGCTGTTAGCGCTAACAACTATTACCTGTCGTGGTTCCTTCTCTGCCGGATCGCTGTGGTGGCAGGTCGGAGCCAATACGAGACCAAGAGGCGACGTCAAGGAAGGCGCCGCGCTTTCGGAAAGGGGCGGCGGACGGGCGTGCGGCTCATCAGGCTTTATCAGAGGTCGTAGCCCGCGACGGCGAGAGGATGAGTCTGAAACTTTCTTCGTGCCTTGACACATTTCGGCATGGTTTCCAAACTGTGTCCCTAGACGGCTTCCTCCTGCCATGTGGTGGTGCGCGGTGAGGAGCGCCGTTCACGACGCCCTAGTGGTGTGCGTTCCCTGATCACGGGACGCGGCGTCGACCGCGCGGGATGACCCCGTGTGTCCGCCTTTTCGTGATTCAGTCTGGAGCACTCAGTCATGGGCACCAAAGCCATTCCCCCGCCACGCGCTTCGAGGAGTCCGCGGGTTCTGATCGCCGCCGCCGTCGGCGTGCTCGGCGTGATCACCGCGGTGACGGTACCGACCATGCCGGCCGGCGCGGCGGCCAGCACGCTCGGTGCCGCGGCCGCGCAGAGCGGCCGGTACTTCGGTACCGCGATCTCGGCGGGCCGGCTCGGCGACTCGCAGTACACCACGAT
>NZ_BMNT01000032.1:0-34458 GCF_014646695.1 Sphaerisporangium melleum
GACATCGAAGTCGAGATCTTCAACGCCGACATCTGGGCCACCGACCCCGACGAGGTGGTCGCCACGATGAAGCGACGGTTCGCGCGGTACGTCAACGGGTGTCTTGCGGGCGCCAAGGGCGGTGGACAAGACGTCGCGACCGGTGGAGGGGCGAGCATGCCGTCGGGGGCCGAGTCCGCCGATCGGCGGGGCGGAGACGCGGCGGATCTCGGAGGAGCGGGCGGGTAAGCCGGGGCTTGGGCGGGGATGGCCCCGCGCTCGGTCGTCGCGCGGGGCCGGGGGTTGTCAGGCGGCAGTGCAGGTCACCTGGGACGGAACCGCGTTGGTGCCGTTCCAGGAGGCGTTGAAACCGAATGAGGTGGAGGCGCCGACGCCGAGCGCGCCGTTCCAGGACAGGTTCGTGGCCTGCACGTTCGATCCGTTCACCGTGTGTGAGGCGCTCCACAGCTGGGAGATCGTCTGGCCGTTGGGGAAGGTCCAGGCGACCGTCCATCCGCTGGTGGCCACGGTCCCGGTGTTCTGCACGGTGACGCTCGCCCCGAAGCCGGTGGGCCACTGGTTGGTGATGGCGTAGGTCGCGGTGCAGGCCTTACCCGTGCCCGGTGAAGGTGACGGGGACGGACTCGGCGAGGGCGAGGGCGAGGGCGAGGGCGAGGGCGACGGGGACGGGCTCGGCGAAGGGGAGGGGGACGGGGACGGGGAAGGGGAAGGGCTGGGGCTGGGCGAGGGGGACGGGCTGGGGCTGGGTGAAGGAGAGGGCGAGGGGGACGGGCTGACGGAGATGCCGGCCTTCTCCGCGGTCCAGGCGCTCACCCAGGCCAGCACCGCGTTCCAGTTGATCGCGACCTCGTTCACCGACCATGCGTCGATGTCGTCGAGGTAGCACTTCTGCGGCCGGCAGCCGCTGAGCCGGGCCTGGGCGACCGGGTCCTGCAGCCCGCTGTTGGGGCCGCCGGCGAGCGCGCCGGGTGGCGCGATCTGCAGTGACGAGTCGAGTTGGCGTGCCCAGAACCGGTGGTGGACGTTACGCGAGGGCTTGTCGCCGTACCCGGTCACATACGACTGGCCCAGCGGGTTGCGGCCGAACTCGTAGGCCATCGTCTCGAACACGCCGGTGCGGAAGCGCTCCTGCCCGCTGAAGTCGTAGGCGAGCGCGAGCAGCGCGGCGTTGTTGAGGATCAGATTGTTCGAGCCCCAGATGTAGCCGCCGCCGGTCGGCGCGAACGGCACCGGGTAGCCCTGTCCGCGCATCGCGCCGAGCAGGGTGTCGCCGTTGCTCACGAAACGATCGCGCAGCTGCTGGCCGATGGTGGAGGTCAGGCCGTTCGGTACGAGCGCGAGCGTGATGTCGCCGAGCGAGCCGACCTCCGACCACTGCGCGCCCTCGTTGGTGAAGCTTCTCCCGTAGTAGAGGGACGAGCGGGTGAGGTCGTCGCGGTAGGCCTGCTTTCCCGTGGTGACGTACAGTTCGGCGGCCGCCCAGTAGAACTCGTCGGTGACCTTGCCGTCGACGTAGGAGCCGCCGCCCTGGTCGTCGTTGCTCGGGGCGATGATGGACGGGTTGGCCTTGGCCGCCGCGTACGCCTTCTCCGCGGCGGTGAGGCAGCGGCTGGAGAAGGCCGAGTTCACGGAGGCCCACACCCGGGCGCACTGCGCGGCGGACGCGGCCAGGTTCAGCGTGGCGGCGGTGCTGGGCGCGGAGAGCAGGCGGGGCTGGGGGTCCTGGTCGGGCCGCAGCGGCAGGCCGGTCCACGCCTGGTCGTGGATCTTGGCGTGTGCCATGCCGGCGAGCGGCTGCCCGTCCGGGACCTGCATCTTCAGCATGAAGTCGATCTCCCAGCGGGCCTCGTCGAGGATGTCGGGCACGCCGTTGCCCCGCTCGGGAATCGCCATGGTGCCGTCGCCGAAGGCCGTGCCGCTCGCACCGGAGACGTACTTGGCCCGCTCGTAGATGTTGACCAGTTGCCAGGCCGACATGCCGCCGTTGACCACGTACTTGCCATGGTCTCCCGCGTCGTACCAGCCGCCGCGCACGTCGAGCCGGTAGCCACAGCCGCTGCGGCAGGGCACGTTGTTGTCGCCCTGATTGGGGGAGACGTTCACGTGCCCGGCGGGCCGGGCGTACTGGCTTCCCACGTACTGCGCGTCGATGGCGATGCCGCTGCGCTGGTGGTAGAAGAACGCCAGCGCGTCGTACGGCAGTTTCTTCCAGGCGTCGGAGCCGATGTCGAAGGGCTGGCTGGACTCGTTGCCCACGGTGAGCACGAAATTCGTGCCCGTTCCGGTGTACGACGAGAAGTCGATTTTGTGGACCGTGTCGCCCGACGGGCCGTCCTGCCCGAAGACGGTCGTGGTTCCCGACGCCACCACCTGGTCGGAGCCGTTGAGCAGGTTCCAGGTCAGCGGCGAGGTGGAGGAGGTGACGACGGTCGCCTGCTTGGCCAGGTTGGGCACGTAGGCCACCTGGTTGACCTTGATGCTCTGTCCGAGCGGCGGGCGGGCGAGGGCCTGCACCGGGCTCGTCGTGGTCACGATGGTGAACGACGCCACACCGGCGGCGAGCGCCACGGACAGTAACGCCCGGGAACGGCGGCCCATCCAGCCAGGTCTTTTCATGATGAATACCTCCGGCCTTTATGTTTCGTTACCGCATGATGCGGGGGAGACGGGCCGGACGACACCATTCGCGGCGGACGGGTTGTTCTGCCGCAGGTCACCGAATTCTGCGCACGAATGATTCTGAACATTTCACGAATGCTTCGGGCTCGTTCCGTAGAATCCCTTCGTGACCCGCACAGACCCTTCCACCGGCACAGGACCGCGGCGCCGCCAAGAGGTGACGGTCGCGAAGATCGCCGCGCTGGCCGGGGTGTCCGCGCCGACCGTGTCCAAGGTGATCAACGGACGCTCCGGCGTGTCGGTGGACACACGGCGGCGGATCGAGGAGCTGATCCATGAGCACGGCTGGCAGCGCCGGCCGGAGCGGGCCGAGTCCACGGCCATCATCGAGGTCCTCTTCCAGGCCGTCGACAGCTTGTGGGCGCTGGAGCTCATCCGCGGTGTCAACCAGGTCGCCCGGTCCTGCGGCCAGGCCGTGGCGGTCACGGACATGCAAGGACACAACTCTCCCCACCGCGAGTGGATCGAGGAGGTCCTGGCCCGGCGCCCCGCCGGTGTGATCGCCGTCTCGGCCGAGTTGAGCGACCACAACCACGCGCAGCTCGCCAGCAGGTCCATCCCGATCGTCGCACTCGACCCGTACGGCGAGCCGGGCCACCGGGTCCCGTCGGTCGGCGCGACGAACTGGAACGGCGGCCTGTCGGCCACCCGGCACCTGCTGGAGCTCGGGCACCACAGGATCGCGGTGATCACTGGGCCGCTGACCGTGATGTGCTGCCGCGCCCGGTTCGACGGCTACCGCGCCGCCATGGAGACCGCGGGCGTCCCCGTCGACCCCCGGCTTGTGCGGACCTGCCCGCTCTACGTGGAGCCGGGCCGCACCGAGGCGGAGGCGCTACTCGCCCTGCCGGACCGTCCCACCGCCGTCGTCGCGGGCAACGACCTGCAGGCCTTGGGGGTGTACCAGGCGGCCCTGCGCGCGGGCCTGCGGGTGCCCGGCGACCTCAGCGTCATCGGGTTCGACGACCTGCCGCTCGCTCAATGGGCCGACCCGCCGATGACCACCGTGCACCAGCCGCTGGCCAAGATGGGCGCCGCCGCCGCGGAGCTGGTCATGGCTCTCTCCGCCGGTGAAGTCCCCGAGCATCACCGGATCGAGCTCGCCACCCACCTGGTCATCCGCGGCAGTACCACCGCACCGCCCGGCAGCCCCCGGTGAGAAACCGCCGGCCGCCCCTCCCGTCACTGCGGGGCCGGCCGCCGTCCGGGCCGTGGCACCGGTGAGCCGCCCGGGATGGGAGCACCCTGGTTCTGTACGCCGGCGTGGCGGCCGGGTCCGGGACCTCCGGATTCGGGCGTGCAGGAGCCTGGATTCCGGCTGGTAGGTGACCGGTGGTGGAAAGGGTGGTGAATTGCGGCGCCGCGAGTTGCCGGGGGTGAAGCGGGCACTGCAGGGTTGGGGCCGATCACCGCTCCCCCCGACGAAAGTGCCCTCCCGTGCGTCCACTGGCGTTCCTCGCCGCCCTTGTCACCGTGTTCTTCGTCGCCGCTCCGGCGCAGGCGCACGTCCGCTCGACCACGGTCACGCTCGGCCTGCGCGGTCAGGGTGACGGCGTCGCGGCCGTCGTCGATGTGGAGTACGACGTCCTCGCCCGGCTGCTGGGCCTAGACGGTGTCCTCGGTCCGGACGCGGTGGGCGCGGACGGCGCGGTCGCCGAGGTGCCGGTCGAGGTGCGGCGCAGGTCCCTGGACGCGCACGCGAGCGGCACGGCCGCGTACGTCGGCGGGCGGCTGCGGCTGAGCCGCGGCTCGATCGGGTGCACCGCCGGGGACGGCGCCCGTGTCGAACTCGCCGACTCCGGCGCGGTGCGGGTCGCGCTCGCCTACGACTGCCCGGCGTCCGGCGCGCTCACCGTCCGCAGCGAGATCTTCCGTGCCTCCGACGGCGTCATCGACGAGACCAAGACCATGGTGACCTACGACGTCGACGGCCGCCGCGGTGCGACGTTGCTCGACGCCGCCCACCCCAGCGTCACGGTGGGGCGCACCGACCTGCTCAGTGAGATCCCGCGGTTCGTCCTGCTGGGGGCGGAGCACCTGCTCTTCGGGCTCGACCACGTGCTGTTCCTGCTGGCGCTGCTGCTGGGCGCGAGGCGGCTGCGCGACGTCGTCGAGGTCGCCACGGCCTTCACGGTCGCGCATTCGGTGACCCTGGTACCGGCCGCGATCGGCTGGGTCAGCGTGCCCGGGTGGATCGTCGAGCCGCTCATCGCGCTGTCGATCGCGTTCGTCGCGCTCGACAACCTGCTCTCGCCGCGGACGAGCCATCGGCTGCCCGTGGTCTTCGGCTTCGGGCTGCTGCACGGGCTCGGCTTCGCGGGCGCGCTCAGCGTCGACGGGCCGCTGTCGCTGTCCACGCTGGCCGATCTGGTCTCCTTCAACGTCGGCATCGAACTCGCCCAGTTGTCGATCATCGCGATCGCCTTCCCGGCGCTGCTGTTCCTGCGCAGGGCCGCGACCACGCCGGTCGCCGCCCGCGCCCTCACGCTCGGCACCGTCGCGGCGGCCGTCGCCGTCGCGGGGGCCGGTCTGGTCTGGTTCTTCGAACGTTCTCCGTTCCTGGCCTGACCCTCACCTCCCGCACTACGAAGGATCTTGATGTCCGCCTTCACCTGGACACGCGCGCGCCTGCGCGCGGTCCTGTACACCACGACACTGGGGCTCGCCGCCGGCGTCGTGGCGGGCCCGCTCGCGTCGTACGCGGCGACCGCCATCGACCCGCCGGAGGCCACCGTCCGCGGCGTCGTGTACGTCGACGCCAACGGCGACGGCACGCGCGACCCCGGCGAGGCCGGCCTGCGCGGCGTGCGCGTCTCCGACGGCAAGGCCGCCACCACGACCGCCGCCGACGGCTCCTACTCGCTGACGATCTCCACCGGCCGCCGCAAGACGGACATCGTGTGGGCCGCCCAGCCGCGGGGCTACCGGTTCGCACTGGACCAGTACAAGGAGCCGAAGTTCTGGGCCGACCTCGGGCAGCTCGCCGACGGCGCCACGCCGACCGCGGACTTCGCGCTCGTCCGTGACCGGCTCTCCGACGGCGACACCTTCTCCTGGGCCAACATCGCCGACCCGCACGTCAACGCACAGCTGCCCGACCAGATCCGCGAGATCAACTCCACCGGCACCGACCTGCGCTTCATCGCGGTCAGCGGCGACCTCACCAACGACGCCAGCCAGGGGCAGTTCGACACCTACCGTCGCGGCGCCCAGCAGTCGGCCGTCGGCGTGTGGCCGGCCGTCGGCAACCACGAGTACGCGAGCGGGTCGGCGTACGAGGACAAGATCGAGAACTATCGCAGGAACGTCGGCCCGGAGTGGTACTCGTTCAACTACGGCAACCGGCACTTCGTGGTGCTGGAGAACAACGGCTCGGCGCCGTTCGAGGAGGAGCTGAACTGGCTCAAGGACGACCTCGCCGCGAGCGTTCCGCTCGACGAGAACCCGGCCAACGACATCGAGGTCGTCGTCCTCACCCACCAGCCGATGAACGTCCCGTTCGGCTCGCCGTCGACGTACGACGCCTTCGGTGACGTGCTGGAGCACTACAAGGCACAGCTGATCCTGGTCGGCCACGAGCACTCCAACCACGTCGAGAACCGCTCGGCGTTCGCCTCGACCGCCAAGCACATCCAGACCGTGTCGAGCTCCTACACGATCGACAACGCGCCCCGCGGTTTCCGCTACATCCACATGGCGGGACCGGGCTTCGACAACCCGTTCCGGATGTACGGGGAGAACGAGCACCTCACCATCGTCAGCCCCGCGCCGGGCTCGAAGGTGCCGGCCGCGAGCCTCCCGGACATCCAGATCAACGCCTACGACACCGGCGACGAGGTCGTCTCGGCGCGCTACCGGATCGCCGGCGAGAAGAACTGGATGCCGCTGCACCCCAGTGGCGAGTTCACCTGGCACGCCAACCTGCCGAACAGCATGCAGCGGGCCGGCCGGCACGGCATCGACGTCAAGGTGGTGGACGCGGCGGGCAAGACCTGGACCAAGTCGGCGGAGTTCACCCTCACCGGCGAACCGGCGCTCAAGCCGGTCGCCGGCGGCGACTGGAACCAGCACCACGGCGACGAGGCGCACTCCGGTGTCGCGCCGGCGCAGGAGCCCGGCCGCCGCCTGGCCTGGAGCTTCCCCACCAACGGCACCTTCCTCACCGGATCGCCGGTCATCCACGACGGCGTCGTGTACGCGGGCACCCGCGACGAGAACGGCGACGGGAACAGCCGGATCCACGCCGTCCAGCTCAAGAACGGCAAGGAGCTGTGGAACTTCGCGGTGCCGCAGTCGATCCACGGGAGCCTGGCCTACGGCGACGGCCTGATCTTCGCGCCGACCCTCGGCTCGGAGCTCTACGCCGTGGACGCCAAGACCGGCAAGGTGGCGTGGAAGGCCGTGCCCGAGCAGGCGCCGGCCCCGAACAACCAGCGCACCTATGGCTACTACTCGCCGGCCGTCTCCGGCCACACCGTGCTCTGGCCGTACCAGACCCGCTTCGGCATCGGCAGCCAGGGCGTCCTCAAGGCGCTCGACACCCGCACCGGCGCGCAGATCTGGGCGTCCCCGATGTCCGGCGCGACCATGAGCGACGGCACGCCCGCCGTCATGGACGGCACCGTGTACGTCGGCAACGAGACCGCCGACCGGGTGCTCGCCTACGACCTGGCCACCGGCGCCCGCAAGTGGACCGGAGCCGAGTCGCTCGGCAGCTGGCAGGACGGCGTGCCGACCGCGGCCGAGGGCAAGGTCTTCATCGGCGCCAACAATGGCATCGCCGCCCGGGACGCCAAGACCGGCGCGACGCTGTGGACCTATCTCAGCCCGCGTTCCTCGCTCGTGTCGAGCGGTTCGACGCCGAGCGCCGCGGCCGTCAAGGACGGCGTCGTCTACATGGGCTTCCCGAGCGGCGCGGTCGTCGCCCTCGACGCCCGGACCGGCAACGTGTTCTGGGAGCGGGTGCTGCCCGGCGACATCTACCACGGCGGTGTCATGTCCAGCCCGGTCGTGGCCGGTGACACGCTCTTCGTCGGCGCCAACAACGGCAGGTTCTACGCCCTGGCCACCGACACCGGTCAGATCCTGTGGAGCCACGAGATCGGCACCTGGGTGGGCGCCGGCCCGGCCGTCAGCGGCAACACCGTCGTGACGGGTGCCTGGGACGGCAACCTCTACGCCTACGTGCCGGGCGGGGAGTCCGCGCAGCGCTGGGCGACCGTGACCGGTACGGTCAGCGACCCCGAGACGGGTGCTCCGATCGCGGGCGCGAAGGTCACCGCCGTCGCCGCCGGTCAGGACACCGCGGTGACCAGCACCGACGACAAGGGGCGCTACCGGCTCGGCCTGCAGGCGTCGGCCTGGACCGTCACGGCGGCCAAGCGCGGCCTGATCGCCGACGACCGCTCAGCGGTCGGTGTCACGGTCGGCGCCACCGGCGACACGAAGGCCGACCTGAAGCTGATCAAGGTGGCCCACCCGGTCGCCGGCGCGTCGACGTACGCGCCGGACTACGGCAACGGCAGCACCCGCACGGACGTCGTCACGGGCAAGGAGTACTACTACCTGGCCAACGACAAGGTCCGGGCCTCCATCACGCCGTACACCGCCGCCAACAACGGCGTCGGCGGGCTGGGGCAGGGCGCGCTGTCGGACCTCATGCTCAACGACGCGAGCGGCGCCGAGACCCTCGACTGGGGCGAGATGCTGCTGCGTCCGAGCCTCACGCCGCCCGACTCGTGGGACCGGCCGGGCGACCAGCTCGACCTGCCCGACCTCGCGGTCGACGGCGCCGCCGTGGTCGGCAACGGTCAGTACCGCGCGAACCCGGCGATCAAGGCTCAGGTCCGCTACGAGACCCTGCCCGACGCTCCGATCGTGAAGATGACGGTCAAGCTGACCAACACCGGCACGACGGACTATCAGGGGTACTTCAACTACATGATCGACCCCGACAGTTCGGTCGACAACGGCCGCATTCCCGGGTTCAGCGGGACCAACCCGGGGCTGAAGACCTCGGGCTGGACCGGGAAGTACGTCTACGCCGGTGCCGACGCGCCCACCACGAACGGCCAGGCCGCCCACGGTCTCGCCTGGGCGCTGGACACGCCGGCCGCGGTCGGCGCGTACGGCTACATCGAGGGCCTCTACTACGACGCCACGATGGCGCCCGGTGCCACCAGGCAGTTCAGCTTCTACCACATGACCGACTACGCGACCGCCGGTGGCGACCCCACCCGAAACATCGCCAAGTGGACCGACGAGATCGACCTGCACGACCCGGCGGTCCCGGACGCCTCTCGCGCGGCCGGTACGATCACCGCGGGCGGCACCGCCGTCTCCGGTGCCCGGGTCGCCCTGGAGCAGGACGGCGCGGTGGTCGCGGCCACGAGCACCGACGCCCAGGGCAAGTACCTCCTCACGGCCCCGGCCGGCCGGTACGACGTCCGGGTGTCCGCGCTGGGCTACCGGACGGCCATCGGCACGGTCACCGTGCCGGCGGCGGGCAGCGGCGTCGCCGACGTCGCGCTGGAGCCGGTCACGGTCGAGGCGGGCTATGGCAAGCGGATCGGCTCGGGTCTGGCCGAGGCGGGCTACGGCGACGTCATGCTCGAGAACGACAGGTTCTCGATGGCGATCGCCGACGCCTACAACGACGCGCAGCTCTCCGGTGGCACCCGCGGCAAGCCGGTCGACATCGCCGTCCGCGGCAGGGCCGACCAGTTCGACTGGATCAACCTGCCCTACGTCTCGGCGACCCAGCCGACCGGCGGTAGCGCGTGGGACATCCGGTCGGTGGCGGCGACCGACGTCCGAATCGTCCAGGCGACCGGCGACAAGGCCGTCGTCCGGGTGTCCGGGCCGGTCAACGGCTTCAAGGACCTGACGGCGACGACGACGTACACGCTGAAGCCGGGCGACGACTTCGCGACGGTCTCGACGGAGCTCCGCAACTCCGGCTCGGCTCCGCTCAACGTGTGGACCGGTGACGCGATGGACCACGACGAGGCCGGCCAGGCCAGTGTCATCCCGGGCACCGGCATCGTGCCGCCGGGTGCGACGGCGGCCTACGTTCCGACCAAGCCGTACATCGGCATGACCGGGACCGACCCGCAGGTCTTCGGTCTGGTCTACGGGACGCCGGCCGGCGCCTTCGACGTCTACGCCGCGGGCAACTGGGTGATGAGCCGGTTCAACGTGGACGTGCCCGCGGGTGGCTCCTTCACCCTCACCCGCAAGCTCGTCGTCACCCCGGGCACTGACGCGATCGGCATCCTCGACCGCGTCCCCGCGCCGTAACGCACACCCGCTCCACCCCACAGGGCCGGCCCGGTCGCCGACCGGGCCGGCCCGACCCTTCGACACCTCCGCTGCGGCGGGCGGCGCCCCACGACCGGCGCCGCCCCGCGGCGCGGGTGGCGCCACCCAGTCGCGTTGCTCCGGAGCCCACCGACCCAAGCGCGGGCCGGCGTGCCAACTTCTCCGGCGGAAGGCGCGTCTCACCTTCATGGGCATATTGCTTCGTGGCACCGCCGCGGCCGTCGTCTTCCTCGTCACCACAGGACCGGCCGCCGCTCAGGCCACCGCGCCGGCCGGGCGGTGGAGTGTCGTGCACGACGACCGCCGCGACTCCTACGAGGCGGTGACGGTGACGCCGGGCGGGGCCGTCTGGGTCGCCGGGACCAGGCGCCCGGCCGGCGGATCGACCGGCGCCGAGCCGCTGCTGCTGAAGGGCGGCCGATCCACCTTCACGCGCGTCACCGGGCCGGGCTTCGCGGTGAAGCGCCTGGCGTCGGCGTCCGACACCAGGGTCTGGGCCTTCGGCGCCTCGCGATACGCCCGGTGGGACGGCAAGCACTGGCAGGTCAAGCGATGGAGCCACGGCCGGGTGGACCGGGCGTACGCCATCGGGAAGAACCTGTGGGTCATCGAGGACTCCAGCACGTTCCCGCCGGCCGGTAAGGCCGGGTGGAAGGCGCGGTCCACGCTGCGGCTTCTGACCGGGTCGGTATGGCGCAAGGTCCGCACGCCGATCGTGGTCAAAGGACTGGACGGCAAGTGGGCGGCGGGCTCGGTACGGGGCACGGCGGCCCTGGCCCGCTGGACCGGCACGGCGTGGCGCGCGGTCGCGCTTCCCGCGCTTCCGGCCGCGCACGCGGGCCAGATCTCGGAGCTGACGGATGTCGCGGTCGACGGTGAGACCGGCCGGGTGATGGCCGTCGGCTGGGCCGCCTGGCCGTGCGGCGACGCGAAGCGCTCCTTCTGCGGTGAGACGCTGCTGCTGTCCGGCTACCTGGGCGGCTTCACCTTCGAGGTCCGTGGCGAACCGGGCTTCCAGCCGCGCGCCCAGGCGGAGCCCGACGGCAGAGGCGGGGCCTTCGTCGTCTACGACGCCAAGGGCGGAGGCAGCGCGTTTCTGCACATCGGCACCGATGGTGTCGAGCCGGGCGTCTTCCCGGCTCCGCCGGGCCGGCAGGCGTCCGTCCGTGACCTCGCCATCCAGCCGGAGAGCGGTTCCGTCTGGGCGGCCGGCGGGGCACGTTCCGGCCGTGGCGGCGTGATCTGGTCCTACCGCCGCTGAGCCGCCCCGGCATCGGGGCCGTCCCGCACCAAGCCCTGCCGAGGGCGTCTCAGCCTGCCCTGTCCCGGACCCGGCTCTGTCGAAGAGCATCTCGCCCCGTCCCGCGCCGCGCCGCGCCGCGCCGCGCCGCGCCGCCCTGCCCCGCGCCGCCCTGCCCCGCGCCGCCCTGCATCGCCTCGCCCTGCCTCGTTTCGGGCTCAGTTGCTCCGGGCGGCCGTGCGGGGATGCGCCGGCGACGCGTCGTCCATGCCGCCCGCCGGCCGTGCGGGCCACCTGAAGGACGGCGGTCCTGACTCGTGCGGTGTCTCGGCGGACCCGTGGAGAAGCCGGGCGTTCCGGTCGGTGGACGCGCGGCGTCTTCGGCGTGCCCACATGAGGTGACCACGCCGAATAGGGGGCCGAAAGTTCTTCGATAGCGCCTCCAGGCAGCGTGCGAAGTGGCCGGGATATGGGCAGCCCGTTTCCCGGACCACGCGGCCGTAGCAAGAAGTCTCGAAGGTCCGGCCCGCGAACCGGACCCGTAATCGCCATCTGCTCTCAAGGTCCCTCGGCGGGCGCGACGCCCCGGCACGGTGCCGCCGGTCGTCGCCCCATTCTCGATCTCCCGACCACGTGGCCGAACGCGAACCAGCGGCAGGCCCGATGCGATGCCGTGCCACGTCACGCCATACCAGGACGCGGCACGCCGGTCACCCTAACCATGTGACGGACTAGCTGACAGAAACACGAGGAAGCCGATGAAACACCGGGATGTGGAACTGCTCGCGATTGGTGCCGGACCTGCGAATCTGGCCCTCGCGGTCGCCCTCGAAGAGCTCGCGCCGGCCGGGCTGGCCGCCGACTCGCTGGTGATCGAACAGGCCGACACCGTGGCGTGGCAGCCGGGGATGCTGCTGCCGGAGGCACAGAGCCAGGTCTCCTTCCTCAAGGACCTCGTCACCCTGCGCAACCCGTGCAGCCGGTTCTCGTTCGTGAACTACCTCCACTCGGTGGGCCGGCTCAGCCAGTTCATCAACATGGGCAGCCTGTGGCCGTACCGGATCGAGATCTCCGACTACTTCAAGTGGGTCGCCGACTCCCTGACCCGTGTCCGGCTCGAGTACGCCCGCCGGTGCACGTCGGTGGAGCCGCTGCGGGACGCCGAGGGCACGCTCACCGGCTGGCTGACCCGCCTGGCCGACGGGTCGACGATCCGCAGCCGCCACCTCGTCATGGGGATCGGCAGGGACGCCTACGTCCCCGAGGAGTTCGCGGGGCTGCCGGCGCGGCGGGTCATCCACAGCACGCGGTACATCCAGCGGATCGCCGAGTTGCCCAAGGCGGTCCCGTACCGGGTCGCGGTGATCGGCGGCGCGCAGAGCGCGGCCGAGATGTTCGACGCCGTCCAGAGCGACCTGCCGGGCTGCCAGCCGACCATGGTGATGCGGTCGATCGGCCTGAAGACCTACGAGAACAGCAAGTTCACCAACGAGCTGTACTTCCCGGACGCGGTGGACGGCTTCTTCGACGCACGGCCGGAGGCACGCGAGCAGATCCTCAAGGAGATGCACATCACCAACTACTCCGGCCTCAACCCGGCGACGCTGGAGAAGCTGTACAGCGCGCTGTACCTCGACCGGCTGGCCGGCAAGGGCAGGCTGCGCGTGCTCACGATGCACGACGTGACCTCGGCGCGCGAGGACAGCGACGAGGTGGTCCTGGAATTGACCGACCGCAGGACGGGCGAGGTCGAGGAACTGCGTTGCGACCTGGTGCTGCTCGGCACGGGGTTCGTGCGCTCGATGCCGTCCCTGGTGCGCGGCCTCGCCGACGCGCTCGGCCTGGAGCGCGTCACGGTGAACCGGACCTACAAGCTCGACGTTCCCGGCCCCGCCACCGCGGGCTGCTACCTGCAGGGCGTCAACGAGGAGACACACGGCATCGCCGACTCGCTGCTGAGCATGCAGGCCGTACGGGCCTGGGAGATCACCAACGACATCCTGGCGGATCGCGCCGCCGGCCTGGCGGGCGAGCCGGCGGAGAACGTGCCGATGCCGCTCCCGCCGCTGCCGGGCACCCCCGTAGCCGTTTCCGCCATCTGAGAGCCGAAGGACGCGATCATGGACATTCGCAGGCTGGACCGGGACCGGCTGGGTCCCGACAACAACCACTCCCAGCGCCTCATGCCGTGGGCCGCGCTCAACGCGCCCTTCGAGGGCGCGTGGTGCCTGGTCAAGGCGGGCACGGCGACCACCGCGCACGCGCACCACGAGTACGAGATCTTCATCGCGGTCTCCGGCGAGGCCGTTCTGGCCTCCGAGGGGGAGCGCAGGCCCTTCCGGCCGGGTGACCTGGTGCACTTTCCTCCGCACACCGAACACCAGGTCATCAACGAAGGCGACGAGGACTTCGAGATGTACGCCGTGTGGTGGGACGTCCCGATGAGCCACACCTTCACCGAACGTCACGAGATCGAGGAGATCGCCGCGCGCGACGGCGAAGCGGCCCTGGCCGTCCGGAACGGAGCCGACCGGTGAACGAGCGCGACGCCCACCGCCGGGCCATCATCATCGACACCCCGCCGACCTCCAACGGCGACCTGCACGTCGGGCACCTGGCGGGCCCGTTCATGGCGGCCGACGTGTACGCGCGCTACCTGCGCTCGAACGGGCGCCCGGTGGTGTTCTCCAGCGGCACCGACGACAGCCAGACCTACGTGCTGGCCAGTGCCCGGCGCAAGGGGCTCACGCCAGAGGAGCTCAGCGGCAGGTCCTGGCACGAGATACGCGCCACGCTCGCCGGCATGGGCGTCTCCCTCGACGGCTTCGCGCCGTACGACGACCGCTACCGGGCCTCGGTGCTGAAGTTCCTCACCACCCTGCACCAGGCGGGCAAGTTCCGGGAGAAGACGGTCAGGCTGCCGTACTCCGAGCGCCGCGGCGAGTACCTCGTCGAGGGCCTGGTCTGCGGCTACTGCCCGATCTGCCTGGTGGAGAGCCGGGGCGGGCTGTGCGAGACCTGCGGCCACCAGAACAACTTCGACGAGCTGATCGAGCCGCGCTCCACCGTCGATCCCGACGACGTGGTGACGCACCGCGAGGCCCGCATCCTGGTGCTGCCGATGGAGGAGTACCGCGAGCGGCTCACCGCCTACTACCGCGAGCGCGAGCCGCGGCTGCGGCCGCACACGATGCAGCTGGTGCGCGAGGTGCTGGCCCGGCCGCTGCCCGACTTCCCGATCACCTACCCCATCGGCTGGGGCATCCCCGCGCCGTTCCCCGAGACTCCCGGCCAGCGGATCAACGCCTGGGCCGAGGGCATGCCGGCCGTCATGTACACCACGGCGTACGCAGCCGAGCGGCTCGGCGAGCGGCACGCCGACGACGACGAGCTGTGGCGCGCCGAGCACGACCCGGAGATCGTGTACTTCATCGGGTTCGACAACGTCTACTTCTGGGGCTTCACCCACATCGCCGCGCTGATGGCGCACGACGGCAGGTACGCGCTGCCGCACACCTTCCTCTCCAACGAGTTCTACGAGCTGGAGAACGCCAAGTTCTCCACCAGCCTCGGCCATGTGCTCTACACCAAGGACCTGCTGGAGGAGGTGCCGCGGGACCTGGTGCGCTTCTACCTCGCGATCAGCTGCCCCGAGCACCAGCAGACCAACTTCAGCCGTGACGCGCTGGCCAAGGTGACCGGCGACCGCCTGGTGCGGCCGTGGAACCGGCTGGCCGGGCTGCTGGGCAAGGCGGTCGCCGACGCGGGCGCCGAGGGCACGGTCCTGCCGGTGTCCGAGGAGGGACGGCGGCGCGCCGAGGCCGTGGCCGAGCGGTTCCGCGCCTGCTACGAGCTGTCCGGCTACAGCCTCACGCGGGCCGCCAACCTGATCGTCGGCCAGCTCGACCGGCTGGTCCGCCAGGCGCGGCTCGTCCACGAGACCGCGGCCGACCCGGCCGGGCTCGGCGACCTCTTCCTCGACGTGCGCGTCCTGATGGCCTGCGCCTCCCCGATCCTGATCGACCTCGCGAGGGCCGCGAGTGAGGCGGGCGGATTCTCCCTGCGCCTGGACGACGACGGGCTCCGTCCCGAGCACATCGCTCCCTTCGCCCTGCCCCTGCTGGGCGCCTCCGACGACGCGGCGCACGCGCGCTGAACCACGCGAACCTTTAGTGAATGGTGGACACAGTGCTATCGATGATCACGCAGACCCCGGCGGCCGGCGTCGCGCTGGACCGTGCGGACACCGCCGCGATGCGCAGAGCGGTGCTCGCGGTACGCGCGTCCGGTGAGCGCCTGGTGAACGACCTGGCGACCGTGGCCGCGGTCCGGGAAGCCTCCGACACGCTGCCCTTGACGCTGCGCCGGGCGTTGCGCGAGTTCCGCCGGCACTCGGGCCCGACGGGGTCGCTGCTCGTACGGGGCATGCCCGTCGACGAGAGCCTGCTGCCCGCGACCCCCGCGGTGGACGGCTCCGTGCAGCTGACGCTGAGCGATGCGGCCGCGGTGCTCATGCTCGTCGCGTGCGCGCTCGGCGACCCGGTCGCCTTCCGCGCGGAGAAGTCCGGCGCGCTGGTGCAGGACGTCGTCCCCGTGCCGGGCAAGGAGGAGTTCCAGGGCAACGCCGGCTCGGTCATGCTGTCCTTCCACAACGAGAACGCCTTCCACCAGCACCGGCCCGACTACGTCATGCTGCTGTGCCTGCGGCCCGACCACGACCGGGTGGCGGGCCTGCGTACGGTGTGCTCGCGGGAGATCCTCCCCCGGCTGACGCACGAGACGCGGCGGACGCTGTTCCTGCCGGAGTTCGTCACCCAGGCTCCGCCCTCGTTCGGCGCCAACCGTGACGCCACCGCCCCGCACGGTGTGCTGTCGGGTGCCCCCGACGATCCCGACATGCGGGTCGACCTCGCCGCCACCACGCCGCTGACGCAGCGGGCCAAGGCCGCGCTGGCCGAGCTCGGCGAGGTGTTCGACCGGAACGCGCAGAGCGTGCGGCTGGTCACGGGGGACCTCGCCATCGTCGACAACCGGGTCACCGTGCATGGGCGCACCGCCTTCCGGCCGCGCTACGACGGCCACGACCGCTGGCTCCAGCGCACGTTCGTCGCGGTCAACCTGCGCGGGTCGCGTGGCCTTCGTCCCGCCGACGGCCACGTCCTGGAGTCCTAGTTCCGGCGCCCTAGGCGCGCCGCCGGGCCGGTGCCCCGCGGGGCCGGCCTGGGGCGAGCGGGTCCGGCGCGGGCCGGTCTCCCGGAAGGGAGGCCGGCCTACGCCGCGAGCCCGCGCGTCTGTGCCGCGACCTCTCCGCGGGGCGTGGCGTGCTCCTGCGCCAGCAGGAAGCCGAGCACGTCCCGGGCGAGCCGGTCGTTCTGCCGGAAGGACAGCGCGTTGGTACGGGGCCGGGCGAACGTGGCGAACTGCCGGACGTTGGTGAAGGGGCCGAGCGCGAAGCGGCGAGGATGCGGAGTGCCGTTCCTCGCGATGACGCGGAAGTCCTCGGGGGAGACGTGCAGCAGCCCGGTGCGGTGCACGAACCCGTCGTCGTCGGCCAGCACCTGCTCGGCCGCGTCTCCGCGGTGGTACAGCGACCGCAGCAGCGGCTCGGCGCACGTGCGCAGGTCGGCGTCCGGTAGCCGCGCCTCGATCAGGGCGGACGCCTCGACGGTGTCCGGCGTGCCCGCGCCTCCGGCGCGGTAGACCCCCTTCTCCTCGTCGATCTCGACCCACATGTCCGCGCCGGCGAACCGGACGACGCCGGCCTCCGCCAGCGCGAGGAGCTGGCGGGTCCGCTCGCCGGGCGAGCCGCTGCCGAAGTACTCGAAGAAGCTCTGCCACCAGCCGTTGACGTCGGCGACGCGCGAGCGGGCGGGCAGCTTGGCGAGGCACGTCAACAGCGGCATCTGGCCGTACACCGATAGCAGGGCGAGGAACGCGCCGAGGTCGGCGCTGTAGCGGCGGTCCGAGCGCCGGTCGATGTCGGCTCTGATGTGGTCGCGCACGTGCCGCTGCAGCTCGTCGGATCCGGGGAAGTCGAGCCCGCGCAGCGGCCTGTCGAGCGCGGCGAAGTCCAGGCGGTCCTCTTCCGCGGGGACCGACGCCTCGATCAGGGCGCGCATCGGCTCGCCGTCCCAGTCGAGGCCGGCGTAGGCGGCGGCGAACTCCTCCCATCGGGTCGTGACCCTGCCGGGGTGGGCCGTGAACAGCTCGTGGTAGTAGCCGTAGGCGATCTCCTTGGCCATGAGCGGCCACAGGTCGGCCCAGAAGTCGACGCGGTCGCGTCCGGCGAGCCGGGCGTCGACCTCGGGCGCCGAGAAGAAACGCGGCAACGGCGCGGGGTCGCCCATCAGCCGGTAGGAGATCTTCGAGCGGTACGGCACCCCCCGGCGCGAACCGACGTGCAGCCGCGGCTCCCTGCCCGAGGGGACATAGCGCAGCCGGCCGTCCTCCTGCTCCTCGTATCGGCCGCCGCGCCCCTCGGTCAGCAGCACCATCAGGTCGATGAACGCCGCGCCCATGCCGCGCATCAGCACGTCCTCGCCGGCCTCGAACATCGACAGATCGGCGTCGGCCGAGTAGGCGCACGGCAGGTAGCGCAGGTCGTGGCGGTCGGCGAAGTCGGCGAGGAGCTGGTGGTCCTTGCCGGGAACGGCGTCCAGGTGGCCCATCGCGAGCACCACCATGTCCGCGGTCAACGGCTCGTCCCGGTCCTCCAGCCACACGCGCTGGCGGGTGCGGGTGCCGCCTTCGATCTGCGTGGCCCGGGTGGCGTGCACGCGCACGGAGACGTTCGCCGGCGCCTCGGCGATGATCTTGTCGAAGACCCAGCGCAGGTAGCGGCTCTGCACCTGGCGGGTGGCGAACGTCGTGCAGCTGACGTCGGGGCAGGAGCCCTCGGTGGCGGCCCACTCGCTCAAGGACGGCCCCGGGCGGATCGGCCCCTCGATGGTCACCGTCTCGTCGGGGAACATGGTGACGTTCTCGGCCGTGGCGTTCATCCACATCAGCGGCGACTGCTGCTCGCGCCATACTCGGCCGGCCCCCGGTGGGTAGGGGTCGACGAGCTCGATGCTCAGCGGGCGGGACGGCGACAGCTCGGCGGCGTTGGCGAGGAGGCGCTCCAGCACTCCCGTGCCCCGGGGCCCCGCACCCACGATAACGACGACGAACGGATCGTTCTGCGACTTTCTCATGTGTGCATCCGGTTCTGAGGAAGGAGGAATGGTCAATGGTGGCGCGCGGCCCCGGATCACCGGGATCGCGAATCGGTGCCACTCACAACATTGCTGGCCGAAAGGCCGCCGGACCATGGATGCGAAAGTCAGCAAGTTGCCGGGCGCCGACAGCTTCCTGCCAGCCGGCGCGGGAAAAGGGACGCGAAGGCGTTCAGAAACATGAAAGCCCTCGCCGGCAAGCCTTTTGTGAAAAGGCCCGGCGAGGGCGGTCGGACACGGCCGCGGGAAAGCCGCGCCCGATCAGGCGTTCGCTTGGGGAGACCGGCGCGAAAGGGGTGGGGGAGCGCGGCCGGTCAGCGGCTGAGCAGCAGCCGGACGCGGATCGCCGCGGCCAGCGCGTCCGGGTCCCCGGTGCGGGTGAAGACCTCGGCCGCGGTGTCGGTGAACTTGATCACGTGCTCGTCGCCGTGGGCGACGGCCGCGGCCATCACGTCGTGCAGGGCGTCGGGGCCCTCGGGCGCGACCGGCAGGCCGTCGCGCGGCACGCCTCGCACCGGCTCGAACGCCGCCTGCACGCCGGCACAGGCCGCCCAGACCGCCGACAGGCTCGGCACCCACAGCTCGCGGGGCAGGGCAGGCAGCGTGTGCAGCACGGCGTTCGGCGCGGTCGCGGTGTGCACGAGGATCACCGGGCTGGCGTGCCCGTGGGTGAGATAACGGAACGTCGCGGCGTCCACCAGGGCCCGCAGCCGCTCCGGCACCTCGTCCGGGGTGAGCGCGGGCCGCAGCGCGGCGACCGACCCCTGCCAGCCGGGCAGGCCGGGAAGCTGGCCGAGGCGGGCACCGACCGGCCCGTCCTGGGAGGGGACCCGCGGGACGCCGGCCATCGCCTCGCGGGGGTCCAGGTCGCCTCCGGGCTCCGCGGTCACCGGCATGCGCAGCGAGCGCGCCGCCCAGAAGGCCAGGCCCTGGGCCAGCTCCGCCGCCGCGGGGGCGTTCCGCTCGTCGGCCAGCAGGGTGCGCACGGCGTGGCCGACCCTGATGACCGCGTGGGTGGTGCCCGCCAGGATGCCGGGGAGCAGCCGGGGCCACCAGGACGCCAGCACCTCGCGCCACGGCCGCTCGGCGACCTGGTGGGTGAAGTACTCGGCCCAGTCGCCCACGCGCTCGCCGTCGCCCAGCGCGTCCTGCCAGTTCGCGTCGCCGATCGGCCTCCGGGTGGACGGCAGGTCGTCCAGGCGGCGGGTGTAGGCGTCGACCCAGCGGTGCACCTCGTCCTCGTGGCCGCGCCGGACCAGCACCTCGACGGCCATCGGCCCGTGGTTGGTGAGCCTGCTCTCGCCCCATTCAGGGCCGGTGCCCTGGAACCGCTCGTAGGCCTCGTTCAGGATTGCGCTGCTCATCATCGTCTCCCGAGGGTCGTGCGGGGCCACCACCGGGAGGACGCCGCTCGCGGCCCCTGCTCGCAGGAAAGCCTAACGCCGGCCCGCCTCCCCGCGGTTCCGGAAAGCGCGCGTGTCACCGGCGCCGGGCACGGCGAGCAGAGCACGATCGAAGAAGACAGCCATGACGGGGACGTATTGACTGGGCATAGGGCAGAGGAGATGGTTTGATGCTCGCAAGCGTGACCGATGGCGTCGGATTGCGCGAGGCTCCTTCGGTCATGCCATTCGCCGAGGCCGGCCATGCCGTTCGCGTGTTCGTCTCCGTGAGGCGGGGGGCCGGCGAACCACGGCCTCGCGCCATCGCGGCGTGCGCGCCCGCCTTCCCGATCACCGGTGCTGATCTCGGTTCCGTCGTCACGGGATTCTCCGGCCGGCGCGCCGGTCCGCGTTCCGGCGGCCGTCGCCCGCGCCTGCGGCGCTGGACACCCCCCGGCACGTTCCTCGCCCTGAGCGCTATCCACCACCGGCTGACACCTGTTCAGGGAATGACATCATGACCATTGATTCGAGTTCGTCCCGCCCGCCGGCCATCCTGTTCATGGGCGACATGGTGATCGTCGCCAGGCAGCTCCGGCTCATCACCGAGGCGCACCGCCGGGGGTACGCCCCGCTGCTGGTCGTCACGCCCGACACCGACCCCGAAGAGCTCGCGGCCTGCCGCGCCGACAGCGCGCACCCGCTGTCGCTCCTCGCGGACGTGGTCAACGTCGCCGAGCCGAAGGTCGACCTGGTGGTGCCCGCCATCCAGCCGCTCCTGCGGCGCTACGACGTGCGCGGCGTGCTGTGCATCGGGGACTTCTTCGTGGAGCCCGTGGGCATGGTCGGCGCCTGCCTCAACCTGCCGGGCGCGGGGGCGGGCGCCAGCCGCACCAGCCGCAACAAGCTGCTGCAGCGCACCGCCGTGCCGCACCTGTCGCCGGACTTCCGCGTGGTCACCCCCGAGAGCCGCGCGGACTTCTCCACCGACGACATCTCCTTCCCCGTCGTCGTCAAGCCGGTCGGGCGCTTCTCCAGCCTCGGCGTGCGCCAGGTGAAGACCGCCGAGGAGCTTCCCGCGATCCTCGCGACCTACCCCGAGGACGAGACCGTGCTCGTCGAGAGCCGTGTGGTCGGGCCGGAGTTCTCCGTCGAGGCGCTCACCCAGAACAGCGAGGTCATCTGGGCGGGCGTCACCGGCAAGGCCACCAACGAGTCCACCGGCATCTTCTTCACCGAGATGGGCCACACCTCGCCGGCCCGGCTGCCGGAGGAGGACGTCAAGGCCCTGCTCGACGCCAACGCCGAGGTGCTGCGCCGCATCGGCTTCGGCGACGGCATCACCCACGCCGAGTTCCGGCTCTCCGAGGGGCGCGCGGTGCTGATGGAGGTGGCCACCCGCCTGCCGGGGGACGGCATCACCTTCCTGTGGCACCTCGCCACCGGGCAGCCGCTGGAGCCCGTCATGATCGATCTGGCCCTGGGTGTGCCCACCTCCTACCCCGCCCCCCGC
The DNA here is from genome assembly GCF_014646695.1 of Sphaerisporangium melleum. Taxonomy (GTDB): domain Bacteria; phylum Actinomycetota; class Actinomycetes; order Streptosporangiales; family Streptosporangiaceae; genus Sphaerisporangium; species Sphaerisporangium melleum. The sequence goes on from NZ_BMNT01000032.1 coordinate 21,349, forward strand.
CGCCGGGCGTACCAGGTCTACCTGGAGCACCCCTACGGCAGCCTGGTCGACGTGACGAGCACCGGAGCCCCGGCGTCGTGGGTGTCGGTCGACAACAACTGGCCGGTGTTCGAGCCGGTGGACGCCGACGCGCCCCCGCGCGAGCACGCCGTCCTGGTCACCCAGCGGCCGGGGGCCACGCTCGGCCCGCAGACCGACTCCGAGGCACGCGCGGTCTCGGTCATCTTCGACGCCCCCCTGGACGCGCCCGCGGACGGCCTCGCCGAGAAGTACACCGCCACGGTGACCATCAGCGTGACGGACCCGGCGGCCGCGAGCGACGGGGCCGCCGCAGACGAGGGGAAGGCGGACCGGGTGCTCGCCGACGCCGGGAGCCGTTCGTGAGCGGCGTCCAGGTCGACGTCCAGCTGCCGGCCTTCGCCGGCGTGACGGGCGGCATGGACCCCGCCCGCTGGGACGAGCTCGCCGCGAACCGCTTCTACTCGTCGGTCAACTGGCTGCGCTTCTGCGCGGGGGACAGAGGCATCACCACCGGCGGTCTGCACCTCGCGGTGCCGGGCGCCGGAACGGTCGGCGTGCCGGTGACGGCCGTGCGCTCGATCGGCAACCCCTTCTACCAGTGGGACCGCATCCTCGGGGAGGCCGGGCTGCCCTCGCCCGGCCCGAGCGGGCTGCTCGTCGGCGCGCACCGGGGATACCAGACGAGCCTCCTCGCCTCGCCCGGCATCTCGCGCGAGCAGGCCGCCAAGGAACTCCTCGGCGGCCTGGAGGACCTGGCCGGCGAACTGTCCGCCACGGGCGCCGAAGGACTCCTCCCGCCCGGCGATGGGCGGGACAGGGTTCCCACGATCGCGATGTTCCTGTCCACCCAGGACGTCGTCGCGTTGCGCGCCGCCGGAGTGCGGACCATGCCGGTGGCGCTCCAGCCGGACGCCTGGATCCCGCTGCCCGCCGGCGGCGGCTGGGAGGAGTACTTGAGCTCGCTGCCCTCCAGCCGGCGGGCCGGGATGATCCGCAGGGACCGCAGGGCCTTCCTGCGGGCCGGGTACGAGGTCGTCCACACCACGCTCGGCGAGTGCTATCTGCAGGCCGCCGGCCTGCTGGCGTGCACCGAGCGCAGGTACGGGCACGATGCCGACGTCGAGGACCTCGCGGAGTCCATCCGCATCCAGGCCGACGCGCTCGGCGCGGAAGCCCGCGTGCTGCTGCTGCGACGCCCGGGGGAGGACCCCGTCGGGTACTGCCTCTACTACATGTGGGGCGACACGGTGTACCTGCGCGCGGCGGGGTTCGACTACGACCGGCTCGCCGGGGCCGCGGAGTACTTCAACCTCGTGTACTACGAGCCGGTGGTCGTCGCGGGTGAGAACGGCAAGCGCTGGCTGCACGCCGGCATCGAGGCCGCGGAGGCCAAGGTGCTGCGCGGCGCGGAGCTGCGCCCGATGTGGATGCTGGACCTGTCGCGTGACAGCGTGCTCGAAGGCCGCGACGACGACGTGCGCGCGTACAACGCGGCCACCGTGGCCCGCTGGAGCGAGTCGTCTCCAGCGGTCGCCAAGGCACTGGTGCGCGACCTGTGGGATCCGTTCTGCTGAGAGCCGCCGTGCGCCCTGAGCGGCGCTGACGACGCGGGGAACCGCGTGAGGTGAAGAAGTCCCATGGCCGGGTGGCCATGGGACTTCTTCGCGTCCAGGGCATGCCCGCGGCGCCGCGCGTGCGGGCCGCCGTGGCGTGCCCGGCCCCGATGGCAGGAAGCTGCCAAGGGCGTGCAGTTTGCTGCAGTCGATTCATCTGTTCCGCGGATCGTGGAGAGCGCAGAGTTGTTCCTGACAGCGAAAACTCCAGCGCCGATGAGAAGCCAAAAGCTCGGCCGCCACGATTTTGAAGGAATTAACGATGACCGTCTCCACGCTCCCGGTACCGGTAAGCAACGACAATTCAATGGCTCCGCCAAGGGAAAGCCGGGCGGCCAGGCTTCTCATCAACCAGGATTTCACGAAATTCCTGCTCTCCCAGATCGTCGCGCAGTTCGCGTCGAAAAGCCTCGCGGTCATTCTGCCGCTCATGGCGGTCATCACCTTCGCCGCCACCCCGACCCAGGTCGGCCTGCTGAACGCCGCGCAGTTCTTCCCGGTGTTCGTCATCACCCTCTTCGCCGGCGCCTGGCTGGACAGGCGCCAGCGCAGGCCCGCCCTGATCGCCGCCTACGTCGGCAACGCGATACTCGCCGCCGCTCTGCCCCTGGCCACCTCGCTCGGCATCGTCCACATCTACGTCCTGTTCTTCGTGGCCTTCGGCATGGGGTCGCTGATCGCCTTCTCCGACGTCGCCTACCAGGCGTACATCCCGAACCTCGTACGCGGGGACCAGCTCGTGCAGGCCAACAGCCGGCTGGAGGTGGCGTTCTCCCTGGCCATGGTGGGCGCCCCCGGCCTCGGCGGCCTGCTGATCGGCGCGCTCGGCGGCTCCACCGCCATGGTCTCCGCCGTCATCGCCTACGTCCTCGCCGCGATCGGCGTGCTGGCCATCCGGGCCCGTGAGAAGCGCGTCCCGGCGGCGGCGAGCGGCGGCGAGGGCATGCTGAAGCGGATCGCCGAGGGCATGAAGTTCACCGCCAAGACCCCCCTGCTGCGGGTGCTGACCCTCCAGGGCGCGTGGTTCAACCTCTTCGAGCAGTCGGTGCTCACCCTCTACCTGCTGTACGGCATCCGGGTCCTCGGCTTCTCGCCCCAGCTCGTCGGCCTCACGATGTCCCTCGGCGCGATCGGCGTGCTGGCGGGGTCGGCCGTCGCCCGGCTCATCGGTGACAAGCTGGGCGTGACCCGTGTGCTGATCCTCGGCATGGGCGTGGCGTCCATCGCCCCGGTCATCATCCCCTTCGCCGCCGGCTCGCAGGCCATGCTGATCGGCCTCACCACGCTGTCCTTCATCATCTACGGCGTCGGCATGACGGTGTTCAACATCTACGGCATCTCGCTGCGCCAGCGCGCCACCCCCAGCAGCATGCTGGCCCGGGTCTCGGCGACCTACCGGTTCCTCGCCTTCGGCGCGATCGGCATCGGCGGCATCGTCGGCGGAGTGGCGGGCGACTGGCTCGGCCTGCGCACCGCGATGTTCTTCTGCATCATCGCGCTGGCCGCCGGCTGGCTCGTCTTCGCCAAGGCCATCCCCAGCGCCATCACCCGGTTCCAGGAGTCCGAGCGCGACGCCGAGGCCGCGGAGGGCGCGCCGCAGGCGGCCTGAGGAGCCGCGACACGGCTCGGGAAGGCCGGAGACCAGGAAGGGAACTCCGGCTCCGGACCAGGAGACACCGGAAGCCGGGTGACCGGACGGACGCCGCAGGGGCGGAGGGATGATCCCTCCGCCCCTGCGGCGTCCGTCGACTCGTGCGAGCTGTCGTTCCTTGTGTCCGGTGCGGCGCCGGACCTAGCTCAGCGGGGCGCGCTCGCGCTTGACCTCGCTGAACACCGGCACCGTGGAAAGCAGCCGCATGGCCTCGATGAGCCGGTCGGCCTCGTCGGCAGGGGGAACGCTCGCGACCACCGGGCCGAAGAAGCCGGGCCCGTCGTCGATCGCGGTCACCGGGCTGCCGCTCTCGGTGCCCACCCGGGACTGCCCGAGACGGTGGCTCTCGCCGACCGGCACGTCGAACGCGGCGTCCTCCGCGGCGAGCAGCAGGTCCGACGGCAGCCCGGCCTCGTCCAGCGCGACGGCGAGCGTGTCCGGCGTGAGGTCCTCGTCCAGGACGTGCACCCGGTGCCCGAGGGCGGTGTACAGCCGGTCGACGGCCGGCTGGCCGAACCGCTCCTCGGCCGCCGCGAGCACGCGCAGCGCGGCGCGCGACTTCTGGTGCGCCTTGTGCAGCCTCTCGGGGATGTCCTTGCCCTCGTTGAGGATGGCCAGGCTCATGAACCGCCAGGTGACCGACTCGCCACGGCGGGTGGCGACGTCCCGGACCAAGCGTGAGGTGCGCCAGGTGAAAGGGCAGATGGGGTCGAACCATAGGGTGATGCTCACGGCGTCACATCCTGTCGTCGGCGTTCTGTGGATGTCGGCGACCACTGCCGCGGCCCGGCTCAGGCTCAGGCTGGCCCGGCGAGGTACCCGGGGCTCATCGTCCCACCCGGGCCGGCCGGTGTCTTATTCCAGAATGCGGCACCCGATGATCACGGTCGCCGGCGGCCGCCGCCGATGTACGCGGCACGGGCGCCGAGGCCCGCCAGGGGATGAAAAGTTCATCCACCGGGAGCCGGTGGCGAGCGTGACCGGGCTGATGATCAAGCCGCTACCGCCGCCGATTACGGATCGTGGGCGCGAAAGGGCGGCACCGCACGGCGGGGGAGTCCCTCATGGGCCAGGCCGTTGCCTTCCGCACGGCGCGGTGGGACGTTGTGCGCATGCGCCATGTCGTGTGGGGACGGTGGGGTGTGGCCGGTGTCCTGGCCGCGCTCGCGATCGTAGTGGTCACGGGGTGGCCGGCCGGCCTCCCCTCCGCCGGGGCCACGGCCGCCGGGGTCTACGCCAGTCCGACGCCGGTCCCCACCGGCGGCCCTGAACTGGTCTACGTGGCCAACACCCAAGGTCCGGTGACGGCCTACCTGGCCGGTAGCACGGGTTCCGTGCCGCCGGTGCGGCAACTGGCCGCCCCGGGCGCCCCGAACACCTACTGGGGGCCGTGGGGGATCGCCTTCGACACCCGCGGGAACGCCTACGCGCAGAGCTTCCTGTCGAACGCGACCACCTTCGTCTACCCCCCGGGCGCCACGACGCCGAGCCGGATCTTCCGCGTCGCCGGACCGGACTCCCGGGCGGTGGCGATCGACAGCGCGGGGTACGCGTACGTGGCGACCGGCCAGGCCGAGGCGATGATCGCGGTGGCCGCGCCGGGGGCGAGCGGCGTGGCCGCGAACCTCTACACGGTGCCCGCGGTACGCCAGATCCCGACCGACGAGTCGTTCCACCCGTGGCCGGGCGTCCTGACCACCGACACCTCCGGACATGTGATCGCCGCGGTGGTGCGCTCGATCGGCAACGCGGTGGAGTTCTTCAACGGCGGCCCATCGGGCGGCGCCACGCCGGTACGGGTCATCGCCGGGCCGCACACCGGCCTCGGCACCTGCTCCAGCACCTGCGACCAGGTCGCGGTCGCCTACTCCGCCTTCACCGGCCGGCTCTACGTCGCCGTCAGCCAGGGGCAGCAGACCCACATCAACGTGTACGCCGGCACCGCGAGCGGGGACGCCGCCCCGGTGCGGGTGATCTCCGGCCCGTCGACCGGCCTGGCCGGAAAGGTGATCACCGGCATCGCCGGCAGCCAGGTCGACGGCACCATCTACGTCCTCACCAAGGCGGCCGCGTTCAACAGCCCTGGCAGCATCCTGGCCTTCGACCGGCTGGCCGACGGCGACACACCGCCGCGGCGCGTCTTCACCGACGGCGGCACCGCCCTGCGCGACGGAATGGGCATCGCGCTGTCGACCGTCCGCTGACCGGTTATCTCCCGGGGCACGGCCCGGCGGGATCGGCGGCGTCGTCCGGGTAGGTCAGAAGGACAGCAGGCGGAAGGCGCCCGCGGTGCGGAAGCCGATGCGGTGATAGAGCGGTTCGCCGGCGGCGCTCGCGACGAGGGCGGCGGTGCGTACGCCCCGTTCGCGGGCCAGATCGAGCGCCGCCCGGGTCATGGCCGCGCCGATGCCACGTCGGCGATGCTCGGGCTGGGTGCCCATGAAGTACAGCACGAGCAGGTCGTGGCTCAGCCAGGCGACGGCGGTGCCCGCGATCCGGCCGTCATCGAGGCGACCGGCCAGCCTGACGACCGTGCCGTCTCCGGAGAACGCCTTCTCCCGCTCGATGGTGGCGGGTATGCCGTCCGGGCGGATCCCGGAGACGCGGGCGTAGGCCGTGACGAACTCCGGCAGATCGGTGGTCTCCGTGATGCGCAGTCCGGCGGGGACGGGCGCGGGAGCCGCCCGGTCGATCGCCACGGTCATGATCGGCATGTGCGCGACCTGGGCGGCGCCCAGGGAGAGCAGAGCGTCCGCGGTGCCGGCGTCGCTGTCCGGGCCGGCCCACCAGATCCGTGGCACATCGGCCAGACGCAGGCGGGCCTCGGCGAGCGCGTCCCGCGGAGCCGGTCCGCGCACGCGGAGCACGCCGTTGAGGGGCGCGTGCGGGACCTTGCTGCGGTAGGTCGGCAGGCCGGGACTCACAGGCGAGCCGATGTCCCACCCGAGCAGGTACGCACGGTGCGCGGCGAGGACCGTATCGAGGGCTGTCACGCCGACGATGGTAACGAGGCAGGTGAGAGCGCCCGCGCCCGCCATGGGTTTCGCCGCAGCGATCTCGAGAAGGCGCCCCCACCGAGCATCGCGGGACGTGTGGCGTGCACGGCAGATCATCCGTGCGGGGCGTCGTCATCGACCGGCCCAGACGGCGTTCTTTCCCGCGGCGCCACATCACCATAGGTTCACCAGAGGGACGACCAGGCGCCGCGGATCGGCTCCGGCGGCGCGCGGGCGGGCCGTCCGGGAGAATGAGCGGCGGATGCTCGGGAACGGGAGGGGTGCGGTGAAGCGGCCGACCATCGCCGAGATCGCGGCGCGGGCCGGGGTGTCGATCGGCGCCGTGTCCTACGCGCTCAACGGGCGGCCGGGGGTCTCCGCGGAGACCCGCCGGCTCATCCTCGACATCGCCGACGAGATCGGCTGGCGGCCGAGCGTGGCGGCCAGGTCGCTGTCCGGGTCCCGGGCGCACAGCGTCGGCCTGATCATCGCCCGCCCGGCGGACACGCTCGGTGTCGAGCCGTTCTTCATGCGGTTCATCGCCGGGCTGGAACGCGAACTGTCCGGGCGGCGCACCGGGCTGCTCCTCCAGGTCGTCGAGGACCACCGCGCCGCGATCGAGGCGATGCGGCTGTGCTGGGCCGAACGGCGCGTCGACGGCATGGTGGTCACCGACCTGTGGACGCAGGACGCGCGGATCCCGGTGCTGGAGGAGCTCAAGATCCCCGCCGTGCTGGTCGGCCGTCCGCGGCCGGGCACCGGCCTGCCCGCGGTGTGGACCGACGACGCGGCGGCCGTGGTCTCGGCGGTCGACTATCTCGTGGCGCTCGGGCACCGCCGCATCGCCCGTGTCGCGGGCCTGCCCGCACTGGAGCACACCCGGGTGCGCGTCGCGGCGTTCCGCGAGGCCGTGCTCGGCCACGGACTCGGCGAGCCGCGGGTCGTGCAGACCGACTACACCTGGGAGGAGGGCATGCGGGCCACGCGGGCCCTGCTGTCCCGGCGCGACCGCCCCACCGCGATCATGTTCGACAACGACGTGATGGCCACCGCCGCGCTCAACGTGGCGCAGGAGATGGGCGTCTCCGTACCGGACGAGCTGTCGATCGTGGCCGGCGACGACTCGCAGCTGTGCGTGATGGTACGCCCTGCCCTCACGGCGCTGGCCTGGGACATCCAGGCCTATGGCGTGCACACCGCACGAGTGCTGCTGGAGGAGATCGACGGCCGTTCCCCCGGCTCGCGGCAGGTCGGCACGGCCGGCCTGGTCGTCCGATCGAGCACCACCGCACCGCCTGTCTGACCGGATGACGGCGGGCCGCCTCGACGCCGTCCTCGCGCCCACCCCATCACCGGTCACGTGATTGCCTTAAGCGGTTAAGTGATCACGATCGGCATTCGCGCCGAAGACGGAGCCGAGGGACGGGACGACCGCCCGGCGCGAGTGGCCGTACGCAGGAGGCGGGCTGAAACTTTCTCGTCGCCCGCGAACGCGCGGCGATCTCCGGAGATGGCCTCCGTGGTGGCGGAGCCCGTGTGCCGCTGTCGTGGCGTGCGCGCCATATCGGACTGTGGCGATGGGTGACCGTTTGCTCGCGGAGCGTCCCTGGTGGGCCGGGGCGGCCCGGTGCCGGCCGCGCTTGACTTAAACCCTTAAGTAACACACCGTTCAGCCACAGCGCGCTCCCATCGACGGCCGTCTGGCACCAGCAAGGAGTCTTCGATGCAACTTCGTACCAAACTCGCGGCGGCCGTCGCGGCGGTACTGGCCGTGGCCGGTGTGTCCGCTGTGGCGCTCCCGGCCGCGGCGGCGAGCGGGTGCTCGGTGCAGTACAAGGTCGCCGGCCAGTGGGCGGGAGGCTTCCAGGGCGATGTGACGATCACCAATCTCGGTGATCCGCTGACCGGCTGGACGCTGCAGTTCGACTTCCCCGCGGCCGGTCAGACCGTCACCAACGGCTGGAGTGCGGACTGGTCGCAGTCCGGCGCGACCGTCACGGCCAAGAGCCTGAGCTGGAACGCCAACGTGGCCGCCAACGGCTCGGTGTCGGCCGGCTTCATCGGCACCTGGACCGGGAGCAACGCGGCCCCCACCTCGTTCAAGGTCAACGGCGTCACCTGTAACGGCGCCTCCCCGAGCCCAAGCCCGTCGCCGTCGCCGTCCCCCAGCCCATCGCCCTCACCCAGCCCCAGCCCCTCGCCGTCCCCGAGCCCGTCGCCGTCGCCCAGCCCGTCGCCCGGAGGAGCGGCTCCCGCCCTGCGCGTGTCGGGCAACAAGCTGGTGACCTCCGCCGGCCGGACCTACCGTCTGCTGGGCGTCAACCGGGCCAGCGGCGAGTTCGCCTGTGTGCAGGGCAAGGGCATGTGGGACAGCGGCCCGGTGGACCAGGCCTCGGTCAACGCGATGAAGGCGTGGAACATCCACGCGGTCCGCATCCCGCTGAACGAGGAGTGCTGGCTCGGCCTCAACGGCACGCCCAGCGGCGCCACCTACCAGCAGGCGGTCAAGGACTACGCGAAACTGCTGGTGGCGAACGGCATCACGCCGATCGTGGAGATGCACTGGAGCCGCGGCCAGTACACCGGTCAGGCCAGCGCCTGTTCCGACGTCGCGGCGACCTGCCAGAAGCCGATGCCCGACGCCCAGTACGCGCCGACGTTCTGGACGCAGGTGGCCAACGCCTTCAAGGGTGACAACGCCGTCGTGTTCGACCTGTTCAACGAGCCCTACCCGGACGCGTCGGCCAACTGGAACGCCACCCTCGCCTGGACCTGCTGGCGCGACGGCGGCACCTGCACCGGCATCGGCTACCAGGTGGCCGGCATGCAGTCACTGGTCAACGCCGTGCGGGCCACCGGCGCGACGAACGTGATCATGCTGGGCGGCCTGACCTGGTCCAACGACCTGAGCCAGTGGCTGACCTACAAGCCGAACGACCCCGCCGGCAACCTGATGGCCGCCTGGCACACCTACAACTTCAACGCCTGCTCCACCACCTCATGCTGGAACAGCCAGGTCGGCGCGGTCGCCGCGCAGGTGCCCGTGCACGCCGGTGAGATCGGCCAGGACTCCTGCGCCCACGACTACATCGACCAGGTGATGGCGTGGGCCGACGCGCACGGCGTCGGATACACGGCCTGGACGTGGAACCCGTGGGGCTGCGGCTCGGGCAACGTGCTCATCACGGACTACAACGGCACCCCCACCAGCACCTACGGCGAGGGCTACAAGGCGCACCTGCTCGGCCAGAACCCCCTCTCCTAGCCTCGCGGTCCGCCCTCGGCCACCTCTGCGCAGGGACCGAGGGCGGACCCGGCCGGGCCGGCGAAAAGACTCCTCCGCTCCAGGGGGCCGCCGGCGAAACTTACAGCGGGCCGCCGCCTCGCCGTGCCGCACCGGCCCGTCGACGGCGGACCCGCGCCGTCCGGCACACCGGCTGATGACGGCGGTGCCCTGACCGGAGCCGCGCGCGGAAGGCGAGTGCGCCACCGGGCCGGGCCGGCGGACGGCGGTGGCGGCGAGAGCACGGTCGCGTTGACACCGGTCACGGCCGGTGGTTAGCGTCGCGTCGCGATCGGAGAGAGCCGGGAACCCGGACCGGGCCACGGCCGGTCCGCACCGCCGTGCCGCGAGCCCTGAGCGGAGTGAGGCCGAGTCATGAAGCCCGGAAGAATCACAGCGGCCGCGTGCGCGCTCGCCGCGTTATGCCTGGCGTCGCCCATGGCGACGGCGCAGGCCGGCGGAGCGACCGGTACGCAGGCCGCGGCGGCCGTCTGCGCCCGGCCGCCGACGACCGCCAACCGTCAGGCGAGCCCCAAGGCCGTCGCCGTCCACCGGTACCTGTACTCGCTGACCTGCGGCACGGCACGGGTGGACGGGGTGATCTCGGGGCAGAACCTCGGGCACGGTTCGGAGGCCGCCGACACCTCCGGGCTGCTCGGATACCAACGGCTGATCGGCGGGCTCGCCGACCAGACCGGGCACCGCGTGGGCGTCGCGGGCGTGGACTACGAGCATGACAAGATCTTCACCCCGCGGCAGCTCGCCGTGGCCGACCAGGTGCTCATCGACCACGCCCGGCGGGGTGGTCTGGTCACCATCAACTTCTCCCCGCAGAGCCCCTGGCTGAACGACGAGTCGGACATCGCGGCGAACCCGGGCGTCTGGACCAACACCCGGACCGACAACGGCCAGCTCGACGGCGTCCGGCTCGCCGACATCCTGGATCCGGGCAGCCCCGCGGGGCGGGTGTGGCAGCGCAAGCTCACCCGGGTCGCCGACGCGCTGACCCGGCTGCGCGACGCCGGCGTCGTGGTGCTGTGGCGTCCGATGCAGGAGATGAACGGCTTCTGGTTCTGGTGGGGCACCACCCTACAGAAGGACAACGCGGCGATCTACGTCCGGCTGTGGCAGGACATGTACCGCTACTTCACCCAGGTGCGGCATCTGGACAACCTGCTGTGGGTGTACTCCCCGTCGGCCTACCCTCCGGACCCCGCCCAGCAGACCGCGCTGAACATCCGGCCGGCCGCGTGGGCCTACCCGGGGGACGGCTACGTCGACGTCGTCGCCGGCACCTCCTACGACGACGACCTGCTCATCCCGAACCACCGCGACCACCTGCGGCTGCCGGAGGTCATCGCGATGGCGGAGTACGGCGCGGGCCTGTCCGGCGCGCACGTCCTGGCGGGTGACTTCGACACCACGCGGTACGCCACGCGGCTGCGGCAGGACTATCCCGCCGTCGCGTACTGGGTCTCCTGGCACGACTACTACCTGTCGGCCACCGAGATCACCCACCTGTCGCTGGCCGGCAACCGGAACGCCGCGGCCCTGCTTGGCGACCCATACGTGATCAACAGTGATCGCATCGCCGTCCGGCCGGGGCCGGCTCCCGGCCGCTCCTGAGACCTGTTCACGGCAGGCGGACGCACCGCCGAGTGCCGGCCGTCCGGCGCCTGTTCGGGGCGATCGCGCTGCCGGCGCCGTTCATCGCGCGTTCGCCCCGAGGCGGCGCTAGCGGAGGTAGGCGGCCAGCCCGAGCCGTTGGTCGCGCACCGCGGTGGCGACGAGGCCGGCGATCTGGCGGGCCCCCGCGGCTTCGAAATGGGTGTGGTCGTTGGCGAAGAAGGCGCCGACCGGGCCGGAGGTGTAGTCGCCGTTGAACGGGCAGAAGCGCAGGCTGTTGTAGAGCGTGTAACTCAGCTTGTGCAGGTCGATGACCGGAGCCCCGGTGGCGGTGCCGACGGCGAAGGTGTCGGTGAGGTATCCGCGGTTGGGGGTGGCGGTGCTTCCGCTGCAGGTCAGCGCGGCCGAGGGGGTCAGGAGTACGGGGTTGGCGCCGCGCTGTTGCGCGGCGCGGACCATGGTGGTGAGCAGCTCGCGGTAGCGGGCGGCGCCGACGTGGCGGGGGCAGGTGGTGGAGCCGTCGTTGATGCCGAACTGGATGAACAGGTAGTCGCCGGCCTTCATGCCGGTGGCGGAGTCGAGCATGGACTGCCATCGGGCGGCGTAGGCGGTCGAGCTGAGCGCGCACTCGCCGTTCGCGTTCATGCGGTCGGTGACGGCCGACTCGTACAGCCAGGTCTGCACGCTGCGGCCGCCGACGGCGTTGTTGACCACGGTGGCGTTGGTGGTGAGGTACTGGCCGAGTTCCCGGCCCCAGCCGACGATGGGGGAGCCGGAGCTGTTGGCGACGGTGGAGTCGCCGGCCAGCCAGACGCTGATCCGGCTCGGCGCCGGAGTGACGCTCGGCGTCGGGCTGGGGCTCGGCGTCGCGCTTGGGCTTGGGCTCGGGGTCGGGGAAGGGGTGGGGGTGGTGACCCCGCCCGTGCAGACGACACCGTTGAGCGTGAAGCCCGCCGGCGCCGGGTTGGCGGAGGTCCACGAACCGTTGAACCCGAAGCTCACCGACGCGTCCTTGGCGATGGCGCCGTTGTAGGCCTCGTTTCGGGCGGTGACGGCGGCCCCCGCCTGCGTGACCGCCGCGTTCCACGCCTGGGTGACCTGCTGCCCCGCAGTGAAGGACCAGGTGAGGGTCCAGCCGCTGATCGGGTCGCCCAGATTGGTGATCGTGACGTCCGCGCCGAACGCGCCGCCCCACTGGTTGGTGATCCGGTAGGTGACGGCGCACCCGGTGGCGGCGTCGGCGGACGACGCGCCCGCCACCCAGGTCAGCGCTCCGGTCAGCGCGGCCACGGCCGAGGTGATCAGGGCGGTGGCTCCTCGCCGGAACGTGCTCATGCGCAATCTCGCTTTCTCGGACGTGGTGGTCCGCCGGACCACGTGACGACGATCCGCTCGCTCACGATGGCCGCCGCACCCGCTCGTGGCGCGGCGGCCGGTGCCGCCGGGCTCATGCGACCCGGCAGCCGGCGCCGTTGAGGGTGAAGGAGGCCGGCGCGCTGTTGGCGCCGTTCCATGACGCGCTGAAGCCCACGGTCGCGGAGGCGCCAGGGGCGAGCGCCGGGCCCCACTCCGGGCCGGTCACGGTGACGGACGCTCCGGCCTGGGAGAACGTGCCGTTCCATCCTTGGCCGATCTGCTGCCCGTCGGTGAACGTCCAGCGCAGCGTCCACGGGTTCAGGGTGCCGCCGCCGGTGTTGGTGACCCGGATGTCGCCCTGCGCACTTCGCAGCCGGTCGCCGGGCCGCTCGGCGTGGGGCTGGGCGATGCCGAAGGCGTGGGGGTCGGGGACGCGGAGGGGGTGGGGGTGGGTGATGCGGAGGGCGTCGGGGTGGGGGTGGCGGGCGGGGAGAGGTACTGGGCCACGATCGGCGCCAGCCGGGCCGCGATCGCACGGTGCCCGGCGTCGTTGGGATGGACGTT
>NZ_BMNT01000032.1:34492-37745 GCF_014646695.1 Sphaerisporangium melleum
GTCGGACAGGCCGCCGGACGGCACCCAGCCGTCGGTGGGGACGAAGAAGACGTTGCGGTCGCCGGCGTCGTTGAGGGTCTGTACCGCGGCCTGGGTCTGCGGCACGAACCGGCCGCGGAAGGTCTGCAGGGCCAGGATCGCGGCCCTGGGGTACTTGCTCCGGACGGTGCGCAGCAGGCCGGCGTAGGAGCTCTGGAACTGGGTCGTGGACACGCCGTGCCCGGCGTCGTTGGTACCGAGGTTGATCACGACCGCGTCCGCCTGGTAGCGCGAGAAGTCATGGTCGGCGGCTCCGTCGGCGGCGCTGACCTTGACGAAGCGCCGGTCCAGGCCGACGCAGCCGTCGGCGCTGCTGACCAGGCAGGCGCCGCCCTCGGCGACCTGCGTGTGGTCCAGCCCGAGCTGCTCACCGACCAGCCATCCATAGGCGGTGAGGGCGTTCTTGGAGGTGGTGGTTCCGACGGTGATGGAGTCGCCGACGAACTCCACCGTGCCGCGGGCCGGCCGGGCGGGCAGGGTGCGCGCACCCGAGTCGAGCACCAGGCCCTGGAACACCGCGTCGCCGTGGTAGGAGCCGGCCACCACGCGGTAGGACACGCGCAGGGTGTGGTCACCGGCCGGCAGGGCGGTGGGGGTGAGGTCGACCGTGCCCCGCACGTTCTGCAGGTACACATCGGGGCGGCCGTCGATGCTGTAGTAGAGGTCGATGGTGTTGCGCTGCTTCAGCTTGACGGTGGTGCCGGTGAAGCCGGTGACCAGGTAGGCGCCGGCCCAGCCGGGGACGTAGGCGGTGCCGTCCCGGGTGTCCCAGCGGCCGACGAAGCGGATGTTGGAGTCGGTGGGCGAGCCGTTTCCGGCGGCGGCCAGGGCTCCGGGCGGTGTGGCGAGCGTGGTCGCGAGGGCGGCGGCCACGACGGCCAGGCGCATGAGTCTCACGGCACAGAGGAGCATCGGCGGCGTGCGCCGGTCAAGGCGGACTATGCGGCCCCGTTCCCCTTTTGTCCGCGAAACGGACCTCTACCAGCTTCTTCGGGAATTCGTGCGGGCACGGAGGGTGAAACATTCACCTCGGCGCGAGCGGCGCCGCGCACGCGAAACCCCCGGCTCGCTCCGGAGACGGGGGCACCCGTCCCAGGCCGCCGGTCATGGCCATCCCGGGAACGGCCGCGATGGGCGTGTCTGTCAGCGGCGGCCGCGGCGGGCCGTGCCGAAGATGGATCTGCTGATCTCCCGGCCCAGCGCGGAGGCCGCCGACCGGGCCATGGAGCGGAACTCCTTGGACGACAGCACGTTCTCCAGCACGCTCTTGCCGGGCTCGCCTTCCCGTTCCCGGTCGCGCTCGCGCCCTCCGCGAGCCTGCGGAGCGGGGCGCGCCTGGGCCTCGGCGGGCTGCTGCGCGGCCAGCCTCGCCGCCAGGATCTCGTAGGCCGACTGCCGGTCGACCTCGGTGCCGTACTTCCCCCGCAGGGCGGAGGCGGCGATGACCTGCTGGACCACGTCCGGGCTCGACGGCGCCATGAGCGTCCGGGGGGCGCGCAGGCGCGTCCAGGCCACCGGCGTCGGCGCGCCCGTCTCCGACAGGACCGTGACGACGGCCTCGCCGATGCCGAGCCCGGTGAGCAGCCGTTCCAGGTCGTAGGAGGACGTGGGGAAGGTCGACACGGTCGCCTTGAGCGCCTTGGCGTCCTGCGGGGTGAAGGCGCGCACGGCGTGCTGGACGCGTGCGCCGAGTTGCGCCAGCACGTCGGCCGGGACGTCCTGCGGGGTCTGGGTGACGAAGAACACCCCCACGCCCTTGGACCGGATCAGCCGCACGGTCTGGGTGATCGACCGCAGGAACGCCTTGGAGGCGCCGTCGAACAGCAGGTGCGCCTCGTCGAAGAAGAACACCAGCTTCGGCCGGTCGGCGTCACCCACCTCGGGCAGTGCCTGGAACAGGTCGGCGAGCAGCCACATCAGGAAGGTGGAGAACAGCTGCGGCCGGTCCTGCACGGCCGGCAACTCCAGCACGGAGATCACCCCGCGGCCGTCCTCCGTCACCCGGAGCAGGTCGCGCACGTCGAACTCCGGCTCGCCGAAGAAGACCTCGGCCCCCTGCGCCTCGAAGTTGGTCAGGGCGCGCAGGATGACCCCCGCCGTCGTCGCCGACAGCCCGCCGATCCCGCGCAGCGCCTCGGGATCGGTGGTCAGGTACCGGATGACCGCGGTCAGGTCCTTCAGGTCCAGCAGCGCCAGCCCGTTGTGGTCGGCGAAATGGAAGATCAGCCCGAGTGAGGACTCCTGCGTCTCGTTGAGCTCGAGGACCTTGGCGAGCAGAGTCGGCCCGAACGCGGTCATGGTGCTGCGGATCGGGACGCCCGTCCCGAGCCCGCCCAGGGAGAAGAACTCCACCGGGCAGGCCGCGGGCCGCCACGTCTGTCCCACCTCGGCGGCCCGCGACAGGACGCGCTCGGTGGCCGTGCCCGGCGAGGCCAGCCCGGACAGGTCGCCCTTGACGTCGGCGACGAAGACCGGAACCCCCTCGGCCGAAAGCTGCTCCGCCATGAGCTGGAGCGTCTTGGTCTTCCCGGTCCCCGTGGCACCGGCCACCAGCCCGTGCCGGTTCAGCATGCTCACGGAGATCCGGATCTGCTCCGCGGCCTCGGCGGTGCCGTCCTCGCGCACCAGGGCGCCGAGCTCCAGCGCCGGTCCCCGGACGTCGTACCCTTTCATCGATCCCCCGATCGCGCCGCCCACGCGCACGCCTCCCCACCACGGTGGTACCCATTTCCGCAGGTCACTCCTGCTCGGGCCGGGTTTCGCCGCTCAGGCCCGTGGTGAAGGGTGGCGTGGGCCCGGCTACGCGGGGGTGGAACGCGCGGGGCCGACCGGCCGATCGCCGCGCAGGGTGATCCGGTGCATGACCCTGCGGGTGTCGCCGTAGTCGCGCCCGTCCCACGCTGCCACGGCGGGCGTCCCGGTTTCAGCCGGCCCGCGGATCCGCGTGGCCCGAGGGTCATGGTCATCGGGCCACGCGGGGGAGCGGTCAGACCGCGGTGATGGTCCATTCGAGGTTGGGGCTCGAGAGCGGCGCCCACAGCTTCACGTTGGCGCCGGAGGTGGTGGTGCCGCCGCTGTCCAGGGCGGTGCCGGTGCCGCGGTTGACGATCTGGTAGCGGCCGTTGCCGAGGCTGTTCAGCCGCCACTGCTGGTTGTTGCCGCCGTTCCACGCCGCCTGCTTGCAGAGGGCGCCGTTGGCGGTGTCGCCCCAGCT
>NZ_BMNT01000032.1:38017-39263 GCF_014646695.1 Sphaerisporangium melleum
ACCCGCCGCCCAGGCTCGGGATGGCGCCGTTGAAGGTCAGCTTGACCACGTAGGCCAGGGCGCTGAACGGGGCGTTGGAGGAGGGCAACGTGATGTGCAGGCCGCCGCCGTCCTGGGTGCGGGTGGGCAGGTTGGTGTACTGGCCGGCCGTGGCGCCGAGCAGTTGCACCGAGGCCAGGTTGCCGAGGTTGATCCGGTTGGAGTTCAGTGTCGTGATGTGCAGCGTGCCGCCCGGCCACCCCATCACGGTCGCGTACAGCACGGTGTTGTCCTTGCTGCGGGTGAACCGGATGTCCTGGCTGGTGCCCTCCCGCGGGGTGGTGAAGGAGCCGCCGCCCATCTGCGTCGGGCCCTCGCCGAACGCCTCCCAGGCGCGGGTGGCGTAGATGGACTCGCCGAACGCCCTGAGATAGGTGCCGAAGGCCTGCAGGATCGACCGCTGGCCCGACGGAATGCTGCCATCGGCCATCGGGGCGATGTTGAGCTGCATGGTGCCGTTCTTGCTGGCGCGGTCGATCAGCGCGTGCACCAGGGACTTCGCCGAGTAGTAGCCGATGCCGTTGGTGTAGCACCAGCTCGAGCTGGAGACGCTGTCCTCGCACAGCCAGTACGGGTAGACGATGCCCGCGGGACCGCCGCGCTCGTAGTCGTAGAGTTCGCCCCGGTTGTTGAACCCGCCGTCCTTGTAGGTGGCGGCGACGTCCTTGTTCCAGGAGACGGCCTTGTTGTAGTAGTACGACAGGAAGTTCAGCCGGTGGGACTCCGGGACCTTGTCGATGTCGAAGTCCTGGTAGATGATGTCCGGCTGGTAGCCGTCGATGACCTCCTTCAGCTTGTCGTACCACAGCTGGTACTCGGCGGTCGAGCCGAGCTGGCCGTACAGCTTCTTCAGCGAGGTCGTCGCCTGGGTGGGCACCCACTGGTAGTAGCCGGTGAAGTTGAACGCGTGGTGCAGGGAGACGTAGAACTTCAGGCCCTTGGCCCGGATGGCGTCGCCGAACAGGCGCAGCAGGTCGAGCTTGGGCCCGGTGAGCACCGAGTTCCACTCGTTCGCCGTGCTGTTCCACATCGAGTAGCCGTCATGGTGCTCGGCCACCGGCCCGGCGTACCTGGCCCCGGCGTCCACGCACAGCTGCGCCCACTCGTCGGGGTCGAAGTTACCGCCCGCGGACTTGAGCTTCGGCGCGAACTGCACCCAGTTGCCCGCCTTGTCGCGGGCGCCGTTGATGAAGTTGTGGTACGGCCA
>NZ_BMNT01000032.1:39297-40985 GCF_014646695.1 Sphaerisporangium melleum
CGACGGGTCGCCGTAGACGCTCTTGTGGTGGTTGTTCTCGTTCGACCCGTTGTTGTGCATGTTGCGCGGGTACCACTCGTTGGCGTAGGCCGGGACGCTGAACACGCCCCAGTGCCAGTAGATGCCGAACTTGGCGTCCTGGAACCACTGCGGGGCCGGCGGGTGCTGGTCGACCGACGCCCAGGTCGGTGTGTAGCTCTGCGGGCCTTCGGTCGCGAACGCCGGCCGGATCCCCAGCAGGCCGGCCGCCGCGACACCTCCGGTACCGGCGAGCAGGGTACGGCGGTTGAACCGGGGCGATGAGGACATCATGTGAGGGCCTTTCGAAGAGGGCTCCCGGCCGCCGCCGTCATCGCCGGTGCGGAGCGCCGTACGCTCAGCCCGGCCGCGTGCCGGGGCGAGCCGGAGACGCCCGGTGTACGCGCTGTGCCGAAACCGCCGCTGGACGGAGATAAAGCCGGGAACGTGCCGGTGGGAAATGCGGGCGAAGGAGGGGGAATGCTTCTCGGGAACTGCACGACCGGGCCGCGCCCGGGCGCACCCTGATCGGCGTGCCGGCCGGCGCTCCTGCCGTTCCACCACCGACCCCCGGCAGGAGGAGGGCCGCTTCGGGACTCATTCTGGAAACTCCACGGAAACCTGTCAAGGCGGAATAGCCGTTCTTCGCGCCGGCCGGGCGCCACTAATACGTGCTATCTGCGGCGATCGCCGGCCTGGATTGCGGAAGTCGCCATTTCTGCCGCTCGGGAGCCTCGGGGAGGCCGTACCGCCCTCGTCTTCGGCGGCATCGTGAAAGTTTCATGCCACGCCTCGTTCGAAGGATCGCCGGAGTTTCTGGATGGCCAGGTGGGGGGGCATCCGGCGGCCGGCGGGCGGTATTCGGCGGAGTCCCGGCCTTGACAGCGGCTCACCGCCTCGTATTGGCTCCGCCGCACCACCACCCCTGAATGTGTTCCAGTGCAGAGAGGTGAATCATCAGCGATGATGTTAACGCTAACAATTGTCTGACCAGCGCGATGATGAGATGTGGTGGAGCCGGTGGCGTGATCACGACTCGGCGACGCCCGCATCCAGCGCGCACGATGCGGATGGCATCTTCGATGGTCCGCGGACGTCGGTCGTCATACGTATGTTATCGCTAACACGGAGCGTGCCACCGATCGGGGATCGGTGAGGCCGGCAGGTCGGCCGTTCCGGCCTGGCAAGCATTTCGTGATTTCGCTGGAAACCTTGACGTAACATCGCTTCCCGTTCCATAGTGAGCCGGTCAACCCCGCGAGCATCGTGTCTTCGGAGGCCGTATACCAGCCACGGTTGTTAGCGCTAACAAACACCCCCCCTTCCGTGTTCATCGCGCTGTCACAGGTCAGTGCGCATGTCGCCGGGCATGCGATCGCGTGGCGATCGCGCGCGCCTTTCCGGCAATGCGCCGTGCCCAGGTCTTTGGCATTCGCGACATTCTCTGAAACGCAGAGGTCAATCATGGTCGTTCGCCCCGGATTCCGGAAACTCAAGAACGCGCTGCTCTCCACGGGCGCGGCCGTCGGGCTCGCCGTCGGGCTGCTGTCCGCCGTCTCCACGCCCTCACAGGCCGCGGCGTCGCAGCCCTGTGACATCTACGCCGCGGGTGGCACGCCCTGTGTGGCGGCGCACAGCACGACCCGCGCGCTGTACGGCGCCTACAACGG
>NZ_BMNT01000032.1:41032-41474 GCF_014646695.1 Sphaerisporangium melleum
CTACCAGGTGCGCCGTTCCTCGGACAACACCACCCGGGACATCGGGGTGCTGAGCGCGGGCGGCGTCGCCGACTCCGCCGCGCAGGACTCCTTCTGCGCCGGCACGACCTGCCTGATCAGCGTCATCTACGACCAGTCGGGCCGCAACAACCGGCTCACCCAGGCGCCTCCCGGCGGCTTCCAGGGCCCCGCCGCGGGCGGGTACGACAACCTCGCGGACGCCACCCTGGCGCCGATCTCCGTCGGCGGGCACAAGGCGTACGGCGTCTACGTGGCGCCGGGCACCGGCTACCGCAACAACGCCACCAACGGTGTGGCCAAGGGGGACCAGCCGGAGGGGATGTACGCCATCTTCGACGGCACGCACTACAACGGCGGCTGCTGCTTCGACTACGGCAACGCCGAGACCAACAGCCGCGACAACGGCAACGGCACCATGGAG
>NZ_BMNT01000032.1:41530-100794 GCF_014646695.1 Sphaerisporangium melleum
ACCATCTACTTCGGCAACAACAAGGTCTGGGGCTACGGCGCCGGCAACGGCCCCTGGATCATGGCCGACCTGGAGAACGGCCTGTTCTCCGGCGTGAACCAGAAGTACAACGCGGGCAACCCCAGCATCAGCCACCGGTTCCTCACCGCGATCGTCAAGGGCGAGCCGAACCATTGGGCGATCCGCGGCGGCAACGCGCAGTCGGGCGGCCTGGGCACCTTCTACGACGGGGTGCGCCCCAACGTCGCGGGCTACAACCCGATGAAGAAGGAAGGGGCCATCCTTCTCGGCATCGGCGGTGACAACAGCAACGGTGCCCGCGGCACGTTCTACGAGGGCGTGATGACCTCCGGCTATCCGACGGACGCCACCGAGAACGCCGTGCAGGCCAACATCGTCGCCGCCGGCTACACCACCTGGAACGGCGGCGGGAGCGGGACGCTCACCCCGGGCTCGTCGATCTCGCTGCGCGCGACGACGGCCTGCTGCACCGACCGTTACATCCGCCACCAGAACGGCAGCGTCGTGACCTCGGTGATCAACTCGTCCTCCCCGTCGACGGACAAGAACGACGGCACCTGGGTCGTGCGCAGTGGCCTGGCCAGTGGGTCGTGCGTGTCGCTGGAGTCGAAGAACTACCCCGGCACCTTCCTGCGGCACCAGAACTACCAGTTGTACCGTCAGCAGAACGACGGCAGCGCGCTGTTCGCCTCCGACGCCACCTTCTGCGCGCAGGCCGGCAAGAACGGCCAGGGCATCTCGCTCGCCTCCTACAACTTCTCCAGCCGCTTCATCCGCCACTACGGCAACACCGTCTACATCGCGAGCAACGGCGGCTCGAACACCTTCGACAACTCCTCCGCGTGGGCCGACGACGTCAGCTGGATCGTCGCCCAGCCCTGGGCATAGTCCTCAGGTGACCGATACCGAGCCGCTCCCGGTCCACGGGGGCGGCTCCCGTCGTTCCGCGCCGCGGCCGTGAGCATGCACGGCCGGCCGGGTGTGCCGAGGAGGGCGTACCCCACAGATGGGGGAACGCCAGGATAGGGGCGGTCGACGCCGGCGGACCGCGGCCGCGATCCGCCGGGAAGATCTCGCGGGCGCAGCCGGGTGCCGTAGGATCTACGCAGGTCGAACACGGTAAGCCCGTCCGTCCTGGTGCGCGGCCGGCGGGGCCGCCCGCACCGGCTGAGGAGTCTGACGATGGAGGGACGCCGGGTGACCGCGTCGCCGGAACGCGGCTCCCTGCCCAGGGCCCGGCAAGGGGCCGAGCCACAGCGGCTGCTGACCACGCTGCTCGGCGACTACTGGTTCTGGCGGCAGGAGCACATCCCGTCGGCGGCGCTGGTCCGGCTGCTGGAGGAGTTCGGCATCACCGCGACCAGCGCCCGTGCCGCGCTGCGGCGGGTGGCCTCGCGAGGGCTGCTGGACGGCTCACGCGACGGCCGCACCACCGCGTACGGACTGCCGCCCCGGGCGTACGACGTGATCGTGGCGCACATGCGCCGGCTGCTGACGTTCGGCGCCACCACGCCGCAGTGGGACGGGCAGTGGACCGTCGTCACCTTCTCGGTGCCCGAGGACCAGAGAGACACCCGCCGTTCCCTGCGCGACGGGCTGCGCCTGCTGCACTTCGGCATGATCTTCGACGCGGTGTGGGTGTCCCCGCACGACAAGACCGGCGACGTCGTCGAACTCGCGCGCAGGCTGGGGGTGCGCGAGGCGGTGGTGTTCCGGGCACGCGACGTCGCCGCCGCCGGCCTCGGCCCGGTGCTGGACCGCGCCTTCGACATCGCCACGCTGCGCGAACGCTACCTGCGCTTCATCGATGCCCATCGGCCGGTCGCCGAGCGGCTGGAGACGGACTCCGCTCCGTCTCCGGCCGAGGCGCTGCGGCTGCGGACCGCGATCATGACCGACTGGCGGGTGTTCCCCACGCTCGACCCCGACCTCCCCGCCGAGCTGCTCCCTGAGGGCTGGCCGCGCGACGAGGCCAGGCGGCTGTGCGTGCGGATCTACGACTCGCTCGGGGAGCCCGCGGAACGGCGGTTCCGCGAGATCCTCGCCGGCTTCGACCCGGAACTCGCCGGGCTGGCCGCGCACCACACCTTCGCGCAGGTGTCCGCCCTCAAGCCGCCGGCCACCCGCCGCCGCACGCACTTCGACGAGACGACCGACCGCGATCGGCTGGACATTCTCGCCGGCGGCGGGCCGGCCGGCTGACGCGCCCGCCGCGCGCACGTCCCACCCGGCCGGCGGACGCACGTGCGCCCGGCCCCGGTGCCACCGGGTGGGTCAGAGGGCGGCCACGATCTCCTCGACACGCTGCTTGGCGTCGCCGAAGAGCATCTGGCTGTTGGGCCGGAAGAACAGCGGGTTCTGCACTCCGGCGTATCCGGTGGCCATCGACCGTTTGAAGACGATGACGTTCTCCGCCTCCCACACGTGCAGGACGGGCATGCCGGCGATGGGACTGCCGGGGTCCTCGATCGCCGCGGGGTTGACGATGTCGTTGGCGCCGATGACCAGGACGACCGAGGTGCCGGGGAAGTCGTCGTTGATCTCCTCCAGCTCCAGGACGATGTCATAGGGCACCTTGGCCTCCGCGAGCAGGACGTTCATGTGGCCAGGCAGGCGCCCGGCGACGGGATGGATGCCGAAGCGGACCTCGACGTCGCGGTCGCGGAGCCGGCGGGTCAGCTCGGCCACCGGGTACTGCGCCTGGGCGACCGCCATGCCGTACCCCGGGACGATGACCACCGACTTGGCGTCCTTGAGCAGCTCGGCGGTGCCGGTGGCGGAGATCTCCCGGTGTTCCCCCTGCTCGGTGTCGCCGGACGAGCCCGCCTCGATGCCGAAACCACCGGCGATCACCGAGAGGAACGAGCGGTTCATCGCCTGGCACATGACATAGGACAGGTAGGCGCCGGACGAGCCCACCAGGGCTCCGGTGACGATCAGCAGGTTGTTGTCGAGCAGGAAGCCGGACGCCGCGGCCGCCCATCCCGAGTAGCTGTTGAGCATCGAGACGACGACCGGCATGTCGCCGCCGCCGATCGAGGCGACCAGGTGCCACCCCAGCACCAGGGCCACGGCGGTCAGCGCGACGAGGAGCCCCAGGTTCGGGGAGGCCACGAAGAAGACGGTCAGGAGCGCGAACGCGCCGAGCGCCCCCAGGTTCAGCAGGTTCTTGCCGGGCAGCATCATGGGACGCGACCCGATGCGGGCCGACAGCTTGAGGAACGCGACGACCGATCCGGTGAAGGTCAGTGCCCCGATGAACACGCCGATGGACACCTCGGCGTGGTGGACGCCCGGCAACGGGACCTCTCCCGGCGTCCCGCCACCCCCCTCGACCTCGAGGAAGCCGTTCCAGCCGACCAGGACGGCGGCGAGGCCGACGAAGCTGTGCAGGATGGCGATCAGCTCCGGCATGCTGGTCATCTCGACGATCCGGGCCCGCCAGAGCCCGATGGCGGCGCCGATCGCCATGGCGGCCGCGAGCAGGGTCACGGTGCCGACGTCCCCGCCGTCCGCCGAGAGGGCGACCGTCGAGGCGAGCGCGAGAGCCATGCCGCAGATGCCGAGCACGACGCCCGAGCGTGCGGTCTCGTGCTTGGACAGGCCGGCGAGGCTCAGGATGAACAACAGGGCGGCGACGATGTAGGCGGCCTGCGCGGCCGTGGCGAGGGTCACGGTCAGCTCCTCGTGAACATGCCGAGCATGCGCCGGGTCACGGCGAAGCCGCCGAAGATGTTGATGCTCGCCAGCAGGACCGCGACGAACGACAGGACGGTGACGATCACGTTCGGCCGCCCGAGCTGCAGCAGCGCGCCGACGACGATGATGCCGGAGATGGCGTTGGTGATCGACATCAGCGGCGTGTGCAGGGCGTGGTGCACGTTGCCGATGACGTAGTAGCCGATCACGATCGACAGGAGGAAGACGGTGAGGTGCCCGGTCAGCGCGGCCGGGGAGAAGGCGGTCAGCAGGAAGAGCGCGGCGGCGGCCACCGCGGTGATGACATGGCGTCGCCGGCCGGGTGGGGGAGCGGCCTTGGCGGCGGGCGCCGGTGGCGGAGCCGCGGGTTCGGCGCTCACCGGTACGGGCGGAGGCGGCCAGGTCTTCGCCCCGTCGCGCACCACGGTCATCGCGCGCTGTACGGGATCGTCGAAGTCCAGCACCAGCGTGCCGTCCGCGGCCGGGGTGAGCAGCCGCATCAGGTTGACCAGGTTCGTGCCGTAGAGCTGCGAGGCCTGGGCCGGCAGCCGGCCGGCGAGGTCGGTGTACCCGATGATGGTGACGCCGTTCCCGGTCTCGACCGCCTCGCCGGCGCGGGTGCCCTCGACGTTGCCGCCCTGCGCCGCGGCCATGTCGACGATGACGCCGCCCGGGCGCATGCGGGCCACGTGTTCGGCGGTGAGCAGCCGGGGCGCCGGCCGCCCGGGGACCAGCGCGGTGGTGATCACGATGTCCACCTCGGCTGCCTGCTCGCTGTACATGGCGGCGGCCCGCCGGTCGTAGTCCTCGGTGGTCTCCCGGGCGTACCCGTCGGAGCTCCTCTGCTGCGCGACCCCGACGTCCAGGAACTCGGCGCCCAGCGAGCGCACCTGCTCGGCGACCTCCGGCCGCGGGTCGGTGGCCCGCACGATGGCGCCCAGGCTGGTGGCGGTGGCGATCGCCGCCAGTCCGGCCACGCCGGCGCCCACCACCAGGACCTTGGCCGGCGGGACCTTCCCCGCGGCGGTCACCTGGCCGGTGAACAGGCGCCCGAACGCGTGCGCCGCCTCGATGACGGCGCGGTACCCGGCGATGCCGGCCATCGAACTGAGCACGTCCAGCGCCTGGGCGCGGGAGATGCGCGGCACGGCGTCGGTCGCCAGCACGGTGATCGGCCGGGCGGCGAGCGCGTCCAGCAGAGCGGGGGCGGTCGCCGGTCCGATCAGCGAGATGAGCGTGGCGCCGTCGCGCAGCGCCGCGATCTCCTCGCGCGCGGGCGCGTTCACCTTGAGCACCACCTCGGCGCTCCACGCGTCCTCGCGGCCGCCGACCCGTGCCCCGGCCTGTTCGTACGCCTCGTCGGTGCAGCCCGCCCGCAGGCCGGCGCCGGATTCGACGATCACCTGGTAGCCGAGCGAGGCCAGTTGCCGCACGGTCGCGGGGGTCGCGGCCACCCGTGTCTCACCCGGCGCCGACTCGGCGACCACTCCCAGGCGCTGGTTGGAGGGACTCATCCGGTTCCTTTCTTGGCTGGATCGCGGGTCGTCGGTTGCACGACCCTGTGCCGCCGCGCGCTTGTGGTGGGCGGCGGCACGATGTCGACCGTGTTCGGAGGGCTCGGAAGGGCTGAGAGGGCCGCCGCCGGGCCGGCTGAAAGATTCATCGGCCGGTTCACGATCGGACGCCCGCGTCTCGGCGGCACGTGTACCGGGCCCGGCGGTTCCCGCCCGTCCACGGGCGTGTCCTGGTGGGAGACGGCAGGAGCATCACCGCGGGAGGCCCTGTCCTGGCATCATGCGGTGGTCCCGGCTCTCAGTCCCGTGCTGCCTGATCAGGGAGCACGGGAGCGGTCCACGAGCGGCCGCGCGCCCTCGTGCCGGGGTCCCTGCTGTCGATCATCGTTGGCCACCATGCCGACCGGGCGAGTGCGATCACCCGCCATCTACCACGAATTCTCCCGAATACCGCCATCGCGGATCAAGAGCGACAACGCCCCACGGTGCGGGGAATCACGCGCCGGCTCCGGGGGATGTCCTCGCGGAACGCCGCCGGTGAGCGAGGGGGAGTGAACGTCACCTCGCCTGGGCTTGGCACGGCCGGCATCACCTCGGTGCGCGCAACCCGAGGCACATCGAGGCCGCCATCGAACCCGAGGCGGCTCGCATCCCGGCCGGCGCCGCCGTCGTCAGCGGGTGCACGGGGGTTCCTGTGTTCTGCTCGACGCGTCCGGTGCGTACGCCCCGCACACCACGACGGCCTTCGGGCTGTCGGCGAGCTGGCGGAGCAGGACGAGGGTCTTGTCGACGGGCGCGGCGTTGCCGGCCGGGCCGTAGGAGATGTACCCGGTGGCGCCGTTGAAGGTGACGCCCGCGCCGAGGGCGACGAGGACGGACTCGCGGGAGACGAGGTCGTCGTGCAGGCGGGCCTTGCCGACGGCCTGGGACAGGACGTGGAAAGCGTCGTAGGAGACGGCCGAGTGGCCGTCCTGGACCCAGGGGTCGGTGCCCTTCGTGGTGCGCTTCACGAACGCGTTGTAGTCGTCGACGAACTGGCGGGTCTTGTCACTGGCGTGCGGGTCCGTGGTGGGCAGCCGGTGGGCGGAGTAGTACAGGCGCAGCCAGTGCTTGTTGTTGAAGGCGCCTGTTTGGGCGATGTTGGTGAGCTCATTGCCGCCGAGGACGGTGATGTCGTGGTCGATGCAGGTGCCCTGGGTGTCCATGGCGTTGATGAAAGCGGTGAAGTCCCGGGCCCGCGCGGCCCAGTACACGACGGCCCCCGGCTCCGCCTTGATCGTCTTGCACAGCCGGCTCACCAGTTCGTCCGCGCTGGACACGTTCGCCGCGCCGGGCGGCGGCGCCGGCTCGAAGTCGCCGTCCTGGTTGAAGTTGAAGACCTCGGAGCCACCAGGTGCGAATCGGTCGCGGAACTTTCCCGCGAGGCTGCGACTGTAGAGGTCGGCGGAGCTCTCGATGACGATGGCGCGGCCGGCGGGGGAGCAGCTCTCTTCCGAGCCGGGATCGGCCACGATGTTCTGGCCCTTCGCGAAATCCGCCGCGATCCGCGCCTCGGTCAGGTTGGGCGGCGTGAAAGGCCAGTAGCTCCGCATCGCCTCACCGGCCAGCATCTCGTCAGCGGTCGCCGTTGTGCCGATCGTGGGGATCTTCGCGGCGCCGAGCACCTGCAATGCCTTCCGGGTCTCGTCCCGGCTCTGCGCGTATCCGAGGACGCCGACGATCCTGGTGTGATCCGGGGTGTTCTTGGCGCTGCCCTCCTTCTCCACCCGCGCCCTGAGGTTCTCGGCCTCCGCTACGGCGTTCTTGAACGCCGGACCGGTCGGCCGGACCTCCACCCGTAGCCTGACGGCCGAGTCGTCGGACACCGCGTCGTCGAGCAACTTCTTCTGCCACATCGCGATGCCGCGCAGCTCGGGGATCGTGCCGTCGAAGCGCACCGCGTTCTCGTCCGTCGGCGGGCTGGACACGAAGGCCACCACGGTCCGTACCGTCCTGCCCTGGGCGGCGGCCTGCTCGGCCCGTCTGTTCTGCTCGCCGATCTCCCGCACGACCGCGTCGTACCAGGCTTTGCCATCGACCGGAATGGGCTTGGCCGGCGCGGACTCCGCGACGGAGGCGGAGCCGCCGACGCAATCGTGGTCATCTTGGATGACCAATCCCGCGGCCGTCAGGGCCAGGACCGTTACACCGGCCATGATTCCGGTGGGCACGATCCGGCTGAATCTAAACCTCTTCGGCTCGACCTTGCGTACCTCAAGCCCTGGTCCGGCCATGGCCTGCTCGCTGAAGGTCACCAGGACCGGGGAGCCGCCGTTCTGGCCGAGGCGCTGACTCGCCTGCGCGAACGTGAGTTCAGCGGGATCGTCCAGATCCGCCAGCAGCTCTTCCGATGGCCGTCCGACCGCTACGACGAGCGGGCCCGGAGGTCTGGCGGTGGTGCTCGCCTGATGCACGGAGCGCAGGAAGCGCTCGGCCTCGCGGTTGCCCTTCGCGCCGGGCGGTGGCAGGTCCACGAGTACGACGGGGCGGGCGGTCCTGCGCCGCCGGCCAGGCAGGAACCGGCCGATCGCCGGGGTGCGCAGGTCCTCCAGGAGGGCTCGCCACAGGAGCCGATCGAGCTGCTGCAGCGCTTCCTCGCGTTTCTCCGCAACGCTCAGTTGCGAGCTCCACACGGCACCGGCGTTGTCCATCACCCGGAAGAGGTTCCGGCCGCCTCCGGCGATCTTCTCCGCGCCCAGCCAGCTCCGCATCACTTTGCGGGACGTTCTGCGGGCCCACAGCCACGTGGGCATCCGCTGCACGAACGAGTGCCAGCCGAGCTTCATCAGGAAGCCCGCGAGCCCGTCGCCGTTAGGACTCTCCGTCTTGGTGAAGCTCATCAGGGCACCGCGCTGGACGCGCTGTTCGCCGGCGTACCGCCGCAGCTCCAGCGCCTGCGGCCCCTTTCTCCACGCGGTCGGTTTCTCCTGGATATAGGTGATGAGGTCCCGCATGACGAGGAAGTGCGGGTATCGGTCGGGCGTCATATGCTCCGGCGCGCCGGTCATCAGCTCGGTTCCGGCGATCTCGGAGAGCAACCTGGGGTCGTCCCCGGCGGGCAGGCGGGCGAATGGCACGAGCTTGCCGTTGTCGTGCACCGACGAGCTCAGAGCCCCGACGACGCGCTCGATGTCGGCCGCGGTCGCCGTCTCCGGCACGCGCAGGACGAAGAGCGGCGGGCTGGTGTCCAAACTGGACCTGTTCCGGGAATCGGGCGCCACCGCCGTCGGGAAGCCGAGGACGAATTCCGTGGACATGTCATCGGGGAATCCCATCAAGACTCCTTTTGCGAAGAATGGCCGCCATGTGGACTCTAACGAAAAACCGTCGACGGCGATGACGGATCGTCGACAAGGCCGGCGTTTGCGATCGTCATTCTCCTCAATTGCGGATCTATGGTCGGTTCTGTACGCCGGGGTACGCAGGTGATCAGGATTCCGGTCGACGTTGCTTCGGCCAGAAGCTCTTTGACGCTGAGTGCAATAGAGGTTGACAGAATTCGAACCTTTGGCGCCCCTCGATGGAAGACAGTCACCGGTTCGCCCTGGCGGCTCCCCATGAATTGGAGTAGCGGGACGGCCGATTGGGTGCAGTCCAAAAATCACCTTTCCCGATTCCGGTGACTCGGCATGGTGGTGCCCTTCAGGTACCGGGACGGCAGTCGGCTCCACTTCCGGCCGACGTCCCAGCGCGCGCGTTCACCGCCCCTGGCGGCATGCGATCGGCGGCGTTCATCGACCCCGCCTGCGGGGATGATGCGCTGATGCGCCTAGTGTGCTGTCGGTCGCCGGGATACGGGAGGGGCGCGGCCGGTCGCGCCGGCATCGGGGCCCGGTCGCGGCGGCGCGATCCGGCGCCGCCGGGAGCCGCGTGAGCCGATCGGCCGCGGGCCTGCCCGGCGGCGGAACGACATATGAGGGGAAAGCACCTGTGAGCTTCAGTGAGAACGTGCGCTCGGCCTTCCGGCGGGGCGAGACCGAGGCCGTGGTGCGCATGAGCGAGGCCGAGATCGACCGGGCGCGGGCGGCCGGTGACCCGGCCGGTGAGGTGGAGGCCCGGTACAGCCTCGCCAGGGTCGCCATCCGCGCCGGTGACCTGCTGGGCGGAGAGGCCAGGGCACGGGAGGCGCTCGCGGTCGCGCTGCGCTCGGGTGACCGGAGCCTGGAGGAACGGCCCAGGCACGTGCTGGCCGCCGTGGCGCGGATGTCGGGCGACCTGACCCGCGCCCGCGATCTGTACCGGGAGAGCATCGCGCTCAACGAGGCCCTGGGCCGCCCCAAGGTCGTCACCTCGGAGTACCACAACCTCGGGTTCTGCGAACTCGGCCTCGGTGACCTCGACGCGGCGCGCGCACTGTTCGCCGCAACGCGGGAGCAGGTGTTCCGCAACGGCTGGGCGGACTTCGTGCCGTACGTCTGCGTGGCGGACGCCGCCC
Organism: Sphaerisporangium melleum; assembly: GCF_014646695.1. Lineage (GTDB taxonomy): Bacteria > Actinomycetota > Actinomycetes > Streptosporangiales > Streptosporangiaceae > Sphaerisporangium > Sphaerisporangium melleum. Next base: position 51,239 of record NZ_BMNT01000032.1, read on the forward strand.
TCGCCTCGGCCGAGGGCGATCACTCCCGGGCCGCGCTGATGGTCGGTGTCGCCGACGCCGCGTTCGCGGCGCTCGGCCAGGTGCCCGACCCCGACGACGCGGCCGAACTGGCCGGCGCGCGTGCCGCCGCCGTCGCGGCGCTCGGCCCGGCCGGTTTCGCCGCGGAGCACGCGCGGGGCCGGAGCCTTGACCCACGGGCGGCGTTCGGCGACGACTGACGACGACCGGCACCGCGCGCCGCTACGTGCCACTCGAACCGCGCGTCCGGCACCGGCGGCGAGGAGGTCGCCGAACGCGCCGGCGGGGGGAGAGCCCGGACGCGGCCGGTTCAGCGGACCGCTGGCGGCCTCACCCGCGCTGGACGGCGTCCGCGGTGTCGTCCGCCACCAGGAATCCGCCGGACTGGTGGTGCCACAGGCGGGCGTACGGCCCCTGGGCGTCGAGAAGCTCGTGGTGGGTGCCCTGTTCCACGATGCGGCCCTGGTCGAGGACGACCAGGCGGTCCATGCGGACGACCGTGCTCAGCCGGTGCGCGACGACGATGGCGGTGCGGTCGCGCATCAGGCGCCACAGGGCTTCCTGGACGAGGATCTCGCTTTCGGAGTCCAGGGCGCTCGTGGCCTCGTCCAGCAGCAGGATCGGGGCGTCGCGCAGGATGGCCCGGGCCAGGGCGACGCGTTGCCGCTGGCCGCCGGAGAGTTTGACCCCGCGCTCACCGACCAGCGTGTCGAAGCCGCTCGGCAGGGCCTCGGCGAACTCGGTGACGTGCGCCGCCCGCGCCGCCTGGAGGATCTCGGCGTCGGTGGCGCCCGGCCGGGCGAAGGCGATGTTGTCGCGCAGCGACCGGTGGAACATGGCGGGTTCCTGGGGGACGTAGGCGATCAGGCCGCGCAGGTCGGCCTGGCGGAGCCGGCTGATGTCCTGGCCGCCGATCAGGATGCGGCCTTCGTTCAGGTCCATGAGGCGCAGCAGCAGCCGGGTGAGGGTGGTCTTGCCCCCGCCGGACCGGCCGACCAGCCCGATCTTGGTGCCGGCCGGGATGTCCAGGTCCAGGCCGTCGAACAGCGGCGGATGGCCGGCGTGCGCGAACGTCACCCGCGCGAACCGGACGCCCGCGTGGTCCGGCCGCAGCGGCTGCGGGTCGCGCGGGTCGACCACACCCGGCGGGGTGAGGAGCAGCTCGGTGAACTGCGCGGACTCGGTGAGCACGCTCTCCATCCGGCGGTAGGTCTGGTTGAAGTCGAACATGATGCCGATCGCGTTGGAGTAGTAGGTGAACGTCACCACGATCGCCTCGACGCCCAGACCGCCACGGAGCGCGACGGCGAGCAGCAGGCCGATGGTGCTGGTGAGGACCGACAGCGGCGCGACGACGGTGTCCACCCGCAGGTTGCCGTAGTCCCAGGAACGGAGCATCAGCCTGCGCTGCTCGGCGATGAGGTCCCGATGCTCGGCCTGCTCACGCTCCTCGGCGGCGAACGCGCGGACGGTGTCCATGTTGGCCAGCACGTCGGCGACATGACCGGACACCCTGACCTTGGCCGCCTCGCGCTGGTCCACCAGCCGCTGGCGGCGGCGGATGAGCGGGGTGGTGAGCAGGGCGGTGACGATGATGAGGCCCACGAGCACGAAGACCAGAAGCGGGTCGTAACGCCACAGCACCACGCAGGCGAACACCAGCGGCACCAGTTTGGCGAAGATGGAGAAGACGAGCGTGTCGACGAAGGACTCGAACCCGTTGGAGAAACTCAGCACCCGCTTGGTCAGCGAGCCGGCGAAATTGTCGTGGAAGAACGCGGCGTCCCTGACCAGGAGTTCGTCCATGCCCTTCGCGCCGAGTGCCTCGATGCCCCGGGCCTCGGTGCGGTTGAGGAAGTGCAGGCCCGCCCGCCACAGGACCTCGCCGGTGAGCAGCAGCGCGCCGAAGGCGAGCACGTACGGCAGGAGCGTGGTGAGGGCGGCGTCCCCGCCTTTGGACAGATGCCCGACGATCGCGCCCACCGCCAGCGGCGCCAGGTAGAACAGGCAGATGTTCCCGGATGCCGGCAGGATCAGCGCGGGCCCCGCGAGCCGCCACTGTTTGCGCAGCTCACCGTTGTAGTACCGAAGCGTCAGCAGAACGGCCGACCTTCGGGCGGATGGCTTTCCTGAGGAATCGCGCGATTTGAACACGACGATCCGCCCCCCTTCGAATGGTCGTCAGGGCAATGGTGCCGCAGGGGAGCGGGAAAGGTCGAACGATTTTCCGGCGGCCCGGAAACGCCGGCACGAAAAAAAGCTTTTTCCGACATAGGCCGAAATAGCGCGCTATCGGCACTCCCGCCGGATCGCGGGCGCACCGCAGGTGGGGGTACGCGCGGCGGGCCGGTGTGTCGCACGGCCGCCCCGCCGCCGGAGGGCGGGCGGGGCGGCCGCCGGTGATGCGGCGGGGGTGCCGAAGGTGTCAGCGGCGCCGGGGACGCCCACCCGGCCGGCGGGAGGACGGCCGAGGCGTGCGGCTCACGCCCCGGCGGGCGCGGTCACCGGCTCGGGCCGTTCGCACATGCTCGTGATGGTCAGCGCCGTCCCGGAGTGCGCGGAGGACAGCAGTGACTCCATGATCTCGAGCACGTGGTACGCCAGCGCCCCGCCCGCCCGGGGCTCCCGCCCCGCCGGGGTCGTGGCGAAGTCGGCCAGGCCCACTCCGCGTCCGGCCCCGGGGTGACCGGCCGAGGCCGGCAGGGTCTCCCACTCGTCCTCGCCCACCTTCGCCAGCCGTACGGGCCCGTCGAAGTAGTTCGGGTCGGGGACGACGAGCGAGCCCCGCTCGCCGTGCACCTCGATGTTGGGCGCGCGGGTGGCCGCCCCCTCGAAGCCCATCACCAGCGTGGACAGCACCCCGGACTCGTGCACCAGCACACCGGTGACGTAGGTGTCCACGGTGACCGGGATCTCCTCGCCGAGGCGCGGGCCCGAGGCGATCGTCCGCTTGGCGCGCGTGCGGCTGGCGGCGCCGATGACCGTCCGCACCGGCCCGAGCAGGGTGACCAGGCTGGTGACGTAGTACGGCCCCATGTCCATGAGAGGACCCCCGCCGGGGGCGTAGTAGAAGTCGGGGTTGGGGTGCCAGCGTTCGTGCCCCGGCGTCATCATGGTCGCGGTCGCCGCCACCGGCCTGCCGATCAGGCCGTCGTCGATCGCCTTGCGCGCGGTCTGCGTGCCGGTGCCCAGCACCGTGTCCGGCGCGCAGCCCACCCGGACCCCGGCGGCGGCCGCCGCGCGCAGCACCCCCGCGGCCGCGTCGGTGGTCGGCGCGAGCGGCTTCTCGCAGTAGACGTCCTTGCCGGCCGCGATGGCCTGCAACGCGATCTCGGCGTGCGCGGCGGGGATGGTCAGGTTGAGCACGACGTCGATGCGCGGATCGGCCATGAGCCCGGCCACCGTCAGCACCTCGACGCCAGCGTACGGCCGCACCGCCTCCCTCGCGCGGTCGGGATCCAGGTCGGCCACGGCGACCAGCCGCAGCTCCGGCAGCCGCTCGATGGTCTGGGCGTACTGCGCGAAGATGACCCCGCAGCCGACGACGCCGACGTTCATCGGCTGGCCCACAGCATTCCCCTCTCGATGATGGTGCGCACGCTGTCATGGCGCAGGACGTCGAGGCTGTGCCCCGGAGTCGTGACGAAGATCTTCCCGCTGCCCCACCTGCGGGTCCAGATCGCCGGCGAGGTGACCTCCCGGTGCCAGGGGTCGAACGAGCGGACCTTCTGCGTGGTGGTGGCCAGCACGTCGTTGTACTCGTCGGTCAGCACCCAGTACTGCTCGGTCACCAGGTCGAAGTCGGCGATGCCCTCCGTGATGGGGTGCGCGGCGGCCTCGGGCAGCATGGTGATGGTGTGCGGGATGAAGTTGTCGGCGGGCGAGCCGTCCCGCTCGGCCGGGTCCTTGCCGGGATGGCAGGCGAACTGCCCGCCGATGAGGTGCAGGTAATCGGAGGAGGCGCGGAAGGAGTCGGCGATGCCGCCGTGCCAGCCGGCCATGCCGGTGCCCGCCCGGATCGCGGCCGCAAGCCCGCGCAGCTCCTCCGGCTCGATCGTGCCCATGGTGTAGCACTGCACGACGAGGTCGACACCGGACATGAAGGAGTCGTCCGCGTACGGCGCGGGGGAGTCCGCCAGGTGCACCTCGAATCCGTGCTTCTCCAGGAACGGAACGAACAGGTCGGTGGCCGCCACAGGGACGTGCCCTTCCCAGCCGCCCCGGACCACCAGAGCCCTGCGGCCGTCATCGCTTGTCATACATTCACCAATCGCTAAACGACAAACGACTCCAATATTCACATTTCACGCCCGGTGTCACCAGTGGATCATCCATCCGGTGAGACATCGCCGGCGCCAGTCCCTTGACGCGGCCAGGGGTGGCCTCGCGCCCCCGCAGGTCGCGGGCCGGATGTACCTTTCACGCTCCGCGCGCCGCACCGCGGCATCGGCCGTGCTCACCTCCGCCTCCGCACGCGACCAGGACGGCGCATCTGGGCGTCGGCGATAGCGCGTGTCATAGTGCGGATGCCGGTCACCCGGTCGTGCGCCGGCCGGCCGTCAGCGGGTTCTCCGCGAAGGCGTCTCTCGTGCGTTCCCCAGGAGGGATCGGATGCGCAAGGTACGGGCCCTACTCGTCTCCGCCGCTCTGACCACAGGCGTGCTGCTGTCGATGACCTCGTCCCCGGCCCAGGCGGAGAGCATCAGGTACGTCTACTACTACCAGTCCGACTGCTACAACGGCGGGAACCTCGGCATCCAGTGGGGCTGGTGGACCTCCTTCCACTGCGACTGGAACTCCGCCAGTGACAGGTGGTACCTCTGGGCCTGACCCCGGCCGTCCGGCGGACAGGCTCGGCCCCCCACGGCCGGCCCGTCCGCCGCCGGGTTCCCGGGCGTGGTCAGAGGCGGTCCGCGTCGATGACGGCCTCGGCGAACGCGCGCGGGGCCTCCTGCGGGACGTTGTGGCCGACCCCGCGCAGGGCCCGGTGCTCGTACGCCCCGGTGAACCGGTCACGGTAGCCGGATCCGTTCCCGGCGGGGGTGAACGGGTCCAGTTCGGCATCGATGGTGATCGTGGGCACCGCGATCTTCGGAGCCCCGGCGAGCCGCCGCTCGACGTCGTCGTAGCGGGGCTCGCCCTCGGCCAGGCTCAGCCGCCAGCGGTAGTTGTGGATCACGACGGGCACCCAGTCGGGGTTGGTGAACGACGCCGCCGTGCGCTCGAACGTGGCGTCGTCGAACTTCCAGGTCGGCGAGACGGTCTTCCACAGCAGCCGGACGAACTCGTCGCGATACCGTTCCAGGCCGAGCCGGCCTCTCTCGGTGGCGAAGTAGTACTGGTACCACCAGGCGTATTCGGCCTGCGGCGGCAGCGGCTCCTTGTTCTTCGCCAGGTCGGTGATCAGATAGCCGCTCACCGAGACGAGGGCCTTGCAGCGTCCCGGCCAGAGCGCGGCGATGATGTCCGCCGTCCGCGACCCCCAGTCGAAGCCGGCGATGACGGCCTTCTCGATCATGAGCGCGTCCATCAGCGCGAGGATGTCGAGCGCGACCGCCGCCTGCTGGCCGTTGCGGAACGTCCGGTCCGACAGGAACCGCGTCGTGCCGTGCCCGCGCAGGTAGGGCACGATGACGCGGTACCCGCGCGCCGCCAGCAGCGGCGCCACGGCCCCGAAGCTCTGGATGTCGTACGGGAACCCGTGCAGCAGGATGACCACGGGGCCGCGGGACGGGCCCGACTCGGCGTAGCCGACGTTCAGCACGCCGGCCTTGACCTGCTTCAGCGTGTGCGCCGGGAAGTGGGCGGAGCCCGATGCCGGCGCGGACGCCGAGGCGGGGGCCGCGGGGAGCGCCGCCGCGGCCGTCCCCGCGAGCACCAGTCTGGAGAACGTACGCCTGTCCACGAGATGAACCTTCCGGGTCGGAGAAGAGGAGTCGCTTCCCTGGCTCGGGAAGCGGGACGAGTGCACCGCCGGGCGGTGCGGCCCGCGGGCCCGTCACCGGCCGGCGGTGACCGTGCCGGGCAGGCGTCCGCTCCGTCGCGATCGCGCCGCGGGGATGTGACCGGCCGGCCTGGGTGCCCGCCGTCATGCGTACGGCCAGAATGGCAGCTCCGTCTGTACGAACCGTATACGTCACATCGACGCGGGCTCGGCCGCGGTGCCGGGCGGGGCGGGTATGGGGACGCCGTCCGGGCCGGCGGGTGAGGGTCGGCCCGGACGGCGCAGGTGAAGGTCTCGCCGTCAGTGGCGCGCGCAGCGGTAGCTGGAGGCGACCGCCGGGTCACCGTGACCGGTGTACCGCGAGACCTGCGGGAGCGGGCACAGGTCGCGGGACCTTGCGCCGTCGGCCGTCTTGGCGGCCAGGGTGGCCGGTGCCTTGCCCTTCTCCACCCAGTTCACCAGCGCGCCCAGCGCGTCCGTGGGAGCCGCGCCGGAGCCGCCGCCGCAGTGCTCCACGCCGGGGGCGAGGAACAGACGGTAGAAGTCGTTCACCCGCCGCGCGCCGCCCATCTCGCGCTCGACCCGATCGCGGTAGTACAGCGTGCCGCCGGGCGGGATCAGCTGGTCGTCGGTGCCCACGAAGGTGAGCAGCTTCCCGCCGGTGCGGCGGAACGCCGACAGGTCCGGGTCGGAGGTGCCGATGACGTCGTCGAACCGCTTCACCGAGCGGCGGAACAGATCCGCGAACTCGCTGTAGGTGATCTTCGAGGTGTCGAACCCGGGCTGCTGCTTCAGGAAGGTCTGCACCCATCCCACGGCCACCGGGAAGCCGGGCGCCGACAGGTTACCGTCGTCGTCGGCCTTGGTGCCGGCCAGCCACGACGGGTCGGCCCCCTTCGGCAGTCCCGGCCACAGGCTCCGGCCGCGTTCGTCGACCGGCCCGGCCCAGATCTTGCGCATGACCGCCGCGTCGGCGGCCGTCACGGTGATCTCCTTGCCCTCGCAGGCCACCTTGGTGCCCACCATGGTGCGCGGGTCGTAGCCGCACCGGTCGGGCTGGTCGATGATCCCGTCGGTGACGCCGTCGCGCGGGTCGCAGGCCTTGATCGCGGCCTTACGGAACGCGTCGAGGACGCAGTTGCTCAGGAAAGTCTTCTCCTGGTTCATCACGATCTGCGGCCAGAGTGTGGCGACCGCGAACTGTGTCCACTGCACGGCCGGGGCGTTGGCCAGGATGCCGTCGAAGTCCTTGGGGTACTTCTGCGCCTCGGCGTACCCCTGGCGCCCGCCGGTCGAGCAGCCGTTCCAGTACGCGTACGAGACCGTCCGGTTGTAGAACCTCTTGGTCACCTCCTTGCCGATCTGGGCCGACTCGTGCACCGAGCGGGTGGCGAAGTTGGTCAGCAGGGGCTTGTTGATCTCGCCGCCGGAGGTCAGGGCCCAGGTGGTGTCGAGGCCCGTCAGGGGCACGCCGGCGTCGGTGGTGACGCCGCTGTAGCCGTCCTTGACGGCCTGGACCAGCGGTGCGCCGAAGTCACCGGCGGCGTAGGCGCTCCCGCCCACGCCCTGCAGGCGGCCCGTCCACCCGGTCTCCGGCATCGCCACCGCGACCTTGACGTGGTCGCCGGCGCCCGGGTGAGTGAGGGTGACGGTCATCTCGCAGTACGGCGGCACGTCCTTGATGGGAGGGGGAGCCGAGAACGGTGTGGCGGGGAAGGTGATCGTGCCACCCGCGTGATGCTCCGCGCGCACCGACTCGATCTTCGCGCCCGCCGGAGCGGAGACGGGAACCGAGGAACACGCCGCGGCGGCGCCGGCCGCCCGCGCCGTCACATCGGCGGGCCCGGCCCCCGTCGCCGCGCCGGCCGCGGTGGCCGTCAGAGGGATCAGCGCGGCGAGCGGCAGGGCGGCCGCCATCAATTTCGCTGTTCGTAGCATCAGCTTCCTTTTCAGTGTTTCGCGGTCAGGCTCGCTCTCCGGCGGATGAATCACGGAAGAGCCGGTATCGGCGAGTGCGCCAGGGAGCGCCGCCTGCGCGAAGTGAGGATCATCGGGCCGCGAGGTGGACACGCGCCCGAGCGGGGCGGCGTTCGGGGGAGGGCGTTCCCCTCCCGAGGTCCTTCTCGGCGAACCGCGGTGAATCTATCGCGAGCCGCCGCTATTCCGATCGACAGCGCATTGACGAACCCAGATATACATTTCGCATATGTCATGACGCCTCCGAGTGCGGCCATCGGGGCCGGTAGTGGCCCGGCCTCCGCCGCGCGGCCGGGCGGTGGCCCACCTGGGCATTCCGCCCGTTATGGTCGTAATGACGACACATCGCGGCCGGGGGAGAAAGGCCGCGGACATCGAGGGGGGCCGAGCCATGCCGCTTTTCGGGCGGGACGCCGAGCGGGAGGTTCTGGACCGGTTCATCGGCCGGCCGGAGGACGGCGCCGGCCTCCTCATCCACGGCGAGGCGGGCATCGGGAAGTCCGCGCTCGTCGCGGAGGCCGTCCGCGCGGCGTCGGACGCCGGCCTGCGCGTGCTGACGGCGACCGGCGTGGAGGCCGAACAGAACCTCCCCTACGCCGGGCTGCACCAGCTGCTGTACCCCGTCCGGGCCGGGCTGGACGCGCTTCCGCACCCGCAGCGGGACGCCCTGCGCGGCGCGCTCGGTCTCGCCGACGCCGCCGGCCCCAGTGCCTACCTCGTCGGCCTGGCCGCGCTGTCCCTGCTGGCCGAGGAGGCCGCCGCCCGGCCGCTGCTGGTCGTCGCCGAGGACGCGCAGTGGCTCGACGGCGCCAGCGCCGACGTCCTCGCCTTCGTGGCGCGCCGCATCGACTCCGAGCCCATCGCCCTGATCGCGACCCTCCGGGAAGGTGAGCGCTCGCCCCTGTGCGACGCCGGGCTCACACCGATGCCCCTCGACCGGCTCTCCGGCGAGGACGCCGCCGGACTTCTGGACTCGATCGCCCCGCGTCTCGCCCCGGAGACCCGGGCGAGGCTGCTGCGGGAGGCCGCCGGCAACCCCTTGGCGCTGACCGAGCTGCCGGCGGCCGCGGGAGACCTCGGCGACCTCGACCCGGTGCCACCGCTGAACGATCGCCTGGAACGCGCGTTCACCGCCCGGGTCGCCGCCCTGCCGGCACCGGCCCGTACCGCCCTGCTGGTCGCGGCGCTCAACCAGAGCGACTCGGCCGCCGAGGTGCTCGCGGCCACCGGCCTCGTCTCCGGATCGGCGGCCGAGCCGGAGATCCTGACCCCGGCCGTCGAGGCCCGGCTGATCGAGCCCGTCGCCGGCGCGGTGACGTTCCGCCATCCCCTGATGCGCTCGGCCATCCCGGCGGCCTCGCCGCCCGCCGAGTGCCGGCGCGCCCACCTGGCGCTCGCCGAGACCCTGCGCGACCAGCCGGACCGGCGGGCCTGGCACCGGGCCGCCGCGACGGCCGGCACCGACGAGGACGTGGCGGCCGAGCTCGACCATGCCGCCGACCGGGCCCGGCACCGGGGCGCGGTCGCCGCCGCCGTCGCGGCGCTCGAACAGGCCGCCCGGCTGAGCGAGACGCAGGACCGGCTGGCGCTCAGGCTGCTGCGCGCGGCAGAGCTCGCGATCGAGTCGGGCCGCCGCGACACCGCCGAGCGGCTGGTGCGCGACGCGCAGGCGCTCGGGCTCCCGCCGCGCCGGCGCGCCACCGCGAGCTGGCTGCTCAGCGTCTTCGAAGACGGGGTGCGCGAGGACGTCTCGCGGGTCGCGGAGCTGGCCGAGCTGGCCGGATCGGTCGCCGCCGACGGGCACATCGAACCCGCCGTGCGCATCCTGTGGGGTGCCGCCATGCGCTGCTTCTGGTGCGAACCCGGCCCGCGGGCCCGCCGCTCGCTGCTGGAGGTGGCCGACCAGCTGCCCGTGCCCGCCGATGACCCGCGCCTGGTCGCGGTCTCCGCCTACGTCGCACCGTTCGAACGGGCCGCCACCGTGCTCGACGGGCTGCGCCGGCTGGCCGCGGTCACCGGCGCCGACCCGGAGACCGACCGCTTCCTGGGCAGCGCGTCCCTGCAGGTGGGGGCGTTCGATCTGGCGGCCCGATTCTCCACGGCGGCCGCCCCCGGGCTGCGCGCCCAGGGCCGGCTCGGCCAGCTTCCCCGGGCGCTGGCGGTCCAGGCGTGGAGCCTGACCCGGCTCGGCGACCTGGCCGCGGCCCGGCCGGCCGCCGCTGAGGCCGCCAAGCTCGCGCAGGAGACCGGCCAGCCGTTCATGTACGGGCTGGCCAAGGCCGTCCAGGCCGAGATCGCCGCGCTGAGAGGCGACCACCAGGAGGCCGGGATCCTCGCCGATGAGGCCGAACGGATCGGGCTCGCCGCCTGCGCCCGCCCGGTGCTGGCCACCGTCCGGCTCGCCCGCGGGCTCACCGCTCTGAGCGAGGGACGGTTCGACGACGCGTTCGCCGAGCTCAGCCGCATGCTCGACCCCGCCGACCCCGCCTACCAGCTCGCCCTGCGCGCCTACTGCCTCGCGGAGCTCACCGAGGCCGCCGTGCGCGCCGGGCGGGCCGCCGCCATGCGGGACGTTCTGCGCGAGATGGAGGCGCTGGCCGTGGTCTCGCCGTCACCGGCGCTGCACATCGGGCTGCGGTACGCGCGCGCCGTGCTCGCGCCGAGCGAGGAGGCGGAGCCGCTCTTCACCGCAGCGCTGCGCGCCGACCTGACCGGATGGCCCGCCGAACGCGGCCGCCTCCATCTGGCGTACGGCGAATGGCTGCGGCGGCAGCGCCGGGTGGTGGAGTCCCGGGCGCACCTGCGCACGGCCAGGGAGACCTTCGACGCGCTCGGCCTGGCCGCCTGGAGCGAGCGGGCGCGGCGGGAGTTGCGCAGCGCGGGGGAGTCCAGCCCGAACCGCGGCCCGGACGCGCGGGAGAAGCTGACCGCGCACGAGCTGAGCATCGCCCAGCTCGCCGCCGAGGGGCTGACCAACCGGGAGATCGGCCAGCGGCTGTACCTGTCGCACCGGACCGTCGGCACCCACCTGCACCGGATCTTCCCCAAGCTGGGGGTCAGCTCCCGCGCCGATCTGGCCCGGACGCTCCAGACCCGCGAGGAGACGCCCGCGTGATGAGGCCTCGCGGCGGCCGGCGGGACACGGCAGGGCCCGCCACCGTCCGCGGGTGGCGGGCCCTGCCGGGCCTTCTCCAGGTCAGGCCACGGTAGCGTCGAGGGTGACCTCGATGTTGCCGCGGGTCGCCTTGGAGTACGGGCAGAGCAGATGCGCGCCCTGGACCAGCTCGTCGGCGGTGGCCTGGTCGATGCCGGAGGCCTCCAGGTGCAGGACGGCGCTCAGCGTGAAGTCGTTCGTCTCGGAGTCGTGGTGCAAGGTGACCTCCGCGATGACGGCGAGGTCGTGCGCCGTCACCTTCCGCGCGCTCGCCACCCGCCGCACGGCGCCGACGAAGCAGGACGCCCATCCTGCGGCGAACAGCTGCTCGGGGTTGGTGCCGTCGCCGGCGCCGCCGAACGCCTTGGGCACGGCGAGGGTGACGTCGAGCATGCCGTCGTCGGAGGTCGCCCGTCCTCCGTTGCGGCCCTCCGCGGTGGAGGTGGCGACCGCGGTGTAGGTGATCTCGGACATGGTCTTCCCGCTCATTTCATCTCGGGGCCGGCAAGGTGAGATCACCGTAGGGACCAGCGCCGGGGCCCGGCGTCCGTCGGATGACGTCATGCGCGTACGTCATGGGCGCGGTGGAGTGGTTCACACGAGCGAGGCCGTGCTGATCCGCGCGTACATCCGGCGCAGGCCGGGGCCGGGGCGCAGGCCCAGATCGTCGTCCAGCAGCCGGGCGACGCGCTCGTAGGCGGCCAGTGCCTCCCGCCGGTGCCCGGCGCGGTCATGGGCGCAGATCAGCAGCTCCCACAGCCGCTCGCGATAGGGCTCCGCCGCGGTCGCGCGGGTCAGCTGGTCGATCGCCTCGCCGTACTCGCCCTGCTCGATGTCCAGGGCCCAGCGCTCCTCCATCGCCGAGGCGCGCAGCCGCTCCAGCCAGGCGCGGCGGCCGTCGAAGAAGGCCCCGCCCAGCCCGTCGAGCGCCGGCCCCCGCCACAGCGCGAGTGCCCCGCGCAGCGACCGCGAGGCCTCGGCGATCCTCCCCTGGGCGCGAGCCTGCCGCGCGGCGGCGGTGGCCCTGCGGAACGCCGTCACGTCGACCGTGCCGGAGCCGGTGACCAGCCGGTAGCCGCGGCCCGCCGCACTGATCTCCGCCGCGCCGCCCGGCCCGGGCGCGGCATTCTCGGAGAGCACCCGGCGCAGGCGGGAGACGTAGGTGCGGGTGGTCAGCACGGCGCTGCGCGGTGCCCGCGGGCCCCACAGCGCACCGACGATCTCCTCGATCGGGACCTGGCGCCCCTCGCCCAGCAGCAGCAGGGCGAGCACGCCCCGCTGCTGCGGGGACCCCGGCTCCAGCTCCTCCCCGCCGCGCCGGACCGTGATCGGGCCCAGCAGCCCGAAACTCATCCCGGCCATGATGTGGCCCCCCCTCTCGCCTGGCACACCCCCGTCGCCGGCTCCCCTGAACGCCGTGCCGGGGCGTGCGTCACCGGCCCGTGCCGGCGACGGGTGGCGGCCGTCGCCGGATCATCGGCCGGTCGTCCACTTTAGGTCGCCGGGTGTGCCCGCGCCCCGGCCGCCTCCACGGGCCGCGGAGTGACGTACACGCATGGCGTCACCCGACGCTCGCGGAGCCGGACCGGGCGTGCCTAGCGTTGCGACCTGGACCACTACGGACCGGCGGGCCGATCCCGCCGCAGGTCGAAGCGCGTGAAGGGAAACGTCACGACCGTGATCGAAAAGCCGGACGGGGGCTCGGCGCAGTACCGGTTCACCATCCTCGGGCCGCCCGGCCTGATCTGCGGGGACACCTGGCTCGATCTCGGCGGCCCGCAGCAGCAGGCCGTCCTGATGCTGCTGCTGGCCAACGGCGGCGGTTTCGTGCGGATCGGTGAACTGATCGACGGACTGTGGGGCGACCAGGCGCCGGCCACCGGTGAGGCCGTCATCCGCACCTACGTCTCCCGCATCCGGCGGCTGCTGGCGGAGCACGGGCTCTGCGGGGCGATCAGCTCCCAGGCCGGGGGGTACATGCTCGACCCGTCGCCGTTCACCCTGGACGCCGAGGAGTTCGACGACCTGGTCGAAGCCGCCCGGCAGGAGCGCGCGGACGGGCATCTCGCCGCGGCCGCCGAGCACCTGGAGCGGGCGCTCGGCCTGTGGAGGGGCACGGCGCTGGCCGGCGTCCCGGGCGAGGCCGCCGAGCGTGAGCGGTCGCGGCTGGAGCGGCTGAGACTGGTCGCCGCCCAGGAGTCGCTATGGCTCCGCCTGGAACTGGGGGAGCACACCGAGGTGGCCGCGGAGGTCCCCCTGCTCATCGAGCAGAACCGGCTGGAAGAGCCGCTGTACGAGATCCAGCTTCTCGCCCTGTGCCGCGGCGGCAGGCGGGCGGAGGCCCTGGAGGTGTACCGGATGGTCTACGACCTGCTGGGCAAGGAGCTCGGGGTCGGTCCGGGCCCGCGGCTGCGGGCCGTCCACGAGAAGATCCTGCTGGCCGACGGGGACCTCGACGACGAGCTCGCCCTCGTCCCGCCCGCCGAGCGGCCGGCGCGGCGATCGGCGGACGCGGGGGAGTCTCCGCAGGAGGAGGCGGCGGACGCCGCGGAGTCCCCGGAGGAGCCGGACCCGGACCCGGCCGAACCGGCCGGCGCGTGGCTGGAACGCCATCTCGATCGAGGGTTCATCGGGAGGCGCGGCGAGCGCGCCGCGTTCCGGGACCTGCTGGAGGGAGCCGGCGGCGCGGGCCCGCGCCTGCTGTTCGTCCGCGGCCCCGCCGGCGCCGGCAAGTCGACGCTGCTGCGCAAACTCGCCGACGACGCCACCACCGCGGGCCGGCGGGTGCGGCACCTGCGCGCCCCGGGGCTCGCGGACGCGCGCGAGCGTCTCGAGCGGTTCGCCGCGGAGCTGTCGGGGGCCGCGGGTCCGGTGCTGCTCATCGACGCCGTCGAGGAGCTGGAGCATCTCGAACCGTGGCTGCGCGAGGAGTACCTCTGGCGGTTGCCGGGCGGCACGATCATCGTGCTGGCCGGCCGGAACGGGCCGAGCGCCGCGTGGCTCACCGACCCTGCCTGGTCGGGGACGATCACGGTGCGGCGCATCGAGGACCTCACCGCCGCGGAGTCCACCGCGCTGCTGGAAGCCCGCGGTGTCGATCCCGCGCTGGTGCCCTCCATCGTGGACTTCGCCGCCGGCAACCCGTTCGCCCTGTCGCTCGCCGCCGAGGTCGCCAGGAGCATGGCGGCCACCGGGCGGCCGTCGCGCCGTGACGCCGTGCGGTACGTGGTCGACACCGTGCTCGCGCGGCTTGCCGGTGACGCGCCGACGCCGGCGCACCGCTGGGCGCTGCACGTGTGCGCGCACGCGCGCCACACCACCGAGGACCTGCTCGGCGCGGTGGTGCCGGAGGGCCGGGCGGCGGAACTGTTCGACTGGCTCCGGGCGCATCCGGGGGTGGAGGCGACCACCTACGGCCTGGAGGTCAACGGTGTGCTGCGCGAGGCCCTCGACGACCACCTGCGCTGGCGGGACCCGGCCGGGTACGAGCGGATGCGCCACCGGATCCGCCGCCACGTCATGGACGAGGTGCTGATATGGCGGGATGACCACCTGGAGGAGGAGCTGTGGGGCGACCGGCGGCCCGGCCTGTTCCTCCGCCGGGACGTGCCCGCCTCGCGCTGACCCGGCCACGGTGGCCGGAGGGTCAGGCGTCCGGCGGCGTCGCAGCGGCGAACCGGCGCTGCGACGCACATGAAGAGGCGACCGGTCCAGCGGTTTCGCTTCAGGAGTAATCGGTCGATTTCGTGATGCGCGAGATGTCCCGCTTTGCACACTTGGCGACAGTGGCGACTTGGCGCTCGGACGGAATCGACGCAGGTCAGGACACTATTCGTCGTTGTTATCAGAACGTTACATAAGTTGGACCCGCCTTCCCTCTTGTTTCCGCTGGATGTCAGCGCCTTTAATTCGGGCAACCACACGGATTAATTGAGGAGCGGCGTGAAGCACAGCAGGGCCGGCGGCCCCTCCAACGGCTCCACGAGCCGTGGTGGACCCGCGGGCTCCACGGGCTCCGCCGGCTCCAACGGTTCGGCGGGCTCCAACGGCTCCGCCGGTCTCCCGGCCCACCAGGCGGCGGTGCGCCGGTCCAATCTGGCCCTGGTGCTGCGCCACGTCAGCGAGCACGGCCCGTGCTCCCGCTCCGCCGTCGCGCTCGGGACCGGGCTGAACAAGACCACCGTGACCAGCCTGGTGAACGAGCTGAGGGCCCGCGGCCTGGTCAAGGAGGCCGGCCCGCAGTACGCCGGGTCGGTCGGCCGCCCGGGTCTCGCCCTGGTCCTGGACGGCTCCCGGGTCGGCGCTCTGGGCGTGGAGGTCAACGTCGACTACCTCGCGGCCTTCGCCACCGACCTCGCCGGCCGGGTGCTCATCGACCGGCGCCTCGGCTTCGACGCCACCGGGTCCGGCCCCGGACGCTCGCTGGACGAGCTGGCCCGCGTGGTCGAGCGGGCCGTGGCCGATCTCGACCGGCTGGGCGTCCGCCCGGCCGGGATCACGGTGGCCGTCCCCGGGCTGATCGACACGATCGCCGGGACCGTGGTCACCGCCCCCAACCTCGGCTGGCGCGAGGTGGCGGTCGCCGAGCGGCTGTCGCGCGCCGGCATCCCCGCGGACCTTCCCATCGGAGTGGACAACGACGCCAATCTCGCCGCCCTCGCGGAGTACACCTCCGGCGTCGCGGCGGGCACGGCCGACCTGGTCTACCTCACCGGAGAGGTGGGCATCGGCGGCGGGGTCATCTCCGGCGGCCGGTTGCTGAGCGGCGCGGACGGCTTCGCCGGCGAGGTCGGCCATGTCATGGTCGACCCGTCCGGCGAGCGGTGCGGGTGCGGCCGCATCGGCTGCTGGGAGACCAAGGTCGGGCTCGCCGCGCTGGAGCGCATGGTCGCGCCGGACGAGGTGCCCGCAGCCCCGTTCGCCGCCCGCGACCCGGAGGAGCGGCTGGCCGGCATCGAGCGGCTGCTCGCCACCGGCGACCCGCGGGTCGAGGCGGCGGTCGCCGAAGTGGGCCGGTGGCTCGGCCTCGGGGCCGCCATGCTGGTCAACCTGTTCAACCCGCGGGTGGTCGTGCTCGGCGGCTACTTCGCCAGGCTCGCCGACCGGCTGATCCCCGTCGCCCACGAGGAGCTCAGGCGCATGAGCATGGGCGGCGCGGACCGCTGCCGCTTCGCCGCCTCCGACCTCGGCTACGGCGCCGCCGCGCGCGGAGCGGCGGGCGTGGTCGTCGAGCGGACGCTGTCCGACCCCATGGCCATCGCGTACCTGCACCCCCCACCATGAAGGAGCGAAGACGGCGGAGCCGCGCGGACCTCGCATCCGGCACCGCACCCACCCCTTTCGGTCCGAACGTCCCCGTCCCACCGAACCGCCCTCGTCCCGTCGAATCGCTCCCGTCCCTCCGAGAGCGCCCTCGTTCCGCCCGCTCGCCCCGGACGTGCCCGCCCGGCCGTCCCGCCGGCACCGTCCGGCACCTTCACCCGGCCCCGGGTGCGGCGCGCGCCGGGCGGCGAGCACCAAGCCCTCCCCGTCCACGAGAGAACGTCCCGCCCGCCTGGCGGCCGTCCGGAGCCGCGCAGGTGCCGTCAACGCCGATCGCGGTGCCGTCGCGGCTGTGCCGACCGGCGCCACCAGGCGGGCGGGCACCCTCTCCCAAGCCGATCCCGGCCGGCCGCACTCCCCGAGGGCCGGGCCGGCGGCACCCCCGTCGCCTGTCGGCCGGAGAACCCCCGCGCGGCCGCGCGTCCGGCACCCCCGAATGAAAGAGAGAAACCAGATGAGTACGGGACTGTGGCTCATCGGAGCCCGTGGCTCCGTGGCCGTGACCAGCATGGTCGGCGCGCTCGCGGTGCGGGCGGGCCTGGCCGGCCCGGCCGGGTGCGTCCTTGAGTCGCCCGCGCTGCGAGACCGCGTCCGGCCCGGCATCGGCGACCTGGTCTTCGGCGGCCACGACGTCTCCCCGCTCCCGCTGGACAAGAAGGCCGCCGCCCTGGCCGACGCCGGTGTCGTCCCGGCCCGGCTCGTCGAGGCACTGCGCGGCGAGCTGGCCGCCGTCGAGCAGGAGGTGCGGCCGCTGCCCGAGGCGGCCACCCAGGCCGAGGTGGCACGGGCCATCGCCGCCGACCTCGACGCCTTCCGCCGCCGGCACGACCTGGAGCGGATCGTGGTGGTCAACGTGGCGAGCACCGAGCCCGTCCCGCCCGCCCACCCCGCGCACGCCGGCCTGGACGCGCTGCGTGCCGCGCTGGACGAGCCCGGCGCGGTGCTGCCGTCCAGCGCGCTGGTCGCCTACGCCGCCCTGGACGCCGGCTGCCCGTACGTCGACTTCACCCCGTCGACCGGCGCCCGGCTGCCCGCCCTGGACGAGCTCGCCCGCGAGCGGCGGCTGCCCTACGCCGGCAGCGACGGCAAGACCGGCGAGACGCTGGTCAAGTCGGTGCTCGCCCCGATGTTCGCCCAGCGCAACCTCACGGTGCGCAGCTGGTCGGGCATCAACCTGCTCGGCGGCGGCGACGGCGCCAACCTCGCCGAGCCGGGCGCCAACGCCGCCAAGGCCGCCAGCAAGCAACGCGTGCTGGCCGAGACGCTCGGCTACACCCCGCAGGGCGACACCCGCATCGACTACGTGGAGGACCTCGGCGACTTCAAGACCGCCTGGGACCTGGTCACCTTCGAGGGCTTCCTGGGCACCCGCATGCGCATGGAGTTCAGCTGGCACGGCTGCGACTCCGCCCTGGCCGCCCCGCTCATCCTCGACCTGGCCAGGCTGGCCGCGGCCGCCCACCGGGCCGGGCGCGCCGGGCCGCTGACCGAGCTGGCCTTCTTCTTCAAGGACCCGATCGGGCAGGTCCCGCACGCGCTCGCCGACCAGTGGCGGACGCTGTGCGAGTTCGTCGCCGCCCTCGGCGCGGAAGACGCGTCCCGATGACGGCCCGGTGTGCCACGGCCGCCGCGGCGCGGGCCGGAAGGGGGCGGCGGTGATCGCGCTCCGCGACCTGCTCGACCTCGTCCGGGCGCCGGCCGCGCTGTCGGTGCCCGGCGACGTGCTCGCCGGCGCGGCGGCCGGGCGGGCGCTCGGCCCGCGCACCGCCGGCCTGGCCTGCTCGTCGGTCTGTCTCTACTGGGCGGGGATGGCCGCCAACGACTGGGCCGACCGCGGCCTCGACGCCGTCGAGCGCCCCGAGCGTCCCATCCCCTCCGGGCGCGTGTCACCGGGCGGGGCCCTCGCGGTGGCCGCCGGGCTCACCGCCGCGGGCCTGGCGGCGGCGGGCCTGGCCGGCGGCCGGCGCGCGCTGGCCGTCGCCGTGCCGCTGGCCGCCGCCGTCTGGTCCTACGACCTGGTGGCCAAGAAGACCCCGGCCGGGCCGCTCGTGATGGCGCTGTGCCGCGGTCTCGACGTGCTGCTGGGCGCCAGCCCCGGCCGCTCGATCGCCGGGGCGCTGCCCGCCGCGCTCACCGTCGCCGCCCACACCTACCTGCTCACGGCGCTGTCCCGCCACGAGGTGACCGGCACCAGCCGCGGCCTGCCCGCGGCCACCCTGGCCGGCACGGTCGCGGTCGCCGCGTCCGCGGGCCGCCCCCCGGCGGGCACGACCCTCGGCAAGGGCGGCCTGGAACCGCAGGCGGTCGCGCCCGCGGCCCTCGCCGCGTGGTACGCCGCGCAGTTCGGCGCCACCCAGGCCCGCGCCTGCGCCGACCCGTCGGCCCCGCGGGTCCGCGAGACCGTCGTCAGCGGCATCGTGAGCCTGCCCGCCCTGCAGGCGGCGCTCGCCGCGCGGGCCGGCGCCCCCCGCACCGGGCTCGCCCTCGCCGCGGCGGTCCCGCTGGCCCGCCGCCTGGCCAGAAAGCTGTCCCCGACATGATCAGATTCGGCTACGGCACCAACGGCTTCGCCAACCACCGCCTGACCGACGCCCTGGAGGTCATCGCCGGCCTCGGCTACACCGGAGTGGCGCTGACCCTCGACCACAGCCACCTCGACCCGTACGCCGACGGGCTGGGACGGCGAGTGGCGGCGGTCGCCGACCTGCTGCGCACCCTCGGGCTGGCGGTGGTCGTCGAGACCGGGGCCCGCTACCTGCTCGACCCGCGCCGCAAGCACGCCCCGACACTGCTCGACGACGACCGCGACGTACGGGTGGACTTCCTGCGCAGGGCCATCGCCATCGGCGCCGACCTGGGCGCCGAGGCGGTGTCGTTCTGGTCCGGGGTGCGTCCGGCCCACGTGGAGCCGGACCTCGCCTGGCGGCGGCTGACCGACGGGTGCGCCGAGGTCGCCGGCACCGCGCGGGAGGCCGGGGTGCCGCTGGGCTTCGAACCCGAGCCGGGCATGCTCGTGGAGACCATCGCCGGCTGGCGGGAACTGCACCAGGCCATCGGCGCGCCGGACGGCTTCGGCATCACCCTGGACATCGGCCACCTGCGCTGCAACGAGCCCGAGCCGGTGCCCGCCTGCGTGGCGGCCGTCGCCGGGCACCTGGTCAACGTCCAGATCGACGACATGCGGCGCGGCACGCACGAGCACCTGGAGTTCGGCGAGGGCGAGATCGACTTCCCGCCGGTGCTGCGCGCGCTCGCCGACGCCGGCTACCAGGGCCTGGTCGCCGTCGAACTGCCCCGCCACTCGCACGCCGCCCCCGCCGTGGCGGCCCGTTCGATCGACTTCCTGCGCGCGGCCGAGAAGGACGCGTCCAGGACGGAAGGGAGCCCGTCGTGAGTCCGAACGGAAGCCGGCCCGCCGTGGCGCCGGCGGAGCTGCTGCGCGCCGCGCTGCGGGACACACCGCAAGGGGAGTGGGTGCAGGACGCGCTCGCCGCCGCGGCCGAGCGGCCCGAGACGGCCGGCCGGTCGTTCGCCCAGGCCGGCCGCCGCGCCGGCCGGGCGCCACTGCCGGACGTCCCCGGCTGGACCGCCGACGAGGCGGCGCGGGCGCTGCTGCTGGCCGCGCTGCCCCCCGGCCGGGCCGCGGCCGAGGCCGAGACGCTGTACCGCTACGGCGACGCCGACGAGAAGCGCGCCGTGCTCAAGGCCCTGCCGATGCTCGACATCGGCGACGAGGCGCTGCCGCTGCTGCACGACGCGATCCGCACGAACGACACCCGCCTGGTGGCGGCCGCGCTCGGCCCGTACGCCCGCCACCTCGACCAGGCCGCCTGGCGGCAGGCGGTGCTCAAGTGCGTCTTCATGGGCGTGCCGCTCGCCGTCGTGGACCGGCTGGACGAGCGGGCCGACCAGGAGCTCGCGGCCATGCTCGCCGCCTTCGCCGCCGAGCGCGCGGCGGCCGCACGCCCCACACCCCCCGACGCCGCCGCCCTGCTCGGCCGGCTGACCGGCAAGGAAGCCTGATGCGCATCTTCGACCCGCACATCCACATGACCTCGCGCACCACCGACGACTACGCGCGAATGGCCGCCGCGGGCGTCCGGGCCCTCGTGGAACCCGCCTTCTGGCTGGGACAGCCCCGCACCAACCCCGGCTCGTTCACCGACTACTTCGACTCGCTCATCGGCTGGGAGCCCTACCGCGCCGCGCAGTTCGGCATCGTCCACCACGCCACCATCGCGCTGAACCCCAAGGAGGCCAACGACCCGCGCTGCCGGCCCGTGCTCGACCTGCTGCCGCGCTACCTGGACAAGGACCGCGTCGTCGCGGTCGGCGAGATCGGCTACGACTCGATGACCCCCGAGGAGGACGACGCCTTCGAACGGCAGCTCGCCCTGGCCGTCGAGCACGAACTGCCCGCGCTCGTGCACACCCCGCACCGCGACAAGGCCCACGGCACCCGGCGCACGCTGGAGGTCGTCGCGGCCTCCGGCATCGACCCCGGACGCGTCGCCGTCGACCACCTCAACGAGGTCACCGTCGGGATCGTCCGCGAATCCGGATGCTGGATGGGCTTCTCCATCTACCCCGAGACCAAGATGTCCCCGCCGCGCATGGTCGAGATCCTGCGCGAGCACGGGCCGGAGCGGATGCTGGTCAACTCCGCCGCCGACTGGGGCCACTCCGACCCGCTGCTCACCCTGGAGACCGCCCAGGCCATGCTGGCCGCCGGGTTCACCGAGGACGACGTGGACCGCGTGCTGTGGCGCAACCCCGTGGAGTTCTACGGCCAGTCCGGGCGCCTGGACCTGACCCCGGCCGGCGCGGGTGAGGAGACCTTCGCCGGCAGCTCCATCAAGCGCGGCGGCTCCTGATGCGGCTCCACCACCCGTCGGGGGACCGGCTGCATCTGAGCTACTGCACCAACGTGCACCCGGCGCAGGACCTCGACGGCATCATCGCCCAGTTCGACACCTACGCGGTGCCGATCCTCGAGCGGCTCGGCACCGATGTCCTCGGGCTCGGGCTCTGGCTGGCCGCGCCGGTCGCCGCCGCCCTGGCCGCCGACCCGGCGCCGCGCCGCAGGCTCCGCCGCGAGCTGGACGCGCGGGGCCTGGAGGTGGTGACCCTCAACGGCTTCCCCTACCGTTCGTTCCAGGACCCGGTGGTCAAACACGCGGTGTACCACCCCGACTGGACGACGCCCGAGCGGCTCGCCTACACCCTGGACCTGGCGCGCGTCCTGGCCGACCTGCTGCCCGATGACGCGGCCCGCGGCTCGGTGTCCACCCTGCCGCTCGCCTGGCGCGACCCCTGGGACGCCGGCATGGCCGGCCGGGCCGCGCGCAATCTCGACGAGCTCGCCGCCGGGCTGGCCGCCGTCGAGTCCGGCACCGGGCGGACCGTGCGGGTGGCGTTCGAACCCGAACCCGGCTGCGTCGTGGAGACCACCGAGCAGGCGATCACCCACCTGGCGGACGCCGACCACGACCGGCTCGGCGTCTGCCTGGACCTCGCCCACCTCGCCTGCGCCTGGGAACGGCCCGCGGACGCGCTGCGCGCGCTGCGCCGCGCCGGCCTGCCGGTCGTCAAGGTGCAGGTCTCGGCCGCCCTGGAGACCGCCGAGCCCGAGGCCCTGCGCGAGTACGCCGAGCCGCGCTTCCTGCACCAGACGCGCACCGCCGGCGGCGCGTCCGCCGACGACCTGGACGAGGCGCTCGACCGGCGGCTGCCCGCGCCGTGGCGGGTGCACTACCACGTACCACTGCACGTCGCGCCGTCCCCACCCCTCGCGGCGACCACTCCGCTGCTGCGCGAGGCGCTGGCCGAACTCGCCGGCGGTCCCGAGCCCTTGTGCGACCACTTCGACGTCGAGACCTACACCTGGGGCGTGCTGCCCCCCGCACTGCGCCCGGCGACCCCGGAGCAGCTCGCCGCCGGCATCGCCGACGAGCTGGCCTTCGCCCGCGCCGAACTTCACCACCTGGGAGTTAAAGCATGACATCGTTGCTGGTCCTGGACGTCGTGGGCCTGACCCCGAGGCTGCTGGCCCACATGCCGCGGCTGCGCGCCGTCGCCGCCGGGGGCTTCCAGGCGGAGCTCGGCACGGTCCTGCCCGCGGTCACCTGCTCGGTGCAGTCGACCTTCCTCACCGGCGAGCTCCCCACCGGGCACGGCGTCGTCGGCAACGGCTGGTACTTCCGCGACCTCGGCGAGGTCCTGCTGTGGCGCCAGCACAACGCCCTCGTCGAGGGGGACAAGCTGTGGCACGCCGCCCGGCGCGCCCGGCCGGGGTACACGGTGGCCAACGTGTGCTGGTGGTACGCCATGGGCGCCGACGTCGACTGGACGGTCACCCCGCGGCCGATCTACCACGCCGACGGGCGCAAGGACCCCGACTGCTACACCTACCCCCCGGAGCTGCACGACGACCTCACCTCGGCCCTCGGCACGTTCCCCCTGTTCACCTACTGGGGGCCGGGCGCGGGCATCGCCTCCTCCACCTGGATCTGCCGCGCCACCGAGCGGATCATGGCCGAGCAGAACCCCGACCTGACCCTGGCCTACATCCCGCACCTGGACTACGACCTGCAGCGGTACGGCCCGTCCGACCCGCGCTCGGCCGCGTCCGCCGCCGAGCTCGACGGCGTGCTGGCGCCCCTGCTGGACGCCGCCGCGGCCCAGGGGCGGACCGTGGTGGTCCTGTCGGAGTACGGCATCACCGATGTGTCCCGTCCCGTCGACGTCAACCGGGCGCTGCGCGCCGAAGGGCTGCTGGAGGTGTACACCCAGGCCGGCATGGAGTACCTGGACCCGTGGACCTCCCGGGCGTTCGCGGTCGCCGACCACCAGGTGGCGCACGTGTACGTGGCCGACCCCGCCGATGTGCCGGCCGTCGCCAAGCTGTGCGCGGCCCTGCCCGGCGTCGGCGAGGTGCTCGACCAGGAGGGCAAGGCGGCACACGGCCTGGACCACCCCCGTTCGGGGGAGCTGGTGCTGCTCGCCGAACGTGACGCCTGGTTCACGTACTACTACTGGCTGGACGACGACCGCGCGCCCGACTTCGCGCGCCTGGTCGAGATCCACCGCAAGCCCGGCTACGACCCGGCCGAGCTCTTCTTCGACCCCGACGACCCGCTCGGCGCCAAGCGCCGGGCCGGGGTGGCGCTGCTGCGCAAGAAGCTCGGCATGCGCTATCTGATGAGCGTCGTCGGGCTGGACGCGGGAGCCCGCGCGGTGCGCGGCTCCCACGGGCTGCTTCCCGCGGACCCGGCCGACGCCCCCGTTCTGCTGTGCTCGGACCCGTCGGCCGCCCGCGACCGGTTCGAGGCGGTGGAGGTCAAGGACCTGCTGCTCCGCCTGGCGCTGCCGGACGATAACGGGTCCTGACGGCCGCGATCAACCATTTTTACGCGGAGTATCCGGATATCGGCGGTTATGAGAGTTATATCGCCGATATCCGGTGACCTATTCCACATTTACTTCCGCGATCTTCTTTTTCTTGACAAATCGTGATTGGGTGCGCCCGTGGATGATTTTTTACGGGAGGAGCATCCTTGTCGTCGAAGCTGAACCGCTTCATCACGGCGATCGTCGCGGGAGGTCTCGTCGTTCTGACGATGGCGAGTCCGGCGCACGCCACCTTCGACCCCATCGGGACCGAGCCGGTCGCGCCTTACGCCCAGCCGGTGGACGCGAACGTGCCCAAGCGGGGCTGCACCACGACGCTCTCGGACCCGAAGAACGCGAGCGGGAGCACGCCGGCGGTCCAGGTGATCTACGCCTGGCACGACGGCAACGGCAACAACTACGACGCCTACGTCGAGCGGATCGCCAAGATCGTCGATCGGATGGACTGGCTGCTCGACGAGTCGACCGACTACGACCAGCACATCAAGCTGAGCTGCCGCACCGGCTACGACACCAGCACCTACGCCGGGTACGCGCGGGCGCTGGTAGTGCCGGAGAAGATCGAGTCCGGTGACATCAGCGGGGAGACGACCCCGTACACCATCGCCGACGACCTGGAGGCGGCGGGGTACGACGACGCCGGCCGCAAGTACGTGGTGTTCGAGGACTTCAACGGCACCGCCACCGCCTGGTGCGACGGCGTCTGCGTGGCGACCACCGACGAGTGGGACAGCGCCACCATGATGCACGAGCTGATCCACCTGGCCGACGTGGACCACGCCAAGGTCAGTGAGGTGCCCAACAGCTTCTCGCTGAACGACATCATGATCAGCCAGTACAACGACTGGCAGATCGACCAGGAGTTCAACACCTACTACGACCCGAGCGAGACCTCGGCGCTGTTCTCCACCTCCAGCTATCCCGACACCCGCAAGGTGAACATCGCCGCCTACGCGATGTTCACCACGCCGACCTGCTGCGACATCGGGTACAGCAACGACCTGCTGACCGCGCAGGAACGCACCATCGAGGCCGACGCGCCGTACGCCGGCCCCTCGGGCTTCACGGCGTCCGGCGGCGGCTGGATGCAGATGACCCCGCCCGGGCCCGACAGCCAGACCTCGGCCCGCTACTACGACGGGCGGCGTTCACTCACCATGAACGTGCAGTCCCACGCGGAGGGGCTCGTCTCGGTCACCCGCAAGCCGGCGGTCACCGCCGGGCAGCGCTACCGGTTCTTCGCCCGGCTGACCACGGCCACCTCGGGCAACGTCAAGCTCCGGCTGTCGTGGTACAACTCGTCCAACGCGCTGATCTCCACCAGTGACAGCTCCACCTACGCCCTGTCGACGAGCTGGCAGGAGTACTCGGTCTCCGCCCTGGCGCCGACCGGCGCGGCCACCGTCCAGCTCTCGGTGGTCAGCCCGGCCGGGCAGACCTTCGCCTACCTGCTCGACTCCCTCCAGCTCAACCACTGCAACAACGGGAAGACCACCGACGGGTGCCGCCTCCCCGGCTGATCCCGCCGGCTCCGCCGACCCCGACCGCCCGCCCGGCGCGCCATGCCCGGGCGGGCGGTTCGCGTCCGTGGACGGCGCCGCGCCCCTGCCGCCGGTCCGCCGCCGGGATCGGCGCCGCGTGAAACTTATCCGAGGGGCCGCGCGTTGCTCAGGGCAACGGGCCCGACCCGAGCGGTGATCCGCGTTCGCCTCCCGTCGGGCTCCCGAACGGAGGGCGCGAGGCCGATGACCCCAGAGCCGACCATCTCGCGGCCGGAGCACGCGTGGCGTCCCGGGCAGGCGGTGGCCGACGGCGGCGAGCTGCGCTACCCCGCCGGCTCGCTGGTGCTGCTGGCCGGGCTGCCCGGCGCGGGCAAGAGCACCCTGCTCGCCCGCCTGTACCGGCTGGACGGCCGGGAGACCGCCCCGGTGGCCGCGGCCGGCGAGGTACGGGTGATCGACTCGCGGCAGGCGCGCAACTGGTGGTCGCGCTTCCTCGGCCCGGTTCCGCCGCGTGCCCGCACGCCGATCGTCCACCTCACCCACGTGCTGCGCATCGCCCGGGCGGTGTCGCGCGGGCATCCGGTGATCGCGCACACCCGGGGCACCTGGCCGCACCTGCTGTACGGCTTCGCCCGGCTCGCCCGCGGCCGCGGCGGGATGCACCTCATCCTGCTCGACGTCCCGCCGGCGGCGGCCCGCGCCGGGCAGATCCAGCGCGGCCGGGTGGTGACCGCCGCGACCTTCGCCCGGCACTGCCGGCGCTGGCGGGTGCTCATCGAGCGGGCCCGCTCCGGCCGGCTGCCGCCCGCCGCGAGCGTCACCGTGCTCGACCGCGCCGCGGCCGACGCCCTGTCCGGCATCCGCTTCGGCCCCCGCCCCGCCGACTCCTGAGCCGGGCGGGATGAACGGGACCGGCCCGCCCCCGGGAGCGGGGACGGGCCGGTAGGTGAGGGCCGGGGCGGTCAGCCGGCGGTCTTGTCGGGGCGTTCGGTGACCCGGATCGCGTTGACGATCGGCTCCCCGGCGCGCGCCGTGAAGCAGACGTCGAGCCGGCCGTCGGTGACCTTCACCGTGTACTGCCGGGTGAGCGCGGTGTTCTGCCCGGCCTCCTTGGCGACGTCCAGCGCCGTGACCAGCGGCCGTCCCTCGGCGGTGACATCGAAGACCCGCTTGCCGGGACGCTTGCCGTGGATCTCGGCGAAGCCCAGCTCCACGGTGTACACGCCGTCGGGCACGCCGTCGAAGC
The DNA here is from genome assembly GCF_014646695.1 of Sphaerisporangium melleum. Lineage (GTDB taxonomy): Bacteria > Actinomycetota > Actinomycetes > Streptosporangiales > Streptosporangiaceae > Sphaerisporangium > Sphaerisporangium melleum. The sequence goes on from NZ_BMNT01000032.1 coordinate 77,812, forward strand.
GGTACTCCCGCATGCCCTCGCGGGCCGAGGCGAACAGTGCCTGCTCGGTGGTGCCGGCGATCCGCACGCCCGTGCTGGAGGCGTGGCCCGCGCCGACGTAGCCGTAGCCGCCGCGGCTGTACTCCCGGTCGGGCGTCCAGATGTCACCGGCCGCGTCGGTCACCTTCTTGCCGCCGCCGGCCTCCAGGGCGACCTGGACCTTCGGCACCACGACCGACACGGTGACCGGGAACGCCGGGGTGCGGCCACTCGCCGAGCGCACGGTCAGCGTCCCGGTGCGGACGGTGCCCGGCCGGACGCCGGCGCTGGAGGCGGTGACCCGCACCCGCACCGAACCGCCCGCCGCGACCTCGCCGCCGGCCGGGGTCACGCCCAGCCAGTCCTTCGCCGCGGGGTCCACCTCGATCGTGTACGCGGCGGTGGCGCCCGGGTTGGACAGCTCGAACCCGCCCGTCCTGGTCGCGCCGGCCGGCATCACCAGGGTGACCTGACCGGTCGACGCGGTCACCCGGCCGGTGGTCAGCGCGGTGTCCAGCGTGGTGCGCCGTCCCGCCGCGACGGTGACGTCCTTGGTGACCGTGCCGTAGTTCCCGGCCGAGACCTCCACCGGGAAGTCACCGGCCGGGACCTGCCCGAGGAAGGCGCCGTCGGCTCCGGTGGTGAACGTCGCCACGTCGCCCACCTGCACCGTCGCGCCCGCCACCGGCCGCCGGTCGTTGGCGTCGGTGACCGTGCCGGCGACCAGGCCGTGCCCGCGGGCGGCGATGGTGATGCTCTGGCCGTCGCGCAGCACCCCACCGGTCAGGTGGGAGTACTGGAAGGCGTCGGTGCCGTCGGCGTTCTCGATGCCGATCGTGGCGCCCTCGCCGGTGGCGAAATCGCTGCTGATCCCGCGGTAGCGGAACCCGACGGAGCCGTCCTCACCGAGCAGCGCCTCGTAGGAGATGAGCTCGTCCCGGGAGTAGAACCGCGCGTTGCGCCATTCGACGACGAAGGTGCGGTTCGGCGCGGTGCCGATGGTGGCGGTGTAGAGGTGGCCCTCGTCGAAGTCGAACAGCCCCATGTCATCCCAGAACGGGTAGACACCGGCGTTCGGCCCGTCGGCCGAGGGCAGTGACTCGTTGGTCGGGTAGGCGTAGGTGTAGTCGCCGAAGCTCAGGAAGCCGTTCGTGCTCACCATGCCCGAGGTGTAGGTCCTGCCGTAGAACGGGAAGGCGAACGGCAGCGAGATGTTCTGGTATTCGTCGTCGTAGTTCAGCGGCTGCCGCTCGGTGCCCTCGATGTACGGCTCGGTCCCGGTCTTGCAGGTGTAGCCGTAGGAGTCGATGTGGCTGGTCAGCTCGATGTCCTGGGTCAGCGCCGCCGTGACGGTGACCGGGACGGTGGTGTTCTCCGCGCACGGCGACCCGGCGGTGACCGCCAGGTCGTAGGCCTTGCGGGGCAGCCGCAGCTCGTAGCGGCCCTGGGCGTCGGTGACCGTGCTCGCCGGGGTGCCGGTCGCGCGCACCGTGGCGCCGGACTCGGGCAGGCCCACGCTGCTGACCGTGCCCGACACCGTGCCCATCTCCTGCGGCGTCAGCGACAGGTCCTTGGTGGCCGTCGAGCCGTCGCCCACGGTGACCGTCGCGGTGGCGTCGTCGTAGGTGAACTTGCCGGCGGTGATCTGGTAGTCGCCGGCGATCAGGCGCGGGATGGAGTACGAGCCGTCCTGGCCGGTGGTGACGGTCCGGTTCAGCGGGCCGGTGATCTTCACGGTGACGCCTTCGAGCGGCGAGCCGCCCGAGGTGACGGTGCCGGTCAGCGTGCCGAACTCCCCGGCCGGGGTGGCCTGCACGGCCGCGTAGGCGTCCAGCATGCCCTCGCCGTAGACGAAGTTGTCGCCGGCCGTGCCGCCACAGCCCTGGTCGTCCACGTCGGCCGCCGTGCGGTCGAGCAGCTCCCGGGTGAGGGCGACGTCGTTCTTCACGTAGGGGGAGGCCGCCCACATCAGCGCCACGGTGGCGGCGACGTGCGGGCTCGCCATCGAGGTGCCGGACTTCAGCGCGTACCCGCCGCCCGGTACGGCGGAGCGGATGTCGACACCGGGCGCGGTGATGTTCGGCTTGATCTCGCCGTCCTCGCCCTCGCCACGTGAGGAGAAGTACGCGATGCGGCCGTTGACGTCGGCCGCGCCGGCGCTGTAGCTGGCGATGTACCCGCCGGGCGTTCCGGTGGTGCCGCAGGAGGGGCCCTCGTTGCCGTTGGACCAGGCAGGGAAGATGCCCGCGGCGACCCAGGCCTCGACGATGTCCTTGTAGAACAGGTCGATGCCGCTGCCGCCCCAGGAGTTGTTGACGATGTCGGGGGCCAGGTCGGGCCGCGGGTTCTGGCCGTTCAGGTCGGTGGGCGCGAGGATCCACTGCCCGCCGGCCATCGTCGCCGCCCGGGTGCACCCGACGGCGGAGGAGCCGCACCCCTTGATGGAGATGAACGTGGCGCCGGGGGCGACGCCGATGCCGTTGCCCTCACCGTCGTCGCCGACCATGGTGCCGATGGTGTGGGTGCCGTGGCCGCGGTCGTCGCAGGGCTCGGCGGCCGGGCACCAGCCCTCGGGGTCGTACCAGTTGTAGTTGTGATCGGCCGTGCCGTCCGGGCGGGTGCCGCGGTACTTCGACTTCAGCGCGGGGTGGTCCCACTGCACGCCGGTGTCGAGGCTGGCGATGACGACGCCCTCGCCGCGGTCGCCGAGCTCGTTCCACACCTTCGGGGCGTTGATCCGGTCGACGTTCCACTCGACGTTCCCGGTGGCCGCCTGGGCCACGCCCGGCTGCGGGTCGGGGGACGGGCTGGTCTGGTCGGGCTCGATCGAGGCGACCTCGGGAAGCGCGGCGATGTCGGCCGCGAGGCCGGCGTCGCCGGTCACCTTGATGGTGTTGACGATCCAGAACGGCGTGAAGTCGGCGTGGCGCGCCTTGAGCAGCTTGCGGAGGTTCGCCTGGGAGGCGGTGGCGGTCTGCGTCTTCGCGCGGTAGACCTGCCGGCCCTTGTCGGACTTGGTCTTCGCCGTCCGTGCGGTGCGCAGGTCGGCGCGGTCCTTCAGGCGCACCCAGAAGGTGGCCTTGCCGTCCGCGGAGAGCTCCGCCGTGACCACCCGGTTGATCTTGTCGGATCCGGGGCCGGCGGCGGGCGTGGCGCCGTACGCCACGCTCTGGGGGAGGAAGAGGGCGAGCGAGGTGGTCCCGATCAGGGCCGCTCGCCAAAGGCGGGATATGGACACACGATCTCCTTCGCGGGCGCCTGGGCCCCCGCGGGCGTCAGCGACGAGGGTAGGGATCTTGCCGAACTACCGCCGAGAATCGTGATGGCAGAGATGCTTGGACGCAATAGTTGGACAAACCGTCTTAAACAAGAATTAACACGACCTTCGCCGCCTGTATGGGTTCGCCGGAATACGGCCATCGGTGCATGGCCGCTGACCTGCGCCGTCACGCGCCACCGCGGCGCACGGTCCCGTACGCCGCCGACCGGCCCGGCGGCGTGACGCATTCCCGCCAACGACGCGACGCGCCACGTGAAAGGCCCGAAAGGCGGGGCTCCGGCTCGGGCGCCTTCTCGATTCCATCCGAGCGCGCCGCGTCCGCCGCCCTCGGGGCGGGATGGCGCGGGGACCGCGCCGGGAGCCGGGACGGGATAGCCTCGGCAGGGTGACCGGTAGCTCCCGTCCTCGTGGCACGTCCCCGCGTCCCGGCGGCGCCTCCCAGCGTGGCCAGGGAGCGTCATCGCGTGGCGCGGGAACGGACTCGCCGAGCTCGCGGCGCCCCTGCCCCTGCGGCCTGCCCGCCGCCTACGGCGAGTGCTGCGGCCGGTTCCACGCCGGTCGCCCCGCTCCCACGGCCGAGCTGCTGATGCGCTCGCGCTTCGCGGCCTTCGCGGTCGAGGACGAGGCCTACCTGCTGCGCACCTGGCACCCCGCCACCCGGCCGCCTCGGGTCGAGTTCGAGCGGGGCATGCGGTGGAGCGGGCTGGAGATCGAGGAGGTCTCCGGAGGCAGCGCCGTCCACACCGCGGGCACGGTCACCTTCCGGGCCTGCTACACCTTCCGCGGCACCCCCGGTGAGCTGCGCGAACGCAGTCGCTTCAGCCGGCATGACGGCGCCTGGGTCTACGTGGACGGCGACACCGGCATCGGCTGAACCGCCGGCCGCGCGCATCCTGTACGCCGCTCCGGGGCGGGTCGTGACGGCCTGACGGGCCCGGCGTGCGCGAACTCTCGTCCCATGGCTGAGCGGGAGGGCGAGGCCGGGAAGGCGCCGGTCAGAGGACGGCCTCGGTGCACCTGACCTCGGTCTCGCTCGTGGCCTTGCGCAGCAGGGCGTAGAGGAGGTGCCGCTCCTCGGAGCTGAGGAAGCCGAGGACCTCCTCCTCGGCCGCGACGACGGCGCACTCGGCCTGGGTCAGCGTCGCGTGCCCGGTGTCGGTGAGCTCGACGATGTGGCGCCGGCGGTCCTCGGGTGAGCGCCGGCGGGCCACCAGGCCGGCGGACTCCAGCTCGTTGAGCAACCCCACGACGTTCGTGCCGTCCATCGCCAGCCGGGCGGCGAGTGCCTGCTGCGTCGTGCCGCCGCCGTCCCGCAGCAGGGTCAGGGTGACGAAGTGGCGCGGGCGCAGGCCGAGCGGCGTCAGGAGGTTCTCGGTGCGCAGCCGCAGCAGGCGCGCCAGGTGTTCCAGCAGGGGACCCGAGCTCTCGGTCGGCTGGTCATCGGCCGTCGGGATGGTCATGACCCGATTCTAGCCCACTTGACGTAGGGTCGACTCGACGCTAATCATTGATGCGGCACAAGCTATCCATCGAAGGGTAATGAGTGATGTCTCACCTACTTCATATCGATGCCAGCATCCAGGGCGACCGCTCGGTCAGCCGCAGGCTGAGCGCCCGCGCCGCCGCCCTCTGGCAGGCCGCCCACCCCGGCGGGACCGTCATCTACCGCGACTTCGGCCACGACCCGCTGCCGCACCTGGACGCCAAGGGCGGCCTGGCGCGCATGGTGCCGCCGGACCAGCACACCCCGGAACAGGCCGAGTCCTGGGCCCTGACCGAGCGGCTGGTCGAGGAGGTGAAGCAGGCGGACACGGTCCTGCTGGGGCTGCCGCTGTACAACTTCGGAGTGCCGAGCACGGTCAAGGCCTGGGTCGACCACCTGATCGCGGGCGGCCTGTCCTTCGACCACGCGACAGGGGCCCCGCTGCTCGGCGAGCGGGAGTTCATCGTCATCGCCACCCGCGGCGGCGGGTACGGGCCGGGCACGCCGAAGGAAGGGTGGAACCACGCCGAGCTGTGGCTTCCCCACGGCCTGTCGATGACGGGTCTGCACCCCCGGTTCATCTCGGCCGAGCTCACGCTCGCTCCGGTGGACCCGCGGATGGCCGAGCTGATCCCGCTCGCCGAGAAGAGCCTCGCGGCGGCCGAAGAGGAGATCGACCGCCTCTGGACACCGGTTTCCAGCCGCGCCTGATCCCGGTGGCCGGACCGCCCGGCGCCCTGCCGGCGGCCGTTATCCTCGGGGATGCGGAGAAGGCGCCGGGCAGGTCCGCGCCCGGCCGGTCCGCCCGGGGCGAGACGGAGAGCGGGGACGACGCGTGGCGGTCGGCGGAACACGGGGGAGCGGCGCCCTCGCGCGCCGCGGCGTGAGGGGCGCCGGCCGGTGAGGCTCCGGGTGGCCGTCGCGGGGCTCGGCGCCATCGCGCAACTCGTCCACCTGCCGATGCTGGAGCGGCGCGGCGACCTGTTCGAGACGGTGGCACTGTGCGACCCGTCGGCCACGCTGACCGCCCGGACGGCCGTGCGCTACGGCGTGGCCCGGCGCTACACCGACGTCACCGCCATGCTGGACGCGGGCGGCTTCGACGCCGTGCTCGTGCTGACCTCCGGCTCCCACGGCCGGGTGGTCGCGGACGCGCTGCGCCGGGGCCACGCCGTGCTGTGCGAGAAGCCGCTCGCCTACACCCGGGCAGAGGTGGCCGAGATCGCGGCGCTGGAGGATCCGGACCGGCCCCGGCTCATGGTCGGCTACATGAAGCAGTACGACCCCGCCGTCCAGCGGATGGCCGGGCGCCGCCTCGATGTGCGGGCCGTCCAGGTGACGGTGCTGCGGCCGAGCGACCGGTCGCAGCTCGCCTTCGCCCGCCTCCCCGCGCCGCCCGCCGACGTGCCCGCCGAGGTGACCGACCGGCTGCGCGCCCAGGACGACGCGCTGGTGCGCGCCGCGATCGGCGACGCGCACCAGGAGGCGCGGTGGCTGTACACCACCACGATGAACAGCATCAGCCACGACCTGTCGCTGCTGCGCCTGCTCGCCGGCGGCCCCTCCGAGGTCGACCACGCGACCACCTGGCCCGGCGCGGGCGGCCGGTCGGTGGAACTGTCGGGACCGCTGCGCGCCGGCGGCCGGTACGCCGTGCACTGGCACTACCTGAGCGACTACCCGGCCTACCGGGAGACCGTCGCCGTCCATCACGCGACCGGCACCTCCGAGGTGGTCTTCCCCACGCCCTACCTGCCGGGCGCGGCCGCCCGGCTCACCGACGTCGGCGCCGACGGCCGGCTGTCCTACAGCGATGTGACCGGCTCCTTCGAGCGGGAGCTCGCGGCGTTCCACGAAATGGTCACCGACGGCGTCCCCCCGCTCACCGGCCTGCGCGGCGCTCTTGAGGACGTGGTCACCGCCCAGCAGGCGGTGACCCGGCTCCTCCAGCGGGACGGCCTCACCCCCGGCGGCGAAGCCCACCCCCACCTGGAACTCGCCTAGCCGTCCCGCGAAGGCAGGATCCGGCTTGACGGAGACCTTCGTGCCGGGCGCGGCGATCCGGGTGCGCCGGCCGCCGTCCTGGATGATCAACGCTGCCCGTGAAGCGAACGTCCGGCCGGTGCAAGGGTGCGTGGCGGGGCGGGCGGATGAACGGTCCATGACGCCGGCCGTCCCGGCGCGGCCGGTGGGGCGAGGGCGGACGCGGCGGGAGAAGTGGCGGAGGCCGCCGGACGGGCGGCCGGAACCGGCCACCCCGGGGTGGGCACCAGGGGAAGAGGCTGACACCCTTGTGCTTTCGAGGTGCGAGTGGGGGGAGTGCGTGGAGATGACCCAGCAGGTGCCCGCCGGGCCGCCGGGCCGGCCCGCGGTGCCGCAGGCGGTGCTGAGCCCGCTGACCACGGCGGCGATCTTCCTGGTGGTGACGGTCTCGCCGGGGGGCGAGCCCGCGGCCCGCGATCTGCTGACCGACCTGCCGGCGCTGCAGCGCTCGGTGGGCTTCCGGGCGCCGGAGGGGCGGCTGAGCTGCGTCGCGGGCATCGGCTCGGCGGCGTGGGATCGGCTGTTCGGCGGGCCGCGCCCGGCCGAGCTGCACGAGTTCCGCGAGCTGAACGGCCCCGAGCACCGCGCGGTCTCCACCCCCGGAGACCTGCTGTTCCACATCAGGGCGATGCGCCTCGACCTGTGCTTCGAGCTGGCCTCCCAGATCATGGACCGTCTTCGCGACGTCGTCGTGGTCCGCGACGAGGTGCAGGGCTTCAAGTACTTCGACGTGCGTGACCTGCTCGGCTTCGTCGACGGCACCGAGAACCCGGTCGGCCCGGTGGCGAGCGAGGCGGTGCTGATCGGCGAGGAGGATCCGGAGTTCGCCGGCGGCAGCTACGTCATCGTGCAGAAGTACGTCCACGACCTGCGGGCCTGGAACGCGCTGACGGTGGACGAGCAGGAGAAGGTCATCGGGCGGACGAAGCTGTCCAACATCGAGCTGGACGACGCGGTCAAGCCGGCCGACTCGCACGTCGCGCTCACCACGATCACCGACCCCGACGGCACCGAGCGGCGCATCCTGCGCGACAACATGCCGTTCGGCAACGTCGGCAGAGGCGTCTTCGGCACCTACTTCATCGGGTACGCCCGCACCCCCGCGGTCACCGAGCGGATGCTGGAGAACATGTTCCTCGGCGACCCGGCCGGCAACCACGACCGGATCCTCGCGTTCTCCAAGGCGATCACCGGAACGCTGTTCTTCGTCCCCAGCCTCGACTTCCTCGACGACCTTCCCGAGCCCCCCGGCGCCGGCACCGCGGCCGGAGCCGGTACCACCACCGAGAACGAGGCCCCGTACGACGGGTCCCTGCGCATCGGCGATCTGAAGAGGAGCACGTCCCGATGAACAACTTGCACCGCGAGCTGGCACCCATCTCCGACGCGGCGTGGGCCGACCTGGAGGAGGAGGCGCGGCGCACGTTCAAGCGCCACGTGGCCGGCCGGCGGGTCGTCGACGTTCCCGAGCCGGCCGGGCTCACGCTGGCCGCGGTCTCGACGGGGCACCTGGACTCCGTCGAGCCGCCGGCGCCGGGCGTCGTCGCGCGCACCCGGCGCTCGCAGCCGATCCTGGAGTTGCGGGTGCCGTTCACCGTGGACCGCCGCCAGGTGGACGACGTCGAGCGCGGCGCCAAGGACGCCGACTGGCAGCCGGTGAAGGACGCGGCCAAGCGCATCGCGTTCGCCGAGGACCGCGCGGTGTTCGAGGGGTACGCCTCGGCGGGCATCGCCGGCATCCGGGAGAGCTCCTCCAACCCCGCGCTCACCCTGCCGGCCGAGGCGGGCGACTACCCCGACGTGGTCAGCCGGGCCATCTCGGCGCTGCGCCTGGCAGGTGTCGGCGGGCCGTACGACCTGGTGCTGAGCGCCGACGCGTACACCGCCGTGAGCGAGACCGCCGTGCACGGGTACCCGGTCCTGGAGCACATCGCCCGCCTGCTGGACGGAAAGATCATTTGGGCGCCGGCCATCGACGGGGCCTTCCTGCTCTCCAGCCGGGGCGGCGACTTCGAGCTGTGCATCGGCCAGGACCTGTCCATCGGCTACCTGTCGCACGACGCCGACAGCATCGAGCTGTACTTCCAGGAGACGCTGACCTTCCTGGTCCACACCGCCGAGGCGGCGGTGGCGCTCACCCCGGCGTCCCCGGGCATCGCCTGAGATCCGCTCCCCGCCGCCGGGCCGCCGGGGGTCGCACCGCCTCTCCCGGTGCGACCTTCCGGCGGCGGAGGGGCGCGTCCGGGTGCGCGAGGAGACCTTCCGGTCGCCGGGGCGGACTTCATGTCCGGCGCGCAATTCCGCAATTCCCGCGAATGGCCGCTTGTCAGGGGTGTTGCGGATGTAGTCAATGATGTGTTACTTTTTTGCGCGTTCGACTGCTCGGTAAGTGATTCCTTGTTCTCCACCATTCGACTGCGTACGGGGACGCCGTGAGTGTGAGAAAGGCACTGTTGAGAGCCACGAAACCGGCCCCTTGGCGAGCCATGGGCCATCCGGACCGCTTTCCATCGAACCGTCGCGGGGCACGGCGCAGCCGCTCAACGCCCCATCGCGCCCGTCCTCCCGAATTCCCCTTCGAACCTTAGCCGTAGTCGGGTCCGCGCCGGTCACCTGGCCGGTGCGGCGCACTTACGCGTGTCCCGCCGTGCGGGACGCGAGGTTTCCCGTCGCATTCCGGCCGCCGGTCGCGCCGGCACTCGTTCCGCCGGTCCCGCGTGGCCGAAAACGCTTGCCGAGCAGAGGCGCGCATGCGCTGCCGCGTTATGCGCTTAGCCGGCGGAAATCCATTCCCGTCGCCGCCGTCAGGGTTTCATCGAGCATAAAGGGAGAGCGAAAGTGAACGCTTCAAAATTCAACCTCAAGGGCAGGTTCGCGGTCGCGGCGTCGCTGGCGGCCGCCGCGCTACTCGCCGGAGGCCTCGCCACCCCCGCTGCCGCCTCGTCGGCCTCGAAGCTCGCCGGGACGTGCGAGTTCACCCGCACCCTCTGCTTATTCGAGGACACCGGGTACACCGGCGCGAGGTTCACCGCGCAGTCGCTGACTCCTCCCGCGGGCGTCTGCGTCGACCTCGTCGCACACGGCTGGGGCTCCGGACGGGCACACTCGGCGATCAACACCGCGAGCACGATCGCCACGCTGTGGACCAACACCGACTGCACCGGCACCCCCCTTCCGCTGTACCCCGGCAGCTACTCGAGCATCTCCTTCAACGCGGGCAGCGTCTTCGTGTACTGATCCCCAGAGGGCATCGCACCGCGGGGAGGGCCACGAGCGGCGGCCCTCCCCGCGGGCACGCCGCGCCCCGGCGCTTCGCCGCGCGGCCGAGGTTCGTCAACGGTTAATCAGAAATGCCGTTGTACGTCGTCATATTGCTATGCGCAGGCACTGGGATGTCCAGGTCGCCGGAAAGATCGGCGGCCCCAGCAGAAAGGACCACGATGTCCCAGGGCCTGTCCCGCCGAGGGTTCCTCGCCGCCGGCGCCGGCGCCGCAGCGGTTTCGGTGCTGCCGCCGTCCGTGCACGCCGCCATGGCCATGCCGGCGCCCTCGGGCGGGCTGTCGGCGATCAAGCACGTCGTCTTCCTCATGCAGGAGAACCGGTCCTTCGACCACTACTTCGGCAGGCTGCGCGGCGTGCGCGGTTTCGGCGACCGCAACGCGGTCACGCTGCCGGATGGCCGGCCGGTCTTCGAGCAGCCGGACGGCGCCGGCCGTGTGCTGCCTTTCCCGGTACGCGAGGCGGCCGGGATCGTCGGCAAGGACCTGCAGTGGATCTCGGCGCTGCCGCACGGCTGGGGCGACGGCCAGCAGGCCGCCGCCGATGGCTGGCACAACGGCTGGGTCGCCGCCAAGAGCCCGGCGACCATGGCCTACTACGAGCGCCGGGACCTCCCGCTGCAGTACGAGCTGGCCGACAGCTTCACGATCTGCGACCACTACTTCTGCTCGGTGCTGTCGTCGACCAGCCCCAACCGCAACTACCACGTCAGCGGGCACACCGGCTACGAGCCGGGCACCACGAAGCGGGCCATCGACAACTCGGCCTACGACGAGGACACCCACGCCGGCTACACCTGGGCGAACGCCGGGGAGGTCCTGGAGGCCGCCGGCCACTCCTGGAAGGTCTACCAGGAGTGGGACAACTACGAGGACAACAACCTCGAGTTCTTCGCCGCCTTCCGACGCATCGCGCGCAAGGCGCTGCGCGGCGACTTCCAGAGTATGGACTCCTTCTACTCGGCCCTCGGCCGGGCGGCCACCGACGCCGACCGCGAGGCGATGCTGGCCCGCCTGGAGGAGGGCGTCGCCGCGCTCACCCCGCAGGAGCGCTCGCTCTACGAGCGGGCGCTGCGCCGGGGACGGCCGGGCACGCTGGCCGCGGGCTTCCGCGCGGACGTCGAGGCAGGCCGGCTGCCCAAGGTCAGCTACATCGTGCCGCCGGCGGCCGACTCCGAGCACCCCAGCGCCTCCTCGCCGATCCAGAGCGCCCAGATCACCTGGGACATCCTGGACGCGATCGCCTCGACGCCGGAGGTCTGGCGTTCCACTGCGCTGTTCATCACCTACGACGAGAACGACGGCTTCTTCGACCACGTGCCGCCGCCGCGCCCGCCGGCCGAGCGGACCGACGAGTTCTACGACGGCAAGCCGATCGGCCTCGGCGTCCGGGTGCCGATGGTCGTCGTGTCGCCGTGGACCATCGGCGGGTACGCCTGCTCCCAGGTGTTCGACCACTCCTCCACGGTCCGCTTCCTGGAGAGCTGGCTGAAGGTGCGCTTCCCCGACATCTCGGCGTGGCGGCGCACGGTGTCGGGCGACCTCACCTCGGCCTTCGACTTCACCAGGGCGGGGTCGCGCCCCACCCCTGCGCACCCCGCCCCCGTACCGCCGTTCACCGGACGCTGGCGTCCCGCCCCGCCCGCGGACCAGCGGATGCCCGTGCAGGAGAAGGGCGTGCGGCGGGCCCGCCCGCTGCCGTACCAGCCGGAGGCCTCGGCCCGGCTGCACGGTGCCGAACTGCGCCTCACCCTTGCCAACCGGGGCACCGAGAGCGCGCACATGGCCGTCTACCCGTACGCCGGTGAGCTGCCGGCGCCACTGCACGCCGACGTGCTGGGCGAGACCACACGGGTCGTGCCGGTGCCCGGTGACCGCTACGAGCTGGTGCTGACCGGCCCGAACGGCTTCCGCAGGGAGTTCTCCGGCTCGCGGGCCGGAGCGGCGGCCGGGGTGCAGGTCTCGGCGCAGGTCGACGGGGAAGCGCTGCGGCTGACCCTGCTGCTGGTCAACGAGGGCACCGAGCGGGTGAGGCTGCGCGTCCGCGCGCTGGCCTACGACGAGCGTGACCTCGCCGTCGTCCTGCGGCCCGGCGAGAGCCGGCGGGTTCCCTGGCCGGCCAAGGAGGCGCAGGGCTGGTACGACGCGCGGATCACCTGTGAGCAGGACGCGAGTTTCGGCCGGCGCCTCATGGGCCACATCGAGAACGGCCGTCCCAGCATCACCGGCTGAGCCCGTGCCCGCGCCCGCCGCCGTCCCGCACGCAGGGACGGCGGCGGGCGCGTGCCACGGCCACGGGCGCCGGGAGGAGGCTCCCGTGGGAGGTGCCTTTGGCGCCGGCGTGGATCCGGATACGAGCGCGAGGACGTTCCATGGCGGAGTCGGGACCTGAGCAGGAGATCGGGTTGACCGTGACCCGGGTACGGTGGTCCAGACCCAAGCAGCCTGCGAGGGACCAGCGTTATGTCTGAGAACTGGGATCTGAAGCATCGCCTGTGCGATGCGATCAACGCACATGACATGAAGCAGATACTCGATTGCTACAGCCCGGATGCCGTCTACGTCGCGCCCGCGGGGATCACCGAGGGACGTGAGCAGATCGCCTGGCTCTACGAGCAGCTCTTCACGGCCTTCCCCGACTTCCACCTGACGCCGGTGTTCGAGTTGGCGGAAGCCGACGACCCCGCGGTGACCGAATGGACGGTCACCGGCACCCACAAGGGGCCCTTCCTGCTGCCCGACGGGCGCGAGGTGCAGGGGAGCGGCCGCCGCGTGGTCTTCCGCGCCACCTGCTCGACCTTCGCGGAGCACGGCGAGATCATCGCGCACCGGGAGTACTTCGACCAGCTCGAGCTGTACAGCCAGCTCGGCTTCGGGCTGACCGAGCTCGATCCGGCCCTCCGGTTCGCCGAGGCGGGGGCGTAGGCCGCCGGAGGGCACCTCCTCCGGGAACGACGACGGCCACACCGGGCCGTGCGGGGCGGGTACGCCGCCACGGGCGGTCCGGCGTGGCCGGGGTCGAAAGAAGGGCCGGGAGCCGTTGTCCGAAGATCGGGTGGATCTCCGGACGGCGGCTCCCGGCCCCGCGCGTCACTTCAGGCCGAAGGCGCGGGTGATGGTCTGCGAGACCGTGTTGCCCTCGGAGTCCGCGGCGGTGGTCCGCAGGGTGGCGTACGACGCCGACGCCGGGGCGGCCAGGTCGGTCCGCCACGTCGTGCCGTCCTTGCGCAGCCGGGTGGTGCGCCAGGTGGCGCCGTCGTCGTAGGAGACCTCCAGCGTGGCGGCGCGGATGGCGCCCGCTCCCCGCACGTCCTCCAGGTGGAGCGGGGTGACGGCGAGCGAGGCGTGCCGGCGCGCCCGGCCGGACACGTCGGTGTCCACGTCGTAGTCGAGCTGGATCAGCGGCAGCCGCGCGATCTCCTCCGGCCCGCCGGTGGCGGCGGAGGTGAAGCCCCACTCGGTGCGGCTGGAGGTCGAGTACGGGTTCGCCCACTCGCCGCGCGTGTTCTCCGACACCAGCCGGTACGGCAGCCGCTCGGGCCGCAGGCCGGGGACGGCCAGCTGGTCGTAGGATGCCTCACCGAGCAGGGCGCCGCCCTGGTAGAGCTTCAGCGAGTTGGACACCATCTGGTTGTACAGGCTGCGGCCGATGTGGCCGGCGCCGGAGTCGCCCCAGCCCGGCATCACGACGTGGATGGTGTCGTCCAGCCGCAGCGGGGTGGTCTCGGCCTCGGTGCGCGGCCGGTGGATCGGGCCGAACCAGTGCACGTCGGTCGTGGTCCCCGCCCGGTAGGTGACCTTGGGGTTGTACTGCTGCACCTCACGGTAGAGGCTGGTCTGCTCGTGCCAGGCGACCCCGCCCGTGACGTAGTCGGTGCGCTCGCCGATGGCCGGAGCGGTGAACCCGCCGATGTTGCTGGCGGTGGTGTAGCCGAACCGCCAGAAGTCGGAGCGGTTCTCGATCGCCTTGCCCTGCCGGTAGTTGCGGAAGGACACCGCGAGGCGGGCCAGCTCGCTCTCCTTGGGCCGGTAGACCGGCTCGGCGGGCACGGCGCCGGTGAAGTGGTGCACCAGGTCGTAGACGTACTCGGTGACCGGGTTGGAGGTGACCTCCAGCGGCGTGCGCCGCCCGCCCTGGATGCGGGCGATCAGCTTCTCGCCCTCGTCCTGGCCGAGCGAGGCCACCGTCAGCGGCGCGGGGTTCGGCGGCAGGTAGACGCCGTCGTCCCACGGCTGGACCCGCCCGTAGCCCTGGGCGACGACCAGCAGCAGCTTGGCCCCGGCGGCCGCGGCCGCGGCGACCTGGTCCTCGCGGGAGACGGCGCCGTCCCTGACCACCACGGCCTTGCCGGCGACCGGGCGGGAGCGGTACGCGGCCGCGTCGCCGTCACCGGCGAAGACCGCCTCCAGGGTGTGGCGGCCCTTGGGCAGCGGTGCGGCGCCGCGGTGGACCATCAGGTCGTCGTAGGCGTGGTCCCCGGCGGAGACGGTCAGCGCCGGCTGCTCCAGCCGCCAGTGGCCGCCGGCCTCGAACTCTCCGACGCGCACCTTCGGGCCGGTCGGCAGCGTCCACACGCTGTCGTAGCCAAGGTCCGGCCACCGGCTGGAGGCGGTGTAGTCGCCGTCGGAGACGCCGCGGTAGATGTCGAAGCGCATGCCGCTCAGCGTGCTCGCCTTGGGTCCGACGGCGGTGATCGGCCGCGCCTTGCGCGCGTCGAACGTCATCGTCCGGTCCCGGTCGAGCACGAGGTCGGTGACGGCGAGCATCCCGAGGCCGAGCGAGTGCGGCCCGTGCGCGCCGGTCAGATCGGCGTCCAGCCAGGCGGTGTAGGTGCCGCTCGGGATGCGCAGGTCGAGGGTGCCGGTCGCGTCCAGGTAGAGGGGGAGGAAGAAGCCCTTGGCCGTCAGGATGACGGTGCCGCTCAGCGGCTCGCCGGACCGGTCCTTGGCGGTGAGGGTGAGGTTGCGGCGCTCGCCCTCCTTGGAGACACCGATCGTGGTGCGGACGTGCACCGCGCCGCCGTCGGTGGCCTCCACGGTGCCGGTCACCGGGGTGTCGGCCGGTACGCGGTCCAGCACGGCGGTGAGCTTCACCGTGGCGGTGCCGTGCGCGGGAACGGTGACCCGCGGCGCCGACAGGGTGAACGCCTCGGTCGGGGCGCCGGTCAGCCGGGTGGCCAGGTCGAGGGTGACCGGGGCGTCGCCCGCGTTGGTGTAGGTGATCTCCTTCTCGCTCGTGGCGCCCGGCTCGGTCGGGTAGCCGTGGAACCCGGCGAACGCGCTGGCGGTGCCGAACACCTTGGCGGCGCTGGTCGCGGCGATGTCCAGCCGTCCGGCGCCGGTGTCGGTGACCGCGGCCTCCACGGGCTTGGCCGTGCTGACCAGGGCGTCCTTAAGCTGGGCGCCGGTCCAGTCGGGGTGCTGGGCGGCGAGCAGCGCGGCGGCGCCCGCGACGTGCGGGGTGGCCATCGAGGTGCCGCTCATCGTCGTGTAGTAGCCCTCGCCTTCCAGCGAGTACTGCGAGCGGGCGGCCAGGATGTCGACGCCGGGGGCGGAGATGTCCGGCTTGGGGGCCCAGTCGCCGGGGCGCGGGCCGCGGCTGGAGAACTCGGCCGTCGCGTCGGCGGAGTCGACCGCGGCGACGGCCAGCGCGGCGTCGGCCACGGCGGGGGTGGAGACGGTGAAGTTCGCCGGGCCGGAGTTGCCGGCGGCGATCACGAACAGCGCGCCGGTCTCGGCGCTGAGCCGGTCGACCGCGAGGCTCATCGGATCGGTGCCGTCGGAGGGCCCCGCGCCGAGGCTCATGCTGATGATCTTGGCGTGCTCTTCGCGGGCGGCCCACTCCATGCCGGCCAGCACCCACGAGTCCAGGCCGCCGCCGTCGTCGGCCAGCACCTTGCCGACGTGCAGCCGGGCGCCGGGGGCGACGCCCTTCTCCTTGCCCCCCGAGGCCGCGCCGGTGCCGGCGATGGTCGAGGCGACGTGCGTGCCGTGCCCCGCGCCGTCCTCGACGGACGCCTCGGGGACGAAGCTGCGGGTGGCGGCCACCTGCCCGGCGAGGTCCGGGTGGGCGGTGTCGACGCCGGTGTCCAGCACGGCCACGTCCACGCCCGCGCCGGTGTCGCCGCTCTCCCACACCTTGGGCGCGCCGATCTGGGCGGTGCTGTCGGCCAGGTCGGCCTTGACCTTGCCGTCCAGCCAGACCTTGGCGATGCCGCCCGCCAGCGAGCCGCCGGCCTGCGTGCCGCGCGCGGCGGCGTCCGGGAGGGTGGCGCCCTTGGTGAGCGCGGTCCAGAAGCCGGCCGAACGGTCGGCGTCCACCGCCGCGCCCTGGATGCTGCTCAGGGCGCGCACTTCGCGGGCACCCTGGGGCGGCGCGGCCGTACGGGCGCGCGCGGCGGCGTCGGTGTAGGTGACGATCAGCGGCAGGCGCGAGCGGTGCGCGTCGTCGTACCCGTCGGCGATCAGCCGGGTGACGTTGAACAGGTCCCGGTCGAGCATGCCCGCCGCGACGTAGCGCAGCGCGGACCGCGGGTAGACGTAGGTCTCGCCCTTCTCGGCGTGGGTGACGGCGTCGGCGGGACGGCCGTCCGGGCCGAGCACGCTGCGGGTCTCGGTGCCGTCCGGCGCGGTGCCGACGGTCACCTTGTCCCCGGTGATCAGGGTGACGGTGCGTCCGGCGGCGGAGGCCGCGGTGGCGCGTGCGGCGGTGGCCAGAGCACGGGCGGACGCGCCTGGGGAGGTGGAGGCGGCGGCGGGAGGGACGGCGGCCAGCGCCGTGAGCGCCGCGAGGGCGACGCCCAGTGCCAGCGGCGCGCGTCCCCGGGAGGGAGGTGATGACAAGGTGACCCCAGAGCTAAAAGTTCAGGAAGCTTGCCTGATTCTGGACAGGCGCCCCGGGGTTACGGTCCTTATCTCTTTGTCGCCTTTGTGTCATGTCGCATATCCGAAACCGCAGGTTCCCGCCCCGGGAGAGGGCCTCCGCGCATGGCGGCCCGCTTGCCGGGGCGCCGCACGCCCTCCGTTCGCCCGCGTCCACGCGGGGAGCGGAGCCTGGTATCAGGGGGGACAGGATGCGGAACGCGAAGCCGCATAGCCTGGAGGGCATGGCGACCAAGAGTGAACTCGGCGCATATCTCAAGGTGCGGCGCGAGCGTCTGCGCCCCGAGGAGGTCGGCCTGCCTGCGGGGTCCCGGCGCCGGGTGCCCGGCCTGCGACGCGAGGAGGTCGCGCTGCTCTCCGGGATCAGCGTGGAGTACTACCTGCGACTGGAGCAGGGACGCGACCGTCACCCCTCCGACCAGGTGCTCGACGGCATCTCCCGCGCGCTGCGGCTGGACGCCGACGCCGACGCGTACCTGCGCGAGCTGGCACGTCCCGCGCGCCCGGCCACCCGCCGCGCGCCGCGGCCGGAGCGGGTCGCCTCGTCCGTGCAGAACCTGATCGACCAGTGGACGACCACGCCGGCCCTCGTCCACGGCAGGTACCTGACCACGCTCGCCGCCAACCCGCTCGCCATCGCCCTCAGCCCGGCCTTCAGGCCGGGCGTCAACACCCTGCGCGCGGCGTTCCTGGACCCCGAGATGCGCGAGTTCCACCGCGACTGGGACGAGATGACCGCCAAGGCCGTCGCCTACCTGCGGTCCGTCGTCGGCGGCGCCGGCGAGGACCCGCGGCTGCTGGAACTGCTCGGCGAGCTCAGCCTGCACAGCGAGCGGTTCCGCACCCTGTGGGCCCGCCAGGACGTCCGGCACAAGACCAGCGGGGTCAGCCGCATGGTGCACCCCCAGGTGGGCCCGCTCGATCTGCGCTACGAGAAGCTGGCGCTTCCCGGAGCGCCCGGGCAGATGCTGGTCACCTACCACGCCGAGCCGGACTCGCCGTCCTTCGAACGTCTGCAGCTGCTCGCCCACCTGACCACCCGTCCCGCCGCGCCGGAAAGTCACCGGAACACCCCCGCCACCGCACGCCCGGGCACCGGATGACCTCTCGAACGAGGTTCAGGAGGACGACATGCGCCGCACCAGGCCGGTGAGCAGCGCCGTGCGCTGCGGGGTCCAGCCGGGCGGCGGCGCGATGCTCGCCCAGGCCGCCGCCACGTCCCCCGCGTAGTCGTGGCCGTGTCCGGGCGGGGCCTCCAGTGAGACCGCGAGATCGGCGGTGACCTGCCAGAACGTGACGAACGGGTACCAGTGGAAACTGGGCAGCACATCATCCCCGCGCGCCTCGGACAGCCAGTCGGGCTTCTCGAAGATCAGCCGCGGCGTCCACCACACGATCGGGTCCGACGGATGCTGCAGGTAGACCACCCGCGGCGGCGGCCACGGCCCGGGCAGGGCGGTCAGGTCCGGCGGCCGGTTGGCGAACCGGATCGTCTCGCCTCTCCGGTAGACGGGCAGGGCCTCCCGGCTGCCGGCGTCCCGGTCGTCCACGAACCGGCGCCACAGCCTACTGCTGTCGGGCGGGCCGGCGAACAGCGCCCCGTCCGTACGCCGGCGCAGGTCCTGCTCGCCGCCGAACGCCGCCTCCGCGCCGAAGGCCCCGAGGCTCTCGCCGAAGACCAGCAGGCGCGGGCGGTGCCCCGCGGGCAGCCGCGCCCAGCGGGCGTGCACCTGCTCGAACAGCTCGCGCCCCGCGGCGACCGCCCGCTCCCGGTCCACCAGGAACGACAGCCAGCTCGGCAGGTAGGAGTACTGCATGGCGACCAGTGCGCTGTCCCCGTCGTACATGTACTCCAGCGCGGCGGCCGCCTGCGGGTCCACCCATCCCGTCCCGGTCGTGGTGATCACGCACAGCACCTTGCGGGCGAAAGCGCCGGTCCGGTCCAGCTCGCGTACGGCCAGCGCGGCCCGCTCGCGCAGGGTCGGGGCGGAGTCCAGGCCGGTGTAGACCCGGATCGGCGCGGCGACGGCCCGCCCGCCGAACCGCCGCAACTCCTGCACGCTGGTCGCGCCGGCCACGAAGTCGCGTCCCTCCAGGCCCAGGGACGGCCAGGAGACCAGAGAGGAGGGCCCGCCCGACTGGGTGGCCGCCCGCGGCGGCGAGGTGCCCGGACTGGTCTCCCTGTTCAGCGCGGCGAAGCTGCTGTCGGCCCCGCGGAGCAGTGCCTCGGTGAGGACGCCCTCGGTCAGCGAGATGGTCAGCACGGTGATCCCGATCATGGCCGCGGCCCGGGCGGCGGCCGGGGGGATCCACCTGCCCAGGAAGCGGCCGAGCGCGAGGGCGGCCCGGCGGAGCGTCCTGGCGAGGGCGAGGAACACCAGGAACACCCCGGCCGCTACCAGCGGCACCCCGAGGTAGCCGAGCCGCTGGGGCGGGAGCAGCCCCATCAGCGGGTAGATCTCGCGCTGTGCCTGGACACCCAGATACAGGGAGGCCGCGACGGCGCCGCAGCCGGACAGGCCGACCAGCCGGCGGACGGCGCGGGCGGTCTCCGGCTCCGGGCGGCGGGGGATCAGGCGGCGGACCACCGCCCCGATGATCACTCCGGTCAGGTACCCGGTCGCGGCGAGCACGCCGGCGATGAGGCCCTGAAGCTGCCAGGAGCGCGGGAGCAGGGACGGCGTCAGCGACAGGCAGAAGAAGATCGCGGCGAACGCGCCCCCGGTCGCGTCCAGCCGCGGGACGACGTGGACCCGCCCGAAGACGAGTACGCTCGCGGCGACGTCCAGTCCCAGGGCGATCCGCATCCGCCCGAGCCGCCCCATCAGGTAAGGTCCCCGATCTCGCCATGTGCCTGCACCGCACGGACGCGGGCCCCCGGCGGCACCGGGCCCGTGGCATGCCCGCCGCCCGGAGTCGGCAGGCTATCAACGCCACCTGAGCGCCCGCCCAGCGGCCCGGCTTGGGCCCTGCGGTGATGACGGGGTGCGAAGATCGGTCGCTCGGCGTGACGAGAGGGCCCCGGAGGCAGGGGCGCCCCCGCAGGCGGCGGCGCGTTCCGCCCTCCCCGCGAGGGCGGGATGCCGCCGCAGGACCGCAGGTGGCGCCCCGTACCGTGGGGTACGGCCGGGGGAAGCGTAAGGCGGAGAAGCGGGGTGCGCGCGGTGTCGCTGACCATCCTGACAGCGCTGTGGCAGGCGGCCGGCGAGTACGGGTATCTCGCGATCGCCCTGCTGGTGCTGCTGGAGGACTTCGGCGTCCCGGTGCCCGGTGAGACCGTCCTCATCGCCGCCGCGGTCTCCGCCGGAGAGGGGCGGCTGTCCATCGTGGCCGTCGTGGCCGTGGCGTTCCTCGCCGCGGTCACCGGCGACAACCTCGGATACCTCCTCGGCCGCACCGCCGGGCGCCGCCTGGTCACCCGGTATGGCCGCTATGTGTTCATCACCCCGCGGCGGCTCGCCCGCGCCGAGGAGTTCGTCGGCCGGCACGGCGCCAAGGTCGTCATCGTCGCCCGTTTCATCGAAGGGCTGCGCCAGCTCAACGGCATCGTCGCGGGCGGGGCGGGCATGCCGTGGCGCCGGTTCCTGCTCTGCAACGCGATCGGCGCGGCGCTCTGGGTGGGTGTCTGGGCGAGCGTCGGCTACCTCGCCGGGAACCATCTCGTCGCCGTCGAGGCCGCCCTGCGCCGCTACCAGTGGTTCGCGATCGCCGGTCTGGTCCTCCTCGTCGCCGGTTACGCGGCCTTCCACCTCGCCCGGCGGCGACGCGCCCGCCACCGCGACCCCCGGTAGACGGCCGCGTCGTCATCGCCTCCGCCGGTGGGCTCCGGTCGCGGTCTCCCGGGGCCCGGCGGCGATTACAACCGGCGCGGCGAGGCTCATCCATACCTTGAGAAGGCTTATTTCTGAACACGCACATGAGGGCGCCGGCCACTGTTGGTTATTTCGTTCCAGTGACCAGGCAGAATGCCACTCTATCCCGCTGATGTCCCGCCGTCCCCGTGCCGCCGGCGTCCAATGTTTCGTATTCATCGCGGGGGTGCGCTGAGCGCCGCTGCGCTATGAGTCGTACTTTTCTGGGAATCGAAGGGACTGCTCGGACGCTACTCGATTCGAACGACGGTGGCTGTGCCGAATGCCGCGTTCGCCGGACGATCGGACCAGGGGAGCGGCGTCCCGGGCACCCGCCCTCAACAGCGGATTCCGTCCCGGCCGCGGCTGCGGAGAGACCCGCGCGCACCCCCTCGCTCCCCATGGCCGCCCGCCCCGCGCCGCTCCCACCGCGCGGCGCGCGGGCGGAACGTTTCGGTGCCGGGCACTGAAAGTTTCACAGCCATGCCCGGTGGTGGCCATGGTCACTCGCCCTGGCCAGATGCCGGAGGAGCGGACCGTCTCGCGGGAGGGTCCGCGGCCGGCAAATGGCCGGATCTTGACAGCTCTCGGCGCGGTCATATTTGCTCCGCTGCACCTCCGCCTCGGCCACCGGAAGAAAGGAGATCCGATCGGCGGCGTCGAGCGAGCGCCGGTATTCCAGAACCCGATGAGCCGGCACCCGCGCGCCGGGCCGGCCGGGCGCGATCGGCGAAACACCTCGCACGGCATCGCCCTGTTGTCCACCGGGCCGGAAACCGGGAATTCCGCCGGCCGGTCCCCGCACCACCGTAGAAGACGGCGGAATGGCTTCCCTGGCTATGCATGTCACCATGGCAACGGCAAAGGAATATGCGTCATGTTGAGGAAACGGTCCCTCTTCACCGCCATCGCGGCCGCGGCGCTGATCGTCTCGGCCACGTCGGCGCAGATGGCACTGGGCGACAGTGCGAGCACCTCCACGTCGCTCGCGAAGCAGAGCGCCCTCGCGCCCACCGCCGGTTGCGGAAAGACTCCGACGCTGAGAAGCGGTACGCAGTCGATCACTACCAGCGGGAAGAATCGCAGTTACATTCTGCGAATCCCCGACAACTACAACAACAACACGCCCTACCGGTTGATCTTCGGATTCCACTGGAACGGCGGCACCGCCAATGATGTCGACTCCGGTGGCACCAGTGGCTATCCCTGGTCCTATTACGGGATCCGGGCGCTGTCCAACAACACCGCCATTTTCGTCGCTCCGCAGGGTTTCAACAACGGCTGGGCGAATTCGGGTGGCGAGGACACCGTTTTCGTCGACGACATGATCCGGCGGATCGAGTCGGACCTCTGTGTCGACACCGCCCAGCGCTTCGCCATGGGCTTCAGCTACGGCGGCGGCATGAGCTACTCGCTCGCCTGTAACCGGGCGAACGTCTTCCGCGCGGTGGCGGTCTACTCCGGCGGACAGCTCAGCGGGTGCAGCGGCGGCACCGACCCCATCGCCTACATCGGGCTGCACGGCCTCAGGGACCCGGTGCTGAACATCTCCACGGGCCGGTCGCTGCGCGACAGGTTCGTCCGGAACAACGGCTGCACGGCCCAGAACCCGCCGGAGCCGGCGCAGGGCAGCCTGACGCACATCGTCACCTACTACTCCGGCTGCCGCGCCGGGTATCCGGTCGCCTGGGCGGCGTTCGACGCCGGTCACACCCCCAACCCCTCGGACGGCAAGTCGGGCGACTTCGAGCCCGGGGAGAACTCCTGGACCAGGCCCGTGGTGTGGAACTTCTTCACGCAGCTCGGGGCCGGCAACCCGTCGCCGGAGCCCACTCCCACGGTCACTCCCACGGGCAACCCGCCGGCGACGAGCACCATCCGGGGCCAGGCCTCGGGCCGGTGCCTGGACGTCAACGGCGCCTCGCAGTCCAACGGCGCCGCGGCGCAGATCTGGGACTGCAACGGCCAGAGCAACCAGCAGTGGACGTCCAACAGCGCCAGTGAGCTGCGGGTGTACGGCAACAAGTGCCTGGACGTCAACGGCGCCGGCACCGCCGACGGCACCGCGGTGATCATCTGGGACTGCAACGGCCAGAACAACCAGAAGTGGCGCTTCAACAGCGACGGCACCATCACCGCCGTCGGCGC
>NZ_BMNT01000032.1:100847-121964 GCF_014646695.1 Sphaerisporangium melleum
GCCTCGCGAGCAACGGCACCGCCAACGGCACCAAGGCCCAGATCGGGACCTGCAACGGCTCCAGCGGCCAGAAGTGGAACCGGGTCTGACCTGGTTTGACGGCCGGTGACGACGGGCCGTACCCACGCCGGCGGCACCCGTACGACGGGGCCGCCGGCAGCCGTCACGGCGCACGGTCGCCGCCGGCCGCGTGGGGCCGCTCGCAGGGTTGCCGGGGCCGCGCTGACGGATGCCCGGCCGATCTACTGGGGCCCGGGCCGTTCCGGTGGGGCGTCGGGCCGCTCGGCGGCTTCGTGGAGTACGCGGCCGGCGACGGCGAAGGCGGCGTTGGCGGCCGGCACTCCGCAGTAGACGGCGGTCTGCAGCAGGACCTCCTGGACGTCGGCGGGTGTGAGGCCGTTGCGCAGAGCCGCGCGCACGTGCAGGGCCAGCTCGTCCAGGTGGCCGTGCGCCACCAGGGCGGTCATCGTCACGCAGCTTCGCGTGTACCGGCTGAGGCCGGGCCGGGTCCAGACCTCCCCCCAGGCGTACCGCGTGATGAAGTCCTGGAACGGCGCGGTGAACTCCGTGGTCCGCGCGACGGCCCGGTCCACGTAGTCGTCGCCGAGCACGGCCCGCCGCACGGCCATGCCCTCCGCGTGCCGCGAGCCGTCATCGCGGGGCCGGTCGGTGACCGCGGCGGGGACGGGATGCCCGGCGGCGTCGTCGGACAGATGGGCGAGCAGGGCGGCCAGGACCGGGCCGGGACGTTCGACGCTCGCCAGGTGTGCCGCGTGCCCGACCTCGACCAGCGACGCCCCCGGGATGCCGTCGGCCAGCTCGCGGGCGTGACCCGGCGGTGTGGCCGGGTCCTCGCGGCCCGCGACGACCAGGGCGGGCACGCTCACCCGCGCCAGCTCGTCCCGCAGGTCGTACACCGCGAGCGCGTCACAGCAGGCCGCGTAGCCTTCCGGGTCGGTGGCGCGCAGGTCCGCCGCCAGCGCCTCGGCGGCCGGTGCCCGCACGAAGGCGGGCGTGAACCAGCGGGCGGTGGCCGCCTCGACGAGCGGGCCGGTGCCCTTGGCCCGCACCAGCGCGGCCCGCTCGTGCCAGGTCTCCGGCGTGCCGAAGCGGGCCGAGGAGCACACCAGGACCAGTGAGGAGAGCCGCTCGGGATGGTGGACGGCGAGCCAGGTGCCGACCGCTCCGCCCAGCGAGATGCCGGCGTAGGCGAAGCGCCGCAGGCCGAGCGCGTCCGCGAGGCCGAGGACCAGCCGGCCGAGGTCGCCGACGGTGGCCGCACCCGGCGCCATGCTCGGCAGCAGCGCGGCGGGCGAGATTCCGTGCCCGGGCAGGTCCCAGCGCACCACCCGGTGCCGCTGGGCCAGCGCCGGCACCTGCGGATCCCACACGGCGAGGCTGGTACCGAGCGAGGGCCCGAGGACGATCGGCGGTGCCCCCTCCGGCCCGTCCATCCGGTATCCCAGCATGCTGGGCGCCAGGCGCGTGGTCATGAGGAGACCTCCTCGGCGGCGTCGCGGGTGATCATGGCTTGTCTTCCTCGACGGCGGTGAGCGCGCGGCCGGCCAGGGCGGGAGCGGAGCCGAGGTAGCGCGCGGGGTCGAGCAGATCGCGGAGCCGCTCGGCGGGCAGGGCCGCCGCCACGGTGGGTTCGCCGGTGATCGCCTCGGCCAGGGTGATGCCGTCCTGCGCGGCGCGGCGGGACGCTCGCGTCACCACCTGCCTGGCCTCGTCCCGCCCGAGCGGGCCGGCGAGCGCGATGGTCAGGTGCTCGGCCACGACGAGGCCGCCGGTCAGCCGCAGGTTGTCCCGCATGCGGCCGGGGTGGACGCGCAGGCCCTCGGCGAGTTCGGCCGCGGCGCGGGCGGCGCCGCCCACCAGGCGCACGGCGTCGCGCAGCGGCTGCCACTCGGCGTGCCAGGCACCCGCCGGACGCTCGTCCTCGGCGGCGAGCGCGCCGAGAAGCACGCCGGCCAGCGCGGGGACCTGCCGTGCCGCGGCGGAGACGAGCACGGCGCGTACGGGGTTGGACTTGTGCGGCATGGCCGAGGAGCCGCCGCCCTCGCCCTCGGTCACCTCGCCGATCTCGGTCCGCGACAGCACGAGCACGTCGGCCGCGATCTTGCCGAGCGCTCCGGCGGTGAACGCCAGGGCCGCAGCCAGATCCGCGACGGGCACCCGCAGCGTGTGCCAGGGCAGCACGGGCTCGGCCAGCCCCGCCTCGGCCGCGTAGGCCGCCAGCAACCGCACTCCCACGTCCCCGGCGTCCCCGGCGGGCCGGGGCCGGGCCATTCCGGTGGTCTCCGCGCCCGCCTCGTCCTCCCGGGCGGGGGCGCCGGTCACCGGCGCGGTGCCGGCGAAGGCGTGGAAGGCGGCGAGCGTGCCGGCCGCGCCGCCGAGTTGCACCGGCAGCGCCGCCCGTACCGTCGCCAGCCGGGCACGCGCCGCCGCGACCAGGGTCAGCCAGCCGGCGGCCTTCAGGCCGAACGTGGTCGGCACCGCGTGCTGGGTGAGCGTCCGGCCCGGCATCGGGGTGGCGCGGTGCGCGTCGGCCAGGCCCGCCAGTGCCCGGGCCATGCGTTCCAGGTCCTCCAGCACCGGCTCCAGGGCGCGGCGCGTCACGAGCATCAGGGCCGTGTCCCAGATGTCCTGGCTGGTGGCCCCGCGGTGCACGTACGGGGCGGACGCGGCGTCCTGCTCGGCGACCGCGGCGGTGAGGTCGGCGACCAGCGGGATGACCGGGTTGCCCCCGGAACGGGCGCGCAGCGCCAGGCCGCGGACGTCGGGGCGCGCCGCCCCGGCCGCGGCGGTGACCGCGCGGGCCGCGGATACCGGAGCGAGGCCGGTGGCCGCCTGCGCCCGGGTCAGCGCCGCCTCGGCGTCGAGCATGGCACGGACGAAGGCGGCGTCCCCGGTCGCCGCCTCGGCCGCCGAGCCCGCCCACACCGGCCCGAGCAGCCCCACGTCCGCCGGATCAGCCGAAGTCAAGGAAGACCGTCTCCTCGTGCGCGCCGTCGCCTTGCAGGCGGATGTCGAACCGGTAGGTCTTCTCCCCTTCCGGGGCGGCGAGCAGCGTGGCGCGGCGTCGCGGTGGCAGGGAGGCGAGCAGCGGGTCGGCCGCCGGATCGCCGGCGCCCGCCGGGCCGGGCAGGTACACGCGGGTGAACAGGTGGTGCAGCAGGCCGCGCGCGAACACGCACACCGAGATGTACGGCACTCCGCCCGGGGGCAGTGTGCGCAGGGTGTAGTGCCCGTCCGCGTCGGTGGCCACCCGGCCGAACCCGGTGAAGTCCACCCCGTGCCTGCCCACGATCTCGCCGGTCACCGGGTCGCGGCGCAGCGAACCGGGGGCTCCGGCCCGCGACCCGTCCGGGGCGGGCTGCCAGAACTCCAGCAGGGCGTCGGGGATCGGCTGCCCGGCCCCGTCGTGGACGCGGCCGTGGACCGTGATCGTGTCCGGATGGCCGGCCGGCGCCATGTCGCCGCCCTTGGCGAACGGCAGCGCGTAGCCGTAGAAGGGCCCCACGGTCTGCGACGGGGTCGGCGGCGGCCGCTCACCCGCCGCCGCGAGCGCCTCGGCGCGCGGTGTTCCCGGTACGGGCGGTACCGGCGGTACGGGCGGCGGGGTCAACGGCCTTCCTCCATCCACGTCGCGGCCGGACCGGACAGGACGATGTCCCACCGGTAGCCGAGGGACCACTCGGGGGTCGACAGGTCGTGCTCGTACCGGGCGACCAGCCGTTCGCGGGCGGCGTCGTCGGTGACCGACTGCATGATCGGGTCGAACGGGAAGAGCGGATCCCCGGGAAAGTACATCTGCGTGACCAGCCGCTGGGTGAAGGCCGCGCCGAACAGCGAGAAGTGGATGTGCGCCGGCCGCCAGGCGTTGTCGTGATTGCGCCAGGGATAGGCGCCCGGCCTGATCGTGGTGAAGGCGTACCGGCCCTCGTCGTCGGTGAGGCAGCGGCCGGCGCCGGTGAAGTTCGGGTCGAGCGGCGCCGGGTGCTGGTCGCGCTGGTGGGCGTACCGCCCGGCCGCGTTGGCCTGCCAGATCTCCACGAGTTGCCCGCGCACCGGGCGGCCGTCGCCGTCCAGCACCCGGCCGGTGACGCGGATGCGCTCGCCGAGCGGCTCCCCGGCGTGCCGGCGGGTGAGGTCGGCGTCCAGTTCGGTGACGTCGGTGACGCCGAACACCGGGCCGGTCAGCTCCACCGCGTCGGGGTCGCGCACCGCGACCAGCGGCTGCCGGGGGTGGCGCAGGATGCTGCTGCGGTAGGGCGGGTAGGCCCGCGGGGGATGGTCCAGGCGAGGCCCGCCGCCCTCGACCGCCTTGAGGTACTCCTGCCGCGTCTGGGCGATCTCCGCGCTGATGACCTCCTGGGCCGGCGGAGCGGGAGGCGCGGCGGCCTCCCCCGTCCGCTCAGCGGCAGGGGGAGGGGACGCCGGCCGGGGTGGCGGGGCCTCGGCCCGCCGGTCGGCCGGGCCGGTGCCGTCAGAGGTGCTGGGCATGGTGTCGTCACTACCTTTCCAGGACCAGGGCGAGTCCCTGTCCCACGCCGATGCACAGTGCCGCCAGCCCCGTGCCGGAGCCCTTGGCGGCGAGCTGGTGCGCGACCGCGCCGGCCAGCCGCGCGCCGGAGGCGCCGAGCGGGTGCCCGATCGCGATGGCGCCGCCCCGGGGGTTGACGATCGCCGGATCGAGGCCGGGCCACTCGGCCAGGCAGCCGAGCGCCTGGGCGGCGAAGGCCTCGTTCAGCTCGACCACCGACAGGTCCGTCAGGCTCCGGCCCGCGCGGGCCAGCGCCCGGCCTGCCGCCTCGACCGGCCCGAGCCCGTAGAACCGCGGGTCGACCGCGCTGACCGCCGAGGCGCGGACCCGGGCGAGCGGCTCCCGGCCGACGGCGCGCAGCCCTTCCTCGTCGCACAGCAGCAGCGCCGCGGCGCCGTCGTTCAGCGGTGAGGAGTTGCCCGCGGTGACGGTGCCGCCGGACGGGCGGAAGGCCGGCTTCAGCCTGGCCAGCGCCGCCATCGAGGTGTCGTCCCTGATCGACTCGTCCCGCGGCAGGTCGGCCCCCTCCACCTGGACGATCTCCGGCGCGTAGGAGCCGTCCTTCCACGCGCGGGCGGCCTTCTCGTGGCTGGCCAGGGCGAACGCGTCCTGCCGCTCGCGGTCGAGGCCGTACTCGCCGGCGATCAGCTCCGCGCCCTCGCCCAGGGACACCGTCCACTCGGCGGGCATGCGCGGGTTGACCATGCGCCAGCCGAGGGTGGAGGAGTACAGCTCCTGGTGCCCGGCGGGGAAGCCGCGCTCGGGCTTGGGCAGCACCCAGGGCGCGCGCGACATCGACTCCACACCGCCCGCCACCGCGATGGAGGCGTCTCCGGCGGCGATGGCGCGCGCGGCCTGGATGACGGCCTCCAGCCCCGAGCCGCACAGCCGGTTGACGGTCGTGCCGGGGACGGTGACCGGCAGCCCGGCCAGCAGGACCGCCATGCGGGCGACGTCACGGTTGTCCTCGCCCGCGCCGTTGGCGTCGCCGAAGAAGACGTCGTCGATCCGCGCGGGGTCCAGGGCGGGGCTGCGGCCGGTCAGCGCCCGCACGACGCCGGCGGCCAGGTCGTCGGGACGCACGCCCGACAGTGCCCCGCCGTACTTCCCGAATGGCGTGCGCACGGCGTCCACGACGTACACCTCGTTCACCGGCGCGCCTCCACGTCCACCCGCCTCCGCTCGCCGTCCGGCCCATTCGTCGCTGTTCGGGTCATTCGCCGACCCGCTCGCGGTCCGGCGTGGTCATGGCCGTACGTCCGGCCTGTCGGGGACCAGCCGTTTCGCGGCCGTTCGCCCCAGTCATGCCACTCCATGTCATGCCCCCTGTTCCCGGGGACCTCTCCTGGGTCCTGCCCGTTTCCAGCGGCATCCCCTCATCCACCTCGCGGGCCGGTTCCCGACGTGCTCGAGGTCGGAAAGGGGGAGCGGGTGGGATCGCGGCGCTCGTGGCGGCCATCTCAGGCGGCCCTGAGCGCGCGCAGGGCGGCCAGTTCGGCGGGGGTCGGCGGCGCGGTGACCGACACCTGATCGGCGGTCTTGAGCGGCCACCCGGTGGCGGCGCGCACCTGCTCCACGGTGACCCCGGCGTGCAGGTCGGTGAGGAGCAGCTCGGCGCTCTCCGGATCGGGGCGCAGGATGCCGAGGTCGGTGATGACCGCGACCGGCCCCCGGCCGCGCAGGCCCAGGCGCTCGCGGTCGCCGCGGCCCGCGCCATGGCCCACCGAGGTGACGAAGTCGAGCCGGTCCACGAAATTGCGGGTCGAGTGGCGCAGCACGATGAGCACCTCGCCACAGCTCGCCGCGATCTCCGGTGCCCCGCCCGCCCCGGGCAACCGGCCCTCGGGACGGTCCGGCCCCCGGTTCACCACGGTGGTGTTGATGTTGGCGAACCGGTCGAGCTGGGCGGCGCCGAGGAAGCCGACGTCGATGCGCCCGGCCTGCAGCCAGTAGTTGAACATCTCCGGTACCGAGACGACCGCGTCGGCGGTCTCGGCCAGCTCGCCGTCCCCGATGGACAGCGGCAGCCGGGTGGGCTTGGCGCCGAGCGCGCCGGACTCGTAGATCAGGACGAGATCGGGACGGCAGGTGCGGCGGGCGAGGTTGGCGGCGGTGCTCGGCAGTCCGATGCCGACGAAGCACGTGCGCGCCCCGGCCAGGGCACGCGCGGCGTTGACGGTCATCACCTCGTCCGGCGTGCACGCGGCCGGGACACCTCGACCGTCTTCTCCCGAGCGCTCCCGCTCTCCAGCGGGCCCGCGGCCGTCTCTCCCCGGGGCGCCCAGGTCTCGGCCGTCCGCCACCGGGCCGGGCTCTTCGCGCATCAGACCTGGGTCCCTTCCCGCGTGATGTTCTCCCGCAGCCAGGCGGTGAAGCGCTCACGGTCGCGCGAGATCGGGTCCCACGCCTGGTAGAAGTCGTTGTCGCGCACGGAGTACCCCGCCGCGTAGGACGGGTGGGCGCCCCCGGGCACCTCGGCGACCGCGGTGATCGCCCAGCCCGGCAGGACGATGGCCCCGGGGCGGGGCCGCAGCTCATCGACGATCTCCTCCACGGTGACCAGCGCCCGTCGCGCGGCCAGCGCGGCCTCCTTCTGCACGCCGGTCAGCCCCCAGAGCTGGACGTTGCCCTCCCGGTCGGCCTGCTGGGCGTGGATGACCGTCACGTCGGGGTTGAGCGCCGCGACGGCGGCCAGCTCCTCGCCGGTGAACGGGCAGGTCACGGTGGCGAGGGTGTCGGTACGGCGGGGGATGTCGGTGCCCCGGTAGCCGCGCAGCACGGCGAAGGGCAGCCCCGAGGCGCCGGCGGCGTAGCGGTTGGCCATGCCGGCATGGCTGTGCTCGTCCAGCTCCAGGGGCCGCGGCCACCCGTTCTCGACCGCGTCCCGGAAGCGGTGCAGCGAGCCGACGCCGGGGTTGCCGCCCCAGGAGAAGACCAGTTTGCGGGCCAGCCCCGCGCCGATGAGCTGGTCGTAGATCACGTCGGGCGTCATCCGGATGAGCGTGAGATCGGTGATGCCCTGGCGGATGACCTCGTGGGCGGCGGCGAACGGGATGAGATGGGTGAAGCCTTCCATCGCGACCGCGTCGCCGTCGTGGATCAGCTCCGCCACCGCTTCCGGAAGCGTTCGGATGTCAGCCATGTCCCTCGTCCTCGCTGCCGCGGCTGCCCGGAGCCCGTCGACGCGGTGTCGCATGCCTCAGCGTGTTCGCATAGCGAACGTTTGTTCACTATCGGTGTCATCGCAGTCTGGCCCCGGGGGCGCGCGCGTGTCAATGATCGGAATGGGGGCCCGGGCCGTCCGCCTCGGTCGTCCAGCGCAGCAGGTCTCCCGGCTGGCACTGGAGCGCTTCGCAGAGCGCGGCGAGCGTCGTGAAACGCACCGCCTTGGCGCGGCCGTTCTTGAGCACCGCCAGGTTGGCGGGCGTGATCCCGACGCGGTCCGCGAGCTCGCCGACCGACATCTTGCGTCTGGCCAGCATCACGTCGATGTCGACGATGATCGGCATCAGATGACCTCCTCCAGCTCGGCCTGCATCTTCGCCGCCTCGACGTCGCGTGCGACGGCCTGGGCGAGCAGCATCCGCAGCACGAGCACGACGAGCGCGACCCCGAGGATGGCCACGGCGCCGCCGCAGATCAGCAGGACGATGCCCGGGGGAACGGGCTCGCCCGGCGCCAGAAGGACGGCGAGCGCGAACGTCAGGACGGCGGCCGCCACCACCGCGCCGATCACGATGTCCACGTACCGGAAGGCCGCGTGGGAGAACACCGTCCCGCGCCACACCATCGTCACCAGCCGCCACACGCAGACCAGGACGACCTGGGCGGTCACCACACCCAGAACCGTGATCACCAGGAAGGGGGTGCGCAGGTACGCGTAATCGGGACTCAGGTCCTCCATATCGATGGCCAGCAGGGGAACCATCACCGTCTGCACGAACACCGAGCCGGCGAGCAGTGCCACGAGCACGGCGCGCAGTGCGAGCACTGTCAGCTTTCCCATCGTCGCTCCTTCGATCGAATCACGATCGGAATCTATCGACATTCGATAGGACTGGCAAGAGGGGGGCGAGAGATGGGACGGGGTTGCGGGTGCGCCGCGGGGGAGGGTGACGTGACCGGCGGAGATGGCCGGTGCCGTCGACGAGATCTCAGGATTTCGCCGTTTTTCGCGCGGCCGGACGAGGTGGCCTTCTTTTCCTGGGCGGGATTTCGCTCACCGCCCGGCGGCCGGGAGGGGCCGCGTGTCGTGCTCTTCGCTACTTCTCTCCGGGAGTTTCGCGTCATTTCATCGGATGCCGCTCACCGGCTTTCGTCCGATGTCCCTTCTGGTGTTCTCTTTTCCTTCTCCGGTCATCTTTCCGATTCAGTCCCAGGTGGTGCCAGCGGTGCGGGAGTAGCCGTCCCAGGTGGTGCCCGCGGTGCGCGAGCGGGAGTCCCAGGTGGTGCCGGCGGTGCGGATGGCGGTGGCGGTGGTGGCGGTCATTTCTTTGTCCTTTCCGGAGGTTTTGTGTTTCTTGCTGACAAGAACAACTCTCCGGCATTCGGGGCTCGCGGAACAGATGATTCGGCGGCAGCAAGCTGCACGCCGATGACCGCTTCCTGCCATTGGCCTGGCGTCCTTGCGACCCGCTCGGCCGTATCCGGCATCCTCGCAGGTCAGAGCCCGGGAGGGGTGCATCGCCCGGGCCGCGCAGACCCCCGCCTGAGTGATCGCCGCCTCTGCCGATGGGGGGGACATCAGGGAGCAGGTGGCGGGGGAGCGTCGCGTTGCCCGCCACACCAGAGCGGCGGCTTCGTCGTGCGCCGCCGCAGAGCCCAGGCGGCGGGCGGAGGTGAAGAGATTCCGCCGGGTGGGCAGGTATGCCTGCTCGTGGTCCGGCGACTGCGGCCGGGCGGCATGCCACGGCGGTGCGGCCGTGGGCCACGGTGCCTGCTGAGCAGGAGTGGAAGGTGGGGTGGGGGCCGGAGCGTGGGCTCGACGGCCGGGGAGCCGTGCCGGCCGGGTCGCGGGCCGGGTGGTGCCGATCGGCGGGGTGGCCGGCGTGCGGTGGATTCCCGCTCTGACGACGCCGGCGGACATCGCTTCCGCCTATTCTTTCCAAGACGCTCGCGGCCGGAGGTTCGCCGCTTTCACCGCGTTTCCTGCGGTCCGCCCGTGGTTTCTTCTGGGCTTTCGCCGTTTTTGTTCTGAAGTGAGTTCCGGTTGATCGGCGGGCTGATTCTCGCCGGTTTCTGATAATCGCCGAATTCAGTCCCAGGTGGTGCCCGCGGTGCGGGAGTAGCCGTCCCAGGTGGTGCCGGCGGTGCGCGAGCGGGAGTCCCAGGTGGTGCCGGCGGTGCGGGTGGCGGTGGCGGTGGTGGCGGTCATTTCTTTGTCCTTTCCGGAGGTTTTCGTGTTTCTTGCTGACAAGAACAACTCTCCGGCATTCGGGGCTCGCGGAACAGATGATTGGGCGGCAGCAAGCTGCACGCCGATGACCGCTTCCTGCCACCCGGTGGCGACATTCACGGCAGGCGATGCCGTGAGCCGTATCGCCGCAGGTCAGGCCCCGGTACGCCACACATGAGAGCGGCGGCGCCGGGTGGCTCCTGACGACGCGTGACCCGCCGTTGATCGTCCGCTGACCTTGATCTCCCTAGCGTTGCCGTTACCGGTGGGAAGCCCGGAGATCGCGGATCGTGAAGGGGAGTCATGCGGCGGAGCACGGTGCAGGTCGTTCCGGTCGCCCAGGGAAGAGGCCGCGAGGGATGTCCGCCGTCCCGGGAGGCCACGGGCCGGAGGGCCGCCGGCCACGGTGGGCGGGCCCGGGAGGCCGCGCGCGACAAGGGCGCGCGTGCGCGAGGCGGTCACGCGGACGGGCCGGGTACCGGGGACGCCGGCACCGGGCATCCGGGCCGGCGGCGCCGGAGCGTGTGGCGCGCGGCCGGGCGGCGACTGGTGGCGGCCGGAGTGGCGCTCGGGCTGGTGACGGTGACCTCCGGCTGCGGGGGAGAGGGCGCACGGACCGGAGCGGGCGCGACCCCCGCGGCGACGGTGTCTCCGACCGCCGCCGCGAAGGCCGGGCGGTCACCGCAGGCCGAGGCGGGGCCGGAGCGGGGCGCGGCGAAGAAGGCCGCGGTGCGCGACGTGTACGCCAATGACCGCGCCGGGATGCTCAGCCCGGCCGTCGCGGGGTTCCCGTCCCTGGTGTACGTGCCGAACAGCGAGAGCGGCACGGTCACCGTCATCGACCCGCGCACCTACAAGATCGTGCGCGAGTTCAGCGTCGGCCGCAGACCCCAGCACGTGGTGCCGTCCTGGGACCTCAAGACGCTGTGGGTGAACAACAACGACGGCAACACGCTGACCCCGATCGACCCGGCGACCGGGCGCCCGGGCAAGGCGATCGCGGTCGAGGACCCCTACAACCTGTACTTCTCGCCGGACGGCACGACCGCACTGGTCATGGCGGAACGGCTCAACCGGCTGGACTTCCGCGACCCGCACACCTTCCGGCTGCGCGAATCACTGCCGATGCCGTGCCGTGGCATCAACCACGCGGACTTCACCGCCGACGGCTCCATGATGCTGGCGAGCTGCGAGTTCTCCGGCCACCTGGTCGTCGTCGATCTCGGCGAACGAAAGGTGCGCGAGGTGGTGCGCCTGCCCCGGCTCGGCGTGACGCCGGCGAGCATGGCCCACCACGGCATGATGCACCACAGCATGCCGCAGGACGTCAAACTGTCGCCCGACGGCGAGACGTTCTACGTGGCCGACATGGCCAAGGGCGGCGTGTGGCTGGTGGACGCCGAGCGGTTCAAGGTCCGCCGGTTCGTCGCGACCGGCGCGGGCGCCCACGGGCTCTACGTCAGCCGGGACTCCAAGCACCTCTACGTGTCCAACCGGGGCGCCGGGTCGGTGTCGGTGGTCTCCTTCGCCCGGCAGCGGCCGGTCGGCACCTGGCGCATCCCCGGCGGCGGTTCTCCCGACATGGGCGGGGTCTCCGCGGACGGCCGCCGCCTGTGGCTGGCCGGCCGCTACCACGGGGTCGTGTACGTCTTCGACACCGAGAAGGGCCGGCTCGAGCGGACCATCCGCGTCGGTGCCGGCCCGCACGGCCTCGCGGTGTACCCGCAGCCGGGAACCTACTCCCTCGGCCACACCGGAGTCTTCCGCTGACCTGCGCGGGAGCCCTGGCCGAGGGCCCGGCGCCCGCGGGGGCGGGCGCCGGGCGTTCGGTCAACCGACCTGGGTGAGCCTCCACTGCTGGTTGGTGCCGTTGTTGCACGTCCACTGGTTCAGCTGGACGTCGTTCGCCGTCGAGGCGCCGGGAACGTCAAGGCACTTGCTGCTCTGCACCGAGACGATCCGGTAGACGCCCGAACTGACCGACTCAAGGCGCCACTTCTGGTTGTTCGCGCCGTTGCAGGTCATCTGCCGGATGAGGGCGCCGTCACTGGTCGAGGAGTTGGTGACGTCCATGCACTTGTTACTGTGCACGGCGGTCAGAGTGACGGTCCCGTTGCCGGCGTCGGTCGCCTTCCACTGCTGGTTGGTGCCGGTGCTGGGCGTCCACTGGATGACGGCGGCGCCGTCCGCGGTCGACGCGCCACGGACGTCCGCGGCCTTGCCGCTGTTCACCGCGGTCATCGTGTAGGTGCGCGTCTGCGGGGTTCCGGTGCCCGTCCCGACGCCGTTGCCGTTGAAGGTGATGGAGTCGACGTCGAAGGAGTTCGCCGTCGGCGCCCGGAACACCATGTAGACGTTGCGGGTGCCACCGGGGTTGGTGACCGTCGCTGCCGTGGTGGACTGGTAGTTGTTCCAGCCGCCGGTGCTCGGCACCGAGCTGGACGCGATGAGCGCCCCGGTCGGCGAGTCGGCGCGCAGCTCGATCGAGCCGCCCGTGTTGGACGGCGCCGCGACGCGGAAGGACACCGAGGTGATCCCGGTGAGGTTCATCGGGGTGAAGGAGATCCAGTCGCCGCCGGAGATGTCGCCGACGCGCCTGCCGCCCTCGGCCGCGCTCTGGTCGACGACCTGGACGCCCGAAGACCCGGTGAAGAACTCGGCCTGCTTGTGCTTGGGCTGCAGCGTGATCCCGGTGCTGCCCTTCAGGCCGCCCTTGTCGGTGTACTCGGCCAGCAGCACGTAGTACACGTTGGAGGCCTCGTCGTGCCCGGACGCGGTGGTCGTGATCGTTCCGGAGCAGCCGGTGACCTGGCCGGTGTCGTGGCTGTGCTGGTCGTGCCCGAGCGCGGGGATCACCGTCACCTTCGAGCAGTCGACGGTGCCGTCCTCGGGATCGGTGACGGTCACGTTGTAGTTGACGGTGTCACCGAAGTTGATGAACCCGCCGTCCGGCGGGGCCGAGAAGGTGACCTGGGGACGGGTGTTGCCCACCCCGATGGTCAGGGTGATGGTGCCGGTCTTCCCGCCGGTGTCCTTGACGGTCAGCCTGGCGGTGTAGTTGCCGTTGGCGGCGTAGGTGTGGGACGGGTTCGCGCTGGTGGAGGTCCCGCCGTCCCCGAAGTCCCAGGCGTAGGTGATCGCGTCGCCATCCGGGTCGGAGGAGCCGGCGGAGGAGAACGCGACGGTCAGCGGCGCGCTGCCGGAGTCCGGTGTGGCGCTCGCCTTGGCGACGGGGGAGCGGTTGCCGCCGCTGCCGCCGATGTAGTCGACCCGGTAGATGCCGTCGTCGGTGTTGTTGTGGCCGAAGCCGTTACCCCAGTCGGCGTAGTACATGGCGCCGTCCGGGCCGAACTTCATGTCGATCGGCGCGTGCGGGGCGAGCTGCGGGACGAAGGGGCTGATCTTCAGCACGTTGCCGGAGGAGTCCAGACGCACTTCCTTGAAGAAGTTGCGGCTCCACTCGTACAGGAACGGCGTCTTGTCGAAGTACTCCGGGAACTTGCGGTCGGAGTTGACGGACGGGTCGTAGTTGTAGAACGGGCCGCCCATCGGGGCCGCGCCGCCGCAGCAGTTGATCTCGGGGAACTCCGCGGAGGCGTGGTAGTTGTACCAGATGGTGGCGGACTTGGCCGCGGGCAGGTTGGTCAGGCCGGTGTTGTTGGGCGAGTTGTTGACCGGCGCCGAGCAGTTGAACTTCGCACCGGAGGTGTTGGTGGCGAAGTTGAAGTCGTTGAACGGAATGTTGTTCCCGACGCAGTAGGGCCAGCCGTAGTTGCCCGGCTCCTTGATCAGGTTCCACTCGACGGTGCCCTCGGGGCCCCGGTTGGAGTTCGCCGACCCGGCGTCGGGACCGTAGTCGCCCGCCGAGATCCAGCCGGTCTTCTTGTCGACCGAGAAGCGGAACGCGTTGCGGAAGCCCATCGCGTAGATCTCGGGACGCGTCTTGGCCGTCCCGGGCGCGAACAGGTTGCCCGACGGGATCGTGTAGGTGCCGTCGGACTCGGGGTGAATGCGCAGGATCTTGCCGCGCAGGTCGTTGGTGTTGGCCGCGGAGCGCTGCGCGTCGTAGTGCTCGCGCCCGGACCGCTCGTCGATCGGGGCGTACCCGCTGGAGCCGTTGGGGTTGGTGTCGTCACCAGGGGCGATGTAGAGGTTGCCGTTCGGGCCGAAGGCCAGGTAGCCGCCGGTGTGACCCGGCTCGTCGACGTTGCGGTACGCCGGAACCTCGATGATCTTCTTCTCGCTGGACAGGTCGAGCGTGGTGCCGTTGACCGTGAACCGGGACACCCGGTTCACCTCACCGCCGTTGAGCGGCGAGTAGTTGAGGTAGATCCAGCGGTTGGTGGCGAAGTTCGGGTCGAGCGCCAGGCCGATGCCGCCGTCCTCGCCGCCGTCGTACACCGACAGGGTGCCGATCACGCGCGGCGCGCCGCCCGGGGTGATCATGTTGACCTTGCCGGAGCGGGAGATGTAGTACACCGTGCCGTCGGGAGCGATGTCCAGCTCCATGGGCTGGTCGGGCGCTCCGTCCAGGGTGACCTTCTGGTAGCGGGACGTGACCGTGCCGCCGCAGTCGCCGGGCTCGGCGCCCGCCGCCCACTTGACGCCGCCGAGCAGGTGCTGCTTGAACGACGCCTCGGAGTAGGAGGAGGCGTTGTGGCCCATCGCGGTGGCCCAGACCCGGCCGCCCTCAGGGTTGTGGCACCAGGAGATCGGGTGGTCGGCGCCCATCTTGTTGCCACCGGCGTCGTAGGTCGTCTCGTCCGCCGTGACCAGAACGTGGACGCTGCCGCGCATGTTCTTGTCGAAGTTGTACCACTCTTCGGTGCGCGTCCACCGGTCCGGCAGGCCCACGGTCGACGGGTGCACCTTGTCGGCGACCTTGGCGGTGCCCTGCACGATGTTGGAGTGCTGGGTCATGTGGGCGCCGCCGAGCACGGTCTGGTCCCACCAGGGGAACTGCGACTCGATGTTCATGTCGGTGGCGTTGTGGATCGCCACGATGCCGTGACCGGAGCGCACGTACGCCTGCGCGGCCTGGCGTTGCGCGTCGTTGTCCCAGACCATGCCCGAGGTCTGGAGCATGATCACCGCGTCGTAGGTGTTCAGCGTCGTGGTGTTGAAGACGCTGGAGTCCTCGCTGCGGTCGAGCTGGAAGTTGTTGTCGGCGGCGAGTTGCTGGAAC
This sequence comes from Sphaerisporangium melleum, assembly GCF_014646695.1. Classification (GTDB taxonomy): domain Bacteria; phylum Actinomycetota; class Actinomycetes; order Streptosporangiales; family Streptosporangiaceae; genus Sphaerisporangium; species Sphaerisporangium melleum. Next base: position 115,977 of record NZ_BMNT01000032.1, read on the forward strand.
ATCGCGATGCCGGCGCTGATGGAGTCGTGCCGGTAGGCGCCGGACGCCGTCTTGCTGAACAGCAGCACCTTGAACAGCGGCGCCGCCGCGTTGGCCGCCGGCACCCCGCCGAACGGCAGCAACAGCAGCACGGCGGTCAGGATGTGGAGCAGGCGTGGTCTTCGCATGAATGATCTCCAGAGGGTGCACCGGTTCCGGTCCGGTGCTGGGGGTTGGGGAGGGGGGACATCGATGGCTGCGCGTTCTGGCCGGCGGGGCCGTCCGGCCGGCTCCAGAGCGTGCGCAGGAAGGCCAGCCCATCGGTGGCGAGCTCGTCCTGGGACGGGGCGAGTGGGCGCCAGATGGACGCGGCGGTGGCGATGGTGGTGTTGTCGGAGGTGAAGGACTCGATCACCAGCGGGCCGGTGTACGCCGTGTCACGGACGGCCGCGGCGAAGCCCGGCCAGTCGAAGTGGTCGGCGCCCGGCGCCCCGCGGTCGGTCCCGCACACCTGGATGTGCGCGATCCGGTCGCCGGCCAGCCGGACGGCCCTGAGCGGGTCCTTCTCCTCGATGTTGAGGTGGTAGGTGTCCAGGGCGAGGCCGCAGTCGGCCGGAAGGGCCTCAAGGGCCTGCTCAACGGTGTTCAGCAGGCTGGTCTCGTACCGGTTGAGCGGTTCGACGCCGATCCGGACCCCGTGCTCGCCCGCGTGGGCGAGCACCGGCTTGAGGTTCTCCCCGAGCTCGGCGTAGACGGCGCGGCGCTCGTCCGGGCTCATCTGCCAGGTCCGGCCGACCGAGGCGTAGGCGGGCCCGCTGACCGCCGGCGCGCCGACGGCCACCGCGACGTCCACGCAGTGCCGCAGGTAGTCCTGGGTCTCCCGGACCACCTGCGGCGAGGCGGCGACCAGCTCGCGCCCCGGCGGCATGGTGAGCACGACCGACGCGCCGAGCCCGAGCCCGGCCAGGAGCTCCGCGGCCCGGGCGGGGTCCCATTCGCCGGGCCGCTCGACCGGGAGCTCGACGACGTCGAATCCCCAGCCCGCGATCCGCGGCGCCAGCGCGGCCAGGGACTCGTCGGTGAGCGGCGAGACCCAGACCCAGGTGTTGACCCCGATCAAGGCTTGCCCCCCCACTTCTCCGGGTAGCCGGGCAGGTCCTCGCAGCCGCACAGCGCGTAGTGCAGCGGCGGCATGCCCGGCTTGAGGTAGGTGGCGAGGTTCTCCTGGGTGACCGTCGGCTGCGGCAGGTTCCACATCTTCGGCACCTGCTCGCCCTTGAGGACCTTGAGCGCGGCGATGATGGGGGTCCGCCACTGGTAGGTCGGGTAGGTCGGGGCGACCGCGGTCAGCTTCGCGTCGCTCCACTTCTGCAGGAAGTCCTCCTGGTCCTCGCCGTTGATCGGCGGCACGGGCACGCCCGCGTCCTCGAACGCCTCGACCGCCGCGACGGCGGTGGCCCCGGCGTCCATCCAAACGCCGTCGATCTTGCCGTAGCGCTGGATGTAGTCACCGACGATGCTCTTGGTCTTGGCGGCGTCGCCGTCGGTGAACTCCACTCCGACGACGTCGAGGTCGCTCTTGTCGAACGCGATCTTCGCCGCCGACCAGCGGGTCTCCAGGACGTCCACGCCGGGCAGGATGCGCAGCGCGAGGATCTTCCCGCCCGCGGGCACCTTGGTGACGAGGAACTCGGCGGCCTCGGCCCCGAAGGCGTAGCCACCGATCGGCTTGATGAAGGTGACCGGGCAGTCGGTCTGCACACCGCGGTCGAACACGATCACCGGCAGCTTCGGGCACGCCCCGGCGACCGCGGGAGTCAGCGTCGCGGTGGTGTTGGGCGAGACGATCAGCGCGTCGCAGCCCTTGCCCTGCAACTCCGCGATGTCGGAGATCTGCTTGTCGTCCTTGCCCTCGGCGTCCAGCATGGTGAACTTCGAGATCTCCTTGTGCAGGCCGACCTCCGCCTGCATGGTCTTCAACCCGACCTGCCGCCACGGGTTGTTGACCGCGGCGTTGGAGAAGCACAGGTGGTACGGCCCGTCCTTCTTGTACTTCGCCGTCTCGACGAGATTCGCGTCGATGGTCTGCTCCCACGGCTTGCCCTCCGGGCCGGCCGGCTGCGCGGACCGCATCGCCATCTGGGCGTCGTAGTCGGTCTGCACGAAGAACTTCGACTGCGCTCCGGTGCCCGAGCCGGAGGATTCCGCCGCCGAGGCCTGGGGCGACGCGGCGGTGGAGGGGGCGGGACTGTCGGTGGTGCACGCGGCCATCGCCGCCATCAGTCCGGCCAGCGCGGCGCTGACGAGGATCCGCCGCGAAGAGAATCGCACAATATTTCCTTTCGGTTTCGAATCGGGTCAGCTCGCCGCGGCTCTTCTGCGTGGGAGGCTCACCGCTCCCAGCGCCACCGCGGCGATGATGATGACCCCCTGCACGGCCGGCTCAAGCGCCCCCGAGATGCCGTACAGGTTGAGCAGGGTGAACAGCGCCTCCAAGGTGAAGGCGCCCGCCATCGCGGCGACCACGGAGCCGCGGCCGCCACCGAGGGCCACGCCGCCGAGCACCACCGCGGTGATGGCTTGGAACTCAAGACCGACGCCGACCTGCGCTGACACGCCGGCGAAGCCACCGAGCAGGATCGCCGCGACCGCGGCGGCGAGCCCGGAGATCATGAATGCGACCGTGCGGACCCGCGCGACGCGGACGCCGGACAGCGCCGCGGCGCGGTCGTTGTCGCCGGCCGCGACGAGCGTGTGGCCGAAGTCGGAGCGCATCACCCAGATCGCCACGGCCCCGGCCACCACGAGGATCAGCACCGACCAGGGCACCGGGCCGAGGCTCCCGCGGCCGAGTTCGCGGAACTGCGCGGACAGGGCGCCGCGGGGGGCGCCGCCGGTCCACAGGAACACCGCGCCGGACAGGATCAGCAGCATGCCGAGGGTGGTGATGAACGACGGGACCCGGAGCAGGGTGGTGACCACGCCGTTGACCAGCCCGGCCAGCAGCCCCAGCACCAGCATCAGGCCCAGCACCGGCCAGGTCGCCTCCGCCGAGCCGTCGATGAGCCTGGCGGCGATCACCACCTCCGCGGTGACCAGCGAGCCGACCGACAGATCGAACTCGCCGGACACGATCACGAAGTACTGCCCGGCCGCGAGGATCACCAGCGGCGCGGCGCGCTTGACGAAGGCCAGGAAGGCGGGCGGCTCCAGGAAGTACGGGTTGACGGCCGCGATCGCGACCAGCAGCACGGCCAGCACGATGAAGATCGGCAGCGTTCGCCTCATTTCGTACGCCTCCCGCGCGCGTAGATCGCCAGGGCGGCCACCAGGACCACGCCGCGCACGACGTCCTTGGCGAAGGAGTTGATCTCCAGCTGGTTGAAGACGCTGTCGAGGACGGCCAGGAGCAGGACCCCGCCGACGGTGCCGGCGACCCCGCCGCGGCCGCCGGCCAGGGCGGTCCCGCCCAGCACGACCGCGGCGATCGACTCCAGGTCGTATCCGCCGTCGGTCCCCACCGTCGGAGCGCCCGCCCCGAGCCGGGAGGCCAGCAGCAGCCCGGCGATCCCGGCGCAGACCGAGCACAGCACGTGGGCGATGATCACCACGCGGCCGGTCCGCACGCCCGACAGCCGCGCCACCTCGGCGTCCCCGCCCACCGCGTAGATCCGGTGACCCAGGCGCGTCCTGCTCAGCAGGAACCACGCCGCCACCGCCACCGCGGCCCACAGCAGCGCCGACACCGGCAGCGGGCCGATGCGGTCGTAGCCGAGATGCTGGAACGAGGCGGGCACGCTCCCCGCCGGCCCGTCGTAGCGCCAGTCCAGCGCTCCCCGGATGATCAGCGCGACCCCGAGCGTGGCGATGAAGGGGTGCACCTTGAGCCCGGTGATCACCAGCCCGTTCACCAGCCCGACCGCCGCGCTCACCGCCAGCACCGCGGCGACCGCGGGCAGCACCCCGGCGTCCCCGCCCGCCATGATCTCGGCCGCCACCAGTGAGGACAGGCTGATCAGGTAGGCCACCGACAGGTCCAGGCTGCCCGCCAGGATCGCCACGGTCTGCCCAACGGCGACGATGCCCAGCGCCGCGGACCGCTGCTGGATCCCGACGATGTTCTCCAGCCCCAGGAACCGGCCGCCGTCCACTTCGAACAGCACCCAGCCCAGCGCGACGAGCAGGATCAGGGCCACATAGACCGCGCGCGCGGGCCGGTCGGACGACATCCACCCGAGGTAGGTCACCCGGGCGGGGACGCGGCGCTGCTTGACGTGCTCGGTCATGACGCGGCTGCCAGGCGCATGACGTCCTCTTCGGACGGGCCGGCCGGCAGTTCCCCGGTGACACGGCCTTCCCGGAGCACCACGATGCGGTCGCTCATACCGATGAGCTCGGGAAGCTCGGAGGAGATCATGAGGATCGCCATGCCGCCGTCCGCGAGCTCGCGCATCAGGTCGTGGATCGCGGCCTTGGCCCCGACGTCGACACCGCGGGTCGGTTCGTCGAACAGCAGAACCCGCGGCGCGACCGCCATCCACTTGGCCAGCACGACCTTCTGCTGGTTGCCGCCGGACAACGACCTGACCTCCTGCCCGGAGCGGGGCGGCTTGAGCCGTACGCGCTCCAGCAGCCGGTCGACCTCCGTCTGGCCCCGCCCGGTGGCCCGGGCGACCAGCAGGGCGTTGTCGCGCACCCGCTGGCCGAGGAGCAGTCCCTCGGCCTTGCGGTCCTCGGTGACCAGGCCGATCCCGGCCGTGATGCCCTCGCGCGACGTGCGCGGGCGGCGGGGGGTCATCTCACCGCTGGTGAAGGGCTCGGCGCCGAACAGCGCCTTGGCGAGTTCCGACCGGCCCGAGCCCTGCAGCCCGCCCAGCCCGACGATCTCGCCGGCCCGCAGCTCGAGATCGATGCCGCGCAGCCGGGCGTTGCCGCCGCCGCGCACGCTCAGCAGCACCTCACCGGGCGGTTGCGCGGCCCGGGGCGGGAAGTAGGAGTCCAGCTCCCGGCCGACCATCAGGCGGACCAGCTCGGCCTGCGTCAGCGTGGACGCGGCGGCGGTGGTGACCAGGGCGCCGTCCTTGAGCACGGTGATCCGGTCCGCGAGCTCGAAGACCTCGCGCAGCCGGTGCGAGATGTACAGGACCGCGATGCCGCGTTCGGTGAGCCGCCGTACCAGCGCGTGCAGCAGTTCGACCTCGTGGTCGGCCAGGGCGGCGGTCGGCTCGTCCATCACCACGATCCGCGCGTTCAGTGACACCGCCTTGGCGATCTCGACGACCTGCTGCCGCGCGACCGAGAGCCGCCGGACGAGGTCGCGCGGACCGAACGACTCCTCGCCGAGCGAGTGCAGCAACTCGGCGGTCGCCGACTCCATCGCCGCCCGGTCGACCAGCCCCCACCGGCCCGGTTCCCGGCCGAGGAAGACGTTCTCGGCCACCGTCCGCTCCGGCAGCAGGGTGAACTCCTGGTAGATGATCGCCACTCCGGAGCGCTGCGCCTCGACCGGATGGCCGAACGTCACGCGCCGGCCGTCGATCTCGATCGACCCCTCGTCCGGGGTGTGCACGCCGGCCAGGATCTTCATGAGCGTGGACTTGCCGGCGCCGTTCTCGCCCACCACCGCGTGCACCTCTCCGGCGGCGGCCGCAAGGTCCACGCCCCGCAGGACCCGGACGCCCAGGAAGCTCTTGCCGATGCCGGTCATCTTCAGCACGCGGACCGCCTGGCGGGCCGAGCGCCGGCCCCGCCCGGGGCGGGACCGGCGCACGATGTCACGGCGGTGGGACCGGTTGCGGCCGGTCCGCGTAATGCGCCTGGCGCGGGTTGGTGCATGGACTCTCCTAGAACAGGGATATGGGAGCCGGCGGAGGGCACGCGGGGTGTCCTCCGCCGTTGGGGTGTCACGTGATGCCGGGATTTCGGGTGGGTCAGACCCGGTTCCACTTCTGGCCGCTGGAGCCGTTGCAGGTCCAGATCTGGGCCCTGGTGCCGTTGGCGGTGCCGTTG
>NZ_BMNT01000033.1:0-7898 GCF_014646695.1 Sphaerisporangium melleum
ATCACAGCACCGCTCATCTAATGCTCGGCAGAAAGGAACCCGCGATGAGAGCAGAGAGCAAACCAGTCAGGGACGGCCTTCCCCCGTCACCTGAAGGCGACGCTCCCCTGCCGAGGTTCTGATGGCGGGGCGCCGCGCCTGCCGTTCCGGCGGGTCGTCCGGTTCGGCGCGGGACGCGCCAGGACGTGCGCCGTGGGCATCGGTGAGCGGTGACGAAGATGAGTAGGTGACGAGATGAAAGGCGGACGAGCGGTGCGAAGGACGGTGCCGGATGTCAGGCGCCCGTCCCCGCGGCCGGCGGCTCGACGAAGTTGAGCAGTCCATCCCCCTTGCAGACGCGGCACCGGCGGCCGCTCTCCCCTCTGCCGCTCCCCCCGCAGGCACGGCAGCCGACCACCCGGTCGAACCGGGGGTCGCGGTAGATGTGGCGCGTGGGGCGCCGGTCGATCGCCCAGCCCTGCACCCACGCGAACCCGTCGATCTCGGCGAACAGCGCGTCGCTGAACCCCCAGTTGCGGACGAGGGCCTGCGCGCGGATGTGGGTCCACAGCGTGCCGGCGATCCCGGCGTGGCTGACATTCAAAGGATCGGTTCCTCTCGCGGTGTCGGGAGCCGGTCGATGCCCCCCATCGGACCGGCCCGTATCCCCCCGCCCCGTGCGCGCACCGCGTACCGCGCTCCTCGCGGACCGGGCCCTCCCCCTCCCGCCGGGGCAGGCCACCCCCGCGAGGGAGCGGCATCATAGTGGCGACATCCTCTCTTATAGGGGGCTGACCATCTGTTTACCCTGGTTCATGCCAAGAGCAACCGCCATTGGCAATTGCCACAGGAAACTAACCCCGGCGAACACCTTGCTGCCCAACGGGCATGGCTAGTGTGCGCCGTAGCGGTAGAGAGGAGACTCGGCATCAGCGGTGACCGCGCACCCGACGAGGCGATCACCGTGGCGAGGGCGAGGTGATCGGACCGTGACCGGGGTGAACCCATCTCTGCGTCACCACGAGGTGGCCACCCGGCTGCGCGCGCTCCGGCTGGACGCCGGGCTCACCATGAAGGAGGCCGCCGAGCGGCTCGAGTGCTCGGTGGCGAAGATCAGCCGGCTCGAGACGGCCGCCCGCGGGGTGAGCCCGCGCGACGTCCGCGACCTGTGCGTGATCTACGGCGCCGACCCGGAGGAGGCCGCCGGCCTGATCGAGATGGCCCGGCAGGCCCGCACCTCGGAGTGGTGGGAGGAATACCCCGACGAGCGATTCCGGTCATATATCGGGCACGAGGCGGACGCCACGTCGATTCTGTCCTATGATTCCGGGATATTCCCTGGCATCGTGCAGACCAGAGAATACGCGCGCGCCATCATCCTCGGAGTGGCGGAGAGAATTGGCGCCGACACGCTCGACAAACGTGTCGAGTTGCGTATGCGGCGGCAGGAAATCCTGCACAAGAAGGACCCGCCACGGGTGCACGTCATCGTCGACGAGTCGGCGGTGCACCGCCGCGTCGGCGGCGCGGAAGTGCTGTACGGCCAACTGTCGCACCTGCTGGACCTCGCCCGGCGTCCGGGGGTGACGCTGCAGGTCATCCCGTTCGCCGCCGGCGCCCACCAGGGGCTCAACGAGGCGTTCACCCTGCTGGAGATGGCCGACCCCATTCCGGATGTCATATACCAGGAAGTGGGCGGGCGAATCGAGTACTTCCGCAAAGACAAGGAGCTGCTCGCCTACCGCCGGCTCATCGACCATCTGCGCGCCACGGGTCTCGGGCATGACGCCTCTATGGCGCTCATCGAGGAAGTGTCGCAGAAGTACAGCTTCTGATCAACCGCCCTGTCCGCGCACCGCGATGATCTTCTGGTGGCATAATGCCGGATATGGACGCCCCTCAGGGGGTGTTCCGGTCACGCTCGACAACCATCAGGGGATTTCATGAAGCCCACATCCGGCGTGCGATGGCGCTCGGCCAGCCAGTGCAACACCGAGCATTGCGTCGAGGTCGCCGCCACCGAAGGACATATCGCGGTCCGCGACTCCAAGGACCCGCACAGCCCCGTGCTGCTCTACACCGAGCTCGAATGGCAGGCGTTCATCGAGGGCGCGAAAGGAGGCGAGTTCGACCTCCAGCGGCTCTCCGAATAGCGGAGGGCCGGGCCTGGACGGCCGCGGAGGCGGGCCGGGCCGCCCGCCTCCGGCTATCCCGACATACCGGATATCTCCGGCAGACACCACCTGTTCACCCGCCCGTACCGATATGACATACCCGTTCGGTTTCCCGCCGCTTCACCGGCGAATGGCGGTATCTTCCCGTGCAGGCCGCCACGGCCGTTCCCGGGCCGCATCGGCGGGTGGATTCGCCACCCTGCCCAGGGGTAGCCGACCGACCTCACGCCTTGTCACATTTCCCCCCGAGAGGCTGGCGATGGGTGGATTCAAGAAGTTTCTGATGCGCGGCAACCTGGTGGAGCTGGCGGTGGCCGTGGTGGTGGGCGCCACCTTCAGCGGGCTGATCCAGGCGCTGGTCGCCGACCTGATCACGCCGCTGATCGCCGCGGTGACCGGCGGCAGGCAGCCCGACTTCGGCAACTACTCCTTCACGCTCAACGGGGCGGTGTTCAAGTACGGCGACTTCGTCAACCACCTGCTGACCTTCCTGATCATCGCCGCGGTGATCTACTGGCTGGTGGTCATGCCGATGACCCGGCTGATCGCCTTCTTCGACCGGGACAAGCAGGCCACCGAGAAGCAGTGCCCCGAGTGCCTGAGCGACATCCCGGTGGACGCCCGCCGCTGCCGGTTCTGCACCGCCGAGCTGACCATGGTGCCCGCGGACGACCGCCCGCCCGCCTGAGCGGACGGCGCGAAGGCCCGAACGGGCACGGGCGAGCCCGCGGGTAAGCACCAAGCCCGCCACCGGACCCGTAGCAACCGGCCCTGAGCCCTCCGACGTCCGACGTCCGGGGAGGGCCGCGAGGCCCTTATCCGGCGCCCACTCCGAGGTGCCGGCCGGGCCCGGCCGGCACCTCCGGCCGCCACGATGCCGTGCCGGGTGCGGACCACCGCACCCGGCACGGCGCGTTCTCCGGCGACCGCACCCGGCGACCATGAGATCACCATCGGGCCCGCTGCGGGACGGCACCGCTCCCCAGTCGCCCTGCTCACCGCAGCGTACGAGCTAGCCGACATCCGGTGCCATAAGCCCGCTTACCTCGCCAAAAGCGGCAAACTTCGCAGACGGCAGCTAAGACCGATAGACCCCTCAGTCCGGATGGAACCGAACAACCACCCGCCGGAGACTTGAGGTAACGTCCCGGTAACACTTGCCCCCGGCACCCTGCCATCTCGCATCGGGTCGGCAGCGTTTCCCGATGGCGCTGAGCAGGCTCCCCCCGTCGGGCCGGCGGCCGCCCGGCGGCCCGCCCGCCCCCCACCAGAACCCTTGCCGGGAAGGAATCTCTGACAGGGACCTTTCTTCACATGGAATATGTCCGTAACATCGCCTCCAGACCGGGCGTGGAACATTTACCGGAAACATCTGTTGACACGCAAGAAACACTGTTATTGTAATGGGAGCGCTCCCACGCCTTCGCGATTTGCCTTGAAAGCGGAGGAAGCCGGATGGCTGACCAGCCCACGCTTGCCCAGGTAGCAGCCGAAGCAGGGGTCTCCCCCGCCACGGCCTCACGAGTACTCACCGGCTCTGTCCGCGTGAGCACCTCCACTCGCCGTCAGGTCCACGACGCAATGTCACGTCTGGGTTACGTACGGCATCGCGCGCCGCGGGGAACGTCCGCCCGGCGGTCCGACCAGCTGGTCGCGGCCGTCATCTGCGAACACACCCAGCGCATGTTCTCCGAACCCTTCTACGCACGGCTGATGTCCGCCGCGGACGAGGTGTTCACCAGCTACGGAGTCCCGTTCGTCGTGATGACGGCCACCCCGGCCACCTCGACGATCGCCGCACCACCGCTGGTGACCGGCTCGTTCGACGGCGTCCTGCTCGCGGGCGCCCGTGAACGACATCCTCTCGCGGTGACGCTCGCGGCCTCGGGGATCGCGGTGCGCAGCGCGGGGCGCCCGCCCGACGGCATCGACCTGCCCTTCGTCGACATGGACAACGTCGACGGAGCCCGCCAGGCGGCGGAACACCTGCTCCTGACCAACCGGAGGGCGATCACGGTGATCGCCGGGCCACCGACACTGCCCGGCGCCCGTGATCGCCTCGACGGCTTCCTGCGCACGCTGCACGCGGCGGGCATGAACGACGTCCCGGTGGCCTACGGCGACTTCACCCACGCCTCGGGAGCGCACGCGATGCAGTGGCTCCTGCAGCGGTCGCCGCACCTGGACGCGGTGTTCGCCGCCTCCGATCCGATGGCGGCCGGCGCGATGCAGGCCCTGCGCCGGGCGGGACGGCGGGTGCCGGACGACGTGGCCGTGGTCGGCTTCGACGACGCCCCGCTCGCCAGGCACACCTCGCCCACGCTGACCACCGTGCGTCAGCCGGTCGAGGAGCTCGGCGTGCTCGCCGCCAGGATGCTGCTCATGTCGATCGCCTCCGAAGACGACGACGTCCCTCACGGCAACCCCATACTTCCCACGGAGCTGGTGGTACGTGAATCCTCTTGATTCGGGGGGCATGCGGGAAGGCGATGTGCTCACGCGCCGTTATCGGCTCGTCGAGCAGATCGCTTCGGGGGGCATGTCCGCCATCTGGCGGGCATTCGACCAGTCGCTCCATCGCACCGTCGCGATCAAGGTTCTCGACGGCTGCGTCGGCGGCGACCACGGCGGCCGCGACCTGATCCGCCGGGAGGCACGGGCCACCGCCCGGCTGATCCACCCGGACGCGATCGAGGTGTACGACTACGGGGAGACGGTCACCTCACAGGGCAGGCTGGCGGCCTACGTCGTCATGCGCCTGCTCGAAGGCCGGCCGCTGTCGGAACGGATCTGCGAAGAGGGCCCGCTGCCGTGGCGCGAGGCCGCGGTCATCGCGGCCCGCGTGGCGATGGTGCTCGCGGCGGCCCACCAGCGCGGCATCGTGCACCGGGATGTCACGGCGGAGAACGTCCTGCTCACCATGGAGGGCGCCAAGCTGCTGGACTTCGGCATCGCGGCGTTCGTCGGCGAGGAGGTCGACCAGCGCCTGGCCGACTTCGGCACTCCGCCGTACGTGGCACCGGAGCGCCTGACCAGCGCGAGCGTGCATCCCGCCGTGGACGTGTACGCGCTCGGTGTGCTGATCTTCGCGATGCTCACCGGCTCGCACCCGTATCCGGAGACGACCTGGGAGGCGCTGGAGGCGGCGGACCGCAGCGGGCCACCGCCCGTCCCGCGGGTGCCCGGCCTGCCGCGGGAGGTGGCCGAGCTCTGCGCGAGCTGCCTGGCCCCCGACCCGGCCGACCGGCCGACGGCGCAGCACGTGGCCGAGACGCTCACCGCGGCGCTGCACGCCTCCCTCACGGCCGGGCGTGAGACGGCCACCTGGGTACGGCGGGTGCGCATGGCGTCCATCGCCGCCGTCACCCTGGCGACGTGGACGGCGGCCCTGCTGTGGATCCGGCCGGGCGTGCCCCCGCCGGTCGCCACGGCGGTCGTCACCTACTTCCCGGAACCCGTACAGGTCACCCCCGCGACCGGATCGCGGCCCAGCGGCGAGGCCGACGGGGTGGCCGAGACGGTTCCGGAGGCAGGTACGTCCGTCGACGCCGTGAGCCGGAACACGCCCGCTCCGCTGGTCGGGCACACGCTCACCATCGAGTCGCCACCCGAGTCGCCACCCGAGCCGCTCCGCACCCCGCGGGCCGAGCGCGGTGGTGGCGGCTCCCGGTCCACCGCGCCGACGCTCACCCAGGCGTACGGCCGGTTCGACGCCACGCTGAAGGCCGGGGAGAGCGTCGGGTCCATCCGGTCCGACGTCGCCCTGGACCTGCGGCAGGTGGTGGACAACCTGCTGCGGTCCCTGGAAGACCCGGTCAAGGGGCTGGCGGCGATCCACCGGAAGCTCGACGACCGTGAACGGGAGGGCGGCCTCACCCCGGGCGCCCGAGACGAGCTCGAACAGGGCCTGGCGCTGATCGGCGCGGCCCTGCGCAAGGCCACCTGAGCGATCCAGGAGACGGCCGCCGGGACACCCCTCCCCCCGGCGGCCGTTCCGCTGTCACCCCAGGTCCGCGCCACGATGCCGGAACCCGTGATAGGTGCCGTCGTTAATCGCCGCCGCCGCCCAGACATCGGACGGGTGCGGGTGCCGGGCGCCGTCCCGCGGGCCGCTTTCTCTGACAGGACCTTGACAAAGATCGGCGAGGCCACGGACGCCCGTACGGGGCGGGAAGTGGGAGCGCTCCCAATGAAAACACCCCTCCGCGGGCCCCAGAGGCCCCCCAGAGGCTCCGCGCGGTGATGAAAGTTACAACGAACCGCGCAGGTCAGCATCGGCCTCTCCGGGCTCGCGTTGACGTCCCGGAAAACCGCGCCGAAGCATGACGAAGGCGATCCGGCCGTGGCGGGGACGGCGACGCCGCCCCACGACCCGTCGCGTTTCCCCACGTCAGAAGGACACCCAATGAGATCTGCACGGAGCGGCACGAGGTGGAAGGCCGCGATCACCGCGCTGGTGACCACCGCCGCCACCACCGCGCTGGCCGTCACGCTCGGCACCACCCCCGCCCAGGCCGCGGGCGGCACCGGCACCGGCTACCTGCACACCAACGGCAACAAGATCGTGGACAGCACCGGCGCCACCGTCCGGCTGACCGGGATCAACTGGTTCGGCATGGAGACCGACAACAAGACCTTCCACGGCCTGTGGGCGAACAACCCCTGGCGCAACCAGCTCGACCTGATGGCGAGCCTGGGCTACAACACCATCCGGGTGCCCTACTCCGACGACGCCGTGAAGCCGGGCGCGGTCGCCACCAGCGTGAACACCTACAGCAACCCTGACCTGGTGGGGCTTTCCCCGCTGCAGATCCTGGACAAGGTCATCGAGTACGCCGGCACCAAGGGCATGCGCATCATCCTGGACCGGCACCGGCCGACGGCCGCCGGGCAGACCGCGCTCTGGTACACCAGCGGCGTGCCCGAGAGCACCTGGATCGACAACTGGAAGGCGCTGGCCAGGCGCTACGCGGGCAACACCACCGTCATCGGCGCCGACCTGCACAACGAGCCGCACGCCGACGGCACCGAGCCCAACAGCACGGGCTCGTGCTGGGGCTGCGGCGACACCGCCCGCGACTGGCGCCTGGCCGCCGAGCGGGCCGGGAACGCCATCCTGTCCGTCCAGCCCAACTGGCTGATCTTCGTCGAGGGCGTCAGCTGCCCGAGCGGCGGCAACGCCAACGCCTGGGACAACATCCCCGACGAGCCGTGCGGCTGGTGGGGCGGCAACCTCTCCAAGGCCAAGGACTACCCCGTGCGGCTGAACGTGGCCAACCGGCTGGTCTACTCTCCGCACGAGTACGCGACCTCGGTCTTCCGCCAGACGTGGTTCGACGACCCGAGCTACCCGGCCAACATGCCCGCCGTCTGGGACAAGTTCTTCGGCTACCTCTACAAGGAGAACATCGCCCCCATCATGATGGGCGAGTTCGGCACCACGCTGGCCAGCAACACCGACAAGGTGTGGCTGCAGGAGCTGATGAAGTACACCGGCACCGGCGTGAACGGCATGTCCTTCACCTACTGGTCGTGGAACCCCAACTCCGGCGACACCGGCGGCATCCTGAAGGACGACTGGGCGACGGTCGACCAGGCCAAGCAGAGCATCCTGCAGCCCTACCTCATCCCGCCGGCAGGCGGCGGCACCGGGAACCCGACCCCGACTCCCACGCCGACCCCCACGCCCACGCCCACGCCGACCCCCACGCCCACGCCCACGCCGACCCCCACGCCCACGCCCAC
>NZ_BMNT01000033.1:7992-16294 GCF_014646695.1 Sphaerisporangium melleum
CACGCCGACCCCTACCCCGACGCCGACGCCCACCCCGACGGGCGGCACCTGCGGGCTCACCTACACGCTCACCAACACCTGGTCCGGAGGCTTCCAGGCCCAGCTGACCGTGAAGAACAACGGCTCGGCGGCGTGGAACAACTGGGCGGTGAGCTGGACGATGCCTTCGGGGGTCACCCTCGGCAGCGGCTGGAACGCGGTGGTCACCCAGAACGGGACGACCTTCACCGCCAAGGCGCCGGCCTACGCGTCCAGCATCGCTCCCGGCCAGTCGGTGGCCGTCGGCTTCACCGCCAACGGCCCCTCGTCACCGGGGCCGGCCAACCTCACCTGCTCCTGACCTGCGGGCCGGCCGGGAGACGTCCTCCTCCCGGCCGGCCCGCAAGGACCCTCCCTCGCGAAGGCGGGCGGGCGCGTGGCGCCCGCCCGCCTTTCGCGTGCCCGTGGTGACCGGCCGCCACGCGCCCACGCTCCAGCGACCGGCCCGTTCGGCCCATCCCCGCCTTCCCCGCTGTTCCTCCCCTTTCCGGCGATCTCGCCACCTTTCGCATTTCTTCGGGTTTCCCGGATTTCGCGGGTGCTCGGCCGAGCGCGGTCTTATAGGCGCGCGCCCGTCACGGCCGCCACGGCTCCGGCGTCCACCGGTCCGCCCGGCGCGGCGGCGGCGGAAAGCGCCGCCCGATTCACCGGGCGGCGCGCGGAACGGAACATCCGCAAACGCCGCCCTCTTTCATCGACAACGGGACACTTTTCCATTTTATCCGCACGGTCCGCCGGAATCGAATCTTCCGCATGTCGCATGACGATTGCGGGTCCACCGATCAGTACGGTGGGATCTTGAGACGCATCATCGGGAATGCGTTTTCACCCAGCGATACCAAAAGCAAAGGACCGCTTTATGAACAATGCCAATCGGCCGCGCGTCGGGGCACGACATTTCGCTCGTTCCTTGCTGGCGGCGGCTCTCCCGGCGATGGTCGCGATGGGAGCCGTCATCGCGACACCACAGTCCGCGAGCGCGCAGGCGCCCGTGGCGCTCGGCGCCGCCGCCACCTTCGGGGTCCTGGCCGGCACGTCGGTCACCAACACCGGCCCCTCGCTCGTCACCGGTGATCTCGGGGTGAGCCCCGGCGCCACGGTGACCGGCTTCCCGCCCGGCTCGGTGACCGGCACGATCCACGCGGGCGACGCCGCCGCCGCGCAGGCCCAGACGGCCCTGACCGCCGCCTACACCGACATCAGCGGCCGTACGGCGACCGGCACCATCCCGGCCGCGCTGGGGGGCACCACGCTGACGCCGGGCGTGTACAACTCGGCGACCGGCCCCTTCACCCTCACCGGCAACCTGACCCTGGACGCACAGGGGGACCCCAACGCGGTCTTCATCCTCCGGACGACCGGGGTGGCCGGCAGCCTGACCGTCGCCCCTGGAGCCACGGTGACGCTCACCGGCGGCGCGCGGGCGTGCAACGTCTTCTGGCAGGTGACCTCGACGTCCACGGTCGCGCCGACCGCCACGATCGGCGCGGGCGCGGTCTTCGCGGGCAACATCCTCGCCCTCACCTCGATCGACGTGGGCGTCGGCGCGATCCTGAACGGCCGTGCCCTCGCCCGCAACGGCGCGGTCACCCTGAACACCTCGCAGATCCGGCAGCCGGTCTGCGCCGGTTCGCGGACCGCCGTGGCGGTGACCACCTCGTGCGCCGACCCGAACTTCCATGGCCCGCTCACCCTCACCGCCACGGTGCGCGGCGACGGCCAGGCGATACCGACCGGGCAGGTGGTGTTCCTGGTGGACGGCGTCAGCCGGGGTTCGGCCACGCTCGACGCCCAGGGCCGGGCCTCGATCACGCTCAGTGACCTCGCCGAGGGCGAGCACTCCATCGTCGCCTTCTACCCGGGCAACGCCTCGTTCGACTCCGCCACCTCGGCGACCGTCCTGGAGCGGCTCGGTCCGGGCGGCGTCTGCTGCGAGGAGAACGCCAAGGCGGGCAAGGACGGCAAGCACGGCGAGCACGGGTGGTCCGGCGCGACCGGCGGCGACCCGAACCGTCCCGGCGCCAAGGACCGCGACCGGCGTTTCGTCTCGCGTCACCACAAGGATGACAAGGGCCGCCTGGTGACCCTCGCGACCGTGCGCACCATCGAGGGCGTGTTCGGCGAAGGCGGGGGCGGCGGGCACCGTCACGACCGCTGGTCCAGGCACGGGCACCACGGCCACCACGGCTACAAGGGCGGCCACAAGGGCGGCAAGGTCTACAAGAAGGTCCGTGGCGGCCACAAGGCGCCGCACCGCCCACGGCCGCGGGCACCCAAGCCCACCGGTGGCGTCACCGGCTGAAGCGGCGTCCTGAACGCTCGCGGGGCCCGTCCGAACTCATCGGACGGGCCCCGAACGCTGTGCTCGGCTGTGCTGGACCTACTCGTTTCCCTCCCGGTCGTCCGCGCTCGACGGCGGGGACGCATCCTCGGGTGGGGACGCTTGGGGGGCGGGCAGGGACGCGTCCTCGGCGGACACCTCCACCCGGCGGCGGTCGAACTCATCCTCGAGCTCGCGCGTACGTGACGCGAAGTCGTCCACGGCGTCCTCAGAACCGCGAAGCAGCGTCTCCATCCATGACTCCTCGAGCTGCTGGAGCTCGGCGCGCAGATCTCGCACGCTCAGGTTTCTCGGATCGACTCTGTTCATGTCTCCACAGTGCACCGAGACCGGCGAATCCGTCACCTTCTGACAAAGCGGGATATCTCACACCAGCTCGCAGTCTTGATCATTTCCGGTGATCCGCAAGGTGATCCGCACGGCACCTCCGGCCGGTGCGCCGCGGCCACGCCCG
The DNA here is from genome assembly GCF_014646695.1 of Sphaerisporangium melleum. Lineage (GTDB taxonomy): Bacteria > Actinomycetota > Actinomycetes > Streptosporangiales > Streptosporangiaceae > Sphaerisporangium > Sphaerisporangium melleum. The sequence continues at coordinate 10,827 of NZ_BMNT01000033.1, forward strand.
GCCGTGCGCTTCCGCTGGATCAGGGCGGGCTCGCGACCACTCGGCGGGCGTCCCGGGCACGCGTCTCCGCCGTTCCCGGAGAACGGTGAAGACGCCGTCGTCAGCACCCCCGCACCGGCTCACCGGCGTACTGAAACTTTCAACCTCCCACCCGGAGCCGACATAAGGCGGAGGTAAGAACGTCCAGGCTGGCGACGATGCCGGCGTCTTCGCGTGTGAAATCTGCCTGACACCTCATTGACATCTTTGGTGCACCCAGCAGAATCCGATGTGGGAGCGCTCCCATGCATGACTTCTTTTCCCGATCCGGTACGAGACCCTCGCCGTGCCACCTTCTGTACCGTCCATCGCCATTCATCACCTTGGAGTACCTCCGGTATGTCAACATCATCGTTAGGGGCGGGAGCGCTCCCACGGTCACGGATGAAACGACGTGGCGTGTGGGCCGCGCTGGTCAGCCTGGTGGCGGGCCTTTTCACCATGCTGGCCTCCGTACCGGCCTCCGCGGCCGTCGCCTGCAACGTCGACTACACGCTCAACGACTGGGGCAGCGGTTTCACCGCGGCCGTGAAGATCACCAACAACGGTGACGCCTGGTCGAGCTGGCGCCTCACCTTCAGCTTCGCCGGGAACCAGCGGGTCACCTCGGGCTGGAGCGCCACCTGGTCGCAGAGCGGCGCGAACGTCACCGCCACCAACGCGAACTGGAACGGGAACCTCGGCAACGGTCAGTCGACGGAGATCGGCTTCCAGGGCACCTACAGCGGCAGCAACGCCAAGCCCACCAACTTCGCGATCAACGGCACCTCCTGCAACGGCGGCACCAACCCCACGCCGCAGCCGCCGACCGTGAGCCTGACCTCGCCGAGCGCCGGCGCGACCTTCTCCGCGCCCGCCACGATCGCGATGGCGGCCTCGGCGTCCGACACCGACGGCACGGTCAGCAAGGTGGACTTCTACCAGGGCAGCACGCTGCTCGGCACGGACACCACCGCGCCGTACACCTACACCTGGGCGAACGTCGCGGCCGGCAGCTACTCGCTGACCGCGCGGGCGACCGACAACAGCGGGCTGACGACGACCTCCTCCCCGGTGGGCGTCACGGTCTCCGGCACCCAGACGTCCAGCATCGTGGCCAACCCCACGACGCTCCTGGTTTCCGAGGGCGGCTCGGCGACGTACTCGGTGTCCCTGTCGCGGGCGCCCTCCAGCAACGTCACCGTGACGACCACGAAGGCGAGCGGCGGCGACGCCGACCTGACCGTGTCGTCCGGCGGCTCGCTGACCTTCACGCCGTCGAACTGGAGCACCCCGCAGACCGTGCGCATCGCCGCGGCCGAGGACTCCGACGAGACCGCCGGCTCGGCGACGTTCACCTCGGCGGCCAGCGGCTGGACCAGCGCGTCCGTCGTCGCGACCGAGGCCGACAACGACGGCAGCAGTGGCGGGAACGAGTACATCCAGCGGTTCACCACGCTGTACAACAAGATCAAGGACCCGGCCAACGGGTACTACTCTCCGCAGGGCGTCCCCTACCACTCGGTCGAGACGCTGCTGGTGGAGGCTCCCGACCAGGGTCACGAGACGACCTCCGAGGCGTTCAGCTACATGCTGTGGCTGGAGGCGGTGTACGGCCAGGTCACCGGCACGTGGACCAGGTTCAACGACGCCTGGGCGACGATGGAGAAGTACATCATCCCCGGCTCGGCGGACCAGCCGACCGCGTCCTTCTACGACGCGAGCAAGCCGGCGACCTACGCCGGTGAGTGGGACGACATCAAGCAGTACCCGTCGAAGCTCGACAGCGGCGTGTCGGTCGGCCGCGACCCGATCGCGAGCGAGCTGCAGAGCGCGTACGGCACCAAGGAAGTCTACGGAATGCACTGGCTGCTCGACGTGGACAATGTCTACGGCTTCGGCCGCTGCGGCGACGGCACCACCAAGCCGGCCTACATCAACACCTACCAGCGCGGCCCGGAGGAGTCGGTCTTCGAGACCATCCCGCAGCCGTCCTGCGACACGATGAAGTTCGGCGGCAAGAACGGCTACCTGGACCTGTTCACCGGGGACCAGTCCTACGCCAAGCAGTGGAAGTACACCAACGCCCCCGACGCCGACGCGCGCGCCATCCAGGCCGCGTACTGGGCGCACACCTGGGCGACCGCGCAGGGCAAGGCGTCGCAGGTCTCCGCCTCGGTCGCCAAGGCCGCGAAGATGGGTGACTACCTCCGCTACGCGATGTACGACAAGTACTTCAAGAAGCAGGGCTGCACCAGCACCTCCTGCGCCGCCGGCACCGGCAAGGACAGCGCGGCCTACCTGCTGTCCTGGTACTACGCCTGGGGCGGCGCGACCGACACCTCGGCCGGCTGGGCGTGGCGCATCGGCTCCAGCCACAACCACATGGGTTACCAGAACCCGCTCGCGGCCTGGGCCCTGTCCAACGTGGACGCCCTCAAGCCCAAGGGCGCGACCGCGGTCACCGACTGGAGCACCAGCCTGACCCGCCAGCTCGAGTTCTACACCTGGCTGCAGTCGGCCGAGGGCGCCATCGCCGGTGGCGCGACCAACAGCTGGCAGGGCCACTACGCGGCGCCGCCCTCGGGCTCGCCGACCTTCTACGGCATGGCCTACGACTGGCAGCCGGTCTACCACGACCCGCCGTCCAACCAGTGGTTCGGCTTCCAGGCCTGGTCGCTGGAGCGCGTGGCCGAGCTGTACGACGTCACCGGCAACGCGCAGGCCAAGGCCATCCTCGACAAGTGGGTCGCCTGGGCGATGGCCAACACCACGATCAACTCCGACGGCACCTACCAGATCCCGTCGACGCTGAAGTGGACCGGCCAGCCGACGACCTTCGCCGGTCTGCCGCACAGCAACGCCAACCTGCACGTGTCGATCGCCGACTACACGACCGACATCGGTGTGGCCGGCTCCTACGCCAAGGTGCTGATGTACTACGCCCACCGGGCGAACAACACCCAGGCGAAGAACATGGCCAAGGCGCTGCTCGACGGCATCTGGGCGAACAACCAGGACGCCAAGGGCGTGTCCACCCCGGAGACCAAGGCGGACTACAACCGCCTGGACGACCCGATCTACATCCCCTCCGGCTGGACCGGCACCATGCCGAACGGCGACGCGATGAACTCCAACTCGACCTTCATCTCCATCCGGTCCTGGTACAAGAACGACCCGGACTGGCCGAAGGTGCAGGCGTACCTGGACGGCACGGGCCCGGCCCCGACGTTCAACTACCACCGGTATTGGGCGCAGGCCGACGTCGCCATCGCCCTCGCCGAGTACGGCCGGCTGTTCCCCTGATCCGGCCGGCCCCCGGGTGCGGTGACGCCTGACAGTCGCCGCACCCGACCGCAGGGGCGTGGCCCGCCGCAAGACGCGGGCCACGCCCCCGGTACCGGGGTGCGGCGGGCCTGACCCCCGCCGCACCCCGCAAGTCCCCTCCCGCGTGACGCACCACCGAACCACCGCTCCACCGGTTCCCGGCTCGAGAGGCCCCGATGTCCCTCAGACGCGCGCTCACCGGCCTGGCGATCCTCGCCGCGTCGGCCACGCTCTTCCCCGTCCTCTCCTCCTCCCCGGCCGCCGCGGCCACCTTCAACTACGGCGAGGCGCTGCAGAAGTCGCTCTTCTTCTACGAGGCCCAGCGCTCGGGCGACCTGCCCGCGAGCAACCGGGTCAACTGGCGCGGCGACTCGGGCATGAACGACGGCAGGTCGGCGGGCCTGGACCTCACCGGCGGCTGGTACGACGCGGGCGACCACGTGAAGTTCGGCCTGCCGATGGCGGCGAGCGCGACCATGCTGGCCTGGGGCGGCGTGGAGTACCGCGACGCGTACCAGAGCTCGGGGCAGCTCACCTACCTGCTCGACAACCTGAAGTGGGTCAACGACTACTTCATCAAGGCCCACCCGTCGCCCAACGTGCTGTACGGGCAGGTGGGCAACGGCGGCACCGACCACGCCTGGTGGGGTTCCGCCGAGGTGATGCCGATGGAGCGCCCGGCATACAAGATCGACGCCTCCTGCGGCGGCTCGGACCTGGCGGGCGAGACCGCGGCGGCGATGGCGGCCTCCTCGATGGTCTTCCGCCCGACCAACGCGGCCTACGCCGACACGCTGGTCACGCACGCCAAGCAGCTCTACACCTTCGCCGACACGGTGCGGAAGAACTACAGCGACTGCATCACCGACGCGGCGAGCTACTACAAGTCGTGGAGCGGCTACAACGACGAGCTGGTGTGGGGCGCCGCCTGGCTGTACCGCGCGACCGGCGACACCTCCTACCTGACCAAGGCCGAGTCCTCCTACGACAAACTCGGCACCGAGCCGCAGAGCACGACCCGGTCCTACAAGTGGACGATCGCCTGGGACGACAAGTCGTACGGCGCGTACGCGCTGCTCGCCAAGCTGACCGGCAAGCAGAAGTACATCGACGACGCCAACCGCTGGCTCGACTGGTGGACGGTCGGCGTGAACGGCCAGAAGGTGAACTACTCCCCCGGCGGCGAGGCCGTCCTGGACACCTGGGGGTCCCTGCGGTACGCGGCCAACACCGCGTTCGTCGCCCTGGTCTACAGCGACTGGCTGACCGGTGACGCCACCCGCAAGACCCGGTACCACGACTTCGGGGTCCGGCAGATCAACTACGCGCTCGGCGACAACCCGCGCAGGTCGTCGTACATGGTCGGCTTCGGCGCGAACCCGCCGCGCAACCCGCACCACCGCACGGCGCACGGCTCCTGGTCCAACAGCCTCAACGAGCCGGCCGACAGCAGGCACATCCTGTACGGCGCGCTGGTCGGCGGGCCGAAGTCCGCTGACGACGCCTACGCCGACAGCCGCAGCGACTACGTGATGAACGAGGTGGCCACCGACTACAACGCGGCCTTCACCGGCGCGCTGGCCCGCCTGTACCGCGAGTTCGGCGGGACGCCGCTCGCGAACTTCCCGGTGCCCGAGACGCCGGACGGGCCGGAGATCTACCTGCAGGCGTCGGTGAACTCCTCGGGCGGCACCTACACCGAGATCAAGGCCGTGGTGTACAACCACTCGGCGTGGCCCGCGCGGGCGCTGACCGACGGGAGCTTCCGGTACTTCTTCACGCTGGACGGTGACACGACGCCGAGCCAGATCACGCTGTCGTCGGCCTACACCCAGTGCAAGGCGCCGGCCGGGCCGACGCAGTACTCGGGGAAGGTCTACTACGTCACGATCGACTGCTCGGGTACGGGCTTCGCGCCCGCCGGTCAGTCGGAGTCGCGGCGGGAGGCGCAGTTCCGCATCGCCAGCTCGTCCGGGTCGTGGGATCCGGCCAACGACTGGTCCTACGCGGGCGTCGCCACCACCCCGGGCGGCACCCCGGTCACGGTGACTCACATCCCGGTGTACTCGGGCGGCACGAAGATCTACGGTGAGGTGCCGGGAATCGGGCCGAACCCGACCCCC
>NZ_BMNT01000033.1:16339-18168 GCF_014646695.1 Sphaerisporangium melleum
ACCCCCACCCCGACCCCCACACCGACTCCGACGCCCACCCCCACCCCGACTCCGACTCCCACGCCGACTCCCACGCCGACTCCCACGCCCACCCCCACCCCGACTCCCACGCCGGGGAAGGCGTGCGCGGCGACGTACACCGTCACCAGCTCGTGGGGCGGCGGCTTCCAGGCCGACGTGGCGGTGCGCAACAACGGGAGTTCGGCGATCACCGGCTGGACGGTGGCGTGGACGTTCCCGAGCGGGCAGACCATCACGCAGCTCTGGAGCGGCACTCACACGCAGACCGGGGCGAACGTCTCGGTGAAGAACCTGTCCTGGAACGGCGGCCTGGCCGCCGGCGGGTCGACGTCGTTCGGTTTCACCGGGAACGGCGCGAGCACGGCACCGGCCGCGGTGACCTGCACACCCGCCTGACCCCCCAGACGTGGTCTCGATAATTGCCCTGGGAGCGCGAGACCACAACCCGGCCGGGCCCGCCCAGCGGGCCCGGCCGGTCCCATGCTCGCCCCCGGCACCACGGCGAGGCCGGACGACCGGCGGGCTGCCGGCCCGCTGACCAGGGAATTCCCCGCCCGCTCCGCTCCGTTCTCGCCAGAGAGGCCATCGCCGGCCCGGTGAGCCGGGCGGCGCGCCGCCCGCCCGGTCCAACCCGCGGCGCCTGGCAGGCGTGAGCCGCCACGGCCGGGGCACTGGAGGGTACGGCCGTCCGGCGACGAGGGGAGAGCGAGACGCTTTGAGCGAGCACCAGGATCGCCTGCGCGCGGTGGCGAGGGAGAACTTCGGCTGGGAGCGGCTGCGGCCCGGCCAGCGTGAGGCGATGGAGCACCTGCTGGCCGGGCGCGACGTCCTGGTCGTGATGCCGACCGGCGGCGGGAAGTCGGCCGTCTACCAGATCCCCGCCCTGCTCCTGCCCGGGCCGACGGTCGTGGTCTCCCCGCTGATCGCCCTGCAGCGCGACCAGGTGGCGGGGCTGGCGGAGGCGGACGCGGGCGGTGCGGTCGCCGTGAACTCGGCCCAGTCCGGCGGCACCAGCGACGCTTCCCTGGACAAGGTGCGCGCCGGCACCGCCGAGTTCGTGTTCCTCTCCCCCGAACAGCTCGCCAAGCCCGAGGTGATCGACCGGCTGCGCAAGGCGCGGCCATCGCTGATCGCCATCGACGAGGCCCACTGCGTGTCGGCCTGGGGACACGACTTCCGGCCCGACTACCTGCGGCTCGGCCAGGCGATCGAACGGCTCGGCCATCCGCCGGTCGCCGCGCTGACCGCCACCGCCGCCCCGCTCGTCCGCGACGACATCCTGTCCTCCCTCGGCCTCTCCGGCGCCGCGCTGGTCGTGCGCGGCTTCGACCGGCCGAACATCGACCTCCAGGTGCGCAGGTTCGTCGGCAAGGAGGACAAGCGCCGCGCGCTGGTCGAGGACGCCGCCGCCCGCGACGGCCTGGGGCTGGTCTACGTGGCCACCCGGCGCGAGGCCGAGGAGTACGCCACCGCGCTGCGTGCGGCCGGGCGGCGGGCCGAGGCCTACCACGCCGGGATGCGGGCGGCCGACCGGCACCGCGTCCACGAGCTGTTCCGCGAGGACGGGCTGGACGTGGTGGTCGCCACCTCGGCCTTCGGCATGGGCATCGACAAGCCCGACGTGCGGTACGTCCTGCACGCCGACCCGCCGGACTCGATCGACTCCTACTACCAGGAGATCGGCCGCGCGGGACGCGACGGACGGCCGGCCTGCGCCGTGCTGTTCTACCGGCCGGAGGATCTCGGCCTGCGCCGGTTCTTCGCCGGAGGCCGGGTGGACGAGGAACTGCTGACCAGGGTGGCGACGC
>NZ_BMNT01000033.1:18207-27120 GCF_014646695.1 Sphaerisporangium melleum
TGCTCACCGAGCACGGCGGCACCGTCCCGGCGCGCGAGCTGCGCGACCTGCTCGGCATCGGCTCCTCCAGGCTGACCGGCCTGGTGAACCTGCTGGAGCGGGCCGGGTCCGTCGCGGTCACCGAGCGCGGGGACCTGCGCGCCGTCGAGGGCGGCCCGCCGCCCGAGCAGGCGGCGGCGCGGGCGGCCGAGCTGGACGAGACCCGCCGGCGGGTGGACGAGTCCCGCATCGACATGATGCGCGGCTACGCCGAGACGACCGGGTGCCGCAGGCGGGCGCTGCTGGAGTACTTCGGCGAGCCGTACGAGCGGGCCTGCGGGAGCTGCGACACCTGCCGCGCGGGCACGGCGGCGGAGACCATCCCGGCGGAGCGGGCCGGCGAGACGCCCTTCGCGATGCACGCGAAGGTCCGGCACAGCGAGTGGGGGCCGGGCGTGGTGATGAGCCGCGAGCCGGACCGGGTCACGGTGCTGTTCGAGGAGGTCGGGTACAAGACGCTGTCCCTGGAGGCGGTCGAGCGCGACCACCTGCTCACCCCCGCCGGCTGACCACCGGATCACCTCCGCCGCACCGCCGTCCGCGTCGTGTCCACAGGATGATCAACCCGGCTTCCACCAGATGGACGGACACGGACACTCTTGGACGGCTGTGGCACGCTATGGCTCGTGGTGGGCGATGGGCCCTGCGCGTCGGCGCTGGACGCCGTACGGACGCGGCGAGATCTGCTGGCGGAGCTCGATCGGCTGCGTGTGTCCGCCGCACGCGGGCGGGGCAAGGTCCGCCTGTCGCTGCGCGACCTGGCCGAGGCGGCCGAAGTTCCGCGCAGCAGCCTGGCCAACTACCTGTCCGGGCGCACCCTGATGCCCGCCGACGTCCTGCACCGGCTGGTGACAGCGCTCGGCGTCACCGGACCGCAGGTGGAGCACTGGATCGCGGCCTGGGAACGGGTGGCCCTCGGCGTGCCGCGCCCGCCGTCGCCGGAGCCGATGCCATCCGATGACGCGCCCCCCGTGCAACAGCGGACCGAGCGGGAAGGCCATGTCCGGTCACCGGTGAGCGTGGGCGCCGCCGGGCGCCGTCCGGCCGCGGCGGAGGACCTGCGTTTCGCGGTCCTCGGGCCGTTGCAGGTGGAACGGGACGGGCGGCCGGTGCGGCTCGGGCCGCGGCTGGTCGAGCTGCTCTCGCTGCTGCTGCTGGAGGCCGGACGGGCGGTGCCGGCGGCGCGGCTGACCGAGCTGCTGGAGTCCTCCCCCCGATCGGACGGCTCCCCCGCCACGCTGCGCAGCCATGTTTCCCACCTGCGGCGACTGCTGGCACCGCGCCAGGGCGACGGCGGCCGGCACGGCGTCCTGGTGACGGTCGGCCGCGGCCCCGGCATCGGCTACCGGCTGGAGATCGACCCGCAGGCGATCGACGCGGGGCGCTTCGAGCAGGCCTGCGCCGAAGGCCGGCGGCTGCTGGACGCCGGTGACCCGGCCCGGGCGGCGGCGGTGCTGGCGGACGGGCTGGCGTTGTGGCGCGGGCCCGCGTTCGCCGACGTGGCCGAGCGGGCGTACGCGCTGGCGGAGCGGGCGCGGCTCGCGATGTTGCGCCGGACGGCGTGGCTGGGGCTGGCCAGGGCGCTGTCGGAGCTGGACCGGCACGGGGAGGCGGCGGCGCGACTGGCCGCCGCGGTCGCCACCGAGCCCTACGACGAGGGGCTGCGGACCGAGCTGGTGCTCGCCCTGTACGCCCAGGGGCGCGTCGTGGAGGCCGCCGAGGTGTGCCGGGAGGGCCTGTCACTGCTGGGCCGGCGCGGTGTCGACTCCCCGGAACTGCGCGAGCTGCAGCGTCTGGTGCTGCGCAGGGAGATTCCCGCCGGGACCGCGCGGGCCGCGCGGCAGGCTCCGCGACCGGCCATGCCGCTGCTGCCGCCGCCCGTCGCGCCGCACTGGTTCGTCGGCCGGGCGCAGACCCTGCGGGAGGCGGTGGGCCGATTAGGCGGCCCCGAGGGGGTGCGCTGCGAGCTGCTCGTCGTGACCGGGCTGCCGGGGGTGGGCAAGACCAGCTTCGCCCTGCGCGTGGCGCACGCCGCGGCCGGCCGCTTCCCCGACGGGCACCTCCATGTCGACCTGCGCGGCTTCGACCCCTCCGGGGCGGTGATGACGCCCGAGGAGGCGCTGCGCACCATGCTCGAAGCGCTGGGCGTCCCGCCCGAACACGTCCCCGACGGTCTCCCCGGCCGGAGCGGGCTGTTACGTGACCGGCTGGCCGGCCGGCGGGTGCTGGTGCTGCTGGACAACGTCCGTGACGACGAGCACGTCCGCCCGCTCCTGGCCTGCCTGGCGGGGTGCGGAGTGATCGTGACCAGCCGCAGCCAGCTCCGGGACCTGATCGTCACCCAGGGGGCGCACCCGCTCACGCTCGATCCGCTGCCGGCCGCCGAAGCGGAGGAACTGCTGGTGCGCCGGCTGGGCGTGGACCGCGTGCGGGCCGAGCCGGAGGCGGCAGCGGAGATCATCGCCCGGTGCGGGCGGCTGCCGCTGGCGCTGTCGGTCGTGGCCGCCCGCGCCGCGGTCCACCCGGCCTTCGCGCTGCGCGCCCTGGCCGGTGAGCTGCGCGACATCGAAGCCGACCTGGGGGCCCTGGGCACGGGCGACGGCCCGGCCGATGTGCGCGCGGTGTTCTCCTGGTCCTACCGTGCCGTCAGCGCGCCGGCGGCGCGGCTGTTCCGCCTGCTGGGCCTGCACTTCGGCGCCGACGTCACCGCGCAGGTCGCCGCCGCCCTCGCCGGCGCGTCCCTCGCCGAGGTACGGCCTCTGCTGGCCGAACTGGCCCGCTCACACCTGGTCAGTGAGCACGGGCCCGGCCGGTACGCGCAGCACGACCTGCTGCGCAGCTACGCGGGCGAGCTGGCCCGCACCGAGTGCGACGAGCGGGAACGCGCCGCCGTCCGGCGCCGGCTCGCCGACCACTACCTGCACACCGCTTATACGGCGGAGCGGCTGTTGTGGCCGCACCGGGATCCGATCGAACTCGGGCTCCCCACACCGGGCATCACCGGTGAGCGGCTGGTGACCGAGCGGGACGCGCTCGACTGGTTCACCGCCGAGCAGGCCACCCTGCTGGCGGCCGTGCCGTGGGCCGCGGCCGGCGGCCTGCTCGCTCATGCCTGGCAACTGGCCTGGACGCTCACCACGTTCCTGAGCAGGCAGGGACGCTGGCGCGACCTGATGGGCGGTCAGCTCACAGCGTACGAGGCCGCCGACCGGCTGGACGACCCGCGCGCCACGGCACAGATCGCGCGAGACCTGGCCATCACCCTCACCCAGCTCGGCGAGCACGACCAGGCCTACGCCCACCTGCGGCGTGCCCTGGAGCTGTACACCGGGCTGCGGGACCTGGTGGGCCAGGCGCACACCCTGCTCAACCTCGGCTGGGTCGACGAGTGCCTGGACCGGCACGAGGACGCGTTGCGGCACGACCAGGAGGCGCTGGAGCTGTTCCGCACGGCCGATCACAAGATCGGGCAGGGCCGCGCGCTGAACGCGGTCGGCTGGGACTGCATCCGGCTCGGCCGGTACCGGATGGCCATCGACCACTGCCAGGAGGCCCTGACCCTGGCACAGTCCCTCGGCAGCGGCTCCGGCGAGGCCCGCGCGTGGGACAGCCTCGGTTACGCCCACCACCATCTCGGTGACCACGATCAGGCCGTCGACTGCTACCGGCACGGCCTGGAGCTGTACCGCCGCAGCGGCGAACGCTACGACGAGGCCGAGACACTGTGCCGGATGGGCGACGCCCACCAGGCCGCCGGGCGGACCGGCGCGGCGGCGAAGGTGTGGCGGGAGGCGCTGGCCATCCTGGACGATCTCGGGCACCCCGCCGCCGACGAGATCCGCGCCAAGCTCACCGGGCCGGCGAACGCCTGACGGCACCGCGAGACGCGTACGGCACGCACTGACCACGCAGGCCCGAGGGCCGGGCGAGGACGGCCCGAGGTGTCCATCTCGCGAGCTCTCGAAAGATCACGCGGCTTCCACCCGGTTTCCAGCGCCGTGCCCGACATTGATGGGGACCCACCCCGTCCAGGCCGGCGACCACCGGCTCCCTCGCACCCGTCGTATCGGGCGACCAGGTCGAATACCGCGACGCCGTCACCTGGTGCGTCGACCTGGTGGTCCGTACGGAGGCCGACGGGTTCGCCGCAGAAGAACACGTCCACGATCCAGCCTGTCCGCCACAGACCTCGGAGGTCACACGCTCATGCTCCATCGCGGACCCAGAGCACGTCAGAAGGTCAGACGAGCCTTATGCACGGCGCTCATCACCTTACCCATGGCAGTGGTACCCCTGGTCGCGTCTCCCGCGACCGCGGATGACCGGACAACGATCACCCTCTCGGCGGAGTCCCAGCCGCCCCCGGACCGTCCGACACTCGATGCCATCAAACGTTCGGCGAAGCAGAAGCGGATCACGCCGGCTGTGGCCGCAACTCCCGCGCCGACTCTTGAACAAGCCCCTCCTGCCTCCGGTTCGAGTCCGTTGGATGCCATAAGGCAAGAGGCGAAGAAGCGTAACGAGCGCATTGAGATCGTCTCCTATCGGTCAGAGACCTCGACCACCTTCGCCAACCCCGATGGCAAGACGCTGCACACCGAGCTGTACTCCACGCCCATCCGGGTCAAGAAGAAGGGCGTATGGCAGCAGGTCGACACCACGCTTGTCGAGGAAAACGGGGTGATCAAGCCCAAGGCCAGTAAAGGGGAGTTCACCCTCTCGGCCGGCGGCGGCACCACCCTGCTGAAGGCGAGAGGCGAAAATGGGCAGGCGGCCATCTCTGCCGACACCAAGCTGCCCACGCCACGGCTAAGTGGTAACACCGCCACATATCCTTCCGTCTACGGGGACGGCGTCGACCTGGTCGTCACCGCGACCCCCACGGGTTTCCAGCAGCGGCTTGTGATTCGTAAACGGCCGGACAAGAAGCTCGAGCTGCGCATTCCTGTGAACCTGCCCAAGGGCATGCGCTATGGTCTGGACGCCTCCGGCAGGGCGGCCCTGCTGTCGACCGAGGGCGATCGGAATGTCGCTTCCATCACCGCGACTCCGATGTTGGACGCGGTCGCCGCCCGCCAGCCGGAGACCGGCCATGTTGGTACGGCCGCCATCACTGCGGAGCAGGGTGGCGCTGACCCGGCGCTGCTCGTGAGTCCTGATGCGGAGTTCCTGGCCGATCCGGCGGTGGCCTACCCGGTGACCATGGCTTTGGCGTCCGACGTCTGGACCGGTACGGGTGTCGCCGGTGACACCTTCGTCAACAGCTCGACCTACCCCAACGGGGCTTCGAACGACGTCAACTATCAGCGCATCATCGCGGGCAAGTCCAATAGTGGCACCGTAACCTGGCGTAGCTACATCCGTTTCCCCATCAGAGGTACTCCCCTGGAGGGCGGTACGGTCGAGAACGCCGACCTGCGGCTGTGGAACTTCCGGGCCAATGCCTGTACCTGGGAGATCAACTCGGGCATCGTCGCCCGGCGGATCACGAGTAGTTGGACGGTGAGCAACCTCACCTGGAGCCGGCAGCCTTCGGTCACCACGAGCGGCCAGGTGGGCAACAAGGGTGCCTACAGCGACGATTGTTCGCGCGGTGAGGGTGAGTTGTACCACTCGGTCGAGACGATGGTTCAGGACTGGATGGACGGCGCAGCCGACTACGGTGTTCAGCTCAGCTCCGTCAGTGAGTCCGACAGTACGAACTGGCGCTGGTACCGTTCCTCGGAGTATGGGAGCTACGAGGATCCCACCGTGCCGCGCGGCCCGGCATTGACCGTCAATTACTTCCCGGCGCAGGAAGACATCGTCACCGTCTGGGGGATGTCTCCGTCCAGCGCGCCGTCGGATGTCCTGGACGCCGCGACGTCGGCCGGCCCTGTGCAGGTCCCACCAGCGGTCACGCGCGAGCAGATGGATGCGGCCGCCCTCGCCGGGGATGCTTATACCGAAACCAATGCCGAGGACATGGTCATTCCGGACGGGTTGACGCCTGAGCAGCTCGACGAGTTCCTGAACGGCCCCAAGCCCACGGCGCCGCCCGCCGGCCCTTCTGTGGTCTCCACCGATCCGAGCAGCGCACGGACCGATGTTCCCATCAATGCCCAGATCAAGGTGACGTTCAGCGAACCTGTCATGGGGGAGGACTTCACCATCAAGGATGCGCAAGGTGTGCCGGTGACCGGCAGCGCGGCCCTGGAGCCCGGCGATGAACGTCTGGTGTTCACCCCGGATCAGCCGCTCGCCGCGGACACCGTCTACACGGCGGAGGTGAGTGGTGCCAGGAATTACTCGGACGTCACCATGTCGCCGTACACATGGTCCTTCACGACGGGACGAACGGCGACGTCGAGCCCAACACCCACGCCGTCTCCAAGCATCCCTCCGGTGCAACATACGATCACGCTGCCCGTGCAGGCCAGTGCATGGATCGACGACATGGGCTCGTCGGACTCCACCGGGGACACACTGTGGACCGGTGCTTGGGACGGCGAGGGTACGCCGATTCGGGAGCGGACGTATCTGAAGTTCGACGCCAGTGCCCTGGCTGGTAAGACGGTCACCGACGCCAGGTTGAAGCTGTGGAACACCGAGTCCTACGGGTGCGGGAACAGCGGCTCCGGCATCAAGGCACAGCGGATCAGCAGTGCCTGGTCCATCTCCACCCTGTACTGGGAGAACCAGCCGGCGGCCACCACCGCCGGCGAGGTGATCGCCAAGGATGCCGGGACGTGTACGTCAACCCCGCCATCGGGTGTGGCGTGGAACTGGACGATCACCGGAATCGCCCAGGCGTGGGCAGGCGGCCAGGCCAATCAGGGCATATTGCTGCGCGGAGTCGACGAATCCGCCTCCGCTCCGATTTATGATCGCGGGTTCGGCTCATCTCGCACCGCCACCGTGGCGCAGCGTCCAGTGCTGACGGTCACCTACACCGACGGCGCCGCTCCCTCCCCCTCGCCCAGCCCCAGCCCCACCCCGGGAGGGGACACCACACCCCCCACGGCCCTGGAGGTGGCTCCGCCAGAGGAGGGTGCGGCCGAACCGAACGCGCAGGTCACAGTGCGCTTCAGCGAGGCGGTGACCGGGGCCCGGCTCACTCTCACCGACCTGATCATGGAAGAGCCGGTCACCGGCACCACCGCCATGAGCAGCGGCAACACGATACTGACGTTCACTCCTGCCGAGGAGCTGTGGTCCTACTACCAAGCCGAGGTGCGCGGGGCCAAGGACGCCGCAGGCAACACCATGGCGCCTTACTCCTGGTACTTCGCCGTCTGGGGCACCTCTGGCCTGGCAGGTCAACGCGCCGATCTCCCCACCGGTAAGGCAGCCGTCACGGCGCCGGCCACCATCACCGGACTTCGCATTCGTGGCGCGGACACCAGCGATGGGGGAGCCCGCGTTCCCACGACCAGACCGCACCTCGTCATCAACGTTGCCGACAAGCTGGGACGACGCAGCACGGTCGAGGTCGAGGTCACCGATGCCCTGCCGACCCGTTCCTCAGACGAAGGCGGGAAGTGGAGAACGACCCTCGCGGACGTGCCCGCGGGGACCGCGGCCGACATCCGGCTTCCCTCCGGCAGTCTGAGGGAAGGACGACCCGCTCACTGGCGTGCTCGCGTCGTCACCGCCGGAGTCAGCAGTTCATGGAGCGACTGGCGATCCCTCACCCTCAGTTCCCCGACACGAGAGGCCAAGCCGATCGCGGGGACCGAGGCCGCCTCGTCCGCCGCAACCGCATACTCGGCCGGCAACTTCAAATACGACAGGATCAAGGACAACGACGATTGCCAGTCGAACCAGCGGAGTGCTTACGGATATGCGCCGGGCAGTAGGGTGCTGCAGAACGAGAAGGGGTACACCCGGAATCGTTTCTCGTGGTGTGCCACGTTCATGTCGGGGCTGGTCCGGGTCAAGCGTGACAGGTTCGGCAAGGTCGTGAAGAATGCGAACGGCGTGCCGGAGACGACGGATGAGGTCTGGTTCCCGCAGATATTGATCGGGCGGACCTATCAGGGCAGTCGTGCCATTGACTTCGATCTGTGGGTCGATGAGCCGATCGTGAGCAAGGGTGAGTACTTCGAGGGGAAGACCTTCTCCATCGGCATGTTGGGCACCGGCTACCCGAATGCGAACGCCTGTGCTCCCATCACCACCGGAGGCCTGAAGAAGTCGTACACCGGCAATGAGGACTACTGGGACGACAGAACGGTGTCCTTCAAGTTCGAATCCTACGTCGACCCGGCATCAGCAGGGGCGAACAACCGGGAGTTGATCGGCACCTGCACTACGAGGACCACCCTCGGCCTCGTCGGTCTCGGCGGCTCCCAAGAGACCCAAAGTCCACCGAAGCAGAGCATTCGCTGCGACTCCGCATCCTATGTCGGGTATGCCGAGGGTTGCATCTTCGATCACGAGACTCCGTCGATCGCCTTGAAGGAGAGCCTGTTCCCGAACGCCTACTCCCACATCGCCCTCGCCTACACCTCTCCCAATTCGACCCACCCCATGGCGACCGACCACGCGAACGCATGGCCCGTGAATGTCCCCGAGATCCGTAAGGACACCCCGAAGAACATTCCCGGCTTCAGTAAGAACAGGCTGATCCATCGGCTCTATCAATACGAGGACGAAAAGATTCGGGACGGTAACCGTAACGGCCGGAACCGAAGTAGGTCGCAGTCGGCCTGCCGGTGGTCGTACTATCCCGGCTGGAATGGCAAGGGGCAGGCGCCGTGGGTGGCGGCGGGAAATGAATGCGATGAGTTCCCGTTCGCTTCCACTTATGAGGGCTCCTGGGTGTGGTGGCAGGAGAACCTGCCGGCCGACGTAGGGACCTACCGCCCGCGCGGAGTGAACTACACGGTGAAG
>NZ_BMNT01000033.1:27171-121762 GCF_014646695.1 Sphaerisporangium melleum
CCCATCCCCGCCACCGAGAACAACCGGTGGGGAGGTAATGGACAAGGCGGTATCCTGTACTACTACGCCTATGATCGGATGCTGGACGGTGATTCGTTCTTCATCCGCCTCTACGACAGAACCGGAAAGCGAATCAATCCCTAGTCCGATACGCGATGACCGGCGTATCTTCATCTAGCATGCGATGTGCGGCCTCCCTCGTGAGGCCGCACATCGTGCATTGCTCGGACCGCGGAGAACACATGGCGCAGCTCGTTGAGCGTCTCCACGAGGTGATCACAGTGGAACGGAGCGGGTTCCTGCTGAGAGATCAGGACGGCACTCTGGACGAGCCGGCCGGCTGGCCCGGCTTGGCTGAGATCTCGGCACGCCTGTCCGACGAGTCCTGGTTCGAGGCGACCTTGAATTGGGCGGTCTTCCTGAGCACCGCACCGTGGCACGACAGCGAGGTCACCCTGGAGCTTTGGGATGGCCCTCCCCCCGATGACACTGCGACTTGGGAGAGGAGCAGGGTCCAGAGCTTTTATTCCAGTTCAGGAATGGTTTACTTGAGCGAGATGTCCGGCAGCGGGCCCCCGTCCGTCCCAATGGACCTGCGGAGGGACGCGGGCGAGTGGGCGATCAGAGCGAGCAGTCGCCCTGGAAGTGGTTGGAACTGGCCCGACGAAGAGGCCGCTCCGTCCGGCGCGGAAGAATGGCGAATACAGCTCTGGCCGTCAACCGGTATCGACTCCGGCCTTACTCATGCTCCCCGCAGGACGTCAACATCGCCAAGCGTCCGTAAGTACGTGCAGACGCTATCCAGGCTCTGTGGTCTTCCAGCTGCATCCGGAGCGGCCGATCGCTCTGGACGTTCGGCGTAGCGACTCCGGGCCGGCGGATGCGGGCTTCGCTTCCGCCGGCCCGGTGTCGAGCCCGCCGTCCGGGGACGGCGGTGGTGCGCGATCAGGCGGAGTGGGGGGCGGGGATGGGGTGGGTTCGTTTCCGGCCGGGAAGCAGGGGGGTGCCGAGGATGGCGTGCGCGACGATGGCGAGGCAGACGAAGCCGAGGATCAGGCCCCAGGTGACGTCGGTCAGATGGTGCATGCCGCGGTAGAGGCGGGAGACGGCGACGATGAGCGGGGCCGCCACGCCGATGATCCACCACAGGGCCCGCAGAGCGGTGTGGCGGTGGGTGTGCAGTGCCAGGACCAGGGCCATGCCGCAGTAGAAGCCGACGGCCGCGCTGGTGTGGCCGGAGGGGAAGCTGGAGGTGGGCGGCGCCGGGTCCAGGTGGTGGACGCCGGGCCTCGGCCGTTCGATGAACACCGTGGCCAGCAGGAACACCAGCGACTGCGACCAGACCGCGAGGATGATGAACACCGATTCGCGCCACCGGTTGAAGGTGAACCGGAAGGCCAGCGCGGCGATCGCGGTGAGCACGACGATCACCGGAGTGTCCGACAGCATCGAGCCGTAGTGCGTCAGCGTGTTGAACAGCGGCGTGCGGTCGGCCGCGAACCCCTCGTTGACCGCGACCTCGCCCGCGACCTCGCTGTGCAGCGGCCTGGTGATCAGCCAGCCGACGCCGAGGGTGACGACCGCGAGCGCGGCGAGGGGGGCGAGCAGCAGGCGGAGCGTCCACGCGGCGGTCTGCGACCAGCCGCCGCCGCGCGTCTTCGCCGCAGGTCTCGCCTCAGTGTCGGTGACCATGCGCACTTCCCTTCGTTGTGATGTCGTCCATCGCCTCCGGCTCCACACCTTCGCGGTGCGGTTCGGCCGGGCGGCGACCGATGTCCCGGCGCCAGGTCTCGAACGCGGCGGCCGTCGCGGCGACCACCGCCGCGCCGAGCACGACGCCCGCCACCACGTCGCTCACGTAGTGCACGCCGAGCGCGACGCGGGTGTAGGCCACGCCGAGCGCGATCACCGCGCCGGCGGTCCAGGCGGCCACGCGTTGCCGGGGGGTGAGCAGCGGCAGGAGCAGCAGTACGACCACGCCGACGCCCAGCGTGGCGTTGAGCGCGTGCCCGGAGGGGAACGAGGCGCCGGGGGCCAGGTCCACGGGGTCGGGCAGGTGCGGGCGGGCGCGGTCGACGACCACCTTCAGCGCCAGGCCGAGCAGCCCGCCGACGGTGACGGTGGTGACCGCCCAGGCGGCGAGGCGTGGCGCCCGCCGGTAGACCAGCCACACGGCGGCGATGCCGACCACCACCCGCCAGGGCCCGGGGCCGAAGACGTCGGTCCACAGCCGCAGGAAGGTCACCCACGCGGGGTGGTCCACGGCGTAGGCGTGCAGCGCCCGGGCGACGCCCTCGTCGAGTTCCTGGAGCGGGCCGAACGAGGTCTTGACCAGCACCAGCAGCAGCGTGAACGGGACCAGGACGAGGAACAGCGCCACCGAGGCGAGCGTCAGGCGCAGTCCGAGCCGGGCGTCGGGGCCGAGCGGCCGGCCCGGGCCGTTCCCGTCCCCGTCGGGCCGGACATCGGTCGTGGTGCTCATGGACGCGTGTCTCCTCTCTGGCCGCCTCGTGCGCCCTGCCCGGCTCCGCCGGGCCCGGGGTCGGGGTCGGCCGGTTCCCCGAGGCCCCCGCGACAGGCTTCGAGCTGGGCCGCGAAGGACAGCCCGAGGAACAGCGCGATGGAGCTGAGCAGCGACCACAGCAGCAGCGCCATCACCGCCGTCAGCGGGCCGTAGGTGATGCCGAACGAGTCGTTGTTGTCGATGTAGAAGGCCAGGCCCCAGGTGAGCAGCAGCCACAGGGCCAGTGCCACCACTCCCCCGGCCGCGAGCCAGGTGTGTCCCGGCTGCCTGCGTCGGGGGGCGGCGCGGAACAGGACCGACGCCGACAGCAGGGCGAGCAGGAAGCCGACCGGCCAGCGCAGCAATGTCCATTCCATCACGGCCGTGTCGCTCCAGTGGTACACCTCGGCGAGCGCGCGGCCCATGGCCTTGCCACCGACCATGATCGTGAAGCCGAGGGTCATGGACGCGCCCGCGGTGACCGCCATCAGCACGGCCTTGGCGTACTTGTGCCGCGCGGGGCTGTCCCGCTCCACGCCGTAGATGCGGTTGGCGCCGCGTTCGATCTGGGCCATGGCGGTGGTCAGGCTCACCAGCGCGGTGACCAGGCCGAACCAGAGCGCGATCGCGCCGCCGTCCCCCGCGTGCCGGCGGCTGACGGCCAGGGCGTCATTGACCAGTTGCGAGCCGGAGCCGGGGACGAGGTGGTGGATGGTCAGCGCGAGCACTTTCCCCAGCCGTTCCTGGTGCACCACGCTGCTCAGGCCGACCGCGGCGATGGCGCCGGGGATCACCGACAGGCAGATCTGGAAGGCCAGCGCCCTGGAGTGGCTGAAGCCGTCGCCGTACCTGAAGCGGACGAAGGAGTCACGGACCAGATGCCAGCCGCCGTAGTGGCGCAGAGTGGCCCACGCGTCGTCCGCGCCGAGCTCCTCCCCGCCCATGCTCCTGGTCTCGGGTACCGCGGTCGCCGTTCCCATGGTCGGCCCTGCTACCCCGATCGTGCTGGTTTGAACGGGGCAGACGGCACATATGACACCCAACGGGTCGTCCCGTCGGCATGGCGAAGCCAGGGCCGTTCGTCCGGCCTGTCCGGTGGCCGGACGATCTCGCGGCTCAGGCGCCCGCGTCGACCGCGCAGACGACGCAGCTGATGTTGTCCGGACCGCCGCCGTCCCGGGCCAGGGCGATCAGCCGGTCGGCGGCCGCACCGAGGTCGTCGAACGAGGTGAGCGTCTCGTGCAGCGCCTGCGGGCCCACCACCCCGCTGAGACCGTCGGAGCAGATCAGGTAGCGGTCGCCCGGCTTGGCCTCGCGCATGGACAGGTCGGGATCCACCGATCCGCTGCCGCCGAGCGCCCGCATGAGCAGCGACCGGCGCGGGTGGGCCGCAGCCTGCTCGGCGGTCATCTGGCCGTCGTCCACGAGCGACTGCACCAGGGTGTGGTCACGGGTGATCTGGTAGAGGTAGCCCTCACGCAGCATGTACGCCCGCGAGTCTCCGATGTGGGCGAGGGCGAACCGGTCGCCGTCCCACAGCATGGCCGTGAGCGTGGTGCCCATGCCGGTCAGCTTGGGGTCGCGCTCGGCCATGTCCTTCAGCCGGCGCACGGCCTCGGTGATGGCGGCCTCCATCGCTCCGAGTGGTTCGCCGCCCGGCGGGTCGGCGTCGAGGACCGACAGCGCGGCGATGACGGTGGCGCTGGCCACCTCGCCGTGGCTGTGCCCACCCATC
The DNA here is from genome assembly GCF_014646695.1 of Sphaerisporangium melleum. Taxonomy (GTDB): domain Bacteria; phylum Actinomycetota; class Actinomycetes; order Streptosporangiales; family Streptosporangiaceae; genus Sphaerisporangium; species Sphaerisporangium melleum. The sequence goes on from NZ_BMNT01000033.1 coordinate 31,410, forward strand.
CCGTCCGCCACGGCGAGCAGGCGTGGCCCGGCGTACACCGAGTCCTCGTTCTGCTGGCGCCGGAGCCCGACGTCGGTGCGGGCCGCGTACCGCAACGTGAACGACGCGTTGTTTGACATGTCCTCAGTAAATCATTGGTTGAAACACTTCACAAGCACAAATCTTGTGGATCCCAGCGGCAAGGTGGACTAATCTGACCCTGGGCCGCCAAGGTACCGCTAGGTGAGCACGAAGGGGCGACGCTTATGAGACACGACGCCACGTTGAACGCGGGCGACATCGCCCGGCTCGCCGACGTCGGGCGCGCGGCGGTCAGCAACTGGCGGCGCCGGTACGACGACTTCCCCCAGCCGGTGGGCGGAACGGCCGCGAGCCCCCTGTTCTCCCTTCCCGAGGTCGAGGACTGGCTGCGCCGCAACGGCAAACCGTACGAGATGTCGCCGGCCGACCGCGTGTGGCAGCGACTGCGCGCCAGCGGCGACGACCTGCGCCTCGGCGACCTGGTGGGCTGCGCGGGCGCCTTCCTGTTGTTCCTGCTGCGCGACCCGGAGGGCCGGCAGGCGGCCGGCCGGGCCCGCGAACCGGCCGAGCGGCTGCACCGGGCCGCCGCCGCCGCGACGGCCGACCTCCCGGTGCCGGTCGACTGGAGCATGATCGACCTGCCGCTGTACCGGCTGCTCGCCGACCTCGCGGGCGAGCACGGCCCGCGGGAGGCCTTCGAGCTGCTGTGCGAGCGCTACATCGAGGCCCACTCCCGCCTGCTGTCGGTCACCCGGGCCGACCTCGCCGATCTGATGGCGCGGCTGGCCGCCCCCCTGCTCGGCGGACCGGCGGACGATGCCCCCCAGAACGCCACCGGCGCGCCCCCGACCGTCTTCGACCCGGCCTGCGGGGTGGGCGCGCTGCTGCTCCCCTTCACCGGCGCCCGGGTGCTCGCCCAGGACGGCGGCGAGACCGCGGCGCTGCTCACGGCCGTACGCCTGCTGCTCGGCGGCGCCCGCGCCCAGGTGGTGGCCGGCGACTCGCTGCGCCTGGACGGCTTCCCCGCCCTGCGCGCCGACGTCGTGGTCTGCGACCCGCCGTTCAACGAGCGTGCCTGGGGTTATGAGGAGCTGACCGGCGACCCGCGCTGGGAGTACGGCCTGCCGCCGCGCGGGGAGCCCGAGCTGGCCTGGGTGCAGCACTGCCTGGCCCACACCCGCCCCGGCGGCCTGGTCGCCGTCCTCATGCCGCCCGCGGCGGCGAGCCGCCGTCCCGGCAAGCGCATCCGCGGCAACCTGCTGCGGGCCGGCGCGCTGCGCGCGGTCATGACGCCGGTCCCCGGCGGCCCCGACCTGTGGCTGCTGCGCCGGCCACGGCCCGGCGAGCGGGCGCCGTCGCAGGTGCTCATGGTGGACGCCGCCGAGAGCACGGCGGACGCCGAGGCGGCCTGGCGCGCCTTCGCCGCCGACCCCGAGGGCGCACCGCCCGCGCCCGGCCGGGCGGTGCGCATCATCGACCTGCTGGACGACGAGGTGGACCTCAGCCCGGCCCGCCACCGCCTCCTGCTCGGCGCGCGCGAGGCCGCCGCCGAGTTCGGCCGGGTGCGCGAGCGCTTCGCCGCCCGGGCCGCCGCGCTGGAGGGGGCGCTGCCGCACGTCGCCCCGCCGGCGGAGGGCCACGAGCCGCCCACGACGACGATCGGCGAGCTGGTGCGGGCCGGCATGGTGACCGTCCACCAGGGGCCGGCGAAGATGGCGACCGACGCCGGGGACCTCCCGGTGCTCACCGCCGCCGACCTGCTGTCCGGCGGTGCGCCGTCCGGGCGTACCACCGGTGACCCCGGGCACGTCGTGCTGGAGCCGGGTGACGTCGTGTCGGCGGTCCTGGCCGAGGTCGGGGCCGCGCGGACGGTCACCGAGGCGGGCGCCGTGCTCGGCCCGCACCTGTACCTCTACCGGGTCGACCGCGAGCGGATCGACCCCGACTTCCTCGCCGGGTGCCTGCGCCACGCCGCCGGCGCGGCCCGGGCCCACCCCGGCGCGAGCCGGGTGGACGCGCGCCGGGTGCGCGTCCCGCGGCTGAGCCTCGCCGAGCAGCGCGAGTACGGCAGGGCGTTCCGGGAGCTGCTCGCGCTGGAGGACCGGCTGCGCGCGACGGCCGAGCTGGGCGAGCGGCTCGTCCGGCTGGGCTTCGACGGGCTCGTCGGCGGTCATCTGCGGCCCGGCGGCTGAGGGTGTATTTTTCCCCCAAAGATCATCAGGAGGGGCGCATGGTCATCGGCGACCGGTACGAGCTCGACGACCTGCCTCTCGGCCAGGGCGGCATGGGGGCCGTCTACCGGGGCCACGACCGGCGTCTGGACCGCCGCGTCGCCGTGAAGTTCCTGCGCTTCCCAGGCGGTCACGACGAGGAGCTGGAGCGGCGGTTCGTCCGCGAGGCGCGCATCCTCGCCCGGCTGGAGCACGCCGGCGCGCCGATCCTGTACGACTTCGGCACGCATGAGCACCGCCTGTTCCAGGTCATGCAGTTCATCGACGGCGTCACCGTCGCCGACCTGGTCAGCGAGCACGGGCCGCTGCCGGTCCCCTGGGCCGCCGCCATCGCCGCCCAGGCGTGCGCCGTGCTGTCGGCCGCCCACGCCCTGTCCATCTGCCACCGCGACCTCAAGCCGACCAACCTGATGCTCTGCCCGGACGGCAGCGTCAAGGTGCTCGACTTCGGCCTCGCCATGCTCCGGGAGGCCGACGCCGCGCCGTTCACCCGCATCGGCCAGATCCTCGGCACCCCGGCGTACATGTCACCCGAGCAGATCCAGAGCGGGGTGGCCGGGCCGCGCAGCGACCTGTACTCCCTCGGCTGCGTCCTGCACGAGATGCTCACCGGGCGGCAGCTCTTCGTCGGCCCGACCGAGTACGCCGTCTTCGAGAAGCAGGTCAACGAGCGGCCGCCCTCGGTGCCCGGTGTGCCCGGTGAGCTGGACCGGCTGCTGGCCGACCTGCTGGAGAAGCGGCCCGAGGACCGCCCGGCCGACGCGAACGCGCTGTACGACCGTCTGCAGCCCTTCGCGGTCGACCTGCCGATGCTGCCCGGTTTCCTCACCCCGCCCACGGTCCCCAGCCCCGGCCGCATGTACGCCCGCATGGTGGGCCGCGTCCTCCCCTGATCACCGCGGCCGGTGGCGAGCGCGGCCCGGTCGCGAACTTTCGCCCGATATGATGCGCGTTGACGGTGAGTACCGGGGATGCGGATGAGAGCAGTGGGAGAGACCGCGCGCCGCGGGCTGCGCAGGCTGCTCTCGCGCGCGCCGTCCATCCTGCAGTGCTCGATCGCCGCGGCCGTCGCCTGGATCGTGGCCAGGGACGTGCTCGACCATCCACGCCCCTTCTTCGCGCCGGTCGCCGTGGTGATCTGCATCGGCGTGGCGATGGGCCGGCGGGTGCGCCGGATGCTGGAGATGGTGGTGGGGGTCAGCGTCGGGATCGGCGTCGGCGACCTGCTCGTCTCCTGGATCGGTTCGGGCCCCTGGCAGATCGCCCTGGTCGTCGCGCTCGCCATGGCGTGCGCGGTCCTGCTGGACGGCGGGCAGGTGATCGCGCTGCAGGCGGGCTCGTCCGCGGTCCTGGTCGCCACCCTGCTGCCGCCGTCCGGCAGCGGCGGCCCCGACCGGATGGTGGACGCGCTGGTCGGCGGGATCATCGGCATCGCCGCGGTCGGGCTGTTCCCGATCGACCCGCTCGCCCTGGCGCACCGGCACGGGCGGGTGGTGCTGGAGGAGCTGGCCGACGCGCTGGACGCCGCCGCGCAGGCGATCGCCGCGGCCGATCCGCCCCTGGCCGCCGACGCGCTGGAGAAGGCGCGCGGCTCCCAGCGAGCGGTGGAACAGCTGCACTCCGCCCTGCAGACGGGGCGGGAGATCGCGCTGCTCAGCCCGCTCCGCTGGAGCGCCCGTGCCCGGCTCGCGCGCTACCAGAGCGCCGCGATCCCCCTCGACCTGGCTCTGCGCAACGTCAGGGTGCTGCTACGCCGCACGTTCGCCGCGCTGCGCGACCACGAGCCGATGCCCGCGGAACTCCCCGGCCGGTTGCACGCCCTGGCCGAGGCGGTACGCCTGCTCAGGGACGAGCTGGCCGAGGGCGTCGAGCCGGTGCGGGCGCGGCGGGCGGCGCTGGCGGTGGCCGACGGGGTGCGCACCTCCACCCAGAGCGCCGGGTTCTCCGCCCACGTGGTCGGCGCCCAGGTGCGCTCGATCACCGTGGACCTGCTGGTCGCCACCGGCACCGACCGCGACACGGCGGCGGCGGCCCTCCCGCCGCCCGCTACCTCCTGACCGCCGGGGCCCCGCCGCCCCGGACGGTCAGGAGGGGACCAAGGTGGGCGCGCCGGGCGCGAACTCGGTGTGGATGAGGTGCGGCGGCACGCCGATGTGCAGCAGACGCGCCGTCGACACCCGCACCATGTCCGGCGGGCCGCACAGGAAGACATCTCCGTCCAGGGCGACGCGGTGGTTGAGCAGGGCGTCCACGGCCATCTCCCGCCGCCACCCGGCCGGGGCGTCCGCGACCGCCTGCACCACCCGCAGCCGCCGGTGCTGGCCGCGCAGATCGCGCAGGTCGCCGACATCGTAGGCGTCACCGGGATGGCGCACCCCGTGGAACAGGTCGATGCTCGGCCGGTCGGGCAGCCACATCGACTCCTCGATCAGCGCCTTGAGCGGGGCGAGCCCGGTGCCGCCCGCGATGAAGACCAGGTGCGGAGTGCTCGCGCGCTCCAGCACGAGCGACCCGCGCGGCGGGCCGAGCAGCAGCGTGTCGCCCACGCGCGTGTGGTGCGCGAGCGCCGTGCTGACCCACCCGCCGGAGACCACCCGCACGTGGAAGGTCAGCCGGTTGTCGCGGCGCGGCGCGTTGGCGATCGAGTACGGCCGCCAGACCTTGGGCCAGTGCGGGGTCTGCACGGTGGCGTACTGGCCGGCCTTGTACGCGTACGGCTGGGTCGGCTCGACGGTGAGCACGGCGATCTCGCGGGTGCGCATCTCGTGCCCGACCACCACGCCCTCCCAGGTCGACGGGCCGTAGGCGGCGTCCTGGTCGGCCGCCTTGATCATCACGTCGGCGATGAACTGGTAGGCGTCGATCCAGGCGGCGTCGTAGACCGAGCGCCAGGCGTCGCCGGCGTTGGCCCGCATCGCGATGACCAGGCAGCGGCCCACGGCCGGATAGTGCTCGGGCAGCACGCCGTACTTGCGGTGGTCGCGGGCGAGCTGGCCCAGGTAGTCCAGCACGCCGCCGGTGTCGTCCAGGTTCAAAACGACCCGGGTGAGCGCGTGCAGCAGGCGGTCGCGCTGCACGTCCATGGCGGGCGGGAACATCTCGCGGATGCGCGGATAGTCGGCGAACAGCTTGGCGTAGAAGTGCATGGCGACCTTGTCGGCCACCGGCTCGACCAGGGCCCAGCTCTGGCGGATCAGTCCGATGTCGATGGTCATGGCGTCACTCAGCCGACCGGCCGGCCCCCTCCGGTTCCTTGCCCGGCGCCCGCATGCGCGCGACGCCGAAGTAGTCCTCGCCGGCCGGCCTGCGGCCCTGCGCGGCGCCCGACCTGCGGTCCTGCCGGACCAGGCGGGGGATGTGCTTGGAGCAGTGGATGTAGGCCTCCTCGACCTCGACCACGACCCATCGGTCGGCGCGCCGGCCGGGCGCGGTGCGGTCCTCGTCGGCCAGCCCGTGGCGGCGCGCGGCATCGTAGGCGGTCGTGATGGTGGCCGACCCGTTGACGTGCAGCCCCACGAGGTCGTCGTAGAAGTCGATGAACAGCATGCTGATGTGCGGGTTCTCCAGGATGTTCCCCATGCTGGCGAGCACGCCGTTGCCGCGGAACTCGGGGTAGATCAGCTTGGCGGGCTCCAGCACCCGGACGAACCCGGGCGGGCCGGCCCGGAAGGAGGTGTCGCAGTTGCCCTCCGCGTCGGAGGTGCCGATGAAGGCCATTTCCTGCCGGGCGACGAACTCCTGCATCTCGGGCGTCAGATGGTCCACCACCTGCCGGTCGTAGAACCGCAGCGCGCGCTCGCGCGTGGCGAACAGGCTCTGCAGGACGTGCTCGCCCCTCGACCCGGGAAGGTGCTCCTCCCCCTGCCCGTCGTACGGCCCGTGCTGACCCATCAACGCTCCCATCACCGTCCCGCGCGCCGGCGGCCGCGCGGCCGCCCGCCGCACCCTGCCCCGGACAAAGCCACAGAAACCTCATGGACAACTTGGGTCACAGTACCGGTCCTGACCCTGTGATGTCGGGATGCGGCCATAAATCTGCTGACTTTTCCAGTCAGTAGAACCCGAGTCAGTTTCGGTACGCCGGCACGCGCCGCGTGCGAGCGTCCGACCGGCGCTTCCGTTCGGCCGACGCATGAGAGTTCCCGCGGCCCGGCCGCCCCTGATGTTTAGCCGCCCCGGTACGGGTAGGCGCATCTCGTTCGAAGGTGGATGCGAGGTCCGGGGCGTCCGGGCCCAGGGGGTGGAGTTCGGACGGTTCGCGGGGGCCGCGCTAGGGCGGGCTCAGCAGATGGCCCGGCGAGCCCTGGACGGGGTCCGGCGTCCTGCGAACGACCGCGTACCCGGCCAGGACCAGCAATACCGTGCAGTGATCGCGAACTACCAAAAGGTGGAGAAATGACGATCGAGCACCACGGCCTGACCGCCGGCACCTTAACCCGGGACAGCGAGGACACACAGGAAGAGGCCATGACCGCCCTGTGGTCCCGCATCGGCTGGGAGTGACCCGCCGGCCGCCGACGCCGGCATGCACGGGCGGGCGGCCTGCGTGCGCAGACCGCCCGCCGAGACGCGCTGCACGTACGTGTTCCTGCTGCCATGGCCGGCCGGGCCGCCGGTCTTCCAGGCCTGCCCCATGGTCGCGAGCCTGGCGCTGTCGTTCGCGAACGACGACCCGCCAATTGCCAGTTATTCGCAGTTACCAGATATTCCCGGTTCAGGGGTGACCGGGATAATATCGCCACCGCCCCCTTTGGCGGGTCCCGCGAGATATCGATCACCGCGCGTTCCCGACCGTGAATGCCCCGGCGTCCCGTTGTGGTGATCAAGGGGCAAGTGCGGATTATCCGCAGTTGTACGCCCACCCCGGCGCGAGCGAAATCCAGGACCGCCGTAAATGCCGCCCGGAGCGGGCCGTATGCCGGTTCCGCGCACCGCCGCCACCCGGATCGCCGCGCCGCCGTCGCATCTTCGCCCAGGTGAGAGGCGCGGCCGGACATCGCGCCCGGCCCCGCACCGTACCGGCCGCCTACTCGCGGGGATGATGGCTCCTTTTTCCCGGCCGCGTCCCCAGCGCGTCGGCGATGACCGGCCGTGCAACTGAATACCGCCCGCGTTGACGACGCCTCCGGCCGATGTGCACCATCACGAACACTCACAGATTCGCCCCGATCTGGAGACCCATGGGGGGTTGCCCATGCCACGTGTCATCCAATACACGGACCCGGTGGAAGGCTGCCTGGGATATCTGGTGTACGACCGGGAGGACTGCCGGCTGGCCGCCGGCGGATTTCGCGTCCAGCCCGGCCTGAAGGTCCAGACTCTGATCGACCTCGCCGAGCGGATGACGCTCAAGCAGCGCGTCCTCGGCATCAACGTCGACGGCGCCAAGTCCGGCCTCGCCTACGACCCGATGGCCCCCGGCGCCGAGGACGTCATCTCGCGCTTCATGTCGTTCATGTGGGGCGAGTTGACCACTCGCTACAGCATGGGGTGCGACATGGGCACCCGGTTCGAGGACCTGGAGCGCCTGGCCGCCGGGGTCGGGCTGCGGTCGGTGAAGTACGCGGTCAAGCACGCCCAGGGCTTCTCCGACGAGGAGTACGTCGCCCGCATGCGCCTGCTGGACGCCCCCGTGGGCCGGCGCACGGTGGGGCAGCGCCGCGCCGGGCACGTGGTCGCCCACTCCGCCCTCGCCGCGGCCGACAGCGCGGGGTACCTCGCGAGCGGCCTGCACGTCGCCATCCAGGGCTTCGGCAACCTCGGGCGGGCCGCGGCCGAGTCGCTCGTCGCCGAAGGCGCCTCGGTCGTCGCGGTCGCCGACGCCTACGGCTGCGCCGTCCACCCCCGGGGCCTGGACGTCACCTCGATGCTGAACCACGACCAGTCGCGCCCGGTGTCGGAGCAGACCGACCGGCTGGCCTGGCTGCCCGGCGACACGCTGTTCCGGCTCCCCGTGGACGTGCTCGTCCTGGCCGCCGTCGAGGACGCGATCACCGTCGAGCAGGCCGAGGCGCTGCAGGCGCCGGTCGTGGTCGTGGGCGCCAACTGCGGGCTCAGCGAGGCCGCCGAGCGGACGCTCCACGAGCGCGGAGTGCTGGTCGTGCCCGACTTCATCGGCGGGATCGGCGGGTCGGCCTCGATGGAGACCCTGTTCGGCCCGGCCACCCTGCCGGAGCCGCACGAGGTGCTGGACAACGTCGCCTTCCTCATCCGCGAGTTGGTGATCGACATCATCGCGGGCTCCCGGATGCGCCACGTGCCGCCCCGGCAGGTCGCGCTCGACATCGCGGCGGCCGCCCCCGTCCACCCTGACCAGCCCCCGTACGGCCACAGCCCCTACGCCCGCGCGAGCCGGCGGCCGAAGGGCAACCGGATCGCGACCGCGGCGTCCCGGCGCGGTGGCCTCATCGCATCAGGAGAGAATCTGTGAGCACCGAGCAAGCGTGTCGCCACGAGCGCAGCCACATCGTCGACTCCGCCTTCTACGGCCACCGCTACAGCACCGCGGCCAGCCGCCGGATCTTCTGCGACCGCTGCCGGTTCCAGCGCTGGCTGGACGTGGAGGCCGCGCTGGCCCTGGAGCAGGCCGCTCTCGGCATCATCCCGGCCGACGCCGCGCGGAAGATCGCCGCGGCGGCGAAGGTCGAGCGGCTCGACCTCGGCGCGGTCCGGGCCGAGATCCGGCGCACCAGCCACTCGCTGGTCGGCCTGCTGCGCGTGTTCCAGGCCTCGGTCGAGGACGGCGCCGGCGAGTACGTCCACTACGGCGCCACCACGCAGGACATCCAGGACACCGCCCAGTCGCTGGAGATGCGCGACGTCGTGGACGCGCTGGAGCACGAACTGCTCGCGATCGTGACCCGGCTGGCCGACCTCGCCGAGACGCACGCCGAGACCGTCGCGCTCGGCCGCACCCACGCCCAGCCGGCGCTGCCCATCGGCTTCGGCCTGAAGATCGCCGGCTGGATGGACGAGATCCTGCGCAGCGGCGAGCGGCTGCGCGCGCTGCGCCCGCGGGTGCTGACCGCCGAGCTGTTCGGCGGCGTCGGCACCATGGCCGGCTTCGGCGACCAGGCGATCGACCTGCTGCGCGGGTTCTCGGCCCGCCTCGGCCTGAGCGCCGCCCCGGTGGCCTGGCACGTCGCCCGCGACCGGATCGCCGAGTTCGCCTCCACCCTGGCCATCGTCGCCGGGACGATGGGCCGCATCGCCGACGAGGTGCGCCTGCTGTCGCGCCCGGAGTTCGGCGAGGTCGAGGAGGAGTGGCGGCTCGGCCGGGTCGGCAGCAGCACGATGCCGCACAAGCGCAACCCCGAGGCGTGCGAGCAGACGGTGATGCTGTCCCGCCTGGCCGCCGGCACGGTCGGCGTGGCGCTGGCCGCGATGAGCGGCGACCACGAGCGCGACTCGCGCTCGCTGCGCCTGGAGTGGGCGTGCGTGCCCGAGGTGTCGCACTACACCCTCGCCGCCTGCGACATCACCCGCCTCATCGTGGACGGCCTGAAGGTGCACCCCGACCGGCTGCTGGAGAACACCAAGGTCGTCACCGACCAGATCGTCACCGAGCGGCTCATGCTCGCGCTGGGCAGGCACATCGGCAAGCAGACCGCCCACGAGCACGTGTACGAGCTCAGCCAGGAGTCGCGTACCACCGGGACCTCGCTGGAGGAGCTGATCCGCGCGAACGGCGTGGCCCAGCACCTCGGCGAGGAGGAACTGGCCGGCATCTTCGACGTGACGTCCTACCTCGGCCACTCGGCCGAGCTCACCATGTACACGGTCGCCCAGGCCCGCGCGTGGGCCGCCGAGACCAGGCGCCTGCTGGGCAAGCCCGTGAAGGAGACGGCCCTTGCCCACCACTGAGGCCGCCGCACCACCGGCCGGCGTCCACGGGGCGCCGGCCACCGGCCATGAGACACCCGCCCCCGGGACCCTCGCCGGGGTGCGGCGCATCGAGCTGCCGCGCCCGCTGTTCGCCACGATCGCCGGGCACGTCGTCCGCAAGCTGACCGGGCACTACATCGACGGCGAGGTCGCCGAGCGCAAGGCGTTCGGCCTGCTGCTCGGCCGCCTGGACGGGACGACCCTGCGCGTGGCCGCCGTACTGCCGCTGCTGGCCAACATGCGCAGGGACCCGGGCATCGCCGGGGACATGGACGAACTGGTCGACCAGTACGCCATCCCGTCCGAGACGCCCAACGAGCAGCGGGGGTGGATCGCCCACCCGCGCGAGCTGATGGACGCCGAGGACTTCTGCGACGACCACGACCTGGCAGTGGTCGGCAACTACCACACCCACCGCGTGCCCTGGCCGCAGGACCCGCGGCGCGACACCTGCACCCGGCTGGACCGGCTGCTCGCCGAGGAGTCGGGCCAGTGGGTGTTCATCGTCTCGGCCACCGATCTGCACCGGATCACCGTGCGGGCCTTCTACGAGGGCCGCAACGACCGGGAGGCGGAGATCGTGCTGCGGCCGGCCACCCCCCACGCCATCGCCATCGACAGGAAGAGCGATCGATGACCCATGCAGAGGACTACGCGAAGGTCACCGGCTTCCACGGCCACAAATGCCCGGGGTCGGCCGTCGGCCTGCGCATCGCCCAGGCGGCCGTCGCCGAGCTCGGCCGGCACGACGCCGGCAACGAGATCGTCGCGGTCGGCGAGATCGACTCCTGCGTCGTCGACGCCGTCCAGGTGATCACCGGCTGCACGGTCGGCAACCGTCACCTGGTCCTGCAGGACAACGGCAAGGTGGCCTTCACCTTCTGGCGGGTCGCCGACGGCGCCGCGCTGCGCGTCACGGCCAAGCCCGGCAGCGAGGCCTACCGCGGCGAGGAGGCGTGGGTGCTCGCCCGCAAGGTTGAGGCCGGTACGGCCACCGACGACGAGCGTGCCCGCTTCCAGGCCGGGCAGGCCGAGCGCATCGAGCGCATCCTCACCGCCCCGGCCGGCGACATCCTGGTGGTCGAGCCGGTCATCGACGACGCGCCGGCCGCCAAGAAGTCCGAGCCGCACGCCCCCTGCGACGGCTGCGCCGAGCCGACCAGCACCGCCGTCCTGCACGACCACCGCGGCCGGATGCTGTGCCCGCCCTGCCACCTCGCCGCGCACGGCGGGGTGCTCCCAGCCGGCGGGCACGGGCACGGCCACGGGCATGGGCACGGCCACCAAGACCATCACGCCCACCAGCCCGGCCATGGTCACCTTCAGCACCACTGACCCGGGCCGGCGGTCCGCCCCCGCCCGCGTCCGGCGCCGGGCCAGGCCGGGCGCCGCTCAGGCGATCCGAGAAAGGAAGTTTCATGTCCGATGACTTCGCCACCGTGTTCGAGGCGCCCGTCGACCAGGTACCGGACCTCGACGAGCTGGTCGTGGCGACGATGACGTGGCACTTCTCGCCCTCGACCGGCAGCCCGTTCTGGACCGGGCGCGCGGCCTCGTTCGGCTTCGACCCGCTGTCGGACGTCAAGACCTACGACGACCTGCTGGAGTGCTTCTCCACCGTCGAGGTCGACTGGAGTGCGATCCCCGCGCACACGCTCATCCCGCGCGGCAGCGCCGGCCGGCCCGGCCGCTTCGGCGTGTACGAGTCGGGCGGCACGACCGGCGCACCCAAGCGCATCGTCGACGCCACCTCCCGCAGGCGCAACATCGAGTACCAGAGCATGTTCCTGGACGAGCAGGGCTTCCCGACCGGCGGGCTGGAGGCGGGCTGGCTGCACGTCGGGCCGACCGGGCCGCACATCATGGCCAAGAACATCGGCAACCTCACCGAGCTGCGCGGCTTCCTGTCCTATTTCGTCGACCTCGACCCGCGCTGGGTCAAGCGGTGCATCGCCACCGGCCGCGAGGACGAGTCCAACCGGTACATCGACCACATCCTCGACCAGGTCAAGGACGTGCTGCAGTCGCAGGACATCCGGGCGATGTCCAGCACCCCGCGCATCCTGGAGCGGATCGTCGCCCGGCCCGACGTGTACGAGCCGCTGCGCGAGAAGGTGCGCGGCATCATCTGGGGCGGCACCAGCGTCGACGCCGAGACGCTGAACCTGCTGGAGAACGAGGCGTTCCCCGAGGCGACGATCGCCGGCGCGTACGGCAACACGATGATGGGCATGGCGCCGCAGCGCACCCGCCGCGACGGCGACCCGTCGCCGTGCGTGTTCCGCCCCTTCTACCCCTACACGATCGTGGACGTGGTGGACCCGGTGGACCTCACCACGCGGGTGCCGGTCGACACGCGCGGCGTCGTGAAGATCACCGCGCTGACCCGCGACCTGTTCATGCCCCCCACCGTCGAGCGCGACATGGTCACGCTGCGCGCGCCGCTGGACGGGCACCCGGGTGTCGAGGTCTCCGACGTGCGGCCCAACGAGACCGCCAAGGAGACCATCATCGAGGGGGTCTACTGATGGCGGTGGACACCGCGATCCGCGTCCCGGTGATCCGCGCCGGAGTCGCGGCCAGGTCGGCCGAGACGGCGCTGCTGCGCGGGGTCGACGGCACCCCGCTGGCCGAGGTGGACCAGGCGCCGCCGCTGGCGGCCACGCTGACCGTCGCCGAGCTGCGGCGCCGCCCGCTCGGCGAGGCGCCCCCGGCCGAGACCTTCCGGCGCATGGGCGAGCTGTTCGGCACGGCCACGCTGAACGGCCTCACCCCGGCCGACTACTGCGAGCTGCAGGCGCGCAGCGCCGGCGTGCCGATCTCCGTCGCTCGCCGCTCGGTGACCGACATGGCCGAGACCTGCGCGAACGCGCCCCTGCGCGTGGCGGCCGAGCGTCCCGCGGGCGCGGTGAGCCACGTCGAGCCGGGCGAGATCAAGGCGGTGTGGATGCGGCGCGGCGAGACGCTGTCGGTCATCGCGCCGAGCAACAACCCCGGCACCCACACCCAGTGGGTGCACGCCCTCGCCTACGGCTACCGGCTGCTGGTCAGGCCGGGCACCCGCGACCCGTTCACCCCGTCCCGGCTGATCGCCGCGGCCCTGGAAGCGGGCATGGAGCCCTCGCGCCTGTCGCTGCTGCCCGGCGGCCACGCCACGGCGGACGCGCTGGTCAAGGCCGCCGACCTGAGCCTGGTCTTCGGCGGGGACGCCGCCATCGCGCGGTACGCCGGCAACCCCGGGCTGGTGCCGCGCGGCCCCGGCCGGTCCAAGGTGCTGCACACCGGCGAGATCACCGAAGAGGCGCTGGACGTCATCTGCGACTCGGTGGCCTACGACGCGGGGCTGCGCTGCACCAACACCAGCGCGGTGTTCACCGAGGCCGACCCCCGGGAGCTCGGGCAGGCGCTGGCGCGGCGGCTCGGCGCGCTGGTCGCCGCGGCGCCGCAGACCGCGCAGGCACAGCTCCCGGTCATGCCGATCGAGCAGGCGCGGGCCATGCGCGCGCACCTGGCCTCCCGGCTGGCCGGCGCGGTCGAGGCCACCGCGCCGCTCTACCAGGACGGCGGGGTGGCCGACCTCGGCGACGGGTCGGCCGCGCTGCGCCCGGCCGTGCTGGTGTGCGACCGGCCCGGCCACCCGGGCGGCGGCATCGAGCTGCCGTTCCCGTGTGTCTGGGTGCTGCCGTGGAGCTGGCGCGACCCGGTCACGCCGCTGCGGAACACCCTCGCGCTGTCGGTGCTCGGCGACGACGAGGAGCTCGCGCTGACCCTGCTGCGCGAGCCGTCGATCCGCAAGGTCGTCTTCGGCGGGCTGCCCACCCACGCGGCCGGCCCGACCAGCCCGCACGACGGGTACCTGAGCGGCGACCTGATGGAGGTGCGCGCCTACGGCGTGGCCGGGCGCCCCTGACGGCGCACCGGAACCCGTCCGGCGGCGAGGGCGCGGCGGAGGTCCCCTGTCCCGGAGACGGCCGCCCGCGACCTCACCACCTCCGCCGAGGCCCGTGGCCGGGCGGCCCCGGGCCTCGCGTCGTACCAGGCTCGCCGCAGCGGGTCAGAACGCGAGGTCGGGGGGAATGTCGGTGCCGCGGACCCAGGGCTTGATGTCCAGCACCGGGGTGCCGTTCACCAGGTCCACGCCGTGGAAGTGGACGACGTTGCCGTCCACGGACACCAGGCGGACGAGGCTCATGCCGAGGCGGCTCGGGCGGTTCGGGGAGCGGGTCGAGAACACCCCGCGGTGCGGGCCGCCCCTGGTGCCGCCGCGCGGCAGGCACTTCATGCTCGTGGCCTGGTCGTCCTCCTGCGCGTGCAGCCAGGTGACCAGCCAGATGTGCGACCATCGCTCCAGCCCGGCCAGGCCCTCGGCGTACTCGTCGTAGACGACCACCCGGCCGATCTCCCGGTAGTTCTCGGTGGCCTGCGCCGGAGCCTCCTCCGGCCGGGCGTAATCGGTCATCACATAACCGATCGGGCTGACCTGGACCGGCTGCCGGACCGTGGTGTCGGCGGTCTGCTCGGGCACCTCATCGACCTCGATTCGTTGATCGGGCATCCGCCTGGATGCCGGTCGGACGTGTTCCTTCCCGCGTCGCCCCGGGCGGCGCCCCGCGCCCGTCGCCGTTCTCCGTCCCGGCCCGCGGCCTGGACGGGCGCCTGGTCTCCTGCCCGGCGCCCGCGAATACTACACACCCCATCTGCCGGAATGCGACGAGTGTAAGCGGCATTCTGCGTCGTTAGTCCTGTTCATCGGGTTTTACTGGCCCACCCCTACTCGCCGTGCCACGGTTGCCGCGCGCGCGGAGCCACCGGAGAATGCATGCTCGGAATATCCGTGTCGAATCCGGGGGCGGGTTCTCGCCGCCGACCGGCATTCTCGGCATCATCCCCTGCGCATTTCCGCAGTGGCCTTTCCCCCACCAAGGAGGATTCGCGTGACAGAACGGGCAGACGTCCTGGTCATCGGTGCCGGTGTCATCGGGCTGACCACCGCCGTGCACCTGGCCGAGCAGGGGCTGACCGTCCGGGTGCGCGCCGGCGAACCACCGCGGGCGACCACCTCCGCGGTCGCCGCCGCCGTGCTCGGCGGCCCCCTGCTGTCCGACCCGGCCGACAGCGCGGGGTGGGAGCCGCAGGAGACCACCACCGAGTGGCACCGCGTGGGCCTCGCGGAGTTCGGCGCGCTGGCCGAGCGGCCGGGCACGGGCGTGCGGGTCACTCCGGGCAGGTGGGCGAGCCGGCCCGAGCTGCCCGACGACTCCTGGGTCGCCCGGCTGCCCGGCTACCGTCCCTGCGCGCCCGAGGAGCACCCCGGGTTCGCGGTGGCGTTCTGGCTGTCGGTGCCGATCGTCGACATGCCGGTCTACTTCGACCACCTCACCGAGCGGCTGGCGGCCGCCGGCGGTCGCGTCGAGATCGGCCAGGTGGCGTCGCTGGAGGAGGCCGCCACCGAAGCACCGGTCGTCGTCAACTGCACCGGCGCCCATGCCGGGCGGCTCACCGGCGACCCGGAGATCCGGCCGAACCGCGGGCAGCACGTGATCGTCGAGAACCCCGGGCTCGACGGCTACTTCTACGAGTTCAGCAAGGGCCCCAAGCAGACGAGCTTCCTGCCGCACGGTGACCGGGTGGTGTGCGGGGGCACGGCCACCAGGGACGACTGGAGCCGTGAGCCCGACCCGGCGCAGACCAGGGAGATCATCGCCCGCTGCGCCGCGGTCGAGCCGCGCCTGGCGCAGGCGCGGGTCCTCGGCGTCGAGGTCGGCCTGCGCGCCGCCCGGCCGCGCGTCCGCCTGGAGGAGGAGTCGCTGGGCGGCGCCCGAGTGATCCACAACTACGGGCACAGCGGCGCCGGGGTCGGCCTGTCCTGGGGGTGCGCCCACGAGGTCGGGCGGATCATCCAGCGCGCCGGCGTCAACTGACGGCTCCCGTCCCCGGCGGGGCCCTCCTTGCGGCATGGCGCCGCCCGGAGCGGCTCCCGCCCGGCTCACCTCGGCGGGGGCGTGGCTACCTGGTGGTGACCGCGCCGCCGTTGACGTTGATGACCTGGCCGGTGATGTGCCGGGCGGCCGGGGAGGCGAGGAAGACGACCGTCCCCGCGATGTCCTCGGGGTAGCCCGCGCGCCCGTTCATCGTCTCGGCGACCCGGGCCTGGTGGAACTGCTCGCCGCCCTTGTCGCGGAAGAACTCGGTGTCGGCGATGTAGCCCGGCGCCACCACGTTGGAGGTGATGTCCCGGGCGCCGAGCTGCCGGGCCAGGAAGGTGTTCCAGGAGTTCAGCCCGGCCTTGGCCGCGCCGTAGGAGCCCGCGCCGCGGTCGGCGGCGAACGAGCCGATGTGCACGACCGCGCCGCCGGGGGCGAGCTGCTTGTTCAGCGCGGCGGTCATCAGCACCGCGCTGACCAGGTTGCCCTCCATGTTCGCCCGCCAGCTCGCGGCCAGCGCGTGCAGGTCGTCCGGGCCGCTCTGCCCGCTCAGGCCGACCGCGCCCAGGCGCTGAGGACCGGCCGGGGTGTCCAGGTCGCGGTTGCCGCCGGCGTTGTTGACCAGGACGTCCACCGTCGTGGGGAGCTGGTCGCGCAGTGCCTCGATCTGGTCGGGGTCGGTGGCGTCGCACACCAGGGTGCGGGCGCCCTCCCCGAGGCGCGCGGCCGCCTCGCTCAGGACGGACTGCCGCCGTCCGGTGATGAAGACCTGGGCGCCCTCGGCGGCGAAGGCCGCGGCCACGGCGTAGCCGATGCCGGTGCCGCCTCCGGTGACAACAACCGTCCGTGTCATGTCGGGTATCTCCGTTTCGGTGCGCCGGTGGGGCCGGCTGGTGGGGCAGGTGGGCGGCGCGCGACGGCGCCGGGGTCAGACCGTCACGGTGGCGCGGGAGAACCGCGCCCGCGCGAACGCGCCGATGATCGCGATGGGCAGGGTCCACAGCGCCGCGATGCCGAACAGGAGGCGGAACTGGCCGCCGGCCGCGAGCCCGCCGACCGCCGCCGTGCTCAGCGCCGCGCCGGTGAAGACCGCGGAGGCCACCACGGCCGCCGCCGTACCGCGCACCTCGGGCGGAGACGCCTCGATCATCCAGGTCTGGATGGTGGACTGCGCGACGGAGAGCGCCATCCCGGCCAGCAGGCCGGCCGCCAGGATCGCCGGAATGGTCTGACTGACCGCCGCGGCCAGGTAGCCGAGGAACAGCAACCCGCAGCCACCGCCGAACATCGAGGCCGCGGTGGTACGGGGCAGCCACCGCACGGCCAGCCCGCCGATCACGGCGCCGAGGCCGTAGGAGCCGGTGACGATGCCGGCGATGGCCGCGTTCCTGCCGTGCACCTGCAGGGCCGAACTGAAGAAGTTGTAGAACCCGACCATCGAGGCGCCCTCGAAGAAGGCGAAGGCGGTGAGGAAGCGCAGCCAGCCGCTGCGGAGGACCTGGCCGAGCCGGTCGAACGCGACCGGGCGGCGGGCCTGCGCGGGAAGCGTCTCCGGCAGCCTGCCGTACAGGTAGGAGAGCACGGCCGCGGCCACGGTGATGGCCAGGATGGCGGCCCGCCAGTTCAGCAGGTCGGCGAGCACACCGGCGCTGATGGTGCCGGCTCCGGTCCCGATCGCCGCGACCGACATCAGGCCGGCCATCACCGGCTGCCGCCGCTCCGGCGGCACCCGGTCGCCGATGTAGGCCACCGTCACCGGCGCGAGCGCGGCGGCGAAGGCCCCGGCCAGGCCACGGCCGATGATCAGCACGGTCACGCTGGGCGCGAGCGCGGCGACCAGGTTGCCCAGCGCCACCCCGGCCAGGCCGAGCCGCATCACCCGCACCCGGCCGGCGGCGTCGGAGATGAGCCCGTAGACCGGTTGCATGACGCCGAACAGCAGCAGGTAGGCGGTCAGCGCCAGCGTCACCGTCGCCAGGCCGGTGTGGAAGTGCCCGGCCACCGGGACGAGCAGCGGGGTGATCATGATCACGTTGGCGTTGACCAGGAACCAGCCGGCGTACGGAATCGCCATACCGTGCTTTTCGAGCGCTCGCTGGGACATCGCATTCCTCACTCGGGCGGTAGCCCGATCAGGCTTCGGCGTGCCATGGACCGGGTCGCCGACATGCGGCGCGCCTGTCGTCGAGATCGCCGCCGGATATTCCCCTCACACGGCCCGGTTCATCACAGCGAAGAACGTCGGGGACGGTTACAGAGAAAGTCTGCGGACCGGCGAAGATCACGGCAAGCGAATAGCCGTGACCGGCAGCCCATTCTGGGGTCACCCCACGGGTGAACACCCGGCCGGCCGCGCGCGCCCCCTGAAAATCGGCGGTTCTCCCCGGTTCGCCGGCCGGGTTCCCCGGTGGGCGGGGCGGCCGGGCAGCGAATTCGGGCTCGCGGGCGAAGGACAGCAACCGGGAAGATGCGCCCTTTCGACGCGGCGCACAACGATAGGCCTCGATCGCCGTTCGCCGATGTCGCCATCCGGTATGCCGCGGACCGGATCGTTCGCCCCTGGCCTGGCGCACGCAGGAACACGTGGGAGCCGTCGAAACACGGGAGAGGTGTCTTGATGCCGGCAGCAGACATCACGACGGCACGCGCGGCGAACCCGGCCGCCCCGTGGCCCGCCACGCCGTGCAGGCCCCTTCTGCCGCCGGTCATGGACGACGCCGACGACTACCAGTTGATGGCCATCGGCTCGTTGTCGCCGGGCGACTCGCCGCGGCTGTCCGGGGAGGACACCGAGCACACGCGGCTGCTCGCGGAGTCCGGGGAGGACCTGCCGCCCATCCTCGTGCACCGCGCCACGCTGAAGGTCATCGACGGTGTGCACCGGCTGCGCGCCGCCGTCCTGCGCGGCGAGGAGAAGATCAAGGTCCGGTTCTTCGACGGGGACGAGGAGGCGGCGTTCGTCATGGCCGTCGAGGCGAACACCGCGCACGGCCTGCCGCTCTCGCTCGCCGACCGGGAGGCGGCCGCCGCGCGCATCGTCGCCTCCCACCCGCAGTGGTCGGACCGGGCGATCGCCGCGGTCACCGGCCTGTCGGCCAAGACCGTCGACACCATCCGGCGCTCGGCGGCGCCACTGGTGCCGCAGCCGCTCAGCCGCATCGGGCGGGACGGCCGCGTCCGGCCGCTGAACAGCGCCGAAGGACGGCGCCGGGCCTGCGAGCTGTTCACCGTCCGCCCGGACGCCTCGCTGCGCACGGTGGCCGAGCAGGCGGGCATCTCGCTCGGCACGGCCCGCGACGTGCGCAACCGCATGATGCGCGGCGAGGATCCCATCCCGCCGCAGCAGCGAGCCCGGGACGAGCGCCGCGAGCCCACCGACGCCGAGCGGCGGCTGCGGCGGGTCTCCGCCGCGGCGACGCGCACCGACCGGCCCAAGGACCCGGCGACGATCCTGCACCTGCTCCAGCGAGACCCCTCCGTCCGGTTCACCGACTCCGGGCGCACGCTGCTGCGCTGGCTGAACGACCAGACCGCCGGGGTGCGCGACTGGGAGAGCCTCAGCGGCGCCATGCCCTCGCACTGCGCCTTCATGATCGCCGACCTGGCGTGCGCGGTCGCCGAGGAGTGGCTGGAGTTCGCCGAGCACGTCCGCCGCCGCGCCGAGACCACGGCCTAGCGCCTCCCGGGACCGTCCGCCGGCCCGATCAGCGGCGTGGCCGCTCCGGCTCCGGGTGCGGCAGGTGCGCGTACTGGGGGTGGTGCCAGGGCAGGGTCACCGGCTCCGGCGGCACCTCCCCGGCGTACAGGCGTTCCAGCAGGCCCGGCAGGCCCCAGGGACGCACTCGCGCGGCCTCGCGCAGATCGGCGAGCGGCCACCAGCGGTACGCCCGGATCCCCTGCCGCTCGTAGTCGGTGCACTCCGCCATGTCCGGCTCGAAGCCGTCGACCCGCAGGAAGTAGTACGACTCCACCGAGAAGTACATCAGGCCGTCCATGCCGCCGCGCCAGTGCCCGGCCGTGGTGGCGACGAGCGGCCCGAGGTCGCCGGGGGCGGCCCGGTGGCCGGTCTCCTCCCGCAGCTCGCGGACGGCGGCGTCCCGCACGGTCTCACCGGGGTCGATGCCCCCGCCGGGGGTGAGCCAGGCGGCGTCGGAGTACTGGAGCATTAGCAGGCGGTCTTCGCGGTCGGCGAGCAGTACGCGCGCGCAGTGACGCAGGATGGGCCGGGACATGCCATGAGCCTAGACACCCGGTCGCTCTCGCGGCGAGAACGTCGCTGTCGGCGAGAGGTGGTTGTATCTGTCTCGTGGAGGCCTCCGTCGAGCAGCTCGTGTACGTCCGCGAGGACGCCTACACGGTCGCCCGCATGAGCGCCGAGGGCGTGCCCGGCTTCGTCGCCGCGGGCCGCGCCCTGGCCGGTGTGCAGCCGGGCGAGACGCTGGAGCTCACCGGCGAGTGGGAGGAGCATCCCCGCCACGGCCGCCGGCTCACGGTCGCGGCCTGCGAGCGGGTGATGCCGTCCACGATCCCGGCCATCCGCGCCTACCTCGGCTCGGGGCTCATCCGCGGCATCGGCCCGCGGCTGGCCCACGCGATCGTCAGCCACTTCGGCGAGGCAAGCCTGACCGTCATCGACACCGAGCCCATGCGTCTCACCGAGGTGGTCAACATCGGGCCGGTGCGGCAGGCGCAGATCGTCGAGGCGTGGCGGGAGCAGAAGGCCATCGCCGCGCTCATGGTGGTGCTCCAGGGCTTCGGCATCAGCCCGCTGCTCGCCGCCAAGGTGCACCGCGCGTTCGGCGCCGAGGCGGCCGACGTGGTCGCCGCCGACCCCTACCGGCTGATCGGCCGGGTGCGCGGCGTCGCGTTCGCCACCGCCGACAAGATCGCGCTGCGCTCGGGGGTGCCGGAGGGCAGCCCGCAGCGGCTGATGGCCGCGATCATGGACCGGCTGGAGGCCGCGGCGGCCTCGGGCCACTGCCACCTGCCGCTCACCGTCCTTCAGGCGCAGGCGGCCGACCTGACCGGGCAGGACCCCGAATCGGTCCGGCGCATGGTGGACGCGCTCGCCGCCGAGCGCCGGGTCGTCGTCGAGGCCTCCCTCACCGACGCCGGCCGGACCGTGGTGTACGCCAAGGAGCAGCACGCCCGTGAGCTGCGGCTGGTGGCCAACCTGGCCCGGCTGCTGGGCGCCCGCTCGACCATGCCGGTGCGCCCCTTCCAGGAGGACCCCGGCCTGAACGACGACCAGCGCGCGGCGGTGACCACGGCGCTCAGCAGCACGGTCTCGGTCCTCACCGGCGGGCCCGGCTGCGGCAAGAGCCACACCGTGCGGGCGATCGCCGCGGCGGTCCGGGCGATGGGCGGCACGGTCACCCTCACCGCGCCCACCGGCAAGGCCGCCAAGCGGCTGTCCGAGCTGACCGGCCTGCCCGCCACGACCGTCCACCGGATGCTCGCCCACCGGCCCGATCCCAACTCCGGGGCGCTGTTCGAGCAGACCCCGGCCCAGGCCGACCTGATCGTGGTCGACGAGGCGTCCATGCTCGACCTGCACCTGGCGACCCGGCTCACCTCGGCCGTCCCGCCGGGCCGCCATCTGCTGCTGGTGGGCGACAGCGACCAGCTGCCCAGCATCGGGCCTGGCAGTGTGCTCGCCGACCTGCTGCGCGTCGAGGAGATCCCCCGGGTCCGGCTGACCCAGGTCTTCAGGCAGGCCGGGGGCAGCGCCATCATCCGCGCGGCCCACCGGGTCAGGGTGGGCGAGGTCCCCGACCTCCCGGGCGGGGGCGGCTTCTGGTTCGAGGAGGTCGCCGACCCCGAGGAGGTCGCGCGGCGCGTGGTCCACCTGGCGACGGAGGCCATCCCGCGCAAGCAGCGGATCACCCCAGGCCAGGTGCAGGTGCTGTGCCCGACACGCAAGGGCGCCGCCGGCACCGCCGCGATCGGGCGGGTGCTGCAGGAGCGCCGCAACCCCGCCCAGGACGGCAAGGCCGAGCACTGGTCGGGCGACAGCGTCTTCCGGGTCGGCGACCGGGTCATGCCGATCCGTAACAACTACGACAAGGGTGTCTTCAACGGCGAGACCGGGACGATCACCGAGATCAACACCGAGGAGCGGCTGGTGGAGATCGCCATCGACGACGGCGACCCGGTGACGTACGGCTTCGACGAGCTGGACGATCTCACTCACGCCTACGCGATCAGCGTCCACCGGGCGCAGGGCAGCGAGTACCCCTTCGTGGTCGCCCCGCTGGTCGCCGAGTACGGCGGGGTCATGCTGCACCGCAGACTGCTCTACACCCTGGTCACCCGGGCCCGCTCGTGGGTCGTGCTCGTCGGCGCGCGCGACGCCCTGGAGACCGCGGTGCACCGCCTCGGCCCCCGCCGCAACACCGCCCTGGCCCCCCGTCTCGCCCTGACCCTGCGCTCCTGACGCCTGCGGCGCCTCTGGCCGCGTCTCCTCCGCCCCCCGGGCCTCGTGTCCCGGTCACCTCCGGCGGCCCGGCGGGGCACGGCCTGACAATGTGCCTCGTGATCGGTACCGGTCACCCTGGAAATACCCGGTGGAATGTTCTGGACGCGGTACCGATGGTGGAAGAGAAAGCGGAGGGTTTCGGCCCTGCTGAAAACACCGGCCGTGCGTCGTCTCATCAAGGCAACGACGTTGCGCACCGGTACGGTGACCAATGGTGATGGCCGATGGTCAACCAGCGGGTGGCATTATCGAAAGGGATCATCCGGCCTTTCCGGCGAACGTCCTCCGGCATGCCTTCTCGGGATTCCGGAAGCCGCTCATCACCGACCTGATTTCCCGCCGGCTCGCATGAGCCGACCCACTTGCGCATAAAGTAGAAGCCGATCGGCGTCGCGTTCGGAGTCCGGCCTTCGGTGAAACTCACGCGGCAACAGGGGGAAAGCCCGAGAGCGCCACGGGCGGCTGCGAACCGACCGGGATGAGGGGGCAGATCACTCATGATGACGCCATCTGGAGGGGTCCGGGCAGGGCTGAACCTCACGTTGCAGTACGCACCCACCGAGTCCGCGCCCGCCGTGCTGGCCGGCCACTTGCGCATGGCGGAGGCAGTGCGTGACGCCGGCTGGGATTCCGTCTTCGTCGCCCAGCACTACCTCGGCGAGAAGATGGCGCACCTCCATCCCCTTCCTCTCCTTGGGCTCCTGTCCTCCGCGGCCGGGGACATGAGGCTGGGTGCCGGGATCTGTCTGCTGGCTCTGCAGAATCCGGTGGACGTCGCCGAGGCCTACGCGACGGCGGACATCATGTGCGGAGGGCGGCTGGTCTTCGGCGCGGGACTCGGCTACCGGGATGTGGAATACGAGGCGTTCGGCGTGTCCGCCGGTCGACGTGTCGAGCGGTTCGTCCGTAATCTCGAGCTCGTTTCCCGGCTGTGGCAGGGCGAAACGATCGACGTGGATCTGCCGTGGTGCCGGCTGGACGGTGGACGACTGTCCACGTTGCCGGTGCAACGGCCACGTCCGCCCATCTGGCTGGCCGCCAACAGTGACCAGGCGGTCCGCAGGGCGGCGGAACTCGGCGACGCCTGGTTGGTCAACCCGCACGCGGCGATGTCCACCGTGACACGGCAGATGGAGTTGTTCCGCACCACCCGAGCCGGCGCGGGCCTGCCGCCACCGGTGGACGTGCCCCTGATGAGGGAGGTCGTCTGTGCGCCCGACCGAGCCACCGCCACCGCTCGCGCGCGCCGTCATCTCGCTGGCAAATACGCCGTCTACCGGCATTGGGGGCAGGACAACGTGCTTCCCCCCGGTGACCGTTTCGATACCGATCTGAGCGAACTGTCCCGTGATCGATTTCTGATCGGAAATCCGTCTGACTGCCTGCTCGGCCTACGTGAGTGGATCGAACGCATTGGCGCCACCGAAGTCATCCTTCGCGTGCACTGGGCGGGAGCACCCATCGAAGAGGCGCTGCAGTCGATCGAACTACTCAGTACAGAAGTACTGCCATACCTGTGAGCGGCGGTGGAGGGGAAAACCATGTCGCAGCCGTCCCGAGTCTTAGTGATACGTCCATCGAAAGAGCGTGAGTCGGCACTGCGCACGCTGGCCCGAACCGGGTCCGAGATCGTCATCGCCGACCATCCGGGCAACGACCTTTCCGGTTTCGCCGACATCCAGCTTCCCCTGCCGAGTCTGCCGGACGCCTTCAGGTCAGGCAGGGTGCCCGAACTGGAGGCACGCATATGTGAGTTCCACGCCCGCTTTCCGCTGACCGCCATAATGGCTGACTTCGACTATCTGCTGCCTCTCGTCGGCAGGCTGAACGAGCGGCTCGGGCTGCGCGGCCATACCGAGCCGTCCGGCCTCACCTGCTCCAACAAACGGCTTCAGCGGGCAGCGCTGGACAGGGTCGGCGTACCGCAGCCTCGGTGGGCGCCCTGCCCGGACAGGGGCGCCGCCCGGGACTTCGCGAAGTCCGCGGGCCTGCCGTTGGTGGTCAAGCCGGCCGACCGCGCGGCCAGTTGCGCGGTGTTCGTGGCCAAGGACGAGGACGAGCTGGACTCAGCGGTGGACGCGGCACTCGCCGAGTCGTGGGCCACGGACGCGTTGGTCGAACAGTACCTCGACGGGCCCGAGTTCAGCGTGGAGGCGGTCGTCGTCAACGGTGTGGTGACCACGGTAGCGGTCACCGGCAAGGGGATCGGCGGGCGCACCGGAACGCTCAAACTGGACGCGGAGATTCCCGCGCGGCTGGGAGACATCGACAGGGCGGCGGTCGAGCAGACCGCGGCCGAGGCCGTGCTCGCGTGCGGTCTGCTGGACGGACCCGCGCACACCGAGATCCGCCTCACCGATTCCGGCCCCCGCGTCGTGGAGGTCAATGGTCGCATCGGTGGCGTCTTCATCAGCCATATGGTCCAGGCGGTGACCGGGGTGGATCTCTATCAGGCCTGGTATGACGTGCTGCATGGCAGGGCACCGGAACTCGGCGCGCAGCGGCGGGGCTTCGCCGTCCGCCGCTGCCTGGCGGAGGAGGAGGGCCTGGTCCGCTCGGTGGAGATCGGCACGCCGCCTCCGGAGGTGATGGAGCGTCATCTCCTCACTCGCTGCTTCGTGCACCCCGGCGACCGGCTGAGCGCGATCAGCAACGGCAATGAGATGCGCGCCGTCGTCGTCGCGTTCGCCGGCACGCGAGAGGACGCGGTGACCGCCGCCGAGGCCCTGGCCACCCAGGTGACCATCCGGACGAGCCCGCTGATGGGGGGCACAGCGCGGTGAGCCGGATACTGATACTCAACCGCTACCGGCTGCAGTCCGCCGCCTTCCACCGGTGGGTGTCCGCCGAGCACGACCTGTTCCTGCTCAACTGCGCCACCCGTGCCGTAGATCGGCATCCGGAGGCCGCCGCCATTCGCGCCCGGTACCGCGACATCGCCGAGTTCGACGACTATCCCACCAATCCCGCGGTCGCGGAGACCGCCCGGAACTGGATTCGCCGCTACGGCATCGACATCATCATCGCCCTCTCCGAGTACGACGTACTGCGGGCGGCCGAGCTGCGCGACGAGTTCGGCCTGGTGGGCCAAGGTGTCGCGAGCGCCACGGCGTACCGTGACAAGCTGACCATGAAGCGACTGCTGGACCAGGCCGGGCTGCCCATCGTCCCCTACCGCTCACTGGAGCATCCCGGCGACCTGGAGCGCTTCGCCGCCGATACGGGCTATCCCATCTTGGTCAAGCCCCGTACCGGAACCGGTTCCCGGGGTATCCGGCGTATCGAGAACGGGCCGGCCGCCGCCGCTTTCGAGAAGGAGCACGGCCCGGGCATCGCTGATCACCTGGCCGAGTCGTTCAGGCGGCACGAACTCCTGCACTGCGACGGCGTATTCGTCGCGGGGCGGGCGATGTTCAGCGAAGTCTGGTCCTGGTCCACCACGGTGCTGGACGTCGTGGCGGGGCCGGTACCGACCATGGCCATCACCCTGGACCGAGACGACACGCGCCGGGAAACGGTGGTGCGGCTCACCGAGGAGACGCTCCGCGTGCTGCCCACTCCTGTGGTGACGGCCTTCCACATCGAGTTCTTCGATATCGGGGGCGAGATCGTCGTCAACGAAGCGGCCAGCCGTATCGGCGGGGGTCGCATCCAGCCGACGCTGCGCCGACTGCACGGCGTCGACCTGGTGGAGTTGACCGCGCGCCACCAGACCGGCTCCTCCCCTGCGTCCCTCACCCCGCGGCAGGCCGCCCCCGCCGGGGGATTCCTGATCGCCTACGACCACGGCGATGTCCGCGGCATGGCACCCGCCGAGTGTCCTGTGCCCGGCATCAGCCACTACGAGACCAATCTGCCCTGCTCTTCGGGCACCGCTTCCGACGTCGCCTCCTCCGCGTATCTCGTCAGCGGGGTGGCCCTCGGCAAGGACCGTCCGCAAACGGCGGAACGGCTGCTGGCCATGTACCAGTGGTTCCTGGAGAGCGTCGCCCTCACCGGCTGACCCCCGCACCCATCCCCCACGGAGGGACCTCCATCATGTCCGGATACGACCCCGACGCTTTCCGCATGGGGATTGAGTTCGAATACCAGCTCGTTTCCGCCGATGGGCGGCCGCAACACTGGAAGGAACTCTCCTTTCCACTGCTGAAAGACGTCATCGCCAGATCCGATGCGCCGTCCAATGACTACATGGCGGTCAAATACCCCGGCTCAGATCGGCGCAGCTTCTACCTCGAGGGATACGATCTCACCGATCAGCACGGGGAGATCGTCGACCTGCACGTCAAGGGGATAGAGATCAGCACCCCGATCGCTTCCGACGTGTACGAACAGCAAGAGCACCTCGTCAGGCACTACGGGCAGATGCAGAGCCTGCTCGCGGAGGTCGGGCTGCGCGGCAGCGCTTACGGGGCGCATCGCAGCCGGGAGGAGTACCGCGGCCCGCGCGGCGGCCGCGGGGTCGAGGGGTGGTCCGCTGCCGAGACGGCGATGATGACCTGGGGAATTCATGTCAACGTGAGCTTTCCCGACGATGTGGAAGCCCGGCTGGACCGCGACCGTCTGCGCGCGAAATTCGACTGGTTCGGCCCGGCTCTCGTCCTGCTGAGCGCGAACACGCCGGTGCGGGGTGACGGCCCCTGGACCGTGGACGGTGTGGTGGGCAAGTCCGAGCGCTCCTACCGGCGCAGTTTCACCCGGCGGCCGATGTACTTCCGCGACGACCAGCACAACCGCAAGGAGGTCACCTGCTTCGACGTCACCAACCGCCTCGACCTCATCCGCGGCTACTCGGCCCTGGTCACCGGCCTGATGCTGGAAGAAGGCGAGTTCGAGTACGTGGCCGGTCCGTTCGCCGACCACAACATGCGCCTGGCCGGCCTGCACGGGTACCGGGCGCCACTGCTGGACCGGCACTTCCAGCCGGTGAACGCCGGCGCGTTGGTCGACAACGCCCTGGACCGAGCCGCCAAGGGACTCGCCGGCCAAGGGCTGGACGACGAGGCACTCGCCGCCCTCAGGACACTCGCCGCGGAGCGGCGCTGCCCCGCCGACGACACCCTGGACGCCTGGCACGCCCAGCCAGAGTGGAACGCCTTCCTCGCGCGATACAGCGATCTCACCGGCCACTGACCGTTTCGGATAGGACGGATCTCACGCTCATGTGCCGCGTATTCGGCCTGCTCGACCCCCGTCTGCACCGGGACGAACTTCACCGTCATGGTCACGAACTGGCCCGGAAGTTGCGTCACGGCGGTCCGGACGGGCACACACATCGAGTCTTCGATGGCATTCTGGTCGGCGGCACCAGGCTGGCCATCTCCGATCCCGAGCGGGGATGGCAGCCCTTCTCCGCCGAAGGCATCACCGTCTTCTACAACGGCGAGATCTACAACGCACCCGAACTGCGCCGCACCCTCGCGGCCGATGGTGCGTCCTTCGCCACCCACTGCGACGGGGAGGTTCTGGCACCGCTCCTGGCCCGGCACGGCACGGCCGCCGGTGAGCTGTTGGACGGCATGTTCGCGATCGTCGCGTACGAGCACCGCACCCGGCGGCTCATCCTGCTGCGGGACCGATCGGGGATCAAGCCGCTCTATCTCTTCTACGAGAAGGGCCGTTTCGGTTTCGCATCCGAGATCCCCGCACTGCTCGCGCTGCGCGGCGGGGAGGTCCGGCTGGACCTGGACGGCTTGGACCGCTATCTGCGGCTCAAGGCCGTCTACGGTGCCGTGCCCGAGCCGGGATCGCCGGGTGACCCCACCATCCTCGAAGGGGTGCGCTCGCTCCCGCCCGGCCACGTACTGCAGATCGCACCGGGTGTGCCTCCCACGGTGACCCCTCAGGCCGGCGCACCTCTGCCGCGGCGAAGGACCGATCCCGCGGAGGACCTGGCGGAACTGTTGCCTCGGCTGGTCGCCGAGATGCTGCCATCGGACGTGCCGTACTGCGCGGTGCTCTCCGGAGGCCTGGACTCCTCCGTGGTCACCACACTGGCCACCCGAGCGGGTGGGCCACTGACGGCCTTCACCGTGGTCCCCCGGCACCCATCGGCATATGACGAACTGCCCTTCGCCCGCCAGGTCGCCGAGGCCAACGGCTCCCGGCTGGAACAGGTCACCGTTGGAGGATCCGATCTGCCGGACCTGCTCCCCAACGTGATACGCGCTCTCGGGCAGCCCAACTCGGATCCGATCATCGTCAGTACCTATTCGCTGTTCCGGGCCGTACGGGCGGGCGGCTATCCCGTGGCGCTCACCGGGGATGCCGGCGACGAGGTATTCGGCGGGTACGACCGGTTCCGGGCACTCGCGCAGGACGGCGATCTCAACGCCTACCGGCAGGCTCTGTCCGGCGTTCCGGCCGAATGGCGCGAACGACTCTACTCTCGGGAGACCCGGCACGTCCTGCGCGAGCCTCGGCGACCCGACGACGCCCCATGGGATCGCCCTGCGCGGAATCCCGCCGCCGAGGACACCGAGGCGGTGAGCCGATTCGAACTCAGGCACCGGCTGCCCGTCTACCACCTGCAGCGACTGGATCATCTCAGTGCCGCCCACGCCGTCGAAGCGCGGGTCCCCTTCTGCCGCGACGATGTCACGGCCCTGGGCCGAACCCTGCGTACGAGCGACAAACTGGGCCCCGGCGGCGCCGTGAAGGTGCCGCTGGCGGCCGCGGCCACCCGGTACGGCTGGGCACCGAAGTCCGTGGTCGCACGCCCCAAGCAGCCCTTCACCTTCCGGCTCTCCGAACATCTGCTGGAGGACGGGGGCACGGCCCTGGAGTGGGCGCGGCAGGTGCTCACGGATCCCGGTGCCCGACGTGGCCTGTTCGATCAGGAACAGGTGGAGAAGGCGATCACGGAGTTCGAGGAACGACGCAGCGAACCGCTGGCGCACACCGTTTGGTCCCTGCTCGTCCTGGAACTGTGGTTACGGCAGATCACGGAGGCCTTCGATGAAAACGCTCACCTATGAGCCGGTCCGTGCGATAGGCATCGACATCGGCCTCTGGAGCGTCGCGGGGGCCGCCGCGCCAACGCTGGTCGTCGCGAGTTCCCGCCGACTCGCCGATCCGCTTCCCGTACTGGAGACCGCCGTTGCGACCGTCGGCCGACCGGTGAAGAAGGTCGCCCTCGCCCACCCGGCTGCGAACGATACGCCGGCGCACGCCGAGTACGTCTTCGCGCAGGTCGTCGAGCGGACCGATGGCCAGGTGCTCGACCTCACCCCGGAATGCGGGCACTCCATGCTGGCCGCGGCCACTCACCTCCGGGCCCGTGATCACCTCCGGGCGGCGGGCCACCCGCTGAAGCTGCTCACCCACCGCTCTGGGCGGGCGCGGGTCGTGGAGTGCCGGATCGACCCCTTCGACGTGCGGAAAGGCGTCTACACCGCGGGCCTCTCCTTCCCGCTGAACGATCATACGAAGGTCGGCGCTAACGGTTGGGCCGAAGAGGACTTTCCACTGGGCCGGAAACCGCTGTCGCTGACCGTCCCGGGCCGGCGCGTCCGGCTTCCCGTCACCGTCGTGCAGTGCGGCAATCCGTACGCCTTCGTGGACGCGTCAGCGCTCGGCATCACCAGCCGGGAAGCGCTCATGGCGGCGGG
This sequence comes from Sphaerisporangium melleum, assembly GCF_014646695.1. Lineage (GTDB taxonomy): Bacteria > Actinomycetota > Actinomycetes > Streptosporangiales > Streptosporangiaceae > Sphaerisporangium > Sphaerisporangium melleum. Next base: position 61,558 of record NZ_BMNT01000033.1, read on the forward strand.
GGAGGACATCTGCCAGGTCCTGCGCGAGGTCCGCGCCCAGTTGGCGCCTCGCCTGGGGCTCGGGCGGTCTGAGGTACTGCCGAAGCCGGCCCTGCTGCTCCGCACCGAGCAGGGGGCGACGCATGCTCGCGCGCTGTCCACCGACCATTGGCATCCGGGACTGGCTCTCACCGGCCTGGTCGCACTGGCGACGCTGAACGCCGATGAGTCGACGAACGACGCCGACCTCGTGGTCGGGCATCCCGGAGGCAGTTCGTCCGTCGGTGTGCGCACCCGCCCGGACGGCCGCCGGATGGTCGTGATCGCCGACCGGCAAGTGACCCGGATCACCCGACTTCTCCAGAAAGCGTAACGTTGCGCCTCATTCCTGAGGACCGCGTCCAACGCTGGCTCGCGGTCGGCAATCTCGTCAACATGGCGGGAACGGGAGCCGCCCTGTCCACTCTCGTCGTCTTCCTCGCCCGGGCCAAACACCTCGAACTGTCGCAGGCGGCCGCACTCCTCAGCGTCAGTGGCCTGATCGGCGTCCTCGGCGCCGTGCCTCTCGGGCAGCTCAGCGACCGGTACGGGCCCCGGAGCGTGGCCATCGGGACGGAGCTGACCTGCGCGGCCGCCACCTGCGCCCTGCTGCTGGCCTGGGACGTGTGGGTCTGCGCCCTGGCCTTGACCGTCAAGCACCTGGCGACCAGCGGAAACACGGCCGCTCGCGCCACGCTGATGGGCAAGCTCGTGCCACCCGAACGACGGACGGCCCTGCGCGCCTATCAGCGCAGCGTGACCAACGTCGGCTTCGCCCTCGGTGCCCTCGGGGCAGGACCTGCCCTGGCCTCGGGTAGCACCACGGCGCTCTACGCACTGCTGGCCGCGGATGCGGTGACTTTCTGCCTCAGTGCTTTCGCCACGGCACGGTTGCCACAAGTGAGCCGCGGCGCGCATCGCCGCAGGCTCGCGGCCGACGCTCTGAGTGACCGGGGCTATCTGTCCATGGCTGTGCTCAACGCGGCGCACACGCTGAACCGGGCGATAGTGTCGATAGGCGTTCCACTCTGGGTGGTCTACGGCTCCCCGCTCCCGCACTGGGCCGTGTCCGCCGCCATGATGCTGAACACGTCGATCATCGTCGTGCTGCAGGTTCCGCTCAGCAAGCAGGCCGAGGACATCCGCGGGTCCCGCCGGGCACTCCTCATCGCGGGCCTGTGCACCGCCGTGGGATGCGGCATGTTCGCCGTTGGGGGGATCCTGTCCACAGCCGCGGTGTGGCCGCTGTTCGTCGTCGCGTGCCTGGCACTCGCTTTTGGCGAGATCCTCGGTGCCGCCGCAGGCTGGACGCTTTCCTACGATCTGGCTCCCGACGACATGCTGGGACAGTACCAAGGGGTATGGCAGCTCGTCGCGGACGGTTCGTCGAAGGCGGCGGGCCCCGCGGTCATCGGCTGGGCGGTCGCGGCGGGAGCTCTCGGCTGGAGCGCCCTGGCAGCGGGATTCACAGCGGTGTCGGTGGTCAGCCCGGCGGCCGCCGGCTGGGCCTCGACCCGGACGCGCAGGCATCGCGCGGCGCGGCGCGCTGAACCCTGGGAGGTGTAGTCAAGGCCGCGTCCTGGTCCGGCGCGTACCGTCGCGATATCGGCGCACAGCGGGAACGCGATATCGGCGCGCGGGGAAAGAGTGGAGCTCACAGCCGCCGAGGTGAATCATGAGCAGGGTGGAGGCGTGATTCGGCCGGAGCCGCGCCGGGCCGGGCCAGGGGGCATTATGGCGGCGCCATACTGGCGCTGAACCCGTCTTCACTAACGTGTTGGCATCGCCGCCGGGGTGACGGCCCGACCAGGAGGTGCGCGGCATCCATGAATATCAGGAAAGTGGAGAAGATCAAGCTGGACAGGCTTGAGATCGGCGTACACCAGGTCCGCAGGCGCGAGGTCGAGGAAGACATCACCGAACTGGTGGACAGCATCCGCGTCCACGGACAACTGGAGCCGATTATCGTCGCTCCGCTGGACGGCAGAGACGGATACTACGAGATTCTGGCCGGCCAGCGACGCTGGCTGGCGATGCGCCGGATAGGGGCCCAGGAGATCACGGCGGCGATCATCGAGGAGAAGCTGGACCGGGACGTCGCCAGCGCCCTGTCGCTGAGCGAGAACCTCATCCGCCGCGAGTTGAGCACGCTCGACCTCATCGACGCGTGCACCAGCCTCTACCACCGGTACGGCTCGGTGAAGGCGGTGGCGGAGCGGTTCGGGCTCCCGTACGGGCGGGTCCGGCAGTACGTCAAGTTCGATCGCCTCCGGCCGTTACTGAAGGAACTCGTCCAGGACGGGGAAATCGATCTCAGAACGGCACTGCGCATCGAAGACCACTACGGCAAGGAGCCGGTCGGCGACGCGGACCTGCGGCAGATCGCGGCGGTGCTGGCCGAAATGTCGAACGCCCAGCAATCCGATTATCTGCGTACCCGGGAAACCGAGCGCCGGCGACCGGCAAGGAATGTGACCCATGGTGACACCGAGGACCAGGAGACGACCCGGGGAAACGAGCACCGGCCGGGATTCGTCAAACAGATCATCGTCACACTGAGCATTCATGATCTGGAACTGCTCCGGGCGTGGGCGCGATCGAAGAACCTCACTCAGGATCGCGCGGGGGCGCGCATCATCTCGGCTTTCGTCCGGCAGGTGCAGAACGAGCGGAAGCCCATTTCCTGAAAGCCCCGGACACGCGTACGGAGGAAGCCGCCTTCCATGCCTTCACACCTCGCCGCGCCGCAGGGGCGTCATTGAGACCAGGGCCCACGGCACAGCGGCGTCTTGGGGATCAGGCCCTCCCTGGGCCCGCCGCGGAGCACTCCCGGCTCTCGCCCTCATCGCAGCGGACGGTCCACGGCCGCGCACAGGATGGCCGCCAGCGTCGTGTGGTAGCACCGCACGAAGGTGTAGGTGGCCCTCTTCTCCACGGGCAGGGCGTCCCGCTCGGCGGGATCGTACCGGGGCCCGGGCAGGGCTCCGCCGCCCAACTGCGCCCGCGACAGGCACGACCGGCCCAGCCGGTCGAGCAGACCGTCCGGTCTGCCCAGTGCCCGGCGGCAGGCGATCAGCTCGGAGACCAGATCCCAGTGCCCGGAGCGGATGTGCGCGCCCAGCAGCCGGTCGACGGCTTCGCGGAGGCCCCGCGCCCGGGGCGTCAGGGCCGGCAGCGGCCTGGTGGCGAAGTCGGTGAGGAAGAAGACCGCGTGCGTGACCTCGTACGCGACGGCCTCGGTGACCTGCCCTGAGCTGATCGGGGTTCCGGCCGTGGTCCGGCCGTACAGCTCGCGCAGCGGAGGGAGCCGGTGCTCGAACCCGCCGAGGTCGAGGACGTACCGCGTCTCCATCAGGCCGTAGGGCGGACGGGTGGCCGCGGCCAGATCCCCGTAGCCGCCGTCGAGGAGCCGCTGCGCCGTCGCCCTGGTGTGCGAATCTCTGAGCCGATCGGTCCGCCAGAGCACGGCCAGCAGCCAGAGGTAGTACGGGAACCTCGCGGGCGTGTGCAGGAGCTGGTCGTGGAACGACTCCTGGTGGAAGACCTCGGCGACCCCGTCCAGTGCCTTCTCGGCCGCCGGCTGGACCGGGGTCCTCCTGCGGCACAGGAAGTGACAGGTGATCGCGAGGTCGAGCAGCAGGCTCAGGTGCCGGGGAGGCGTGCCCGGCGGCCAGAAGGCCACCGCGGGCAGGAACGCGTCCAGATTGCCGTCCACCCAGGCCATCGCCCGCGTCAGCACCTCGTCCATGCCCGGCTCGGAATCGCGGCCATGTGCAGGCAGTGACCGCTCCGGATCCGTGATCCGCCCACCCGGCCCGGCAGCGACGGCCATGCCCGTGACGTCGTCGTCGCCGGGCGTGCCACTGCCACCGTCGGTGCCGGCCGTGCCCGGACCGCTACCGGCACCCCGGTCACCGTCGGCGCCGTCCATGGCCTGACCGCCCCCGGCACCCCGGTCACCGTGGGTGCTTCCTGTGCCCCGTGCGCCGTCCATCAGAGCCCCTCGGGCGACGGAGAGCCGCCGCCGCTGAGCCGTCCTGCGCAACCGCTCACGTGGTCACTCCTTCGCCGTGCATCAGGTGCGTCGCCCTTCCTTCACCGGACGAGGGGGGCGGGGGCCGGGCCGGGGCCTGCCGGCGCGCAGCCGTACAGCACGCGCCGGTCGTGTTCGCCGAGCCCGGGCAGGAGCACGCAGGCGATCCCGGCGCTCGCCGCCATCAGGCGCACCGTGCCCGCCGCGACAGCGGCCTTGGTCACGCGGCGGGGGTCCGGCACACCGGTGAACACCAGCACGGCCGCGGGCGACAGTTCGCGCTCCTCCAGGTACCGGTCCATCCAGCGCAGCCGGCCGCGAGGGTGGCAGGTGTACCGGATCGGCGCGTCGGGCCACATCGCTCCGGTCCGGACGAGAGCCCGCCCGGCGAGCTCGCGGAGCTCGCGGCATTCGGGGCATTCGCCGAGATCGGGGGGTTCGTCCGCACCGTACCGGCCGGACGGGTGGGATACGTGGCGGCCGGTCAGGCCCTCCGGGTCGCGTGCCGCGCCGCCGGACCGACGGCGCACGCGAGGCCCGCCGCGGCCAAGCGTGCGCGCGTCCGGGGAAGGCGGCGTGAGTTCGACGACGGCGGTCACCCGCTCGCGGCCCGGGTCGAGGTCCAGCGGTTCCGCGTGGCCGTCCGCGTCCCGCATCCGGACGCGCCACCCCGCCGCCTGGGCGTCCTCGGCGATCCGCGCGACCAGCAGGCCCGTGTCACCATGGACCAGCCGCTCCTCCGCCTCGCCGGGCAGCCGGCCGAGATCACCGGTCAGGACCAGCGTGACGCCCTCGCCGCCGTGTTCCGGTGTGCCCGGCAACTCGACCAGGGCGCGTGCGTCCGGGTCGAATGCGTACGCGCGGCGACCGCCGCCGGCCAACTCGCCCAGAAGGTACGTCCGGACGGCGCCCCGGGGTCCCGCCTCAGGCACGCTGCGTCGGCCGGCGAGCATCCGGGACATCGCGCGGACGAGGGGATGCGGGCTGCCCCGCAGGGGCAGGCGGCGTTCGGTCAGATGCAGTCTGCCCGGCGACGGGACGGCCGGGGCCACCGAGATGACGTCGCCCATACCACCGGGTACGACGTCGCCCGTCCCACCGGGGATGGCGGCGTGCGTCCCGCCGGGATCCGGCACCACCTGCCGTCCGTCCGCGCGGTAGCCGCCGAGATGGCGGATGGCGAGGCCGGCGACGATCCCGGCGGTGACACCCGCCGAGGCGGGACCGTCACACGCGAACGGCAGCGGCCTGCCGTCCGGGAGCGCCACCGCATCCGGCCGCACCGGCAGAAACGCACCCGCCACCGGACCAGGCCCCGCCCACGTACCAGGACCGGGAAGCGTGCCAGGACCAGGTGTGATGCCAAGGCCGGGCGGCGTACCGAGGCCCGGGGGCAAGCTGGGACCAGGCGTCGTTCCAAGGCCGGGCGTCGCATCGGGACCGGGAGGCAGGCTGGGACCAGGCGTCGCATCGAGGCCAGGCGGCGTACCAGGACCGGCCCCAAGCCCGGGCGGCGTGTCGGGGCCCGGGGGTGTGCCGGGGAGTATTGCGATGGTGAGGTCGGCTCGCGCGTCTCCGGGCCAGGTGGTTCCGGCCGGGGGGCGCAGGACGGTCCCGATGCCGGACTCGCGGAGCAGCCCGGCGATCAGATCGGCGAGCAGGTGGTCGCCGGTGACGGTGACGCGTGCCGCCCGCAGCCGCCGCCACACCCCGTCCGCTCGCGGAGCGGGCAGGGAGCGCTGCAGGAACACCCGCAGCGGAGCGGGGTCGGCGTCCGCCGGGAAGCGCACGAGGTCCCGCCGGGCCAGCAGGTCCACGAACCGGTCGACGCGGACCCCGAGGAGGTCCCCGATCTGGTCGACGGTTCTGGTGCCGTCCAGCAGGGGCAGCAGGATGGGGAGCACCTCGCGGGCGAACCGGCCGGTCAGGTGCTCGCGTCGTGGCCCGCCCTCGACGATGTACCCATCGGCGACCGGGATGAAGGCCGTCCCTTCTCTGCGACGCGGGAACCCGCTCATCCGTGAGCCCCGTCGCCGCAGCCGGGGCAGCGGTCCGCGGGCACCACCCGCCAGCGGGTCACCTCGTCGGTACGGCAGTCGATCACCGCGACCGTTCCGCGGTCCCCGCCGGTCAGCAGCGCCAGCGCCAGCCCGGCGGCCATCATGGCCTGGTGGGGCGGGAATCCCCGCACCCCGAGATGAGGGTCCGCCGCGAGCCTGAGCCTGATCTCCTCGTCGGCGGGGCTCTCGTGCTGCCGCAGCCGGGCGAGATAGCAGGTGTGGCACGGCGGCCGTCCCGGGACGAACACCGGCCCGACCCGGATGTACGGCGGCGCCGGCGCGATGGGCAGCCAGGGCACCGGGTGCGCGGCACGGCCGAACGCCGCGAACTCGGCCGGGAGGTCGCGCCAGGACGCGCGGACGCCGAACCGGCCGCCGGCGGCGAACCCCGGCACCGGGTCGTGCGCCACCCGTGCCCGTCCGCCGGCCGCCGCGACGAGGGTACGCAGATGCCCGGCGACGGACGTCCCGAAGTCGCCGTCGGCCACGATCCGCAGGTCCGCGACCGGGCTCGCGCCGTTGGCGTGCGAAGCCTCCGGCCGCACCGTGCCCGCGCCGCCGGCCGCCCGTTCCTGCGCACGACGGCTGCCGGGCACGGTCGTGGTGCCGGCCAAGGCGTGCTCGTCCGTGGCACCCGTGCCGATCACGACCGCCCCCTCCTGCGTGCGGCGACGGCCGGCGGTGCCGGCCGTGGCGTGGTCATCTGTGGCATTCGAGCCGATCGCGGGGTGTCCGTTCATGGCGCTGCCGTCCGTCACGCCATCGGCTGCGGGTAGGGGTTGAGCCGTCGCTCCGGCAGGGCACGCAGGCCGAGGCCCGCGGGCGCGGTCCTGAGCCTTCGATGGCGGCGGTACTGCACCAGCGGGCGGACCGACATCGGCTGCAGCTCGGGAACGATCACCCGTACGGCGACGTGCCCGCTGTCGCGCAGCTCGCGCGTCGTCAGGTCGGCCGCGAGGACGGTCATGCCCAGCTCGGCGAGCCGCCGCAGCAGGTATTCGAGCCGTCCCCGATCGGAGCCGGGGTCCTCGGCGGCCGGCGGGCACGGCGGAGCCGGCGCGGACAGGAAGGCGAACGCCTCGCGCCGCGATCGCGCGGCCATCACCGCCGCCTGGTCGTGCACCGAGCGGTGGTCAGCGTACCGGCGCGGCAGCGTCGCGCGGTTCTCGATGCCGGCCCGCAGTCCCATGGTCTCCAGCAGGGCGTGCTCGGCCAGCGCGGTGACGTCGAACCCGCAGGCCGCGCCCACGAGCCGGCTCGCGCGGGGCGCGTTCTCGGCGGTCTGCAGGCAGAGCACGACCGGCACGCCGACGTCGGTCGTGGCGTCGTACAGGAAGGACGCGATGCCGCGGTCGGCGCACCAGCCGATGATCGATCGAGCGGAGGCGGTCAGGCGGCCGGCGTCCGCCGGTGGCAGTGGCCGGCGCAGCAGCCAGGTCAGCGCGATCGCGTCGCGTTCGACCAGCTCGCACAGCGCGTTGACCGCGGCCGCCTCGAAGGACCGGTGGACGGCGCAGCCGGTGGAGATCGGGATCCAGAAGTTCTCGGCGTCCAGCTCGGGGAACGTCAGGAAGACCATGACCGCGGGGACGAGCAGGGTCTCGCCCGTGTGCAGGTTCGTGGCCGCCGTCCACCTGATCGGGCGGGTCTTGTCGACGTCGTGGATCGGGCAGCCCGGCCTGCTCAGTTCGCGCGGCGAGCACCGGGGGACCAGATCGAGGTCCAGCGCGGCGTTCCCGAGCTCGGCCGCGGTGGCCACGACCAGCCGGCGCTCGTCGACCACCAGCCCCGCGTAGCGTTCCAGTGCCTCGGCCACCGCCAGCAGGCGGGCCCGCTCCGGATCGCCGTAGGCCCGGCCCGTGCCCTGCGCGGTACGCGCGTCCGGCCGGAACGGCCCGGCCACGGCCGACGGGTTGCCGGTGGGCGCCGTGTACAGGAAGCAGTCGTTCGGCATCCAGCCGTAGGTGTTGATCCGCCGTGGACGGCCGACCGCGCCGTACGGCCCTGCCAGTTCCAGCAGCGCCGACGGCTCAGAGCGCGGGCCGGTCCGGACGGTCACGGGCTGCCGCCGGTGAGCACCTCGTCAGCGGCCTTCAGCAGGGTGACCGCCAGCGCCGCCGCGACCGGATCGGCCGAGCCGAAGTGCGCACCGATCCGGTCGAGCAGGTCCGCGCCGGACGTCGCCGGGGACCGGGTCCCGTCCCCGGACCGGCGGCGGCCGCGGATCAGGATCTCCAGGCCGATCGCGGCCTGGAGGGCCAGCAGCCCGAGCAGGTCGAGATCGGCCAGTTCGCCGCGGGACGCCTCGGTGGGGTCGAGGACCTCCAGCACGCCGATGCAGTCCGCGTCGCGCACCAGCGGGGCGGCCATGAGGGCGCTCGGCACGTAGCCGGTCGAGGCCGCGGCCGCCCTGGCGAACACCGTGCTGCCGGCCAGATCGTCCACGTACATCGGCTCACCGCTGGTCGCGACCCATCCGGCGATGCCGGTGCCGGCGGGGAACCGGGTGCCGGGCAGGTGCGCGCCGCCCTCCCCCGCCACGGCCTCGAAGACGAGTTCGCCGGTGTCCTCGTCGATCAGGAAGACCGACGAGGCCGCGGCGCCGAAGACGTGGCGGGCGATCTCCACCACCGATTGCAGGAGCTGCCGTTCAGCGAGCTCCGGCCGTTCCTTCCGCGAGCCCGGGAGGGAGTAGTTCAGCAACGGCATGGTGGGCTCCATCGGTGACGTTCCGGGCGGTCTGGTAGAGCACGGCGCGAAGCTGCGCGGGCGTGAGCCAGCGATGCTTGCTGAGGATCAGCGCGCACAGGCCGGTGATGTGCGGGGCGGCGAAGCTGTTGCCGGAGGCGACGGTCCGGCCGCCGCCGGCCCACGCCACCGGCACCCGCACGCCGTGGGCGTAGAACTCCACGGGCGGGGCGGGGTTGTAGTAGTGCAGGAAGGGATCGGGCTGGTCGTGGCCGGCCACCGAGATGACCGAGGCGAACGGCCACGGAAAGCTGCGGATCGGCATGTTGTGCGCCGAGACCACCAGCACGCAGCGCCGGAAGTAGGCCCGGTCGGCGAGCTCGTGGAGCGCCGGGACCAGTTCCGGGCGCCGGGTCGCGAGGCTCATGTTGATCACGTCGAAGCCCGCCTCGATCGCCCATTCCAGGCCGGCCAGCAGCGCCCGCCCGGTGCCGCCGATCGAATCGGTCAGCACGCGCATCGACGACAGCGACACCCTGGGGGCCATCGCCCGGACGATGCCCGCGCACGCCGTGCCGTGCCCGGCCGGGTCGATCGGGTCGGCCGGGGTCACACTCGCGTTGCCGTCCTCGCCGAAGACGACGGTCATCGCCAGGTCCACCGCGCCGACCATCGGATGGCCGGCGTCGATCCCGCTGTCCAGGACGCACACCCGGACCCCGGCGCCGTCCGCGCCGCCCCACGCCCACTCGGGGGTGACCCCCGCCATCCGGACGACGGGCAGGGCCGGCAGGGCGGTCCGCGAGGTCGCCGCGCCCCACGCGGGGATGCCGGGGAAGTGTTCGGCGGCCGGGCCGTGCCAGGGCAGCGTCATGGTCATTCCCCCCGCGACGGCCCGGCGCCCTCGTCCGGGTCGCACCCGGCCGTCTCGTCCGGCGAGGGATAGGCGCCGTGGGCGACGGTCTCCGGCTCCCGCACCTGCGGTCGCGTCCGCTCGGCCTGTCCGGCGTGCCGCTCGGGCTCCCCGGTGTACCGGTCACCGAGGCTCACCTCCCGGAAGGCCGGCTGTGCCGCGGCCCAGACGACGGCCAAGGCCATCGCGAGGCCGGCGATCGGGAAGAACGCGGTGACGCCGAACCGCTCCACCCCCCAGCCGGTCACCGCGACCGAGATCGGGAACGTGCCCGACATCGCGAGCAGCATGACGCTCATCACCCGGGCGAGCAGGTGCCGGGGCGCCCACAGCTGCAGCATCGTCATGATGGTGATCCCGGACCAGCCGTTGGCGACGGAGAACAGCGTGATGCACGCCGTGGCTCCGGCCAGCCCGCCGCTGAACGGCACCAGGGCGACCGAGACACCCATGACGAGCACCAAGACCACCAGCAGGCCGGCCGGCCGCAGCCGCCGCACCCGCAGGCGGGCCAGCAGCGCACCGGCGATCAGACCCGCGCTGAGCCCGGCGAGCAGCGTGCCGTACCCACCGGCGCCGAAGTCGCGGTGCGCCAGCGTGGGCAGCGCCACCTCCGAGGCACCGATGTACACGAAGTTCCCGACGACCGCCGCGACGAGCGTGACCTGCAGGAACCGCCCGCGGGTCAGGACCGCGCGGAACGACACCCGGCCTGCCTCGTCGCCTGGATCCTCGGCCACGGCCGTCTCGGGCCGGCGAAGCGCCAGCAGGGTCGCCGCGGACACCAGGAAGGTCGCCGCGTCGGCGAACAGCGCGGGACCGGGGCCGACGGCGGTGATCAGGACGCCGCCGAGGGCCGGCCCTAGGAGGCTGCCGAGCCGGGTGACGACCGAGGACATCGAGTTGCCCGCGGTCAGCTCCTCCCCCGGCAGGAACGACGGGAGCAGCGCGAAGGAGGCCGGTACGAACAGCCCGCTGCACACGCCGAGGAGCAGGGTGATCGGGGCGAGCACCGGGAACGACGGGGGGACGGTGAGGGCCAGGACGGCGAGCGCCGCGGTCAGGGCGAAGCGGGCGAGATCCGCCGCCATCATCACCGGCCGTGCGCCGAAGCGGTCGGTGATGACCCCGCCGAGGGGGGTCGCGGCGGCCCGGCTGATCCCGTAGCAGGCCAGCACCGAGCCGAGCAGGACCGGACCGCCGTCGGAGGACAGCACCAGCCAGGGCAGCGCGATGGCGAAGCACATGTCGCCGACGCTCGAGGTGAACTGGCCGGCGAGCAGCCAGGGGAACCCTTTCACGGCCATCGGCCCGGTGGTCAGCGACGCCTTGATCGCCGCGATCGGCGTCCGGGTCACAGCGCCTCCCTCTCCGCCGCCGGGGTGCCGTGCGGACGTGTCATGATCTGCTCGATGAGCCCGGCGACCTGCGCCGGGGAGGGCAGCCCGGGACCGGTCCGCACGGATCCGCTGGCGATCTCCCAGCACGGCGTCATCGCCGGTTCCGCGACGTGATGGCCGTCGGCCCGCAACTGCTCGACGTTGCGCCGGACGGCCGGCTTGCGCCACATCGCGGCGTTCATGCTGGGGAAGAAGATCGCCGAGCCTTCGTGGGCCAGCAGGGTCGCCGTCAGCAGGCTCCCGGCGAAGCCGTGCGCCGCCTGCGCGAGCGTGTGCGCGGTCGCCGGGAGCACGATGAACCGATCGGCCCAGGCGGCCAGCCGCGCGTGCCCGGGGTCGAAGTCGTCCTCGCCCTCGCCATAGGCGGCGTCGCTCAGCAGTCGTACGGTGCGCAGCGGGAGGAACCGCGCCGCCGTGGCGGTCATGACGACCCGCACCTGGAGGCCGGGCAGCCTGCGCAGGGCCATCAGATAGGCGGGCAGGTTGACCACGTTCGCCGCGCCGCAGGCGCCCACGAGCAGACGGCTCCCACCCGCCCCGTTCGGGCCGTTCCCGCTCGCAGCGGTCTCACTCGGGCCGGTGCCACCCGGGCGGGCCTCGTCCGGGCCGCCTCCGCTCCGGCCGGTGTCGCCGCTCACCGGATCAGCGGGCCGACCCGGCCGGGGCCGGCCGCAGGCCGAGCCGCTCGGCCACGAGATCGAGCCGCCCCTGGACGTTGTGCTTGTAGCTCGGGCACGGCGGGTTGCCCTCGTGCCACGCCTTCGGGCACGAGCCTCCGCAGGTGGGCAGGAAGACGCAGTCCCTGCACCAGGACCGGCCCTGCGCGATCTCGTCCTGCCAGTCGTCGAACTCACCCTTGGGCCGGATGGCCGGCAGGTCGTCCTGGCCGATGTGCGCGAGCGCCGCGGTCCGCTCCGCCTCCGGCACGAGCGGGTGGTCGGTGCAGGAGAAGATGTTCCCGGTGCCGCTGATCAGCTCCGCCGTCCGCTTCACCGCCGGGCAGGTGATCCGCTTGGCCAGGGTCGGCATCCGCATGAACGGCAGGCCGTTGCGCTGCATCGCGGCCAGCCACGCGAGCTCGCGCTCGGCGTACCGCGTCCCCGCCAGTTCGATGGCCGAGACGTCGTTCCCCCAGGGGCGTACGCGGGCGAGGGTGAAGTTCACGTTCGGGTGGCGGAAGCCCAGCTCGGCCATCAGCTCGATGTAGCGGTGGATGTCGTCCTGGTTGTGCACGTCGACGTTGGTCCGGAAGTCGAAGACCACGTGGCGGTAGTCGTCGTTGTCCAGCGCCGCGCGGACGGTGCGCACGATCTTCCAGAACGTCCCGTTGCCGCTCTTCGCCGGCCGGTGGACGTCGTGGACGTCGGGCGGGCCGTCCACGGTGAGGTAGAACTTCGAGATCCGGCACTCTTTGACGAGAACCTCCAGGTTCCTCGCGTTCAGCAGGCTGCCGTTGGTCACGATCGAGGAGGTGTACTCCACACCCCGCTCGTCGGCCGCCCGGACGAAGTCCCTGGTCAGGTCGCGGATGACGGCGTACCCCATCATCGGCTCCGCGCCGAACCAGTCCACGGCCAGCCGCCTGCTCTCCGGGAGCCGCAGCGCCCGCAGCACCCGGGCCCGCACCCGGTCGCGGTGGTCGGCGCTCAGGCCACCGCGCAGATGCTCCTGGCCGCAGTACGCGCAGCCCATGTTGCAGTACGAGGTGGGCAGCAGGATGAAGCTGACCGTGGCGGGGTCGGCGGCGGCGGCCCGGTTGCGGTCCAGGATCTCGTCGAGTTCGTCCCGGCCGTCCGGCACCACCACCTGGGCCTTCCTGAACTCGGCCAGGGTGCCCGGCGAGATCGCGCCGATATCGCCCTTCCGCAGGGCTTCGGCGACCTGGGGGATCACGAACAGCAGCTTCGCGGTCCGGGTGGCGTAAACGATGTGCACCTGAATTCCCGCGTCATCGCCATAAACGCGGTCACTGACGACCACATAGCGACTGACCTTCTCCCCCATGGCCGCATACCTCGGCTTCTCGGCTCGGGGCGCCGGATTTTCCCGGCCCGCTGGAGAAGGCGGGCCGGGAGGGCGCTAGCAGAGACAGTTGTTGTTGTCGGCGACCTGACCCTCGACTTCCGGAACCAGCGCGTTGAGCCGTTCCTGGATGGCGCCGGCGACCCTCAGTTCCTCCGGGCTGAGCTCCTCGAACACGACCCTCATCTGTTCGGGCAGTCGCTGCAGACCTGCTGCGTTGAGCGGGGCGAGCGGGTCATGTGACATGGTGATCCTCCTGGTGGCGTGGCGCCGATCCGCTACGTCAGCGAACATAGGTCGCCCCCGGAACGCCGTCCAGACCCGATCTCGGGCCGATTCTTAGGGCCGCATCGAAGTGTTCTTAAAACCACTCGCCGGTGTTCCTAAGAACGCCGCGGCCGGCCCGCCTTCCCAACACCTCGTGCGTGTGTAAATCTTTCGGTCAACGTGGCACCGGCGAGGCCCGGCGCCGCCGGCGCGACTACGGAGGAACGGGTGACCATATTTCTGACCGACAGCCTTCCGAATCGCAGCCGCAAGCGCCGGGAAAGCGATCTGCCGTACTTATTGATCAATCCGCCGCTGACCGACCCGACCCAGCCGTACCATTCGATTCCGTACCTCGTGGGGGCGGCGCGGCGCGCCGGGTTCTCCGGCGGCCGCTGCGTCGACGCCAACATCGACGCGCTGAACCACCTCGCCCGTCCCGAGCAGGTCGGCGGCCTGCTGGACCGGGCCAGAAGGACGCGCGAGCGCATCGAGGCCGCTGAGGCCGTCACCAGGGCCGACGAGCTCGACTACCGGGCCGCCCTCGCCGCCGAGGGGCTGGCGCCGGACTTCGTGGCCCGGGCCATCGAGATCTTCAAGGACGGCCCGTCCTTCCACCACTACCCGACCTACCGGCAGGCCGTCCTGGCCATGAAACGCTGGCAGGAACTGCTCTGCCTCGACGGGACCCCGCAGAGCATCGCCGACTTCCAGGTCAGGCTGGGCGGGGTAGTGAACCTCTCCTGCTACGAGGACCTGTGCGACTCCGCGGTACTCGACGCCCTGACCGGCCCGTTCGCCCCGTACGTCGAAGGGCCGTTCCAGGACCTCCTCAGGGAGCGCGAGTGGCGGCTGGTCGGCTTCTCGGTCGGCTTCACCGGCCAGTTGCCCGTGGCCCTGCGCCTGGCCAGGGAGGTGCGCGCGGCCTACCCGGACGCCGTCATCGTCTTCGGCGGCACCGAGGTCTGCGACCACGTCCGGTTCGCCCGCGTGCCCGGGGACCACTGGCGGCTGTTCACCGACGCCGACCTCATCGTCCCCGGTGAGGGCGAGACGCCCTTCTGCGACATCCTGGCCGCCGTCCGGGACGGGCGCCCCCTCACCGGGATTCCCGGCGTGCTGTCCCGCGAGGACCCGCCGTCCCACTCGGCCTCGATCAACTACGAGAACATGGCCGACCTGCCCGCCCCGGCCTACGACGTCTGGGACTGGGACTCCTACTGGTCGCCGGAGCCCGTGGTGCTGTACAGCCCCACGCGGGGCTGCTACTGGAACAAGTGCACCTTCTGCGACTACGGCCTGAACTCCGACCGGCCGACCTCGCCGTCCCGGGAACGTCCCGTCGAGGAGGTGGTCGCCGACCTGGAGCGGATCACCGGCTTCTCCCGCACCGTCTACTTCGCGGTGGACGCGATGTCCCCCCGCTACCTGCGGCTGCTCTGCGACGCGATGAAGGACCTGCCGGCGAAGGTGCGGTGGGCCGCCGAGTTGCGCCTGGAACGGACCTTCCCCAAACGCGACATGGCCCAGCGGCTGCGGGACGCCGGCTGCGTCGCCGTGTCCTTCGGCTACGAGTCGGCGTCCCAGCGGGTGCTGGACCTCATCGACAAGGGCGTGCGCATCGCGGAGGTGCCGGAGATCCTCCGCGAACTCGCCAAGCACGGGATCGGCGCCCAGATGATGGGGTTCACCGGATTCCCCGGCGAGCGCGGCGACGAGGCGGCCCGCACGTACGACTTCCTGATCGAGCACGAGGACCTGTGGTCGATCGCGGGCATCGGCACCTTCTCCCTGACCCCCGGTTCCATCGTCGCCAAGAGCCCCGGCACGTTCGGCGTCGACATGGTCCCGCTGCCGCGAAGCGAGGACGTCGTCCGCTACCTGCCCTGGTACGACCGGGCCGAAGGGGTCGCCCGGTGGCCCGGTGAGATCGACCGGCGGCCCGGCGACGACCGCATGCGGCTGGTCAGGCGGGCGGTCGACGACCGGCCGTTCGTCGGCGGGATCGACACCGCGCACACTCTGCTGTACTTCTCGGCGTTCGGCCGCGAACTCATCCCCGCCGGCCCGGCCGACGCCCCCCGCGCCGACCTCGTCCCGATCAGCGACTCCACCATCCCGTTCACCAACATCGAGGAGTTCGCCCGCTTCGAGGACCTGCGCGACCAGTTCTTCCTGCTCAAACGGGACGGCGGCGCGAGCAGCGCGTCCATCGCCCCCTGGCTCGGCGAGCAGGGCAAGGCGCAGCGGGGCGAAGGCTGGGTCGCGGTCCTGCCCTCCGGCACGACCTTCACCCTGCCACTGGCCGGCCGGCTCCTCACGCTCGACCGGCTCCGGCAGGTCATCAGGCTCACCGCCCAGGCCCGCGGCGACCTTTGATCCGGCCGGCACAAACCGGTCCGAAGCACGCGCGACCCGTCCCACGGCATTTCTCCGCGGAGGAGGACACATTGCACGCAAGGCCCGGCGCCGGTGAACCGGCTGCCACCGTGGCGAAGAGCAGAACGCTGCCGCTGGTGGCCAGGAACCGGATCCCGTCGGCTCCGCCTCCCCCGCCCCGGCGCCTGCGGGTCGCCCTGGTCAACATGCCGTGGTCCTGGGCGGACGCGCCGTCCATCCAGTGCGGCCTGCTGCAGGCCATCGTCAAGCGGGCCGGCCACGACTGCGACGTGCACTACCTCAACCTCGAACTCAGCGCCCTGCTCGGGAGCCGGATCTACGACCGGATCTCGGAGATGAACGACGACCGCTTCCACCAGCTCGGGGAATGGCTCTTCTCCTACGCGGCGTTCGGCGACATCGAGCCCGAGGCGGACTACTTCGCGGAGTACCCGGAGGTGCCGGAGAGCTGGGCCAAGATCTTGGAGAACGGGCCCGAGCAGCTGGTCCGGCTCCGCCGCGAGGTGCTCCCCGCCTGGGCCGACGGCTGCGTCGACGCGGTCGACTGGTCCTCCTACGACGCCGTCGGGTTCTCCTCGACGTTCCTGCAGAACACCGCCTCCTTCGCCCTCGGCCGCCGCCTCAAGGAGCGCCACCCGCAGCTGCCGCTGATCTACGGCGGGGCGAACTTCGACGCCGGGATGGGTCCCGCCTACGCCGAGAAGCTGCCGTGGCTGGACTACGTGGTGTCCGGGGAGGGCGACATCGCGCTGCCCGCGCTGCTGTACGACCTCGCCGCCGGCACCACCACCCCGATCCCGGGCGTGCACCGCCAGGGCGTGAGCGCGGACGACCAGGCCGAGGCGCCCCGCACGTACGACCTCGACGAGTTGCCCGCGCCGGACTACGACGACTACTTCCGCAGCCTCGCCCGGCACGACCGGGCGCGTGTCCTGGGCGACAACGCCGTCCGGCTCCCGGTGGAGTTCTCCCGGGGATGCTGGTGGGGCCAGCGGCACCACTGCACGTTCTGCGGGCTGAACGCCCTCGGCATGGACTACCGCGCCAAGACCGGCGAACGGGCGCTGCGGGACCTCGAAGGACTCCTGCGGGCCTACCCGGCGCGCCGCGTCGACGCGGTCGACAACATCCTCGACATGAAGTACCTGACCTCCTTCTGCGCCGAGCTGGCCGAGCGGCGCTGGGACGTCAACCTGTTCTTCGAGGTCAAGGCCAACCTCACCCGTGAGCAGCTCGCCGTGCTGCGCCGGGCCGGCATCCAGCGGATCCAGCCCGGCATCGAGAGCCTGAACAGCCACGTGCTCGAACTGATGCGCAAGGGCTCGACCAAGCTGATCAACGTCCGGCTGCTGAAGTGGGCGGCCTACTTCGGCATCTCGGTGGAGTGGCACATCCTGTGCGGCTTCCCCGGCGAGACCGACCGCGACTACACCGAGCAGGCGGAGCTCGTCCCGCTCATCCAGCACCTGCAGCCGCCCGCGAGCCAGATCGGCATCTGGCTGGAACGCTTCAGCCCGTACTTCATGGACCCGTCGTTCGCGATCGAGCAGGTGCGCCCGCAGGCCAGCTACAAGTACGTCTACCCGCCCGAGCTCGACCATTCGCGGATCGCCTACTTCTTCGACTTCGCGGCCTCGGACGTCGCCTCGGCCGCCAGCCACGACGTGCTGCAGTCGGCGATCACCGGCTGGCGGGAGCGATGGGCGAACGGCGACCGGCCCGTCCTGTTCTACCAGCGCCTGCCGGGCGAGGTGACCATCATCGACACCCGCTCGGCCCGGCCACGCAAGGCCGTCCTGCCCGGCTGGCAGGGCGACGCCTACGAGGCGTGCGGTGACACCGCCCGCGGCCGCAAGCGCGTCCACCAGGCACTGCTGGACCGCGGGTTCGAGGTGTCGCTCGGCGAGGTCACCGCCTTCCTCGACGGCTGCTGCCGCGCCGGTCTGATGATCTCCGAAGACGACAAGTACCTGTCCCTGGCCCTCCCCGAGAACCAAGGCTGGTGACGCGGTCCGGGGGCATTCCCGGCCGCGGTTTTCCGGCATAGTGACGCTTGGTCAGTGGCGGGAGTTCACCGGCGAAGACCACCACGTCCACCTGCTCGTGCACCATCCCCCCGAACTCTCCATCACGACCCTGATCAACCAACTCAAGGGCGTCTTCGCACACTACCTGCGCAAGGAGTTCGCCCGCCGGATCAACCGGCATATCATGCATGGCCACCTGTGGTCACCGTCGTACTTCGCCGGGCCCCGCGGCGGCGCACCGTTGGAGATCATCCGGGAGTACATCGAGAATCAGAAACGCCCGGACCAGCGTCCGGGCGCAGACAGGGAAGCCATCCTCCCGGCCCCTTAAGGACCGGGATTCCTGGCTAGACCTCGTTGAAGATCGGCCTAGTACCGCCGGTGGCGGAGAACCCATGGAGGCGGCCGTCCTACGTCGAGATCCGTGATCTCGCCCTGCGCGGAGGCCTCAAAGATGCCGCATGACGCGGACACGGGCTGAATCCCGGTCTTCAGGCCGGGGAGCGCGCCGAAAGCACACCGGGCCGCCCCGGTTCATCAGCAACACCGAGGCCGGGTTGCGCGAACCGCTCCGCTCCGACGGCTCGCCGTACTCGATCCTGGAACGGTCGATCCGCGCCGCCCTGTCCGGCCCTCCCCCCGTCTTCGCCGATCCCCTGGCCTGCCGGTTCTGACCAGGCGTGGAGGGCGTGAAGGTGGCCGGGCAGGCGATCGGCAGGCGGTCGCGTGCCCGGCCGGTGGAGCCGCCGGGCGGGCGAGCCCTGGCCGGCTCCAGATCGTGGAGGCCACTCAGCTGATCTTGATGTCCGAGAGGTCGACCGTGATGGGGATCCACGACAGGTCCGGCGTGCCGTCCTCGTTGCGCGTGTGGATGTGCCGCTTGGTGGGGAACGGGATGCCGTCCACCGCCTCGTGCGCCCGGATGTAGTGCGCCACCGGCGTCCGGCCGTTCACGTCGGGCTGGTAGTCCAGCCGGCGGAGCAGACCGGAGTCGTCGTAGTAGTACAGCTGGGTGGCGTTGTGGGTGTGGATCGAGGGCGGGTAGGTGACGCTCAGCACCCGCCAGGTCTCGCCGTTCTCGGTCCACGGCTCCACCTCGTGCGCCTCGACGCCGGGCCAGGTGAAGACGTACGGCTCGACGAGGTAGTGCCAGGTGGCGTAGCTGCGGAAGTACGCGATCTGGCTGAGGTTCCACTGCGTCTCCGGCGTGTAGCCCTCGAAGGTGGAGCGCGGCTCGCGCAGGTCGGCCAGCACTTCGCCGTCCCGGCCGGTGACGGTCAGCCGGTCCGCCTCGCGGTCGAAGACGGCCGTGCGCCCGGTCGACTGCCGGCGCTGCACGAAGTGCTCACGCTGGAGGCTCGCCTCCACCAGGTCGTCGCCGACGAAGTCGGCATGCCCCTTGAACTCCCAGAAGGGGCCGCCGTAGGTGATGCGCGCGGTGAAGGTCGACAGGTTCTTCCAGCGTTCGAGTCCGCCGTGCGCTTCGAGCACGCGGGCGAGCAACGAGTCCATTTCGCACTCCGTCTCTAGGACCGACTACTCCTAATACAGTAGCAGATGGTCCTCAGTTGTATGGTTGAGCGGTGTCACAGCGAAGCTATGAAGACGGGTGTGGCGCCGCTCTGGCCCTGGACGTCATCGGCGAGCGATGGGCCCTGCACGTCGTCCGGGAGCTGATCTTCGGCCCGAAGAGGTTCCGTGACCTGCGCAACGCCCTGCCCCAGGCCAGCCAGAACGTGCTCAGCCAGCGCCTGCGCGAGCTGGAGCAGGACGGCGTGATCCGCCGCGTGGAGGTCGGGCCCCCGGTCAGCGCCCGGGTCTACGAGTTGACCGACAGCGGCCGCGACCTCGAACCGGTGCTGATCTCACTCGCGCGCTGGGGTGCGCACCGAGCGGGTCCGAAAAGCGCCGAGATGAGCACCGACGCGTTCATGCTGCTGCTCAAGACGCTCTACCGGCCCCCCGCGCATCAGGCGCCGTCGCTTTCGATCCGGCTGGTGGTCGGCCTGGACGCCTTCGACGTCACGGTGACCCCGTCCGAGGTGGACGTGGTCCGCGGCGCGCGGGCGGCGGTGCAGGCGACGGTGCGCGCCGACGTCCCCACGCTGTGGGCCCTGATCTTCGCCGACCGGACGGTGGCGTCGGCGGTCGACGCCGGAGACGTGGAACTGACCGGTGACGGCGAGGCGGCCCAGCAATTCTTCCGCCTTTTCGGCCTCTGAGACCAGAAGCCGGTGTCGTTGCCGAGCGACTCCCACTCGGCGATCTCGCCGAGCGTGGACTCCAGCTCGGCACGGACGCCGCGCACCGCGTCCGGGCCCAGCACCGCTCTGCCGACCGGACGTTCAGGGGCGGACGCCACGGAGCACGATGTCGAGACAGGGCTCGCTCGTCGCGCCCCGCTCGGCGTCCCTCGGCAGCGCCGAGATGCTCGCCGGCGGCCGGTGGTGGTGCGCTCGATGACCATCAAGGAGGCGGCCCGCGAACACATGATGGACGTGCACGTCACGTTCTCACTCGGCGACCCGTTCGCCGTCGAACTGTGGCAGGCGATCCCCGGAACGCCGCTGGCCACTCCCGGCACTGGGTGCACGACCACGCCGCGGAAGCAAGCAAACCGGCCGCCCAGAAGAACGCCAACTCCGCGCACGCCAAGCTCCGCGGACCTGGCGAGCGAGCGAACGCACAGCTGAAGAGCCGGCGGATCCCGCGCAAGCTACGCTGCCGCCCCCTCGCGCAGATCAGCTCGTCAAAGCCATCCTTGTTCTTCAGGCTCAAAGCAGGATGAAAACGCTCAATTTCAAAGTACTCCTCAAGCGTTACGCAAAGCGTCTCAACAGGCGCCAAGAAGAGAATAGTCGACGCATTGAGACACAAGCACGAACAGCTGCGTACGGTGAGCCTGCCACCACACTGAAATAATAAAGCCATCAGTTACGAGGAAGCAGCGACCACCTATCTCCCCCTCATGCTTCGCGGGAGTTCCAGCTCAATAGCCAGCATCCCTCGCACATCGTCGTCAGGGTGGCGGAGCTTATACGAAACATACTGCTGATGACATTGGTCTTGCATTTGCCTTGAAGGCCTGTCCGGATCCAGTGAAGCCAAAGGCTCAGCACTTATCAGGCTATCCACTGAATGATATGCACCAACCCGCCGCACCTTCGCATAGTGAATATCACGCTGAAACGACAAGCCTACGTACCGCCCCTTCTTGAGGTGCCTAGCCTCAAGAAAGCCAGGAAGCGTGACGATCGTAATTAAACCTTCAACGATAAGCTGATATCGCCTTGCATCGACCTCGAAGGTCAGTATCATCTCCGGCTTTCGGCCGAGAGGAAGTGGATCACCACTCGCCGGCCCACTTACCTCGCTCCGCCCTACCTGCTGCCGAACGTGCCGACGAGCCCATTCAAGACTCGTCCTAGTAAGCTCGCCGGGAGATGCGTCAGAGCTTGGAGACTTTTCATGGACCGACAGATCTACGTCGTAACCATCCTTACGCTGCGTAAAAAGTCTGTCGCGCATCTCTTCTCTATTACGCAAGGCGTATCCCCATCGCTTGAGCGCAACGCCCCACTCCTCCCAGGCTCCGGATATCTTCTCCGGATCGACGCCACCTCCGGCTTCGACATATGCGGCAAACAGGAGGTCGACCACCTTTCGACATTCGGCTAGCCAAGACTTAGCGCGGTCCAGTTGACGCGACTCCGGCAGTTCGCCGAGCGTGTCGGCTTCACGCAGAAAGGAGGTCAGATCGAGCGTTGTTTCGACTTCGGCGAGATAGATGATCGAACGAATGAACTCCTGAAGGTCGACATACCATTGCTCTCTGCATAGTCGTACTTCAAAGAACTGCCTGCCATGGGCAACGTGATCATTGCGTGCCTGCCGATACCGGGCAGAGGAAAGACGCATTTCGTACAGCGCCGCCTTGAATTCTCTTCGGGCAGCGCCACGCTCGCGTGGGTCCCACAGCGCTTGCTCCATAGCTGTCGATCGTAGCGTTACCGAGTGGCCCTGTGCTGCGCCTTAGTACGACAATCGACATCCGCTAGCGGAGCTGGATATATGCGCGGCCAGGCGGGCGAGAGGCTGGAACGAGCAGTGGCGGCGCAGGTGGCTTCTCCCTTGGCCTGACGACCCCTGCGAAATGCCGCCCTGTCTACGTGGTTCAACGCCGCGGTGAACGCCACCGAGGTGGCCGCCCACGCCGGCAACGACGTGAAGGTACTCACGGAGCGCTAAGCCAAGTGCCTCTACGGCCGTCAAGAGCAGGCCAACCGCCGCATAGAGGCCGCTTTGCCCCTGTGAGACTGGTCCACAACCAGTGAGCATCAATGAGAACGGGCGGGACTCCCTGAGACTGGAGGCCCGCCCGCTTCTTCGTTGTTCGCCCTGATCAGTGGCCGAAACCGCTGGTCAAGATCGTGTGCCCCCTGCAAGATTCGAACTTGCGCTCCCGGCTCCGGAGGCCGGTGCTCTATCCCCTGAGCTAAGGGGGCTCAACGAGTCGTAAGGCTACCAGCTTTCGGAGGTCTTCCGTTACTCGGAACCCGATCAACGCCTGAACGGGGTGATCAGGCTCCCGCGCCGCTGGGCGCCGTTCACACTCACACCGGACGATCACCTGGTCAGCGCGCCCCCGATGGTCACGTCGTGGCCTTGGCCGAAGCCATCGGGGTTGGCTGTGGGCCGCCCCCTCGGCCCACTGCTCGGTCGTTCCGATGGTCCTCCGGACGATGGCCGTGACGGCTGACCCGATGGATGACCCGACGATCGAGCCGGGATCTCATGAGGCGGGACGGATGGCTCCTCGGTAGCGGGAGCGGTAGTAGGTGGAGTGGGCGAAGTCGACCTTTCGCACCACGTCACCAGACTTGGGCGCGTGGACCATCATCCCGTCTTCGAGGTAGAGGCCGACGTGGGTCGGGTCGCCGGTGCCGCCACCGAAGAAGACGAGATCGCCCTGGCGCAGCTGCGAGAAGGGAATCCTCTTCCCCTTGGTGAACTGGCTGCCCGTGTAGTGCGGCAGGCTGACGCCGGCGCGCGACCAGGCGTAGAGGGCGAGGCCGGAGCAGTCGAAGCCGCCGCGCGTCGCCCCGGCCTTCGACCCGCCGCCCCAGACGTACGGGGTGCCGATCTGCCGCACGGCGACCTTGGCCGCGATGGCTCCCGCGGTGAGCTTGCGCGAGCGGGAGGAGGTGATCGGCCCGCGCTTGGTCGCCGGTCGCCTGCTCGCGTGCCGCTCACCGGCGGGCCGCGAGCGTTGTCGCCCGCTCGGTGGCCTGCGCCGTGACTCGCTCGGGCGGCGATCGCGCGCCGCAGGGGTCAGGGCCGCGTGCCCGTTCCGGTCCGAGCTGCCCGTGCCTGCCGTCAAGTCACGACCCGGCCTGCCCGGGAGAAGCCGGTGCGGCAGTCCCTCCTCGGCGACCAGGACACGGACCTGTCGGCTCGCGACTTCGCTGGAGGAATCCGGTCGGCTCATCGCTTCGTCCCGGGCATGGGCCGGACGGCTCGCACCGCCGTAGAGGTCGTAGAGAGGGAGGGCCTCGCGCAGCGCGTCGCGGAGCGCTGGAGACCCGTGGGGAGTGGTCGCCGGCTGGTGGACGCGCTGGGGGGTGTCGCGGTCGCCGCGCGTCGCGCCGGCCGCGGAAAGCAGGTCGCGAACGGGTGTGGCCGGGATGGGCAGGCTCCACAACCGGGCGCCCGGCGAGCCGTACGGGTCGATCTGCCGGTGCTGCGGCCAGGCCACGCTCCCGGACAGGGCCGCTCCGGTGACGAGGACGGTGGTGACGAGCGTCGTGATCATGAATGGCTCCTTGGCTCGTGGGGAATCGAGGCCAGGATCATTCGGGCGGCACGGCGGCCAGAGCGGCGAATGCCGTTCTGTGGACAAGGCCGCAGCGGCTGGGACGACGTGACGGCAGCGGCAGGCTCGTTGACCTGCGGAAAGCAGGAGATGTCACGCTTGTTCTGATAGCGGGCTGTGGATTAAGGCCAGCGCTCAGCCCGGGGAAGCAGTCTCCCCTTCCCGGCACCGACGCCTCGGTCGCCGTGCCGGGCTGGGGCGGTGGCGGGCGTTGGCGATGGCCGAGGGGACGGGTATCCCCCCTTGTGGTCTGTTGAAGTCCGCGGTGGTGGTGCTCAGGCGCGAACAGGGCCGGGCACGGGTGGTGGGGGACGAGTTCCGGGAAAACCTCGCGCAAGCGGCGTACAAGGGTTAGCCTCGCGGCCGTGGACGAGGTTCTGGGACGCGTGCTGGTCGTGGACGACGACGAGGTTATCCGGCAGTTGATCGCCGTGAATCTCAGCCTGGAGGGCTTCCAGGTGGAGACGGCGACCGACGGGCAGGACTGTCTCGACCGGGTGACATCGGTGCGGCCCGACGTGATCACGCTGGACGTGATGATGCCGCGCCTGGACGGCTGGATGACGGCCGCCAAGCTGCGTGCCGACGAGAGCCTGAACCACATCAAGATCATGATGATCACGGCGAGAGCCCAGGAAGAGGACAAGAAGCGCGGCCTCGGCATCGGCGTGGACGCCTACCTCACCAAGCCGTTCGACCCGGCCGAGTTGATCCAGATGGTGCGCGACCTCGTACTCACCGGCGCCACAGCCGAGGACCCGGGCAAGGAATAGTGCCACTGATGGGGTGGTGACGGAGGGCCCGCTGTGTGGTGGGCCGTTCGCCGTGTGGCCGTGCACGTTCGGCCGCGGGCGGACGGGATTTTCTGCGAGCGGTCAGGGCAGCAGGTCGTGCTGGTGGGCGTAGGCCGCGGCCTGGGTGCGGGAGGAGACACCCAGCTTGGCCAGGATGTTGGACACGTGAACGCTCACCGTCTTGTGCGCGATGAACAGCCGCTCCGCGATCTCACGGTTGGACAGGCCGGTGGCGACGAGGGCGAGGACCTCCCGTTCACGGCCGGTGAGCGCGATCTGGGGCCGGTCGTCCGAGGCGGTGCCGGGCGTGCCCGGCGAGGAGGGTGTCGCCTCGGAGTGAACGGCCGGGCGGCTCTGGGATGAGGAGGGGAACCTGGCCCTGCGGCCGAGGTCGGCCAGGGCATGCCGGAGCGGCGCGGCACCGAGTGTCTCGGCCGTGATCATGGCCTCGCGCCAGTGTTCGAACGCCTCGTCACGCTCACCGGCGATCAGCAGCGCCTCCGCGAGGCGCCACCGGGACCGCGCGACCTCGTAGACCGAGCCGAAGTCGAACGCCTCGACCACCCGGCGCCACGCCACGGGGTCGGCCGTGCCGTTGACGCGCAGCCATTCGGCCTCGGCCCTGGCCAGCCATGCCTGCCCCTCGATGCCCACCGGCCCCCGGGTGCCGGACCCGGGCCCGAGCGTCGCCGCGTCACGAGCCCGTCGCAGCAGGTCGTCGGCCCTCGCCCGGATGCCGGCAGGCGCCGGGCCCTCCACGTGCGCCATGACATCAGCTGGGGAGGTCGTGGCGGGCGGTGCCGAGCTCGTGGCTCGTGCCAGGTCGGTACGCCGCGCTGAAGCGTGAACACGCGCCGGATCATCGGCTCGCGCCGGTTCCGCGACGCGAAGCGGTTCCGCAGGAGGCACCAGGTCCGCAGGACGTGCCGGGTCCGCAGGAGGCACCAGGTCCGCCGCAGGACGTGCCGGGTCCACAGGACTTACCAGGTCCGCAGGACGTGCCGGTTGCGCAGGACGTGCCGGGTCGGCGGAACGCGTCGGCTCGGTGGGATATCCGGGCTCGACGGTGGGGCGCTGGGAGGTCCGCGCGAGGTCGGCCAGCGCCCACAGGGCGGTGGCGCAGATGCGGATCAGGGCCGGGTCGAAGGGCTCAAGGGCTTCGACCACGGCGTCCAGATGCTCGGTCGCGGCTCGCGGGTCGCCGTTCCACAGGGCGTGCTCGGCGGCCAGGCCGCGCGCGATGTAGGTGACCAGCGAGTCGTTCCAGAACGGCCGCAGCCAGGCCAGGCGCTCCTCGACGACGGCGTCGCCGCGCGCGACCTCGAGGAACAGGGCGTAGCCGGAGAGCCGCGCCTCGCCCAGCCTGCCCACCCGTACGGCGAACGCCGCGGTCAGCTCGCCCGCCTCGCGCCACTCTCCGGCGGTGTAGTGGATGAGAAACTTCAAGAAGCGCAGGTCGGTGCCGTACACGCTCCAGGTCAGGCCGGTCTCACGCGCCAGCTCAATGCCCCGGTCGGCGGTGGATGCCGCGTCGGCGAGACGGCCCTGGTCGTACTGCACCCGTGCGAGGCTGTAGAGGGCGCGCAGGTCGACCGAGAGGTCGCCCGACCGGATGTCCGCGGCGACGGCCAGCAGTTCCTCCGCACGGGGCAGGTCGCCGGCGATGTCGGCCACGACGGCGAGGGTGATCAGCGCGCTGGACTCCGCCTCGCGGATGCCGGACTCGCGGGCGGTGGCGAGTGCCCGTTCTGCCAGGGCTTCGCCCTCGGCGTGCAGGGGTGTCCAGATCAGCGTCCGTGCGTACGTGGCGAGCGCCCTGGCCAGGTCTGGAAGGGCGCCCAGGGCTCGGCCTTCGTGGACCGCGGGCGAGTGGACGCCCTCGCCCGGCCCGCCGGAGGCGACGGCCTCCGTGGCGAGGTGAACGGCCGTCTTGGCGGCCTCGGTGGCCGCGGCGTCCTCACCGGCGTCGATGAGGTAGTACGCGAGGCGTTCCCACACCTCGGAGGTCGGCCGCTCGGTGGTGAGGACCTCGCGCAGCTGGGCGATCGCGCGGTGGGTGTCACCGCTCTCCTCGGCGGCCGCGGCGGTCAGCAGTGCCAGCCGCGGCCGGTCGATGCCCGCGACCTTCTCGGCGCCCGTGACGCGGTGCCACAGCGCGAGGGCCTGGTCGTAGTGGCCGTGCGCCTCGACGGGTGCGCCCAGGCGGTCGGCGCGCAGCCCCGCCGCCACCGACGCCGCGAGCGCACCGGGCAGGTCGTGACCGGCGAGATGGTGGTAGGCCAGCTCGGCGGGCGAGTCGAGCAGCGAGGCGAACCGGTTGTGCAGCCGCACGCGCTCGCCCGGCAGCAGGTCGGCGTACACGGCCTCCTGCAGCAGGGCGTGCCGGAAGGCGTAGCCGTGCCCGCCGTCGGGCAGCAGCAGACCACGGGAGGCGATCTCGCGGAGTGACTCCTCCAGCTCGATGTCGCGCAGGCCGGAGACCTCCCGGAGCAGGTGGTGGTCGACGCGCCGCCCGGCGACCGCGGCGGCGCGCAACACCTGCTGGGCGGGCTCGGACAGACGTTCGACGCGAGCGAGGAGGAGGTTGGCCACGTTGTACGGGAGGCCCTCGACGGCCAGCAGCTCCTCGGCGTAGAACGGGTTGCCCTCGGCGCGTTCGATGATGTCGCCGATCACCCGGGCGTCGCCGCCGCCGAGGGCCACGAGGTGGTCGGCCATGGCCGTGGTGCCGAGCGGGCCCAGCACGACTGAGGTCACCGCGGGGAGGCGTTGCATCTCGGCGAGCAGGGGACGGAGCGGGTGCCGCCGATGGAGGTCGTCGGTGCGGTAGGTGCAGATGAGGCAGACCCGCTCGCGCTGCACCATGCGGCTGAGGAAGACCAGCAGGTCGCGGGTGGAGCGGTCGGCCCAGTGCAGGTCTTCCAGCACAAGGGCGAGGGGCCTCGCGGCGGACACCTCGGCGAGGAGCCCGAGCATCGACCCGAACAGCTGCTGCTGGGCGAGGCCCGAAGCGGCCTCGGGCGAGGCGTCGAGCGCCGCGCCGGGCACCAGCCGGCGCAGCATGGGGCGGGCCTCGATGGCCTGCCACAGCTCGGGGTCGCCGGACGCGCCGCGCAGCGCATCGGCGAGCGGGAGGTAGGACAGGGTGTCACCGAGCTCGGCGCACTGCCCGGTGAGCACGGCGAAACCCCGGGCGCGCGCCTGCTCGGCCAGCTCGCGCACCAGACGGGTCTTGCCGATGCCCGCGTCGCCGCCCACGACCGCCACTCCGGGCCGCCCGCCGGCCGCGGCGTCGAGCACGGCGATCAGCCGGTCGAGCTCAGCGCGTCGACCGACAAGAGCACTCGCCGCTTCCCGCCCCGTCACGTCCGCGAGTATCGCACGATGCTCCGACAGGACCGGCTCGTACATCTGGAGGGCGGATTCCGCGGAGTGCGCGATGACCGTCGCGGGTCCCCGGGAGGCGGAGCCGGGGACCCGCGACGGTGGTGCGGATCAGCGGAACGGGATGGTGATGGTGGAGCGGTTCCCGACGCCGAGCGAGGTCGGGTTGAGGCCGATGGCGCTCCACACCTCGACCCGCACCCGGCCGCCCGCCAGGTTGCCGACGGTGCCGGTAGAAGAGGTGAGCCCGGCCGTCTGGGTGTAGTGCTCCCAGCCCGCGACCGGATCGGTGGCGAAGTACCGGTAGGTCTCGACGCGGTCGTAGGTGCCGTCCCCGGTGAGGTCGTACGACACCCGGGCCTGCACGCCGTTGGCCACCGCGGTCCCGGCGTCCAGGTGCAGGTCGAAGGCGGTGGCGCCGCCGGTGTGGGTCATGGTGAGGCCGCTCGCGGTGTAGACCAGCGGGTTGTACGGCGTGCCGTCGTGGTTGCCCCCGCCGGCGGACGGCACCGTGTCGGCCCCGGCGGCGCCGGCGGTCGCGGCCAGTCCTCCGCCGGTGACCAGGTAGCGGGTGGGGGTGCCCGGCGTGGGAGTGGGGCTTGGCGTGGGAGTGGGGGTCGGGGTCGGTGAGGGGGTGGGCTCCGGAGTGCCGCCCGCGCTGGTGGCGGTGGACCCGGCCGGGACGGCGAGCCGCCTGCCGTCGGAGAAGGTCACCGTCCGCGCCGCGGTGCCGAAGTTGTGCGCGACGTAGGTCCGGGTGCCGTTCAGGGTGAACACCGCGGCCGTCGGGGCGTCGGCGGTGACGGCGGCGTCGACCGTCCCGAGCCTGGCAAGGTTGTAGATCCAGTGGTAGGTGTGCGCCTTGGAGTCGCCGGACTCGGGGTCGTAGGAGTTCCAGCCGGCGTCCCAGTTCGCCTTGGCGGCGGCCGGGTCGCCGAGCGCGCGGTACTGCCAGACGAGGTCGCGCCACTCGACCGCGGGCCCGCCGTTCTCGGCTTCCAGCTCGGCGACCCCGGCCCTGACCTTGGCCGGGTAGAGGCCCTGGTACAGCGACCCGCCGGTGATGGGCAGGTAGTTGATGCCGTGGATCTCCTCGGGGTTGCCGGTCCACCAGGTGGCGTGCGCGGCGCCGTCGCTCCAGATCATGCCGGCCGTGCCGGGGGCGAAGGAGGAGGGGAAGACCGCGTCGTCCACGTCGTACCAGTACTGCGCGATGGTGGCCGTCTGGGTGGTGTACAGGTAGACGCCCAGGTCGCGCAGCGCGGTGTCGCCGGTGGCGGCGCCCAGCAGCAGCGCTCCGGCGGCGAAGTTCATCGCCTCGGAGGACGACTCCTCGTTGTTGCCCGCGGCGAAGCCCTGGTGCCCGGAGGCCCAGCCGTGCCCGGCGTAGGGGTCGAAGTTGCGCAGGAACGGGAAACGGGTGTCCGTCCTGTCCCAGTTGTTGGCGTCCTTGGCCAGCAGCTTGGCCATGCCGCCCCACTGCCCGTCCGCCGCCCAGGCCCGGTCGTACCGCGCGACGGTGGCGGCGGCCATCAGGTAGTAGCCGTAGTGGAAGTGGTGGTCGTTGACCTCGGTGTCGCTGCCGTACGACGCCGGGTATCCGGTGAGGACGCCCCAGGCGGCGTCGTAGCGGAACTGCTCCCCCCCCACGGTGAACCAGCTCTGCAGCTCGCCCTTCAGCAGCCCGAGGAGCTTGTCGCGCGAGCCGGTGTCGCCGAGCTGGTCGGCGATGGGCACGAGCTGCGCGAGCCGGCCGAGCGCCTTGCCGGTCCAGTAGGTGTCGGCCGCGCCCTTCCACGGGTCGGCCGCGTCGGCCTCCTGCCTGACGAACGCGCCGAGCCGGGCCCGGTCATAGGCGCCGAGGTCGGGCAGGGACGGCAGCACGCCGTGGAAGGTCTGCCGGGTGGTGAACGAGGCGCCCTCGCGCAGCTTCATCGTGCCGCGCGGCGAGACGTAGGTGTAGGCGGTGAGCGGGTCCGCGGTGGCCTGCCACTGGTGCCGGTACAGCGCCATGAGAGTGCCGGTCTGGGTGCCCTCCTTGGCGCTGGTCGTCGCGGTGTAGGTGGTGGTGAGCCGCGCGGCGGTCTCGTCGTACGACCAGCTCACGGCGGTGCCGGTCACGAAGGAGTAGGCGTACTTGGCGAACAGGTCGAGGGCGCCGCGGGCGGGGAGCGCGGCGACGCTGAAATAGTTCCTGCCGCCGAGCGCGACGGTGGCCGCCGTCCCCGAGACGTTCCAGTCGGTGCCGGTGGGCGCGAACAGCGCGTAGTCGTGCCCGTTGACCGTCGCGCCCAGGACGTTGCCGCGGTCGGCCCAGATGGCGGGAGTGGCCACGAAGTCGACGCGCCCGTCCCCGCCGCTCGGCGTGGCGTACACATACGGCAGCCCGTGGCCGATGGTGGCGCGCAGGGTGCGCGTGCCGTCCGACCAGTAGGGGGTGACCGTCCAGTCCGACCAGCCGTCGACCTGGGTACGCGGGGCGTTGAGGCCGGTCACGCCGATGGTGAGGTCGCGGGCGTGGCCGAAGTCGTACTGGGTCGCCCCGATCGCGGGCGCGGTGGGGTAGCTCACTTCGAGCCCGCCCGCGACGGCGTGGAAGGCGAGCGGGTGGGCGTACATGTTCTCGGAGTACGGGTTACCGGCGTAGCGCTGGAAGGCCAGGGAGGACCACCAGTCGTTGGTCGGCACCTTGGCGGTGACGGCCGAGGTGACCTTGGGGGTCACCGGCGCGCCGCCGCTGTCGGCCGGGCCGGAGGCGCCGGCGGGCAGGTCGGTCGTGTACCCGCCCGCGCCCACGGTGACGGTGGCGGCGTCGGCGGGAGTGGCGGGCAGGGCGACGAGCAGCCCGGCGATCAGGGTGGCGACGGCGGTTCCGGCGATGCGCAGCCGGAACCGGCGGCCGGTGGGTGGACGGTGGTGGCGCCCTCGTACGGCGCGGTCGTTCGCGGAGCGGTCGTTGGTCATACGGGGAGACCTTCGTGATGGGGGGTGAAGTGGGCGCCGCCCACGGCGGGGCGGCGCCCGGCGGCGGCTCGGGGCGCGGGCCCGGCGGCCGTACTGGCCCGCGCCGGCGGGGAACCAGGCGTGTGTTACGCGCGGGTAACGCTCTCAGTGCTGCCGACGTTAGATAGCCTCACAAGCCCTGTCAACAGCGAGAAAATGTTTCTCGAAGATACTGAGAGCGCTCTCGCAGATCAGATGGCGAGGCCCGAAGCACTCTCGGCGCCCACCGGAACCGCTGACCAGGCACGACGGAAGCGCTGTCCGTGTCCGGCCGATTCAGCAGCATCGATGCCTTGCCGCACCAGAAGAATCCGGCGCTGAAAGCATTCGGCTCTCGCCGTACCCGCCTGTCGCGGCAGTACAGGGAGCGCTCTCTGCCCATTCCACCCGCATCGGCCCCGCAGTCCATGAGCGGGAGCGGCGAGGCCGAGCGAAGCGGGCGATGCCGGCCGGCCCGAGACCGTCAACGCCGGCCACCCGCCCGGCACGGGCCGGGCGTGCAGATCGGTGCGCGGGGTCAGACGGTGTGGCCGAGGGCGCCCGGGATGCGGTCAAGGACGCTGTAGGGGACGAGCCCGTAGGCGTGGAAGTCCACCGCGTCACCGCCCGCGGCCCGCACCGCCCGCACCTTGGCGGCCAGCCGCTCCTCGGAGTCGGTGTCCGGCCGGCCCGGCCGCAGCACGACGCGCAGCTCCCGGTCGTTGCCGACCGACCGGCGGTAGGCCCCCACGTCGTCGGCCACCCGGGCGGCGTCCCTGGCGTAGGCGAGGACCCCGAAGGAGGGGACGATGTCACCGAGGGCGACCAGGTCGACGCCGAGCTGCCAGGCGTCGTGCGCGGCCAGCCCGGCCGGCGGGAGCCCGTCGGCGTACCCCTTGCGGTGGCCGGTGCCGTCCAGGAACGTCAGCTTGGCCCCCTCGGCCGCCACCGCCGAGGCCACCTCGCTGACCAGCGACGTCACCGTCTCGGACCGGGCGCGGGCGTAGGCCACCACGTCGGGGCCGGCGTACGCCGTGAGCGCGGCCCGGGTCACCTCGCCCTGCGCGGGCGGGTCTCCGTCGAGCACCCCGCCGACGATGCGGGCGCACTCCTCGCGGGCGACCTCGGCCTTGACCCCGAGGTCGGTCGCGCGCCGCATGCACCAGTCGCAGAAGCACAGGGAGAACAGGTATTCGTCCATCGGGCCGAGCGGGACGAAGCACCTCTCCTGCGGGTAGCCCTGGGCGAAGCCGCCGAAGTGCAGCGACTCGGCGACCACGCCGTCCACCCCCTGCCGGGCCACGGCCCTGGCCAGCGCGACCGCGTACCGGCGCACATCGGGGTGGGCCGGGCACAGCGCCGCCGGGAAGCCGCGCCCGCCGAAGCAGTCGTGCACCGTGACGTCCGGATTGGCCAGGCCAAGGGTCAGGTCGTGCAGGAACACCGCCCAGCCGTGCACGGTCATGCCCCGCTCGGCCGCGGCGGCGCGCAGGGCGGCGAGCGGCTCGTGCTCGGCGCCCGGCTGCACGGGCGGCGCGAGCCGCAGGCCGGTGAACAGGTCGGCGGGCGGCGGGAAGTGCACGCCGTCGGAGCGGATGGTCACCCGGGAGGCGCCGTGCGGGGTGACGTCGCGGGCGCCGTGGTGGGCGGCGGCGACCGTCACCTCGCGCACGCCGTACCCGGCGATGCGGTCGAGGACCTGCCCGGCGCCCTCGTCGCGCACGTCCTCGACATAGACGTATACCGAACCGTGCACCGCAGCCGCGCCTTTCGAGCCCGCCGTCAACGACCTATGTCCCAGGTGACCTTATCTCCTTCCCACAGGCCGGGAGCGGCGCGATCGGCGGCCGGGCCGCGAGCAGGTCGCGCGCGTGCCGCCGGGCCAGGTTCCATCCGCTCCAGCCGTCCGGCCCGCCGGCCAGGCGCCGCACGGAGGGCATCCCGCTCAGCAGGCAGTCGCGCGCCGGCATCCGGTCGATGGCGGGCACCGCGTCGGCGCTGAGGTCGAGAAGGTAGCCGACGTCGACCCGCAGGGAGCCGCGTACGCCGAGCTGGGACTCCGCGACCCGCAGGTCGGGGTTCCAGACGGCGAACGCCAGGATCGACAGCCCGGTGACCAGCACGACCGTACGCGGCAGCCAGGCCGCCGAGCGGCGGGCCAGGCGCAGCCCTCCGGCGGCCAGCACCAGCGCGAACACCGCGGCGAGCCACCAGATGGTCGCGCCGACCGCGGCGCGCAGCCGCGACAGGCCGTAGGCGTCGATGTAGAGGTCCAGGCGGTGCAGCGCCGAGGCCAGGATCACCAGCGTGAGCGCGCACAGTACGCCGAGCAGTGCGGCCATCAGCGCGCGCTCGCGGCCGCTCGGGGCCACCACCGCGATCGCCAGCGCGACCAGGCCCAGGACGAAGACGCTGACCGTGACCAGCTCGAAGAACCCCGACCGGGCGTACTCGGCGTAGGTGAGCCCGGCGGTCTCCATGACCCTGCGGTTGCCGCCGAACAACGTGGTGATCTGCACGACGACGAACGCGGCGAACAGCAGGTCCAGCGCGGCCAGCGGGATCGTCCACAGCACGCGGCTCACCCGCCGCCGGGTCGCGGGGCCGGCCCGCTCGACCCGTGGGCGCAGGGCGACGAGCGTCGCGGCGGCCACCAGCGCGGCGAACATCCCGAACAGGACCAGGCGGCCCGGGAGGTACTCCACCCAGTCGGGAGCGGTGAGCAGATTCGCGGCGAACGACGCGAACACCGCGTCGGCGGAGGCGAACAGCACTCCGAAGACCAGCAGCAGCACCACCGCGATGCAGAGCGCGGCCACCATGGCGGCCAGGTTGCGCCGGCGGCCGCTCGTCTT
This sequence comes from Sphaerisporangium melleum, assembly GCF_014646695.1. GTDB lineage: Bacteria > Actinomycetota > Actinomycetes > Streptosporangiales > Streptosporangiaceae > Sphaerisporangium > Sphaerisporangium melleum. Next base: position 95,273 of record NZ_BMNT01000033.1, read on the forward strand.
CAGCGGGGCGCCGAGGAACCACGGCAGCGGGACGACGGCCAGCACCACCGACAGCCCTCCCCTGACCACCGCCCCCCAGCCCTCGCCCGCCCCCGACACGGCGAGGGCGGCCAGCCCGAAACCCGCGAGCAGCGCGGGGCCGGCCAGCCACTGCGCGTCCCGGAACAGGACGATCGACACCAGGCCGTACGCCAGCAGGCCGAACGCCACCGTCCAGGGGGTGAGGCGGTGCCGGGCCGCCGGGAGCACGGCCGCGCCGGCGGCGACGGCGACGGCGACGATGCCCAGTCCGGGTGCGGCGTCCGGCAGCGCGATCGCCGCGAGCAGCCCGACCGCCGCGGCTACCGGCAGCAGCCACCGGGGGGTCGGGGGGAGATCGGGGCGGGGCAGCAGCGGTGGCGGCACGTAGCCGGGTGGGCCGAATCCGGGTGGCGTGCGGCCTTCGCCGGGAACCACCGCTCCGGAGGGGGCCGACCGGCCGGCATCCTGCCGGGCTCGCCCGGTCTCCTCGCCCGCACCGGAGGGCTCCCCGGCGCGCACGCCGGCTCCGGGCCCGGCGACGGTTCCGGTCAACGTGCCGCCCGCCGTCCCGGCACCGGCGTCCGCGCCGGCCACCGACCACGCACCGGACGCCGTGCTCCCAGCGGACCTCGCGCCGCCGCCACGCTTTCCCATTCCGTCGACCTGCGCATCCCCGGCGGGCCACGCGGCCCCGGCGACCTGCACATCTCCGGCGGGCCGAAAAGCCTCGGCGACCTTGATGTCACCGGCGAGGCGTGCGGCACCGGCGGCCTGCACCTCCCCCGTGGCCGGGACGGCACCTGATCGTTCACCCTTCAAGGGGACATCGCCCATGATCGTCGTCCTTCCGGGCAGGTCGACCACCATGTGGCAGCCGGACGTGGTCTCGGCGACCCGCACCGAGCCGCCGTGCAGTTCGACGATCTCCCGGACGATGGCCAGCCCGAGGCCGGTGCCGCCCGCGTCGGCCGCCCGCGCGGCGTCGAGCCGGGAGAAGCGCTCGAACACCCGGGGCCGCTCCGGCGCGGGGATCCCCGGCCCCGCGTCGATGACGCCGAGCCGTACGCCGTCCCCGCGGGCCGCCGCGTCGAGGCGCACCAGGCCGCCGGGCGGGCTGTGCCGGACGGCGTTGTCCAGCAGGTTGGCCAGCACCTGGGCCAGCAGCGCGGGGTCGGCCCGCACACCGAGCCCGGCGGGGACGGAGCTCGACAGGCGCACCTCCTCGCGGGCCAGCCCGGCCTCGCGGACGGCCTGCGCGCACAGCGGCCCGAGCTCGACCGGCTCCGGCTCGATGGGCCGCACGCCCGAGTCGAGGCGGGACAGGTCGAGCAGTTGGACGACCAGCCGCCCGAGGCGTTCGGTCTGGGTCAGCGCCGTGCCGAGGGTCGCGGGGTCGGGCGCGGACACCCCGTCCACGAGGTTCTCCAGCACGGCCTGCAGCCCGGCGATCGGGGTGCGCAGCTCGTGGCTGACGTTGGCGACCAGTTCGCGGCGCTGCCGGTCCACCTCGGCGAGGTCGGCGGCCATCGCGTTGAAGGCCCGGGCCAGCTCGCCCACCTCGTCGCGGGAGGTGGCCGTGACGCGCATGTCGCACCGGCCCTTGGCGATGGTCTGGGCGGCGGCGGCCATCTCGCGCAGCGGCCGGGTCATGCCCCGGCCGATCAGCTGCACCATGCCGAGGCTCAGGACGGCGGCCACCCCCATGCGCGCCCACGGCAGCACGCCGAGCGAGCGGCCGTACTCGTTGAGCGCGAAGGCGGTGGCCACCGCGAGCAGGATGACCAGCCCGAGCTTGACCTTGATCCGGCCGAGGAAGTCCAGCGGTCTCATGGCTTCACCAGCGCGTATCCGACGCCGTGCACCGTGCGGACGATGCCGGAGCCCAGCTTGCGGCGCAGCGCGCGTACGTGGCTGTCGACGGTGCGGGTGGCCGCGGCCTCGGAGAAGCCCCACAGGTCCGACAGCAGCCGCTCCCGCTCGAAGACCTGCCCGGGACGTTCGGCGAGCCGTCTCAGCAGGTCGAACTCCGTGCGGGTGAGCTGTGCCTCCACCCCGCGCACGAAGACCCGGCGCTCGGCGGTGTTGATCTCCACGTCGCCCGCGCGGATCACCCTGTCCTCGTGGGCGAGCTGGGCGGCCCGGTCGACCCGGCGTAGCAGCGCGTGGATCCTGGCGACCAGCTCGCGCATGCTGAACGGCTTGGTCAGGTAGTCGTCGGCGCCGACGCCGAGCCCGACGAGCAGGTCGGTCTCCTCGCCGAGCGCGGTGACCATCAGCACCGGGACCGGGCTTGCCGCCTGCATGCGGCGGCAGACCTCCAGCCCGTCGAGGCCGGGCAGCAGCCGGTCGAGCACCACCAGGTCCGGCTCCGCCTTGGCGTACGCCGCGAGGGCCTCTTCGCCGTCGGCGGCGACGCGCACCTCGAACCCTTCGGCCGTCAGCCGGTCGCGGACGGCGAGGGCGATGGTGCTGTCGTCTTCGACCAGGAGGATGCGCCGCTGCTCTGTCACGTCCGCAGCCTAGAACCGGCTCGTGCAGACGGCATGGGGGCGAATGTGCAGATCTCATGCATTCGCCGTCCGGTCCGTGCACCCATCAGCGGCGAGGCGGGACGGACCCTGGATGGCGAGCGGGGATGGAAGCGGGGCGAAGCCACAGCGTGCGGGACGCGGAGACCGCGCTACGGCAACCGATCATGCCAGGGAGGTACGACGAACCATCCTGTGACCTTGACGGCTGGTCGGCGTGAGTCACCCGGCGGCATTTGGCGTACGCGGGCCGAACCGGGTCGCGCTCGAGGGTTCGTCGACAACGCCGTCGCGCCTGGTGGATCTCGGCTGTTGGCGGCCAGTGGCCTCACATGATTCCGATGACCAGGGGGGGCGGACCTACCCCCTCGTCGGCCCTCACTCGGGACGGCTGAGGGCAGTGATGCTGCAGCTTGTAGCATGAATGAGGGATGGAGGTTCCCCGGGATCCTCTCCGGAACAGATCGGCTCCCGGGCGAGCGTCTGGTGGCCGGTGATGCGGGTGGACCGTCGCCCTCCGCGGGTCTGCTCTTCACCGGTTCTGTGAGGAGGAGACCATGACCAGTCTGACTCAACCATTGCGTGACGAGCACGCGCATCTACTCCCGCACATCGAAACTCTGCGCACGGTGGCCGATACCTTGGGTCACGCAACGCCGGGGACCCTCAGCACCGCGCTCGCCGACGTCCAGCTGTTCTTGAGCGATCACCTCATTCCGCACGCCGAAGCCGAAGACCAGGTGCTGTACCCAGCGATCGCCCGGGTGATGGGAGCCCCGGAGGCGACCGCGACGATGTCCAGAGAGCACGTCGAAGTCGGCCGGCTCGCGCGCGAGCTGGACACCCTACGCGAGACGGTGGATCGGGAAGGGCTCAGCGACGAACGCCAGACCGCACTACGGCGCGTCCTCTACGGCCTGTACACGTTGATCAAGGTCCACTTCGCGAAAGAAGAGGAGATCTACCTGCCGCTTCTCGATCAGCGGCTTCCCGCGCCCGAGGCAGAGCAGCTCTTCGCCGAGCTGGCGCACGCCCATCACCGCGATTAAGACCCTCCACGAGCCGTGAAGGGTCTCCGCTCGGTCTCGTTCAGGTAGTGGCCGAAGGCGTGTGGGGGCGCTGCCGAGGTGATCGGTGGCGCCCCCATGTGCTTACCGGTCAGATGGCGTCCGTCACGCCGTGTTCCCAGCCCTCCCGAATCTCGAAGTCCATCACATCCCCTCATCTGGGGTTGCGACGACCACTAGAAGAGAAGGGTTCCGGTCCGGGCCCTTCCGGTCTCAGCAGGCGAGCGGTGCGGAGCCGAAGGCGACGTCGTCGTACCAGATGGTGTCGGAGTCGCTGCCGTAGCTCTCCCAGCCCAGGCGCAGCGTCGCCGGGCGCGGGGCGGTCGTCCGGCTGAGCCACTGGCCGTCGACGTCCCGGGTGGGCGTCTGGTCCAGGTGCAGACCGGGGACCTCCTGGTCGTCCAGGTAGGTGCTCATCGCCTGCTTGGTCGTGTCGATCTGGTAGCGCAGGCACACCCAGCGCCCGGTGGGCAGCGGCCTGCTCATCGAGACACCGGTCGGGCTCTGCTCGGGCAGCGTCGCGTCATCGGACTCGCGGTTCCACTGCAGCGCGCTGTTCTGCCCGCCGATGCGCAGGTCCTTGTTGCCGTTGGCCGCGTCCGCCATCGTGATCATCGTGACGTGCGTGGCGGGCAGCGCGGTCGTGTGCCTGACCCACATCCGCGCGTACACCACCGGGCCGACCGTCGAGACGTTCTTGGTGGTGCCCACGAAGATGTGGTTGCAGTAGTTGCCGCCACCGCTGATCTTCAGCGACTTGCCGCCGCTGTGGGAGGTGGCGGAGTCGATGGTGGCCGTACCGGTGCCCGAGCAGTTGGGCGTGACGACCTGCCAGTCACCGCCGGGCGTGCCGGAGGACTGCTCCTCGAAGCCGGAGCAGACGACCGCCCCGTTGCAGCCGGGCGGAGGCTGGACGGTCGGCGTCGGGGTCGGGGTGGGAGTCGGGGTCGGGGTCGGGGTGTTGTCCACGGTGGGAGTGGGCGTAGGGGACGGGGTGGGCGTCGGGGTCGGGGTCGGCGTGGGGAGGGCGCCGCTGCAGGGCACGCCGTTGAAGACGAAGTCGGCCGGGACCGGGTTCGCAGATCCCCAGGTGCCCTGGAGGCCGAAGTCCGCCGACGCCCCGGTGGCCAGGTTGCCGTTGTAGGAGGCGTTGACGGCGGTCACGGTGGTGCCCGACTGGGTGACGGTGGCGCTCCAGGCGTTGGTGACCTTCTGGTCGCCGCCGAAGACCCAGCGCAGTTGCCAGGTGCCGACCGCCGGGCCGAGGTTGGTGAGCTTGACCGAGGCGGTGAACCCTCCGGCCCACTGGTTCAGCGTGTAGGTCACCTTGCACACCGGGTCGGCGGCGGAGGCGGCACGGACCGGCAGCAGCAGTGCGGCGATGGCCGCCAGCGCGGCGGCGACGGCGAGAACCTCCCGCCGCCGGAACGGGCGGAGGGCGGACCGGGAGGACGGCGGCGGCCCCGAGGCCGCGGCGCCGGGCAGGGGAGCATTCATGGAAGCTCGCTTTCTGCAGGTCGCTTACAGATGGGAGCGCTCCCACGAGCTGGCCCGGGATCGCTCTGCTGCGCTCGATCGCCGATGCTCACCCCCCGCAAGCCCCTCTGTCAACGACGGCGGCGCGGCCCGCTCACCTACCTCGCATGAGCCGGTGAGCTCGCTGAATCTTTCAGCTCGCGCAGCCGGCGACCCGGGGCGGCGCCACGGCCGCCGGCTCCTGCCGATCGCGGGCGGACTCCCGCCGGGCGGCCGGCTCGTACCCCGACAGGTCGAAGTGGACGCGCCTGCGTTCCAGCACCCCGTCGCAGGCCCGGCACACCAGCACCGGCCGCAGCACGGTCGCGCACGGCCGGTGGGTGATCGTGATCCGGGCGTCCTCGGGGACGGGCAACTCGCGGTGCGCCCAGTCGACGAGGAACGCGAAGACCTCGAAGAAGGCCAGGCCCTTGTCGGTGAGCCGGTACAGGCGGCCTTCATCGGGGGTGAGCACGCCGACCTCGACGAACCGCCTGAGCCGGTCGGTCAGCACCGACGGCGCGATGCCCAGCCGCGACTGGAAGTCGATGAAGCGCTTGACGCCGAGCAGCGCGGCGGCCAGCACGGCGGTGCTCCAGCGGTCGCCGAGGATCTCCATCGAGTGGGGGCAGTAGCCGAGGTAGTCGGGGCGTCCGCCGCTGCGCAGCGTACGGCGGTGGTGGCGGGGCAGGCCGATGCGGATGAACGACGCCCGCGGGCCGACGTCGGTGGCGGTCTCCCTGGCGGTCACCGGCTCACGGCAGGTGCCGCAGGCGAGGTAGGGGCGGGCGTCGTGGCCGCAGGTGTCGTGCATCGGGGCGAGCAGGCCGGGACGGTCGGCCCAGTCGCGCTCCCAGCTGTGGATGGCGAGCAGGAAGGACCACAGGCCGAGGCCTGCGTCGGTCAGGCGGTACTCGTAGCGGGTGCGCCCGTCACGGTAGGCGGTGGTGCCGAGGATGCCGTGCCGTACGAGCTCTTTGAGCCGGGTGGCCAGCACGGACTCGGAGATGCCGAGCTCGTCGCGCCAGCCGGCGAACGTCCGGACGCGCAGCAGGAACGCCCGCTGGACGATGAGCAGCACCCAGCGGTCCCCCAGCATGCCGAGGGCCTGCCCGATGGCGCTGAGGTCGCTGTTCGCCCCGTCCGCGGCCGCACGGAGCACCGTGGGGAACGATGCCGGATTTTCGGAATGGCATCCCGTTTGGGGGATATTCGGGCGGGGGGGCGGACATTGAGCGACTTTCTGGTCGGCCTCAGCCGTACGGTGACCGGCCGCGACCGATAACTCCTTGTTGTTCACCGCGTCAACTCTAAGTCACATAGGCGGACTCTCCCATCCGAGTTCCATCGCGATCACCAGAAGGAGGTACATTGCGAGCTGACTTTTTTCATCGTAGTTTCCAGGAATGGCCGTGTGGCCGGTCGTGAACGCGGCGGTGGGCCGCGGACGGGGTGCGGACGCGTGCCGGGTGCGGCACCACGGCTCCCCCGGGCTATGGCAGGAGCGTTGCAGATGAGGCTCAGCGTCTCGGTCGGGCTCTGGCAGGACCGCCCGGCCACAGAGGCGGTGCGCACCGCGCAGATCGCCGACCAGCACGGCTATCCCGAGGTGTGGGTGGGCGAGATGGCGACCTACGACGCCTTCGCGCTGGCCACGGCGATCGGCATGCGCACCCGCCGGATCGCGCTCACCGTCGGCCCGCTCCCGGTCACCGTACGCGACCCGATGACGATCGCCAGGGGTGTCGCTTCGGTCGCCGATCTCACCGGCAGGCCGGTCGGCGTGGCGCTCGGCACGTCCTCACCCGTGGTGGTGGAAGAGTGGCACGGCCGCTCCAGGGCCGGGTGCGGTACGGCGTTGCGCGAGACCGTACAGGCGTTGCGGCCGCTGCTGGACGGCGAGAGGTCCGACTTCTCCGGCACGCGGGTGGCCAGCCGCGGCTACCGCCTGCGGCTGGACGCCCCCCGCTCCGAGATCAGCGTCGCCGCCTTCGGACCGGCGGCGGTCGGCGCCGCCGCCCTCGCCGACCGCATGGTGCTCAACCTGCTCACCCCCGCCTCGGCCGCCCGGCTGATCACCGACCTGCGCCTGCTCACCTCCGGCACCCGGGTCGTCGCGTGGGTGGCCGCCGCCGTGGACCCCGACCAGGCCGCGATCGAGCAGATCCGGGGCGCCCTGGTGTCCTACCTGTACGCGCCGGGGTACGGCGAGATGTTCGCCCGGTCCGGCTTCGAGGACGTGGTCGCCTTCGCCCGCACCCGCCCGCACCCGCGCGACCTGCTGGCCGCGATCCCCGACGCCATGCTGGAGGCGGTCGCGCTGATCGGCGACTCGGTGGAGATCATGGACCGGCTCGACGCCTACGAGGAGGCCGGTGTGGACGAGGTGGCGATCGTCCCGGTCAGCACCGACGCCGACCCGTGCGGCGAGGCCACCCTCAAGGCCCTCGCCGAGTGACGGCCGGCCCCGGCCGCCGGGCGGGACACGCGAAAGCCCCGGTTCAGGTCCGCGATCTGCGGCGAACGCCGTGATCACCGGCGGCACGCGAAGCCAGGGGTGCGGAAGCGGCCCGCACCACGAAGGCGCGGAACTCGGCGCGGGACGCCGTTCGTTCAGGTGAGGACGCACAATGGGCGGTGGGAGGCCCTCTCCCGCCCGGCGAACAGAAAGGCCCGGCAATGTCGCCACTGTCGAAGTACTACGTGGGCGCGGCGATCGCCTCGATCCTCGCCCTTCTTCTCCTGCCCTCGCTGGTCGCCTGGATCCTGGTGATCGCGCTGCTCGGCGGTCCCGTGGCGGTGTACTTCATGCTGGACGAGTCGCAGCGCACCCGGCTGCGCCGCATCCGGAGGCGCCAGATCGGCCGCTGACCCGCGGGCCCGCGCCGAGAGCGGCGCGGGCCGAGCCGCGGCGGCTCTCAGGCCGCGGCGACCGCGATCTGCTGCCGCACCCGCTCGGTGACCTTGCGTTCGATCACGAACGACAGGAACGGGATCGTGCCCGCGAGCAGCACGCCGAGCGTGTACGGCCAGGACCAGCGCGCCTTGAGCCCGAGGTTGAGCGCGGTCAGCAGGTACACCGCGTAGACGAAGCCGTGCACGGGGCCGACGACCGCGACGAAGGTGGCGTTGTCGAAGCCGTACTTCACGACCATGGCCACCACGAGGGCGAGCAGCATGCAGCCGACGATGTAGGCCATCACCCGGAACGGTTTGAGCGCGGATTCCACGACGATCATTACCTCGCTAGCTGGGCGGTCACCACACGATATCCGGCACCGGCGGTGGTCCCGCCCCCGGGATCAGTCACGTGCGCCGCTGCCGCCGCCCTGGGCGACCGCGGCCGCCGGCGTGGCAGGGCCGGCCGTATCGGCGTCCCGTTCGGAACCTCGGTCGGGGTCCTCACCCGGCTCGTCTCCGGAGTCCCGGTCGCCGGTGCGGGCGGTGCGAGAGGCCCGTACGGCGTCCCGCACGAAGTGGAACCACATGAACACCGCGAACCCGGCGAAGATCCACCACTGTGCCGCGTACGCGAGATTGCGCCAGGTGAACGCGCCGCTCTCGGTGGGCGGCGGCACGGCGACCGGCCGCAGTCCCGACCCGGCCGGCGTCGGCGGGGCCGCGATCGGCCCGGCTCCCGCGCTCTCGGGCTTCCCGGCCGCCTGGGCCGCCGGCGACAGGCCCGTGGCCACGATGAACCCGTCCCGCAGGCGCAGGCCGCGCCAGAGGTTGACCAGCTCCGACGTCGAGACGGTGGCCACCTGCCCGGCCGGCAGCGGCGCCGTACGCCGCCGGGCGAAATCGGTGGGTTCGGGGGGTTGCACCCGCCCGGTCACCGTCACCGTCCCCTCGGGCACCGCCGTCGCCGGGTCGCCTGCGGTGGGCACCCAGCCGCGCACGACCGGCATCACCGTGCCGTCGGAGAGCGCGAGCGGGGTGAGCAGCCAGTAGCCGCTGTCCCCGCCCGTGACCTCGCCGCCGCCCGCCTCCACCGTGGGCGCGCGCTCGGCCACGAGCAGTTGCCGCGCGGCGTCGAAGGCACCCTGCGCGGTGACCCGGCGGCCGACGTCCTCGCCCGGCATCCGGGTGCCGGGCGGCACCAGGGTGGTGAGCGCGACCGGCGCGGGGTCGGAGACGACGTGCGGACGCCCGGACTCCTCGAACACGCCGAGCTGCCAGCGGCCGAGGAAGGCGAACGAGATCAGCACCGCGACCGTGACCAGGTGCAGGCCCACAAGGCGGGGTGACAGCAGCGTCCGCAACATGCCACCAACGCTATCCGCCCGTACCCGCGGTCCCGCCCAGACCCCGCCGTACCACCCGGCGAAAACCCCGCGCCACCCCGCGTTCCCGTACTCCACGGCCACGGCGGCGGACCCCGGGCATCCCATGCCAGGCAAGATCCGGCGGCAGGCCTCCACGGGAGCGGCCGGAGGGAGGCGTGCCCTGCGGACGCCCTTGGATTTTTCCGGCAGGGCGGGTTACCGGAAAGGCCGAACTGGCATAAAGGGCGTCAAGCATCGCCGAGGGTGGCTAAAGTTCCTCCCATGTCTGAACCTCATATCGATCCTGCTGGTAACACTCAGCAGTTCAAGGCATTCGCCCAGCGCCAGGAGCCGGAGGCCGCCGCGCCCGAGCGGTCCCGCATGATCCCCATCATCGCCGTGGTCGCGGCCGTCATCGTGGTCGCCGTGGTGGTCTTCCTGCTCGTCCGGTAACTCCCCGCGCAGGGCGCCTGGCGCCGTCGGCGACTGCCGTCGGCGGTTTCGGCATGCCCGCGTACGGCAGGCCCGGCCGAGACGGGTCGTCAGCGTACGGGAGCCGCCGTCGGCGGGCCGGGCCACGAGGTCAGCTCGCGGCCGACTTGGCGCGTTCCAGCAAGCTCCCCCACCTTTGTCCTTCGTCCCGGCCGCCCGGACGAAAGGTGTCCGTCCGGGCGGCGCCGTCGTTCGTGCCGGTCGGCGAGCGACCGTCTCTCCTGTCCCGGGGGTGCCGGGATGTCAGCGCTTCGCGGGCTCCAGGACCAGGGCGCTTCCGCCGCCGCGCCGCGACGGCTCGGCGACCGCCTGGATCTTGCCCTTGCCGAGGAACTCCAGTCCGGTGGCGGCGCCGATCTCACCGACCGGCGGCCCCGGGACGAGAGTGAACGTGTGCCCGCGCGCGGTCAGCTCCGCGCCGTAGCGGTCGATGAACGCCTGCTCGGCCTGGGTGGCCGCCGTGTTGCGCTGGCTGGCCCGCGGCGCGGCGAGCGCGTCGGGCAGGGACATGCCGAACTCGTACCGGTTGACGAGGATCTGCAGCACCGTCGTGATGATCGTCGCGCCGCCGGGTGATCCCACCGCGAGCACCGGCGTGCCGTTCTTGAACACGATGGTCGGCGCCATGGACGAGCGGGGCCGCTTGCCCGGCGCGGGGAGGTTCGGGTCGCCCGGAGCCGGGCCGAAGGTGAAGTCGGTCAGCTCGTTGTTCAGCAGGAACCCGCGTCCGGGGACGACGATGCCGTTGCCGCCGGTCGACTCGATCGTGATGTTGTACGCCGCGACGTTCCCCCAGCGGTCGGCCACGACCAGGTGCGTCGTCTCCGGGCCCTCCGGCTGCTCGCCGGTCGCGCCCTCCCCGCCCTTCGCGGCGTCGCCGGTGTCGATCGGCCTGCCCTCGAACTGGCAGCCGTCGTAGGAGCCGTCCGGCGAGCCGGGGGCGGCCGGATGCGGCATCGCGATGTCGCCGATCAGGCAGGCGCGCTCCTTGGCGAACCCGTCGGACAGCAGCTCACCGAGCGGGACGTCGACGTACCCGGGATCGCCCACGAACTTGTTGCGGTCGGCGAAGGCGAGCCGGGACGCCTCCAGGTATTCGTGCCGGCCGACCTTGGGCAGCGCCTGCAGGATCTTCAGCGCCTCGCCGACGGTCGAGCCCCCCGAGGACGGCGGGGCCATGCCGTAGACGTCCAGCGGCCCGTAGCCGACCTTGGTGGGCGGGCGTTCCAGCGCGCGGTAGGCCCGCAGGTCGGACACCGTCATCAGGCCCGGCCGGACGACCCGGGCGCTGCCCGGCCGCACCGGCGGCGCCTTGACGGTGGCCACGATCTCCTCGCCGAGCCGGCCGCCGTACAGCCAGCCGGAGCCGCGCCGCCCGAGCTCGCGGTAGGTCGCGGCGAGGTCAGGGTTGCGGAAGACCGATCCGACCGGCGGCGGTGCGCCCTTGGGCAGGTACAGGGCCGCGGTGGAGGTGAAGTCCGCGAAGCGTTCGGCGTTCTGCGCGGTCTGGTCGTAGAAGGTCTGGTCGACGACGAAGCCCCGCTCGGCGACCTCGGCGGCCGGCTGGAGCGCCTGCTTGAGCGAGATCGTGCCGTAGCGCCGCAGCGCCAGCTCCCACTGGGCCACGCTGCCGGGCACGCCCGCCGACAGTCCGCTGGTCACGGCGTCGGCGAACGGGATGGCCGCGCCGTTCTCCTGGAAGGCCGTCTCGGTCATCGCCTGCGGCGCCTTCTCGCGCCCGTCGATCGTGATGACCTTCTTGCGCCGGGCGTCGTAGTAGACGATGAAGCCGCCCCCCGCCAGGCCCGCGGAGTACGGCTCGGTGACGCCCAGGGTGGCCGCACCGGCGACCGCGGCGTCCATGGCGTTGCCGCCGCCTCTCAGCACCCCGAGCGCGGCCTTGCTCGCGTCCAGGTCGACGGTCGCGACCGCTCCGCCGTACCCCTCGGCGACCGGGACCTTGGCGGGCCGTCCGTGCCCCGCACCGCCCAGGGCGTCCGGCGCGGCGATGGGTGACGCCTGGGCGGCACCGGGCGGGACGAGCAGGGCGGCGCAGGCGGCGACCCCGGCGAGCGGAACGGTCATACGGCGAAGGCTCATGGCGGACCCCATTCGTAGATCGCACGAGCATTGACTCATAGCATCACAAGCGCGGTCAACAACGATCAGAGCATCGCGGACGGGACCACGGCCCGCGCCCGCAGGTGTTTCCGGCGTACGGTGCGGCGCGCTCGTCACCGGACGACGGAGCGCCCGGCCGTGCGGCAGGGCGGAATCCCCTGCGCGGCGCGAGCGGTCGCCGCCGTACGCACGGTCGCCGCACCCTGTCGCAGCGTAGCCGAGAGCATCGCGCGGCGCGCGGCGGAATGCCGGGTCCTGATGAGCCGAGCAGGGCCGGCCGGACCTGCTGCCGGCCACCTACCACCGCACACCCACGAATGGTCATGCGGAAGCCGTGCCCGGTGGACACCGGGCAGAACAGATCGTCAATCGCGAGGCCGCGCCGGCATCTGCAGCGGGACACCGAACCGGTTGAAGGCGTTCATCAGAGCCACCTGGACGACCAGCGCGCCGAGTTCCTCGTCGGTCATGAGGTCGCGGACGCCGGCCCAGACCTCGTCGCTGACGCCGTGCGGGGTGAGCGTCGTTGCGGCCTCGGTGTACTCGAGCGCCGCCCGCTCCGCCGGGGTGAACAGCGCCGATTCGCGCCACGCGGACAGCTGGATGATGCGGTCCAGTGATTCGCCCTGCTCCAGCGCATCGTGGCTGTGCAGGTCGATGCAGTGCACACAGTGGTTGATCTGCGAAGTACGCAGCTTGACCAGCTCGCGAATGGTCGGATCGAGTGGCGAGGTGAGAATGGCCTGGTCCGCGGCGTAGAGCGCCTTGGCGGCCTTTGGGGCGGCCGTCCGCAGATCGAGGCGGGGCTCACCGGCGTGCACGTGGGTGGTCATGATTTCTCCTTAAGGCGTGGATATCGCGTTGTCGAGCCAGGCGTGCGCCGGCGGGGTCACGAGGAGTGCGCGGCTGACCAGTCGTCGAAGGTGGTGCGCCCGATCCGGGCGACACCGAGCGGAACCAGCGAGTCCCGCACGATCGGTACACCGAAGTAGCCGGCACCGGCGTCCGGCTTGAGGGGGCGCTCATCACCTCGCGCGGCGAGCGCCGGACCGATGAAACGGGCGAAGGCCGCGCGTTCCGGCCCCGCGACCTCGACCACGCCGTCGAGCGGGGCGGAGGTGGCCACGTCCACGAGCACGGCGGCGACGTCGGCCGCGGCGACCGGCTGAAGGTCCGCGGTGGGCGGCACGATCACGTCGTCTTGGGCCATGCCGGCGCCCATGGCCGTCAGGTTCTCGAAGAACTGTGTCGCCCGCACGATGGTGAACGGGGTGCCCGACTCGGCGACGAGCCGTTCCTGCGCGGCCTTGGCGTCCAGGTAGCCCGGGTGCGAGAGCCGGTCTGTACCGACGATCGACAGCACCACATGGTGCCGCACCCCGGCTTCCCGCCCGGCGTTGAGCAGGGTGCGGGTCGAGGTGGTGAAGAAGTCGAGGATCGGCTCGGGTTCGAAGATCACTTTGTTGGTCACGTCGACGACCACGTCCGCGCCCTTCAGCGCGTCGGCGACGCCGCGGCCACTGATCGTGTCCACGCCGGTTCCCGGCGCGGCCGACACGACGTCGTGGCCGAGCCGCTGCAGCGACTCGACGACTTTCGACCCGATGAGTCCGGTTCCCCCGGCAACGACGATGCGCATGCCCTACCCCCCGATTTCGGATAACTGTTGTCCGAGATTCTATTCGGACAACAGTTGTCCGAGTCAAGTAGGCTGGGCGAATGAAGATGTCAGGCGGGGTCGAGTGGGGCTTGCACTGCTGCGTCGTGCTCAGCGGGGCGGGCGCGCCGGTGACGGCGGCCAAGCTCGCCGAGCTGCACGACGTCTCGCAGAGCTATCTGGCCAAACAGCTGCAACTGCTGTCCCGCGCAGGCCTTGTGCGCTCGACGCTGGGCCAGTCCGGCGGCTATGTGCTGACTCGGGCTGCGAATGAGATCACGGTGCTGGACGTGGTCGAGGCGATCGACGGAGTCCAGCCGGCGTTCCGGTGTACGGAAGTGCGTCAGCGGGGCCCGATGGCCGTGCCGGCGGAGCGGTGTGACACTCCTTGCCCGATCGCCCGCACGATGGATTCCGCCGACCGCGCCTGGCGGGAGTCGCTACGCGCGGTCACCATCGCCGACCTGATCGCCGACGTCAACCGTACGACGCCACCTGAGATACTCGCGGGGGCCCGGGAGTGGCTGCGCGCCTGAGCAACGGCGACGAGCTCTGCATGGCCGTCGGTGTCACCTCCGGCCGAGGCCGGCACGTACGCCGGGTGCCGTAGAGCGCTCTGCCACCCTGGGACGATGCGCTGGTCAGCACACTGACGTAGCGTTTCCCGAGTGCGCGCGACAACTCCCCGCTGGGTGGAGCCCATGCTCCCGCTGCTGGTCGGCACGGTGCAGATCTGGGGCAGCCTGGGCGCGCAGCGCGGCCAGGTCCATCCCGGCGACCCGCTGAGCCGGGTCCCGCTCGACCCGCTCGGGTTCGCGCTGCTGGTCGCGGGCCCGCTGGCCCTGACCCTGCGCCGCTCCCGCCCGGTGCTCACGCTGTGGACGGTCGCCGCCGTGACCGTCCTCTACGTGTACCTGGGCTACTCCTACGGCCCGGCGTTCCTCGGCATGATGGTCGCCCTGTTCCACGCCGTGCAGACCGGGCACCGCCGCGCCGCCTACACCGCGGGCGGCACGCTGTGGCTCTGTTACGTGGCGTACGCCACCTGGGTGCTGCCCACGCCGATGGGCCTGTTCCCGCACGCGGGGGTGGGTTCGCTCATCCTGGTGGTGCTCACCATCGCCGAGGTCGCCCGCGCCCGCCGCGAGCAGCGCGCGGAGCGGGAACGGGTGAGCCGCGAGGAGGCCCGGCGGCAGGCCAGCGAGGAGCGCCTGTCCATGGCGCGGGAGCTGCACGACGTGCTCGGGCACAGCATCTCGCTGATCCACGTGCAGGCGTCCACGGCGCTGCACCTGATGGACGAGCACCCCGAGCAGGCGCGCACCGCCCTCACCACCATCAAGCAGGCCAGCAAGGACGTGCTCACCGAGATGCGGTCGCTGCTCGGCGTGCTGCGCGAGGACGCCCCCCGTTCCCCCACCGCCGACCTCTCCCAGCTCGACGACCTGGTCGAACGCACCGGCCCCTGGGCGGCCAAGCGGGTCACCGGCGCCCCGCGGCCGCTGCCGCCGGGCGTGGAGCGGGCCGCCTACCGCATCGTCCAGGAGTCGCTCACCAACGTGGCCAAGCACGCGCCGGGCGCCCGGGCGACCGTGACCCTGGAGTACGGGCCCGAGCGGCTTGCCGTCCGCGTCGAGGACACCGGGGCCGGCGTCCCCGGGACGCTGAGCGGCGAGGGCGGCGGCAACGGCATCCCGGGCATGCGCGAGCGGGCCGCCGCGCTCGGCGGCACGCTGACCGCGGGGCCGCACGCGTCGGGCTTCCGCGTCGAGGCCCTGCTCCCCATCCCACCGCAGACCCTCCCCTCGAAGGACGCCGAGTGATCAAGATCTTGCTGGCCGACGACCAGGCCCTCGTACGGGCGGGCTTTCGCGCCCTGCTCGACGCGCAGAACGGCATGACCGTGGTCGCCGAGGCCGCCGACGGCGCGGAGGCCGTCCGGCTCGCCGAACGGCACCGGCCGGACGTGGCGCTGATGGACATCCGCATGCCCGGCATGGACGGCCTCACCGCCACCCGGAAGATGCCCGAAGGGGTGAAGGTCGTCATCCTCACGACCTTCGAGCTGGACGAGTACGTCTTCGAGGCGCTGCGCGGCGGGGCGAGCGGGTTCCTGGTCAAGGACACCGAGCCCGCCGAGCTGATCCAGGCCGTCCGGGTCGTCGCCGCGGGCGAGGCGCTGCTGTCGCCGAGCGTCACCCGCCGGCTGATCGCCGAGTACGCCTCACGGGCCAAGGAGCCGCGGGCCACCGCGGGCCTGGAACAGCTCACCGAACGCGAGCGCGAGGTGCTGACGCTGGTGGGCGGCGGGATGACCAACGACGAGATCGCCGCCAAGCTGTACATGGCGCCGGCGACGGCGAAGACCCACGTGAGCCGGGCGATGATGAAACTCGGCGCCCGCGACCGCGCCCAGCTCGTCGTCATCGCCTACGAGTCCGGCCTCGTCAAGCCCGGCTGGATCTGACCGCTGCCCGCACACGCGGATCGACGTCACACGCATTGCCGGCGGTCGAAATCCGACGCCGCGAGTTCTCCAGGTCACGCGCTTTGATACCGCCGGCGAAAACTCGCCACTCATGGGAGAAAGACGCAGGCCACTGATCGCCGAGCCGGCCGGGCGGGAAGGGCGGGAGCCGATGTGACCCGCGTGGACGGGCATCGGCAGGCTTGACGCATGAGACTCGACGAGATCCCGGTCCCGGGCACCCCGGCCGCCGGGGCGGCCCGCGAAGTGGCCGCGGCCTACTGCTCTCCCGCCCTGCTCAACCACTCCGTGCGCTCCTACTTGTGGGGCGCGTCCTACGGCACGCTGAACGGCATCGCCTACGACGCCGAGCTGCTCTACGTCTCGGCGCTCCTGCACGACATCGGCCTGGTCAAGGAGTTCGACAGCCACACCGTGCCGTTCGAGGACGCCGGCGGGCACGTGGCCTGGGTGCTGGGAGCCGGGGCCGGCTGGCCCGCGGAGCGGCGTACCCGGGCTCTTGAGGTCATCGTCCGGCATATGTGGGACGAAGTGGACCCCGCCCAGGACCCCGAAGGGCACCTGCTGGAGGTCGCCACGAGCCTCGACATCTCAGGGCGGCGACCGGACGCCTGGCCCGCCGAGCTGCGCGCCGAGGTGATCGCGCGATACCCCCGGCTGGACCTCGCCGCGGAGTTCACCGCGTGCTTCGAGGACCAGGCGGCCCGCAAACCGGACACCACCGCCGCACGGGCGGTGCGCTCCGGGATCGCCGGACGCCTCGCCGCCAACCCACTGGAAGCGCACGACCCGGTCTGACCGGCCGGTGCCGATGGAGGTCCCGGACACGCGTACGCGCCGGGGCGACCGGTCGCCTCGGCGCGTACGTCTGTGGGAGTAGGGCCGGTGGGGGTGGCCGCTCTGCACGCGGTAGCGGGGGGCGCGCCCGCCGGACGATGGCAGGCCGCCCGGAAGGCGGGAAGGTGGAGGCATCCGCACAACAGGTCCGTGCGGGAATCCGTAAGGAGAGGAGAAGCGGGTGCCGTACGCACATTGGGGACCCGGCCCGTGGTGGCCGGTCATCCCGATCTTCTGGGCGCTGTTCTGGGCGGGCCTCGCGGTGCTCGTCTTCCGGGCACGCAAGCGCGGCTGGGGCCCGTTCGCGGGCGGGACGCCTCCGTGGGCGGGACGCTTCACCGGCCCGCCGACCGCGTCGGCCGAGAAGATCCTGGCCGAGCGCTACGCCAAGGGCGAGCTCAGCGACGACGAGTACTTCCAGCGCATCTCGGTGCTGAAGCAGGGCTCCGCGTAGTCCCCCTCCGGCCGGTCCCGCCCCGGCCGGCACCGTACGAATCACCACGGCGGGCGCCGTGACGGCGCATCCCATGGAGACCGGTACCGAGAAGCCCACCACGCGAGGGCCGGTACCGCGACGGCGGATCACACGGCCGGCGCCCCGAGGGCCCGCAAAGGACGCGTCCGCATCGGACATCCACTCGCATGGTTAGCGAAGTGTCACTGGCGGTCACCGGCACGGCCGGTTACCTTCCGCACAGGGTCACTTACGGAGGAGGATCAGGTGAGGTCGAGCCCAGCACCGCCACGCGTCCGGGCGACCGGGGCGGGCCGCGGGTGACGGCGGCCGCCCTCTTCGCCGGCGGGCTCGCCGCGGGCCTGGTCGCCGGCACGGCCTCCTGTACGGCGGTCCAGGGAGGCATCCTCATCGGCCTGATCCGCCGCCGCGCCGGCACGGCCCACCGGCATCCGGCCCCGACGGGCGGGCACCGGTCCCGGTCGCCGGAGGGCGCGGGGGTGGTGGCGGCGTTCGTCGGAGGGCGACTGGTCTCGCACACGGTGGCCGGTGGCCTGCTCGGCCTGCTGGGGGACTCCGTACGGCTGCCCCCACCCGCGCGTGCGGTGCTCCTGTTGGGGGCGGGCACCGCGGTCGTGGTGTACGCCGTGCGGGTCGCCGTGTCCACCGGCCGCCCGCCGCCCGCCTGCGCCGGGCAGATCGCGACGCCGGTCCCCGAGCCCGAGCCGGCCGAGCCCTCCGGCGCGGTGGCGGAACGAGCCGTCGCGCGTCCGGATCGGCGCGGGGTGGGGCGGGCCGGGGTGCTGGGGGCCGCGACGGTGCTGATCCCATGCGGGGTCACGCTGAGCATGCAGGCCGTGGCCGTCTCCAGCGGGTCATGGGCCGGCGGGGCGGCCGTCATGGCGGGTTTCGTGGCCGGCACCGCCCCGGGCTTCGCGCTGCTGGGACTGCTGGTGCGCCGGGTGACCTCCCGGCGGCTCGCGGCGCTCGCCGCGGCCGGCGCCCTGGTCGCCGGTGTGGTGACCGTGGCCGCCGGCCTGCGCCTGGCCGGCTGGCTCCCCGCCTGGGCCGATCCGGCCGCGACCTCCGGGGTCGCCGCCCGGACGAGCGACGGCGCCTCCGGGACGGGCGACGTCGCCGGGGCCGCGACCGTTGTCCGGGCGGACGGCACGCAGGTGCTCACCATCTGGGCCACGCCGGAGGGCTTCCGTCCCGGAGTCACCGCGGCGCAAGCGGGCCGTCCGATGGAGATCGTCTTCCGGACCGCGGGCAACCGGGGATGCACACGGACGCTCACCGTCCAGGGCCACGACGTCACGCTGCCGGAGAGCGGTGAGCGGGCCGTGCGGCTGCCACCCCAGGGCCCGGGAAGGCTCCGCTACGTCTGCGGCATGGGAATGTACGTCGGATTCATCAACATAACGGAACAAACACCCGCCGCTCGCTAGGCCGCTGCCACACCTCCGGCACCGGGGAGGCCCCGGCGGGTCAAACGCGTTCCGCCGGACGGCAAGAAGCCGTCGATTATGGTCCGTCACGCTGGATCACGTGCGAATCTTTCCCCCATGACGTGGTGGCATGGTGAACCCGAGACGGCCGTCGCGTGGCCCGCCGTGCCGATGCCTCGCGCGCCCGAACCACCGCCCGAAGAACCCACCGAGGGCGAGTTGCTGAGCGCCGCCCAGGCGGGTGACGCGGTGGCGGCGCACCGGCTCGGCCGGCTGTACGCCCAGCGCGGCGACCGGTCGGCGGCCCGCCACTGGTGGGAACGCGCCGCGGGGGCCGGCAACATCGACAGCGCCTACAACCTCGGCATCTGGCACGAGAAGCACGGCAGTCTCGACGAAGCGATCACCTGGTACGAGCTGGCCGCCGGAGCCGGGGACGCCGAGGGGGCGCTCAACCTGGCCGGGCTGCTGCTGGAGCAACGCGGGGACGTCCTGGCCGCGCGCCAGTGGTTCGAGACCGCGGCCGGTGCGGGCTCGCGCCCGGCCGCGCGCCGGCTGGCGCTGCTGTGCGAGGACATCGGCGACGGCGTCGCGGCCCGTGACTGGCACCACCGCGCCGCCTCCGCCGGTGACCTGGCCTCCGCGCACGACCTGGCGTTCCTGAGCTATGCGTCCGGCGAGGAGGTGCAGGCACGCGCCTGGTGGGAGTACGCCGCCCGTGGCGGGCACGCCGACGCCGCGTACTACCTGGGCCGGCTGCTGCACGCCTGCCGCGACCCCGAAGGAGCCGAGGCGCTGTACCGCCTGGCCGCCAAGGTGGACCACCCGGGGGCCGCCTCCCAGCTCGGCCGGCTGGCACTGGCCCGGCGCGACCTGCGCACGGCGCGCGCCTGGTTCGAGCGCGCGGCGCACCTCGGCCGGGTCGAGGATCAGCGCATGGCGGGCTTCGTGTGCGTGGAGCTGGAGGACCCGCGCGCCGCCAGCCACTGGTTCGGCCGGGCCGCGGCCGGCGGCGACGCCGAGGCGGCGTACAACTTCGGCCTGCTGCTCATCGCCGAGCACAACGACCTGAACGGCGGCGAGCACTGGCTGCGCCAGGCCGCCGGGTGCGGGCACCAGGGCGCGGCGGCCGAGCTGGAGACGCTGCGCTCGGTCCTGGGCGGCGGGACGGCCGACGCGGGTCCGGCCGGTTCCGGCGCACAGGGTGCGAGCCTCACCGGTTCCGGCGCGCGGGGGGCGGGGCCGCATGGCGCGCCGGTCGCGGCACAGACCGGCGAGCCCGCCGCGCCGTTGTGGGACCGGCCGGTCGAGCCGGAGCTGGTGGCCCGCGCCGAGCTGGCCGTGGCCGCGGCGGGCAGGCGTGGCGGCACGCCGCTGCGGCTGTCCGACCTCACCGAGATCCTCGGCACCTGGGACCTGCTCACCCGGCGGCTCCGGGAGCCCGTGGACGTGGCCGCCTGGCTGACCGAGCGCAGCGGCCTGCACGCCGGCGCGGTGGAGCACCTCGGCGCGGTGCGCATGACGCTGCTGCGTCCGGGCACCGCGCCCTGGCCGACCCCGGGCGAGGTCGAGCACGTGCTGGCGACCTCCCGGTCACTGCGCAAACGCCTGGGCGTCACCTGACCCGGCGCCGGTTTTCGCCGGTCAGGCGAGGATGGTGGTGAGCTCGTCGTAGGGGAGGGTGTGGGCCTGGGCGACGTGGGCGTGGGTGAGACGGCCGTCGTGGGTGTTCAGGCCGAGGGCCAGGGCCGGGTCGGCGCGCAGGGCCTCGCGCCAGCCGAGGTCGGCGAGCTTGACCGCGTACGGCAGCGTGGCGTTGGTGAGCGCGTAGGTCGAGGTGTTGGCCACCGACCCCGGCATGTTGGCGACGCAGTAGAACACCGAGCCGTGCACGGTGTAGGTCGGCTCGGCGTGGGTGGTCGGGCGGGAGTCCTCGAAGCAGCCGCCCTGGTCGATCGCGATGTCGACGAGCACCGAGCCGGGCTTCATCCGGGAGACCAGCTCGTTGGAGACCAGGGTCGGGGCCTTGGCGCCCGGGATCAGCACGGCGCCGATGACCAGGTCGGCCTCCACGACGGCCTGCTCGATGGCGTAGCGCGTGGAGACGATGGTCTTCAGCCGGCCCTGGTAGATGGCGTCGATGTGCCGCAGCCGGTCGACGTTGACGTCCAGGATGGTCACGTCGGCGCCCATGCCGACCGCGATCTGGGCGGCGTTGAGACCGGAGACGCCGCCGCCGATGACGACGACCTTGGCGGGGGCCACGCCGGGGACTCCCCCGGGCAGCACGCCGCGCCCGCCGTTGAAGCGCATCAGGTTGTACGCGCCCACCTGCGGGGCAAGCCGGCCGGCGACCTCGGACATCGGGGCCAGCAGCGGCAGGGCGGAGCCCACCTGCACGGTCTCGTAGGCGATGGCGGTGACCTTGCGCGACAGCAGCGCGTCGGTGCAGGCGCGGGAGGCGGCCAGGTGCAGGTAGGTGAACAGGACCTGCCCCTCGCGCATCCGGGGGTACTCCTCGGCGATGGGCTCCTTGACCTTCAGGACCAGGTCGGCCTCGCCCCACACCTCGTCGGCGGTGTCGAGGATCTTGGCCCCCGCGAACAGGTAGTCCTCGTCGGGGATGTGCGAGCCGAGGCCGGCGTCGTGCTGGACGTAGACGTCGTGGCCGTGGCGGACGAGCTCGTGCACGCCCGCCGGGGTCGCGGCGACGCGGTACTCGTGGTTCTTGACCTCGGCCGGCACGCCGATCTTCATATCGTGATCCTTTCCAGGACGGAGCAGCTGGTGGACGCGGGCATGGCTGTCCCGTGCCCGCACCGGATGGGCGCGGCGCGTGCCATGGGCGGCGCGCGTTACAGGCGGTTCCAGGCTTCGGTGAGCACGGACCGCAGGATCGACTCGATCTCGTCGAACTCCTTGGGGCCGCAGATGAGCGGCGGTGCGAGCTGGACGACCGGGTCACCACGGTCGTCGGCGCGGCAGTACAGGCCGGCGTCGTACAGGGCGTTGGACAGGAAGCCCCGCAGCAGCCGCTCGGACTCCGCCTCGTTGAAGGTCTGCTTGGTGTCCTTGTCCTTGACCAGCTCGATGCCGTAGAAGTAGCCGGAGCCGCGTACGTCGCCGACGATCGGCAGGTCGCGCAGCCGGTCGAGGGTGGCGCGGAAGACGGGCTCGTTGCGCTGGACGTGACCGAGGATGTCCTCGCGTTCGAACAGGTCGAGGTTGGCGAGGGCGACGGCCGCCGAGACGGGGTGGCCGCCGAAGGTGTAGCCGTGGGCGAACATGGTGGTGCCCGACTTGAACGGCTCGAACAGGCGCTCGGAGGCGATCATCGCGCCGATCGGCGAGTATCCGCTGGTCAGGCCCTTGGCACAGGTGATCATGTCGGGCACGTAGTCGAACTTCTGGCCGCCGAACATCGTGCCGAGCCGGCCGAAGGCGCAGATGACCTCGTCGGAGACCAGCAGCACGTCGTGCTCGTCACAGATCTCGCGCAGCCGCTGGAAGTACCCCGGCGGCGGCGGGAAGCATCCGCCTGCGTTCTGGACGGGCTCGACGAAGACGGCGGCGACGGTGTCGGGGCCCTCCATCACGATGGCCTTGCCCACCTGGTCGGCGGCCCAGCGCCCGAACTGCTCGGGCGTCATGCCGGGCACGCCGGTGATCTCGTCGGCCCGGTAGTGGTTGGTGTTGGGCACGCGCACCGAGCCGGGCACGAGCGGCTCGAATGCCTGCTTGAACGCCGGGATGCCGGTGATGGACAGCGCGCCCTGCGGGGTGCCGTGGTAGGCGATGGCCCGGCTGATGACCTTGTGCTTGAGCGGCTTGCCGACGAGCTTGAAGTACTGCTTGGCGAGCTTCCAGGCCGTCTCGACGGCCTCACCGCCGCCGGTGGTGAAGAACACCCGGTTGAGGTCGCCGGGGGTGACCGCGGCCAGGCGCTGGGCCAGCTCGGCGGCCTTGGGGTGGGCGAAGGACCACAAGGGGAAGAACGCGAGCTCCTGGGCCTGCTTGGCGGCGGCCTCGGCCAGCTCGGTGCGGCCGTGCCCCATCTGCACGACGAACAGGCCGGACAGCCCGTCCAGGTAGCGCTTGCCGTGGATGTCGTAGATGTAGGCGCCGTCGCCTCGCACGATCGTCGGCACCTGGCCGTCCGCGTGGGAGCTGTGCCGGGTGAAGTGCAGCCAGAGATTGTCCTGGGCTGCCTGCTGGACTGCGGCCGTGTCGGTCTCGGGTCGCGTCATGGCTATCTTCCTTGTGATCTCGACTGCCATCAGTGTGCATGCTCCACACGGATGATGACAACCGGTTGCGTGGTGACACTATGCAAGAACTTCGGAATCCGCGATATCGCTATGTAACAACGACGAAATCCGTTTGGGTGTGTCGAACGAAAACCCCTGCCGCGGCGGGGATTCCGGGCGCCCGGCGCAGCCGCTCCGACGCCGCGGGAACAGCGGGCGAGAGCCCCTGACGCGGCTCCTACCAGCACCGATCGGCGCCCGTCTGGAGCGACGCGCTCCGCGACTGTGATGCAATGTGTCGAATCACCAGACAGCCGATGCGGGGAACGGAACCGTGACTCCTGATCAGATCGAGAACGCCGTAGCAACCGAGATGCCGAGGGCAGTGGAAGAGCTGACCCGGCTCGCCGCCATCCCGTCGGTCGCCTTCCCCGGTCACCCCGAGGAGCCGGTGCTCGCGGCGGCCGCGATGACCGAGGAGCTGCTGCGCAGCACCGGCCTGCCGCACGTCCGCCAGATCCCGGTCGAGGGCAGCTTCCCCGCCGTCTACGGCGAGGCCCCCGCCCCGCCCGGGGCGCCCACGGTGCTGCTGTACGCGCACTACGACGTGCAGCCCGCCGGGGACCCCGCGCTGTGGCGCACTCCCCCGTTCCAGCCGACCTTCGTCGACGGTGCGCTGTTCGGCCGCGGCGTCGCCGACGACAAGTCGGGCGTCATCGCGCACGTGCTCGCTCTGCGCGCCTTCCAGGGACGCTTCCCGGTGGGCGTCAAGGTCATCATCGAGGGCCAGGAGGAGTACGCCGGTGAGCGCCTTGAGGCGTTCGTCGAGCGCAACCCCGACCTGCTGCGCGCGGACGCCATCGTCGTCGCCGACACCGGCAACCCGTCGGTGGGCGACGCGAGCGTGACGACGTCGCTGCGCGGCATGGCGGCCTTCACCGTCGAGGTGCGCACCCTGGCCGAGGCGGTGCACAGCGGCTCCTTCGGCGGCGCCGCGCCCGACGCGCTCGCGGCGCTGATCCGCATGCTCGCCGCACTGCACGACGAGAACGGCGACGTCCGGGTGCCCGGCCTGCCGCGCGGGATCTTCCTCGGCACCGGCCCGTCGGACGAGGAGTTCCGCGCCACCGCCGGGGTGCTGGACGGGGTGTCGCTGGTCGGCTCCGGCTCGCTGGCCGACCGGCTCTGGGCCTCCTACGCCATCACCGTCACCGGCATCGACGTGCCGTCGGTGCAGCATGCGATCAACGCGGTCCAGCCGGCGGCGCGGGCCCGCATCACCGTCCGGGTCCCCCCGGCGGGCGACCCGAAGACGGCCGTGAACGACGTGGTGGAGCACCTCCGGCACGCCGCGCCGTGGGGCGTGAACGTGGCGGTGTCCGACCTGGTGGTCGGCTCGGGCTTCCAGGCCGACACCGGCGGCCGTGCCCGTGCGGCGCTGAACCGCGCGATGGAGCGCGCGTTCGGCCGGCCGCCGCGCGACATCGGCGCGGGCGGCTCCATCCCGCTGGTCGCCACGCTGGTCAAGCAGTACCCCGCCGCCGAGATCCTGCTGTTCGGGGCCGAGGACGACGGAGCCGCGATCCACGCGCCCAACGAGCGGCTGGTCATCGAGGAGCTGCGCCGGGCGGCCACCGCCGAGGCGCTGTTCCTCGCCGACTACGCCGACTTCTGATCCGCCCGGCGGCCGGCCCGCGTGGCCGGCCGCCATCGGGTGGGCAGGGGAAGGCCCCCGCGCCGAGGGAGGGACACGGGGGCTTCCCCTGGAGGGCCCGCGCTGCCGCGCGGCAGGCTACTTGTAGGTGATGTCGGACGGCGAGTAGATGCAGTTCACGCCGTCGGCACCGCTGCCGATCTTCGTCGGCTCGCTGCCCTTGGGCACGCCCTTGTACTTGTCGCAGATGCTGGTGCTGCTACTGCTCCCGTACACGGTGATGTTGCTGAACCGCGCGGTGTCGCCCCAGTTGGTGTTGATCCCGGCCAGCACCTTGGTGCTCTGCGCGACGATGCCGTTCATCACCACGTGGCGCTGGTAGGAGCTGGAGCAGTTGCCGCAGGCCCGGTAGAGCTTGCCGGAGGAGGCGACGTAGAAGTTGCTGATGTGGACGGTGCCCGGGCCGTTGTGCTGGAACACCTTGTCCGTCGCCGACTTCGCGCCGCCACCGGTCACGTAGTAGTCGTTGCCGCCGAGGAAGGTGGCGGCGTCCTCGCCCACGTCCTCCCACCAGACGTTCTGGATGGTGCAGTTCCCGTTGCAGTGGATGCCGTCACCCGCCGGCGCGCCGAGGATGACGTTCTTGATGGTGGAGCCGGGCGCCAGCTCGAACATCGGGTCCTGGCTCTCGCTCTGCCCGCCGTCGCCGATGCCGTAGTAGCGCTTCATCCCGCCGTCGAACGTGCCCGACACCTGGATCGTCGCGTTGACCTTCACCGAACTGGCAGGAGAGGGCCAGTTCGGGATGGTGCCACCGCCGCCGGTCGGAGTCGGGGTGGGCGTCGGGTTCGGGTTGCCGGTGGGCGTCGGGGTCGAGCCGGCCGGGGCGAACGTCCACTGCTTGCTGGTCACCGAGTCACAGGAGTTCTGCTGCACCGGCGCGCCCGCGCTGGTCGAGCTGTCCTTGACGTTCAGGCACTTGCCGCCGTTGGCGTTGACCACCCGGATGTTGGAGCCGGACTCGGTGAGCTGCCAGGTCTGCGACGACGCGCCCGTACAGGTCTCCAGCTGCACGGCCTTGCCCGCCGAGGTGCTCGCGTCCTTCACGCCCGCGCACTTGCCGGTGCTGCCCGCCTTGAGCGTGACGCCGCCGCCCACCGAGGTGACGGTCCACTTCTGGTTCGTGCTCCCGTTGCAGGACGACTGGACGAGTTGGGTGCCGTCGGAGCCGTTCGGCGCGTCCAGGCACAGCCTGCTGTTGGCGTTGACCAGGGTGTAGGTGCCGGAGGTCGGCGCCGCCGCCTGGGCGGAGCCCGCGTCGATCATCCCGGCCACCAGCGCGACGCCCGCCGTGGCCGTCAGGACGAGCATCTTGCCCGTCCGCCTCGTCCTCATGATGAGGCTCACGTGGTTCTCCTTGGTTCCGGGCCCGTTCCGGTCCGGCCTTGACCGGACCGGAACGGGCCACTTGAGGTGCGGGAAGGCGTCAGAGGTTGACCTTGCCGGCACCGGCGCCCGCGCTGACGATGGAGTTCACCTGCGAGGGGGTGTCGCAGGTGTAGGAGTAGGGGAGAGAGGCGACGCTGCCGCCGGTCTGCCCGGCGCCGGAGTTGACCTTGTGGTTGTTGCGGGCGACCAGGGTGCCCGGGCCGGAGGACGCCTCGCCGAGGTGGTAGGGGTCGGCGACGTTCTCGAA